>CAWAGD010000006.1:0-979041 GCA_963781525.1 uncultured Alphaproteobacteria bacterium | reverse complement strand
TACGAAGCGCAAATGCTCAGCTTCATGCGCAGCGAACATGCCGACGTCCTGACCGAGATCCGCGACAGCCGCGCGTTCGAGAACAGTACGCGCGACAAGGTGGCCGAAGCGCTCGAATCGTTCGGCAAGCAGTACGCCTGAGCCTGACGAGACAACCAGGGAGCCGAAATGGCCTCGCTTAAGGAACTCAAAGGTCGGATCAACTCGGTCAAGTCGACCCAGAAGATCACCAAGGCCAAACAGATGGTCGCCGCCGCGAAGCTGCGTAAGGCGCAGGCGTCGGCCGAGGCCGCGCGTCCTTATGCCGAGCGGCTGGGCAACGTCATGGCCTCGCTCGCGAGCAAGGTCGCGGGCCACGAAGGCGCGCCGAAGCTGTTCGCCGGGACCGGCAAGGATCAGCGCCACCTGCTGGTTGTCGCCAATTCCGACAAGGGCCTTGCCGGCGCGTTCAATTCGAACATCGTGCGTGCTGCGCTGCTCAAGGCGCGCGAGCTGCGCGCCGAAGGCAAGGACGTCGACTTCTACCTCGTCGGCCGCAAGGGCCGCGCGCCGATCCGCCGCGTTCACCCCAACAACATCGCCCAGATGTTCGACACCACCGACGTGCGCGAGCCCGGCTACGCCGAGGCGGAGCGTATCGTGGCCGAACTGATGGAGATGTACGATGCCGGCAAGTTCGACGTCGCGCACCTGTTCTATTCGCGCTTCAAGTCGGCTTTGACGCAGGAGCCGACCCGGTTGCAGATTATCCCGGTCCCCGCGCCGGAAATCGCCACCTCCAGCCAGGCCGCGGTCGAGTACGAGCCCGACGAGGAGGAAATCCTCGCCGAGCTGCTGCCGCGCTACCTCAAGACCCAGGTGTTCGGCGCGCTGCTCGAGAACCAGGCGTCGGAGCAAGGCGCGTCGATGACCGCGATGGACAACGCCACGCGCAACGCTGGCGACCTGATCAACAAGCTGACCATTCAATACAACCGCAGCCGCCAGGCCGCGATCACGACCGAATTGATTGAAATTATCGCTGGCGCCGAAGCGCTTTAAGCAACGAAGGCAAGGAATAGAAAATGGCCACCGCCCCCGTGCTCAACCAGACCGCCACTGGCACCATCAGCCAGATCATCGGCGCCGTCGTCGACGTATCGTTCGAAGGCGAGCTGCCGGCGATCCTGACCGCGCTGGAAACCGACAATAACGGCAACCGGCTGGTGCTCGAAGTCGCCCAGCACTTGGGCGAGAACACTGTCCGCACGATCGCGATGGACGCGACCGAGGGTCTGACCCGTGGCCAGAGCGTCACCAACACCGGCCAGCAGATCTCGGTCCCCGTCGGCCCGGCAACGCTCGGCCGCATCGTCAACGTCATCGGCGAGCCGATCGACGAGCGCGGCCCGGTCAATGCCGAGAAGCGCAATCCGATCCACGCATCGGCCCCGCTGTTCGTCGACCAGTCGACCGAAAGCGCGATCCTCGTCACCGGGATCAAGGTCATCGACCTGCTCGCGCCTTACGCGCGCGGCGGCAAGATCGGCCTGTTCGGCGGCGCCGGCGTGGGCAAGACCGTGCTGATCCAGGAACTGATCAACAACATCGCCAAGGGCCACGGCGGCGTTTCGGTGTTCGCCGGCGTCGGTGAGCGTACCCGCGAAGGCAACGATCTCTACCACGAATTCCTCGACGCCGGCGTTATCGCCAAGGACGCCGAGGGCAACGCCACTTCGGAAGGCTCCAAGGTCGCGCTCGTGTTCGGCCAGATGAACGAGCCTCCGGGTGCGCGCGCCCGCGTCGCGCTGTCGGGCCTGACGATGGCCGAATACTTCCGCGACGAGGAAGGCCAGGACGTATTGTTCTTCGTCGACAACATTTTCCGCTTTACCCAGGCCGGTTCCGAAGTGTCGGCGCTGCTCGGCCGTATTCCGTCGGCAGTGGGCTATCAGCCGACCCTGTCGACCGACATGGGCAACCTGCAGGAACGCATCACCTCGACCAACAAGGGCTCGATCACCTCGGTGCAGGCGATCTACGTGCCCGCGGACGACTTGACCGACCCCGCGCCTGCCACGTCCTTCGCCCACTTGGACGCGACCACCACGCTCAACCGCGCGATTTCCGAGCTTGGCATCTACCCCGCGGTGGATCCGCTCGATTCGACCAGCCGCGTGCTCGAGCCGCGCGTCGTCGGCGAGGAGCATTACCGCACCGCCCGCCGCGTCCAGGAAGTGCTTCAGAAGTACAAGAGCCTGCAGGACATCATCGCCATTCTCGGCATGGACGAGCTGTCGGAAGAAGATAAGCTGACCGTGCAGCGCGCCCGCAAGATCCAGCGCTTCCTCAGCCAGCCGTTCCACGTGGCCGAGGTGTTCACCAACATCCCGGGCAAGTTCGTCCAGCTTGAAGACACCGTGAAGAGCTTCAAGGCGGTGGTCGACGGCGAGTACGATCACCTGCCCGAGAGCGCGTTCTACATGGTCGGCGGGATCGACGAAGCGGTCGAGAAGGCCAAGAAGATGGCCGACGAGGCCTAAGGCTATGGCACTCCACTTCGAACTCGTGACTCCGGCAAGGCTTGTTCGCTCGGAAGACGTCTACATGGTCGTCGTTCCCGGCACCGAGGGTGACTTCGGCGTGCTCGAAGGCCATGCGCCGGTGATGAGCACCGTTCGCGACGGGGCGATCCAGGTCTACCGCACCGAAGGCGCGTCGCCGGAGAACATCGAAGTGCGTGGCGGATTTGCCGAAGTCGGCGAAAGCGGCCTTACGGTGTTGGCCGAGCACGTCGAGGGCTGACCATCCGGCGGTTATTCGAAAGCGCGCGCACGCAGCTCTGGCTGCGGCGCGCGTTTTTCGTATGCGCGGCATTTGCGTTCGTGATGGCGTTGCTGCCCAAGCCGCCGGAAATCCCCGGGGAGCCGGGTGACAAGATCCAGCACGTGATGGCGTTCTTTACGATCGGCGTGCTCGCGTCAGCCGGCTGGCCCAATCGACCGGTAATCTTGCTGTTTGCAGGCCTCGCGCTCTTCGGCGCGGCGATCGAGCTGTTCCAGATGGTCCCGGCGCTGCACCGCGACGCGCAGTGGCTGGACTGGCTGGCGGACATGGCCGCTGCGGCAGCGGCCCTCGGGATGGTGCGCTTGGCAATCCCGCGCCGGGTAAACGCTTCATCGCGTGCGCGCCACGGCTCGGATGCTTAACCCGTTGTAAGCCAATTCCGGCAAATCGGAATTAACTCTGCCCGCCCAATTCTGCTTCGCGAGGGGGCGAAGGAGAAAATTCGATGGCCTACGCCTATGACAGCACCGTTTCCGAAGCGATCAAGCGCGCGGGGCTGCCCAAGTCGCACAAAGTGCACTGGTCGCAGCAACGCAAAGCCGAAGTAGTCCGCGCGGTGCGCGACAAACTGATCACGTTCGACGAGGCGCGTTGGCGCTACCTGCTCAGCCGCAGCGAATTCCGCGAATGGGAAGAAAAGGTAGACGAAGCACAGGCGCGCGAACTGGCCTGATCAATCAGACCAGGTATAGCGGATCGATGATAGCGCGCGCGTGGTTCCACTCGGGCACCGCGTCGCGTGTCATCGGCACCATCGCCCGGCGCCCGTCGAGACCCTCGATCTCGAGCACGTCGCCTGCGCCGTAGTTCTCGATCCCGACGATCTTGCCGAGCGGTGCGCCATCGGGGTCGACCGCGGCCAGGCCGAGCAGGTCTGCATGGTAATATTCGTCCTCGGCCAGCGCCGGCATCGCCGAGCGCGGGATGGTAAGGACGGTTCCGCGTAGCTTCTCGGCCTCCGTACGGTCGGCGACTTCGGCAAAGCGGGCGACTGCCCCGCCCTTGTTGTCGCTGCGGATCATCTGCAGCGTGAGCGTGCCCTCGTTGAAGCTAGGGTAGCGCTTCAGCGCGTCGACGCCCTCCCCGAACAACTTGAGGCGGACGTCGCCCGTCACGCCGTGCGCGCCGCTGACGGCGGCCAGGGTGACGGGCTTGTCCATTGGTCCGATCAGGCCTCGGTCTTGTCTTCGGCCGAGGTTTCGTCGGCAGGAGCAGCTTCGACACTGCCTTCGACCGGCTGATCAGAAGTCGAACTCGATAGCAGCGGCATCGCCGGTCGCAGGCGTCTCGCTACCCTCGGCCGGCTCGTCCGAACTCGGCGCAGGCGCAGCCGCGGTCGCTTCGACAGCGGCGTCGGTTACTTCTGCAGCGGTAGCTTCCTCAGCAGCAGGAGCTTCGGCGGCGGCAGGCGCTTCCTCAGCGGCCGGAGCCTCCTCGGCAGCGGGGGCCTCATCAGCGACCGGAGTCTCCTCGACCTCGGGCTCGGGAGCAGGCGCGGCAGCGGCAGCAGCGGCGGCTTCCTCAGCAGCGGCGGCCTTGGCCGCGCGCTCTTCGGCGCGTTCCTTGGCGTTCTCGCCCGGCTCACCCTTCTTGGGATTACTGCGCGCCGCGCGTTCGCGGACGCCGGCTGCATCGAGGAATCGCGCAACGCGATCCGAAGGCTGCGCGCCGACCGATAGCCAATGCTTCGCCCGATCGCCATCGAGCTTGACGCGGTTTTCGTCGTCCTTGGCGAGCAGAGGGTTATAGGTGCCGATCTGCTCGAGATATTTGCCGTCGCGCGCCGAGCGGCTGTCGGCCACCACGATGCGATAGTACGGCCGCTTCTTCGCGCCCCCGCGCGAAAGCCGGATTGCAATTGCCATTGTGTCTTACCTTTCAAGTATAAATGTTTGAAATTACTTTTTCTTCATCAAATCTTGCAGGTTGGCGGGCATCGCGCCGCCACCAAGGCCAGGGAGCGCTGGAGGAGCAGACCCGCCGCTGCCCATCCCGCCCATTCCGCCCATGCTTCCCAGCGCACCGCCCAGACCGCCCTTGCCGAACGCCGCGGCCAGTCCCTTGAACCCGCCCATCTTGCGGATCTGCTTCATCGCCCGGGCCATCTCCTGGTGCATCTTGAGCAGCTTGTTGACGTCCTGAACGTCTGTGCCCGAACCTGCCGCGACGCGCTTCTTGCGCTTGGCATTCAGCAGTTCGGGCCGCTCCCGCTCCTTGCCCGTCATCGAACCGATGATCGCGTCCATATGGAGCAGCACTTTGTCGTCCATGCCCGATTGCGCCATCGCTGCCTTAGCCTTCTTCATGCCCGGAAGCATCCCGGCGAGCATCCCCAGCCCGCCCATGTTCTGCATCTGCTTCAGCTGCATGCGCAGGTCATTCAGATCAAACTGGCCTTTCGCCATGCGCTTGGCGAGCAGCTCGGCGTCTTCTTCCTTGATATTCTGCGCGGCGCGCTCGACCAGGCTGACGACGTCGCCCATCCCGAGGATGCGGTCGGCAACCCGCCCGGGGTGAAATGCCTCGAGCGCATCGAGCTTCTCACCGGTGCCGGCAAACTTGATCGGCTTGCCGGTGACGTGTCGCATCGACAGCGCCGCGCCGCCGCGCGCATCGCCGTCCATCCGGGTGAGGATCACGCCGGTCAACGGCACTTCGCCGCTGAACGACTGCGCGACGTTGACCGCGTCCTGGCCCGTCAGCGCATCGACCACCAAAAGCACTTCGGTCGGGACCGAAACCCCGGCGACCGCCTTCATCTCGTCCATCAGCGCCTGGTCGACGTGGAGGCGTCCGGCGGTGTCGAGCAGCAGCACATCGATCGCCTGCAGCCGCGCCGATTCGAGCGCGCGGCGCGCGATGTCGACCGGTTGCTGCCCCTGGACGATCGGCAGCGTCACCACATCGACTTGCGTGCCGAGGACAGCGAGCTGTTCCTGCGCCGCGGGCCGCGCCACGTCGAGCGAGGCCATCAGCGCCTTCTTGCCGTGCTTCTCGCGAATATACTTCGCGAGCTTGGCGGTGGTGGTGGTCTTACCCGAGCCTTGCAGCCCGACCATCATGATCACCACTGGCGGCTTGGCGTTAAGGTTCAGCCCTTCGGCCTGCGCGCCGTCGCCGCCGCCGAGCATCTCGACCAGTTCGTCATGGACGATCTTGACGACCTGCTGGCCGGGGGTGACCGATCGCAGCACATCCTGCCCGATTGCCTGTTCGGTGACCGCGTCGATGAATCGGCGGGCAACGGGGAGCGCAACGTCCGCTTCGAGCAAGGCCACGCGCACTTCGCGCATCGCCTCGCGCACCTCGGCCTCGTTCAGCGCCCCACGACCGCGCAGGCGGTCGAATACGGTACCGAGCCGATCTGACAGGTTGTCGAACATCACCTGGTTACCTTCAAAAACCGAAAACGCCGGCGGACGAAACCTCGTCAGCCAGCGTGCGGGAGTGTCCCCGACTTATCTTGTGCCGCGCGAACGCGGCGGTGTTGCAATGGTGGAGCCTAGCGGGATCGAACCGCTGACCTCCTGCATGCCATGCAGGCGCTCTCCCAGCTGAGCTAAGGCCCCGTTCCACTGCATTCATGCCGACCCCGGGAGGCCGGCCTTACCGCCTTGCGGCAGGCCGCGCCCTTTATGGACCGCGCCTGCGCTTGGCAAGGTTTTTAGCTGAAGCTAGCTGTCATCGACGTCGTCGTCGCCTGTAGTCGTGACGCCGAGATCGTCGTCGCCGCCAAGATCGACGTCATTGTCGGGAGAATCCTCGTCGTCGTCGACGTCGATGTCTTCCAGATCGTCACCGCCAAGATCGGAATCGGCTTCGACTTCCTTCTTCTTTTCTTCCTCGAACGGGATCGGCTGCTTCGACTTGAGCACAGGCTCGGGCGACCAATGCTCGCCGCACTCGATGCAGGCTACCGGATCGTCCTTGCCCAAGTCGTAAAAGCGCGTTCCGCACTTGGGGCACTGACGCTTGGCGCCCCATTCAGGCTTGACCATTGCAATTCCTCGAACTTGCCTGCCCGGCGGACAGGACCGAATTATGGGAGACTTGATGGGTAACCGGCACACCGGAATCAAGAGCGGGCGCGCCTTGCCATAGCCCACCCCCGCTGTCAAAAGCCGCGCGCCCAGTGCAACTATGACCGACCCTCAAACCCCACTCCCCCGCCGCTTCCTGCCTGCCGGTCCGCTGCGCGGAACCTTGCGCGTGCCGGGAGACAAATCGATCAGCCACCGCGCGGTGATGCTCGGCGCGCTCGCGGTCGGCGAGACGCGGGTAACCGGCTTGCTCGAAGGCGAGGACGTGATGGCGACCGCCGGTGCGATGCGGGCGATGGGCGCACACGTTGAAAAGTTGAGCGGCGAGTGGCGCATCCACGGCGTGGGAGTCGGCAGCCTGCTGCAACCGGCCGTCGCGCTGGAAATGGGCAATTCGGGCACTTCCGCCCGGTTGCTCATGGGACTGCTTGCCAGCCACGCGATCACCGCTGCGTTTACCGGCGATGCGAGCTTGTCGAGGCGCCCGATGGGCCGCGTGATCGAACCGCTATCGCGGATCGGCGCCAGCTTCACGCCCAGCCCCGGCGGCACGTTGCCGCTGATGATGGCCGGCGCGACCGTGCCGGTGCCGATTGAATACCGCCTGCCCGTCGCAAGCGCACAAGTGAAAAGCGCGGTGCTCCTGGCGGGGCTCAACACCGCCGGGACCACTACAGTCATCGAGCCGGTGGCGACGCGCGACCATTCGGAGCGGATGCTGCGAGGGTTCGGCGCCGACCTGGAAGTCGAGCAAGTGGCCGGAGAGCGTATCATCCGAATTCGCGGCGAGGCGGACTTGCGGCCGCAGACGATCGAAGTGCCCGGAGACCCGAGCTCGGCGGCGTTCTTCATCGTGGCGGCCACTTTGGTCGAAGGCAGCGACCTGACGATCGAAAACGTCGGCCTCAATCCCACCCGCGCCGGCCTTGTCACCGTGCTGCGGCAGATGGGCGCGAACATCGAAGAGCTGAACGCACGCGAAATCGGCGGCGAACCGGTCGCCGACTTGCGCGTGCGGCATGCGCTGCTGTCGGGGATCGACCTCGATCCGGCAATCGCGCCGAGCATGATCGACGAATTCCCGGTCTTGTTTGTGGCTGCAGCACTTGCACAGGGCCGCACGATCACTCGAGGCCTTGAAGAATTGCGGGTCAAGGAAAGCGACCGGCTCGCCGCAATGGCCGCAGCCCTTACCGCCGCGGGTGCCCGGACTGAGGAAACCCCCGACGGTCTGGTAATCGATGGCACCGGCGGCACACCGCTGCGCGGAACCTCCAATGCGCGGATCGTCACGCATCTCGACCACCGTATCGCCATGAGCATGGCCATCGCCGGGCTCGTTTCGACAAGCGGGGTCGAAATCGACGATACAAGCCCCATCGCCACCAGTTTTCCCAATTTCACGGCGCTGCTCGAAGCGCATTCGAAAGTCTGAAATGAGCTTCATCTCGCCATTCGCCGCCGACCTGATCGGCTTTGCCGGCAGCGCGTGCATCATCGCCGCGTTCGCCTACAGCAATTGGGCGGAACGGATGAACCTGCTGTTGTTCAACGCGGTCAACTTCGTCGGTGCGGCCCTGCTCGCGATATCCCTGACGGTGAACTACAACTTGCCGACGATGGTGCTCGAGATCGTGTGGATGGTCATCGCGCTGTTCGGCATCGCCAAAGCGCTCAGGCTGCGTTCGGCGGGCGGTCGGTGATCATCGCCGTCGATGGCCCGACTGCATCGGGCAAAGGCACGATCGCTCGCGCGCTCGCGGCGCATTATGGGTTGCCGCATCTCGATACCGGGCTGCTGTATCGCGCCGTCGGCCGGCAGGTGTTCCTTGACGGCGGCGATCCGGAAGATGCCGGCGACGCGCTCGCCGCGACTAGCTTTCCCGACCTGATGCTGGACGATCCGCAGCTCCGCACTGAAGATACCGGCGGGCTCGCCAGCCGTGTTTCGATCCACCCGGCCGTGCGCCAGGCGCTCTACGAACGACAGCATGCATTCGCCACGCAACCGGGCGGCGCCGTGCTCGACGGGCGCGATATCGGCACTGTGATTGTACCCGAGGCCGACGTAAAGCTTTTCATCACCGCCTCGGTCGAAGCTCGCGCCGAGCGACGGTGGAAGGAAATGCGGTCGCACGGTCACGACGTCGCGCTTGCCGACATCGCCGCCGACATTCGCCGCCGGGACGATCGCGACGCCAACCGCGCCGATGCGCCGCTCAGGGTGGCGCACGGAGCCTGCGTGATCGACAACTCGGCGATGACCCGCGAGCAGGCGATCTCCGCCGCAATCGAAGCTGTCGAGGCCGCGCGGCGCGGTTAGATTTTCCTACATCGGGGCGGCCTGCCATACGATCGAAATGGCCGCCAAATCGCTCCTCCGAACCCGCCCGAACGGTGCTGTGCGGCGAGAGCGGTTCCTGCACTCAGGACAGTGTAACACGTGTAACACTTCGCTCAGTGCAGCGCCTCTTCAGGCTTGCGTTTTTCACCCTTCGCGGCTAAGCGCGCGACCGTCCCGACAGCAAAGCTCGACAGGACCTTCGCGCGGCACGAGGCCATGCGAGGAAACGGCCCTCTTGCCCCGTACGGTTCGCAATGGTGCGAGCAGACGGTGAAAGACCCCGGTAAAACCGGTGGCCGGTAGCAAACGTGAACAGGATACCATTCTAGATGGCTTCAACCGCCACTCCCACACGCGCCGATTTCGAGGCGCTGCTCAATGAACAGCTCGGCGGCGCCGGCGAAGACGGCTTCGAAGGCCGCGTCGTCAAAGGCACCGTGACCGCGATCGAAAACGGCATGGCCGTGATCGACGTCGGCCTGAAGAGCGAAGGGCGCGTCGCGCTCAAGGAATTCACCCGCGGCGAAGGTGGCGAAGGCGAGCATGGGCTCACTGTCGGCAGCGAAGTCGAAGTGTTCGTCGACCGCGTCGAGAACTCCGACGGCGAAGCGATGCTCAGTCGCGACCGCGCCCGCCGCGAAGCCGCGTGGGACAAGCTCGAAAGCGAATTCGGCGAAGGCAAGCGCGTCGATGGGCGCATCTTCGGCCGGGTCAAGGGTGGCTTCACCGTCGACCTCGATGGCGCCGTGGCGTTCCTCCCCGGCAGCCAGGTCGATATCCGCCCGGTGCGCGATGTCGGCCCGCTGATGGACATGCCGCAGCCGTTCCAGATCCTCAAGATGGACCGTCGCCGCGGCAACATCGTGGTTTCGCGCCGTGCAGTGCTCGAGGAAACCCGCGCCGAACAGCGCAGCGAACTGATCGACAAGCTGACCGAAGGCCAGATCATGGACGGCGTGGTCAAGAACATCACCGATTACGGTGCGTTCGTGGACCTCGGCGGGATCGATGGCCTGCTCCATGTCACCGACATGAGCTACAAGCGGGTCAACCACCCGTCCGAAGTGATCAACATCGGCGACACGGTGAAGGTGCAGATCGTCCGCATCAATCCCGAAACCCAGCGCATCAGCCTGGGCATGAAGCAGCTGGAAAGCGATCCGTGGGACGGCGTCGCGGCGAAGTACCCGGTCGGCATGAAGATGTCCGGCACGGTGACCAACATCACCGAATACGGTGCGTTCGTCGAAATCGAGCCCGGCATCGAAGGCCTGGTCCACGTTTCCGAAATGAGCTGGACCAAAAAGAACGTCCACCCCGGCAAGATCGTCAGCACTTCGCAGGAAGTCGAAGTGGTGGTGCTCGAGGTCGACAGCGACAAGCGTCGTATCAGCCTCGGCCTCAAGCAGGCTCATGGGAACCCGTGGGACGATTTCGCCGACAAGTTCCCGGTCGGCTCGATCGTCGAAGGCGAAGTCAAGAACGCCACTGAGTTCGGCTTGTTCATCGGCCTGCCCGGCGACGTCGACGGCATGGTCCACATGTCGGACATCGCCTGGGGTATCTCGGGTGAGGACGCGCTGGCGCTTCATCGCAAGGGTGAAGAGGTCAAGGCGGTCGTGCTCGACGTCGATGTCGAGAAGGAGCGCATCAGCCTCGGCATGAAGCAGCTCGAGAAGGGTGCACCTGCCGCAGGCGGCGCTTCGGCTTCGGCCGGTGGCGCGGGCGGCGTCAAGAAGAACGACATCGTCACCGTCACCGTGCTCGAAGTGCGCGACGGCGGACTGGAAGTGCAGGTCGGCGACGACGGTGCGACCGGCTTCATCAAGCGCAGCGACCTCGGCCGCGACCGCGACGAGCAACGCCCCGACCGCTTCCAGGTCGGCAGCAAGCTCGATGCGATGGTGATCGGTTTCGACCGCTCGAAGAAGCCCAACTTCTCGATCAAGGCGCGCCAGATCTCGGAAGAGAAACAGGCTGTCGAGCAATACGGTTCGTCGGATTCGGGTGCGTCGCTTGGCGACATCCTCGGCGAAGCGCTCAAGAAGCAGGCCGAATGATCGTCTGCTCAAAGCACTAGGTTACCAGGAGGCCCGCCCGCTCATCTGAGCAGGCGGGCCTTTCCTACACAGGCAACAGCGCCTACCTTCCTGCCTCAAGCAGCGAAGCGATAGGCGAACTTAATCTCATGCTCGAAATCCACCAGTTCCCTTGTCTGTCCGACAACTATGGCTTCCTGGTCCACGATCCAGTCAGCCAGGAGACCGTCTGCATCGATACGCCCGATGCGGATGCCTATCTGCGCGAGGCGGCGGTCAAAGGCTGGCAGATCACTCAGATCTGGAACACCCACTGGCACCCCGACCACGCCGGCGGCAACGCGGCGATCAAGGAAGCCACCGGGTGCACGATCGTAGCTCCTGCAGAAGTTGAGCGCATTTCACCTATCGACCGGGTGATCGCCGACGGCGACACCGTCATGCTTGGCGATCACCAGGCCGCCGTGTTCGACGTCGGTGGACACACCAACGGTCACATCGCCTTCCACGTGGCGCAAGACGGGGTGGCATTCGTCGGCGATAGCGTCTTCGCGCTCGGCTGCGGCCGCATGTTCGAGGGCACGGCCGATCAGTTCTGGGCGAGCCTCGAGCGGATCAAGGCGATGCCGCCTGCAACGATGCTCTATTGCGCGCACGAATATACCCAGGGCAACGCCAGGTTCGCGCTCCACGCAGACCCGGACAACGTCGACTTGCAGGACTATGTTCAGGAAATCGACGACCGCCGCTCACGGCACGAGCCGACTGTACCCACCAAGCTTGAACGCGAGTTGCTCACTAACCCGTTCCTGCGCGCGGACCACGCAAGCTTGCGCGAGCGCTGGGGCGGCACCGTGCCGCACGAAACTTTTGCCATGCTGCGCAAGGCGAAGGACGACTTCTAAGCTAATGCCAATCCGCGGCTACCACGCGCACATTTACTTCGACCCGGACGAGGCAGAGCGGGCGCGCGCGGTGGCCGACGCTGCGCGCGCAGCTTTCGGTTGCCCGGTGGGGCACTTGCACACCCAGCCGGTCGGCCCGCATCGGCGTGGGTCTTGCCAGCTTTCGATGCGGCCCGATCAGTTCGCGCAATTCGCTGTATGGGCTTCGGCGGGGCGCGACGGACTGACGGTATTTGCTCACGGACTGAGCGGAAACGACCTCGACGACCACACCCGCTATGTCGTGTGGTTCGGTAATTCGGAGCCGCTCGACCTAGCGATCTTCAGCTGATGCAAGCACTACGCGTTGCGCGCCTGACGGATGATCTTTCAGGGGTTATCCTGGCCGATACCACCCCGCCCGAGCGCCAGCCGGGCGATGTGCTGGTCAAGGTTCGCGCAGCCTCGCTCAACTACCCGGACCTGCTGATGACCCGCGGGGCGTACCAGTTCAAGCCGGAGCCGCCCTTCACGGCTGGGATGGAACTTGCAGGCGAAGTGCTCGAAGCCGATGCGGATAGCGGATTTAAAATCGGCGATCGGGTTATGGGCGGCGCCAAAACCGGCGCCTTCGCGCAGTCCGCCGCGGTGCCGCCCCGATCGTTGCGGCCCATTCCGGCCGGGCTCGACTTTCCCGCCGCCGCCGCGCTGGGTGCTGCCTATACCACCGCGTACACCGCTCTCGTCGAGCTTGGCGGACTGACTGCCGGCCAGTGGGTGCTGGTGCACGGCGCGAGCGGAGGGGTCGGACTGGCAGCATGCGACCTGGCCCGTGCATGCGGCGCGAAAGTGATCGCCGCCACTCACGATGCGAGCAAGATCGGGCGTATCCGGAGCGCGGTTCAACCTGACGCGATCATCGTCAATCGCGGACGCTTCCGCGACCAAGTGGCGGCACTGACCGGCGGCGCGCTGTGCGAACTGGTTTACGATCCGATCGGCGGCGACGTGTTCGATGAAAGCACCCGCTGCGTGGCCTTCGGAGGCAAGCTGCTGGTGGTCGGCTTCGTCGCCGGCCGTATTCCCGAAATCGCGGTCAACATTCCACTGATCAAGGGGTTCTCCATCGTCGGGGTGCGGGCAGGCGAATATGCGCGCCGCTTCCCCGATCGCGGCGCCAGGATCGCTGGCCAAGTTGCGCGGCTGGCCAGCGAGGGGGCGATAGTCCCGGTCATCGACCGCGTGCTCCCGCTATCGCGCTGGCGCGAAGGTTTTGACGCCATGGGAGCCGGCGAACTGGTCGGGAAAGTGGTGTTTCAGCCTGGGTAAGGACTGTCTTTCAGCAGACCCGCGAGATGGGCAGCGTTGCTCGCCACCATTTTGGCGGTCTTGCTCACTTTTTCGGGCGTCTCCTTCAGGTCCTTGAAATCGGTCGAATGCATCGCTTCGCCCACCCAATAGCACGCCGCCACCGCGGGGATCGTCCAGCCGGTGTCGTTGAGGCTCTGGAACAACTGTGAGGACGACCAGTGTGCGCCGTCTTCATTGCCCACGATCGCGGCCACGGCGACCTTCGAATAGCTCGGCATCCGTCCCTGATCGTCGGTCTCGGACAGGAATGCATCCATCCGCTCGAGTACCCGCTTGGCGATCGAACCGATCTGGCCCATCCATATCGGACCGCCGAATATCAGGATGTCATGAGCGAGAATCTTCTCGCGCAAAGCGGGCCAGTCGTCACCCTCACCCTCGTCCGAGGTCACGCCCGGCACCACGTTGTAATCGGCAATGCGCAGCCGTTCGGCGATCCCGACACCGGCATCCCTGAAATGCTTTCCGAGGAC
The DNA here is from genome assembly GCA_963781525.1 of uncultured Alphaproteobacteria bacterium. Taxonomy (GTDB): domain Bacteria; phylum Pseudomonadota; class Alphaproteobacteria; order Sphingomonadales; family Sphingomonadaceae; genus Tsuneonella. Next base: position 965,064 of record CAWAGD010000006.1, on the reverse strand, counting down.
GTCGAGCATCGCGTCGGTCGAGCTGGGCTTGCCGCCGGTCTTCTTGAGGCTGCAATTGATCTCGATAGCGGTCACGGTCATGGTTTTCTCCGGTGATGACACCAGGAAAGCGCACGACGCCCCGCCAACGTTCCGAAAAGTTAGATTCCGGCGATGATCTCGTCGGCGAGCTTGCGATCGGCGGCCTCACCATGCGCGTCCGCGATCAGCTGGCGGGCGGCGGCGGCGGCGACCGATGCAGCCTTGTTTCGCAGTTCAGCGACCGCGCTGCGCTCGGCTGCTGCTATTTTCTCACCCGCGGACGCCTTGTGACGCTCGATCATGGCGGCGGCGTCCGCCTTGGCCTTGTCGACGATCTCGGCTGCGTTGCGCTCGGCAGAAACGCGCATCGCCTCGATGTCGCCTTCCGCGGCGGCGGCCTTGCGAAGGTACTCGTCGCGCAACACTTCGGCTTCGGCACGGAGGGCCTTAGCCTCGTCGAGCTGCTGGCGGATGCCGGCAATGCGCTGGTCGAGCACTCCGGCAATGATCCGCGGCACACCGGCCCAAAGCATGATCAGGATAACCACGATCATCGCCAGCGCGACATACCCGCCAGGAGGAATCCCGAACGCCGTGGCTTCGGCGTGTTCAGCGCCTTCGTGAGCAGCAGCTAGCAGATCAAGCACGACTCATGGCTCCTGCGACGGCCTTGCGGGCGGCGGCGTCGGTGACACTTGCCCCGGTCAGCTTGGCGACGATGTCCCGCGCGGCTTCGGCAGCGACGCCTTCGATCTCGGCTAGCGCACTGGTGCGAGCGGCATCGAGCGACGCCTCGGCCGCAGCGGCCTTGGCGGCAAGCTCCGCATTCGCCGTCGCAATGCGCTTGTCGGCGTCGGCGGTGGCCTTGGCCTTGGCAGTTGCCGCCTGCGAGGCAGCCTCTGCATGGACCGCGTTGACTTTGGTCCGCCAGCCCTCCTCGGCCGCATCGGCTTCGGCGCGAAATCGCTCAGCCTCGGCAAGGTCGGCGGAGATCTGCGCGTCGCGCGCGTCGATCGTCGCCTCGACCTTGGGAAGAATCCCGCGGCCGGCGATGAAATAGATCGCGCCCAGCGTCAGCAGCAGCCAGAACCACTGCGACTGGTAGACGAGAGCAAGCTGTGCGAGCTGTGGCATTGATCCGCCTTTACACGAAGACCTGGTCGAGAGGGTCCGGCAGCGTCAAGCTGCCGGAAACCCGATCAGCGCGCGTAGAGGATGATCATAGCGACGGCGAACGCCATCAGGCCGAGCAGCTCGGCCGCGGCGAAACCGATGTAGAGCGTCGCGGTCTGGCCGTTGGCAGCAGCCGGATTGCGCAGCGCGCCCTGCAGGAACGAGCCGAACACGAAGCCCACACCGGCAGCGGCAGCGCCGACGCCGATGGCCGCGATACCGGCACCGATAACCTGAGCAGAAGCGAGTTCCATTGTCTTAACTCCGATTGGTAATTGCTTGAAGGATCAGTGAAGATTGACAGCGTCGTTGATGTACAGCGCGGTCAGGAGAGCGAACACGAAAGCCTGGATCGCGCCGACCAGCAGTTCGAGCGCGTTGACGAATGCGACGAATACGAAGCACAGCGCCGCGATCGCATAACCGCCGCCGCCGGCGTTGAGCCCCTGGACAACGAAATTCCCGAACACTTCGAGCAGAATGTGTCCAGCGAACATTGCCACGAAAGGACGCAGACCAAGACTGAAAGGACGGACCAAAAACGAGATGAACTCGATAGGAGCGATCAACAGCTTGAGTACAAACGGCGTGCCCTTGGGCACAAACAGGCTGAAGAAATGCAGCCCGTGCTTCCAGAAACCTACTGCCAGCACGATCGCAAAGCTGACGACGCTCAGGACGCCGGTAACAGTGAACTGGGCGGTCACGCTGAAGGGGTGCGGGCCCACGATCGCCAGCGGCAGCGCGCTGACCCAGTTGGCTGCCAGGATGAAGACGAATGCCGTGAAGATCCAGGGAAGATAACGGCGCCCTTCGGAACCGATATTCTGTCGGGTGATGTTATCGAGGAACCCGGTCAGCATCTCGACCGCCGACTGCCAGCGACCCGGCACGAGCTGGCGGCGCATCCCGCCCCACATGAATACGAGCACGACGCCTAGGACGACCATCATCCACAGCGCCGAGTTGGTGAACATGAACGGAGAACCAGTCAACTCGCCGCCGCCGAGCGGGGCGATTTGGAACTGGTGCATCGGGTCGATCTTGGCGGGAGCGGCCACTTGTCTCTCAGCTCTTCTCGAGGCGCCTAACCGGCGCGGTTCTTGTTGATACGGACGACGTGCAGGCACGCGCCAGCAAAGGCGAGGAACATCAGTCCGATGGTGATCCACGGGCGCGTGTCGAACACCCCATCGAGAAGCCAGCCGATGATGATGCCACCCAAGGGGTAGCCAAGCATGGTCGAGGCAATCTGGACGCCAGCACTACGCCCATCGCGCATCGGGGCGTGTTCCTTGGCGAGCCGCTGCTCTTCGGAATGACGCGCGGAGCCGATCCGCTGCTCGAGCGAATCGAGCTGCGGGTCTTCACCGATGGGTGCGTTTTCGGGTTCGTTCGCCACGAAGAGCGTCAGCCTCGCACAGGGTCAAAGGGAAGCGCGGCCAGACGTACCGACCGCAGACGCGCCGCCCTTACGGGGCGGGCTGGACCGAGTCAACCGGCCCGGTACTAGCGAGTTCAGGCTGTCGCGAGCGGCGCGGCAGGCACCGCCCAAACTCGCAAAGTCGTTAACTTACTGAGCGGCGGGACAGCGACTGTCGCGCATGGGCGCGCCGGCCCCGCGAGTTTGCCACGAACCGTCTGGCGCCTGGTACTTTTCACCGGGCCGAGTACGCGAAATGGCAATGCAGCCTGCAGTCAGCGCGTATTCTTCAAGCGTTACCGGAGGCCGGGCGGCCTGGGCGCGCTGAGCATAGAGCGCGCGCCGCTTGATGTTGATGTCGTTGACCACGCGCTGCAGTTCATCATTGCTTGCGCCGACGACGCCTAGATAGCCGTCCATCTTCTCGCCGACCTGTCCTGCGCTGCGTGCTGCATCATACGCTGGATCGCGCTGCGCGGACGCAGGAGCGGCGACCATTACGCTCGCGGCGAGGCCGGCGGCGGCAGTAAGTTTCCAGAGGCTGTTCATCAGAAAATGTCCTCGTTTTCTTTGATCGTGCTGTCCGCGTCGGCGGCCAGTCGGTAAATCACTTCCTGCCGGATATTGACGTTAAGCTCGATCACGATGGGCTTGTCGGGTGCGGTCACGTTGACACACCCCCCCAGCGCGGCCGACGCCAACATCGCCAGCGGCAGAACCCTTGCCAGTGGGACTGTACGGCAACCGCCTTTCATCGCGGGCAATGTCGCAAGCCTGGCGGCGCGGGTCAATTCGTAGCGGATCATGACTGTTTCTCGCTTTCCGAGGTCTGAACGGGCGGCTGGTCTGGGATCAGGTCGTCGGGCTTGATCGCGGGCGGCGGCGGGCTGGCCTCGCGCTGCAAAACGCGCCCTTGGGCGTCGAGCAATCCGACCTCACGCGGATCGCGCACCGAGGCCGGATCATACATCGCCTTGAGCGAAGTGATAAGCTGGTAGAACGGCGCGCGAATATTGATGTTGAAGCGGATTGGCAGGTTTTCGAAACGTTTGGTCAGGAAGTTCCGCTTGGCCCCTGCCCCTTGCTTGACTCCGTCGAATCGGACGCGGGTCACGATCTCACCCGTCAGGCTGCCATCCATCGCCAGGCTCATCTGCTTGTAGTCGAGCGATCTCAGCGCGTCGAAAGCGAAATTGGCCATCGTGCCGAGATCGTGCCGGTTGAGCTCGCCGAGGTAGGACAGATTTCCTCCGGGAGGGCGGGCGATCAGCAGTCCTCCTTCGATACGCCCATTGCCGGAAGTATCGAACACGATCGGAAGAGTGCCATCGAAGGTGCCGGTGGCATTGATATTGGGCAGTTCCATCCGTTGGACGAATTCCGCCGCCTGAAGTCCTTCAATCTCGAAGATGTAGCGCCGTTCCTCGCTGGTGCCGAGATTGAGCTTGGTCGAGCGCAGCGTCAGCGTGCCGCCCATGAACGGCCATGTCGCGCCCTCGACCCCGAAAACCTGCCCGTTCCGCAAGGAGAATAGCAGCTCTCCGCCGGTCACTTCGATACCGGGGTTGACCGATGCGATGCGGATACGCTGGCCCGGCGCGGTGGTGAGCCCGATCAGATCGGTGAATTCGACCGTTCCGCTCGCGCCCTTCACCGGCCCGAACGCGGCCGCGAAATCGAGCGAATCGCTCGAGAAGCTGCCGCCGCTGGTCACGCCGCCCTCGCTCCAATCGACCTGGCCGGTTCCGCGCAAAGTGCCCCTGACATTTGCTACCACGCCCTTGGCGCGCGGAGTCAGCGTGGTGGGTTGGAGCTGGCGGTCGAACAGCAGATCGTCCACCGTCAGGCGCGCATGGCCAATCCCGGTGCCCAGATTGTGAACGATCCCAACGCCGGTCACTTCGCGGCCGCTGGCGGGTTCGCGCAGGATCGCCGCAGCGCGGATCACGTTATCGCGCAGGGTCAGCGTGCCGCCTTCGGCCACCAGGGGATTGAACCGCACATCCGCCTCGCGGTCGATCAGACGGAAGCTGGCGTCGGCAAGACCCAGTACCCCGCCGGTGTAGCGCCAGCTGCCCGAAGTCTTCACCAGGTTCATCGGCACCGCGAAAAGCCGGACGTCGGCGTCGGAGAACTTCCCGGCGATTTCGCGCCCAAATGTCGCGCTGAGGTTCGATATGCGGAACGTGCTGGCGGTGGCCGCAGGGCCAAGCGCTACGTTCACCGCGCGAGCGCTCAAGGCACCGGGATAGGCAAAGCCGACCGCTCCAGTGCGCAGACGGATCGGCGTGTTCGCCAACCGCCCCGCCAGATCGAGCGAGGGCGCGCCCGCGGCGACCCGAAGGCCGCTTCCGTCCTGCCGCACGATCGGCCGGCCGCGTGCGGGGCATAACGTGAGCGACCGACGCTCGAGCGTCAGCGAGGCGACTGCGAGGCGATCGAAGCCGAACGTAGTACACGATCTCCACAAGGCGAGACCGCCTCGGGAAGACCAGCTGCCGTTAAGCGGCAATACCAGGTTGAGCGTTTCGCCGCCCGGCAGCGCGCCGCTGGCGCGCGCCCGACCGGCAAAGCCAAGCGCTCCGCTATCGGATTGAGACAGCACGAGCTCGGGAATCTCCACCGCGCTGTCGCCGGCCCGATAGTCAGCCATCCGCAGGCGCATGACCGCGCGCCCTCCTGGCCCGCGCTCCATCCGTCCGACGATGCGCGGGAGACCATCGCCCCCCGCGGCCAAATTGGCCGAGAAGCGCGCGGGCGCGTTCCCGGCGGTACTGATCTGGACGCGCGACAACGCAAGCAGCGTATCGCCGCTGCCCCCGCGTAAGGTCGCCTGAGGGATGACGAGACTGGTGGCCGTGCCCGCGCGCCGCATGCTGAGGTGTGCGAAGAGAGTGCTAGCCCGGCCCTCGCGCGACAGAGCCGCGCGCGCCTTGTTGAGCAAGGGCGCAAGCAAGGTGCCGTCCGTTGCGCGAGCAGCGTCGGCTAGCGCTTGGCCGAGGCCGTCCCCCATGCGAATCCCATTCCCGGCGAGATCGGACTGGAGTTCGACGGTGCCCAGTCCGTCGCGCGTCCGCAGTGTTCCTTCAGCGGTAAGCAGCGCGGCCCGGGCTTGGGGAAGCGCGAGGCCCCGCGCTGCCAATGAATAGCGCGCGGTCACGGCCCGATGACGCCATGTGGCCCGCAAGGATCCGGTAAGACCGTTAGCGCGCGCGCCCGCGGCGGCAATCGTGCGAGTTTCAAGCCGACCCTGGCCGTCGACGCCTTTCAGATCGTCATCGGCCGTCGCCCTCACCGCGAGCGCGGCGTCGCGCACCACGACGCCGCGTGAGGGGCATGCGAGACTGGAGAAGCGCAGCGGCCCCTCGATAGTGGGCTTGCCGCTGACGGTGCTGACTTTGCCATAAAGCGTCGTCCCCCGCGCCGCGCATCCGCCGCCTTGGAGTTGCGGCGCAGCTAGCGCGATCACACCTCTGAACCCGCTATCGAGCCTGCCAACCCCGTCGACCTTCAGCCCGAGCGCACCATAATCGCTCTCGATCAGCCCGCGGCCGTCAACCAGGCGCAAGTCCAGCTCGGGCAGGCCCGGCGGCTCGCCGGTCTGGCGAAACAGCGCCTTGTCGAGCGTGCCGAAGCTCAGCGCCCCGTTTCTGAGCGTGCCGAACAGCCGCGGGCGGATCAGAGTGATCCGACCGAGCGTCGGCGTCCCCAAGCGGTAGACAATCGCGACTTCCGCGCGTTCGACGGTCAGGTCGGGGGCCTGCGGATCGCCCACCACGATATTGGTCAGAACCTGCTTGTCAGGTCCGACGCGGGCGATCGCGTAAGTTGCCGGGACATCGTACTTGCGCAGTTGGCCTTCGATGAAATTGCCGGCGATCCGCTCCCGCGAAAGCCACACTGCCGCCAGGGCCGCTACCAGCACCAGCGTGATTCCCAGCACGACGCGCAGCCACCTACGGCGACGCGGCGCATCGCTCGCGGTCAGCGCCTGGTCAACGTCGCTCTCGGCGTCCTCCATCGACCCCCACTTGCGCGCACGGCCAGCCAAAGGCAATGCGCCGAAGTTAAACATGCTGGTGGGGGAAAGGTTGCCGCAAGCTGAAGCCGAACCGCCCGGCCCCGCGGGGCATCGTGCGCGCCTGAGATCCCGGCTGCTGACCGGCGGCGCCGAGGCGCTGGCCGATTACGAAGTGCTCGAATTCCTCCTGTTCGCCGCCAATCCGCGCGGCGACACCAAGCCGGTCGCCAAGGCTCTGCTCGATCGCTTCGGATCGCTCAACGCGGTGCTGAACGCCGAACCGGGCGCGCTGACTCAAATTGCCGGAATGGGCGAGACCGGCGCCGCAGCGCTCAAGGCAGTGGCGCTGGCGGCACGGCGCATGGCGCGCGGAGAGGTGCAGGCCAAGCCGTTACTGGGCAGCTGGCAGGCGCTGCTCGATTATCTCACGATCGATATGGCGCACCTGACGGTCGAGAGGGTACGAGTGCTCTATCTCGACGCTCGCAACCGGCTGATCGTCGATCATCACGTCGGGGATGGCTCGGTCGACGAAGCGGCGATCCATCCGCGCGAGGTGGTGCGCAAGGCGCTCGATGTAGGCGCCACCGCGCTGATCCTGGTACACAACCACCCGAGCGGGAATCCCGAGCCTAGCCGCGCCGACATCGACATCACCCGCCGCATTGCCGAAGCGGGCCGGCTGCTCGGCATCGTGGTCCACGATCACGTGATCGTGGGCCGAGAGGGGCATGTCAGCCTGAAGGCCAAAGGACTTATCTAGCGCTGTTTGCGCCTATTGCCTCGCGAACCAGCGCCGTCAGGGCCGGGGCATCCAAAGCGAACCCTTCCGACAAATCGATCGCACGACGTGTGTTGCCTTCGAGGCTGGCGTTGAACAGGCCGTGAGGGTCGAGGAGCGTCGCGCCCTTCGCGAAAGTCAGCTTGACCTTGTCCTTGTAGACTTCGCCAGTGCACAGAACTCCGTCCTTTTCCCACACGGGAACGCCGCCCGGGTTACTCGGCTTGCGCCACTTGACCGTTTCCTCGATCCCATCATCAGCCGCCAGAATCGCCTTGCGGACGTCGGCCAGAGTCCTGCCGCGCCAGTCGCACAGCTCGGCAATTCTCGCACCGATCGCATCAGACGCTTCGGTCATCAGTGATCTCCGGGCAACGGCTGCGGGCGCCATTGCCTTTGCCCCGCGCGGTGCCTAGCCGCAAGCCGATGGTACAAGGGGACGGTCGGGCCACGGCGGCAAACGGCGCGCCGGCTGGCGACCGCCGGTTCTATCGACCCGAAATCGACGGTTTGCGCGCGATTGCCATCCTCCCGGTGGTTCTGTTCCACGCAGGAGTGCCCGGTTTTTCCGGCGGATTCATCGGCGTCGACGTGTTTTTCGTGATCAGCGGCTTTCTCATCACCGGGATACTCACGCGCGATCTTGCCGAGGGCGGCATCCGCTACGCCGATTTTTACGAGCGCCGCGTACGCAGGATTATTCCAGCGCTGCTGCCGGTCCTGGCTTTTTGCGCGGCGTCTGCGTGGTTGATCATGACCGCGGAGGACTTCCGCCATTTCGGGCGCAGCCTCGGGGCGACCGCGCTGTTCGGATCGAACGTGTGGTACGCATTGCGATCGGACTATTTCCAACCCGACATCTCCGTCTGGCCGCTGCTGCATACCTGGAGCCTGGCGGTGGAGGAACAGTTCTACCTCGCCTTCCCGCTTGCGCTTGGGATGATCTGGCGTGCGGGCAGGCGTGCCGCGCTTGCGGCAATCAGCGCGCTGCTGGCTGCGAGCCTGGCGGCCTCTTTCTGGCTCGTCGTCGAGCGGCCTGAATGGGCATTCTTCCTGCTGCCGACGCGCCTGTGGGAATTGATGGCGGGCGCGGCTTGCGCGCTGTTGCCGCCGATCGCCCGGCGCCCGGCGCTGGCTGGTTGGGCGGGTCTCGCGCTGCTCGTAACCGGGTTCGCGATAATCGATGAACACGCGCGCGTCCCTGGCCCGCTGCTGCTGCTGCCGGTGGCCGGGACCATGCTCGTATTGCTGTTCGCGCATGGTCGAGACCCGGTGGCGCGAACGCTCGCCGCTCGGCCGCTCGTGGGGCTCGGACTGGTATCGTACGGCACGTATCTATGGCACCTGCCGTTGTTCGCGCTGGTCAGTTACGTGTGGTTCGGCTCCTTGCCCGTGGCGGCGCTGGCGGGAATGGTCGTCACCAGCCTGGTACTGGGCTGGCTGTCGTTCCGGTTCCTCGAACGACCCGTTCGCCAGCGCACGATCCTGGCTTCCCGCCACCCGCTGTTGCTCGTGAACCTTGGTGGCCTCGCGATATTCGCCGCGCTCGGTATCGCCATCGCGGCCCAACGGCTGACGCCGCGCGCCGACGCGATCGACCGCGCAATCGGCGCTAAGTTCGCGGGCGATGGCATCGATGAAGTCGTTATCCCGCCGGGTGATGAGCCGCTCGAATTCGTGCTTTATGGCGATAGTCATGCGCGCCAGTACTTTCGCCCGTTGTCCGAGCGGCTGGGAGGCGGGGCGCTGATCAGCGATGACGGCTGCCTGTCGCTGCCCGGGGTCAGCAATGTTGCCCCCAATGACCCTGACACCGACCATTGCCGCGAGCTGATCGAGCAACTCAGGGGGCTTCTGCGGGGGCGGCAGGCCCGAGTGGTGGTTTTCGCGCAGCTATGGGATCGCGAGCTGTGGGACGATAGACGGGTCGGCGTGGGCCTGGCGAGCGGCCCGGGACGAGCGTCGTTCGAAAACGGGCTCAATCGCGCTGTCTTAGCGGTTCCCGAGGACACCCGCGTGGTGGTAATCGGCCATGTGCCTGGCGCTCGTCCCGCCGCGTCGCCCGCGATGGCAGACGGCTGGCCGCGGTGCCGGAGATACCTCAACGCCGCCTGTCCCCGTGAAATTCCGCGCGCGCGTGCCGAGGGAAATGCGATCAACCAGGTGCTTCTCGCTTTCGCGAAGGACCATCCACGGGTAGCTTTTCTCGATCCGGCCGACGTGTTCTGTGGCGTCGATGCGTGTCCGATCGTCGATCAGGGCCAATTGGTCTATAGTGACGAAAGTCATGTCAGCTTGCGCTACGGCCGCCGCGTTGCGGCGCAAGTGGCGGCACTGCTCGACACCGCGCCGCCACGTTAACTGTCGGCGGGTTGCCTTCGTGCCGCCCTCCCCCTAGCCGCAGCGGCACCCTGTCACCGGAGTCGATCAATGGTCCCCCGCTACGCCCGCCCCGCGATGACCGCGATCTGGGAGCCCGAGGCGCGCTACCGCATCTGGTTCGAAATCGAGGCTCACGCGACTGATAAACTGGGCGAACTCGGCGTGGTCCCGCAGAGCGCCGCGAAGGCGCTGTGGGACTGGTGGCAAACCGAGCCGGCAATCGATGTCGAAGCGATCGATGCAATCGAGGCGGTGACCAAGCACGACGTCATCGCTTTCCTGACCTGGGTGTCCGAGCAAGTCGGTGACGAAGCGCGTTTCATGCACCAGGGCATGACCAGTTCCGACGTGCTCGACACCACGCTCAGCGTACAGCTCGCTCGCGCGAGCGACGTCCTGATCGAAGATCTCGACCTGTTGCTCGCCGCGCTCAAGCACCGCGCCGAGGAGCACAAGTACACACCGACGATCGGCCGCAGCCATGGCATTCATGCCGAGCCGGTGACGTTCGGGCTCAAGCTGGCGCAGGCGTACGCGGAGTTCGTGCGCTGCCGCCAGCGGCTGGTCGCAGTGCGCGCCGAGATCGCCACGTGCGCGATCAGCGGTGCGGTCGGCACGTTTGCCAATATCGATCCCGCGGTCGAGGCCCATGTTGCCGAACGGCTCGGTCTCGCGGTCGAGCCGATCAGCACCCAGGTCATTCCCGCGCGACCGGCATGCGATGTACTTCGCCGTGCTCGGGGTTATCGCCAGCAGCGTGGAGCGTCTCGCGATCGAGGTGCGCCATCTCCAGCGAACCGAAGTGCTGGAGGCCGAAGAGTATTTCTCACCGGGCCAAAAAGGCAGCTCGGCGATGCCGCACAAGCGCAACCCGATACTGACCGAGAATCTTACCGGCCTCGCGCGCGTGGTCCGGGGCGCGGTGATCCCGGCGATGGAGAACGTCGCCCTTTGGCATGAGCGCGACATCAGTCATTCGTCGGTCGAACGCTTCATCGGCCCCGATGCGACGATCACCCTGGACTTCGCGCTGGCGCGACTGACCGGCGTGATCGACAAGCTGCTGGTGTATCCTGAGCGGATGCAGAAAAATCTCGATCGCATGGGCGGGCTGGTCCACTCGCAGCGCGTCCTGCTCGCGCTCACGCAGGCGGGCGTCAGCCGCGAGGACGCCTACCGTCTGGTCCAGCGCAATGCGATGAAAGTGTGGGAGAGTGACGGCGAAATGTCGCTGCTCGATCTGCTCAAGGCCGATCGCGAAGTCGTCGCGGCGCTACCGGTGAGCGAACTCGAACGGAAATTCGATCTCGATTATCACTTCGCCCAAGTGGATACCATCTTCGCGCGGGTCTTCAGCGGCTAGGCGGCGCTCTTCCCTTCGATCAGCATCCCGACTAGACCGGTCATGGCCCCAAGGAGAACCGCCAGATGCAGATCATCCGCACCATTCTCTGGGTAGCGCTGCTTGTCTTCCTGCTGGTGTTCAGCTTCTTCAACTGGCGCCCGGTCGAGGTGCAGATCTGGGACAACCTGGTGCTCGAAACGAAGGTGCCGGCATTGGTCCTGATTGCGTTCCTGCTTGGACTGGCGCCGATGTGGCTGGTTCACCGCGGCAGCAAGTGGCGCCTTCAGCGGCGGATCGTAACACTTGAAAGCGCAGCGCGCGCGAATGCGATCGCCACCACGCCCAGTCCGCCGCCTGTAGCCGAACCGCTTGCGCCCGATGCGCCGATCGAAGGAGCCCCCGTTCCGCGGAGCGAAATCCTGGGATGACGAATCCGGTCTATCTTGCGCTCGATCTGCCGCGTCTCGAAGACGCCAAGGCGCTCGCGATCAAAGTCAAGGCGCACGTGGGCGGGCTCAAGCTCGGGCTCGAATTCTTTTGCGCTCACGGGCATCACGGCGTGCACGAGATTGCGCGCGTCGGCTTGCCGATTTTCCTCGACCTCAAGCTGCACGACATCCCCAATACCGTCGCCGGCGCGATGCAGGCGATCCACGTGCTCGAACCGGCGATCGTCACCGTTCACGCAAGCGGCGGACGCGCGATGATGGAGGATGCCAAAGCGGCCGCCGGCAACGGCACGAAAGTGGTCGCCGTGACGCTGCTCACCAGCCTCGACGAACGCGATCTTGCCCGCACCGGGGTGACCGGCGGCGCGCATGATCAGGTTCTGCGCCTCGCAGAACTTGCCCACATCGCGGGCCTCGACGGCATCGTCTGCTCTGGACGCGAGGTAAAGGCGGTGCACGAACAATGGAAGGACGGGTTTTTCGTCGTCCCCGGCTTGCGGCTGCCCGAACATGGCGTGGCGGACCAGAAGCGTGTGGTGTCGCCGCGGCAAGCGCGCGACGATGGTGCGAGCGTGCTGGTGGTCGGCCGCCCCATCAGCCGTGCAGACGATCCACTCGCCGCCGCGCGGCAGGTTGAAGCGACGCTCTGATCCGACCTCGACAGCGCGGCATAAGCCTTTAAGTGCGCGGGGCATGCCCGCTCCCAGCATCAAGATTTGCGGTATCACCACGCCTGACGCGCTGGACGCCGCGATCGCGGGGCGTGCGGACCATGTGGGGCTGATGTTCTTTGCTCCAAGCCCCCGCAATCTCGCATTGAATACCGCCGCCGAACTCGCTGCGCGGGCGGGTACGTCAATCTCGCGCGTTGGCGTCTTTGTCGACCCAGCCGACGATCTGCTGGTCGCGGCTATCGCGGCGGGAAAGCTCGATGCGTTGCAATTGCACCGGGTAACGGCGGCCCGGCGCGCCGAAATCCGCTCGCGCTTCGCCTTGCCAGTGTGGACTGTGGTCGAAGTTCGCGGTCCTGCCGATTTGGCGGCGCGCGGACATCTCGAGGCGTTCGACCGGGTAATTTATGACGCCAAGACGCCGGATGGCAGCTTGCCGGGCGGTATGGGTCTTTCGTTTGACTGGAGCCTGCTGTCGGGGGTCTCGCATCCCGGGCCGTGGGGTCTCGCAGGCGGTCTTGACCCGGCCAACGTCGCGGAAGCTTTGCGTAAGACTGGAGCTCCGCTGATCGACGCCTCCAGCGGCCTCGAAAGCGCCCCCGGCGTGAAGGACCCCGACAAGATCAACGCGTTCATCAAGGCGGCGCGAGCGGCCTGAGGAGCTGCAGCAATCGAGTCTCGGGTTCTTCCTGCGGAAGTGCGTTGCATCCGCGCGGCACGGGCGGCAAGGGGACGGCGATGGACAACCCTCCCAACTCCTACCGCAACCAGCCCGACGAACGCGGGCATTTCGGCGACTATGGCGGGCGTTATGTCGCCGAAACGCTGATGCCGCTGATCCTCGAGCTGGAGACCGCCTACCGCGCGGCGCAGGCCGACCCGGCGTTCCAGGCGCAGTTCGACGATCTGATGGCGCATTACGTCGGCCGCCCCTCCCCGCTCTACTTCGCCGAACGACTCACCGAAGCGCTCGGCGGGGCGCAGGTCTGGTTCAAGCGCGACGAGCTCAATCACACCGGCGCGCACAAGATCAACAACTGCATCGGCCAGATCCTGCTCGCGATCCGCATGGGCAAGAAGAAGATCATCGCCGAGACCGGCGCGGGCCAGCACGGGGTCGCCACCGCCACCGTCTGCGCGCGGTTCGGGCTGCCGTGCACGATCTTCATGGGCGCGACCGACGTCAGCCGCCAGCAACCCAACGTGTTCCGCATGAAGCTGCTCGGCGCCGAAGTGATCCCGGTCACCAGCGGCGCGGCGACGCTGAAGGACGCGATGAACGAGGCGATGCGCCACTGGGTCGCGAACGTCGAAGACACGTTCTACATCATCGGCACCGCCGCCGGCCCGCATCCCTATCCGGAGATGGTGCGCGATTTCCAGAGCGTGATCGGCAAGGAAGCGCGCGAAGCAGATGCTCGACCGCACTGGCCGCCTGCCCGACCTGTTGGTCGCGGCGATTGGCGGTGGCAGCAACGCGATCGGGCTATTCCATCCGTTCCTCGACGATGCCGAGGTCAAAATGCTCGGCGTCGAGGCGGCGGGGCATGGGCTCGACAAGCAGCACGCGGCCTCACTTGCTGGCGGCGCGCCCGGCGTGCTCCACGGCAACAAGACCTACCTGCTGCAGGACGATGACGGCCAGATCACCGAGGCGCACTCGATCAGCGCGGGCCTCGACTATCCCGGCATCGGCCCCGAGCACGCCTGGCTCAAGGACACCGGCCGCGTCGAATACACCGCGATCACTGACGACGAGGCGCTGGACGCCTTCCAGATGCTGTGCCGAACCGAAGGCATCATTCCCGCGCTCGAGCCGAGCCACGCCATCGCCGCGGTCGCCAAGCGCGCCAAGGAAATGGACCGCGACGCGATCATCCTCGCCAACTTGTGCGGGCGCGGGGACAAGGACATCTTCACGGTGGCCGAGCATCTTGGGGTGGAGATGTGAAAGCGCCGACACTTGCCGAAGCCGGTCGCTTCATTCTCATCGTTTTTGCAGTCTTGGCGATTTGTTTGCTTGCACGCGTCCTCCTGTTCGATGGTGAGCGCGAGGAGCTTGGTGCAAGTGACATTGTCATTGCAATCACTACTGGCGTGCTGATCATGGGCGGCTGGCTGAGCAGGAGCGCGCGGCCTTGACCCGCCTCGCCGCCGCCTTCGCCCAAAATTCGCCAGACGGAACTCGCCGCTCCGCGCTCGTCTGCTTCATCACCGCAGGAGACGGCGACACTGCGGCCAATCTCGACGCGCTGGTCGCGGGCGGCGCGGACGTGATCGAGCTGGGGATGCCGTTCACCGATCCGATGGCCGACGGCCCGGCGATCCAGGCGGCGAACTTGCGCAGCCTCGGCGCGGGCACGACCACGCGCGACGTCCTGCTGATCGCGAACGAGTTTCGTGAACGGCATCCCGACGTGCCGCTGGTGCTGATGGGCTATGCCAATCCGATGATCCGCCGCGGGCCCGAATGGTTCGCCGCCGAAGCTGCGGCGTGCGGGGTCGATGGGGTAATCTGCGTCGACATCCCCCCTGAAGAGGACGATGCACTCGGTCCCGCGCTTCGTACCCAGAGTATCGATCTCATCCGCCTCGCCACGCCGACAACCGATGCCGCGCGGCTGCCGACGGTGCTCCAAGGCTCGTCCGGGTTCGTCTATTACGTTTCCGTCGCCGGGATTACCGGCTTGCAACAGGCCGCGACCGCCTCGATCGCCAGCGCAGTGGCGCGGCTCAAGGCCGCCACCGACCTGCCGATCGCAGTCGGGTTTGGGGTGAGGACACCGGCTCAAGCCGCTGAAATCGCCGAAGTGGCAGATGGAGTGGTGGTCGGCTCCGCTCTGGTCGAACTGGTCGGCCAGCACGGCGCCGGCGCCCCGGAACACATTCGCGTCCTGACCGCTTCGCTGGCGCAGGCCGTCCACGCTGCCCGCAAGGAGATTGCCGCATGAGCTGGCTCAATCGCGTCCGCAACTCGCTCCCGTTTTTGCCAAAGCGCGAAACGCCCGACAACTTGTGGATCAAGTGCCCGGGTTGCCAGGAGATGCTGTTCATCAAGGAATACGAGGAGAACCTCGAGGTCTGCCCGCGTTGCAATTATCACGGTCGCATCGGCGCGGACACGCGACTGGCGCAACTGCTCGATCCCGGTTTCGATCTGCTGTCCCAGCCGAACGTCAAGGAAGACCCGCTCAAGTTCCGCGATACCAAAAAGTACACCGACCGCATCAAACAGGCGCGCGCCAAGAACCCGCATGCCGATGCTTTCAGCGTCGGGTCGGGCGCGATCGACGGCCGGGCGGCGGTGGTCGGGGTGCAGGACTTCGGGTTCATGGGCGGATCGATGGGCATGGCGGTGGGCGCCGCCTTCGTCGCCGGAGCCGAGCGCGCGATCGAGCGGCACTGCCCCTATATCGTCGTGACGGCAGCGGGAGGCGCGCGGATGCAGGAGGGCATTCTCAGCCTTATGCAAATGCCCAAGGCCACCGTTATGACGCGTCGCCTGAAGCTTGCCGGCTTACCGTACATCGTGGTGCTGACCGATCCGACCACCGGCGGCGTCACAGCCAGCTATGCGATGTTGGGCGACGTGCAAATCGCCGAACCCGGCGCGCTGATCGGGTTTGCCGGCCAGCGCGTCATCCAGGATACTATCCGCGAGCAATTGCCCGAGGGCTTCCAGCGGGCCGAATACCTGCTCAAGCACGGGATGGTCGACATGGTCGTCGAGCGGAAAGACCTCAAGGCAACGCTGGCGACGCTGGTTGACTATCTCGCGCCGAAGAAGGCAGCCTGAGGACGCCACGTTGAAGGACACCGCACGGTCGGACGATCCGCGGGTCCAGGCGCAGCTCGACCGGCTGGCGCGTTTGGCGCTGCCGCAGGGGCGCTTCGGTCTCGAGACGATCCGTGCGTTGCTTGCGCGGGTTGGCGATCCGCAGACGCGGCTGCCCCCGGTATTCCACGTCGCCGGGACCAACGGCAAAGGTTCGACGTGCGCGTATCTGCGCGCAATGCTCGAAGCCGGCGGCCTCACGGTCCATGTCGCGACCAAGCCGCACCTTGTGCGCTACAACGAGCGCATCCGCATCGCTGGCCGGTTGGTCTCGGATGCCGAGCTCGCCGCGCGGCTCGCCGAAGTCCTCGATGCCGGCGAGGATCTCGGTCCGAGCTTCTTCGAGGTCACGACGGCCGCCACGTTCCTCTCTTTCGCGGAATCCGCCGCTGACGCTTGCGTGATCGAGGTCGGTCTTGGCGGACGGTTCGATGCGACCAACGTGATCGACCATCCCGCTGCGTGCGGCATCGCCAGCCTGGGGATCGATCACGAAGCGTTCCTGCTCGCACCCGAGGCGGGGACGCCCGACGACCCGCTGGCTCGAATCGCGTTTGAGAAAGCCGGTATCGTCCGTCCTGGCCGCCCCTTGATTACGATGGCTTATTCCGAAGCTGCCGAGCTCGAGATCGAACGTGCCGCAATGGGCGCCGGCGCGCCCTTGCACATGCGGGGGCGCGACTGGTCGGCGCAGGCCGGCGATACGGTCGAGTACGAAGACCGGCACGGGCGCCTCGCGCTTCCGTTGCCCTCGCTGGCAGGAGCGCACCAGGCGGACAACGCGGCGCTGGCGGTGGCGATGCTGCGACACCAGGATTTCGTCACCGTCGACTCCCAGGCGATTATCCGGGGCGTAAGCTGCGCACATTGGCCGGCGCGGCTCCAGCAGCTTGGCGAAGGTCCTCTGACCGATCTCGCGCCCGGCCGCGAGGTTTGGCTCGATGGTGGCCACAACCCGGATGCCGGGGCGGCGATTGCCCGGCACTTCGAAACTCCGGTCCACCTCGTGATCGGCATGCTCGCCAGCAAGAACCCGGGTGCGATCGTCGGCCCGCTATCCGATCGGTTGGCAAGCGTCTCTGTCGTCCCGGTCGAGGGGAGCGAGAGCCATCCAGCAGACGCGTTCGGTGCCGGCGCACGGCCATTTGCAAATGTGGCGGAGGCGTTGCGCGCCGTTCAGGCCGACGGCCTGCCCGTCCTCATCGCAGGATCATTGTACCTGGCCGGCGAAGTGCTGCGGCTGAACCGCGAAATCCCGGATTAGGTTACCTCTGGCGCGACCACGCCGTGCACGCCCGGACGGCTCTGGCGGTACCACTCGGCGAGGCACAGGACCACCGCGATCGCGCCGATTGCCGTGGTGAAGATGAACACGTTGTAGAACCCCCGTTCCTCGATCGCCTGCCCGAGCGCGCCCCGCCCGAGGGTGCCGACCAGCAGCGTCAACGACGACAGCAGCGCGTATTGCACCGCACTGTAGCCCTTGGCGACGATCGACGAGAGCCACGCGACGTAAGCCGCGCCCGCGATCCCGACCGCTAGGTTCTCGCCACCGATAGCGAGCATCAACTTGCCCATCTCGGGCCGTCCGCCGAAGCTTTGGACCAGCGAGGTGAAGCCGATCCCATCGCTGAACGACTGCAGCACATGTCCGCCGTGGGCAAGATCGGCGTAAAGCAGATTGGTGAGGGCAGCGAGTATCGCGCCGAGGGTCAAGGTGGCCATCCGTCCGATCGAAGTCAGCAGCGTCCCGCCGATCGCCAGCCCGAGCACGATCGCGCCGACGCCGAAGAATTTCGAGGCGATCGCCACTTCGTCTTTCGAAAACTTAAGTTCGCCGAGGTAGAACGGATAGGCAAACGTCCCCCAGACCGCGTCGCAAATCCGATACGTCAGCACGAGCGCGAAGATCAGCACCAGCGACCAGCCAAGGCGGCCGACGAATTCGACCAGCGGCAGCACCAGCGCCCGATAGAGATGATCGGCGACGACCGCACCGCCGGTCGCGACCGGGGCGTCTTCCTGCAGTAGCAAAGCAGGATCGCGTTGCTTGCCCACCAGCCACCCGGCGATCAGCCCGGGCAAGACGATGGTCGCGATTACGATCAACGGACCCGCGGTGGTCGTGAACACGGTGGGATCGGGACGATCATCCGCCGCTGCGGTCATCGACATGATCATGAAAACGATTACCGCCGTCAGCGCAGCGCCCCACAGGCCGCCGATCATCAGCAGCGCCTGCATCCGCGCCTTGGGCGAAAGCTGGCCCGCACGGCGCAGCTCGAGCATGGCGTCGTTCTCGGCCGCGGTCGGCGCCACGACATCCGCGTCGGGAGCGAAAAGGCCGGCAATGCCGATCGCCAGGAGGATGCCGCCCATGATCAGGTAAGTCTGCGGCCAGCCGATCCTTTCGGCCAGGACCAGCGCGAGCGCGCCGCCTACTAGCGACGAAAGCCGGTAGCCCATCTGGTAGATGGTAGAGAGGATATCGAGCGGGGCCTCGTCGTCGGCGATGTCAATCCGCCAGGCGTTGATGACAATATCCTGCGTCGCGCTGGCGAACGCGCCAATGGCGGCGAGCAGGCTGAACAGGCCCAGCGAGGAGCGCGGGTCGAGCGATGCCATCAAAACCAGCACGATGCCGAGCACGACTTGCGCTGGCACGATCCATTGCTTGCGTTTGCCGAGCTTTCGCAGACCGGGAATGTCCACCCGGTCTAGCAGCGGCGACCAGAGGAATTGGAAGGCGTAGGCGAGCCCGATCAGGCTGAAAACACCCATCGTTTCCAGATCGACCCCGGCATCGGAAAGCCAAGCGTAAAGCGTCCCGAGGAACAGCGCGAACGGCAGCCCACTGGCAAGCCCAAACAGCGCCATGAAGCCGGTCTTGCGGTTGTTCATCGCGCGCAGAAGCGTGCGAAAGCCCGGTTTCCTCGCGACTGCTGTCTCGGCCAAATCGTCCCTCCCGCTTTGCTCTGCCACGCTTTCGTGCGACACTTACCGCAGAGCCACAAATAGGGAAGCACCGCGATGAACGAGGCTGTAACCGCGCCGGGGAAAAGGCCCACCGCAGGGCAGTTGGCGCTCGCCGAGGCGCTCGCGCGGGGCGAAACACGCCCGGCCGGCGGAATTACCGCCGTGCCTGCCTCAGTCTATACCGATCCTGCCCATTTCGCGCGTGAAAAGACCGCACTGTTCGACCGGCTTCCGCAAGTGCTGTGCCCGAGCGCCCTGATCGCCGATCCCGGTATGGCGGTGCCGCACGACCTCACCGGCAGGCCTTTGCTGGTCACGCGTGACAAGGCGGGGCAGGTGCATGTCTTTCTAAACGTCTGCCGCCACCGCGGCACGCGGCTGGTCGAGGGACAGGAGGCGGAGTGCGTCGCGCGGCTGGTCTGCCCGTACCACGCGTGGACCTATCGCCTCGACGGCGCGCTGCTCGCCCTGCCCCGGCCTGACAGCTTTCCCGGGCTCGACAAGGGCGCCTACCACCTGGTCGAACTGCCCAGCTGCGAGGCTGGCGGCCTGATCTGGTACTCGCCACGCGCGGAAGCCGACTTCACCCTCGCGCGGACGCTGGGCGAAGACATGGCGGCCTTCGGCGCTGCCGATCACTACCTGTTCCGGCGCAAGACCCACTCGGTGGCCGGCAACTGGAAGCTGATCATGGACGCGTTCCTCGAAAGCTACCACGTGACCCGCCTCCACGCGAAGACCATCGGCCCGTTCTTCAAGGATGGCGTTACCAGTGGCGACATGATCGGACCGCATGCCCGCAGCGCAGTCGGCCGGGTGGATGAGCTTGATGGTATAGATCTCACCGACATGGCCGCGCTGCGGCGCCGGGTGACGTTCGCGTACCAGCTGCTGCCCGCGACGGTGATCATTCCCAGCCCTGATTACATCAATGTAATCACTCTGTGGCCGCAGGCGCACGACCACACGCTGGTCGAGGACTTCATGCTGATCCCTGAGGCACCCGCGCCGGGAGTTCCAGGCGACAAGGCGCGCGATCATTGGGAACGCAGCTGGGCGCTGCTCGATGGCGGTGTGTTCGCCAGCGAAGATTTTCGCGCGGCGGAACTCGGCCAGCAGGGGCTATCGACGGGCGCAGTGCCCGAACTGACGCTCGGGACGCTCGAGGGCGGCATCCGCCGCTTCCACGAGACCGTCAGCGAGGCGTTGCGCGAGACCAACTGAAGGCCTAGGCGCTCGCGCATGCCCGACACTGCCAGACCTGATGGCGAACGGATCGCCAAGCTGCTCGCGCGCGCGGGCGTCGCCAGCCGGCGGGAGGTTGAGCGGATGATCGCCGACGGGCGCGTAGCAATCGCCGGGAAAGTGCTCGATACCGCCGCGACGATCATCCCCAATCTCAAGGGCGTGACGGTCGATGGCAAGCCGGTCGAGCGCGCCGAACCCGCACGTGTGTTCGCCTTTCACAAACCGTCGGGATTGCTGACGGCGGAAAGCGACCCCCAGGGGCGGCCGACGATCTACACCGCGCTGCGCAATGCGATGCCCAAGGGCGCCCCGCGGGTGATGCCCGTCGGCCGGCTCGACATGACCACCGAGGGACTGCTGCTGCTGACCAACGATGGCGGACTGAAGCGGGCGCTCGAGCTGCCCTCGTCCGAAATCCCGCGCACTTATCGCGTGCGTGCGTTCGGCATCATCACCCAGAGCCAGCTCGACGACCTGATCGAGGGGATCGAGATCGAGGGCGTCCGCTACGGCAAGATCGAGGCCGATCTGGAGCGCGGCGCTAGCGGGTCCAAGGGGAGCCGCAATCACTGGATCGTGATGACCCTGACCGAAGGCAAGAACCGCGAAGTGCGCCGCGTGCTCGAGCATCTCGGCCTGCAGGTCAGCCGCTTGCTACGAGTCGGTTACGGACCGTTCGAGCTCGGTCAGCTGCCGCGTGGCGCGGTGGTGGAAATTGCCCAGGTCCAGGTCGAACGGCTGCGCCGAAGCATCAAGGCGTGAGCTTGGGGCGATGAGAGTCATCGCTGGCGCCTGGCGTGGCCGCAAGCTGGTAGCCCCGAAGGGCGACGCCACCCGCCCTACCGCCGACCGCACCCGCGAAACACTGTTCAACATGCTCGCAAGCCGGCTGGGCAGCTTCGCGGGGTTATCCGTCGCGGACCTGTTCGCCGGTTCGGGCGCGCTCGGTATCGAGGCGCTCTCGCGCGGCGCCGCTTCGTGCCTTTTCGTCGAGCACGAGCCAGCCGCGCTTGAGGCCATCCGCGCAAATATCGCAGCGCTCGATGCGCGCACCCGCAGCGAGGTGCGGCGCGGATCGGTGATGGAACTGAGCCCTGCCAAAACGCCGCACGATCTGATCCTGCTCGATCCGCCGTACGGTACGGGCGCAGCCGCCGTAGCGCTCGATCGCCTTCTTCGCCTTGGCTGGGTAGGTCCGGCAACTTGGATCGCCGCCGAGACCGGCGCGGACGAATTGTTCACCGTCAAGACGCTGACGATCGCCGCCGACCGTAAAGTAGGCAAAGCCAAGCTCTGGCTGCTCCGGCTCGACGGCATGTAAAACAAAGGGGCGCCCGATCGGACGCCCCTCGGATGTTTTGCTGGTTTGGGCCTACTGCGGCTTTTTGCCGGGGATTTCGCTCGCGGGTTTGCCCGGCCAGTACTTGAGCGGGACGTTGCCGTACTTCAGGCCCGCCTCACGCGGGTTGATGCAGTGATCCTGCATGTCGCCCTTGCACGGCGGGTAGTCGGTTCCAGCGCCCGATGCTGCGGGGGTAGTCTGGACGACTTCGCCGCTGACAAATTGCATGTTGCCGGGGCCAGCGCTCATCGATGCTGTCGTCGCGGTCTGCGCCGTGACCGAAGAGTTGGCCGACGGCGTGCTCGTCATCTGTTTCTCGATCGACGCCCACGCGGTGGTGCGCATCTCGGGCGTCATCGCGTATACTCTCGCCCGCTGCTCGTCAGTAAGGGCCCACCAGCCGGTCTGCTGCGACGGGGTCAGGGTCCAGTAGTACGAACGGTAAGTCTCAGGCCATGCATCGTACGAAGTCCGACGATCATCCGGCCAGTCGTTGTACATCGTCCGCTGAGCGTCGGACATGGCCGACAAGGTGGTGCCGTTAGTCACGGAGGTGTCTTGCGCGACTGCGGGAATGGCGAATGCCAGCGCTGCTGCGCCGGCCAGGATCAACTTGTTCACGGGATCTCTCCTTAACAATTGTCGCTGCTTCTACGCACGCCCGTCCACTCGGTTCCGACGTCGCCCTTGCGCCCGCTTCGCGTGTTCCCTAGCTGTTCGCCTTCCGATGAGCATCGATCCCACCCTCCCAATCGTTACTGATGGCGGCACCATCCCCCCCTACGCGGCGACGCTGAACGCCCCGCAGCGAGAAGCGGTATTGACCACCGAAGGCCCGGTGCTGATGCTGGCCGGCGCGGGCACCGGCAAGACAGCCGCGCTTACCGCACGACTTGCACACCTTGTCGCAATGCGTCTCGCGTGGCCGAGCGAAATCCTTTGCGTCACCTTCACCAACAAGGCCGCGCGCGAGATGCGCGAGCGGGTCGGCCGGCACATTGGCCCCGCGGTCGAGGGGATGCCGTGGCTTGGCACCTTCCATTCAATCGGCGCGAAGATGCTGCGCCGCCACGCCGAACTGGTCGGGCTGCAATCGAACTATACGATCATCGATACCGACGACCAAATCCGCCTGCTGAAGACGCTGATCGTCGGCGAAGGGCTCGACGAGAAACGCTGGCCGGCGCGCCAGCTTGCCGGGCTGCTGGACCGTTGGAAGAACCGCGGGCTCAACCCGGCGGACCTCGATGCGCTCGAGAACGAGGCATACGCGAACGGCAAGGGCCAGCAGTTCTACCAGCTTTACCAAGCGCGCCTGAAGGCGCTCAACGCGTGCGACTTCGGCGATCTCCTGCTACACGTGCTGAACATCTTTCGGGCGAACCGCGAGGTGCTCGCGCAGTATCAGCAGCGCTTCAAGTACATCCTGGTCGACGAATACCAGGATACCAACCAGGTCCAGTACCTCTGGCTCCGTCTGCTCGCGCAGGAGCGCAAAAATATCTGCGTGGTGGGTGACGACGACCAATCGATCTATTCTTGGCGCGGCGCAGAAGTCGCAAACATCCTAAAGTTCGAGAAGGATTTTCCGGGCGCCAAGATCGTCAAGCTCGAGCAGAATTACCGCTCGACGCCGCATATTCTCGCCGCAGCATCCGGACTCATCAACGCCAACAGCGAACGGCTCGGCAAGACGCTGTGGACCGAAGTCCCCGCGGGCGAAAAGGTCCGCGTAATCGGCGTGTGGGATGGGCCCGAGGAAGCCCGCCGGGTGGGCGAGGAAATCGAGCGGCTCGAGCGTGAGGGCGCTGGGCTCGACCAGGTGGCGATCCTGGTGCGCGCGCAGTACCAGACACGCGAGTTCGAAGATCGCTTCATACAGATCGGGCTCAATTACCGAATTATCGGCGGCTTCCGCTTCTACGAACGCGCCGAGATTCGCGACGCGCTGGCTTACCTGCGAGTGATCGCCAGCCCAGCCGACGATCTGGCGTTCGAGCGCATCTACAACCAGCCCAAGCGCGGCCTCGGCGCCAAGACGCTGGAGCTGATGCACCGCTATTCGCGCGCCACC
Source organism: uncultured Alphaproteobacteria bacterium (assembly GCA_963781525.1). Classification (GTDB taxonomy): domain Bacteria; phylum Pseudomonadota; class Alphaproteobacteria; order Sphingomonadales; family Sphingomonadaceae; genus Tsuneonella. Next base: position 941,323 of record CAWAGD010000006.1, on the reverse strand, counting down.
GGAATGCCGCTTGCCGCCGCCTCGCTGCAACTTGCCGACACCGACGAGCTGCCTGCCCGCGCGCGCGGCACGATCGCGCAGCTGATGGGCCTGTTCCTGCGCTGGCGCGAGATGGCCGAGACCACTGCCCCGGCCGAACTCATCCGTACCGTGCTGGCCGAAAGCGGCTACGACGCGATGCTGGCAGCCGAGAAGAGCGCTGAGGCAGCTGGCCGCGCAGAAAACTTGTCCGAACTTGCGCGAGCAATGGAAGAATACGACAGCCTCAGCGATTTCCTCGAGCATGTCGCGCTGGTGATGGATAACGACCGCGCCGACGACGGGGAAAAGGTCACCATCATGACCATTCATGCCGCCAAGGGGCTTGAATTCAATCACTTGTTCCTCCCCGGCTGGGAAGAGGGCGTGTTCCCGTCGCAACGCGCGCTCGATGAAGGCGGGCTCGCCTCGCTCGAAGAAGAACGTCGCCTGGCATATGTCGCGATCACCCGCGCCCGCCGGCGGTGCACCATCATACACGCCGCCAACCGGCGCATTTATGGCCAGTGGACCAGCAGCATCCCCAGCCGATTCGTCGGCGAACTGCCGCCCGATCACATCGCGGAGGAAACCACCCTCACCGGCGGCGCATCCCTCTGGCGTGCAGGCATGAGCGAGCACGACGATCCCTTCGCGCATCTCGCTCACGCCCAGCCTGCTCGAACATTGACACGTGGGCCCGGCTGGCAGCGGGCCGTAGCCACCGGCTACGACAGCACCCCCCATCGCGTGCGAGAGGTCACCCGCAGCGCTGCCAGCTTCGCCGCCAAGGCCCGCAGCGACATAACCGTCGGACAGCGGGTGTTTCACGACAAGTTCGGCTATGGCGAAGTTGTCGATCAGGAAGGCAACAAACTCGAGATCGAATTCGAGCAGGCCGGGCGCAAGCGCGTGATCGACAGTTTCGTGACGGCAGCCTGAAAGGGTACGTCCTAGGGCTCGAGAGTCCGCCGGGCTGAGTTAATGGCAAAGGTGGAAAGCAAGAGTTGCAAATCCGGCAAAGCAACGCTTGCGACTGCTAGAACCGCAACGGCCTGGACATTGCCGACGCGATCCAGCGCGCCGTTCTTCTCGTCGTCTAGCCGAAGCCCACATCGAGAAAGCCCGGCTTAGGGCCGTTCCACTCCCCCGGTTCAGCCGGAGCATTTTCCTCGCGAGCGACATCGTTCGGACGCTCTGCATGGCGTTCCCGGCTCGGCCGGGCCGCCCGTGCAGGCCGTTCGTCGCGTGGAGGTCGCTCGTCCCGCGGGGGACGCGCGTCCCGTGCGACGCGCGGCTCGCGTGACGGCCGTTCGCGGCGCGGCTCACGCGCCTCACGCGCCTCTCGGGGGCCATCCTCGCTCGCCGCCGCTTCGGTTTTCACCGTCGCCTGCGGGAGGACCGGCGCGGTCAATTCGACCCGCAAGTCCTTTTTGCCGAACACTGGAATGGTCGACTGAGTGAGCTTTTCGACATTGCCAATTGCCTCGCCATCATCCTCGGCGACGAAGGTGAATGCGCGGCCCTTGTTGCCTGCACGGCCCGTGCGACCGATCCGATGGACATAATCGTCCGGGTGCCACGGCGTGTCGTAATTGAACACGTGGCTCACGCCTTTGACGTCGAGCCCGCGCGCAGCAACGTCGCTGGCGACCAGAATGTTGATCTGGCCGGTCTTGAACTTGTCGAGTTCCTTGATCCGGCTCGACTGGTCCATGTCGCCGTGAATCTCGCCACTGGAAAAACCATAGCTGAGCAGATTCTTGTTGATCTCGCGCACGGTGGTCTTGCGGTTGGCGAAGACGATCGCGGTTTCGACCAGGTCGTTCTTGAGCAGCCAGCGCAGCGTGTCGCGCTTGTCACGCGCCTTCAAAGGAACCTTGAAGGCGGTGATATCCTCATTCATCGAGGCGCGGCGGCTGACCTCGATGCGCTTTGGATTATTGAGAAATTTCTTGGTGAGCTTCTCGATCGGCGGCGGCATCGTTGCGCTGAACAGCATCGTCTGCCGCGTTTCGGGAAGCTTAGAGCAAATGAACTCGATGTCGGGAATGAAACCCATGTCGAGCATGCGGTCCGCCTCGTCGATTACCAGCAGTTCGCAGCCGGTAAGCAAGATCTTGCCGCGCTCGAACAGGTCCATCAGCCGGCCTGGCGTGGCGATCAGCACATCGACGCCTTCGTTGAGCGCTTTGACCTGATCGCCCAACTGGACGCCGCCGATCAGCAGCGCCATCTTGAGATCATGGTTTACGCCATACTTGACGAAATTCTCGGCCACCTGGGCAGCCAGTTCGCGAGTGGGCTCGAGGATCAGGCTGCGCGGCATCCGCGCGCGGCGGCGGCCATGGCTCATGATGTCGATCATCGGCAGCACGAAGCTCGCGGTCTTGCCGGTGCCCGTCTGGGCGATGCCGACGATGTCTTTCATCATCAACACGGGAGGAATTGCCTGCGCCTGGATCGGCGTGGGCTCGGTATACCCGGCGGCTTCGACCGCCTTGAGCAGTTCGGGGGATAGGCCGAGGTCGGCGAAAGTCATGCAGTCTCGATATGTTGTATGTTTGGTAGGCGGCACGCGCCTTCTTCACGAAGCCGCCGTGTGACAAAAGCAGCGTGCCGCCCGCCACGATCCGCCCGCGCACTGCGCGAGGCGGCCGCGAAAGTCAAGGTTTCGCCAACTCGCTCAGTCGTCTCGATCGACGAGCTGGCGCATCCGGCTGATCCCGCAGGTCGCGCCAGCCCGCGAATGCAATTTGTCGCGATCGACGCACAACATGCCGTCGCGGCTGCGCTCCAGGTAGAACCCGGAATAGAAATCGCGCGCACTGCAGGCTTTCTCCAGGCTGGCCGAAACCAGCCGCCGATCGCGCATGAACAGCAGCAGCTTGCCGGCTGCATCGGGCTGCACCGCGGCGATACCAGCCACCGCGACGCACTTGCTCATCTTGCGCTCGCTCATGCGCGGAATCGAAGGGGGAGCCATTTCAGCCACCATACCTTGGCGCAGCGCCGGGCCCACCGGCGAAATACGCACGGTCACGCGCCGCTCGATACGCACTTGCGCGGCGACCGGGTCTTGCGACGGTTCGATTGGATCGCGTGTCTCGGCTGCCGGCATGGGGGCCGTTTTGACATCAGGCAACAGCGCGGCTTCGGGTGCCGCCGGGCCTCCCCCGAGTGCGGGGACCAGCAGCGCCAGCAGGGCGTAAAAGGCGAGAGAGGCGTTCATGACAGGGCGTTGGCCGTCCTCGCCTTTAGCCGGCGCGGTTGAATAGCGGCTTAATCCCTCCTTGCTCCGGCGCAAGCGCTGGCGTGGTCACGCAAGGCTTGTCATAGCGGGTGCGGAAATGTCCCAAACTTCCGCCTTCCTCGCTGCTGCGACCGCCCTCCTTGGGCCGCGCGGGCTATCTCAGGATGCCGATCTGATGGCGCCTTGGCTGACCGACTGGCGCGGCCGGTTTAGCGGCCGGGCGTTGGCGATGGCCTCGCCTGCCTCGACCGCGGAGGTGTCCGCGCTCGTGAAGCTATGTGCAGAACACGGTGTGCCGATTGTTCCCCAAGGCGGCAACAGCGGCATGTGCGGCGGAGCTACGCCGGACGAAACCGGGCAAGCGCTCCTTCTTTCGCTGCGCAGGATGAACGCTATCCGCGCGCTCGATAGTTCGGCAGGACATGCGGTGTGCGAAGCGGGGGTGATCCTCCAGACGCTGCACGAAGCCGCAGAGGCTAACGGGTTGCGCTTTCCACTGACGCTCGGAGGCAAAGGCTCCGCCACCATCGGCGGGCTGGTTTCCACCAACGCCGGCGGAACCCAGGTGCTTCGACATGGATCGATGCGCGCCCAAGTGCTCGGCATCGAAGCCGTCCTCGCTGACGGGAGTGTCTTCTCGAGCCTGATGCCGCTGAAGAAGGACAATCGTGGCTTTGACCTCAAACAGCTGATGATCGGCTCCGAAGGCACGCTGGGGATCATCACGGCCGCTACCCTGCGACTTTTGCCCTCCGTCGTCGCCCGCGCGGTCTTGTGGGCCGGCGTTCCCTCGCTCGGGGCAGCGCGCGAACTGCTGCTTTACTGTCAGGCCACCGCGGACGACGCTCTCGAAGGGTTCGAAGTGTTGACGCAAGAGACATTGGAAGACGTCGTCGAGCATCTTCCCGGCGCGCGCGCTCCATTGGCCGAAGCGCACCCTTGGCATGCGCTGATCGAACTTGTGGCCGATAAGGCAGGTGCGGAGTCGCTACCGCAACGCGCCGAAGCGCTGTTGGCCGGAGCGTTCGAGCGCGGCATGATCGAAGATGCCACCATTGCGGCGAACGAAGCGCAGGCCGGGGCGTTCTGGGCCTTGCGCGATTCGATCGCTCCGGCCGAACGCGCCAGGGGGCCGGCGGTGCAGCACGACATCTCAGTCGCCGTCGAGCAGATGCCCGCCTTCGTCGCACACACGGTGCCGCTGGTAGAAGCGGCCTGGCCAGGCACGCGGGCGGTCGCGTTCGGGCATCTTGGGGATGGCAACGTCCATTTCCATGTGATCGCTCCGTCCGGCGTCGATCCGCTTTCGTGGCAAGCCGGCGACGGCAAGCGGATCAGCGCCCAAGTTTACGAATTGGTGACGCAGTGGGGTGGTTCGATCAGCGCCGAGCACGGCATTGGGCAACTCAAGCGGGACGAGTTCGCCCGCCTTGGCGATCCCGTCGCGCTCGCGATGCTTCGCGCGGTGAAGCATGCTCTGGACCCGCACGATTTGCTCAATCCAGGCAAGCTCGTGCCGCTTGCGCCGGCCGACGACAAACCTTAAAGCGCCGCTTTCCGCGCGCGGCGGATGTGCCGCGCCACCCCATTCACCCTCTTCGGAGATCGATTATGGCCAGCGCGCCGCAGTCCACCTTGCCCTTGTTCTATAACGACCTGATGCCGCTCAACAGCCGCGATCACGTCAACTATCGCATGAAGGGCCCCGAAGGACTGACGTGGCTGGTCAACCAGCACGCAGTGCCGCTTACGGCTGACGAATTCATCCAGGCGCAGCGCCATTTTCCGATCGTGTTCAGTTCCGGCGAAGGCAACGTGCCGCTCGCGCTGATGGGCCTGAACGAAGGGGTCAACACGTTCGTCGATGACGCTGGCAAGGTGATCGAAGACGTCTACATTCCGGCATACGCTCGTCGGTACCCGTACCTGCTGGCGCGCCTGACGCCCGACGCCGACGAACTGTCGCTGTGCTTCGATCCCTCGTCGGGAATTCTCGGCGAGTTCAGTGACGGGGAGCCGTTGTTCGATGGCGAAGGCAAGCCCGACGCGATGGTGCAGGGCGCACTCGATTTCTGCCAGAAATTCGAGGAAGCCGGCGCGCGGACCCAGGCGTTCGTCGAGGAACTCGTCCGCACGGACCTGCTGATGGATGGCGAGATCGCCATTACGCGTAATGACGACCCGGAAAAGCCCTACATTTATCGCGGCTTCAAAATGGTGAACGAGGAAAAGCTCCGCGACCTCGACGCCGAAACAGCACGGCTGTGGACCGGCAACGGCATCATGGCGTTGATCTTCGCGCACCTGTTTTCGATGGACGTGATGCGTCTCATCTTTGGCCGCCAGGCAGCTCAGGGCAAGATTCCTGCACCGACCGAGCAACCCGCGGCCTGACGCGGCGTAGCGCCCCGAACGCGCGTCGGACGAGCCTTGAAACCCGTCCGGCAAGGGCCTATTTCGGTCATACCCGGTTCGCGCTGCCCTCATGGCCGGATCGGGTTGGTGCACTGCGGTGCACCTCCTCCCTGAACCTAGGCCACCTCGTGCATTGCACGAGGTGGTTTTTTATCGCGCTTATTCCGCGGCCAGAGGCATCCTGCCGGCGCCACCGATCGCGGCAACCTCGGCCGCCAGCGTCCGAACCAGCCCGGCGAGCAATCGCGCCACTCCCGCCGCGCGGCCGCTCGGTTCGGACAGGGCTGCATCGAGGTAGCTCGATCGGCAGACTTCGAGCTGGATGGCATGGATCCGCCGCGCCGGTGCAGCATGGCGGTCGAGCACGTAACCTCCGGCATAAGGGCGGTTGTGCGATGCTGCCCGGCCATGCGTTTCGAAATACGCGAACGCCGTCGAGATGAGCGCGCTGTCGCAGCTTGCGCCAAAGCGGTCACCGATCACGAATTCGGCCGCCGGCTGGCCGACCGGCCGGGCGCTCAGCGGGGGCATGGAATGCAGGTCGATCAGCAGAACCGCGCCCCACCGGTCGCGCAAGTCCTCGAGCGCACCTGCCAGTGCTGCGTGATAAGGGGCGTGGATCCCGGCTATGCGGGCATCCAGTTCGCCCCGATCGAGGCTCCCTTTCCAGATTTCGCCAAGTCCCGACAAGCGTCGGGGGACGATGCCGAGCCCACCGCGCGCTCGGCGATTGGCCAGCGAATTGCGCGCGCTCGCGGGAGAACCTTCGGGCGGGCCGCCAGCGACCATCGACCAATCGACGTCATCGGGGGAGCGATTGAGGTCGAGCATGGCGCGGGGCGCATGGGCGATAAGCAGCCCCGCTCCGGTCGCCGCGGCGATCGCTTCGGCAAGCCCATCGACCAGCCGGTCTTCGAGCCGCAACGCTGCATACGCGGGGTCACGCATCGCAGCGGTAAGATAAGACGGATACATCCGCCCCGGGTGGGGCGCGGCGATCAGGACTGGGACCGGTGCCCCCGGAGCAAGGCGCAAGCTGAACGCGGGTGCATCGGTACCGGGGATCGTTCCGCCGGTCTTGCGGCCATCGTCACCTGTTCGGTCCATCGTCGACACGAGTGAACCGGCACCGTGCATGTGTCAAAGCTTGCAGTCGCGAACTACGCCAAAGATTTCTTAAGCGCCCTGCGTTATGGCTGCGCGCATGAACGATCTGCCTCCGATCCGCATCCTGCTCGCCGAAGACGAAGAAGCGATGCGGACTTACCTCGCACGCGCGCTCGAAAACGCCGGCTACCAGGTTAGCGCGGTCGATCGCGGGACCGAGGCCCTGCCGTTGCTCGAGAGCGAGCACTTCGACCTCCTGCTCTCGGACATCGTCATGCCCGAGATGGACGGGATCGAGCTTGCCCAGCGGTGCAACGAGGTGAGCCCCTCCACCAAAGTCATGTTCATCACCGGATTCGCCGCCGTGACGCTCAAGGCCAGCCGCGAGCAGCCGCGCGCCAAAGTGCTGTCGAAGCCATTCCATCTAAAGGACCTGGTGCTCGAAGTAGACCGTATGTTCCGCACCGAGGCGGCGGCCAGCATCTGAGGCCTTGCGGCGGCGCGAACCCGCCGCTACATGGCCGCCTCGCCGCCGCGGCTAGAACGCCTGGCGGGCGCTCGATGGTGTGGGCGTATAGCTCAGTGGTAGAGCACTATGTTGACATCGTAGGGGTCGCAAGTTCAATCCTTGCTACGCCCACCATCGAGAACTGACTGGCGGGAACTGAAAGGCGTCGCGAAAGCGGCGCCTTTCGCGTTTCTGGCGCTCCCCTTGCACCGCCGTCCGGCCCTGCTAAAGCCCGCCCAACTCCATACAGCAGGACCGACATGGCAAAGATCAAGGTGAAGAACCCCGTCGTCGAAATCGACGGCGATGAGATGACCCGCATTATCTGGCAGTGGATTCGCGATCAGCTGATCCTGCCTTACCTCGACGTCGACCTGAAGTATTACGACCTGTCGGTCGAAATGCGCGACCAGACCGAAGACCAGATCACCGTCGATTGCGCCAACGCGATCAAGCAGTACGGCGTCGGCGTCAAATGCGCCACGATCACGCCTGACGAGGCGCGGGTCGAGGAATTCGGCCTGAAGAAAATGTGGAAGAGCCCCAACGGGACCATTCGCAACATCCTTGGCGGCGTTGTCTTCCGCGAGCCGATCGTGATCCAGAACGTGCCCCGCCTGATCCCCGGCTGGACCGATCCGATCGTGGTCGGCCGCCACGCGTTCGGCGACCAGTACAAGGCGACCGATACGCTGATTCCCGGGCCCGGCACGCTGCGGCTGGTGTTCGACGGCGACGATGGCCAGTCGATCGATCTCGAAGTGTTCAAATTCCCTTCGAGCGGCGTGGCGATGGCAATGTACAACCTCGACGATTCGATCCGCGACTTTGCCCGCGCCAGCTTCAATTACGGCCTCAACCTGGGCTGGCCGGTCTACCTCAGCACCAAGAACACGATCCTCAAGGCTTACGACGGGCGGTTCAAGGACCTGTTCGCCGAAGTGTTCGCCACCGAAGGCTTTGCCGAAAAGTTCAAGGCCGCCGGCATCGTCTACGAGCACCGCCTGATCGACGACATGGTCGCCTCCGCGCTGAAGTGGTCGGGCAAGTTCGTGTGGGCTTGCAAGAACTACGATGGCGACGTCCAGTCGGACCAGGTGGCGCAAGGCTTCGGCAGCCTCGGCCTGATGACATCGGTGCTGTTGACGCCCGACGGCCAGACGGTCGAAGCCGAAGCCGCGCACGGCACCGTCACCCGTCATTATCGCCAGCATCAAGAGGGCAAGGCGACCAGCACCAACCCCATTGCCAGCATCTTCGCATGGACACGCGGTCTTTATTACCGCGGCAAATTCGACGGTACGCCCGAAGTGCAGAAGTTTGCCGAGACGCTCGAACGCGTGTGCATCGAGACGGTCGAGAGCGGCAAGATGACCAAGGACCTCGCGGTTCTCATCGGACCCGAGCAGGCTTGGATGACCACCGAGCAGTTCTTCGAAGCGATCGTCCAGAACCTCGAAACGGAAATGGCGACCTGGGCTTGAGCTAACCGTCGGCGAGCGGTGAACGGACATGTTCCTGCCGCACGCCGTGCCCAATGAGGTAGCCCGGAATCCGGCGCAGTAACGGATAGCGGTCGAGCACGCGAAGCGGCAGCGGCGGCCGTCCCGGCAAGCCGCCTTCGCCCGAGATCACTGGACGAAGCAGGTTCTCATGCACCGTCCGTTGCGCGAACTGGATCACGCGGGTCGGCCACGACCGGCGTTTCTGGACCTGGCTCAGCAGCGGATCGATGTTCGCGCCGCGTGCAAGTGGCGCGGCGAGCAAGTTGGCGGTGGCGACAGCGTCCTGGATGGCGAGATTGATGCCGATCCCCCCGACCGGGCTCATCGCGTGCGCCGCATCGCCGATCGCCAGCAGGCCCGGGCGCGACCACTGGATCAGGCGATCGAGGGAAACTGACAGCAGATCCACGCTGTCCCAACTGGGCAGCGCTCCTTCGACGTCGTGCAGGTCCGGCGCGGCGGCGCGCACGTCAGCGCGGAAGGCCTCGATGCCGCGCGCCGTGATATCTTCCGCGCCGCCCTTGGCGATCACGAACGCGCACTGCCAATAGTCGCCGCGGTCGATCATCACGATCAGGCGGTTTCCCTGTACGCTACCGCGCAGGGCCGTGCCCCTTTCGGTCTTTGGAACCGCAAACCAGATTACGTCGATCGGCGCGCCAAGCTGCTCGAGTGGCAGCACCCGCCGGGCGATCGAACCCCGCCCGTCGCAGGCGATTACCAGTCGCCGTGCAAGCACTTCCTCGCCGGCCGCGAGACGCAGGCCGGCGGTGCGCCCGCCCCGTTCGATGAACGCTTCGACCGGCGCCTCCATGCGCAAGCGGAAACCTGGGTAACGCGATGCCTCGTCGCGTATGAAGTCGAGAAACTCCCATTGGGGCATCATCGCTATGAACGGCGCGGGCATTGCGAGGTGGGACAGATCGCCGATCGTCATCGCGCGACCGTTCCAGTTGATCTCTGCCCGGTCTATCCGGTTGTGCGGGCGCTGCAGGAACCGTTCGAGCAGGCCGAGTTCGCTGAGCACTTCCATCGTCGACGGGTGCACCGTGTCGCCGCGGAAATCCCGGAAGAAGTCGGCGTGCTTCTCGAGCACCAGTACGCTTACCCCGGCGCGTGCGAGAAGCAGTCCGGCCATCATCCCCGCCGGCCCGCCGCCTACGATGATCACATCGGCCGCTTCCATGGGCGCACACTACACCACCTGCCTGCCGCGCGCGAGCGGCCGAGACCACCAGTGTGCGACATTTTGGTTTTCCTACTTACGCTCGTCTGGTCTAGCTCGGGACATGCTTCACGCTCGCCATCAAGCCCGCGCTCGACTTGCCCGCCAGTCGCTCGGTCCGCTTGCGGAAAAAACCCAGAGCGCCCGCGCGACGGCGGGGAAGGTCACACCGGAATTCGGCATACCTATGGCGCATCAATTAGTTACGGGCGGAATTTGTTTTTAATCGAGGGCGGGTCGGTGTCACACTCGACTCAAGCCGATGGCGGTCTGCGCCTGATGGGTTCGGACCTCACTTCAACCAACATGATGTCCGATGCCCTGGTAATCCTTGGCGCTGCCGGAATCGTCATCCCGGTGTTCCACCGCTTTCGCATCACCCCGGTGATCGGATTCATCCTGATCGGAATTCTGGTCGGCCCGTTCGGCCTCGGACGGTTGGTACCGGACTTCCCGTGGCTGTTTCATATCACCATCACCGAACCGGAAGCACTCGAGCCGTTTGCCGAGTTCGGCATCATCCTGTTGCTGTTCACCATCGGCCTCGAGCTGTCGTTCAACCGCCTGTGGACCATGCGCAAGCTGGTGTTCGGACTCGGCGCGCTCGAATTGCTCATTATCGGTGCTTTGCTGGCGACAGTGCTGGCAGGGATGGGCCAAGCGTGGACCGGCGCACTCGCGCTCGGCTTCGCGCTCGCGCTTTCCTCAACCGCGATTGTCTTGCCGATCTCCGGCACCACCAGCCCCGTGGGCCGGGCCGCGCTGGCCATGTTGCTGTTCGAGGACATCGCCATCGTCCCGATCATCTTCGTGCTCGGAGCGCTCGCGCCTTACGCGCAAGCCGATGGTCTCGACGGCCTGGTTCGCACGCTGTGGCAGGGCGCGCTGACGATTGGCGCGCTGCTCGTCGTGGGCCGTCTTGCCCTGCCCCGACTGTTCGCCCAGGCCGCGCGAACGAAAAGCCCGGAACTGTTCCTTGCAGCCAGCCTGCTGGTGGTCATCGGCGCCAGCCTGGCCACTTCGGCGACCGGTCTGTCCCCGATCGTGGGAGCGCTGATTGCGGGCCTGCTGATCGCCGAGACCGAATACCACGGAGAGGTCGAAGGGATCATCGAACCGTTCAAGGGCCTGGCACTGGGGATATTCCTGATTACCGTCGGTATGAGCGTCGACCTGGCCATGGTGGCGGCCAATTTCGGCCCGATCGCGCTCGCGGTGGCCGGCGTGCTCGCGCTCAAGGCGATCGTCACCGGCATCCTGCTGCGCCTGATGGGCGCGCGGGTCAGCACGGCGGCTGAAACTGGCACGCTCATGGCTTCGCCCAGCGAAACCACTCTTATCGTCCTGACGGCCGCCACCGCTGCCCAGGTGATCGAGCCTGGGACCGCCCAGTTCTGGCAGGTCGTGACTGCGGTCGGGCTGACGGTCACACCGTTGCTTGCCTGGCTCGGTCGATCGGTCGGCCGAAGGGTGGAACCCCGCCCAGCAATCGACGAGGACGAGCGCGCCGAACCGTTGGTGATCATCGTCGGCGCGGGCCGCGTAGGACGTCTGGTCGCCGACATGCTGACCGCACACGGCAAGGCATACGTCGCGATCGACAGCGACGCCGACCTCATCGCCCGCACTCAGCGCAAGGGCTACCGTGCGACATTCGGCGACGCGGCGCGCGGTCAGGCACTCGAGCGGCTTGGCGTCGAGAACGCTCCCGCCGTCGTCCTGACGATGGACGAACCGGTACTCGCGCAGCGGCTGACCACCAAACTACGCAAGACCTATCCCGACCTCACGATCATCGTCCGCGCGCGCGACCTGACCCACGCGACCGCGCTGTATCGGGCAGGCGCGAGCCTTGCCGTGCCGGAAACGCTCGAAAGCTCGCTCCAGCTATCGGAAGCGGTGCTGGTCGATCTCGGAGTCCCGATGGGCCCGGTGATCGCTTCGATTTACGCCAAGCGGGACACCTTCCGCGAACAGATCCGCCGCGAAGCCGAACTCGATTACAAGCCCAAGCTGCGGACCAGCATCATCGATCCCGGATAGAAGCCGGCGTTCGTCCGTTGATGTCGTGCAAAGGAGACTATCATGAGCGATGCCAAACAGCGCCCCGACGCGACCCCGGATGCCAACCCCAAGAATCAGGTCGGCGAGGACAAGGGGCCCATCAAGGGCCCGCAGCGCACCGATGCCAATACTCCGGTGACCGACACCCCGCGCGGGAGCGAAGTCGAGACGCGCAGTTCGAGCGGACGGCGCGGCTAGCGCGTCAGGCCGGAGCGTTCGCTCCGGCCAGCACTCCTCGCACGGCGGCGATCGCTTCTTTCGCCTTGCCGGCATCGGGCCCACCGCCTTGTGCCATATCGGGCCGGCCACCGCCGCCTTTGCCGCCCAACGCCTCGACGCCTGCGCGTACCAGCGCAACGGCGTCATAGCGGCCGACGAGATCATCGGTAACCGCCGCGGCGATGGCCGCCCGGCCGTCATTGACCGCGACGATCGCCGCGACGCCGGAACCCATCCGCGCCTTGGCCTCATCAAGCAATCCTCGCAGCGACTTAGCTTCGAGGCCCTCGATCACCTGGCCGGAGAACTTGACGCCGCCGACCTCTTCTTCGGCAGGGCCCGTTGCTGCTCCGCCGCCGAGCGCGAGCGCTTTTTTGGCCTCGGCCAGTTCGCGCTCCAGACGCTTGCGCTCGTCGAGCAAGGCCGCGAGGCGAACCGGGACTTCCTCCGGAGCCGCGCGAATGGCGGCGGCTGCGTCCTTGAGCGTCTCTTCGCGATTGACCAGCCATTGACGCGCAGCCTCTCCGGTGAGCGCCTCGATCCGCCGTACGCCTGAGCTCACCGCGCTTTCCGACACGATGCGGAACAGGCCGATGTCGCCGGTGGCCCGCACGTGAGTTCCGCCGCACAGTTCCACCGAGTAATTGCGGCCCTCGCCGCCAGCTTCCGATTTGCTTGCGCGACCCATGCTGAGCACCCGCACCTCGTCACCGTACTTCTCGCCGAACAGCGCCATCGCTCCGGCGGCGATCGCATCGTCGGGAGTCATCAAGCGGGTCGAGACCGGCTCGTTGCCGCGGATCTCGGCGTTTACCTCGGCTTCGACCGCGGCAATATCGTCATGGCTGAGCGGCTTGGGATGCGAGAAGTCGAACCGGAGCCGGTCCTCCGCGACAAGCGAGCCCTTTTGAGTGACGTGTTCTCCGAGCCGGTGGCGCAGTGCGGTATGCATCAGGTGGGTGGCGGAATGGTTTGCGCGGATGCGATCGCGCCGATCGGCATCGACCCACAGGTGAACCGTATCACCCACCTTGATCGTGCCGGATTCGATCGTCCCGTGGTGCGCATGCAGGCGTCCGAGCGGCTTGCCGGTATCCTCGACGGCGATGCTGAGGCCGTCTACCGTGGTGATCGTCCCGGCGTCGCCGGCCTGGCCGCCGCTTTCCCCGTAAAAGGGGGTTTGGTTAGTAAGCACGATGATCTTGTCGCCGGCACCGGCGCTGTCGACCGCATTGCCGTCCTTGATCAGCGCGACCACCCGCCCTTCGCCTTCGGTCGCAGTATATCCGGTGAATTCGGTACCACCTTCGCGCTCGGCGAGGTCGAACCACACTTCGCTGTCGGCAGCTTGGCCCGATCCCTTCCACGCTGCCCGCGCCGCAGCCTTCTGGCGTGCCATCGCCGCATCGAACCCTTCGCGGTCCACAGTGATGCCGCGCGGGCGCAACGCATCCTCGGTCAGGTCGTAGGGAAAGCCGAACGTATCATAGAGCTTGAACGCGGTTTCCCCATCGACGCTGTCGCCGCCAGCCAAGTTGCTGGTTGTCTCGTCGAGCAGCCGCAGACCGTTCGCCAGCGTACGGCGAAACTGCGTTTCCTCGCGCTCGAGCGTCTCCTCGATCAGCGGCTGAGCGCGGCCTAGCTCGGGGTACGCCTGGCCCATCTCCGCCACCAGCGCGGGTACCAGGCGGTGCATCAGCGGCTCGCTCGCCCCGAGCAGATGCGCGTGGCGCATTGCACGCCGCATGATTCGCCGCAGGACATAACCGCGCCCTTCGCTCGCCGGCAGTACGCCGTCCGCCAGAAGAAAGCTGCTCGAGCGCAAGTGATCGGCGATCACCCGGTGGCTGACTTCGTCGTCTGCTCCGGCATGGTTCGAGGTGAATGATTTCGACGCTCCGATCAGCGCCTTGAAAGTGTCGGTCTCGTAATTGTCATGGACTCCCTGCATCACCGCTGCGACCCGCTCGAGCCCCATCCCCGTGTCGATGCTTGGCCGCGGAAGATCGGCGACGATCTCCCCGGCTGCCTGTTCGAACTGCATGAACACGAGGTTCCAGATTTCTACGAACCGATCGCCGTCCTCGTCGGCACTGCCCGGCGGCCCTCCCGCGATGTGCGCGCCGTGATCGTAGAAGATTTCCGAGCACGGCCCGCACGGGCCTTCGTCGCCCATCGCCCAGAAGTTGTCCTTGGTAGGGATGCGGATGATGCGCTCTTCCGGCAGGCCCGCGATACTGCGCCAGAGATCGAACGCTTCGTCGTCAGTGTGATAGACCGTCGCGGTGAGGCGGTCGGGGTCAAGACCCCACTCTTTTGTCAGCAATGTCCAGGCATGCAGGATCGCCTGATCCTTGAAATAGTCGCCGAAGCTGAAGTTGCCGAGCATTTCGAAGAACGTGTGGTGGCGCGCTGTATAGCCAACGTTATCCAGATCGTTGTGCTTTCCACCCGCACGTACGCATTTCTGGCTGCTGGTGGCGGTCGGGCTCGGGGGAGTTTCCAGCCCGGTGAAGACGTTCTTGAACGGCACCATTCCCGCATTGACGAACATCAACGTGGGATCGTTGTACGGCACCAAGGGCGCGCTGGGCACAACTCGATGACCTTCGCGTGCGAAGTAATCCAGGAAGCTGCGGCGGATCTCGTTGGTCGAGGTCATAATGCCAGCGCAGGTAAATGCTGCAGCGCACCGCGACAAGCGGATAAAGCCGAGCAATCCGTGCGGTGCGCGCGTTCAGTTGGGCAGAGCCACGACCTTGAGTGCGCGGGGGCGGATGGTGAGCGCGATCGGCAGCGGCATTTGCAACCGTTCGCCGTCAAGCGCGATGCCAATCTCGCCATCGCCTAGTATCCGCACGTGGTACGCGGTCGTCTGCAGCGCAAAATCACGCGCCGCATCGATTTTCCCGAGTGCGATCCGGATCGCTGCTCCGAGGAGACTCCGGCGGCTCATCGGCGCCAGGGCGAATACCGACAGCACCCCTTCGTCGAGCGCGGCGCGATCGCCCAGCGCGCCGTTTGTCAATTCATACCGGTTGTTGCCGATGAACAGCAACGACGTGTGCACGGACTGAGGCTCGCCGTCGATGACCAGGTCAAACTGCCGTGTGCGTAATTTGCGGAGCACGCGCCAACCGGCGAGGACGGAGGATAGCCACTTGGGCAACGGGGATTTCTCACGTTCCCGCACAAGCTCCACGTATGCACCCAGCGAGGCATTGTTGATGAAGGTGTGGCCGTCGACTTCTCCGAGATCTACCCTGATCGCGCGGCCGCTGACTGCAATCTGGCTAGCATCCGAAAGGCCGAGCGGAATACCGATCTGGCGCGCGAAGTGATTACGGGTGCCGAGCGGCAGAACGGCGAGTTCAGCGCCCGATGCCGCCAGTCTGCGAGCGGCGCCGCCGATGGTGCCGTCTCCCCCACCGACGACTACTCTCGGCGCATTCTCGTGACGCCCGATAGCGGCGGGGATATCATCACCCGCAACGAGGTCGAGCACTACGGAAGCGCCGGCGGCCGCGAATGCCTGCTCAAGTTTCGCGCCCAGCGCGTCGCCCTCGTTGCTGGCGGTGCCACCCGAACGGTTGATAATGACCGGGAGCGGGTCCCGGCCAGCAGCTAGCGAGGGCAAGCCAGTCAGCGGGTGCGCGCCGAGACGATCCACGCTGCTCCGGGCATGGCCACCAAAGGACCCTGTGCCACGCTCGCGAGGTAATGACGCAACCGCACTTCGAAATCCCCGCGTGCTTCTTGGTCGAGATCGGCCGCCCCGCGCGCTGCGGGACCGATCGCGAGGAAGTAGGATAAGGCATCATCAACCGCGTCGTCACCGGTTCCGGCAATGTAGGCAAAATCGACCGGCTCGAAAGACACTTCGCTCCAGCCGCCGGCGCTGAGAATTCCCTCGACACGGGCTCGGTCGGAAAAGGCGAAAGGGCCGGGGGTGTTGGCAGAAAACTCAGCTGCGGCGCCCGCCGGCAAGAGTGCGGCGACCTGCTCGGCCCAGGGGTTTTCCGCACGGTCGCGGAAACAAGAGAATACGAGCCGGGCGTTGGGCGCGGCGCCTTTGGCCAGATTGGCGAACGCCGCGACCGGATCGGGAAAGAACATCACTCCATGGCGTGACACCACTAGGTCGGGCGCGAACTGGGACGCGCGCCAATCGGCTGCGTCAGCGACAAGGAAAGTAACATTGCCAAGGTGCGCGCCGCGTTCCCGCGCCGCGTCGACCAGGTCTTCGCTGATGTCGAGACCGATCACCTCGGCCTTCGGGTGCCCGCGCGCAAGTGCGAGCGATAATTCACCGGCGCCGCATCCGATATCGAGCGCGCGCGCCACCGGACGGGCACTGGCCCGCGCCAGAAGTCGGTCAGTCAGGCCCGCGAAGCTGCGATCTGTCCGCCGCCATTCCGCGGCCCACTTGCGACCGACACGGCCCTCCCAATCGCTGCGCTCCATGATGGTCCTTGCTATCGCCGCGGCACCGGCGATGGATCGCGCGCCTGCCGGACAAATGCAATATGCCTTTAATGCGCCGAACGTCCCGACACGGAAAAGCCGGCGCGGACCTTGAAGGTACGCACGCCGGCTTTCCGGTTTCCGGGCGCCAGGGGAAGCGCCCGCGGTGAGGTGTCAGATATCGTCGTCCGCGTCCGGGCCGGTCAACATCTCCTCGGCGACAGCATCGGTCCGGCTGCGGATCGCAGCTTCCAGCTTGTCGCAAACTTCCGGATTGTCCTTGAGGTATTGTTTGCTGTTCTCTCGGCCCTGGCCGATGCGGATCGAATTGTAGCTGAACCAGCTACCTGATTTCTCCACCAGCCCTGCCTTGACCCCAAGATCGAGAATCTCACCGATCTTGGAGATACCTTCGCCGTACATGATATCGAATTCGACCTGCTTGAACGGCGGAGCGACCTTGTTCTTGACCACTTTGACCCGGGTCGCGTTGCCGACGATGTCGTCACGATCCTTGATCTGTCCGATGCGACGAATGTCGAGCCGCACCGAAGCATAAAACTTGAGCGCGTTACCGCCGGTGGTGGTCTCCGGGTTGCCGTACATCACGCCGATTTTCATGCGCAACTGGTTGATGAAGATCACCATGCACTTCGAGCGGTTGATCGACCCGGTCAGCTTGCGCAGCGACTGGCTCATCAGGCGCGCCTGCAGGCCGACGTGGCTATCACCCATCTCGCCTTCGATTTCGGCCCGCGGAACGAGCGCGGCGACTGAATCGACCACCAGCACGTCGATCGCATTCGACCGCACCAGTGTATCGACGATCTCGAGCGCCTGCTCCCCGGTGTCAGGCTGCGACACGATCAGCTCGTCGATGTTGACGCCCAGCTTCTTGGCGTAAGCGGGATCGAGCGCATGCTCGGCGTCGACGAAAGCGACAGTGCCGCCATTTTTCTGCGCTTCCGCCAGAACATGCAGCGCAAGCGTGGTCTTGCCGGAGCTTTCCGGCCCGTAGATTTCAATCACCCGGCCTTTCGGCAGGCCGCCGACGCCCAAGGCAATATCGAGGCCCAGGCTGCCTGTGGAAATCGTTTCGACCTCCATCGTTTCCTTCTGGCCGAGCTTCATCGCCGAGCCTTTGCCGAACGCGCGATCAATCTGCGCAAGCGCGGCGTCGAGCGCCTTCTGACGGTCCGTGTCCACTGCCTTACCTTCCACCAGCTTCAAGTTCGTAGCCGCCATGACACACCCTTTCGCTCTTTGCCTAGACCCTTGGTCCAGCTGTCACCGAGAGGTCGATGTATCCGCTTTGTTCCGCTAGAACAAGGGGAGAACAGAGATTATTTTCGGTCAACACTTTTCATTCGACAAAGGTCCATTCGACGACGCGCTTGCCGTTTGCTGGAACGGCGACATCGACGATCATAGCGCCATCTTTGGTTCGGACGCCCTTGAGGCCTTCGATCCGCGCCTGGTCTCCTTTGCCAAGTACTATGCGGACAGTCGCCGGGAACGGGTTGGCGTTTGTGACCGAAGCACGCATCCGGACACGCTCGCCTGGCCCGCCTGCGAAGCTGGGATTGAGCACCGCGCACGAAGCGAACACTTGCGTGCTTTGGCCGAGCCCGATTTCGACTTCCTGTCCGGAAGCATAGTCGCGCAGCGTCCTCGCGCCCACCATCCGATCGCCCCGCGCCGATTCCTCGAATACCGTCAAGCTCCCGGCCGGCAGCGCTACTCCCAGGCCATGCTCTCGATCATTGATGGTCGCCAGCATGACCGCGGCCGGGCGAGCCTCGTTGTCACTATCTATCCAGGGGGTGCACTCGCTAGTGTAAAGCCATCGGCCGGTCACTCGCTCCCGATGCAGGAAGGCGACCTGCTTTTGACTTTTGGCGGCGACCGTCACCGGCTCAGGCACGCGATAGAGCTTGAGATCAGCCAGATCCTCCTGCCGGGCGACCATCGCGGGCGCCCGGCTTCGAGAGCCAGTAACTGTTATCGTCTTCGCAGCCTCCATCGCCACCGGTGGGGGCGGCGCTGGCGGGGGGTAAAGCGCAGCCGAAGGAAGAAAGTGCTCAAACGTCCCTTCGGCAGTGCTGCCAAACGGATAGCACATCAGTTGCAGCGGGCTGCCCTCGGGAGGATTGGCCAACGACTGGAAATTGCTGACCACCTGCAACTTGCCTGCGACCGCCATCAGCACCGCGTTCTGGAAGCTTTGTCCGTTGTCGTTGACCAGAGTAAGCCAGCTGGTCAGGTGCATCGCCAGATCGGGGCCATCGATGGGTTCGGCAAGCGTGGCGACATAATTCGCCTGCCAGTCGAAGCCCCACGCGAGGTAAGTCAGCGTCACGGTGTACGTGCCCGCTTCAGGTGAGCGCGTATCGATCGAGTAGACCGGATTGGCGGACAGCCCGGCGGGCACGCGGTCGAAGGTGACGTTTTCCGCCAGCCCGGAGCAGCGCACGGCTTCGTATCCGCCCGCGGTCTGCAGCACGAGCCCGCCATCCGCGCGCGTGCGCACGATCGCGTCTTCGCTCGTCTCCGCGCCGGTGGCCGGATTAGTGCGTGTGATGGTCACGCGGTTGCCCAGCGATCCGTCGACCAGCGCGCCGGGACTCAGCAGTTCGGCGTTGCGGTTCTTTTCGATGGTGCCGCCCGGCAGGCCGGTGACGATCGCAGTTACCGCCACCATCCCTTCGGCTACGCCATCGAACCGGATTGTGGATTCACCTTGCGGCAGCGTCACCTGGCGAGTCTCACTGATCATCGCGAAACCCCGCGGCCAGTTGCGATCGATTCTTTGATCGGGGCCGCGATCAGGATCGCGGTAGACCGTGACCGACAGCGCGCTCGGCGGTGCGGCGTCGATCACCTCGCGCGCCATCGCCGTCGCGGATGCGCTTGCTAGAAGCAACCAAAGAGCGGCCCGGCGCATCGCCGACGTCCTCAGTACCGCGTCTCGTATGTCACGCGCACCTCGCGCTTGCCGTTCGCCGGGACGGTGACGAGATATTTGCGGCGATCGGAGTTGATCTGCTTTCCGGTCACGTCCTCGCTGGTGACGCGAAAGTCGCGGCTCCACCATCCGCGATCGAGCCCGCCCTGGGTCAGTTCCACTTCAACCGGCGCAGGCTTAGCGTTGGTCAGCGTATAGCGCATCGTCGTGCGCCAATATTCTACTGGCTGCTCGGATGTGACGGTGGTCGTCGTGCCGTCAGCGGAGATGGCGCGATAGCGACCGCTTTGTTCCCACTGGTCAGAGGTGATCTTCTCGCGGCTAACCACTTCGGCCTGGACGAATACGTCGAACGCGTCACCTGTTACCAACGTCAGCGCGCTGCCCATCGGGGTATGCCCGATATTGCTTTCGCCGATGAACTGCGGGGTACCTTCCAGATCGCGCTGGTAGAAACGCACCGTGCCAGCCGGGAGCGCATCGCCCAAGCCTTGCTCGCGCGTGGTCGAAAATCCCACTGCTGTAGTCGCATTCACCGGGGCATCATCGTTCGAAAGCCACCCGATTGTCCGCGCATAGACTTTCCTGGCCGGCACCCCCTGCACGTCGAGGAAGCTCACCTGCTTGGTCTGCGCGTTGGCGATCGTCGTTCGTGCTGGCAGCGGATAAAGGTAAAAGTCGCCAAGCCGCTCACGCCCGGCGGTCTGGGTGCCCGGACTGAACCCGCGCGTCGGCCTTGGCGAACTGCGGTTGTCGGCGCTCGAGGGGCTGCCGGCGACCAGCACGGTATCAGCATTGTGGAAGGTAGTGCCGGTCTGGTTGGTCAGGGTCACCCAGCCCTGCATGTCGGTGGTCCGCTTGGCTTCGTCATAGAGCGCTACGTAGTCGGCCGACCAGCCGAGCCCGCTGGTCAGATAGCGGATCGACGCGGGGCGCTGACCCACGCGGTCGCTATCGACCGTTACCGACAGCGTAGGTCGAGCGCGCAAGTTTGGCGGCACGCGATCGAACACCACCCGCGTCGGCAGACCGTCGTCGCGCAAGACTTCAATACGGTCGCCGATGCGTACCACCACGCCCCCTGCCGTCGACAGTACCGTTGCCCGCTCGCGGGTTTCCTGGCCGGTAGCGGTATTGGTTCGCACCAGAGTGACGGTTTGGCCAATTGCCTTCTCCATCAGCTTCGCAGGCGTCAGCAGATCGAAATCGAAATTTTGCTCAATGATCCCCGCGCCGTCGGCGTTGAAGCTGAGCGTTTCGGGTTGGATGCGCGCCGAGACATCGGGAAACTCGATCTGGCTGCGGCCCTCAGCGATGGTAAGCCGGCGCACATCCTGCACCAGTGCACGGTCATCGTTGTAGATCGTGATGGCGAGATCGCCTTGCGCGCTCGGCTCGGTCTCAGCCGTTTGCGCCAATGCGCTTCCGGCAAGGCCGAACGCGAGAGCTGTTCCCAGATACGTACTTCGAACGCATCGTCTTCCCCTAATAAGCGAACTTCTCGAGGGCGCTGCCGCAGGACAGCTTGTTGATGTAATCATGTATCATCGGCCAACTTTGCGCAAGAGCGATCGCATCACCTCTTCCAATTCGCGTTGATAATCAGTCTCGGCGACTTTTGGTAAACGCCCGAAGCGACCCGCACCGATCTCGTTGCGGATGATCAGCGCAGGGTTGCCGGCGATCATGCAATCGGCAGGAATGCTGTGCAGAACCACCGAGCCGGCGCCAACCACCACGCCGTCGCCGATTGTAACGCCCGGACCGATTACGGCGTTACTACCTATGAAGCAGCGTTCGCCGATCGTGATCGGCGCAATCGAGCCGTCTGGGAGACCGGCCCACAGCAAGGCCAGCGGACCGATGGTCGTGTGGTCACCGATCCTGATTGCACCGCTTACAGTTGGGATCAGACGCGCGCTGAGTGAAATATTCACTTCGCTGGCGAGTTCGAGCCCGCCGAAGCTGCGCAAGAACGCCGCGCGAACCCGTGTTATCCACGACCGCAGCCACAGGAAACGATTGAGCGACCGCTCCGCAGCCATCGTGCGTTTGCTCCCAAACCTTACCTTGCTGAACGGTTGATCGAAACTTACACGATTGTCGATGGACCGACCCGGCCCCCCGCAGCGTAGCAAGTCGCCCCGGCAGGTCTACCAGTACCTCGTCCGGCGGTATTACTGGCGCTCGAAGGTGGCTTGGTCCGCCTGGATCGCCTCCACCGCGTCGATAGATCGCACCTTTCCCTCCGGCATCGAAATCGCAGAAGACGTATGGGTCGGCCCCTATGTCGTCGTCCTCTCCCATGACATGACTCGCGGAGTATACCTGCCAACGCGTATCGGGGCGCGTAGCATCGTCGGTGTGCGTGCGGTGATTTTGCCGGGTGTGACGGTCGGTGAGGATTGCGTGATCCAAGCCGGCTCGGTCGTTTCGCGCGACATTCCGTCAGGACAGCAGGTTGCGGGCAATCCGGCGCGGTCCTTGCGCGATCCGCCTGGGCCGCACGCCGCTACTCACCCCGCGTAGCGCCGAGCACCCCGCCGACTTTGTCGGCGATTTGCTGCACGCTGAACGGCTTGGCAATGAAGTGCATGTCAGCGATATCGATGTCGCGGCGCAGTTGCTCCTCCGCGTAGCCCGACATGAACAGTATAGGTAGCGCCGGCCTCAATTTGCGGATCGCGCGCGCCATGGTCGGGCCATCCATCCCGGGCATGACGACGTCGCTGACCACGATGTCGAATTCGCCTCCGCTGGTGATCGCTGCGAGCCCCACTTCGCCGTCAGAACACGCGGTAACCTGGTAGCCAGCGCGGGTGAGCGCGCGATCGGCAACCGCGCGGACCATGTCCTCATCCTCAACCAGCAGGATCTTCCCGCCGCCCGACCACTGTACGGCCGGCTGGGCGACGGGGCGCTTCGCCTTGGGCGCATCGCCTTGAAACACGGGAAAATAGACGCTGAACCGCGCGCCTGGGCGCGATCGCGCAGCGGCCGCCGGAACGTTGTCGGCGAAAATGAACCCCCCCGATTGCTTGACGATCCCATAGACAGTCGAAAGCCCGAGTCCGGTCCCCTTGCCCTGCTCCTTGGTCGTGAAAAACGGCTCAAAAATCTTTGTAAGGTGTTCCGGCGGGATGCCCCCGCCCGAATCCTGCACCACGAGGACAGTGTAGTCCCCTTCAGGAAGGATCTCACTGCCCATCTGGCGCACGTCGCGCGCGGATACCCGGCGGGTCGCGAGCGACAGCTTGCCACCGCCGTCACCTCTCGCCTGCATCGCGTCACGCGCGTTGACCGCGAGGTTGACGATCACCTGCTCGAGCTGTTGCGGGTCGGCGCGTACGGGTCCGAGGTCGCGGTCGTGGTGGACCTTGAGTACGATCTTCTCGCCGATGAGGCGCTTGAGCAGCAAGCTGACCTCGCTGACCACGTCCGGCAACTGAAGCACTTCCGGGCGTAGCGTTTGCTGCCGGCTGAACGCGAGGAGTTGGCGGGTGAGCGCCGCTGCGCGGTTGGAGTTGGCCCGAATCTGCTGGATGTCGTCGTAGTCGCTATCCCCCGGCGTGTGGCGCAGCAGCATCAGGTCGCAGGTCCCGATTACCGCGGTCAGCACGTTGTTGAAATCGTGCGCCACCCCGCCTGCAAGTTGACCGACGGCCTGCATCTTGGTCGCCTGCGCAACCTGCCTCTTGAGCTTGGTTTCCTCGGTCGAATCCACCAGGCTCAGCAAGACAGCCGCCTCTCCCAAACCGCGCACCCCGGCGATGCCGAGCGACACTGGGTCGTCCGCCGCACCGCGCAGCCGGACGGCCATGTCGGTCGCGCTTGCCGCGCCCTTGCCAAAACGGCGGACTGCGTCGACCAGCGCGCTCTTGTCCTCCGCTACCACCAAGTCCGACGGGAACGGCGGCAGCATATCGCCTTCGATGTTCGCGGCTCGCCGAAACGGGCCGTTGGCAAACAGGAATCGTCCGTCGCGATCGGTCATCGCCAGTCCCAGCGGCAGGGCGCCTAGCAAGGATTCAAGCTGGGGCGCCGCGCCCGTCCCGGCCGTCTCAACGCCCCCGCCCAAGCCGACCGCCGAATCGATCAGCAGCATCAACGACGGCCCCTCGTCCGCTCTTGGCGCGCGCGGATCGCCCTGCTCGCCGAGCGGAACGTGGATGAGCATCTGAGGATTGCCGCGACGGCCCTCACGCGCGAAAAAGACACGTTCGCGCTCGTCGGCGCGAAGCAGGCTAGCGAATTCTTGGCCCGCGAGCGTCGCTTCGGCGTCCCCCGTCGCACGCTGTGCCAAGCCGGGTGCGGCGGCGCGGACCAGGCCATCTGCACCGACCAGCGCCGCTTCGATCCCGCCGCGCGACAACAGCCGGCCGAGCGAGCCGGCGATCTGCAGCGCTAGGTCGTCGACGAAATTTTCAACCGCCAGCCCGGCAAAGCGCCAAACCAGGAAATCATCTCCTCGCCCGGCCCGCTCCGCCTTTGCGCTCCAGCTGGCCGCGCCATCTGCCGCCTCGATCCGCTCGACCGCGCCGCGACCCTCGCGCCACGCCTCGCGAGCGGCGCGGGCGAGCGCCTCGAGACCGGCGCGCTCGAGCGGCAAATTGGGCGGCGCCCTGTCCGCGCCGAACCAATTGCTATATGCGGTATTGGCGCAAACCAGTCGGTTGGCGCGATCGACGATAGCCACGGCCTCGCCGGGCCGCTCTATCGCAGCGACGGTGACCGACCAATCGGGTGACGCCAGCTGGTCAGCGGCTTGCGGCGAACGCATTCGCGTTAACAACACGCCCGCGATCAGGAAAACCGCCAGACCACCGACAAAAGCCGCTGTTGTCACCGCGTTGCCGCTGGTGAGCCATACCAGCGCTACGCTTACCGCGATCGCCGCACCAAGCCCGCCAAGGATCGGCAGGGGACGCGCAGCCTCTGCGTTCATAGACCGTTTGCCTCGACCGCCATCCGCTCGCGGCGCTCCCTGCGCTCGTGGAGCTTGCGCGCGCGCTTGTTGGCCACGACGAAGCGCCATACGAACACGGTCACCAGATAGCTTATCGCCGCCGAAACGACCGCGAGCACGACCAGTCCAAACGCCGTCACCAGCGTCGCGCCCGTAAGCCATTGGAGCATGTCGCCGAATTCGCTGTGTTCCATGGCGGTGTTGACCGGCGCGACCACGGTCATCGCGTCCACGCGCAGCATCCACGCGCCGATGTTGTAACCCAGCACCCAGATCAGCGGCGTGGTCAGCGGATTGGTAACGAAAGTCGTCAGCGCCGCGACCGGCACGTTAGCACGGATGGGCATGCACATCAGCGACGCGAAAAGGATCTGCGCGAACGGGACGATGATCCCTACCAGCATCCCGAGCGCGACTCCGCGCGGCACCGAGCGCCTTGTAAAACGCCACAATTCCGAACGCAGGACCCGGTTCGCAAACGGACGCATGACGCGGCTTTTTTCCATCTGCGCGCGCGTCGGCATGTTGCGCTGGATCCAGGCGGAGGTGCGTTCGAGCATGGGAATCGGATCGCCTTTAGGAAAACGAACGGTGCGCGGCTAGCCGCGGTCGCGCATGAGGCGGGCCTTGTCGCGCTGCCAGTCGCGATCCTTGGTCGACTGGCGCTTGTCTGCCGAATTCTTGCCCTTTGCGAGCGCAAGCTCGACTTTCGCGCGGCCACGGCCATTGAAGTAGATCGACAACGGCACCAGCGTCATGCCCTTGCGCTCGACCGCTCCGGTCAAGCGCTTGATCTCGCGCTCGTTGAGCAGCAGCTTGCGCGGCCGTTTCGGCTCATGATTGAAGCGGTTGCCGTGGCTGAATTCGGGCACGTTGGCATTGACCAGCCACACTTCGCCGCCACGCAGTTCGGCGTAACTTTCCGCGATCGTAGCCTCGCCCGCGCGCAAAGCCTTAACCTCGGTGCCGGTTAGCATCAGTCCGGCTTCGAACTTGTCATCGATGAAGTAGTCGTAGCGCGCGCGCCGGTTCTCGGCGACGGTCTTCTGTTTGTCGAACGCTTCGGTTTTGGGACGGGCCATCGGCGCAGGCATGTAGGAGGTCGCAAGAGATTGGGAAAGGCCGCTGTGCGGACGCGCCAGCCCTCTCGCTAACATAGGACAAGACAGGGAACCCGCGGCTGTGTGCGCGCCTTTGTTATCGGTGAAAGGAGAGCGTCATGCCACAGGGTGACAAGGACAAGTACACCGATAAGCAAAAACGCAAGGCAGAGCATATCGAGGAAGGCTATGAAGATCGCGGCGTGTCGAAAGACGAAGCTGAGCGGCGCGCCTGGGCCACCGTCAACAAGGAAAGCGGCGGCGGCAACAAGTCGGGCTCGGGTCGCGGAAAAAAAGATACCAATGAAAGCAGCCGCAAGGGCGGCCGCAAGGGTGGTTCCAGTCAGAGCAGCGAGGACCGGTCGAAAGCGGCCAAGAAAGGCTGGGAGACGCGCCGCAAGAGCGGCAACGGATGAGCGTCAGTTTGCGATAAGGTCAGCTGGTAGCGTCGGCTCGCTCAGGAGGCGTTCCATTCGCTGCCACCGCGCCTGCGAGGACGGCCCTGCGCCTTCGACGTAAGCGCGTACCATGTCGAGCCCGAGCCCGTAGTTGATGATGTAGCTGCGGTAGGTCCGAATGAAGCGAACGTCCTGCGCCGCGCGTTCGGGTGACTGCAAGCTGTAGCGCTGGAGCAGTGCCTTGGCTTCGTCCTCGCTGATCTTGCCCGATAACAGCCGCGAGGCGATCGTATAGCGCGCCGGGACAAGGTCCTTCCTCGATTCCGAGAGTGCCAGGTAGCGCGCAATGTCGGCGGTAGCTATGCCGGCCAGCGGCGCGAGGACCTGGCTATCGAAAGTGATCGCTTCGTCGCCGGGGAAAGCGAGCTCGATGCCATAGTTGGCCGAACCTTCCGCGATCAGCGATTGCGGCGAGAACAACGGATAGACCGTAAACTCCGTCCACCCCCGCCCGTTGACAAGTTCCCGCTCGAGCAGTGCGTTATAAACGTGATGGCCCGGGTATCCTTCGTGGCAGCCATAATCGATCGCAGCGCTGAGCCCCACGGGCAGATCGGTGTTGACCTCGATCTTCGACTGGTAATCGCCGAGATAGTAATTGTAGGCGCCCCACGGCTTGTCGGTGACCAGCGACAGGGCGAAGCGCTCGCTGTCCGGCAGGGCGATATGATCCAGCGACCGCTTGCGGCACTCGGCAATGGCGGCATCCATCACCGGCTTCACGCGATCGGCAGGGATATCGAAGCGCTTCTGGAAATCGTCGAAGCGCCGCCACAGAGGTCCCTCGCCGGGCACGAGGCGATCGATTCTGGCGATGATCGGATCGAACGTCGACAACTCGGGTGTCTCCGGCCGCACGCCGAACAGTCCTTGCGCCTCGTCCTGGAAGCTCAGTTTCTCGCCCTGAAGCATCTGGAGGCGGGTGATCGCCGCCGTCAGCTGCGCGACCAGAAACCGCCCGCGGCGCTGTTCGAGCGAAGGCGTGCCGTCGGCAGAGTCCGCGAACGGG
Organism: uncultured Alphaproteobacteria bacterium; assembly: GCA_963781525.1. Classification (GTDB taxonomy): domain Bacteria; phylum Pseudomonadota; class Alphaproteobacteria; order Sphingomonadales; family Sphingomonadaceae; genus Tsuneonella. The sequence goes on along the minus strand of CAWAGD010000006.1, from coordinate 914,047 downwards.
ACCGCACGATCGCGTAGCGCCAGCGCTCGCTTGGATAGGTCGGTCAGCGACTGGCCGGGCGCGTCGGCCTTCGCTTGTGCCTGCACTGTGCCCGGGCCGTAATAGGCGTCAATGTAGCCGGCTTCCTTTTCGCCGATCGTCAGCTGAAGCAGGACATATTCGTCGGCGATAGCATCCAGCCCGTTCGGCACGTTGGCCGGTGTGGTCGCACAGGCCGCAAGTGCCGCCGAAATCACCCCGATCAGGATGCCCCGCATTTTAGATCCCCTCAAATCAGGCCCGCGTGATCCAGCGCCGCATCGACCGCGTCGCGCGCGACTGCGCTGCACTGGACGAGCGGCAGGCGTACGCCGGGTTCGATCCAATCGTGCACGCGGCTGAGGGCGTACTTCACCGGGCCGGGGCTTGCGTCCTCGAACATTGCATAGTGCAGCGGGTAAAGCCGGTCGTTGAGTTCGCGCGCCTTTGCCAGGTCGTTGGCGGCGATGGCGGCCTGGAATTCGGCGCATAGCGCCGGCGCTACGTTGGCGGTCACCGAGATGCATCCCACTCCGCCTGCGGCAGCGTGCGGCAACCACAATTCGTCGTCGCCAGATAGCTGGCAGAATTCCTTGCCGATGCCCATCCGGTGGTCTGTCACCCGGCTGAGATCCCCGCTGGCATCCTTGATGCCGATGATCTTGCCGGGGAATCGCGTCGCGAGTTCGCATACCGTCTCAGGCATGATGTCGGTGACCGTCCGGCCGGGGACGTTGTAAAGGACGATCGGCAAGCTGCTGTTTTCTGCAAGAAAGCTGAAGTGCGCAATCAGCCCATCCTGGCTCGGACGGTTATAGTAGGGTGCCACGCACAGCGCGGCGGCCGCGCCGGTCTTGCGGCTGAAGTTCATGTGCAGCCGGGCGTTCATAGTGTCGTTCGAGCCGCAGCCGGCAATCACCGGTACGCGGCCCGCGGCCTGCTCGACGCACACTTCGATCACCCGGTGATGCTCGGCATTGGACAGCGTGGACGCTTCGCCAGTAGTCCCACAGGGCACCAGCGCGCTGGATCCCTTCTCGATCTGCCAGTCGACCAGCTTGCGAAAAGCAGCCTCGTCGAACGACCCGTCGCGAAAAGGAGTCACCAGGGCGGGAATTGAGCCGGAAAACATTGCAGTGGCGCCTTTGCTTGGATCATACCGCCAGCGCGGGAGGGGTGGTATCCGCGTGCCCGGTTAGATCGTATTCATCACCTGATAAGGAGCCGGTAGCCAGAATGTCCAGCATGCTAGGCAATCAATTGAGTTCGCTCCGTTTTCTCACGCTGGCAGCGCTGGCATGTTCCGCCGCGCCGCTCGCCGCACAAGGGCTGTCGGATAATGCCCGGGTCCAGATGGTCGCCGGTCAGCCCGGTCAGGCGTCCGCCGCCGTCGCGCGGTGGCAGCAGCTTACCAGCAACAATCGGATGGCGTTCACCGATTACGCCGGCTTCGCCCTAGCCTACCCTGAATTTCCGCGCATGGAGATCATCGGTGGCAACGCGGAGAGCGCGCTCGAGCGCGATCTTGCTGCGTCGCCGCAACAGATTGCGGCCTATTTCGATCGCTTTGCGCCACGGTCGAACCCTGCCCGCGCTCGCTACGCGCTTGCCCTTTCGACTATCGGCCGCCCGGAGGCGCGCGAGGTTGCTCGGGCGGCCTGGCGCGGCGGCGAGATGAGCGCATCGGCCGAGGCGTACCTGCTCGGCCTCTACGCACCGGCTTTGACGACCGAGGATCACGACGAGCGGATGCGGGCGCTGTTGTGGCAGGGCCAGACAGAGTTTGCGGCGCGTACGATTGGTTCAACCTCCCCTCAGAACCGCGCATTGTTCATGGCACGGCTTTCCCTTTTGCAAGGCAGTGACCCAGTCTCGATCGGACTCCCCCTGCCCGCCAATGCGACCGCCGATCCCGGCTACGTGTTCAACCTTGCGCGATACTACCGCAAGAGTGGACAGTCTCTGCGCGGCCAGCAACTGCTCGCCACGCGCGCCGCTTTTGCCCGTCCGCCGCACGATGCGCAGGACATGGTGACCGAGATGCTCACTCAGGCCAAGGGCGCCTCTGCCAACACCGCGGCCGCGATCGCCAGCAAAGTCGACGACCTGTTCGTCCCGGGGACCGATATTTCCGGGCTCTCGTACAAGCTGCGCGACGATTACACTTCGCTTATGTGGCTCGGCGGCAGCAAGGCGCTTTGGTCGATGGGCGACGGCAACCAGGCCGCCCCGTTATTCTGGCGTTACGGCAATGCCGCGCGTACGCCGCAAACGCGCTCGAAGGGTTTCTACTGGGCGGGCAATGCTTCCGCGCGGGCCGGGAACGCGACCGAGGCCAATCGCTATTTCGAGATGGCCGCGAAGTATCCCGAATACTTCTACGGCCAACTTGCGCTGGAGCGGCTCGGGCGGCCCTTGCCACAGTTCCAGCAGGTCGCGCTGAGCCAGCCGACACCAGCCGATACCGCCGCGTTCAATGCCCGGCCGCTGGTGCAAGCGATCCGCTCGACCGCCCGTTACGGCACGGATTGGCGCACCGAGCGCTACTTCTTCACCGCACTGGCCGACCAATCCAAGACCCCCGGTCAGATGCAACTCGTGGCGAATCTTGCCACCGAACTCCGTCTTCCTGAGCTTGCGGTGGTGGTTGGCCGGGTCGCGCCGGAAAAAGATCTGACCGGCTTCACCGGCGTCGGCTTTCCCATCGTCGCGACGCCGATGGGCGCCGATTACACGATGGTCCACGCCATCGCGCGCCAAGAAAGCGAGTTCGACGAAGACCGCGTCAGCCACGCAGGTGCACGCGGACTGATGCAGCTTATGCCAGCTACCGCCAACGAGCAGGCCGGCAAACTCGGCGTCAGTTACATGAGCGCGAGCCTGACCGGCGATCCGCAGTACAACATCCGGCTGGGCGACGCTTATTTCGCGCGGCAGATGGACTATTACGGCGGTAGCTACCCGCTCGCAGTCGCGGCTTACAATGCCGGCGCCGGCAACGTGAACAAGTGGCTGCGTGCCAATGGCGATCCGCGCATGGGCGGGATCGACTGGCTGCGCTGGATCGAGGAAATTCCGATCTTCGAGACCAAGAACTACGTCCAGCGGGTGCTCGAGAACGCGGTGGTTTACGAGGCGTTGCACCCCGAACGGGTCCGCTACGGCAGGCCGCGCGGGATCAGCCAGTTCATCGGCAAGAATCCGCCGGGTTGATTTCGGCGTTGCGCGGCGGACCGCTCTGTCTCGGCCTCGTACTGGCCGCGGTCGCCGCGCCGCTAGCGGCCAAGGACAGCCTTGGTGTGTTCGGCCAATGGGGCGCGTTCCGCGATCCCACCGTGCCGCGCTGTTATGCGGTCGCGATGGCGCAAAAGGGCCGTGAGGCGGGCGACTATCAACCGTTCGCAAGCGTCGGCACCTGGCCGGTGCGCGGGTTGCGCGGGCAAGTGCACTTTCGGCTTTCACGCAAGCTAGCCAGCACAGCCCCGATCAGTCTTCGCCTTGGCGGGCAGCGGTTCCTACTCGCCGGCGGCGGAGGCGATGCCTGGGCGAAGGATAAGCAAATGGACGCGGCAATCGTCGCTGCAATGCGATCTGCCGGATCGATGACGCTCAGTGCACGCGACGGGCGCGGCCGGCGGTTTTCCGATACCTATCCGCTCTCGGGCGCCGCGACCGCGATGGACGCCGCCACTGTGGGATGCGCCCGCACGCGGGGGTGATACAAAAAGGGCGGAGCCGAAGCCCCGCCCTCCCGTTGATTTTGCAGCAAGCGTTTAGAAACGCACGCCCGCGGTCGCGACGACCTGGTGGCGGTCGGTATCGAGGTTGAAGCTGCTGCTGTCCGGCGTGTTGCCGTCGAAGTCCACTTCAGCCTGCGAATACTTCGAGTACCGGTACTCCGCGCCGATGTAGGCGTTGCGGCCTACGGCGAGTTCAGCACCAGCACCCAGTCGGTAACCATCGGTGTCGAGGCGCTGGTCGAGATCGACCGTCCCGTTGGACCCCACCGTCGCATAGCGCTGGTTGGTGTATCCACCCTTGACGTAGATCATCGTCGTCGGGCTCGTCACGTAACCAACCCGTCCGCCCACGTAGATGTCGCGGTCGGCCTGGACGCTGCCGAGGTTGAACACCGTGGGCCTGTCGTTGTTGAAGTCGCGTTCCGCGGTGCTGCCGGCGTAACTTGCCTCGGCACCGATACGCAGATTGGTCCCCGCCGCGAAGTCATAACCGACAACCGCGCCATATTCGACGCCGTCGATCGACTGCTTGAGATCGCGGGTATTATCCACGTCCTCGCTGCTGCCGGTGCGAATGTGATCGTAGCCAGCCTCGCCGCCCACGCGCACGCCGGTGAACGGCACGTCGCTGGCGGTTTGGGCCATCGCGGGAGTCGCCATCGCGACAAGCGATGCTGCTGCGAGCGATGCGATCTTGATATTCATATTGATACTCCGTGTTCTTCATTCCGGCGGGGCGTGTTGCCCTCACCTTGGACCGCATGAACGGCGCCCGGTCGGGCAGGTTTCATGAACCTCACACAACGATGAAAGTGTGCTTTTTCAGCCACATTCAATTCGACCGAATGGGCAGACGTTCCGGCGGCAAAGGGTACTCGTCCCCACGGGACAAGTACCTGCCCCGCGCCAGCGATCGTCTTTGCGTGATCGAGGTCGCCACCCTATATGCAGGGCTCTATGTCAGATACCGCCTTAATGCCGATACCCGGACCGATCGATCCTGTGCCCGTGGCACGTCCTGGAGCAGCGGACGGGCTCACCCCGCGTACCGACGGGCGCACCGATCTCGTCGGTCTACCGCGCGACCGGATCGCCGACCTGTTCGCACAGGCTGGGCTTGACCCGAAAGCGGCACGGCTTCGCAGCAAACAGGTGTTCCACTGGATCTATCATCGCGGCGTGAGCCAGTTTGCCGCGATGACCGACATTGCCAAGACCATGCGCCCATGGCTGGAGGAACGCTTTGTGGTCGGTCGCCCCGAGGTAGTCGAGGCACAGCATTCGACCGATGGCACGCGCAAATGGCTGCTGCGCACGGCCGATGGGCACGAATTCGAAATGGTGTTCATCCCAGACGCCGATCGGGGAACTTTATGCGTTTCGAGCCAGGTCGGCTGCACCCTCAACTGCACGTTTTGCCACACCGGTACGATGAAGCTCGTGCGCAACCTGACTGCAGGCGAGATCGTCGGCCAGGTCATGCTCGCCCGCGACGCGCTCGGCGAATGGCCCAATTCCAGCGCGTCATCCCGGCGGCAACCGCGATCGGAGGGGCCTGCGTCCGAACTGGATCGGCCCGATCCCGCCCTCCAGTGGGATGACGAGGAAAATGATTACACCCCCGATGGGCGACTGCTGACGAACATCGTGATGATGGGCATGGGCGAACCATTGTATAATTTCGACAATGTCAAAAGTGCGCTCAAGATTGTCATGGATGGCGAAGGCCTTGCGCTGTCCAAGCGGCGGATAACCCTGTCGACCAGCGGCGTGGTACCGATGATGGCGCGCGCGGGCGAGGAAATCGGCGTCAACCTGGCGGTGTCGCTCCACGCGACCAACAAGGAAACGCGCGACGAAATCGTGCCGCTGAACCGCAAGTACGGTATCGACGAACTGCTGACTGCCTGCGCCGCGTACCCCGGTGCGTCCAACTCGCGGCGGATTACCTTCGAGTACGTGATGCTCAAGGACAAGAATGACAGCGACGACGATGCGCGAGAGCTCGTGCGCCTGCTTAGGCGGCACAACTTGCCCGCCAAGGTCAACTTGATCCCTTTCAACCCTTGGCCCGGCGCGGTGTACGAATGCTCAACGCCTGAACGGGTGCGGCGCTTTTCCCAAATCGTCTTCGACGCCGGCATCAGCGCGCCCGTCCGCACGCCGCGTGGGCGGGACATCGACGCCGCTTGCGGCCAATTGAAGACCGCCGCGGAAAAGAAGTCGCGCGCCCAGCGTGACCGCGAGGCCGTCGTTCAACTGTAACTCGCATGATCGGCATTCGTCGGGCGGTTGAGCGGCCTTACGGCACGGCCCGCCGGCTTGAGCGCCGCCCTCTGCGCCGTTCATCCAGAGTTTTGGCACAATGAACGAAAGCGAGCGTCGACCGGATTGACCGTTTTGGAAAAGGACGACGCCATGAAGAAGACCATCATCGCTATCGCCGCTTTCGGCCTCGCGCTGCCGACCGCAACTCCCGCGATGGCCGACCCGCCACATTGGGCGCCAGCCCATGGCCACCGCGCCAAGCAGGCTTATCAACCGCGCTACCAGACCACCGACGACGGCATCCGTTATTGGCAAGCGGAAGACGGCCGTTACCGCTGCAAGCGTTCGGACGGGACCATTGGTCTAATCGTCGGCGGAGCAGCCGGAGCACTTGTGGGCCGAGCGGTAGATACCCGCGGGGAACGCGCCACCGGCACCATCTTGGGCGCCGCTGCCGGCGCCTTGCTTGGGCGGCAAGTTCAGCGCGGATCGACCAGCTGCCGTTGACGTTTCGGTCCGGGAATTTGGCGCGCCTTGATCCGAGGCGATGCGTCTTTTCCCACGCTCGCGTCTCCGCGTTGATTGCTCCGGTTATCGCGCGGAAAGTGCGGCTCGTCGCTAATCATGAAGTCCAACGAAGCGTTCATCTGAGGTTGTGGACCCTCGCGCCAGCTTGAGCGTCGACAACATGATACCAACCGAGGGAAAGGAAGACCCCGTGAAAAAGATTGCTCTTGCCATCGCCGCAACTGGCCTGATGGTCCCCGCAGTGCCTGCCATGGCGGACAACCATCGTGGCCGTCACTACCAGTCGCAACAGCATGAACGCTATTACACAACCGATAACGGAATCCGTTACTGGCGTGACGACAGCGGGCGCAACCGTTGCAGGCGACCGGACGGCACCATCGGCCTGATCGTCGGCGGCGCAGCGGGTGCCTTGGTCGGGCGCGCGATCGACACACGCGGCGAACGGGCCACCGGCACGATCTTGGGCGCCGCCGCCGGCGCTTTGCTGGGCCGCCAGGTTCAACGCGGATCGGCTCGCTGCCGCTAAGCTCTCCAACGGTCGCATCCGATGGAAAAATGGCGCGTCGCTTCTTTTACGGGAGCGGCGCGCCTTCTCTTTTGCTTCCTGCCAAGCCGTAGCTGTGCTTGAACACCCACAATGATCGTCACTTCATCCCGCGCACTTCCGGCGGTCCTTGTGACGGGCGGCGCGCGGCGCATCGGGGCCGCTTTGGCGCGAGCTTTCGGCCGGGCGGGGTGGCATGTGGTCATCCATTACGGCAGATCGGCCGACGAAGCTGAAAAACTGGCGGCCGAATTGCCCAGCGCGGTCGCCATTCACTGCGATCTTGCCGATGGCGACGCTGCCGAGGACATGGTCGAGCGGCTGGCGAACCATCTTGCCGACTGGCGCGTGCTGATCAACTGCGCATCGGTGTTCGAAAAAGACGATGTGACGCGGCTCGATACCGATACCTTCCGCCGCGCGATCCGGGTCAACGCCGAGGCGCCGGCTCGGATGGCGCAAGCCTTTCTCGCCCATGCCAAGGCGGATGGCGGCCGCCGGATCATTCAGGTTACCGACCAGAAGATCGCCAATTCCAACCCCGATTTTTTTAGTTACACTCTCAGCAAGCACGCCGTCGCCGCAGCGGTGCCTATGCTGGCGCAGTTAAGCGAAGACGGAGGCGCCGCTCACCCTGGTGACCGCATCTATGCCCTGGCGCCCGGCGCGATCCTGCCAAGTCATGATCAGACCGAAGCCGAGACCGAAGCAAGTCACCGTCTGAACCTGCTTAGCCGGCGAACCGGCGCCGACGAGATAGCGTCCGCCTGTCTTTGGCTCGCCGACGGCTGGCTTGCGAGCGGCAAAACGCTGTACGTGGACAGCGGTCAGCACCTCCTCGCCCAACCCCGCGACGTAATCTATCTCGCTCGGCAGGCGGCTCAGTGAGCCGCGGGGTGAAGCGCCACGCGCTATCCACCCGGCTGTGGCATTGGGTGAACTTCGCCTGCCTTGCGATCCTGTTTATGAGCGGGCTCAACATCTCGAACGCGCATCCCTGGCTCTATTGGGGCGAATGGGGGTTCGAGGTGGATGACGCCTGGCTCTCGCTCCCCCGCTTTCCGGGCTGGATGACAATCCCCGGTCACTACAGCCTTGCCGCGGCGCGCGACTGGCACACACTTATCGCGTGGCCTTTCGCGGCGGGACTGGCCTTCATCTGGGCCGCGATGCTGTTTAACAAGCACTTCGCCCGCGACCTGGCGACTCGCCGGCGCGAGTGGCGGTGGCCGGCGATCCGCTCCGATATTGCCGCACACTTGCGGCTCGATTTCGACCACGGCGCCAGCAAATTCAATTTTCTGCAGAAGCTTTCCTACGGCATAGTTTTGGGTGTGCTGTTACCGGGGATGATCGTCACCGGGCTCGGAATCAGCCCCGGTATCGAGCCGTTCTTCAGGCCGATGATCGATCTGGTCGGCGGTCGCCAGTCGATGCGTTCACTTCACTTCATCTGCGCTTGGGGCCTGTTCGGTTTCTTCGTATTGCACGTCGTTCTGGTGCTGCTGTCGCAGCCGCTGCGGCAGATGCGCGACATGATCTCCGGAGGGCGCGATGCGGCGTAGGGGTCTGTTGGCAGGATTTGGCGCGCTGCTGGTGGGCGGCTGCTCTAAAGTGGGCGACAGCGAGACAGGCCGGTCGTTGTTCGAGGCAGCCGGCCGTTGGCACAAACACGCTCAGCGCCTGATCTCCGGGCGCGACGGGCTGGCTCCCGAGTTCGATCGATCACAAATTTCGCCCTTCTTTCGCGGCAATGGCTCGGTCGCCGTCGACACTCCAGCTTACGCCGCCGGGCTCGCCAATGGCTTTGCCGACTGGCGCCTGACAGTGACCGGGCTGGTCGCGCATCCGCTTTCGCTCAGTCTCGACAATATCCGTCGCCTGCCGCAGCGCACCCAGATCACCCGCCACGATTGCGTCGAAGGATGGAGTGCGATCGGTGAATGGAGCGGACCGCAACTGGCCACGATCCTGCGCGGCGCCGAGCTTAAGCCAGAGGCACGCTTCGTTGTCCTGCGGTGCGCAGACACGCTTGGCGGGGCGCGCTATTATGAAAGCATCGATCTAGTTGACGCATTCCACCCGCAGACGATCGTCGCCCACCTGCTCAACGGCGTGCCCCTGCCGATGCGCAATGGCGCACCGCTCCGCCTGCGGGTCGAGCGCCAGCTGGGCTACAAGCATGCCAAGTTCCTGACCGGCATCGAAATCGTCGACAGCCTCGACGGCATCGAAGGCGGTAAGGGCGGCTATTGGGAAGATCAGGCCGGGTATCAGTGGTACGCTGGCGTCTGAGCTGACCGACCAGCTATAGCCTGGTTCTATTGCAGGAGGGCCGCGTCCCTGCCCGCACTTCACCAGAGTTCCCGTAACCTGAATGGTTGCCGCTCGCCGCCCCCGCTGATACCGGCGCGCGCAACTGACTAGCGAAAGCGCACCCATGTCCGACATCAAGAAAGTGGTCCTCGCCTACTCCGGCGGGCTAGACACCAGCGTCATCCTCAAATGGCTGCAGGTGACCTACAACTGCGAGGTCGTCACTTTCACCGCCGACCTCGGCCAGGGCGAAGAGCTCGAGCCGGCACGTGCCAAGGCCAAGCTGATGGGCATTCCCGATGCTGCCATCTACATCGATGATCTGCGCGAAGAGTTCGTCCGCGACTTCGTGTTCCCGATGATGCGCGCCAATGCCCGCTACGAAGGCGACTACCTGCTTGGCACTTCGATCGCACGGCCGCTGATCTCCAAGCGGCTGGTCGAGATCGCTCGCGAGACCGGCGCCGACGCGATCGCACACGGGGCCACCGGCAAGGGCAACGATCAGGTCCGCTTCGAACTGTCCGCTTACGCACTCGCCCCCGATATCCGGGTCATCGCGCCCTGGCGCGAGTGGGACCTGACCAGCCGGACGGCGCTGATCGCATGGGCCGAGGCGCACCAGATCCCGGTCCCCAAGGACAAACGCGGCGAAAGCCCCTTCTCGACCGACGCCAACCTGCTGCACACGTCGAGCGAGGGCAAAGTGCTTGAGGATCCGTGGGAGGAAGTGCCCGACTACGTCTTTTCGCGCACCGACAACCCCGAGGATGCGCCCGAAGCGCCCGAATACATCACGATCGACTTCGCCCGCGGCGACGGCATTGCGCTCAACGGCGAGGCGATGAGCCCGGCTACGCTGCTCGCCGCGCTCAACGAGCTTGGCCGCAGGCACGGGATCGGCCGGCTCGACCTGGTCGAAAACCGCTTCGTCGGGATGAAGAGCCGCGGGATGTACGAAACACCGGGCGGCGAAATCTACGCCCGCGCGCATCGTGGGATCGAGCAGATAACGCTCGATCGCGGCGCGGCGCATCTCAAGGACGAGCTGATGCCCAAGTACGCCGAGCTCATCTACAATGGCTTCTGGTTCGCGCCGGAACGCGAGATGCTGCAAGCGGCGATCGATCTGAGCCAGCAAAAGGTCAACGGCACCGTCCGGCTAAAGTTGTACAAAGGGCTGGCGCAAGTGGTCGGGCGCAAGTCCCCCGATAGCCTGTATTCGGAACGCCACGTGACGTTCGAGGATGATGCCGGCGCATACGACCAGACCGATGCGCAGGGCTTCATCAAGCTCAACGCGCTCCGTCTCCGGCTGCTGGCGCAACGGGATCGGTGAACCGTTGAGTTATACAGGGCTGTCCACAGCGAAAAGCGCGGACGGTGGATAAGCCACCCCTTGCAAGGTTGCACGACTCGGATCGGAAGAGCACCTTCAAGTCATCGAAACGGGGCGGAAAAGCTCGGAACTGACGGCCTTAACGGGTTGAAAGAACAAGAGATTTTAAACCGGATCGAGATGGCGACAGCTGTCCGCGCGGTCTTTGAGATCGGCTTGGTAGAGAACTTCGGTTCGACGCAAGGTCGGTCGTTCGAGAAGAACGCGAAAGCAATGTCACCATCGGCCGGTTCGACCCGGCCACTCGTCAGGCAAAGCTTCCAGGCTTCGGCCAGGTATGCGGCGCCAGCGGCGAGAGGCCAACGGAACGATCGGTCTCGGAACCGACGGACGCGCGGAGAGGATCTTCGGATCCAAACCAATCGAAAGCCGGAACCGGATGCCGGCGCGAGCACCGGTGACGCAAGCCCGAACGGATTTCGGTCCTGCAAGGCAACGGCACTGGCCGCCAAGTTCTTCCTTCGGGAAGACCACGCGACGGTGAGAGTGGGGTCGACCTTCGGGTCGGCCCCATTTGCGTTTCAGGCGCTCCTTTCCGCCCGAATGGCGTTCGTTTCCTCGTTGCGAATCGGTAGCCACGATCTGGCACCCGCGAAGGGCTGTAGGAAAACGCTTTCCCGGCCGGTCCGCACGAAATCCATGGTTAATGTTCCCTAACCATCGGATGAACGGTTTGGAGTCCGGGGCGAAGCGAGCCTGGAGGGGTGCCCGAGCGCCGAAACGGGGGGTAGACCGCCCCCCATGGAAAAAGCAGCAACTCGCAACCGGCGTTCGGCGCTGCGCGGCATCGCCTTTGCGGCGGTACTCATGCTCCCGGCATCGGCCGGCGCACCCGCTCTGGCCGGCACCGGCCCGGACGAATTCGCCTCGAGTTTTGCGACCATCAACGTCGCTGCGGCCGCTTTCGTTCCCTCCGCCGGCATGGTCGACGTCACCAAGATCGATCCGGTCGACGAGCCCGCCTCACCCGATGCCAGCACCGGCCGCACCATCGGCGGCGGCATCGCCAGCTATTACGGCGCCGAGCTCGCCGGCCACCGCACCGCCAATGGCGAACGGTTCAACCCCGGCGAGCTGACCGCCGCGCACCGCACGCTGCCGTTCGGCAGCCGCGTGCGCGTGACGAATGCCGGCACCGGCAAATCGGTGATCGTGCGGATCAACGATCGCGGCCCGTTTGCGCGCGCCCGGATCATCGACCTGTCGAAATCCGCCGCCGCCCAGATCGGCCTCGTCGCACGCGGCAGCGGCCAGGTCGAGCTCGCGCTGGTCGACTGACCCGCGCCGGGCCTGACCCGGCTCTTTCCTGCTTTTCCGCCCCCGATCGTCTCAGCTCTTCGTCAGCGCGCCGGGCTTGTGCGCGGCCTGCGCGCCATCTTCGGTTTCGACGAGGTATTCGGGATTGTCCGCGCTCGCGGCGACGTGATGGCCCTTGATCTCCATCGGCTCGGTAAGCTTCCTGACTACCTTTCCGTGAGCCGTTCCGCCGCTGCTGTTCCAGCTGACCTTGTCGCCCGCCCTGAACGACTTTTCCGACGTCTTTTCCTTCGCATCCGCCATCGCGGCTCTCCTGCAACCCCGTCACCCGCATCAAGGCGCGACGGCGCGGCCGGGTTCCCGCGCAGCGCAGGACGCTATCGCGCGCCCAACGCGCCCTCCCGCTCGCCGGACGGCTGTCCCGGCACCGCGCCGAGCTCGGGCAATTCGCGCCACCACTCCTCATCGCCCGCCTCGAACGCCGCCATCTGCGTGTCCCTGACCTCGTCCACATCGTAGCCATCGGCCGCGTAGTCCTCGGGCGTGCGCGCGCTTGCCGGCCGTTCGGCCGCCATCGCGTTGAGCGTAGCCTCGTCGCGCAAGACCATTCGCCCGGCGTAAGGGCACCACACCATCGACCCATCGCATGGGCCCTCGTCCCCGTCTTCGTAACTCCCCTCCCCCTCGGGCGTGGACCGGGTGTTACACTGTCCTGGGTCTTTTCCGGCAGGCTGGGCAGCCGGATCGATTTCGGGCGCGTCCGATCCTTGCGCGAAGCGATCGACCGACGCGTCGAAGTCCTCGGCAAAGGCCTCCGCGCCCGGGGACGCGCTAGGGGTGGCGGCGCCGGCGGCGGTCAGCTTGTCGAGCCGCGCGAGGTGGGCGAGCAGCAGGCGGCTGTCATAGCGGCGGCGGGTGGCGACCACCTCGCCGCGGTAGATGACGTCCTCCTCCACCCCGTCGAGCGCGCGGGTGGCGAGCACGTCCTCGGCATAAGTCCGCGCCGAAATCAGCGCCGCGTCCCACCCGCGCCGGAACGCCGCGCATGCCCGCCGCGCGCGATAGACGGTCTGGTGACTGACCCCCGCCGCCTTCGCCGCCCTGCGCGCCTGCCCGCACTCGGCCAGCGCGGTGAGGAAGGCGGCCTGCCGCTCACGCGTGAACGCGGTCATCTCGGCAAGCGCGGGGGACGGCCCGAACGAGGGGTCGGCGGGCAGGAGGTCGCTGGTGGCGGGGAAAGTGGTCAGGGCATTCATGATCCGCGTCCTTCTGGTCAGGCGAAGCGAATCGAGTCAGATATGGCAGGTGGGGGTCTGTAGGACAGCGGTTTCCTGAGGCGAGCGGTCACCCCGCCCCGTCCCGTGGTCCTGCTGGCGGCAGGCGGCAAGCGAGCGAGCCAGCGCAAGGAGGACGATCGATGGACCAGGTGACCGGCGGATGCCTGTGCGGCGCGGTGCGGATCGCGGCGAGCGGCGAGCCCCGGCGGGTGGCGCTGTGCCCCACTCTTCCTGAAAATTGGGCCTCGACTGCCGCAAGCACCACGGCGCGGTGTTCTACGCCGCGGCGATCTTCGCCGAAGACGCGGTGCGCGTGACCGGCGAGACCCGCCACTGGAAGCACCGCCACTTCTGCCCCACCTGCGGCGGATCGGTGTTCGCCCGCTGGGACGACGGACCGAAGTCCACCTCGGCACCCTCGACGAGCCGAGCCGCTTCACCCCGACCTACGAAAGCTGGACCGTGCGGCGGGAGGACTGGCTGCCGGCGTTTGCGGGGATGCGGGGGTTTGTGGGGAACCGGGAGGAGTAGCGCCTAGCCGGACCGCTGGTCGGTGCGGCGTGGCTAGGGATCAACACCCGTCGACAAGGAGTTGTAACTCCACGACCGAACGCGAAGCTAGTTCAGTGCGTGATGCATTGGAGCTCGCCTAAAGCTCTAGTTAGACGGAGAATTCCATTACTCCGCTAAGGTCGTGGATGAGCTCTCCGCCGTGTGATGCTATTCCCGATCCAGCAGTCAGTCCAGAGTTCGCCAGCTTCAGAAAGTTTATTGCCCTCTCGAAGGCCGACTTCTTAGGCGCTGACGTGAGTTCAGTAACGATTTCCTCCCCTTGCCTTCTAAACTCAGGGTTCTCCAATTCCCGGACGTATCCTGCGAACCGATCGAGGACACCGGCCAGCGCCTCAGCGCTAAGTCCTGAATTAAAGGTAATCGCATCTGCCGTTACGGTACCTGAACCTGAGGCAACTCCAACTTGGGAATTATGGATATTGATCTCGTTTTTCGTCATTGGAAGTCCTATGAAGTCATTGTCGTTCGCTAATAGAGAAAATGTCTGCTGTTTTAGTTCCAAGGTCTTCAATCTGCCATAAAGATCGGTACCTTTGACGCATGCCTCAAGCCGATCACGAATGTTGCTCCTGGAATTCAGCGCGCTGATACGTGTCCACAATGATTTCCTCATATCCCTGGTCGAGATGCGCAAAGAGTGCGAAGTGATCTAAGAGTGCTTCCCGAACCAAATCGTTTTCCTCATTGATGTACCAACGGATCCGTACTTCTTTCGCTGCGGCCTTTACATAGCATTTTCGAAGGCCGATCGCGGCCTCTTCCCTCACCTCCACATCGGTATCCCTAGCTCCATGCCAGATCAAATCGATGTTTCGCGCGAGGGCAATAGAATCTGAAAATAGAAGACGCAACATCCACTTTCAAACTGCGCGTCACAACCAGTGCCCGTAACGTGCAATGCGATCTTTCAGCGAGTTGTAGCCTAGCTCAAGTTCAACCATCCCCCATCGCCGAGTATTTCCGCCACCACCGAATCAAGTAAGGTCGAGATTCAGTTCCGACAGTGCGACACTGTTCGAGTGGCTAGAGAAAAATAAATTTTGGGAGCACAGGCCCTTTCCGGTCAAGACGATGGCAGCTCTCAGCTCGTCAGGCGTCGCATGATCCAGCGGAATTTTCTCGTCAACAAGGCGCTTAGCTAACGACCTACTGTGTTCGGCTCCCGCGATTAGCACTAAGCCCTCGGCAGGAAGTCCTTTGGAGTTTAACATTTGTCAAAGCATCTCCATGTCTCGCCTCTCGGAACAAAATTCTGACGGTCGAGGCAAGCAAGTCTGGGTCATCACCGACGCACGAAATCACGAAGTACGAAAATTGAAAAGTCGCGCCCGATCCCAAGCTCGGCCAGACGTTCACAGCCCACCGCTTCACTCGGAGATTTGGCCTTTCGAGTAGATGGGTCACACGCGCCCTAAGTTCGCGAGCGTCGGCTCAAAATCCACCTTCGCAGTTCCCCCTCAAGCCATTGAAGGGTCTTCTGAACGACGTGGTCAGCGCGCCCTAACTGATAAATAGAATGACGTACTTCCTCACCCGACAAAAGAGGAGTTTGAGGCGATTCACTTTGTAGAACCGGCCACACTCATTGCGACCGCCGTTCGGGACCAAATATCGTAGTCACGCCGCTTCGCAGGAACTGTTGGAAGGGTTACCCACTCCAGCTCATTTTATCGAGAGGCGTCTCGTGTAAACCAGATAATCTTTAGGAAGTCGTATTGAGCTAACCACCACGCAATAACTTCATCCAATTCTGAAAGAAAACACCCTTCGATTTTCACTGATTTTTCCATTCCTGAAAGGCTTGGGAATACTCAAGGTCGAGATCAATGGCGATCGTACTTATGCACGAAGTCAAGACACCATGATAGCGTGGGTCGAATAGAGACCGGTCATTCTGAGTTAAAGGCGCGCAAAAGGCGGCCGTTCGTGCTTCAGGGAAGGGATGACGGCCATCGACGAAAACACCTCGCTTATACGTAAGTACGAACGGACCTTTTCGCACGATGCTCAAGGTCCACATGGCGAAGGCATTTTTTTCAACGTGCCCATCTCTTTGATAAGATATTTGCCCTTCCTTGACGAGCCGGGCAAAATCTTTAACCGAGAATGTATCTGTACTATCCGGCGGTAAAGCACGTTTTTCAATGTACGCTGCGTACTCTTTTCTTTAAGTTGTCTGGATCGTCGTTTCGCGACAATTCGGATCCTAAACTCTATTGGCAGAGATTCATCAGGGATAAATTCCGTAAGGAAAAATCGGCCTGGCCATGGTCAAAAAACTTACTGCGCTCCTTATAGCGCAGGATGTCAGTGCTGAGGCGGGCAGTGAGCGTCTTATGCTGGGTCTTGCCATGTAAGTGGCGGGGGACCAGACCATGCACGTAAGCAAGCTGAAGGATTTCGCGCGGCTTCATGGGCCGCATCGAACGCCTTAGGACACTTTCCGCTAATCAGAGATACGATCACTGAGCAACAACAACGTCCCCTTCAGGCATTTGACGCTTTAGGGAGGGTACGTAAATATGGCGGTTGTCAGTAGTAGATAGCCGCCGGCATGTCGGCGCGGGTACGGCCCTTGCGCTCCACCTTGTTGACCAGCGCCGGATAGACCTTGGCGAAAGGCATCGTGTAGATGCGGTGCGCCAAGCTGCCCTCCCCTACTCCGCCGCCACCTTCTGCCGCGTCTTCCGCTTCGCCGCCGCCGGCTGCTTCGAGGGCGCCTGCTTCGCCAGCATCGGCTTCAGGTACCCGCCGGTATAGCTGCGCGGCTCGGCCGCCACGTCCTCCGGCGTGCCTTGCGCGACGATCTCGCCGCCGCGCACGCCGCCTTCGGGGCCGAGGTCGAGCACCCAGTCGGCGGTCTTGATCACGTCGAGGTTGTGTTCGATCACCACCACGCTGTTGCCCTGGTCGACCAGGCGCTGGAGCACTTCCAGTAGCTTGCGCACGTCCTCGAAGTGCAGGCCGGTGGTCGGCTCGTCGAGGATGTACAGCGTCTGCCCGGTGGAGCGGCGGCTGAGTTCCTTGGCGAGCTTGACCCGCTGCGCCTCGCCGCCCGACAGCGTGGTCGCCTGCTGGCCGACCTTGACGTAGCCGAGGCCGACTTCGTTCAGCATGTGCATCTTGTCGCGGATCGGGGGGACGGCCTTGAAGAACTCCTCCGCGTCCTCGATCGTCATGTCGAGCACGTCGGCGATGCTGAGGCCGCGGAACTTCACCTCCAGCGTTTCGCGGTTGTAGCGCTTGCCGTGGCATTCCTCGCAGGTGACGTAGACGTCCGGCAGGAAGTGCATCTCGATCTTGATCAGCCCGTCGCCCTGGCACGCCTCGCACCGGCCGCCCTTGACGTTGAAGCTGAAGCGCCCCGCCTTGTACCCGCGCTCGGCGCTTTCGGGCAGGCCGGCGAACCAGTCGCGGATCTGGGTGAAGGCGCCGGTGTAGGTCGCCGGGTTGGAGCGCGGGGTGCGGCCGATCGGCGACTGGTCGATCTCGATCACCTTGTCGCAGAATTCGAACCCGGTGACCTTGTCGTGCGCGCCCGCGATCACCCGCGCGCCGTTCAGCGTGCGCGCGGCGGCCGCATACAGCGTGTCGATGGTGAAGCTCGACTTGCCGCTGCCCGATACGCCGGTGATGCAGGTGAAGGTGCCGAGCGGGATCGAGGCGGTGACGTTGCGCAGGTTGTTCGCCCGCGCGCCGTGGACGGTGATGTGCTTGCCGTTGCCGCGGCGCCGCTCGGCCGGGATCTCGATCTTGCGGCGGCCGGTGAGGTAATCGGCGGTGAGGCTGTTCTCGCAAGCGAGCACGTCTTCCAGCGTCCCTTGCGCGACGATCTCGCCGCCGTGGACGCCCGCGCCGGGGCCGAGATCGACCACGTGATCGGCGGTGCGGATCGCGTCCTCGTCATGCTCGACCACGATCACCGTGTTGCCGAGATCGCGCAGCCGCTTGAGCGTGAGCAGCAGGCGGTCGTTGTCCTTCTGGTGCAGGCCGATGCTCGGCTCGTCGAGGACGTAGAGCACGCCCGACAGCCCGCTGCCGATCTGGCTGGCGAGGCGGATGCGCTGGCTCTCGCCGCCTGACAGGGTGCCGCTGGTGCGGTCGAGGTTGAGGTAGTCGAGCCCGACGTTGTCGAGGAACCCCAGCCGCTCGTTGATCTCCTTCAGGATCGCGCGGGCGATCTGGTTCTGGGTGTCGGTCAGCTTGTCCGGCAGGGCGAGGAACCAGTCCTTGGCCATCGTCACGCTCATCTGCGTGGGGGTGGCGATGTCGGTGCCGGCGATCTTGACGCTGAGCGCCTTGTCGTTGAGCCGCTTGCCGCCGCACACCTCGCAGGCTTGCGCGGTCTGGTACTTGCCCAGCTCCTCGCGCATCCACGCGCTTTCGGTCTGCAGCATCCGGCGGTTGAGGTTGCCGATCACCCCCTCGAACGCCTTGCGCACGGTGTATTCCTTGCGCCCGTCCTTGAAGGTCAGCGGCACCGCGCGGCCCTTGGTGCCGAACAGGATGACGGACTGGTTGTCCTCGCCCAGGTCGTCCCACGGGGTGGTCAGGTCGAAGCCGTATTCCTTGGCGAGCGAGTTCAGCACCTGCATGTAGTACGGCGAAGGCGGGTTGGACTTGGCCCACGGCACCACCGCGCCCTGCTTGAGGCTGAGATGCTCGTTGGGCACCACCAGTTGCGGATCGAACAGCAGCTTCTCGCCCAGCCCGTCGCACGCCGAGCACGCGCCCTGCGGCGCGTTGAACGAGAACAGCCGCGGCTCGACTTCCTCGATCGTGAAGCCCGACACCGGGCAGGCGAACTTCTCGGAGAACACGATGCGGTTGGCCGGCAGGCCCGCGCCCTTGAGCTGGCCGCCCGTGGCGTTGGGACCGCCCAGCGCGGCGTCATCCTCGCGCCCCGGGACCACGCCGTCGGCGAGGTCGAGATACGCCAGGCCTTCCGCCAGCTTGAGCGCCTGTTCGAAGCTGTCGGCCAGCCGCGTCTCGATGCCCTCGCGCACCGCGATGCGGTCGACCACCACCTCGATGTCGTGCTTGAACTTCTTGTCGAGCACCGGCGCCTCGCCGATCTCGTACATCTCGCCGTTGACGCGGACGCGGGTGTAACCGGCCTTCTGCCACTCGAGCAGCTCCTTGCGGTACTCGCCCTTGCGCCCACGCACGACCGGCGCAAGCAGGTAGGCGCGCGTGCCCTCGGGCAAAGTCATCACCCGGTCGACCATGTTGGACACGGTCTGCGCCTCGATCGGCAGGCCGGTGGCGGGCGAATAGGGCACGCCCACCCGCGCCCACAGCAGGCGCATGTAATCGTAGATCTCGGTGACCGTCGCCACCGTCGAGCGCGGGTTGCGCGAGGTGGTCTTCTGCTCGATCGAGATCGCGGGGCTGAGCCCGTCGATATGCTCGACATCGGGCTTCTGCATCATCTCGAGGAACTGGCGCGCGTACGCGCTTAAGGACTCGACATAACGCCGCTGCCCTTCGGCATAGATGGTATCGAACGCGAGGCTCGATTTGCCCGAGCCCGACAGCCCGGTGATCACGATCAGGCTATCGCGCGGCAGATCGATATCGATCCCCTTGAGATTATGTTCCCGCGCACCGCGCACGCTGATCTGGGTTAGGGACATAAGTCAGCCGTGTTCCGGTTTCGTTCGCGGGTGTCAAGAGACGCGCAGGGGCGCTCCCCCGCTGAACGCGCGATGTGGGGGCGCGGGTCCGGATTGCAACTTGGCGCATGAGCGGACCTGAGACAGGTCGGCCGGTCCTCCGGGCTTATCGCGGACTAGGATGGGCGAACACTTGCTACCTGGTCCATTCATTCGTCGAAGCCACGCCGTCGTTCATCGACCATGGCTCGCCCGTGCGCGGCGGGGTTGGTTCTGGAACAGCCACTTGCACCGCCGCGAACGCGCGGCCATCGGTGCACGCGCGCATCTCAGGGGACTGCTTTTCATGACCAGCTTCACAACCTCGCCCAAGCACGTGCTTGCCGCCGCCACGGCGCTGGCGCTTTCGTTCGCCGCTGCCCCTGCTTTCGCGCAGGACGCCTCGGCCGCCGACAATCAGCAGATCGTCGTTACCGGGCACCCGATGATCGGCGATTTCGGGGTCGACCTCACCGCGCGCGACTTGTCGGTCAAGCCGGGCGACGACTTTGAAAAATACGCCAGCGGGACCTGGATCGCCAAGACCACGATCCCCAACGATCGGCCTTCGACCGGCAGCTTTGTCGACTTGCGCGAAGGCGTGCAGGTGCAGGTGCAGGAAGTCGTCACCAAGGCGCCCGCGGGTTCGAAGTTCGGCGCGCTGTACGCAAGCTACCTCGATGAAAAGGCGATCGAGCAGGCAGGCCTCGCGCCGCTGATGCGCGACATCGCCGAAGTCCGCGCGATCGACGACAAGGTCGAAATGGCGCGCTTCATGGGCTCGACGTACGGCAAGTTCGGCATCACCCTGTTCGGCGGCGGCGCTTATGCCGATACCGCCGATCCGACCGTCAACGCCTATTGGTTCGGCCAGGGCGGGCTCGGGCTGCCGGACAAGGATTATTACTTCAAGCCCGACTACGCCAAGCAGCGCGCCGCCTACATCGACTATATCGAGCGCACCATGAAGGCGGTCGGCAATCCCGACCCCGCAGATGCCGCAAGCCGGATCATGGCGTTCGAGACGGAGATCGCCTCGCTCAGCTGGGATACCGCCAACCGCCGCGACATCAGCGCGATCAACAATCCGATGTCGACCGCCGAACTGGCCGCCTACGCTCCGGGGATCGATTGGGGAGCCTTCTTCGCCGGGCATAACGTCGCGCCGCAGCAGCGGATGATCGTCAACGAGACGACCGCGATCAAGGGCCTTGCCGCGCTGTACGCCGTGGTGCCGCTCGATACGCTGAAACTGTGGCAGGAATTCCACGTCGCCGACCAGGCCGCAAACTTCCTGCCCAAGAAGATGGTCGACAGCCGGTTTGCATTCACCAGCACGCTGTCGGGCGTCACCGAGCAGCGCCCGCGCTGGAAGCGTGCGATCGACATGGTCAACGGTTCACTGGGCGAGGACGTCGGCCAGGGTTACGTAAAGGAGTACTTCCCGCAAGTCGCCAAGGACCGGATGGAAGACCTGGTCAAGAACCTGAAGCTGGCGATGGGCGACCGGATCAAAGCCAACAGCTGGATGGGCGCAGCGACCAAGGAGGCCGCGCTCGACAAGCTGTCGAAAATGGACGTGATGGTGGGCTATCCCGACCAGTGGCGCGATTTTTCCGGCCTCGCGATTTCGCCGACCGATCTTTACGCGAACGCCGAAAATGCGACCAAGTTCAACGCCGATTACGCGCTTGCCGACGTCGGCAAGCCGGTCGACCGCAAGAAGTGGGGGATGAACCCGCAGACGGTCAACGCCTACAACGGTGGGCTGGAGAACAAGATCGTGTTCCCGGCCGGTATCCTGCAGCCGCCGTTCTTCGACGCCTATGCCGATCCGGCGGTCAACTACGGCGCGATCGGCGTCGTCATCGGCCACGAGATCAGTCACGGCTTCGACGACCAGGGCCGCAAGATCGACGCCAACGGCGCGGTACGCGATTGGTGGACGCCCGAGGACGCCAAGCGCTTCGAGGCCGAAGCCAAGGAATTCGGCAAGCAATACGCTGCATTCGAAGTGGTCCCCGGATCGTTCATCAATCCCGAGCTGACGATGGGCGAGAACATTGCCGACTTCGCTGGCGTCATGGTTGCGCTCGACGCCTACCACCGCTCGCTGGACGGCAAGCCCGCGCCGGTGATCGGCGGGCTGACCGGCGACCAGCGGTTCTTCCTCGCCTATGCCCAGGTGTGGAAGAGCAAGGCGCGCGAAGACAGCTTGCGCAACCAGGTCACCACCGACCCGCACAGCCCCGGCCGCTATCGCACGATCGCGCCGCTGCGGAACGTCGATGCATGGTACGATGCGTTCAACGTCGGCCCCGGCGACGCGATGTACATCGCGCCCGAAAAGCGCGTGCACATCTGGTGAAGAATACCCGGCGGGACCGTTCGATCGCGAGCGGTCCCACCGATCTTAACCTTTACTAATACGGAAACCTGTCGGCGGTTCGGTAGTTGACCCGTTGAAATGCTAGCGAAACTCGACGACCGGCTCCGCGAAGAAGCCGAAGACCTTTTCCTTTCCATGATCCGGGACAGCGCCTTTCCCTGCGTTGGCGCGAAGTCCGCGGCCGCGCGCGGAACGCTGGAGATCGTCCATGCGCGCGACATCACCAGCGCCTGGAACGACCTTGAAATCCACCGGGCCCTGCTCGACTGGTCGTTCCGCTATCGTGACGATCCCGAAGGCCTGCGCAGCCTGGCGGTAATTTTCGATTCGCCCCGCAATCTCGACGAACACGGGTTCGAGGAGGCGATGTGGGATCGCCTGCAGTCACTGGCGGACAAGGACGTGTGGGCCGGCCAGCAGCCCGACCAGCGGGTAAGTTCAGATCCCGACGATCCGCACTTTTCATTGAGCTTTGGCGGCCAGGCCTATTTTGTCGTCGGGCTGCACCCTACCGCCTCGCGCCCGGCGCGGCGCTATGGCCGGCCGACCATGGTGTTCAACCTGCACGACCAGTTCGAGCGCCTGCGCGCCGAGGGCCGCTATGAGAAGATGCGCGAGACGATCATCAAGCGCGACGTGGAGCTGGCGGGCACGATCAACCCGATGCTCGAACGCCACGGTGAATTGAGCGCAGCGCGCCAGTTCAGCGGGCGCGCGGTGAACGACGACTGGCAGTGCCCGTTCCGCGACCCGCGGGCGTGAGCGCGACGATCGAAATCGCGCCGCGCTCCGGGGTGGCGTTTCCGCTGGCGGCCGGCCGGTTGCTGACCGTGATCGATCCCCAGGGTTCGCAAGTGGCTGACCTGGTGGCTTACTCGGCGGATGACGTGCGCGAGGTCATCTCCAACGGCCGGACTTTCGACTACGAAGAAACCATCAACCTCACCGTTGGCAACACGCTGTGGTCGAACCGCTCGAACGCAATGCTCGAAATCGAGACCGACTCGGTCGGCCGGCACGACTTCCTGCTGACCCCGTGCAGCGAGGCTACCTTCCGGCATTTCTATCCCGAGCACCCGGTCCACCGCGGCTGTTTCGGCAACCTCGCCGAAGCGCTCGCGCCGTTCGGCATCGAAGCAGACGCGATCCCGACCGCGTTCAACCTGTTCATGAACGTGCCCGTCGAAGAAAGCGGCAAGCTGCGGGTCGATCCGCCGGTGAGCAAGGCGGGCGACAGCATCGCCTTGCGCGCGAAAGTCGACTGCGTGATCGGGCTGACCGCGTGTTCGGCTTATGCCTCGAACGGCGGCAGCTTCAAGCCGATCCACTACCGGATCGATTGATGCAGGCCACGGCGGCACACGATGTCGCCGAACAGGTAAAGCCGTGCAGGCTTCACCACCATGACCCGCGACCCGACGGGCCACGCTCGCTGCATGCGACGCTTGCCGCGGCAGGGGAACTTGCGCGCGGGCATGATTTCCCGCGCACCGATTTGTGCGAAATCGATTGCCGACCCCTGCCCGGCGAATTCTGCCTTTATTCGGGCCCGGGCCTCGACCCGTTCGCCGCCGATTGGATCGTCTTTGAACTCCGAGCGTCGTGGCGCGAAGTGAGCGCGGTTGCATGACCCGGCTGTTCGTCGCGCTGCGTCCGCCGCCCCCGATACGCGATGCGTTGCTCGACACGATGGAAGCGGTCGAGCGCGCGCGCTGGCAGGACGAAGACCAGCTGCACCTGACGCTGCGCTTCGTCGGGGAGATCGACGCGCCGCTTGCCGAAGACCTCGCGGCCGAGCTTGGCCGCGTCGATGCCGCGCGGTTCGATCTCACGATAGTCGGCGCCGGGCACTTCGCACGCAAAGGCCGGCCGAGCGCGCTGTGGGCTGCCGTCGCCCCGTCGGCGCCGCTCGCCACGCTCCAGCAAAAGATCGAGCGGGCCTGCCAGCGGATCGGGCTGGAGCCCGAGCATCGCAAGTTCACCCCGCACGTCACGCTCGCGCGACTGGGCGGCGCGGCCGGGCCGGTGGGTGACTGGCTGGCACTGCACGGCGCGCTTTCCACGCCGCCCTGGCCGGTCGACGAATTCCGGCTGTACGAGAGCGTGCTCGCGCCAGGCGGATCGGTTTACGAACCGGTGGTGAGTTACCGTTTACGCGCCTGACGGAACTGGCCCGGTTGCAGCCGCAACCAAATTGCGCTTCATGCGTAATCTTTGCGTGAGCGGTCGCGCAGTCGCGCGCCGATGCGCTTGCCCCCGGGGAGATCGACACTTGAAGACTACCAGGCTTTTCGCCGCAGCCGCCGTCAGCGCGCTGCTTGCAGGATGCAGCACCATGCAGAGCACGACCGAGGGTCCGGCGACCGCCATCCCGCAAGGCACCGGCTATTTCGCCTCCGACAGCACGCTCCACCTGCACGCGCCCGATTTCACGAAAATTTCCGACGCCGATTTCAGGCCCGCTTACGACCAGGGGATGATGATCCACGATGCGGAAATTCGCGCAATCGTGGACAATCGCGCCAAGCCGACGTTTGAGAACACGATCGTCGCGCTCGAACGGTCCGGCGCGATGCTCAGCCGGGTCGGCGCCGTATTCGGGGCGCTGACGGGCTCGAATACCAACGCAACGCTCGACGCCATCGATGCAGAAGTGAGTCCCAAGCTGACCGCGCACTACGATGCGATCAGCCTCAACCCCGCGCTCTTTGCGCGCGTGAAGTCCGTGTACGACAAGCGCGCCACGCTCGCTCTCGACACCGAGGATGCCAAGCTGCTCGAGGATACCTACAAGGGCATGGTTCACGCGGGCGCGCAGCTGACGCCGGCGCAGAAAGAACAGGTAAAGGCGATCAATTCGCGCCTGTCGGCAGCGACCACGAAGTTCGGCCAGACGCTGACCCAGGCGACCAAGGATGGCGCGCTGGTCATCGCCGATCAGGCAAAGCTGGCCGGGTTGTCGGATGCCGACATCGAAGGCGCCAAGAAGGCGGCGACCGAACGCGGCGCCCCGAACAGCTATGTGATCGCGTTGCAGAACACCACCCAGCAGCCTGGGCTCGCCACGATCAAGGACCGTGCGACGCGCGAGGCGCTGTTCAACGCCAGCTGGAACCGCGCCGAGAAGGGCGATGCGAACGACACCCGCGGCCTGGTCGCGGAAATCGTCCAGCTTCGCGCGCAGAAGGCAGCGCTGTTCGGCGATCCTGACTGGGCGACCTACCAGATGTGGGATCGCATGGCGAAGAACCCCAAGACCGCGCTCGACTTCATGCAGCAGATGGTCCCCGCGCTGGAAGCCACCCAGCGGCGCGATGCGGCAATGCTCAATGCCGAGATCAAGGCCAGCGGCAAGGACTTCACCGTCAAGCCGTGGGACTGGGCGATGTACGCCGACAAGGTGAAGGCCAAGAAGTTCGCGCTCGATGAAGATGCGGTCAAGCCGTACTTCGAGATGAAGCGCGTGCTCGAAGACGGCGTATTTTACGCCGCCAATCGCCTTTACGGGCTGACTTTCAAGTCCCGCACCGACCTGCCAGTCTATAATCCGGACGTGTGGACCTACGACGTCTTCGACAAGGACGGCAGCCAGCTGGGCCTGTTCTACTTCGACCCCTACCAGCGCGACAACAAGCGCGGCGGGGCGTGGATGAGCAACTTCGTCGAGCAGTCGAAGGTCGAAGGCAACAAGCCCGTCATCTACAACGTGCTCAACGTTCCCAAGGCACCCGCCGGCCAGCCGCAGCTGATCAGCTTCGACTGGGTCGAGACGACCTTCCACGAATTTGGCCACGCGCTGCACGGCTTCTTCGCCAACCAGAAGTACGAAAGCCTTTCCGGCACCGCGACCGCGCGCGATTTCGTCGAGTACCCCAGCCAGGTCAACGAGATGTGGGCCAGCCACCCCGAAGTGCTGGCCAACTACGCCAAACACTACAAGACCGGCGCACCGATCCCCAAGGCGCTGATCGACAAGATTCAGGCGGCATCCAAGTTCGACCAGGGCTATCAGTTCGGTGAAGTGGTCGAGGCGGCGCTACTCGACATGAAGTGGCACGCGCTGACTCCCGCGCAGGCGGCCGCGATCCAGGCTCCGGCCGGGGTCAACGCGTTCGAGAACAAGGCGTTAAGCGAATTGGGCCTGGCGGTCGACCTTGTGCCGCCGCGCTACCGGACGAGCTACTTCCGCCATATCTTTTCCGATCCGGCGGGCTATTCGGCGGGCTACTATTCGTACCTGTGGACCCAGATGCTCGACCGCGACAGCCGCAAGTGGTTCATGGACCATGGCGGGCTGACGCGCGCGAACGGCGATCACTTCCGCGAAACGGTGCTCAGCCAGGGCGGCACGCAGGACTACTTCCAGATGTACCAGCGGTTCAGTGGCCACGCGCCCGACGTACAGCCCATGCTCGAAGCACTGGGCCTGAGCGGCGGCGACGGCACCGCGACGGTGCCGAGCAGCGGCGACGAGACGAGCTAACCGGCCACCAGCGCCCGCGCGCCCGGTTCCCCGAGCCAGCGCGCGGTGACGCCCCACACGCGTTCGATTACCGCGGCCGACAGTGCTTCTTCGGAAGTGCCGTCGGCCGCTTTCGCGCCGCGGTCGAGCACGATCACCCGGTCGGCGTGGTTCATCGCCAGGGCGAGGTCGTGGAGCACCAGCACGACGCCCGCGCCGTCGTTCGCCGCGCGCCGCAAGTGCTTCAGCAATGCAAGCTGGTGCCCGAGATCGAGCGCGGCGAGCGGCTCGTCGGCGAGGATCCATCGCGGCTCGCCCGCCAGCACGCGGGCGAGCAACGCGCGCGCGCGCTCCCCACCTGAAAGGTGCGAGACCGGCCGGCGAGCGAGAGCGCCGAGATCGAGCGCGGCGATCGCGGCCTCGACTTGCGCGGTCCCGCGGTCGCGGTGCGGCAGCCGGCCAAGCGCGACGAGGCTGCGGACCGCCACGTCCCATGCGATTTCCCCCTCTTGAGGGAGGTACCCGATCGCTTGCGCGCGGTTTCGCGGATCGAGCACGTCGATGGCCGCGCCATCCAGCGTGACCGCTCCCCCGTCCGCGGCCAGCAGCCCGGCGAGGCATTGCAGCAGGCTCGATTTGCCCGCGCCGTTAGGGCCGCAAATAGCGATGATGCAGCCCGGCTCGAGCAACGCCGAAACCCCGGCAAGCCGGCCCGCCAGCACAAGCTGGGTTGCGCCAAGCATCAGGCCAGCCCCCGCCGCATGCGCAACAGCAGCCACAGAAAGAACGGTGCGCCGACGAGACTCAGCGCAATGCCCAGGCGCAGTTCGGTCACCAGCGGCAGCATCCGGCACAAGCTGTCGGCGACGAGCACCAGCAGCGCGCCCGCGAGCGCGCTCGGGACCAGCAGTGACGATGGCCGCCGGTCGGTCAGCGGGCGAACGAGATGCGGTACGATCAGGCCGACGAACCCGATGATCCCGGCCACGGCGACGCCGCTGCCCACGGTCAGGCCGACACCTGCGACCAGCCACGCCTGCAGCCGGCGCGGTTGCATCCCGAGCGAGCGCGCTGCCGCGTCGCCCAGCACCAAAGCATCGAGATCGCGCGCGGCCATCAGCAAGCAGCCAATTCCGCCGACGGTGAGCGGGGCGGCGATCCATACTTCGCGCCACGACCGGTCGGTCAGCGCGCCCATCAGCCAGGTGACGATCTCGCTCATCGCGAACGCGTTGGGCGCGAGGCTGATCGCGAAGCTGGTCAGCGCGCCAGCAAGGCTGGCGATCATCATCCCGGCGAGCGTGAACAGCGCGATGCCGGCGGTGCGGCCCGCGATCAGGCTGAGCAGCGCCATCGCCCCCGCCGCGCCGGCCAGCGCGAACAGTGGCAGCAGCCAGGCCGAGGCAAGCCCAAGCCATAAGCTCGCGACTGCGCCAAGCGCCGCGCCGGGCGCGATCCCGAACAAGCCGGGATCGGCCAGGGGATTGCGCAGATAGCCCTGCATCGCGGCGCCGCTCGCGCCCAGCCCCGCGCCGATCGTCAGCGCCAGCACCGCGCGTGGCAGGCGCAATTGTGCCAGAATCGCCGCCGCATTGGGCGTGCTCCACGGATCGAGCCACACGCGCCCCGCGAGCAGCGACAGCGGAACCGCGATCGCGATCAGAGCGAGGAGGACCGGGATCGGGCGGGTCACGAAAGGCCGCGCCTGATCGCCGCCAGACGCTCGACCGCGCGCGCGATGGTCGGGCCGCCGCAATACAGCAGTGCAGGATCGAACGCGGCACGTTGCATCTGCGGCATGCGCGCCAGCGCGGGATGGTGCTGACCGCGCTCGCTGCCGGCCACCAGCAGGACTTGCGGCGGATCGACCAGCAGGCGTTCGAGCGAGAGGTAGTCGGCCTGGCCCATCCCGCGCGCCGCGCTCTGGTTCGCAAACCCGGTGCGGCGCATCAATTCGCTGATCAGCGCACCCCCGCCCGGCACGATCCCGTCCGGCTGCCAGAGGATCGCGTGGACCGGGGGAGCGGCCGAAGTCGCCGCGGCGAGCGAGGCCTCGATCCGCGCAACCAGCGCCTCGCCACGCTCAGGATGACCGGCGACGAGCGCAAGCTGGCGCACCTGCCGTTCGCTCGCTGCCACGCTCGAAGCGATGCCGACCGTTTCGACCCGCAGCCCCAAGTCCGCCAACGCCGCGCGGGTTGCAGGATCCATGAAGCTGCTGCCGACCACGACGTCGGGATCGAGCGCGAGCACTTCCTCGACTGTCCCGCCGGTGGCGCGAAACCGCCGCGCCGTGGCGAGATCCATCGAGGTACCGCGCGGATCGTGGCTATAGTGGCTTACCGCGAGGATCTGCGCCGGGTCTGCGACTTCGGCGAGTATCGCATCGCTGCACGGGTTGAGGCTCACTATCGTCGGATGCGCGCGGGGCAAGGCCGGCGGCGGCGGCGCGGCGCAACCCGACAAGGCCAGGAGCCCGGCGAGCAACTCCTTCACAACTTCACCCGTGCCCCCACGAAGCCTGCGCGGCCGCGGGTGCCGTAACCGGCGACTTCGGTGTAGCGCGCGCCGAACAGATTCTCGATCCGCCCGAACAGCTCGAACCGCTCGCCCACGGGCAGGTTCGCGCGCATGTCGACAAGGACGTATCCGTCGAGCGGCGTGACGTTCCCGGCATCGTCGAAGCTGTCACCCACCAGCCGGACATCCCCGCCGAGCGCAAGCCCAAGCGGCGCGCTCCAGTCGGCGGAGGCGGTAAGGGCGTGGCGCGGGCGGCGGGCGAGCAGCGCGCCGCTCGTCCGGTCCTTGGCGTCAAGGAAGCTGTAGGCAAAGACCGTGCGAAGTCGCTCGTTCGGCGCGAGGCCGAATTCCACCTCGAACCCTTGTGCCCGCGCGCCGCGAACGTTGTCATACGTGCCGAACGGGCGGTTGGCGCAGATTGCGGCGCTGATCCCAAAGCACGAGACGAAATCGATCAGGTCGGACGAATCGCGGCGGTACAGCGTGACCGCGCCCCACGTCGGCGCCGCGCGGGTTCGCCAGGCGAGGCCGAGATCGAAACTGCGGCTGCGCTCGGGCTGCAGGTCGGTGTTGCCGAAATCGGACAACAGCTGAAACAGCGTCGGGGCCTTGAAACCTTCGCCGTACGATCCGCGCAAGCGCAGATCGCTGGCAACCGCGTAGCTGGCATCCGCGCCGAAGCTGGTTGCGCCGCCGAACCGCGCATGCTGGTCGCGGCGCAGCCCGGCGTGGGCCGACAGCTTGCCATATTCCACACCTGCCTGCGCATAAGCGCCCCAGATGTGAGTGCGCTGCGGCGCGTCGAACAGCGAGGCGAAGCGGGTCCACTCGCCCTCGCCGCCGAAGTTGACGATCAGCGGGCCGATCGGCCGCCACTCGCCGCGTATGTCGGCGCGCTGCGAGTGGCCGTCGGTGGTGTAGTTGGGGGCGGTGCCAAATACCGGGTCGAAAGTCGCACGCTCGGTGTCGGAAAACGAGTACGCGCCGCGCAAGTACAGTGGCCCGCGATCAAAGATTGCACCCGCCGCCCCGGTGTACTGCCGGGTGTGCTGGGTTTCCAGGGTATCGGCAAAACTGTAGTTGGGCGCCGGAAACCCGTCGAGGTCGAGATCACCCTCGGCATAGCGCCCTAGCGCGAACAGCTCGAACGCCGGCGAAAGATACACCCGCGCCTGTCCGTTGGCCGACCATTGCTCGAACCCATCGAGCTCGCTCCCGGCGGCAGCGGCGGAAAAGCCGTCGGTCCG
Source organism: uncultured Alphaproteobacteria bacterium (assembly GCA_963781525.1). Lineage (GTDB taxonomy): Bacteria > Pseudomonadota > Alphaproteobacteria > Sphingomonadales > Sphingomonadaceae > Tsuneonella. Next base: position 883,852 of record CAWAGD010000006.1, on the reverse strand, counting down.
CTGCCAGCCGGCGGATCCGCCGATGAAGAAATCGTCGCTCCCGGCACCGCCGCTGGCGGTGAGATAACCGCTGTCGTCCGCGCCGTATTCCGCGCTCGCGGTCAACCCGCGGCGCGCGCGGGTGGTCACCAGCAACACCCCGCCAATCGCGTCGGAACCCCAGATAGTCGAGTTGGACCCGCGCAGAAGATCGAGCTTCTCGATTTCGCCGGCGGCGAGGTTGCCAAAATCGAAGCCCCCGCCGGGCGCCGCGGCATCGGCCACTCGCACCCCGTCGATCAGCACCAGCAGCTGTTCGGCGGCGGCGCCGCGCACGCGCACGCCGGTGAAGGCGCCGGGCGGGCCGTTGCGAGTGATCGTCACCCCCGGCGCCCGTCGCAGCACCCGGGTGACGTCGGCGCCCTGAACCGCGTCGATCTCGTCCTGGCCGATCACGGTGACCGGCTGGCCGGTGTCCTCGACCTCGCTGCGGGTGCCGGTGGCGGTCACCGTAATCTGGGTATCGGACAGCGACGTGGTTTGTGCCAGCAACGGCTGCGTCAGCGCCGCCGACCCAAGAAATAACAGATACTTGAACATAGAACCTCCCGTCATGTGCGAAGTCGCTCATGACGGAGGCAAGTACCCGACCTGGTACGCCCCGCTTGCCTTCGGTACACCCCGCCCGCCGGCACGAACGACCATCGTGGGCAGGTCTCCTGGCTCCCGGATCAGTGGTTCGCTTCCGCCTTCCCGGTTACCCAGTGGCATGTGGAAGCGCCCTCCCCGGTCACAGTTGCGGGGGCAGCGGGGGTATCGAACCCCCTTCCCTCTTAGGCCCGCCAAAACAGAAAAGTCCGGGCAGGCACCCATGACGTCGCGCCGCCCATAGGCGCGGGCGTTCCACGACGCAAGTTAACCGCCGGTCAGGCATCGCGCTTAACCCTTCCGTGCGGCCTGTTCCGCCAAGGGACACTGGCTGTGGTGAGCATCGCGGAAAGGAATGCGCGCGCGTAGGCCCTGCACTCGAGGAGTCCGTTTTGCCGCCTGCCGCCGATCTTCGCCGCCGATACCCGCGCCGCCGCCGGCCGGTCGATCGGCTGCGCGCGCTTCTGGCGTGGAATGGCCCGCACCGCGGCCGGCGGCTGATGGCGCTCGCTGCAGCGGTGGCGGTTCCGGCGATGGCCTCGCCGGGCGATTGGCACGGGTTCGAATTTCCTTCTGCCGAAGCCGCCGCGACTGGGCCGATGCCGTTCGAAACGCCAGGCGAAAGCTTTCCCGGCTCGGCCTTCTTCTACCTCGAGGATTTGCCCGCCTTGCCCGACGGCGATCTCGCGCTCGCCGATGACCTGCCTCCGCCGATCGAGACCGGCGCGCACTCGGACGCAGAGGCCGGTTTCAGCCGAGCGGGCCCCGCCGCACGATCGTTCCTCGAGCTCGGTAGCGGGCTCGACAAGGCGCGCGCGCTCCAGTGCATGACGATGGCGATCTACTACGAGGCGGCGAGCGAACCGAACGACGGCCAGCGGGCAGTTGCGCAAGTGATCCTCAACCGCGTCGCTCACCCCAGCTATCCGAACAGCGTTTGCGGGGTGGTGTTCCAGGGCAGCGAACGGCGCACCGGGTGCCAGTTCAGCTTTACGTGCGACGGATCGCTCGCCCGCCAGCCCGCGCGCGCCAGTTGGGACCGCGCGCGCTCGGCCGCCGCGGCGGCGTTGGGCGGTTTTGTCTTCAAGCCGGTCGGACTCGCGACGCACTACCATGCGACTTACGTATTGCCGTACTGGGCATCGAGCCTCGAGAACGTCGGCACGATCGGTCTGCACACCTTTTATAAGTGGCGCGGCACGGCGGGCCGGTGGGATGCTTTCGCGGTACGCTATCGCGGGGGTGAGCCCGCCGCCGCGCCGCATCCGCGCAGCCAAATCCTGACCCCCGATTCGGCGCCCGATCCGGTAGTGCTGGCGCAAGCTTACGAGGCCGCGCGGCGCAAGGCAGCGGTCGAAACCGCCGCCTATGTTCCGCCTCCGCCCGCCTATAGCGCTGCAGTCAAGCAGCGCGGTGGCGATCGCACGTTTACCGCCGAGAACCTGCCGCAAAGCAGCGGCGTGAAGGCGGAGTATGCCAACTCCGGCCGCTGGATCGCGCAACCAGGATCGCCGACACGATGACATCGTCCAGGGAAAACTGAGGGTTTCTGTTGTTACGCACCCGCTCCCTTGCTTCCGGCGGGCTCAGGAACCGTCGCGGTTGGACGCACGCTGCACGCGATGATTGTCACGCGATAATTGTAAGGGAAGGTGGGGGTTTCTGTTGCTACGCACCCCCGGGCGCCCGGTTTCCGATTCTGTTACCCGGTTCGGTCCGAACCGTGCTCAAGTCGTAGTAAAGTCAGGGCGTTAGCCCCTAGAATTACGCCGCGAGAGCAAGTGCGTCATTATCATTGGCACTTGTGGGTTTTGAGCCTTGAACGGGTTACTCAGCCCGGGCAAAAACAGTGCTTTTCAACACACGTCGATCCTAGTTCGGCCCCGTCATTTCCCCCGGCGAACCGAGGAAGGTGGTGGAGCCGCCGGGTACTGCCCCCGGGTCCGCTGCGTCTATTGCACACTGCAATTTATCACCATAGCCGGTCGAAACCGGCCCATCCGATATAGGCCTTTTCGGCTTAATGGGAAGTGACTGCGCGCCGGCGGGGTGCGAATGAAGCGTCTGATCGGGGCGCTGAACGTTCGCGGCAGCGTCTCAATGTTCAAATGTCGCTTCTTTGCTTGCGCAATTCGTCGCGGATTTCGGCAAGCAATTCCACTTCGGTCGGGCTGGCGACCACCTCGGGCTTGGGCTCGATGCGGTTGGCCGCCCGCACGATCAGAAAGATGACCCATGCAATGATGAGGAAGTTGACCACCTGGGTAAGGAAATCGCCATAGCCCAGCATCGGAACGCCTGCTTCCTTAAGCTGGGCATAATTGGTCACTTCGCCCTTGTATCCCGCAGGTATCGCACCCAACCGGATGAAATAGTTTGAAAAATCCACATCGCCAAAAAGCCAGCCGATTACCGGCATAATGATCGAATCGGTGAGCGAGGTGATGATCCTGCCGAACGCAGCGCCGATGATCACCGCCACCGCCAGATCGAGCACGTTGCCGCGATTTATGAATGTTCTGAACTCGGCGAACATCGGCATCCTCCATTGATATCAACCGACTTTGTCGCGGCAAAAATTCGCACGGTCAATTGGCGGTTCGTCTTGAACCCCGGTGCAGGTGTGCTAGATTCGCAATACAGGCCGGGCGCGCCTTTCGCGCCCATGCTGAAAGGGTGTCACACGCAATGACTTTCACCGCCTTCCGCCGCACGTTCGTGGTCGCGCTTGCCGCCCTCGGGCTGTCCGCCTGCGGCATCAACTCGATCCCGACCAAGGAAGAGGCTGCCAAGGCCAAGTGGGCCGACGTGCAGGCCGCGTTCCAGGAACGCGCCAACCTTATCCCCAACCTCGCCGAAGTCGCCAAGGGCGCCGCCGAGCAGGAGCGCGGCATCCTGACCGACGTGATCGAGGCGCGCGCCAAGGCCACGAGCATCCAGCTCAATGCCGACGACCTGACCGATCCTGCCAAGATGGCCCAGTTCCAGGCCGCGCAAAACCAGCTTTCAAGCGGCCTTGGCCGTCTGCTGGCGAGCTTCGAGGCTTATCCGGATCTCAAGTCGATCACCAACTACCAGATGCTGCAGAGCCAGCTCGAAGGGCAGGAAAACCGCGTGCGGATCACCATCCGCGATTACAACGAGGCGGTGCGAGACTATAACACCACCATCCGCACCTTCCCCGCCGCGATCGGCGCCAACGTGATCTACGGCTCCAAGCCAATCGTCCCCTACCAGGCGGTCACCCCGGGTGCCGAAGCCGCTCCCACGCTCGACATGACCCCGTCGGGCTCGGCAACACGGCCGACGGCGGGTGCCAACGACAACGCTCCGCAGCCGACCGCAACCGCCGCAAACAACTAAGGTAATCCAATGCGCGCGCTAGCGCTTGTTCTCGCCTGGCTGGCGGTGCTCATCGCGCCGCCGGCCATGGCGCAGGAGTTTCCCCCCTCACTGGACGGGTGGTCGATGCGGCCAACATCATCCCGCCCGATGTCGAAGCCGCGCTCGACGCCAAGCTGGCCGCTTTCGAGGCGCGCACCCAGCGCCAGCTGGTGGTAGCCACGGTCCCGAGCCTCGATGGCTACGAGATTTCTGACTTCGGCTACCAGCTGGGCCGCAAATGGGGTTTGGGGGACAAGTCGCGCAATGACGGGGCGATCCTGCTGGTCGCGCCTAACGAGCGCAAAGTGCGGATCGAAGTCGGTTACGGCCTCGAACCCGTGCTGACCGATGGCTATTCGGCGCTGGTCATCCAGAACACCATCCTGCCGGCGTTCAAGGCGGGCGACATGCCCGGCGGCATCGTCGCCGGCACCGATGCGATCATCAAGCAGATCGAGTTGCCGCCCGAAGAAGCGGCCAAGGTCGCGCAAGCGGCCGACGCGCGGGCGAGCACGAAAGGCGGATTCCCGTTTGGCGCGCTGATCTGGGGCGGTTTCCTGCTGTTCTTCTTTATCCTGCCAATGCTGCGCGGCGGACGGCGCGGCCGGCGTTACGGGCGCGGAGGCATGGGCGGCGCGGTCGGCAACATCATCCTGTGGGAAGCGCTCAATGCAGCTGCCCGTTCTGGACGGGGCGGCGGCTTCGGAGGCTTTAGTGGTGGTGGCGGCGGAGGCGGCGGCGGGTTCTCGGGTGGCGGCGGCAGCTTCGGCGGCGGCGGCGCGTCAGGAGGCTGGTGATGGCGTACCTCAATGAAGCCGAGCATGCACAGGTCAGCGCGGCGGTCGCAGCGGCCGAAGAGAGCAGCGCGGGTGAGATCGTCACCGTGCTCGCCGAGCAGTCCGACGGTTACAGCGACATCCAGCTCGCGTGGTCGATTCTGGTCGCGACTTCGGCGCTGACCCTGCTGGCGTTGTTTCCCGATTTCTATCTCGGCCTGTTCGAACGGATACTCGGCGGGTGGAACCAGGAATGGACCCCGCGAGCGCTGTTCAGCCTGGCGGTATTCGTGGTCGTCGCAAAATTCGTTGCCATGTGGCTGATCCAGCTGTGGCGGCCGATCAAATTCTTCCTCATCCCCCCGCCGATCAAGCGGATGCGCGTGCGCGACGCCGCGGTGCGGCATTTCAAGGTCGGCGCCGAAAGGCGCACACATGGCCGCACGGGGGTGTTGATTTACTTGTCGATGCGCGAGCACCGCGCCGAGATCGTCGCCGACGAAGCGATCGCCAGCAAAGTCTCCGCCGAAGTGTGGGGTGCGGCGATGGCCGACATGCTCAAGGACATCCGCAAGGGCCAGGTCGCCGATGGCCTGGCCGCCGGCGTGGCCGATGTGGGCGCGGTGCTCGCCGAGCATTTCCCGCGCGCCGAGGACGATCGGAACGAGTTGCCCGACCGGTTGATCGAAGTCTGATGCCGGCGGACGACGAAGCGCCGCCCGAACCGCCGGAAGAAATCGTCTGGCGGGGCAAGTTCATCACCGCCAAGCGCCGCGGACGATGGGAGTACGTCGGCCGTTCGCGCGGCATTCGTGCAGCGGTGATCCTGGCGATCGAGCACGACCACGTGCTCCTGGTCGAGCAGTACCGCGTTCCGCTTGGCAAGCGCTGCCTCGAGCTGCCTGCGGGCCTGATCGGCGATCATGATGACAGCGCCGACGAAGATGCGCTGGTGGCCGCGGGTCGCGAGCTAGAGGAAGAAACCGGCTGGCGCGGCGGACACGCTCGAACCGGCGGGCGAATTCTACAGTTCGCCGGGCATGGTCAGCGAACATTTCACGCTCGTGCGCGCTTCCGGGCTTACCCGCGTCGGCCCCGGCGGCGGAATCGAGAGCGAAGACATCGAGGTCCACCGCGTCCCCCTTGCCGAACTTCCGGTTTTCGTCGAAAACCGCCGCAACGCGGGCGTCGGGATCGACGTTCGAATAATGGGTCTGCTGCTGGCGGGCGAATTCGCAGGAGAATAACGGATGTCGGGACGGGTTGCGGGCAAGCTGGCGCTGGTCACCGGCGCGGCGCAAGGGCTCGGCGCGGCGCACTGTCAGGCGCTCGCACGCGAAGGCGCCAAAGTCCTGTGCACCGACATCAACGGTGACGGGGCGCAGGCAACCGCCGCCGCGATCAACGCAGAAATCGGCGCGGGCACCGCGTTCGCGATGAAGCACGATGTCACCTCGCCCGAAGACTGGGACGCCGCGATCGAGTTGGCGCACGATGCGCTCGGCGGCCTCTCGGTCTTGGTCAACAATGCCGGGGTCGGCGTGCGTGGGAACATCGAAACCTGCACGCTCGAGGAATGGCGGCGCGGGTTTGCAATCAACGTGGAAAGCGTATTCCTCGGCTGCCAGAAGGCGTTGCCGGTGATGAAGGACAACCAGCCGGGATCGATCATCAACATCAGCTCGATCGCTGGCCTGATCGCGAGCGACACGATGCCGGGCTACAACGCCAGCAAGGCGGCGGTGTGGATGCTGTCGAAATCGGTCGCGCTCTATTGCGGCAAGATGGGCTGGAACATCCGCTGCAATTCGGTGCACCCGACCTTCGTCGATACCCCGATTCTCGACGGGATGGTGGCGAGCAGCGGACGCGAGAAAAGCGTCATCATGGACAAGCTGGCGCGGCAGATACCGTTGAAGCGGGTCGGCGAGCCGCGCGAGATTGCCGACGGAGTGCTGTTCCTGGCGAGCGACGAAAGCAGTTTCATGACCGGAGCGGAATTGAAGCTCGACGGCGGCATCAGCGCGATGTGAAGCTTTTTGCTCGACGTGAAAAAGGGCGCGGAAAAACCCCCGCGCCCTTCTCAGTCAGCGATCAGTGCGATCGCAAGGTAGACCAGGATCAGCGATCCGAAGCCGATGATGGTGCCGGCTGCGAAAACCAGGCGGACGGTCAACGGGTTGATCCCGAAATAGTGGGCGATCCCGGCGCAGACCCCAAAGAGCTTACCGTTGCTGCGATCGAGGGCGAAGCTGCGGGTGGCGGGGGCCTCTGCCCGGCGTGACCTGTCGAGCGCGCTCATGCAAACGTACCAGGGAGCAGCGCACCGTTGTTGGCGGGGGCGATTGCGGCGGCGAACATCACGAGGCTGAAAGCAGCCGAGAAGAGCGCGGCGGCGAACTTGTTGTTGAGTACTTGCATTTCCTGTTCCTTGTCCAAGCGCTTCGGCGGACGATCCGTCGAATACCGATAGCTTCGCAAGGGCCGTGCCAATTTTCAAAAACCGCAGTTTTCCGCCATTTCAGAGTGCTCGCCGGCATGCACGGCTGATTAACAGGCCGCTCATCATCGGGACATTTTCCCAACTGTTGGGATTACCCAATTTGCTGGTCTCGCGGTGTCGCGGAAGCTAGTCGCCTCGTTACCGCATGGCGCTCGACCGCATCTCGCTTTCCGGCTTCCGCAATCACCGCGACACGGGTCTGACCGGGGCGCGGCGATTCAACTTGCTCGTCGGCGAGAACGGCGCGGGCAAGACCAACGTGCTCGAAGCGCTGTCGCTGCTCGCCCCGGGACGAGGACTTCGCCGCGCGCCGCTGACCGAGATGGCGGCTACCGGAACCGACGGTGGCTTTGCGGTCGGCGCTTCGCTGACGGGAGACGATGACCCCGTTCGCCTCGGCACCTCGGTTGAACCGGCGCGCCCCACCCGGCGGTTGGTGCGGATCAACGGCGCGGAGGCGAGCGCGGTGGCGCTGGGCGAATGGCTCGCGTTGTCGTGGCTCACCCCGGCGATGGACAGCCTGTTCACCGACAGCGCAGGCGCGCGGCGACGCTGGCTCGATCGGCTGGCGGTGGCTATCGAGAGTACTCACGCGCGCCACGCCGCGCGCTATGACGCAGCCTTGCGCGAGCGCAACCGCCTGCTCGCCGGTGAAGCGACGCCTGATCCGCTATGGCTCGACGGAATCGAGTCGCAAATGGCCGAAGCCGGGGCGGCGCTGGCGGCAGGTCGCACGCGCTTGGTCGGAGCGCTTGCCAAAGAATTGGCTGCTCTGCCACGTGAGCCTTTTGCTTTGCCCCAACTCGACTACCGGAGCGGCGGCGCCGCCGAAGCGGCGTCCTGGCGTACTGCTCGCGCCCGCGACCGCGCAGCGGGGCGTACGCTCGAAGGGCCGCACCGCGACGATCTGGCGGTGACGATGGCTGGCAAGGCGCAGCCCGCCGCACGCTGCTCGACCGGTGAGCAGAAAGCGATGCTGATCGCGATCACTCTTGCCCATGCCGGACTGGCGGCGCGCGGTCGGGCCAGCGTGCTGTTGCTTGATGAAGTGGCGGCGCATCTCGATCCGGTGCGGCGTGAGGCGCTGTTCGAGCGGCTACGGGACAATGGGACGCAAGTCTGGTTCACCGGCACCGAGACCGCACCGTTCGACCCGATCCTGGAAGAAACCGCGGTGTGGCGGGTGGCCGACGGCAGCGTGCGCGCCGCGGGCTAGTCGCGCGCGGCTAGCTTCGCTTCGAGCGCAGCGATTTGCTCGGCCAGCCGCTCGTTCTCCTCCCGAGCGCGGGCCGCCATATCCTTGACCGCGTCGAATTCCTCGCGGGACACGAAATCGAGCCCGCCAACCACCCCGCGCACCCGTTCGCGCGCACCTTCGCGGGCTTCGCGCGCCATGCCGGCGGCGGTCCCGGCAGCAGCGTTGGCGAGCTTGACGAGGTCGGAGATCAGGTGGTTTTCGCTTTGCATGGAGGGTTATGTGGCCGTCGCGCGCCAGGCAGGCAAGTCAGAATTCGTACCGCTGCACGGCGCCATTGGGCGTGTCGTTGCCGCCGGTCGGATTCGCCTGGAGGAACTCCCAGTTGAGCAGGGTCGCAAACGCGATCCAGGCGAGATACGGCACCAGCAGCAGCCCGGCGACCCGGCGCACGCGCCAGAGCAGGACGATGGTCACCAGCACCAGCACATCGAGCACGCCGATTATGACCAGTCCGGCACGAATCTGGTGCATCCCGAAGAACACCGGCGACCACGCCAGGTTGACCGCCAGCTGGATCCCGAAGGCGATGATCGCCGCGCTCCGTCCGCGTGCGCCCCACGCAGCGCAGACCATCGCCAACGCCACCCCCATCAGCACGTAAAGGATCGACCAGACGATCCCGAACCACACTGGCGGGGGGAAGATCGCCGGCTTGGTGAGCGACTGGAACCAGGCGCTCTGCGCGTTGCTGCCGACCTGGCCCGAGAGGAACCCCAGCAGCAGCACCAGCGGCACGGTAAACAGCGCCCAGCGCACGAAGCTGGCGCGCAGTTGCCGTCGCGATGCCAGTCCGGTCATTCCAAGTCCCTCGATTCGGCTCCTGCGCGGTCTTGGCCGAGCGCAGCGGCAGGCGCAACTTGACCACGCCGCGCGGCGATAAGGAACTCCACGTTCCCTTCGGGTCCGGTGATCGGGCTGGTGGTCAGGCCGTCGACCGTCCACCCGACGGCGGCCAGCCAATCGCGCACCTCGTCACACACCCGCGCGTGCAATTCGGGCGAGCGCACCACCCCGCCCTTGCCGACTTCCTCGCGGCCGACTTCGAATTGCGGCTTGATCAGCGCGACCAGCCGGCAATCGGGTGCGGCGAGTTCGAGCGGGCGTTCCAGCACTTTCGCCAGGCCGATAAACGAAGCGTCGCACACCACCCAGCTGCACGCCGTGTCGATCAGATCCGGCGTCAGCACCCGGGCGCTGGTTTGTTCGAGAACAGTCACCCGGGGGTCCTGCCGAAGTTTCCAGGCGAGCTGATTGGTACCCGAATCGACCGCGAACACGCGCGCGGCCCCGCGCTGGAGCAGGACATCGGTAAACCCGCCGGTCGAACTGCCGATATCCATTGCGCTCGCGCCCGCCGGATCGAGTGCGAACGCGCCGAGCGCATGGGCGAGCTTGATCCCGCCGCGCGAAACCCACGGGTGATCGCGTCCGCGCACCTCGATCGGAGCATCTTCGGCCAACGTCTGACCACTCTTGGCGAGCTTCGTTTCGCCCGAGAACACGAGGCCCGCCATCACCAGCGCCTGGGCGCGGGTGCGGCTTTCCGCGAGCCCGCGATCGACGAGCAACTGGTCGAGGCGCTTCTTTCCCATCGGCACTGGATCGCCTAGCGTGCGTTGGCCGCCACTGGAACCTTCGGAACAGGCCCTGAGGAAAATCATGCACTTTCGCCGCTCGATCATCGTCGCCTTGTCGCTAAGCGCCGCTGCGTGCGTCACCCCCAAAGCGGCGCCACCCGCGCCGCCACGGGCGGCCGCCCCGGCCCCGCGTCCCACGCCCACCCCCGTGGCCACTTATAGCAGCTGGATGGATGTCCCGCAGACGCCGGGAGACTGGTTCTACGGCCCGGTCACCGGCGGCAGCGCCGCCCGCTTCGGCGAAGCCAACAGCGAGCCGCGCTTCACGATACGGTGCGTGAGCGCCTCGCGTTCTATCGAATTGATCCGAGCCGGAAATTTCGCAGGCAATGCGGCGATGACCTTGCGCACCGAAAGCGCGACCCGCGCGGTTGCCGGCCTGCCGGTGACGGACAATGCCGCTTTGCGGGCAGAGCTTCGTGCGAGCGACCCGCTGCTCGATGCGATGGCGTTTTCAAAAGGACGTTTTGCCGTCGAGGCCGCCGGGGCGCCGCCGCTGTACCTGCCGAGCTGGCCCGAAGTGACACGGGTGATCGAAGACTGCCGTTGAGCGCGAACGATCAATTCTGACGGGGAAAAAGTAAAATACAAGTCTTGCGTTGCGGTCCGGTCGGACCGACATTGCGTCTTGAGGCCAGCGACCCACGCGGCTCTCGGCCCTTGGTGAAACAGGGGTCTGGCTTTTCAAGCGCGAAAGGAGGTGATCCGATGTCTCATGGTTCAGCAGGGAGGTCGGTGTCGACCCTCGCGGAGCATTATCGGTAACTTTCAGTCGCCGATAAAGGCTTTCGTGGGCGGCCACACTGGCCGCTGACCATGCGAAGGGCGGTTCTCCTGAGGGAGGGCCGCCCTTCTCATTTGTCCGCGCCGCACGCATCAAAACGGTCTGGCTTGCCTATGCGCCCCGTCGCTCTTAACCGGCAGCGATGGACTTCACGCATCTGCCCCACCCGGCCCCCGTGCCCGGCGAAACCCGCGCCCAGGCAATCGCCGACCCCGGTTTTGGATCGGTCTTTACCGACCACATGGTCACGATCGATTTCCAGGCCGACCACGCTGGTGAACCGGCCGGCTGGCATTCGGCGCGGATCGGCCCGCGCGAGGCGCTGACGATCGACCCGGCCTGCGCGGTGCTGCATTACGCGCAGGAAATATTTGAAGGCATGAAGGCCTATCGCCACCCCGACGGTAGCCTCGCCTTGTTCCGCCCGTTCGAAAACGCCGCGCGGCTCAACCGTTCGGCCGACCGGCTGGCGATGCCCAACCTGCCCGAAGAGCTATTCGTCGAGGCCTGCCGCCAGTTGGTGCTCAAGGACCGCGACTGGTTCCCCACGATCGAAGGCGGCTCGCTCTATTTGCGTCCGTTCATGTTTGCTTCGGAGAACTTCCTCGGGGTGCGGCCGGCGCGCGAATACAAGTTTCTCGTCATCGCCAGCCCTGCCGGCAACTACTTCAAGTCGGGCGCCCCGGCGATTTCGATCTGGGTCAGCCAGGAATACGTCCGCGCGGCCCCTGGCGGGACTGGCGCGGCCAAGACCGGCGGAAACTATGCCGCCAGCCTGGTTCCGCAGTCCGAGGCGGTCGCCAGGGGGCACGACCAGGTCGTCTTTCTCGACGCGGTCGAGCGCAAGTGGGTCGAGGAACTGGGCGGCATGAACCTGTTCTTCGTGTTCGACGATGGCAGCGTGATTACCCCGCCCACCGGGGGCACGATCCTGGCAGGGATTACCCGCGACAGCCTGATCCAGCTCTTGCGCGATGAAGGCCTGACCATCCGCGAGGAGCGCTATGCCATCGATCGGTGGCGCGACGATGCCGGGTCGGGCCGTCTGGTCGAGGCGATGGCCTGCGGCACGGCCGCGGTGGTAACTGCGGTGGGTAAGGTCGCGGGACCCGATTTCGAATTCACAGTCGGTTCCGGCGGCCCGGGCCAGTTGACTCAACGGTTGCGCGATCGGCTGGTGGGCATCCAGCGCGGGCTGGTCCCCGATCCGCACGGCTGGGTGCTCAAGCTCTAGATCCGCGTGAGCGCCATTGCGGCGCGGGCCAGTGTCGGCGCGCTGCGGGTGAGCGCGGTCAGGACCTGCGCTCCGCGCCCGTTTTCGGCGATATGCCAGATAGCCTCGGCGATGCGTACCGGGCGCGCGGCCTGGCGGGCGAAGTCTCGTTGGAAAAGCGGCGCATCCTTGCCCGCAAGCCAGGCGCGGGCGGCGGCGTCGCCGCTGGCCATCGCAATGGCCATGCCCTCGCCCGCCAGCGAGGGGATTACCGCGGCCTGATCGCCGAGGCGGTAAAGGGCCGGTTCGGTCGACTGCGCGATCCAGCCATAGGGAACTGCCCCGACCGTATCGATCGCGAGCTCGGCCGGGGCGAAGGTCATACGTTCGCCGAACCGCGGGTGCCGGGCGGCGAGCCGGTCGAGCAGAACGCGTGGGTCACCGCCCGCCTCTGCCAACAGCGACTTGCGCACCGCGAGGCACACATTCGCCGTGCCGCGCTCCTGCAGCACGATTCCGGCATACCCGCCTGCGAACAGGTGCAGCTCGATCCGTCCGTCCAGCATAGCTTGCAGGCGCGGGTTGGCCGGCAGCCGCACGCGCAGGCCGAGCGCCGGATCGCGCGCGTTGCGGGGGCGCGGCTGCCCGCGCACGTCGTGCTTGCCGGTCGCGAGGAAGATCGTTTCGGCCGACCATTCGCGCGCGTCGCCCTCGATCAGCCCCGCACGGACCGCTCGCGCGCGGTCGAACGCGAGCGTCGCGCCTTCGGAGACGGCACGGCGGCGGAGTGCGGTGTCGAGCGCGTGGCGAGAAAATCCCGTACCGGGGGCTGGCAGCTGCGCGGTCGCCTCGCGGGCGCCGGCGATCAGAGCGAGCGTGTGAACCTGGTGGCCGCCGAGTTCGAGAGGGTCCACGCCATTTGCGCGCAGCCGCTCGCCCGAACGCCACGAGAGAAAGCCTCCGCACAGCGCATCGCCCACCACTTCGTCCCGGTCGATCAGAACCGGCTCCGCACCCGCTCGAGCGAGCACGATCGCAGCCATCGCGCCGGCCGGGCCCGCGCCCAGGATAAGCGGCGGCGTCAGCGGACTTTCTCGACGCACAGGCGGAAGGGAAAACGCCGCACGACACGCGCGCCCTCGATATCGGCTTCAGCGAGCAACGGACGCCACTCGGCAGGGCGATAGGAGCGCGCGATTGACAGGTGCCCGTCGTGGCGCACGATCGGATGCCACTGCATGAGACCAGCCAGCAGCGGCCAACCGGTATAGGCGAAGCCATGGCGATGGAGGTCGTTGACCAGCCACCCGGCGCGCGCTTCGCGATCCATGAAGCGCAGGAACGCGACTAATTGCGGCCGCGTCATATGGTGCGCGACCAGGCTGGACACGACACAATCCCATCCTTCGCCGGCGAGATCTGCGTAGTCCCCGGCGCGATAGTCGATGGCCAAGCCGGGAGGAGTCGCCTCGCGCGCGGCGGCGACGCTCCGGCGATTGAGGTCGACGCCGACCAGCTCGGCGACAATCCCGCGCTTGGCGGCCCACCGGGCGATCGCGCGCAGCATGTCGCCGTCGCCGAAACCGACATCGAGCAGCTTGATCGAGCGCCGCCTGCCGACCGCGCGGTCAAGGAACGCCAACGTCGGCCGCCGCGCCATCGTGATGGTGTTGACCTGCGCAAGATCGTGCAGGACCCGGGTATAAGTTCTCGCGTCAAGCGCGGGGTCGTCCATCAGCTCTTCGCCGGTGGCGCGATTAGCCAGCATCTTGCCAGCCGAAGCGGAAGCCCTCCATCGCGAGGCCGGGGCCAAAAGCAAGCGCGACACCGCTCGCCGGTTGACGGCGAAAGATGCGCTTGAGCGCGAACATCAGCGTCGAGGAGCTCATGTTGCCGCACATCCGCAGCACTTCGCGCGAATCGTCGAGCGCCGTCGGCGAAAGGTGCAGGCCCTTTTCGACCGCGTCGAGGATCGAGCGTCCGCCGGCGTGAACCGCCCAGCCATCTATCGCGGTAGGATCACGTCCGCCCGTAATGCGCTGCTGGACCGCCGGATCGCCCAACGCGGCGGCAATTCGGCCGGGCACTTCGCCCGACAGGCGCATGTGAAATCCGGTATCGCCGATTCGCCAAGTGATCAGTTCCTCGCTGTCCTCCAGCGCGGCGGAGATGCCTTCGCCTAGCGCCAGCCCGGCCTCGCCGCTGGTGACAATCGCGGCCGCCGCACCGTCGCCGAACTGTGCGCCCATCAACAGCGGCTCGAGGTCCATCTCTTCCTGGTGGTGGAGGCTCGAAAGCTCGACAGTCACGACCAGCACGCGCGCGTCGGGCTCCGAGCGGACGATGTGCCGCGCGGTGCGCAGCGCGGTAACCGCGGCATAGCAGCCCATGAAGCCAATCAGCACCCGCTCGACATCGTCGCCGAGACCGAGCCGCCGGGCAATGATCTGGTCGATACCCGGGGCGATGAAGCCGGTGCAACTTGCCACGACGATGTGCGTCGGTTCGCCCAACCTGGGCAACCCGGCTATCGCCCGCAGCGCCAGTTCCGGCGCCTCACGCGCATAAATTTCCATCCGCGCCGCTGTCGACGGCGAGGCACCGCCGTAGAAGCCGACGCCTTGGTCGAGCCGTGCGTCATCCTCGCCCAACACCGACCAGCGATGCTCTATGCCCGATCGGTGCGCCATCCGTTCAAACAGCTTGGCTTCGCGGCTTTCACCCAGTCGCGCGAGCGCCCAGCGGCGATAGTCTTTTTCGAAATCGAGGTCCGGAACCGCGGTCGCGATTGCGGTAATAGTGGCCATGGGCGTGGGGTTTCCGTCGCTAATCGCAACCTTAACGCCCCGCTGTCGGGTTTGTGCCGCCGCCTCACCCGAGCGGCGGAAGCTTGTCGCGCAGTTCCGCGAGCCACACGTCGGCCACCGCATCGGACGGTGCGCGCCAGTCGCCACGCGGGGATAGCGCGCCGCCCGGGCTGACCTTGGGCCCGTTCGGCAACGCGCTCCGCTTGAACTGCGCGAAGCCGAAGAAACGCTGGAGGAAGCTTTCGAGCCAGCGCGCGATGGTGGCAAGATCGTATTCGTTCTTGGCGCCTTCGGGGAATTCGGCGGGCCAGGATCCCGCATCCGCCTGGCGCCAGGCGTGCCATGCGAGGAAGGCGACTTTGCTCGGCCGGGCGCCGAAGCGGATCGTGTGGTGGAGAAAGAAATCGTTCAATTCGTAAGGGCCGACCTTGGCCTGCGTGCTTTGGACTTCACCGTCCTCGCCTACCGGAACCAGCTCCGGGCTTATTTCCTGGCCCAGGATCGCTTCGAGCACCGCGTCGGTCGCGGGCTCGAACTGGTCGGTGCGGGTGACCCAGCGGATAAGGTACTGAACCAAAGTCTTGGGGACGCCGGCGTTGACGCCGTAGTGGCTCATCTGATCGCCCACCCCGTACGTGCACCAACCGAGGGCGAGTTCGGACAAGTCGCCGGTACCGATGACGAAGCCGTTGTGCTGCCCCGCAAGGCGGAACAGGTAATCGGTCCTGAGGCCCGCCTGGACGTTCTCGAACGTGGTGTCATAAACCGGGCGGCCGTCGGCGAAGGCATGACCGATGTCCTCCAGCATCCGCGTGGCGGCCGGCTTGATGTCGATCTCTTCCGCGGTGATGCCGAGCGCCTGCATCAATTTCCAGGCGTTGGATTTGGTGCCTTCGGAGGTGCCGAAGCCGGGCATCGTATAGCCCCGGATCGCGGTGCGCGGCAGACCGAGCCGGTCGCATACCTTGGCAGCGACAATCAGCGCATGAGTTCGAATCGAGTCCGCCGGACACGCCGATGATCATCGAATTGCCTCTGGTCGATTCGAACCGGCGCATGAGGCCGTCAACCTGGATGTTGAACGCCTCAAAGCAATCGGCGTCGAGATGGTCAAGCCGGTTGGGCACGAACGGGAAGCGTCGCACCGGCCGGATCAGGCCGATGTCACCGCTTGCCGGCTGGTGCTCGAAGCCGATGACGCGGAATCCGTCCTCGGGTCGGCCCGCTTCTTCGGCAGCGTCGTTGAACGTTCCAAGCCGCATTCGATCATTGAGGATCCGGTCGCAATCGATGTCGGCGACGCAGAACTCCGGCTCCAGCGCGAACCGTTCGCTCTCGGCCATCAGGTCGCCGAGTTCGTAGATCATGCCTTGGCCGTCCCAGGCCATGTCGGTCGTGCTTTCGCCATGTCCGGCGGCCGAGTAGATGTAGGCCGCCGCGGCGCGTGCGCTTTGCGAACGGCACAGCATGTGGCGCTCGTCGCTCTTGCCGATGACGATATTGGAGGCAGACAGGTTGGCGAGAATCGTCGCTCCGGCGAGCGCGGCATAAGTGGACGGCGGGATCGGCGCCCAGAAATCTTCGCAAATCTCGATCGCGAGACGGAAGCCGGGCAAGTTGTCGGCAGCGAAGATCAGGTCGGTCCCGAAGGGGACGTCATCGCCATTGACCGCGATCGTCAGGCCCTGGATCTGGCGTCCGTTGGCAAACCAGCGCTTCTCGTAGAATTCGCGGTAGTTGGGCAGGTAGCTCTTGGGCACCACCCCCAGCAGTCGTCCGCGATGGACCGCCAGCGCGCAGTTGTAGATGCGTCCGTTGTGGCGCAGCGGCGCGCCGATCACCAGTAGCGGGATGATATCCGCGCTGGCGGCGACGATATCGGCCACCCGCGCCTCGGCCGCGTCCAGCAGGGCCGCCTGCATGTGCAGATCGTCGATCGCGTACGACGAAACGCATAGTTCGGGGTAGACCACCAGATCGACCTGGGCGTTGTGCGCGCGGCGTGCCTCGTCGATAATCGCCGCGGCGTTGCCCGCGACATCGGCAGTGCGGACCTTCGGCGTGCTCGCGGCGACGCGGACCAGCCCGTGCGAATGGAGCGAATAAAAAGGGTGGTCGCGGGTCTCGGTCATTTACCGAGCGCTTCATCCATCATCGACAGCGCGACTTCAAGTGCGGCGATCCGAACGCCGCCACGGCCGATCGCGCCGAAGTGCTCTTCGCGGTGGCAGGGCTCCCCGTCGCGGCGTGCGCACGCGAAATGAACCAGCCCTTCCTCGTCGTCCGGTCCTCCCGGGCCGGCGAACCCGGTGATCGACAGTGCGAAATCGGCCTGCGAGCGTTCGAGTGCGCCTTGCGCCATCGCCAACGCGATGGTTTGGCTGACCGCGCCGTGCTGCTCGATCAGGTCCATCGGGATGCCGAGCATCTCGCTTTTGGCCTCGTTGGTGTACGTCACGAAACCCCGTTCGAACACGTGCCCGCGCCCGCGCACATCGGTCAGCAGGGCGGCGAGCAGTCCGCCGGTGCAGCTTTCGGCAGTTGCGAGTTGCAGTTTGCGATCGTGCGCGTGGTCGAGCAACTGGCAGGCATGACGTTCGAGACCCGCAGGCAGCGCAGGTTCGAGCGTTTCGGCAGTGTGGAGGTTATCGGTCATACTCGCTCCGCAACCGGCCGAACGCCAAGGCGTTCCGCGTCTGTCAGCTGCCCTTAGGCCACCGCGAGCAATTTCAGCGCGCTTGGCCCCCCTTCGAGCAGATCGATCAGGCCGCGTTCCTCCCGCGTCAGCCAGCGCGTCGCGCGCGGCAGCTTGAGCCCGGCACGCCACTTCATCTGCTGGTCGACCAGTGCGATCACTGCGGGGTGGACATAGCTGCGCCGGGTCACCGCAGGGGTATTGCCGAGGTGCTGCGCGACTGCATCGAGCAGGATCTTGAGCGTCAACACCCCTTCACCTTCGGCCAGCAATCGAAATGCCAGCACACTGGCGTGCCAGGTGCGGAAGTTCTTGGCGGTAAAATGTTCGCCCATCGTCTCGCACAGGTACGCGTTGACGTCGGCCGAGCCAATCGCGTGCTGCTGGCCGTCCTCGTCGAGGTACTGGAACAGGCGCTGGCCGGGCAGGTCCTGCATCGCGCGCACGACTCGGCTGAGGCTGCGGTCGCTGAGCACGACTTCGTGCTCGATCCCATGCTTTCCCTTGAAGCGGAGCCGCAACGACTGGCCTTTCACTTGTGCGTGTTTCTGGCGCAGCGTGGTCGCCCCGAAGCTCTTGTTCTCCTTGGCATACGCATCGTTGCCGATCCGGATCGCGCCGAGGTCGAGCAGCCGCACGACACTGGCGATGCCGCGCTCGCGGGTTAGCTTACGGGCGTTGAGGTCGCTTTCGACACGTTTCCTCACCAGCGGCAGTAGCTTGCCGAAGCTGACGCAGCCGTCGAACTTCTCGCCCTCGCGCGCGACGCGGAAATCCGGGTGGTAGCGGTATTGCTTTCGACCTTTGGCGTCGATGCCGGTGGCCAGGATATGGCCGTTCTCCGCGGGGCAGAACCATGCGTCGACATAAGCCGGGGGCAGCGCGACCGAGTTGAGCCGGTCGCGCTCGCCGGGATCGGTGATCAGCTTGCCATGCGGATCGTAATACGCCCAGCCGCGCCCGGTCTTCTTGCGGGTGATGCCGGGCATGTCATCGTCGATGTAGATGAGCTTGGATGATGCGACCATATCCGTGCAACGTGGTCGCTGCGCTTGCGGTTCCGGCAGTGCGAGACCATCTGCACGGCAACGCTTTTCACGGAGATTATCGTGGCCGACACTACTTACACCCCGCCCAAGGTCTGGACCAACGACACCGAGAACGGAGGCGTGTTCGCCGGCATCAACCGGCCGACTGCGGGCGCGCGCGAAGACAGGGAGTTGCCCGTAGGCGAGCATCCCTTCCAGCTGTATTCGCTTGGTACGCCCAATGGGCAAAAGGTGACGATCATGCTCGAAGAGCTGCTCGCTGCCGGGCACGCAGGGGCGGAATACGATGCATGGATGATCAACATCCGCGATGGCGATCAGTTCGGCAGCGGGTTCACCGCGCTCAATCCCAACGGCAAGATCCCAGCGCTCGAGGATCGCAGCGGCCCCGTCCCGTTCCGTGTGTTCGAAAGCGGCGCGATCGTGCTGCACCTGGCCGAGAAGTTCGATTTCCTGCTCCCGCGCGAAAACCCCGCGCGTGCCGAAGTGCTCAGTTGGCTGATGTGGCAGATGGGCACCGCGCCGTTCCTCGGCGGCGGGTTTGGGCATTTCTATGCTTATGCGCCGGAGAAGTTCGAATACCCGATCAATCGCTACGCGATGGAGGCCAAGCGGATTTTTTCGGTCGCTGACAACCAGCTCGCAAAGACCGAGTATCTCGCCGGGGATTATTCGATTGCCGACGTTGCGTCGTATGGCTGGATGGGTGCGATCATCCGCGGCGATGCCTACAACGATGCGGCGACGTTCCTGTCGATGCACGAATACCCCAACGTCGCCCGTTGGGTTCGCGCGATCGACGACCGTCCGGCTGCCCGGCGGGGCCGCCTGGTCAATACCGCGGCGATGCGTGAACGGCACTCGGCAGCGGACTTCGACGCGGTCGAACCGGCTCTGCTTCAAAAAGTGGAGTGGAAAGTCGACAGCGCAGCCTGACGGCCGCCGGTCAGGGAGCGGAACTCACCGGGCGTCCTTCCACATGCGATAGGAGGGATATCCCGGTTGATCGATTTCGAGCTTGTCGATGGTCGTCTGTATCAGGTGCTTGACGAGATCGGGAGCGTCGGCGGGAAGTCCGTCGCGGATCCGTGCGGCCAAGCAGCGGTTGAGTTCACGTACGTTCGCTGAGTTGCTCCCGAGCAGGCGATTCAGGCGTTCAACTTCGCGGGCGGAGCTGGCAGGTCCGAGCGAAAGTTCGCGCAACGCGATGCCCAGCGCATTGGCCGCCACTTTCTGCGAAAAACCCGGCGCAAGCCCCTCCTCAAGCGCCTGTCGGACCTGACCGATCAGCAATTCGGGCGAAGGACTATCCTGCATGCCACGCCTCGTGATCGGGCGCGAGAAGCCGCATCAGGTCGAACTCGGTTTCGGACGCGCGCCTCGCGATCACCCCGCCTTCGACGGTCCGGCTGCCGTCGACGAAAGCGCTCGCCACCCCGGCGCACATCACCCCCCAGTTCATCGTCTGGAACACCTCCCAGGCGTGTAGCTCGGCTGGGTCGACGCGCGCGCCGCCGGCCTCCTGGTAGCCTGCGATCAGGTCCTCGCGCGTCCCGAAACCGCCCACTGGCAAGTCCGGCCGCTGAAAGCGCCAGCTGCTCACGCACAACCATGCAAGATCCGAAGCTGGCGGCCCGAGGTGCGCGAGCTCCCAATCGAGCACCGCACGGATCCCGTCGGGTCCGACGACCAGGTTCCCGTTGCGGAAGTCTCCGTGCAGCAGCACCCGTTCGCTCCGATCGGGCAGGTTGTCCCTGAGCCAGCGCAGCGCGAACTCGAAGACCGGACGGTCATCCTGCGTCGCGCGGTGGCGTTGCTCGAGCGCAGCGAGCGCCTGCGACGCGCCCTGCTGCTCCAGGCCGAGCTCATCGAGGTTATCCGCGGCGTGCAGCCGGGCGAGGATCTCTCCGCAGTGTCGTGCCATGCCTTCACGAGCGGTGGCGAGTTCGCCAAGCTTGAGCACCCGCACCCCCACGGTTTCGCCCTCGATCCGTTCCATTGCGTACCCGTCCCCGCCAGCAGAGCCAGCGGGTAGCTCGAAAGCCACGCGAGGAACCGGCAAGCCTTGTCGGGCGGCGACCCGCACGATCGCGGATTCGCGGGCGACGCTGTCGAGCCCCTGGGTCGCGAAACGCTTGCCCGGCGGATGGCGACGCAGCACCAGCGCGCTCGAGGAGCCGTCGTCCAACAGCAGATCGAACGCCCAGGTTTCCTTGCTCGCGCCGCCCGAAAGACGTCGCAGACCGCGAAGATCGCGTACAGGGAAGCCAGCCTGCAGCGCCGCATCGACGATTGCGTGGCTGAGCACGCCTTCGGGGGGAACGGCGTCCGTCACTCTTGGCCGAAGCTCGTACGGTCGCCGATACGCAGGTCTATCACTTCGATGCTCGTCCCATCCTTTTGGTCATCGATGCCTCGATTGCATTATGCAAGCCCGGCGCGGAGGATGTTTTGCTCTCACGCACCGGTTTGAGAGAGCTAGAATTGAAGCGTCTCAACCGTATCCATCAGAACCGGTTCTTCTGGAGTGGTCGCTCGAAGTCTTTCTGCCAACCGTGCGCAGGAGCAGCCATGTGCCCGTGATGGCTAGCCACACGGCCGAGAAACCGGCCGCGATGATTAGCGGGTGGTTGAAGCTCTTCCTTTCGCTGTAATCCATGATGTGCAGCATCCAGAAGAAATCCCACAGACGCCACGCCGAAGTCCGGCGCTCCAGGACCTCCCCAGTCAGTCCTGAGACGAAATAGCTGCTGCCTATTTCGTCCGCGAAGTCCACGCGCCAGATCGGCAGGTCGTGCTCGCGCACCGCGAAGGACAATTTGGTGAGGGCGGCGACCGACCTTACGGGGGCCCCGGGCGGGTGCGAAGCCAGCGCGATGTCGCGTGCAACATTCCGATCGACCCGCACCGGCTGCGCCGTTTTCGCGTCGAAAAGCAACGTGCCGGAAGAGGTGGCGACTTCGTAAACGTCGCGACCGAGCAGACTGCGTACCTTCAAGCTTTCGACGAGTGATCCGCTCAGCTGTCTTTGTACCGCCGGCCAGCGATCGATTGTGTCGAGACGAGACCGAAAATCCTGCTCGCGCTCTGGTCCACCGGCCACCTCGGACATCGGCAACAGGGCCATTGCCGCCCCGCTGAAGGTCCAGAGCAGGAACTGTGCGCCAACGACGAGGCCGATCCACTTGTGGATTACGCGCAGCGTATGAGTGTGGATGGCTTTCACCGGACTCCGGCCTTGCGTCGGCGCCGTGGGAAGGCGAACCAAAGCAGCCAGGCTCCAAGGGCTCCAGTTGCGATAGCCAGCAGGGTGAAAACGCGCAGCAGCCAGTTGTTCACATTGTCACGGGTCTCGTAGTCCATGATGTGCATCATCCAGAGGAAGTCGAACACACGCCACAGTTCATGACGGCGGGTCACGAGCTCCCCGGTTCTTGGTGAAAAGTAGAGCGTCGGCTTGTTCCAGCCTTCAAAGTCGACCCGCCAGAGAGGCGGTTCGCGGCCTCGCAGTTCACCTGGAACTTGATCGATCAACGCGATCTTCGAAATCGGTTCGGATCCGGTGAACCAGTATTCAGCGGCGCGCTTGATCTCATTCTTCGATGGAGGTGGCATGGCACGGCCAGTCAGCGCGTCGACGCGGTGCTCGTCCTGCCCAGTCGTGACGACATAGACCGGGTGTTGGATGAGACGCGTGAGCCGGACCGAGCTGGCTTCAGGGATGGAAGCCGCAGCCGCTATCGGACTGGCAAGGTCTGCGACCGCAATGGGCGCCGGCTTGACCGGCCGAATGAAATGATCGCCATGGATCGTGTCGATATGCACGACCGTCATATAGAGACCGCTCAGAGTCCAGATGAGCGCCTGAACACCGATAACGAGGGCCAGCCACTTGTGCGCCCTTCTCGAGAAGATATGCGGACGAAAGCGCACACGCGAACCCCTGAACCCGACCGGGCGCTTCCACGCCCCTGCTACCGACGGTGATGGGACCGACTGCAGGAAAACCGGTGGGGCGGCAACATCAGGCCGCCCTTTGGATCAACGCGGCTGGGCATCCGCAATGACCCATTGCACGGTGCTTGGATGGGCAATCCAGGCTTCGCGTCGGCGGCGGCCGACACTGACACGCCTCCGGTTTTGCCGATGAAGGCTATCCCCCGGTAAGCAAACCCAACACCAGTCCCAAAGCGGCCGAGACAGCAAGAGTTGAAAAGATGCCGATTTTGAGCCGAAAGATCAGGACAAAGGCCGCGGCGGCGATCGCTGCGGCTCGCCAGTCGAAGGTGGCGAGCTCAGGCACCTGAAGCCGAAGTGGGCCCAGTCCAAGCGTCGCAACTCGCCCGAACAGAACGTGAAGCGCAAACCATAATGCAAGATTTGCGATCACGCCCACCACTGCGGCGGTCACTCCTGCCAGTCCGCCCTTGAGCGCAGGCGCTCGATGGATCCGCTCCATCCATGGCGCCATGGCAAAAATCCACATGAAACAAGGCGCGAAGGTAACCCAGGTAGTCAGTGCGGCGCCTAACAATCCGGCGACGAGCGGAGTAAACGGGGCAGGCGCGCGAAAGGCGGCGATGTACCCCACAAACTGGGTCACCATGATCAGCGGACCGGGTGTCGTTTCTGCAAGGCCGAGCCCATCGGCCATCTCACCCGCGCCAAGCCAGCCAAAGCCGGTGACTGCTTCCTGGGCCATATAGGCAAGCACTGCGTAGGCGCCGCCAAAGGTCACCACGGCAAGCTTGGAGAAGAATACTCCGACTTTCCACAAGACGTGATCCGGACCAAGAAATGCATACACTGCAAACATTGGCAGCGCCCAGATGGCCAGCCAGATGACTACCGCCGCGGCGGTCGCCCTCCACGGTTTCGGCTGGGTGATCACGTCACTTGCTGTGGGTTTAAGTGCGATCAGCGCTGGACGCTTAGCCCCGACTAAAGCGCCGACCGCGAGCGCAGCAAGCACGACCACCGGGAATGGCGCATCAAAGAGGAACAACGCAACGAAGGCAGCGATGGCAAGGATGCGCTGAAGCGGATATTTCAACGCCCTGCCGGCGATCCTCACGAGCGCCTGGGCGATGATCGCCAGGACGGCCGCCTTGATGCCCAGGAATAGCGCGGCAAACCATTCGAGGTCGGCCGCGACGGCATAGAGCATCGATAGTGCGAGCATCACAAACGCGCCGGGGATCACGAACAGCGCTCCAGCGATGATCCCGCCCCGCCACCCGTGCAGTTTCCAGCCGATCCACGTGGCAAGCTGCTGCGCTTCAGGTCCGGGAAGAAGGTGGCACAGGTTCAATGCCTGGAGGTACTCGTCTTCCTCGACCCAGCGCCGTTCCTCGACCAACTCGCGGTGCATCAGCGCGATCTGACCGGCAGGCCCGCCGAACGAGAGGCAGCCGATCCGCGCTGAAACACGGGTGAGTTCGGCCAGGCTTGGATGAGTGAGAGAGGCGGGACCCATGCATTCGTACCTTCCAGCCTCGCCGCGGCGAGGACGTGAAGGCAACGCTTGGACACAAGGCCTTCCCGTGAGCTTGCAGTGCTCCGGTGTTCGTCAAATACCCTACATCCCACCGTACACGCAACGGCATCGCACACCGCCACATCAAAAGATCGGGCAAGCTTTGGCGATGCCGTAGATGCTGGTGCGATCAACACGATCGATACCGCGAACAGCTGCATTCGCGGGTGCGTCCGCTCGGGAAGGTTCGATCCTGGCGCTGCTGCGGCAACGCTCCCGGCGAAATGGCAATCGCTGCGATGGCAAAAAGCCTGCAAACCAAGAGCCAGCAGGAACGTCACTGACACGCCTGCGGCCTCGAGATAGCCCCGATAAACGCTAATGGTCGGGTTGTCTTGCGCCCCTCGAACTCGCTTTCAACCTCTAGCCGGGTCGGCCGGTCGAGTAGGACACGGTCCTATCAAAGCGAGATGGTCCGTTACGAAACGCGCGGCTGCCAATACATGGCCCATGCTTTTGAGCGGTTCTTGCTCTGGCTGGGGCGGCAGGATTCGAACCTGCGAATGCCGATACCAAAAACCGGTGCCTTACCACTTGGCGACGCCCCAGCAGCGCCGCGCTCCTATAGCGGGAAGCTTATCGATTGGAAGGGCCGGCGCAAGTCATCTCCGGCTTCCTTGCGACACCTGTCGGAAACTTACGCGAATCTCGACTGTTGATGGTAAGGAAGGAGACAATAAAATGTCAGACGACACCAACGACCGCGGCGCACAGGACCGCAGCCGGGTTGCCGGCGAACAGGGATACGAAGTGCGCTATTTCGCTGAAAAGCATGGCATCAGTGTTGAGCAAGCGCAGCAGTTGATCGACCGGCATGGGAACAGCCGCGACGAGCTCGACGCCGCTGCCGAGCGCATCAAGGGCTAGCGGGCACGACCCGGGCGGTCCTGCGCGTCCAGGCTAGCCGGCGCTCTGGTCGAGCCGCGTCCGGACGGCTTCAGCTTGTGCCATGATGTTGGCAACAAGCTGCTTGCAGGTCGGAATGTCGTGTATCAGCGCCTGGCTCTGGCCGGAGCTCCAGATGCCTCCGTCCATGTCGCCCTGCCCGTAAACCAGATCCCGTCCGCGCACGCCGGCCATCAGGTGCTTGACCTCTTCGAAAGTGGTGTTCGGATTGCGCTGAATGGTGGCGACTTCTTCCGATACAGCGTTGCGGGCGACCCGCGCGGTGTTGCGGAACGGCCGGCCGACGAGAACCGTATCGAGCTCGGTATTGTCGACGATCTGGCGCTTCACGTTGGCATGGATAGCGGCTTCCTGCGTGGCGCAGAAACGCGTGCCCATGTTGACCGCATCTGCCCCCAGTGCGAGCGCGGCCACCAGGCTGCGCCCGTCGGCCATGCCGCCACTGGCGACGATTGGAACTTCGGGCAGGGCATCGACCGTCGCAGGGAGCAGCACTACCAGGCCGACGTCGTCCTCGCCCGGATGGCCGGCGCATTCGAAACCATCGATGCTGATCACGTCGACGCCTTTGCGTACCGCGCTTTGCGAATGGCGCACGCTGGTGCACTTGTGAATTACCCTGACCCCGGCTTCCTTGAAAGCGGGAAGATGATCGGTCGGCGCGCGGCCGGCGGTTTCGACGATCTTCAGCCCGCTTTCGATGATTGCCTCCCGGTATTCATCGTATGGGATCGGGTTTATCGACGGCAGAAGCGTCAAGTTCACGCCGAACGGCTTGTCGGTGAGGCCGCGAACCTTGTCGATCTCGTCGCGTAGCGCCGCGCCGGAGGGGAACATGTGCGCGGTGATGAACCCGAGCGCACCCGCTTCGGCCACCGCGGCGACCAGTTCGCCATAGCCCACGCCGGTCATCCCGCCCATCAGAATAGGCGTCTCGATCCCGAACATTTCGGTGATCCGTGTTTTAAAGGCCATCGTGCGCTTTCCCGTTCCGGTTTACGTTTGCGTCAACCTGCCGCGCGGTAAGGAAAGTGGCAAGTTGTTTGCTTGTCATCTGCTGGACAGAAACAGGCCAGTTAGACAAAAGGTGGCGCAATGGGAGCGCGTACACAACCCAAAGCGGCAGCGGGAGAAGACGCCGCCCACCAGCAATTGACCCGGGCTGGACTTGTACGGATGGAGCTGTTCCCACCCGCGCTCGAGGTTGCGCCGTTCGTCACCACTTTCTTTCGCATGCGCTGCGACGAGCGGAAGATCCGCGACGTGCAGCCGTCTTCGATCGGCATTGTCGCAGTAATGCCGCGGGGTTCAGGCCACATGCGATTCCTCGATGGCCGTACCGAACCAAGCTACCCGTGGATGGTCCTAACGCCCTCGAGCGCGGCCGCGACGTTCGAGATTACCGGGCCGTGGGACGTGTTCGGGGCCATGTTGAGCCCGGCAGGCTGGGCGAGCGTCACAGGGCTTTGCGCCGCCAGGCACGGCAACCGCTTACTGCGAGCGGCGCAAGTGCTCCCGCCTCCGCTGGCTGGCGCGGGTGACGAATTATTGCGGGATTTTGCCGAGCTCACCACCGAGCAGATGATCAAGATCATGACCACCGCGATCCTCGCCTCGCTTCGTCCTCTCCCCGAAGGGCACATGCAGTTCATCAAAGCCGTCGCGGACTGGCTGGCGCAATCGCTGTCGCCAGAGATCGACGATCTGTTCGCCCGTTCTGGCTATAGCGCGCGACAGGTGCAACGACTTACCGACCGCTACTTCGGGCTTCCCCCGCGAACGCTCGCGCGCAAGTACCGCGCCTTGCGCGCTGCGGTCCTGCTGTCACGGCCGTCGCTAACAAACGACGAGATCTCCGCGGTGCAGGACCATTTCTACGATCAGCCGCACATGATCCGCGAAATTCGCCTATTCGCCGGGCGTACCCCTGCGCGCATCGCGGACCCCGACACCCCCTACCTGTCGGCGTTCCTCGACTTGCGCGATTTTCGCGAAGGCGGCCCGCGGATGGCGCCGATCCCTGACGACTTGCGCGCCTAAGGTCAGCTGCCGCCTAGCACCTGATACAAAGTCGCCACGTTCTGCAGCGCGGTCAACTGCACCAGCACTTGCCGGCGTTGCGCGTCGTAAAACGAACGCTGCGCATCCAGCGTGGTGAGATAAGGATCGATCCCCTCGCGATAGCGGGCATCTACTAGCCGGGCGGCCTCCGATGTCGCCGCGACCCGCGCCTCAGCCGAGCGCAGCCGCTCATCGATCGTCCCGCGGTCGGCCAGCGCGTCGGCGACTTCGCGAAAGCCGGCCTGGATGGTCCGCTCGTAAATCGCCAGCGCTGCCTCCCGCTGGGCCTCGGTCACCCGAACGCGGGCGCGCCCGGCTCCGGCGTTGAAGATCGAATAACGCACATCCGCGCCGCCTGACCATGAGAAGCCGCCTGAAAACAGTCCGCCAAGCGCGTCGCTCGCGAAGCCGAGCAGGCCGGTGAGCGAGATCGCTGGAAACAGCGCGGCGCGCGCCGCGCCGATTTCGGCATTTGCCGCGCGCAACTGGTATTCTGCTTCCACGATGTCGGGGCGGCGCAACAAGATACGGCTGTCGAGCCCCGCGGGCGGCGGCACGAAGCTTTGGTCTATTTCGTCGATCGCCGACGCTAGCAGCGCCCCATCGACCGGCGCGCCGAGCAACAGTTGCAGCAGGTTGCGGTCCTGCGCCAGCGCGGTGCGTTGCTGCGCAAGATCAGACTTCGCGGTCTCGAGAATTTGCCGGGCCTGCAACAGGTCGGTCCTGGGGATGATCCCACCCTTGAGCCGCGCCTCGGTCAGGCCGACGCTGCGCTCCGCATTCGTGGCGGTGCGCTCTGCGATCGACAGCAGGGTGCCATCCGCGGCGTAAGTGGCCCACGCCCGCGCGATATCGGCGATCAGCGCCAGCCGCACCGCCCGCGCGCCTGCTTCGGTCGACAGCAAGCGTTCCTGGTCGGCGCGCGCGAGCGAGGCCAGCCGGCCGAACAGGTCGATTTCGAACGCGGGGACCCCCAAGCCGAAGTCGAGGGCGGTGCGACCGTTTCTGCCACTGTCGTCACTGACCGACACGCCGGCGGTCGTGGTGACTTCCGGCAGGCGGCCCGTCCGGCTGATCCTCGCCTGCGCGCGCGCGGCGGCAATGTTTGCCGCGGCGATCCGCAAGTCGCGGTTGTTTATCAGCGCCTGCTCAATGAGCTGAAGCAGCCGCTGATCACGAAAAACGTCACGATGGCCCAGCCCGGGTAGCGCTGCTTCGCTTTGTAGCAGATACGGGTCGCCCGCGGGCCATGATGCGGGGACCGGCAGCGGGGTAGCCGGCAGGGGCGGGTCCATCGAGCACGCCGCAAGGCTGACCGCGCCAAGCAGGACAACGGCATTTCTCATTCCGCGGGCTCTCCGCTTTTCGCAGGCCCCTCGGGGCGCCGTGCCGCGTGCCACTCGCGCAAATGGATGAGCCCATCGCGCACCCCGCGGCGGACCAGCACGAAGAACAACGGTATGAAGAAAATCGCCAGCAAGGCAGCGGTGAGCATTCCGCCGATGACCGAAGTGCCGATCGCGATCCGGCTATTGGCGCCTGCACCGGTCGACAATGCCAGCGGCATCACCCCGAAGATGAACGCGAAGCTCGTCATCAGGATCGGGCGCAGACGGATGCGGGCAGCTTCGCGCGCCGCATCGATCACCCGCATGCCTCGTCGTTCGGCTTGCTCGGCGAATTCAATCATCAGGATGGCATTCTTGGCTGCCAATCCCATGGTGGTGAGCAGGCCGATCTGCAGGTATACGTCGTTTTCCAGGCCGCGCAGGGTGACCGCGAACACCGCGCCGACGAGGCCAAGCGGAATCACCAAAAGGACCGCCGCGGGGATCGACCAGCTTTCATACAGCGCGGCAAGGCACAGGAACACCACCAAAAGCGAAATGCCGTAAAGCAGCGGCGCCTGGCCCGACGATAGCCGCTCTTCATACGATGCGCCCGACCACGCGACCGTGGTGCCGGGAACTTGGGCGGCAAGCGATGCGATGCGGTCCATCGCCTCACCCGAACTCACCCCGGGAGCGGCCTGGCCCTGGATCTCGCTCGATGGCACGCCGCTGAACCGCGACAGGCTTGCCGGCGTGGTGGACCAGCCGGTCTGCGTGAAGGCCGAGAACGGCGCCATCTCGCCAGTGTTCGTGCGGACATACCACTGCGATAGGCTGGACGGGTCCGAGCGGTACGGCTCGTCCCCTTGGACATAAACCCGCTTGACCCGGCCCTGGTCGATGAAATCGTTGACGTATCTCCCGCCCCACGCGGTCGACAAGGTGGCGTTGACATCCGACTGCTCGACGCCGAGCGCCGACAGACGTGCCTGTTCGATGTCCACCTTCAGCGTCGCGCTCTCTGGCGGATCCGACAGCCGTACCGCAGTCAGTCTGGAATCGGCGCTAGCCAGGTCGAGCAAGCGGTCGCGGGCGGCAGCGAACTTGTCGGCCGGCATGCCAGAGCTGTTGAGTAACTGCATGGTGAAGCCATTGGATTGGCCCAGCCCGCGGACCGCGCCGGGGACCAGGGCAAAAACCTTGGCATCGCGAAAGCCGCGAAAGGCGCTCGACAGCCGCTCGACGATCGCGTCAGCGGTGCGTTCCTTGCCCGGCCGGTCGTCCCACGACACCAGGTTGAGGAACCCACGGCCGGCGTTCTGGCCACTGCCGCCCCCGCCGCCGCCGGCGACCATGAACAGCGTGCGGACGTTCTCGCCTTCTTCCTGCAACAGGTACTTCTCGATCCGATCTCGCACCGCCAGCGTCCGCTGCTGAGTTGCGCCGCCCGGTAACTGGAACTGGATGCTCGCCGCGCCCTGGTCTTCAGTCGGCAAAAAACCGCTCGGCAGGCGGACGAACATCAGCGCAAGCAGGACCACGATCACGGCGTAAATGCCGAGGAAGCGCCACTTGCGATCGATCACTTTGGCTACGCTGCCTTCGTAGCTGACGATCGCTCCGGAAAAGCGCGCGGTTGAAGCCGTGACGGGCGCGGTCGATCATGCGGGCCACCCGGGGCGCCTTGCGGCCCAGCCAGCCGTCCGCCAGGTCGTGCTCCCCGTTCTTGGGTTTGAGCAAAGTGGCGGTCAGCGCAGGACTCAGGATCAGCGCCACCAGCACCGAAAGGACCATCGCCGAGATCATCGTGAGAGAGAACTGGCGGTAGATAACCCCGGTCGATCCGCCGAAAAACGCCATCGGCAGGAACACCGCCGACAGTACCATCGCAATGGCTATCAGCGCGCCTTGAATATCATGCATCGACTGGATCGTGGCATCCCGCGCGCTCATGCCCGGATTTTCCTCCATCAACCGCTCGACGTTCTCGACCACTACGATCGCGTCGTCGACCAGCAGTCCGATCGCCAGCGAAAGGCCGAACAAGGTGAGCGTGTTGATGGTAAAACCGGCGAGATAGAACACGCCGAATGTCCCGAGCAGCACCACCGGGATGGTAATCGCCGGGACCAGCACTGCGCGCCAGCTCTGCAGGAAAATGAACATCACGATGACGACGAGGATGATCGCCTCCACCAGCGTCTTGACCACTTCGTTGATCGACAGCTTGATGAAATCCGTTGAATTGTTGGCGTAAGCGTAAGCGATCCCGTCAGGGAACGCGGGCGCCAGTTGCTCGACCCTTGCCTTGACCAGTTCGGCAGTCTCGAGTGCGTCCGCGCCGGGCGCGAGCGACACGGCAATGCCCGCGCCGGGATGGCCGTTGACGTGAACGTCGGAGCTGTAATTTTCCGCGCCGAGCTCGACCCGCGCGACGTCGCCCAGACGGACCAGGCCGCCATCGTTGTCAGACTTCACCACGATGTCGCGAAACTGCTCGGGGGTCTGGAGTTTTGATTGCGCGGTGACCGTGGCGTTGAGCATCTGCTCGCTGCTTTGCGGCAAGCCGCCGATCTGGCCGGCGGCAATCTCGGCATTCTGCGCGCTGACCGCGGAAATAACGTCGCTCGGCATCAAGGCGAACGCAGCCAGCCGTGAAGG
The DNA here is from genome assembly GCA_963781525.1 of uncultured Alphaproteobacteria bacterium. GTDB lineage: Bacteria > Pseudomonadota > Alphaproteobacteria > Sphingomonadales > Sphingomonadaceae > Tsuneonella. The sequence continues at coordinate 852,624 of CAWAGD010000006.1, read as the reverse complement.
ATTGAGCCAGATGCGCATCGCGGCCGGCGCGCCGAACACATTGATATCGCCGACCCCCGGCACGCGCGACAACGGGTCCTGCAGGTTCGAGGCCAGATAATCCGATACGTCCATGTTCGAACGGGTATCGGTTTCGTCGTAGACGGCGACGATCAGCAGGAAATCGGGGTTCGACTTGGTGACGCGGACGCCCTGCTGCTGGACCTGCGCGGGCAGGCGGGACAGCGCTTGCTGGACTTTGTTCTGGACTTGCACTTGCGCGATATCGGGGTCGGTGCCCTTTTCGAACGTCGCGGTGATACCGACGCTGCCGGTCGATCCCGAACTGGCCGAGAAATATAGCAGGCCGTCGAGCCCGGTCAGCTGCTGCTCGAGAATCTGGGTAACGCTGTTCTCGACCGTTTCGGCCGAAGCGCCGGGATAGCTTGCGCGAATATTGACGGTCGTCGGCGCGATGTCCGGGTACTGCTCGATCGGCAGCTTGCTGATGCCGCCAACGCCCGCGAGCATCACGATGATCGCCAGAACCCATGCAAGGATGGGCCGTTCGATGAAGATCCGCGACACCTAGCGGCGGGCCTCGCCATCGCTACCGGCTGGCCGTGAAACCAGCTTTTCGGGCGTCGAGGCCGCGACAGGCTTGACCGGGTCGCCGGTCTTGAGATTGGCAAGGCCTTGCGTGATCACTTTGTCGCCGCGCTTCAGTCCGCGCGTCACGACCCAGTTGGCGCCAACGGTACGCGCGGTCTCGACGACCTTTCGCATCGCCTTGTTGCCTTTGCCAACGACGAACACCGCCGCCTTGCCGCCCAAGTCTCGCACCACCGCCTCTTGCGGCACCAGGAAGACGTTCTGGTCGACTCCCTGCACGAAGCTCGCGTTGACGAACATGCCCGGCAGCAGCAGTCCGCGCGGATTAGGAAACCGCGCGCGCAGGGTTACGGTGCCGGTGGCTTCGTCGACCATGATCTCGCTGAACTGGACGACGCCGGTGGGGCCATAATCGCTGCCGTCGTCCAGCCTCAGGCGGACCGACGTGCTGCCGGCGGAGAGACCGCCCGCCTCCAGCTTGCGGCGCAACGCGATGAGATCCGCGGCCGACTGGCGAATGTCGACATAGATCGGATCGGTTTTCTGGATGACCGCAAGGGGCTCAGCCTGGTTGGCGGTGGCCAGCGCACCGACGGTCGCCAGCGATCGCCCGATTCGTCCACTGATCGGGGCCGGAATAGTGGTGAAGCGCATGTTGATCTGCGCGGTGTTCAGCATCGCGGCGTTCTGAGCGACGCCCGCGCGGGCCTGCCTGGCCTGTGCCGCGGCGTCGGTGTATTCCTGCTTGGAGACCGCCTCGATCGCGGCCAGCGGGCGGTAGCGATCGGCTTTTGCCTGCGCCGCCTCCGCCACCGCGCGCGCGCTGGCGACGTTGGCCACAGCCTGGTCCACCGCGGCGCGGTAAAGGCTAGGATCGATCTGGTAGAGCGGCTGGCCTTGGCGCACGTATCCCCCTTCGGTGAACGAGCGCGCGCGGATGATCCCGCTGACTTGCGGCCGCACTTCGGAGGTTTCGGATGCTACGACCCGACCATCGAGCCGGGTTTCGACCGGGACCGAGGTTGGCTGAACGACGACATACCCGACCGACGGCGCCTTCTTGCCGCCCCCCTCGTCACCGCCTGCACCGCACCCTGCGGTCAGCGCCAGACAGGCCAGGATCAACCATCTCGGGCTGGGCAAGGTTCTTGATTCCTTTGCGGCGCCGATGCGCGATTCAGGCAAGGTTGCGATCTCGCATCGACTTTCGCGCCGTCCCTCGCATCCGCTCTGCATCACCGCAAGCCGGTTCGTCGAGTGCGGAAAGGGATTGGTAGAGTGGATCACCAACGTAGGCGGGCTTTCCCTGACCATTGGCCGAGTGAGATATTCCATTCGCTTGAAACTTGGTTGAGGTGGCGGAGCAGACGGTTTACTCGCGGGTTGTCTCCACGGAACAGCAGCCTGCGATACCTTTCGAAGGTTTCTGGATCCCAGCGCTGTCGATCGAGAGACTAGGGGCAGCGGAATCGCCCGGTCATTGCAAGTCTCAACCCCCGTTCCTGATTTATCGTTCTCCCAACGAAGACGAGCTGGTCTTGAGGATCGGTTTCATCAGGTAGCGAAACACGGTGGTTCGCCCGGTAATGATTTCGGCCGTGGCGGTCATTCCGGGCTGCAAGGCGATTTTTTCACCTGGTCGCGGCCGCAAGCGCGATGTGTCGGCTGTAAGTTGGGCCCTGTAATACGAATATGGGCCCTGCGGCGTTTGTTCGGTCAGGGTGTCAGCGCTGATATAGCTCACCCTCCCAGCAGCTGCGCCGTAAACGGATGAATCATATGCATCGAACTTGACGGAAGCCTCCTGGCCGACCCGCACGAAGGCGATGTCGGCGGGCGGTATTTTCGCCTCCACGATCAACTTGTCTCCCGACGGGACGACTTGGAGCACCTCGGCTCCGGGCTGAAGGACGCCACCGACGGTCGTCACCCGTATGTTGACCACGACACCGTCGGCCGGCGAGCGCAGCTCGACCCCGCTCAATGCGGATTGCCGCTGGGTCATTTGCTGGGTCGATGAAGCGAGTGCCTCCTCCGTCAGTGTATACTCACTCTGGAGTTCGCGGAGATAATCGTTACGCTGCGCAGCCAATGGCGGTCGAGTGGTCCGCCATCGAACGCCGATCGCGATTCCCTGAAAAAAACCGAGATAACAGCACCTGGGTCCGTTGACCTAATGGCGACGGCTTTCGCGACCACTCTCAACCCACGACGATCGGTCCATGTTGCCCCCGGTTGAGGCCTTACGTCCATTCGCGTACGGCAGGAACTGGGCCGGTAGCGGACTGCCGGCTCTTGGGCGGCGAGATGCGCGAAGCGACCCCCAGCAAGCGGCCCATCTACGTCGCTCAGCTACACGCGATGGCCCCAAACCTGTCGTTCGCTGGTTCGCGCTGCCAGTCCCGCCGTGCCCTGATTCCGGGGCGGTTCAACCAAGCGATAAACCGAGGAGCGGACTTTTACCGAGGGTGGTGACGTGAGGCGGATCGTAGATGCTCGGCCCTAAGTAATTTTCAACAAATCCGCATTAGAACGATTGTGTGCGCTTAACAATTACGCCGGCCCCAGCGCGCTGTGAGATCAAGTGGAACTAACAAGTATCAGTTTGGTGATCGCACTTGCGGTGCTCGTCGCAACTCTGCTTCGCCACCATTCCGTTTTGCATGCACTTGTCAGACAGGTCGAAGCGCTACTTGGAATGCAGGCTTCGGGCTCGGTTCCCCATCGTGCAAGCGCCGCGGTCCGCGGATTGATGGACCGACCCTCGCTGCCTGATCACCGACTTGCGTATCGGCACGCGATTTCGGGTTTGCCAACACGAGAACCCCTTTTTGAACGGATGTTAGAAGACAATCGCGGCATGTTGGCCGTCCTTGCACTTAAAGATTATGACCGGCTGTGCGCGTTCGATCCTGATCTGGCGAACCGTCTATTGGAGACTATCGTAGGGCGCCTTACCAGCATGCTGCCCTCCACAAGAATGGTGGCGCAACCCGATCGCAACCATCTCGCGGTCTGGATCGCTGCAAACCAGGACGTTGCTGGCGTCAAGCGCGAACTCAGCGCGCTTGTCTACGCTTTGGGCGATCGTTGGTTGGATGGGCAACGAGAGATCTTGCCGGAGATCGCTCTGCGAACCGGGCAATTCGACGCGGCGTCCATTTCTCCGAGCGCATTGTTGTCGCGGACGCTGTCATCGTTCTCGGTGCCACTCGTCAACGACGTCGACGAAGCGCACGCGCCGAATGCGCCCAGCCTTGCGGTCGATGAATTGTTTCAGCTCGAACAGGACCTGCGTCAGGCTGTCGCGCGCAACCAGTTGCGTCTGCAATACCAGCCGCTGATCGACGCCTCAGAAGGCCGCGTTTGCGGTGCCGAAGCACTCATCCGGTGGGACCATTCCGAGCGCGGACTGATTTCTCCCGCGCGGTTTGTCCCCATAATGGAGAGCGCGGAGCTATCTCGGGAGATCGGGCTCTGGGCACTGAATTGCGCTGCTCGCGAAGCGCGGCAGTGGCGAGCGATGGGATTGTCGGACGTGCGGGTGGCCGTCAATGTTTCGGGCCAGCAACTGGAGGATCTCGAACTACCCGTGCTCATTGCCAGAACGCTGGCGCGCCACGGGCTGACGGGAGATGCTTTGGAAGTCGAACTGACGGAAAGCATCGCGCTGGCAGACGGTGATCAGGCTTCGAAGCTTTGTGCAACGCTGCGCAAGAGCGGCATCCACATCGCGGTTGACGATTTCGGTACCGGCTATTCCAGCTTTGCGTCGATCGCGTCGGTGGGCTTCGACAAGATCAAGATCGACCGGACATTCGTAGCCAACATTGCTCACCAACCCGTGAGCCAGGCCATCTATGCCAGCATTTTGGCGCTCGGGCGTGGGCTAGGCATTCGCGTGCTAGCTGAAGGCGTTGAGACAGCTGCCGAGTATTCGTGGCTGCGTGCGCATGGATGTCGGTACTTCCAAGGGTTCTATTTTGCCCGTCCGCTCGATCACGAGGAGTTCGTTGCCTTCGCGAACGATAAGCATGGATTGGCGCGGCTTTTGATCCCGAACATCGCCTCTCCAGACGAAAGACTTCGTGCATGAGCTTTTACCGGTATCCCTTGCTTCCCATCACTGCGCTCGCCGCGGTCGTGGCATTGTCCGCGTGCTCGAGTTCGCCGAAACAACCCCCGTCTGCTTCGTCTGCGGCAGTCACCACCAGCCCGGCCGTGATAGACGAAATCTCAGCGCTTCTCGACCGCGGCGAGGTGCGCTCTGCAAAACAGCAGCTTGCCAAGGAGCTTAAGCGGGATCCGATGAATCCGTCCCTGATGGTGCTGCTTCAGGGGCTTGAGGGCGATGCCAAGGCCGATCTCGGAGAGGCCAGTTATGCCTACAAGGTCAAACCGGGCGAGACCATGGGAGAGCTGGCCGAGCGCTTCCTCGGCAATCGCCTCAAGTCATACCAGCTTGCACGCTACAACGACATCGACGTCCCTGCTGACCTGCCCTCCGGACAACAATTGCGAATCCCCGGACGGGCTGACGTTCGCGCACCCGCACCACGCGTCGCTAAGCCCAAAGCGCCCCCGCCCGCCGCTTCAGCGTCCCGGGAAACGCCCAAAAGCGAGTCGCGGCCCGCGCCGCCTCCTGCGCGGCCAGCGACCAATCCGGCTGCCGCGCAGCGTGCACGCGCAGCCGGACTAGCCGCGCTCAATCGGGGTAAGGTCGCCAACGCCGTGACGCTCCTGCGCCAGGCAGCCGCGCTCGACCCCTCCAGTTCCGCCATCGCGAGAGACCTGGCCCGCGCGGAACGCATTGCGGCAACTGTTCGGACGCGTCGGTAATGGGATGCTAAACCCTTGTCGCTAGACCCCAAGGTCACGTGTTGTTGCAAAAGGCGGGTCGGATGACGACTACACTTGGCCGTTATCAGATCGAAGGACGCCTCGGTGAAGGCGCAATGGCCGACGTATTTCGCGCGCAAGATCCTGACATCGGCCGAACGGTTGCGATCAAAGTTCTCAAACGCCAATTTGCAAGCAACCCAGAACTGGGTGCGCGGTTCGTGCGCGAGGCAAGAGCGGCGGGAAAGTTAAGTCACGCGAACATTGCTACGGTATACGACGTCGGCGAAGTGAATGATATCGCCTACATCGCGATGGAACTGGTCGATGGTCTGCCGCTCGACGAATGGCTGAATACGCACGGACGGATGCCCTTCGAGCGCGTCCTGCCACTGGCCCTCCAGCTCGCTGATGCACTTGCTTATGCACACCGCAATGGTGTCGTTCACCGGGACGTGAAGCCATCCAACATTCTGATCTCCGCTGACGGAAAGATCGCCAAGCTCGTCGATTTCGGTGTCGCAAGAGTTGGCGATGTCGATCCTTTTACCCTGGTGCAAACCCAGGTGGGCCAGCTCGTCGGCACCCCCCGGTACATGAGTCCCGAGCAAGCGCTCGGCCTGGCGGTCGATGCGCGATCGGATCAGTTTTCGCTTGGTGCGGTACTGTACGAGATGCTGACCGGAAAACCGGCCTTCCCGGGCACCGGCTTGGCGATGCTGGCGATCCAGATTGCACAGGAAAGGGTCGCGCCAGTCGGCGATGTCGCGCCCGATTGCCCGCCGGGATTTCGTTTCATCATCGACAAGTTGCTGGCGAAAAAGCCCGATCAGCGCTTTGCGGACGGAACTTCGCTAGTCGCTGCCATTGAGCGAGAGGTAAGCGCCGATCGCGAGGGCTCTTCGGCGCGGCGCGGGCTCTCTTTGCGCGTGAAGATTCCTTTGGCGCTGTTTGCCGTAACCGCGCTGGCACTGGTGGCTTGCGTTTACACGATGTTGGACCGCGAGCGGCGCGCATTCGAACATATGGCGGCGCTGTCCGGAAACAGCATCGCAGCCTTCGTCACGGAGAATGCGGGGTTGGCCGCCGCGGATAATGCCGGTCTGCCTGCCACAGAGCAGGATTGGACCGCGCTTCAGGCCTTCGTCACCGCGGCCGTCGGGCGAGACGACGGCGTGCGCGCCATCACCGTCGTCGATGCAACTGGCCTCGTGCGCGCGGCGAGCGAAGAAAACCGCATCGGCCGCGATTACCGCGAGCCAGAAGGCGAAAAAGTGATTCTAAATGAGTCAGATCGGCATGTTACCACGGTCCCCGATAGCGGATCAGGCGCCGGAATGCGCTTCGTCCATCCTATCGAATATGCCGGTGCGCGGTTCGGGACCGTCGACATCGTGCTCGATCGCCGTTCTCTCGATGCAGCCATAGCGGCATCCAAAAGACTGCTGGCGATGTTGGTCGCAGTGGTCTTTGCCGTCGTTCTGTTGGCGGGTTATCTGAGTGCGGCGATGGTCGCCCGTCCACTGCGCAAGCTTCGCATAGCCCTTGACGATGCGGCGAAGGGCGATTTTGCGTTTCGCATTTCGCACAAGCGACGCGACGAGTTCGGCGAAGCGTTCGAAGCCTTCAACAGGGCCGCGGCAGCTGCGGAAAAACGCGGATCATCGCCGGTCGAGGCCGCTGAGGCGTCGATGAGCGCGACGCGCATAGCCGCCTGAGGAGATCAGCCGGTGTACATGCTCCAGCTGTTCGACGCCGATGACGCGATTCAGCCGATTGACGCCCGTTTGCTGCACGCCGGCACCCTCACCATAGGCAGGGATCCGTCCGCCGATTGGCCGATCGCCGACCCTGACTGCGCGATTTCACGCGCGCACTGCGAACTGCGCGTCGAGCAAGACTGCCTGACGCTTCGCGTCACCGGTGCAAATGGCGTGTTCGACGACATCGAGGAAGTCCGGTTTCCCGACAACGAGGCTATCCCGCTCACTCTGCCGGGCGCGCTGCGTCTCGGGCGGCATCGCATCGTCGCCACTTTGGCTCCGCATGGCGCCCTCGGGGCGCCGGACGACAGTACGATGATCCTGAACCCTCCGCTGGGCGGGTCAGTCGAGGTGCCAAGCGACTGGTGCGAACCGGCAGCGACTGTTTGCAACGGGGAAGGCTCGCTCCTCGAAGCATTCTGTTCCGGGGCGGGCCTCGACCCATCCCAGCTCACGAGCGAAGATCCTGAAGAAATCATGCGCCGTGCCGGCGCGCTGTATCGCCAGATGGTGCTCGGGATCGGCGATCTCATGGCCGAACGCAACGGCGCGCGCGCACGCTACCAGCTCAATCGCACAACGATTTCCGGCGATGGAAACAATCCGTTCAAGTGGGCACCTTCGCAGCGCCTTGCGATCGACCTGCTGCTTGCGGGATCGTCGGGATTCCTTTCCGGACCGGCAGCAGTCCGGTCGTCCTTTCGGGACGTGAAGCGCCATCTCGTGGCCACCTTTGCCGGCATGCAGGCAAGTCTGCGGCACGCCGTAAAACTGTTTGATCCGGTTGCCATCGACAGCGCTGTCGCTGACAGCGCGCGGCTGCTCAAAAGCCGGGCCGCGCTACAGGCGGAGGAATTCGCCAGGCGCCATTCCGGCTTGGCGGCGGAATTGGCAGGGACCGAGGCCGGTGCGCTCAGCCAGGCCTTCGCGACCGCTTACGATCAGACAGAAGCAGCACTGGTTCGTGGAGATTCCGAGTGAGCAGTCTGCCGCGTAGCCTGGTCTCGCTCCCCTCCACACCGCACCGTCTTCTCGTGAGATCGGCGAGCCGGAGTCATGTTGGTCGGACGCGGGAGGTAAACGAGGACCGCGTGCTCGAACATCCCAGCGCAGGCGTCTGGGCGATCGCCGACGGCATGGGGGGGCATAAAGGCGGCGACGTTGCGGCCGAGATCCTGATCCAACGGTTGGCCGACATCGCGGCGCCGTCTTGCGCATCGTCGATCACGAACGCGCTCGCCCAGGCGAATTCCGCGATCCTGGCCACCGGACACGGCCAAAGCGGTACGACGGTCGTACTCGTCCATATCGATGCGGACCGCGCGAATTTCTTCTGGGCGGGCGACAGCCGCGCCTATCTCATTCGCGGCGGCAATTGCCAATTGCTGACCCACGACCATAGCGTTGTGCAGGAACTCGTCGATGCCGGCGCGCTGACACCTTTGCAGGCGCTGGGCCACCCGCACGCGAACCTGATCACCAGAGCGCTTGGGATCGCTGAAGCAGTTGTCATCGATCACGCTTGCGAACCCCTGTTTGCAGGAGACCGTTTGCTGCTGTGTTCCGATGGCCTGTCGCGCTCACTTTCGGAGCGTGACAAAGTCGATCTCGGCAATCTTGAAGATCAGTGCGACAAACTTCTGATGAATGCGCTTCAACGAGACGGCAGCGACAATATCTCGTTCATCTTGATTGACGTCGCTGATTGGCAAGATGATCAGCGGCAGAGTTCGATTTCACATTGATCCACGGATCGCGATCGGCGGAGACGGGCAGCGCAAAGCTCCCTTGCAAGCAGGCAAGCGACGAGGCTGATGCGGCGCGTGTAACGGATTGCCCAGCGCAAGCCGGCCTGTCCCGCGATTTGCGCAGAAACGCTGATATCTCAGATTGGTGCTAGGGTACGTGGCGGAGCGGGAGGGATTCGAACCCTCGATACGCTTTTGGCGTATACTCACTTTCCAGGCGAGCGCCTTCGACCACTCGGCCACCGCTCCGCATGCTCTGGAGCGCGCGCACCTAGCGGGAGGCACCGGCGCTGACAAGCGCGCTGCGGCGGACTAAGGGCGGCGGATGACCCGCACTTTCGGTTCCCCGCCCTCGCCTGCCGAATTCGAGGCCATTGCGCGGGCTGCGCTCTCCCGTCTGCCCGAACCGTTTGCCCAGCATATCGCGGACGTCGTGCTCAACGTGGAGGAGTTCGCCGACGAGGAAACGCTTGCCGAAATTGGCCTTGAAGACCCGTTCGAGCTGACTGGACTGTTCGAAGGCGTCGGCCTCCCTGAGCAGTCGATCGAGATGAGCGGTCAGATGCCCAACCGCGTGCGCCTGTTCCGCCAGCCGATCCTCGACGAATGGATCGCCGACGGGCACGATCTCGAGCACTTGATCGCGCACGTGGTGATCCACGAGATCGGGCATCACTTCGGCCTGTCGGACGCCGACATGCACGCGCTCGAGGATGCTGCCGACTGACCGCTTGCCTTGGCCGCGCGGCGTGGCACAACGGACCGCATGAAATTCAAGCTCCTGCTCGCCGCCGCGCTGATGGCCGCACCCGCCCTCGCCGCCGACAAGTCGCCCGCCGCCCTCTCGCCGGGTGAGATCGTCGCGGCAGCGCCGGTTTCGGAATGGGTCGCGATCGCGCCCGACGACTTGCTGGTGATGAACCTCGCGCCTGACCGTGACGGAAAGGCGCGCCGCGTCGTCATCCAGCTGATGCCTGCGCCGTTCAGCCAGCCGTGGACGGCCAACATCCGCACGCTCGCCAAGGCTCACTGGTGGGATGGGCTGGCGATCGTTCGCAGCCAGGACAACTACGTCGTGCAGTGGGGCGATCCCGAAGGCGAGGACCAGGCCAAAGCGAAAGCTTTGCCCGGCGGGTTGGGAGCGACCAGCGAAGCCGATTATTCGATCGCGCTCACCCAGTTGCCGCGCATCACGGACGCCCCTCCCCCCATCCGCTCTTGCAAGGCGGGCGAGACTTGCGGGCCAACCGCCGCGGAGCAGGCCTATAATCAGAGAAGCGGTCTGCTGAGGCGCGCGCTGCCCCGTGATCCTTACGCTGGCCTGGCGCTATTTCGCTCCGGGTGGCCGCTTGCCGCGGAACTCGCGGCGGCCAAAGCCTGGCCCGTCCATTGTTACGGCATGGTCGGCGTGGGCCGGGGCCTTTCGCCCGACGCCGGCACCGGGGCCGAGCTCTACACCGTGATCGGCCACGCGCCGCGTCATCTCGACCGCAACATCGCTGTGGTCGGCCGGGTGATCGAGGGGATCGAGCATCTCTCAACGCTCCCGCGCGGCACCGAAGCGCTGGGATTCTACAAGACACCCCAAGAGCGCACGCCGATCGTTTCGATCCGACTCGCCGGCGAACTGCCCGAGGCCGACCAGCCGCATTTCGAATACCTCTCGACCGAGGGCGAGACTTTCGCCCGCTACGCCGACGCGCGCGCGAACCGGAAGGACGAATTCTTCATCGTGCCGGCTGGCGGTGCGGACGCTTGCAACATCCCGGTGCCGGTCCGGCGGGTCACCGCGAACAAGTAAGCTCCATCAGCTCGATCCGGTTGCCGAACGGATCGGCGATGTCGCCACGCGCGTAACCGTCGAGTGGTTGTCCGTCCGCGAACGCCACGCCGCACTTTTCGAGACGGGTCCGTAGCGCGACGAGGTCATCGACCAGCAGCGCCGGATGCGCCTTGGCGGCCGGCTTGAACGGCTCTTCGACCCCGAGATGCAGCTCGACCGTGCCGGCGTGAAACCAGCATCCTCCGCGCGCCGCAAGGACGGCAGGCTTGTCGCGCTCGGTGAACCCGAGCACGCCGACGTAGAACGCCCGCGCCCGTTCCTCCCCGCCGGCGGGCATCGCGAGCTGGACGTGGTCGAGACCGGTGATCACATCCGTTCGGCCTGGGCCACCGCGTCGCTCGCTCGCAAGGCGCTGAGGATGCGGGTGAGGTGCGCGAGGTCGTGCACGTCGAGCTCGATGTCGTAAGTCGAAAACGGATGGTCCTTCTGCGTCTGCTCGAGCGCGACGACGTTGGCGTGGTTCTGCGCGAACAGTCCGGCCATCTCGGCGAGCGTGCCCGGGCGATCGTAGAGGATCACTCGCAGCCGGCCGACCGCGCCCTGGCTGTGCTTGCCCCACGACAGGTCGATCCAGTCGGCGTCGATCCCGCTTGCCAGTTCGAGGCAATTGATCGCGTGAACTTCGACCGGCTCGCCGGGCTTGCGCAAGCCGACGATCCGATCCCCGGGGACCGGGTGGCAGCATGGGGCGAGCTGGAAGCCGACCCCGGCGGTCAGCCCGCGGATCGAGATGGCATGGTCGTGCCCCGGCCATTCGGCCTGCTTCTCGATCCCGGCGGCGCTGCCGGGCACCAGCGCCTCCATCACCTCGCGATCGGGCAGCTTGTTGGCGCCGATCGCGTACATCAGGTCGTCCTCGTCCTCCAGATCGAGCCGGCGTACGGCCTCGCGGATCGCCTTCTTGCCGATCTTGGCCGGCACCCGCGTGGCGATCTCATCAAATAGCTTGCGGCCGATCGAAGCGATCTCGTCACGCTCTTTCAGCCGCACCGCTCGGCGGATCGAGGCGCGCGCCTTCCCGGTGGTGACGAACGCCAGCCATGACAATTGCGGCTCGGCCGCCTTGCCCTTGATGATCTCGACCACATCGCCGTTATTGAGGACCGTGCGGAGCGGCATATGCCTGCCGTTGATCTTCGCGCCGACGGTTTGCGCGCCAAGGTCGGTGTGGACGGCAAATGCGAAATCGACCGAGGTCGCCCCTTTGGGGAGCTGGAACAGCGAGCCTTTCGGCGTGAAGGCGAAAATCCGATCCTGGTAAATTGCCATCCGCGTGTGCTCGAGCAGTTCCTCGGCATCGTGGCTCGCATCGACGATCTCGATCAGGTCGCGCAGCCAGCCGACCTGACCATCGGGCCGGTCACCCTGCTTGTAGGCCCAGTGTGCGGCGAACCCGAATTCATTGGTCCGGTGCATCTCGCGCGTGCGGATCTGCACTTCGACCCGCATTGAATTTTTATAGATCAGGCTGGTGTGCAGGCTGCGGTAGCCGTTCGTCTTGGGAGTTGAAATGTAATCCTTGAACCGGCCCGGGATGAACTGCCAGGCGATGTGCAGAACGCCGAGCGCGCTGTAACAGTCAGCGTCGCTGTCGGTGATCACCCGGAACGCCATGATGTCGGTCACTTGTTCGAAATTGACGTGGCGTTCGGCCATCTTGCGCCAGATCGAATAAGGATGCTTCTCGCGTCCCGTGACTTCGACCTTGAGCCCGGCCTCGGCAAGCGCCTGCTTGATCGCCAGCGCGATGGCATCGACCTGCCCACCGTCCTGTGCCCTGATCTGCGCCAGCCGTCCGGTGATGGTGGCGTAGGCCTCGGGCTCGATCTGCTCGAACGCGAGCATCTGCATCTCGCGCACGTATTCGTACATGCCGACCCGCTCGGCGAGCGGGGCGTAAATCTCCATCGTCTCACGCGCGATGCGTTGGCGCTTTTCGGGCGACTTGATGAAATGCAGCGTCCGCATGTTGTGCAGACGGTCGCCCAGCTTGACCAACAGCACGCGGATGTCCTCGCTCATCGCCAGCAGGAACTTGCGCAGGTTCTCGGCCGCCCGCTCGTTTTCGGGCATCGCCTCGATCTTCGACAGCTTGGTCACCCCATCGACCAGCCGCGCGACTTCCGTGCCGAAGTTCGCCTCGATGTCCTCGATCGTCGCCAGCGTGTCCTCGACCGTGTCGTGGAGCAGCGCGGTGATGATCGTTTCCTGATCGAGCTTGAGGTCGGTCATCAGGCCGGCGACTTCGACCGGGTGGCTGAAGTAGGGATCGCCGCTCGCGCGCTTCTGGGTACCGTGCTTCTGCACGGTATAGACATAGGCGCGGTTGAGCAGCGCCTCGTCGGCGTCGGGATCGTATTCTTTGACCCGCTCTACGAGTTCGTATTGGCGCAGCATTCCGTCACCTGATGTGCGGATTGATCGGGCCGGAGCAAGCCTTTTCGCAGGCGCGCCCGCCTCCACCCCCAATTCGCTGGGTTGTGTTTGGTGCAACATGTGATGGTAAAAGCACCATTGAGGCGCGCGGGCCGCAGGGCCATAACAGCAGTGCGGTGCCCGAATTCGACGCCCTCTTCCTCGCGCGGCTGCAGTTCGCCTTCACGGTGAGCTTTCACTTCCTGTTCCCCGCCCTCACCATCGGGCTGGCGAGCTATCTTGCGGTGCTCGAAGGGTTGTGGCTCCGGACCGGCAAGGCGCTTTACCTCGACCTGTTCCGTTACTGGGTGAAAATCTTTGCGATAAACTTCGGCATGGGCGTCGTTTCGGGAATCGTCATGTCGTATCAGTTCGGTACCAACTGGGCGGTTTTTTCGGACAAAGTCGGGCCGGTGATCGGCCCGTTGATGGCCTACGAAGTGCTGACCGCATTTTTCCTCGAAGCGGGCTTCCTCGGCGTGATGCTGTTCGGGATGCAGAAAGTCGGGCCGAAGCTGCATTTCGCCGCCACGCTCGCAGTGGCGCTCGGCACGTTGTTGTCATCGTTCTGGATAATTGCGGCCAACAGCTGGATGCATACCCCGCAAGGGTTTGAGATCGGCGTCAACGGTCAGTTCCTGCCTGGGCCGAGCTGGTGGCCGATTATCTTCAACCCCAGCCTGCCCTTCCGCTGGGCCCATACGGTCACCGCGGCTTATCTCACCACGGCCCTGCTGGTCGGCGGTGTCGGCGCGTGGCACCTGCTACGAGCCCGCGGCACCCCGCAGGTGCGCAAGATGTTCTCGATGGCCATGTGGATGGCCGCGCTGGTCGCACCGGCGCAGATTTTCCTGGGCGATCAGCATGGTCTCAACACGCTGCACCACGAACCGACCAAGATCATGGCGATCGAAGGCCACTATGAAAGCCACGCCGACGGCGCGCCGCTTTATTTGTTCGGCATTCCCAACGATCGCGAACAGCGCCTCGACTATGCTCTGGGGATCCCCAAGCTCGGCAGTTTGATCCTGCAGCACAGGCTCGGCGGGCCCATGGCAGGGCTCGACACGGTGCCTGACGAGGATCAGCCGCCGGTCGCGGTGGTGTTCTGGTCGTTCCGCGTGATGGTCGGGCTGGGGCTGCTCATGCTCGCCCTTGGTGTGCTCAGCTTATGGACGCGCTGGCGCGGCACGCTCTACCAGTCGCGCCTGCTGCACCGCTTTGCACTGGCGATGTCACCCATGGGATTCGTTGCGGTCATCGCGGGCTGGGTGACGACCGAAGTCGGCCGGCAGCCGTGGACCGTCTACGGCCTGCTGCGCACCGCCGACAGCGCGAGCCCGCTTGACGCGCCGGCGGTGGCGACCTCGTTACTGGCGTTTGTGTTCGTCTACTTCGCGGTGTTCGGCGTGGGCATCTGGTACATGCTGCGGCTGATGAGCCGGCCACCCGAGCCGCACGAACCGGGCGCCGAGGTGGAGGACGAGCCGATCCGCACCGCCGGGGTAACCCCTGCCGCACAGGATCCTCACACCGGACCCGAGCGATGACCGTCTCGGGCGATCTGACCACGATCTGGGCCTTCATCATCGCCTTCGCGGTGTTCGCTTATGTCGTGATGGACGGGTTCGATCTCGGTATCGGCATCCTGTTTCCCACGCTCACCCCAGGCCATGGGCGCAACCGCGCGATGAATTCGATCGCGCCCGTGTGGGACGGCAACGAGACCTGGCTGGTGATGGGCGGCGGCGGGCTCATGGCGGCGTTTCCGCTCGCTTACGCAGTGATCCTGCCGGCGACCTATCCGCTGATCATCGCCATGCTGCTAGGCCTGGTCTTCCGCGGCGTGGCGTTCGAGTTTCGCCACCGCGACGACCGGCACCGGGCGTTCTGGGACCTGGGCTTCTTCGGAGGATCGCTGCTCGCGGCGCTATCGCAGGGAATGGTTCTCGGCGCGATCCTGCAGGGCATTGCGGTCGACGGGCGACATTACTCCGGCAGCTGGTGGGACTGGCTGACGCCCTATACGCTGCTCACCGGGCTCGGCGTGGTGGCCGGATATACCATGCTCGGAGCTTGCTGGCTGATCTGGAAGACGCAAGAGGATTTGCAGGCCAAGGCTTATCGCATCGCCGCCCGCGCCGGCGTTGCTACCCTGCTGCTGATGGGTACGGTAAGCGTCTACAACCTCGCGCTGCTGCCGCAGTATCGCGAACGCTGGCTTGAGATGCCCAACATCCTGTTCGCCAGCCAGGTGCCGCTGCTGACCGGGATCATCGCCGGTTTGTTCTTTTACGCGCTAAAAAAGCGGTGGGAGCTGGCGCCGTTCCTGCTCGCGCTGGCGCTGTTCCTGCTCGGCATGGCCGGCCTCGGAGTGACCATCTGGCCCTACGTCGTGCCCGGGGAACTGACCATCTGGGACGCGGCTGCGCCCGAACGCAGCCAGACGTTCATGCTGGTCGGCGCGGCGATCACCATCCCGCTGATCCTCGGCTATACCGGCTGGTCGTACTGGGTTTTCCGCGGCAAAGTCGGCGACGAGGGATACCATTGACCGAGCGGGCGCCGCCCCCTGACGTAGCGCACCGCGCGATACCGCGAGAGGAGCGCCCGCTGTGGAAACGGCTGGCGTGGATGGCGGCGATCTGGGCGCTGAGCGTGGCCGCACTCGGCGTGGTCGCGCTGGTCCTGCGCGCGTGGATCAATCCTTCGTAAGCACCACCTTATCGACGCTGCCGCGGGTGACAGCATGGTATCCGCTGCGCGTATCGGCATAAACGCGCCGCGCGATCGGGCGGCCCCAGTCGCCTTCACCCATCAGCGTTTCGAACAGCGGCAGGACGAACTTGCGCCGCCCCACGCGGGCGAGGAATCGTTCGGCCACCGGCACCGCTGCCTCGTAGCGATTGGCGAGCGCCAGCTCGAGCCAGGCGAACAGCACTTCGTCGTTACCCGCTGACGATAGCTTCAGCGCCTCGTCGAGAGCGGCCAGTTGCGCCGAGGTCCGCTGTTGCGGCGTCTTGGCCATGAACCGCAGCTTTTCGGCGGTGGTCCATTTGGACCATGCCACTGCCGGGATCGGCCCGCCTTGGGCATAGGCCGCCGCCGCGGCGTCGACCGCATCGAAGGCCGCCGGATCGGGCCGAACGGCGTTCGCCGGCAGGCCGGGCTGATAGATCCACTGATCGAGCATCAACCGCTGCGCTAGCGCCGGATCGTTGCCGACAAGGTTGGCCTTCATGTCTGCGAGAATCATCGCGCTGGTCGCAGGCTGGAACGCGTGGTTGTCAAACCACCGGCGCAACCACGCGTCGAACCGCGGCCGGCCGACGGTGGTTTCGACCGTGCGCATGAAATTGGCCCCTTTGTCGTAGATAACCCCGCCCAGCCCGCCGTCAGGGCCCGCGACGCTGTCGGGCAGGTGAAGCGCGGTTGCAGGGTTGTCCGGCCCAGCCTTGGCCAGTTCCTGTTCCATTTCGGCAAAGCTCAGCGCCGCTTCCTGTTGCGCGCGGTGTGTGCCGTAGAGCGCTTCGATGACGCGGTTCTCGAAGTAACTGGTCACCCCTTCGTTCAGCCAGGAGTCGGCCCAGTTGGCGTTGGTGACGAGGTTGCCCGACCACGAATGCGCCAGCTCGTGCGCGACCAGGCCGTTGAGGCTGCGGTCGCCGGCAATGAAGGTCGGAGTGAGAAACGTAAGCGTCGGGTTCTCCATCCCGCCGTAGGGGAAGCTCGGCGGCAGGACGATCATGTCGTAGCGGCCCCAGCGGTAGGGGCCGTAAAGCTTCTCTGCCGCCTCGACCATTTTCTCGGTATCGGCGGTCTCGTAAGCCGCCGCGTCCAGTGTGGCCGGCTCGGCCCACACGCCGGTGCGGGGCCCGAGCTTGCGAAAGGCGATATCGCCCGCCGCGATCGCAATCAGGTACGGTGCGACCGGCTTGTCCATCGCGTAAGTAAACGCGCGGCGCCCAATTCCTTTTTCATCGGCGCCCAGATCCTCGGGTTCGCCTTGGCGCAGACCCGACATCACCACCGTCAGCGGCTTGGGCGCGGTGATCCGCGCGCGCCAGGTCTGGCGGATGCCCGGGCTGTCCTGAGTCGGAATCCACGTTCGGTTGAGGATCGCCTGCCCCTGACTGAACAGGAACGGATGAACCTTGCCCGCGGTCTGCTCGGGCGTCAGCCACTGCAGCGCCTCGGCCCCCGGAGCCGCGGTGTACTGGATCACGATGCGGCGCCGCTCGGGGCCCGGTCCGATATCGATCGTCAGCGGCGCGCCCTTGCCCTCTACCGCAGGGCCGACCTTGTAGGGCATTTCCGTTCCTGCCGCGTCGGTGATCCGGCTGATGCGCAACCCACGATCGTCGAGCACGAGCGTTCGCGCGTCGGGCGCGGCAAGAACGTCGAGCGTCGCGGTCCCGCCGACCTGCTTGCCGGCAAAATCGAGCGCAAGATCGAGATCGACATGCGTCACCCGCGCGACTTGCGGCTGGGCATACGTCGAGCTGTCGCGCGCATCGGCGCTGGTCAGGATCGGCGCGACCAAGGCCATGCCGGGGGATTCCGCCTTCATGGTGGTGCAGGCGGCAGTGGTCGATAACAGGATGGCGGCAGCAAGGCAGCGCATGAAATTCTCCGATCGGATTTGCGTATTTAACGAGCGGGCAATGGCTAAGTGCCCCGAGCTTGTCGCGGTCAACTCCACACCGCTTCGGGCGGCAGGCTCATCAGGATCGCGTCGATGTTGCCGCCCGTTCTAAGGCCGAACAGCGTGCCGCGGTCATAGACGAGATTGAATTCGGCGTAGCGCCCGCGCCATTCGAGCTGCCGCTGCTTGTCTTCGGCGCTGAACTCCGCCCCCATCCGCCGCCGAACGAGCGCCGGGAACACGTCGAGAAACGCGCGCCCGACATCCTGCGTGAAGGCGAAGTTCCGCTCCCACGCGGCGTCGTCGGGGCATTCCAGATGATCGTAGAAAATGCCGCCTACCCCGCGATGGACCTTGCGGTGGGGAATGTAGAAATAGTCGTCGGCCCATTTCTTGAACTGGTCATAATAGGTCGGGTTGTGACCCGCGCAGGCGGCCCGGAAAGCGGCGTGGAACTGCTCGGTGTCCTCGTCATAAGGCAGCGGCGGATTGAGGTCCGCACCTCCCCCGAACCAGGCCTTGGACGTGGTCAGGAAACGCGTGTTCATGTGTACCGCGGGCACATGCGGGTTGGCCATGTGGGCGACCAGGCTGATGCCGGTCGCGGTAAAGCCGGGGTCGTCCTCGCTCGCGCCGTTGATGGTCGCCGCGAAGCCGGGCGCGAAATTGCCGTGCACGGCCGAAACGTTGACGCCCACTTTTTCGAACACCTGGCCTTTCATGCCGGCGCGGGTGCCGCCGCCGGGATCGGCCTGCCCTTCCTCCTCGCGCCTCCAGGCGGTGTATTCGAACGCCGCGTCCGATCCGGCCTCGCGCTCGATCGCTTCGAACGCGGCGCAAATGTCGTCGCGCAAGGTCTCGAACCAGTCCTTCGCGCGGGCGGTATACGGGGTCCAGTCTGTCATCCGTTTCCCTTGCCAAGCTGAATTGGCTCGGGCAAGGGCACCCCTATGGTTCCCCTTTCGTTCGCCGGCGAAGAATTCGCAATCACGCAAGGCCGTGCGCTCTTTTGGCCGCGCGAGCGTGCGTTGCTTGTGGCCGACCTTCACCTCGAAAAGGCTAGTTTTTTCGCACGGCACGGGCAGATGCTGCCACCCTATGACAGCCGGGAGACGCTCGAGCGGCTAGCGCTTGCGATCCGTGAGACCGGCGCACGGCGGGTCTTTACGCTGGGCGACAACTTCCACGATTCGCGCGGGCTCGAGCGGCTGGAGCCCCACGCCGCTGGAATGCTCGCCGCGCTGACCCGCGCGACCGACTGGGTGTGGATCACCGGCAACCACGACATCGGCAAGGATGGGCACGCAATGGAAGCTGCCGCCGGCGGGACGATCGCGGACGAGCTCGAACTGGCCGGACTGATCCTGCGGCACCGCGCGCAGAAGGGCGAGACCCGGCCGGAGCTTTCGGGCCACTTTCACCCGCGCCTGCAACTGACCTTGCGCGAACGCCGCATCCGCCGTCCTTGCGCGGTGGTGAGCTCTGACGGGCGCGGGTCCGGACGGATGATCCTGCCGGCATTTGGCGCGCTGACTGGCGGTATGGACGCGGCCGATCCGGCGATCCTCACCGCGCTCCAACCGGCCCGCGCGATCGATGCGGTGGTGCCCGCTGGTGGCAAGCTTGCCACATTTCCGCTATGGCGCGCGGCTGCCTGAGTCACGCCCCTTCCGTCGCGGGCGATTTCTCCCTAAGTAGCGCGCCGACAGCTTTTCAACTTTCAGGAGAACGCCCCATAGCCCGTCCCCCCCGTCGCATGCTGGCCCCGCCCGTAAAGAGCGGCCCCCGCTACGACACCATGATTTAATCCGACAAAGTGCGCGTGATCGACGAGAACGGCGAAAACCTCGGCGTGATGTACACCAAGGAAGCGATGGAGCAGGCCAACGGGATTGGCCTCAACCTGGTCGAGATATCGCCCAACGCCGACCCGCCGGTCGCCAAGTTCCTCGATGTCGGCAAGCACCGCTATGAAGCGCAGAAAAAGGCCAACGCCGCGCGCAAGACGCAGCGGACGCAGGACATCAAAGAAATCAAGATGCGCCCCAACATCGACGATCACGATTACGATGTGAAAATGCGCAACGTGAAGAAATTCCTCGAAGAAGGCGACAAGGTCAAGATGACCTTGCGCTTCCGCGGGCGTGAGATGGCGCACCAGGAATTGGGCATGAACCTGCTCAAGCGGGTGCAGGAAGATACCGCCGAGATCGCCAAGGTCGAAAACTATCCGCGGCTCGAAGGCCGGCAGATGCTGATGGTGATTTCGCCCAAGTAAGAAACTTCGTTGCGGCCTGGCCGGTTGATCTGCGCCGGGCCGCAACCGGAGCTATTTGCAATGGTCAACTCTCTACGTGTCGCTCTGCTGAGTGGCGTGATCGCGCTTGCCGGGTGCGGTGAGGAACCGCCGCCCAAGAAGACGTTGCCGAAGATTGTCCGAGTTGGACCCGGTAGCGACCCGATCGGCAATGCGATCTCGCCGCCTTCACCGCCTGCGAGTCCGTCCGTGGCCGGTGAGAACGACGGCTCTCCCGACATCTCCCCTGCCCCGCTTACTCCTCAAGCGGCAAAGACCGAGACGGGCGCGCGCGCCGTCCTGCTGTCGTGGGCGCGCGGCATCGAGCTGCGTGAATTCGACCAGGCCTGGTCGATGATGGGCGACTCTGGAAAGGCGCAGCTTCCGGAAAAGGAATTTGCCGCCCTGTTCCAACCACTACGCGACCTTACCGTCGCAATTCCGGGCGGGACGATGGAGGGCGCTGCCGGATCAAGTTACTACACCGTGCCCACCACCGTCCGTGGAACCCGCGCAGATGGCAGCAAGGCCATTCTGAAGGGCGACGTCGTGCTGCGCCGGACAAACGACGTGCCTGGCGCGACCCGGCAGCAGCTGACCTGGCACATCGTTTCGGTCGACTTGAAACCGGCCTAGGCCGACACTCCTGCGATAGTCGAGGCCACACGCCCGCACCGCCGCAGCCGGCCGGATAGCAACGGCTTTCCCCGGGCACGCGCGCAGTCTAAACCTTACGGCGACGTGCCAAGAACAAGGGGGAAAGCGTTGGGCAGGCTAGCGATATCACGAAAGCGGTTTGTCTCGATCGTGGGCGGCTCAGCGGGCAACCTTGTCGAATGGTACGACTGGTTCGCCTACGCATCGTTCGCGATCTACTTCGCGCCGGTGTTCTTTCCCAAGGCAGACCCGACCGCTCAACTGCTGAGCACCGCGACGATCTTTGCGGCCGGCTTCGTGATGCGGCCGATCGGCGCGTGGGTGATGGGCCGGTTCGCCGATGCGCGGGGCCGCAAGGCCGGATTGACGCTGTCGGTCGCGCTGATGTTTTCCGGCTCGATGCTGATGGCGGTCGCACCCACTTACGCGGTCGCCGGCCTGCTCGGCCCAGCGACGCTGGTGGTTGCCCGGATGGTGCAGGGTTTGTCGCTCGGGGGAGAGTACGGAGCAAGCGCCACTTATCTGTCGGAGATGGCCCCCAAGGCCAACCGGGGCTTCTGGGCGAGCTTCCAATACATGACGCTGATCGGCGGGCAGCTGTGCGCAATCGCGGTGGCGGTGATCCTGCAGGCCTTCCTGAGCGAAGCCGAGCTCACCGCCTGGGGCTGGCGAATTCCTTTCGTAATCGGCGCGTTCCTGGCGCTTGCAGTCTACCTGCTGCGCCGCAATCTCGCCGAAACCCCGACGTTCGAGAACCAGGCGGTCGATCGTCCGGTCTCGACGGCTACGCTGCTGTGGCGCGAGCATCGGCGGGAAAGCATCCTCGTAGCGATGCTGTCGGCCGGCGGCGGGCTCGGCGCTTACACGTACACCAGCTATATGCAGAAGTACCTGTTCAACACCGTCGGCTTCGACAAGGCGACCGCGACCTACATTGTGGCGGCAGCGCTCCTATGGTTCACCGCCATGCAGCCGGTGTTCGGCGCGCTCGCCGATCGTTTCGGGCGCAAGCCGATGTTGCTGCTGTTCGGGATCGGCGGCGCCATCGCTGCAATACCGGTATTCCTAACGCTGGAGCAGACTACTTCGCCAGTCGCCGCCGCGCTGCTGTTGCTGATCCCGCTCACCTTGCAGTCGGGCTACAGCGCTAACAACGCATTGGTGAAAGCCGAACTGTTTCCAGCGCACATCCGCGGGCTTGGCGTTGCGCTGCCCTATGCGATCGGCAACGCGATGTTCGCCGGCACGGTCGAAATGGTCGCGCTCGCGCTCAAGGGGGCCGGGCACGAACGATGGTTTTACGTCTACGTCGCGATAATTATCGCGATGGCCGGGGCGGCCACCCTGTTGCTCCCCGAAACGCGCGAGCGCAGCCTGATCGAGGACGATTGAGAACGACGCGGTCAATCTGAACGTCCGGGAACACCTTTCCTACAGCGCGTGATTTGAGGCAGGAGACGGCGATGGTCTTCCGCTCGATTTCGTTTTCGGCCCCTCCCGCTTTCCAGTCGCCGTTGCCTTCTGCTTTGTTTCGACTGGACAGTGTAACAGGTGTAACACCCCCCTTAGCGACGGACTGATTTGTTACGGTTGAAATCACTTTCGCCCGGCGGTAACTGATCGGCGACCGGCGAGCCGGCGGAGATGCGTCCTGCGGAGGTTAGGACGCTTAGCGCCCCGGCCCCTTTCCCGTAAGCTCCCGCCTCCCTGGGAGCGTCTGGATCGAGGATGCCAGCATGGCCGACACACCCACCTCCACCCGCAAGCCCAAGACGGCAGTGACCGCGATTGGCAGCCACCAGTTGAAGCCGTCGACGCTCATGATGGGCGCGGGGTACGACCCCGCGCTGTCCGAAGGCAGCCTCAAGCCGCCGATCTTCCTCACCAGTACCTTTGCGTTCGAGAACGCCGCTGCGGGCAAGCGCCATTTCGAAGGCATTACCGGAAAACGACCTGGAGGAGCCGATGGGCTGGTCTATTCGCGGTTCAACGGGCCGAACCAGGAAATCCTCGAAGCGCGGCTCTCGATCTGGGAAGGCGCCGAAGAAACGCTGTGCTTTTCCAGCGGAATGACCGCGATCTGCGTGCTGATGCTGGCCCTCGCCTCGGCCGGCGACGTGATCGTCCATTCGGGCCCGCTTTACGCCGCAAGCGAGGGTTTCGTTGCCAAGACGCTCAGCCGTTTTGGCGTGACGTATGTGGATTTCCCCGCTGGCGCCGGCCGCGCCGAACTCGATGACGTGATGGCCAGGGCCAAGGCGCAAGCCGATGCCCAGGGCGGCAAAGTGGCGATGGTCTATCTCGAAAGCCCCGCCAACCCGACCAATGCGCTGGTGGATGTCGAGGCGGTGCGCGATGCGCGTGACGCGGCGCTGGGCGAAGACTGCCCGATCGCGATCGACAACACTTTCCTCGGTCCCTTGTGGTCGCGCCCGCTCGATCACGGCGCGGACATCGTGGTCTATTCGCTGACGAAATACGTCGGTGGCCATTCGGACCTCGTCGCAGGCAGTGTCTCGGGCGCGAAGAAGTGGCTCACCCCGATCCGCATGCTGCGCAACACGATGGGCGGGATCGCCGATCCCAACACCGCGTGGATGCTCCTGCGCAGTCTCGAAACGGTCGAACTGCGGATGGACCGCGCCGGCCAGAATGCCGCCAAGGTCTGCGAATTCCTCGCCAGCCACCCGAAGGTTGAGGGCCTGGGTTACCTCGGGATGATCGACGATCCTCGCCAGCAGGACATCTACAACCGCCATTGCATCGGCGCAGGCAGTACCTTTTCGGTTTTCATCGCCGGCGGCGAGGCCGAATGCTTCCGCTTCCTAGATGCCCTGATCATCGCCAAGCTCGCAGTCAGCCTCGGCGGGACCGAGACCTTGGCGAGCCACCCGGCCTCGATGACCCACCTCTCTGTGCCGGACGAGCGCAAGGCGGCGCTGGGGATCGCTGACAATCTGGTGCGGATCAGCATCGGCATCGAGGATCCCGACGACCTGATCGCCGATTTCCGGCAGGCACTCGAGGCGGTCTAGACTGCCGGACGCGCGCGGACGAACCGCGGGCCAAGCGCGGCGATCACTGCAGGATCGCCGATCAGCTTGGCCCGTGCGTTTTTGCGGAAGTTGAGATGATCCACCCAGAACGGGCGGCAGACGGTGAAGTAAAGCACCGGCCGAGCGCGATCGGTGCGATTGGCGAGCCCGGCGTGGAGAGCGCGAAAATCCCACAGCGCCGCGCTGCCCCGCTCGATCTCGATCGGGACCAGCATGCTGTCGGCGCTGCCGGTGTCCTGCCGATGTGACCCTGGGACGACACCTGTCGGCGCGAAGTCCTCGTTCACGTCCACCAGCGGGATCGCGATGGTGATGGCAGACGGCGGAAGAATGCGATCGACGCCGCTTTCGGGAAACAGCAGGCCGCCATCGCTATGCGGTTTTTGCGGCGGAGCGCCGGGCCGCACCATCAGCATGCCGAACGCTTCATAGACGAACCCGTCGCCCAGCATCGTTGCACATAATAGCTCGAGCGCGGTACAATCCAGCACGCCGGATCCGCGCACGGCGCCCGTCATCGCAACCGGCGCGATAAACCGTTCGTCCTTGTCGCCGAGATAGTCGTGCAGCCGGCCAACATCGGTGAATTCGGGATGTTGAGCGGCGACCACATCGCCGAGAGCGTCGATCGTAGCCACGCTCCACAGGTTCTCGACCACCACGATTCCGTCTCGCCGTAGCGCACCTGCCGCCGCTTCGCAGTCGTTTGCAGCGACGCGAGCGATCTCGCTCACCCTTTCCACTCCCTCCGCTCTTCGGCCTGGCGGAGCACTTCGTAGGCTAACTGGAGCTTCTGGAATTCGTCCGCCGCGGCGGCGTCGCCGGGCTTCACGTCGGGATGGACCTGCTTGGCCTTTTCACGCCACGCCTTCTTGATCGCCGTCATGTCGGCATCAGTGCCCACCTCGAGCACGTCGAGCGCGCGCATCTCGTCGGAACTGCGGCTGCCATCGCCGCTGCCTGCCCAACCGTAGTGCGCCGATTCCGCGTACCCGGCGTTATCGCGCTGCTCGGTGCGGGCGCGCTCGGCCGCTTCCTCCTTGTCGAGACCTTCGAAGTAGTCCCACTTGCTGTTGTATTCGGCAGCGTGGCGCTTGCAGAAGTACCAGCGTTCGGGGTTGTTCGGGCTCTTGGGCGCGGGGCAATCGCCCGCCTCATCGCAGCCGTGGCGGTCGCACAGGCGAATCTGCACCGCCTCGCGCGAGCCGCCATATTCGCGCCAACGGGGGAAACCCCAGTCCATTGAGCGCTTCGCGCCGGTCATGTCATTTCAAACAGTTTCACGCAGGAGTGCCTAGGTGGTCGGCGCAACAATGGGAAGCGATAGGAACATAATCGAAAGACTTTTGTTGCAATGCAGCATCCCAGTCTCTAAAAGAAACCTGTCATGACCAAAATGAGCCCCAAGCTGATCCTGTCAGCCCTTGCATCGACGATCGCGATGGCAGCTTTCGCGATTGGCGCGCCGAGCGTCCAATACGATACGCAACGCGGCGCGAGCACGGGCCCGGCGATGGCCGAGTTGCCCGTACCCGCGTTTACGCTACCGCTTTCGCGCTAGTTTACTACCACCGATACCGCGCGGCGGTTCTGCGCCCAGGCCTGTTCGTTCGAACCCAGCGCCACCGGGCGTTCCTTGCCGTAACTTACCGTGCTGATCCGGCTGGCCGCAACGCCGAGGCTGACGAGGTAGTTCTTCGCCGCGTTGGCCCGCCGCTCGCCAAGCGCGAGGTTATATTCGCGCGTGCCGCGCTCGTCGGCGTGGCCTTCGACCGTAATCGAAATCTGCGGGTACTGGCTGAGATATGCCGCCTGGCTCTGCAACGCGGCAGCATCGGCGCTATCGACGTTGTATTGATCGGTGTCGAAATAGATCACGTTCTGGCCGTTGACGGCGTTCACGAAATGCTGCTGCGTGCCGAGCACCGCAGCGCCCATGCCATCATCCATGCCGGTCGAACTGGTCGCCGTGGGCGTCGGATCGGGCGGCAATGAAGCTGGCGGCTCCTTCTTGCACGCGCCCAACATGGCCGTGCCGGCGAGCAGCGCGGTAATGACGATGCGGCGATTCATTAGATTTCTCCTCAGACTTCAAACGGCGCGACCCGTCGTCTCGTTCATGAAATGAATGCTCCTACGGCAGGATCGGTCCCCATGCCGGATCCGACGCGCCGACCGGCGTCGGCAGGCGCCGCTCGTTGCGCCCGGTCAGATCGACCTGGTAAAGTGCCGTCTGTCCCGAATTGCGCTCGGTGCGGAAGAACTGGATCACCCGGCCGTTGGGGGCCCACGTGGGCGCTTCATCCTGCCAGCCGCTGGTCAGCGTGCGCACCCCGCCCCCCGATGGCGTCATTACCGAAATGTGGAAGTTGCTGGTGTTGGTAAACGCAATCTGGTCACCGCGCGGGCTCCATTCGGGAGTCGCGCAGCGGGCGCCCGCAAAGCTGATCCGCTTCTGGCCGGACCCGTCGGCGTTCATGACGTAGCACTGCTGGGTGCCGGACCGGTCGCTCTCGAACACGATCTGCCGGCCATCAGGGGAGTACGAGCCGCCGATATCGATCCCGGGCGTATCGGTCAGTCGGGTGCTTGGGCCTCCTTGGGCGGAAACGCGGTAGATGTCGGTGTTGCCGGCTACGGCCATCGAATACAGCACGGTCTTGCCATCGGGTGACCAGCGCGGGGCGAATGTCGGGTTGCTCGACTGGGTAACCAGCGTCTGCTTCCCGGTGCCGATGTCGTAGACGTAAATCCGCGGATTCTTGTCGACGTAGGAAAGGTACATCAGCTTGCGGTAGTCGGGCGAATAGCGCGGGGTCAGCGCGGTCGCCCGGCCATTGGTGATGAAGCGGTGATTGGCGCCATCCGAATCCATGATCGCGAGCCGCTTGACCCGGTTACCTTTGGGCCCGGTTTCGGCAATGTAGGCGATGCGACTGTCGAAGAACGGACTTTCGCCCGACAGGCGCGAATAAACCAGGTCGGCGCACTTGTGCGCCGCGCGCCGCCAATCGACTGGCGGCACGACCCAGCCGGCGCGCGCCAGTTCCTTTTGCAACTGCACGTCGTACAGATAGCAGCCGACCGTCAGGCGGCCATCGGCGCCGGCACGGACGTAGCCCTCGACCAGCATTTCCGCACTGCGTCCCGACCACGTGGGCCACGCCGGCGATGTGATCTCGCCAAACGTCGGCTGCGGCAGCGCCGAAGGGCCAACCGGCTTGAACAGGCCGTTGTTCTTGAGGTCATTGTACACGACTTGTGCCAGTTCGCGCCCGAGCGCGGCAGTGCCGCCAGCGTTGGCCGGGGTCGAAGTGTCGCGGTCGGTCGCGAACGTCGGAATCGCAATCCCGAGGTCTTCAAGGTTACCCTCGAAGCTTACCGATCCAGACAATCCGTCCTCGTCGGTCGTTTCGACTGGTGTATCGGCGGGCGGCTTCTGGCCAAGATCTTGGGCCGCCAACGGAACCGCCGTGGACAGCATGAGGAGCGCTGCGAATGTCTTCTTCATTGCGATAGCTTCCAATCGAAATCGACGGTGATGACCTTCCAAGCGTCGTAGTATTCGGACGGCAGGTCGAATGGCGCCGCCAGTTGTACCGCGCGCACCGCGAGTTCGGCGTGACGGCTCGCCTGGGGGCGGTTGGTGTCATTGATTCCGCTCTGGCGGACTACTTCGGGCCGACCGACGAGGCTTCCGTCCGTGTTCAAGCGAAACCGGATCTTGGTGACCAGTTCTTCCACGTCGGGTCCGCTGGGTGGCTGCCACTTCGGCCGCAGCTGGCGCGCGACGGCCTGGAACAGGCTGGCCTTCGCGCTCGCGCCGATCTGACTGGCAGGAGTGCGGGTCTCGCGCGTGGCAGTGCTGCTTCCGGCACCGGGGAGGAAGTCTGCACCGATGCGGCTGCCGCCCGCGGGCTTGGGCTTCGGGGTCGAACGCGCCTGGCTCGCAGGTGCGTCGGGACGGCGGCGGGGCTCGCTCGACGCACTGGACGGACGCGGTGCCGGCTGGTTGGTTGCGCGCGGTACGGGCTTAGGCCTCGGCGGCGTGGTCGCGACCGGCCGTGGCGGCTCGGGCAGCGCCTGCACGAGCGGTTGCGGCTCCGCAGGAGGAGCAGGCTCGGGTGCGAGCGTTGGCGCGACCGCTGCGGCACTCTGGGGCACTGGATCGGGCGCGGTCGCCTCCAGCCCAATGTCAGTCGAAAGATTGACGGTCATCTTTTCCACCGGCGGGATGAGCTTGCGGTTCGCCGGTTGGATCAGCAGCGCGATGCCGAGCGCCACGTGCAGCCCCAGCGCGATGCCGAGGCCGATCCGTTCCTCGCGGCGAAGATTGGCGAAAACCATCGTAATCGTCGGGCTATGGGGCCGACACTGAACCGCCAATGACCGCGCCTGCGGTCACCGAGCCAGTCGTGACCAGCGAGATCGAGTTGAACCCGCCACGGTTGAGCTCGCCCATCACGGCCATCACGCGGCCGTAATCGAGCGCTTTATCCGCGCGAAGCGTCACCTGCGGGGGCGCGCCGCCGCCCTTGTTGAGATCAGCCAGCGCACCGGGGAGCCCGCCGACCGGCACCTGGTCCTTGTCGATGTAGACGTACCCCTCGCGGTCGATCGAGATGGTCACCTGCTCGGGATCCTGATCGAGTGCGTTGGCGCGGCTTTCGGGCAACTCGATCGGCACGCCGGCTGTCAACAACGGCGCGGTGACCATGAAGATGATCAGCAGCACCAGCATCACATCGACCAGCGGGGTGACGTTGATCTCGGCCATCGGCGCACGTCCCCGGCGGCGCCGCTTCGCGTGCAGGCCCATCGCCATGGTCAGAGAGTCTCCAGCTCGCGGCTGAGGGCGGCGTGCAACCGGTCGGCGAAGCGTTGCAGCCGGCCTTCGACGCCGTTTACCGCGTGGCTGAAGCGGTTGTAGGCGATTACCGCAGGGATCGCCGCGAACAGGCCGATGGCGGTAGCAAACAGCGCTTCGGAAATGCCCGGTGCCACCACCGCGAGCGACGAATTCTGCTGCTGACCGATCTGGAAGAAGCTGTTCATGATCCCCCACACTGTTCCGAACAGGCCTACGAACGGCGCGACCGAACCCACCGTGGCAAGGAAGTTCAGCCGGTTCGACAGCTCATCCGCCTCGGCTGCGACCTGGCTTTCCATCGCCGCCGCCAGCCGCTGGCGCAGGCCATCGCGATCGATCGCCCGTCCCCCTTTGACCGAATGGCGCCATTCGCGCATCCCGGCGGCGGCGACGCGCGCGCTGGCAATGTCCTTCTTGCCGCGCTCTTTCATCAATGCGTCGAAGTTCTCTGCCTGCCAGAAGTCGTCCTCGTACTCACGACACCGCTTCCGCACGGCGGTCATCCGGGCGGAGAAACTGACGATGATCATCCAGGTCCAGACGCTCGCCAGCAAAAGGCCGAGCATGACCGCCTGGACGACGATGTCGGCATCGAGGAACAGCTGGATCGGATTGAGCCGGTTGGGGACGGCGCCAGCTGCGGCGAGGAACGCAAGATCGGTCATTCGGGTCCTTCTGAAAATTGTACAAACGCCTCACGCCAAGCCACCGGCTGGCGGCGCGGACGACCCGCAGGATCGATGAACCCGACGCGCGCGGTCTGTTCGGCGATCAGGTCACCGTCACGGGTTGCCCGCTGATGCATCCGGACGCTCGCGGCGCCGAGCTCGAGGCAGGTGGTCTCGATGACCACGGTATCATCGAGCCGCGCAGGTTTGGCGTAGCGGATGTGCAGATCGGCAATGGCATAGGCACCCTCGCCTGCCTCGGTCGCGGCGCGCTGGTCGATCTCCAGCATCCGCAACAAGTCGCTGCGGGCGCGTTCGAACCAGCGCAAGTAGTTGGCGTGGTAGACGATGCCGGACAAGTCGGTGTCCTCGTAATAGGCGCGCACCGCATAGAGGTGTCGCGCCCCGTCGATCACGCCACCGGGGAATGGAGGGTTAACGGTCATCGTGGGCGCCCTTAGCCGGACCGCGACTCGGCTGGCAACCTGCCTGAGGTTAGGCGGTGCTGCTCACCCGACCATCCGCCCGAGCGGCCGTCCGCCGAAAATGTGTGCGTGGAGATGCGCGATCTCCTGCCCGCCATCGGGGCCGACATTGTACAGCACACGGTAACCGGGCTCGACCAGCCCAGCCTCGCGCGCGACGTGCCCGACAGCCCGTGCGAAGCCGGCGATCTCGGCCTCGTGTGCCTTGGCGGAGAAATCGTCCCAACTGACGTAGCTGCCTTTGGGAATGACGAGGATATGCACCGGTGCTTGCGGCGAGATATCGTGAAACGCCAGCGCCCACTCATCCTCGTAGACTTTGTTCGACGGAATTTCACCGCGCAGGATCTTCGCGAACACGTTCCTGTCATCGTAAGGCTGGGTCGCGTCGATCGGCATCATTCACTCCGGCTGGCTTTTTCGTCGATTCCCGACGTGCCCTCGCGCCGGTCCAATTGAGCCAACACGTCGGCCAGTGGCACGCCTTTTTCGCCGAGCAGCACCAACAAGTGGAACAACACGTCCGCCGCCTCACCCACCAGCTCTTCCCGACCGCCGGATAGCGCCGCGACGATTGCCTCGATCGTTTCTTCCCCCAGCTTGCGGGCGATCACCGGCAGCCCACGGGCGTGCAACTGGGCCACGTAGCTCGACGAAGCATCGCCTGCCGCGATCCGTTCAGCGATCGTTGCTTCGAGGCGAGCCAGCGTGTCCATGCCGCACCGCATGGCGGGAGCTACGCCGTCAGGTCAAGCGATCAGTCGCGTTTGCGGCGGGCGCCGCGCCGGCCGACGATCACGCCAAGCACGCCGAGCCCGAACAGCGCCATGCTCGATGGTTCGGGAACCGCTGCGCCCGCAGCAAGCGCGGGAGTGGCGAAGCCGAGAAACATGAGAGCCATTGCGAAGCGCATTACCAACCGAAGCGCGAATTGCGGCCGCTTGCCAACGCTTGCCTCGCCCCCGTCCCGCGACGGGACGAGTCAGGCCCGGGCTGGTAACCCGGCCGCGCGCAACGCCTCGTGTGCCTCGCCGATTGTGTGCGAACCGAAGTGGAAGATCGAAGCCGCCAATACCGCGCTGGCGTGCCCTTGGGTGACCCCATCGACGAGGTGCTGCAGCGAGCCGACCCCACCGCTGGCGATGACCGGGACGGGAACCGCGTCGGCGATTGCGCGGGTGAGCGCGAGGTCATAGCCGGCTTGGGTGCCGTCGCCGTCCATCGAAGTCACCAGCAACTCGCCTGCACCCAGTTGCGCCAATCGCACGGCGTGCGCGATCGCGTCGATCCCGGTGCCGCGGCGACCGCCGTGCGTAAAAATTTCCCAGCGTCTTTCGCCCGCGCGCGCTGAGCTTGCCGAAGCCCGCGCATCGATCGAGGCGACCACACACTGGCTTCCGAACCGCGTGGCGATCTCGTCGACCAGCTCGGGGCGGTCGACTGCAGCCGAGTTCACCGCGACTTTATCCGCGCCCGCGAGCAGCAAGGCCCGCGCATCATCGACCGAACGCACCCCGCCGCCCACCGTCAGCGGCATAAAGCACACTTCCGCCGTACGCCGCACGACGTCGATCAGCGTCCCGCGCCCTTCGTGCGTGGCGGAGATGTCGAGGAAGCACAGCTCGTCCGCACCGGCGGCGTCATACGCGCGCGCCTGCTCGACCGGATCGCCAGCGTCTTTGAGATCGACGAAGTTCACCCCTTTCACCACCCGCCCGTCGCGCACGTCGAGGCAGGGTATGACACGGATCCGGACGGTCACGAGCGTGCGGCCATCGCAATTGCCGTCGCCAGATCCAGGCGTCCGTCGTAAAGCGCCCGTCCGGTGATCACGCCCTCGATCCCCTCATCGGCGTGTAGCGCGAGCATGCGGATGTCATCGAGACCTTTGACCCCGCCGCTGGCGATCACCGGGATATCGACCCGGCGGGCGAGATCGACTGTGGCCTCGATATTGCAGCCCTTGAGCATCCCGTCGCGGCCGATGTCGGTGAATAGCAGCGCAGCGACGCCGGCATCTTCGAACCGGCGGGCGAGATCGACTGCGGGCATGTCGGACACTTCGGCCCAACCCTCGGTCGCGACCATGCCGTCCTTTGCGTCGACCGCGACGACGATGCCGCCGGGAAAGGCGGCCGCCATGTCGCGCACCAGATCGGGATCGTTGAGCGCCGCGGTGCCCATCACGATGCGCGCTACGCCAAGCTCGAACCACGCGATCACGGCCTCTGCAGTGCGGATGCCGCCGCCGAGCTGCACGTAGCCGGGGAACGCCGCGACGATCGCCTCGACCGCGGCCTGGTTCTCGGCCCTGCCCGCGAACGAGCCGTCGAGATCGACCACGTGCAAGTGTTCCGCGCCGGCTTGCGCGAACAGTAACGCCTGGGCCGCGGGATCGTCGCCGTAGACCGTGGCGCGCGCCATATCCCCTTCGGCCAGGCGGACAACCTGTCCGGCGTGCAAGTCGATGGCGGGAAAAACGATCACGCGAGGCGCGGTAATGGTCCGCGAACGCGCGCGCAATCATTCACGCGAAGCGACGAATGCGTCCTTGTGAATATGCGTGATGCGGCACGCGAGATCGGCCTCGCCGCTCGCGACGATGAAGTGATCGCCGTCCTCGACGATGCCGGTCGAAAAGACCACGTCACGCACGTACATCAGGTCTTCGAGCGGACGGGTGAGCTCGGCATTGGCTTCAAGCAGCGGCGGATGGCTGGTCGCCAGCACTTTCCACGGCTCCTGCGGATCGAGCAGCGACCAGTAAGTGCGGTAGACGCCGACGATTTCCTTGGGTTCGACTCCGTGCCACAAGCTCAGCCAGCCTCGCTGGCCCGCCACTTCGGTCAGGATCGGCGGGGTCCCGCCGCCGATGCGCGCGGTCGCCGCGGTGCCGGCGTGCGGCCTGATGGCAGGCTCGATATGCGGCTTCCAGTGCAGCGCATCGGGACTGGTTGCATGGTTGATCGATGGTCCGGCGTGATATTCGCTGCCCGGCGGATAAGCGAAGAACAGCGCCCCGAGCGGGCGCGTCTGGGCCCAGTACTTGCCGTCGATCAGGCCTTCAAAGATCAGCATATCCTTGTTCTGGTGATCGAGCACGATCCCTTCGAACGTCCAGTCGAGCGCGTTGTCGGAAGTGTACAGGGTGGTCGAATGGCGTTCGGGGCTGACCGAGCAGGTGGTCATCAGGTACCGGTCGCCCACGCGGCTGATGCGCGCGTCCTCCACGCCGTAGCATTGGTAGCTGCCAGCGGGCGCGATCGCCTTGTCATAATGGATCGCCACTCGAGTCAGCCCGTCAGGGGTCAGCTCGACCGGCAGCAGCCACGACAGCGAAGTCAGCGCCATCACCTTCCAGCCGTAACCGGTAAGCTCGAACTTGCGCGGGTCGGCGGTATCGGCGAACTGGAGTGGCCACGCGTCGAGCACGAAACGCCCGTCGTCCCACCGAATCGCGTGGACATTGCCGTCGCGCACCGGTTCGCGCAGCGCTTCCGCCACCCGGACCATCATCAGCAGGTTGCCGTTCGGGAGCCGTGTCAGCGCCGGGTTGAACGCGCCGAGAACATACGTCTCGGCACCGAGGTGGCCTGCCAGTGGAGAGCGCGCCAGATCGAGGTCGTCCGGCGTCAAAACCAGTCGATCGACTGCGAAATCACTCATTTTTTGTCGGATACCCGCTGTGTCATCACCAGTTGCTGGACCACCGCTCGGCGCGGCTGGGTGAGCATGAAATGCACGCCGACCGCGATATCCTCCGCGCGCAGCATCTTGTCCGCGTTGATCATCTCGCGTTGCTTGTCGGCGGGGATGTCCGGGTACTGGAAGTCCGCCCCCGTCAAAGCCGGCTCGACGAAGCCGACCTTGATGCCTTTGGGGCCAAGCTCCTTGCGCAGGGCTTCGGCAAAGCCAGCGATACCCGCTTTGATACCGGCATAAACGGGGCCACCCCCACCCAGTTCGTGCGCGCTCACCGATCCCACCATGATCAGATCGCCCTTGTTTTTCATATGCTCCGCGGCCTTATGCGCGCCGGCAAGGTAAGCAGTGAAATCCGTCGCGATGGCATAGCGCAAATCCTCGGCGCTCGTTTCTGTCAGAGCATCGATGGGAATCGCAGCATTCATGATC
The DNA here is from genome assembly GCA_963781525.1 of uncultured Alphaproteobacteria bacterium. Taxonomy (GTDB): domain Bacteria; phylum Pseudomonadota; class Alphaproteobacteria; order Sphingomonadales; family Sphingomonadaceae; genus Tsuneonella. Next base: position 818,614 of record CAWAGD010000006.1, on the reverse strand, counting down.
GCGATGTCGTAGCTGCCCAGTTTCTTTTCGGCTTCGGAGAAGAACCGATCGAGGTTCTCCCGTTCGGACAAGTCGAGTGCGATGCCGCTGCCCTTGCCGACTTCGTTGATCCGCTCGAGACCGTCGGCAAGGTGCTGTTCGTTGCGGCCGCAGGTGAAGATTTCCACGCCCTCGCTCGCCAGCAGCACGGCGATCGCGCGCCCGATCCCGGTCGTGCCGCCGGTAATCACTGCCTTGCGTCCCTTCAGTGACGGCATTTCGGTGTGGGCGTCGGAAAGATTCTTGGGGTCAGCTTCGGCCATCGTCGGGGTCTCCTGTTATGCGCAACAGACGCGCCGGGCCGGGTTGGTGTTCCCGCCGATCAGGGGCGCCACGACAGAAAGCGTTCGAGCAGCGACAGGCCGTATGCCTGGCTCTTTTCTGGGTGGAATTGCACGCCGAGGATGTTGTCGCGCGCAACCGCCGCCACCAGCCCGCCGCCATGGTCGGTCATCGCCGCGACGTCGCGGCCATCTGTGGGCACAAAGTGATACGAATGCAGGAAATACGCCTCGCCCGGCTTTATCAGCGCGGCCCCGTCAGCGTGCGGCATCGCGCGCACGTCATTCCACCCCATGTGCGGAACCTTGAGTGCCGGATCGGGGCGCTCGATCGGGACCACTTCGCCGTCGATCCATCCGAGTCCCGGGGTAGCGCCGTGCTCAACCCCGCGCGCGGCCAGCAGCTGCATCCCGACGCACACGCCGAGGAACGGGACGCCATCATCGATCACCCGTTGTTCGAGCGCCTCGACCATGCCGCCAATTGCCCGCAGGCCTTCGGCACATGACTTGAACGATCCAACCCCCGGCAACACGATTCGCCGCGCGCCGCGCACGATTTCCGGGTCGGACGTAACGTGAACGTGGCCCGCTCCCGCCGCCTTCAGCGCGTTGTGAACCGAATGAAGATTGCCCGCGCCGTAATCGATCAGCGCGATAGCCTCAGCCATCGAGGTGGTCCGCACCAGCCAGGGGGGCCGCCGAAATGATGCCGCCGCTGCGGGCGGCCGTTATGTCTTGCGGGCGCTTCCTACCCGGGATTGGCTTATCCACCGAGCTGCCCTTTGGTCGAGGGGATCGCGCCGCCTTTGCGCGGGTCGAGTTCGACTGCCTGGCGCATCGCGCGCGCAAAGCCTTTATAGATCGCCTCGCAGATGTGGTGGTTATTGGCCCCGTAAAGCAACTCTACGTGCAGCGTGATGCCGCACGCTTGCGCCACCGAATGAAACCAGTGTTCAACCAGCTCGGTATCCCACTCGCCAAGCTTTTCCTGGCTGAAACCCGCCCGCCACACGAGATAGGGTCGGCCTGAAATGTCGAGCGCGACGCGCGCGAGTGTCTCATCCATCGGCGAATAGGCTTGGCCGTAACGACCGATCCCGGCCTTGTCACCGAGCGCCTCGGCCAGAGCCTGGCCGAGCGCGATCGCGCTGTCTTCGGTGGTGTGGTGCTGATCGATATGCAGATCGCCATCGACCCGCATCGTCACGTCGATCAGCGAATGGCGGCTGAACTGTTCGACCATGTGATCGAGGAAGCCGATTCCGGTCGCGACCTCATACGCGCCCGTCCCGTCGAGGTGGACTTCGACCTCGATGGCGGTCTCGCTGGTCTTGCGTTCGATCCGGGCGCTGCGCATGGCGAGCGGCTATACGCGGCAGCCCGCCCGCGCAAGCGTTCGCAGCGCGAGCATTGCGTCTTGACCGAGCCGCGTCTCGCCGCCACCACGCGAGCGATGACCGACGAGACGCCCGACAGCCTGATACCCTATGACGAGATCGTGCAGGAGGCGCTGCGCGCGGTCGTCGGCCGCGTGCTCGGCGAAATTCAGGTTACCGGCGGCACGTTGCCGGGCAACCATCACTTCTACATTACCTTCCGGACCGGCGCGCCGGGCGTGAACATTCCGCCTCACTTGCGCGCCCGCTTTCCCGACGAAATGACTATCGTCTTGCAGAACAAGTTCTGGGACTTGCGCGTGGACGACGAGGGCTTCGGCGTCGGCCTGACCTTCAACCAGGTGCCCGCCAAGCTGGAGATTCCATTCGCCGCCATCACTGCGTTCGTCGATCCGGCGGTCGATTTCGGCCTGCAGTTCCAAGCGACCGTCGCGGACATGATGCCTGAATCGCACGACGAGGCGGAGAACGACGGACAAGGCGACTCGGCGGAACGCAGCGCCGCGGCCGCCGTTACCGAAAGTGACGACGGCTCGAACGTCGTCACGGTCGATTTCGGCCGCAAGAAGTAACCCGCGCCGCGTCACCGCCGCGCCACAAGGGAGCGGCTATGGCCCGCAAGTCCTCGAAAACGATTTCTCGATCACCCGATGCGTCGGGCAAGATCAGCGATGCGGGCGGACGCGGAATCAGCAAGGCGATTACCGCGGCGACCGGTAATTCGACGGCAGTGCCGGGCCCCAGTTCGAACCCTGCGACCAACCTGCTGATCCATGACATCGCCCTGCGGACCGGTGGAAGGCTCTTGCGCCATACGGTGGAAAAGGGCGTGCTCGCCAACCGCTACGGCGGCCAGGACGCCAAGAAGATCATCGAGAACCGCAGCATCGGCCAAGCCCTGTTCGGCACGCTTCTCGCCCGGCTGGCCACTCGCTCGCTTCCCGGAGCGCTGGTCGTCGGCAGCGGGCTGGTCGTGAAGACGCTCTACGACCGCAGCCGCAACAAGCGCTCGGCTCGGCGATCCGGCGACAAGACGCTGAAGAAAATGTCGCAGGACTAAGCGCACTCACCCGGAATCCATCCGGGGGGTTGATTTGTTAAGTCCCTCTGACGCAGTCAGCGCCAATGGCCGGCGAACTCGCTCCTTCCAACGCGCTCAAGCGGCGTGGTCTGATGTTCGTCCTCTCCTCCCCTTCGGGCGCGGGTAAGACGACCATTTCGCGTATGCTGCTGGCCGCGGATCACGCGATCAAGCTGTCGGTTTCGGTCACCACCCGCAAGCCTCGTCCGGGCGAGGTCGACGGGGTCCACTACCACTTCGTGGACGATGCCGAATTCGACCGCATGGTCGACGAAGACGATTTCTACGAATGGGCACATGTCTTCGGCCACCGCTACGGCACGCCCAAGGGCCATATCCGCAGCGGCCTCAAGGAAGGTCAGGATTGTCTGTTCGACATCGACTGGCAGGGCACCCAGCAGTTGATCCAGAAGGACAAGCAGGACGTCGTCGCGGTATTCATCCTCCCGCCGAGCATCGAGGAACTGCGCCGCCGCCTGGAGGGACGCGCGCAGGATAGCGCCAAGGTGATCGATGCCCGCATGGACCGCGCCCGTGCGGAAATCAGCCACTGGGACGCCTACGACTACGTCGTGATCAACGACCACGTCGACAGCTGCTTCGCCAAAGTGAGCGAGATCCTCCACGCCGAGCGCATGAAGCGCCGGCGGCAGACCGGGCTCATCGATTTCGTGCGCGGGATGATGGGGTGAGGTTCCGCTCCTTCCGCCCGACTGCGCACTTTTAGCGCCGAAAGCGGACTGTCGGCTAGCGACCCAAAGCGGAAACGAACACGCCGCAGGTTCGTTCGTTCGTTTGGTGCGTGACATCTTACGCAATAGGAAGCCGTCGATGCATCGAATTAATTGGACGGCAGCCATCTGGGCCGGTCTCATCGCAGCCGTAGTCTTCATGATGTTGGAGATGGTGCTAGTGGCAACGGTCGGCGGCGGCAGCTTGTGGGGACCACCACGGATGATTGCTGCTGCATGGCTCTTGGCAAAGAGGTCCTTCCGCCCGCCAGCAACGTTTGCGATTGGTGCCAGTGATTGCTCGCGATGATGATCCACGCGGCGCTTTCGATCATTCTTGCAGCCGTCTTGGGCTGGATTATCTCGGCTTGGCGCCTCGGCCTCGGCGCATCAATCTTCGCCGGCGGCGGTGTTCGGCGTGCTGATTTACGTCGTGAACTTCTACGGATTTACCGCGATTTGGCCGTGGTTCGCAATGGCCCGCAATTGGATATCGATCTTTGCACATGCGATGTTCGGCTTGGTAGCCGGTTGGGCCTACTACAATTTTGCCGTGCGAGTTAATTCGGTGACCGATTGAAGACGCGCGTGATCAGACTTGGCATCAGAGCCTCGTAGCGGCCGAACTGCTCGGTAAGGCATCCCCGCGTCACCTCGCGGTAAAAAGATTAAGTCATAAGGCGCTCAATCCCTCATCTGAGGACCAAGAAAGACTCAAGTCGTATGTCTTGTAGTGCCAACAGAAGGGAGGAACGCCTGCTGAAGGCCTGCGGTATCGCATGTGCGTTGTTAGGCGCGGTGACTCTAGCGTCGTGCGGCTCGCACGAGACAGGGACGCCAATGGAAGCGTCAGGCGCCGAGGTTAAACCGGTCTCAACTGCATCGATCTTGAGGCTGACCGCCAGCGAGAATCTAGGGGACCGATTGATGCGGTTGAACCAAGCAGTCACTCGTTGGGAGGAAGCTTCGTCAATAGATGTCGCGCACGAAGCTGCAGAGGAGGCTCGGAACCTCGTGGTCGGCGAGACAGGCCCCTTCTACGGTGATGCAAATAGAGACGGGAGGGTCAGCGGCGCTAACCCTGTAGGCGTGCTTCCTGGCCTCCAAGGAGAAGCGGGCCTTGCCCGACCAAACGAGAATGTCGCATTGACGCAGACGTGTTCGGAGGTAGCTGGGACCGTCCGTCAATGCGCTGGTCTCGACCGCAGATCGCCATTCGTGACTGGAGGCCTCAGGCAAATACCTTTCCTTCCCTGCCAAGTCATCCACAGCGAGTAGTCGGGTGGGCTACCCTAACGCTGAGGATCCAGTTCGTTGGAGGACGCACATGAATTCGCAGGTCATGCTCGTCTCCATGTGGACGTCTCCCGACGAGCGCTGCACAACTGCCACCGCTGAGGATCGAGACGAAGATCCGCTTTCCACCCAATACTCGGTCCTTCGCGCCTGACGCTGATCGACCCGGAACCGGTCGTCAGATGACGGCCGAGCGCCGGCGACAAAACTTCACCCGCGCAAGATCGGGCAAAACGACTTTCCTACAGCGCGCGGATCTGCATTACCCTCGCCGATGGCGAAGCGTCCCGCGCATCTGGTCCGGCGGCGGCCGGGGTATTTCCATCCCGTGATCACGCGCGCGCGGCGTGATGGGTGGAGCGTCGAGCGGCAGTGCGCGTTTCTGGCGCAGCTCTATTTCACCGGATCGATCACCGCCGCCGCGCGCGCGGTGGGGATGACGCGCGAGAGCGCGCATCGCCTGCGCTTGCGTGAGGGCGCGGAAAGCTTTGCGGCGGCGTGGGACCGGGTGCTCGCTCCGCCGGGATCGGGACCGCACGAGCGGCGAAAGCCCGATTATCGGAAAGTCACGAATTCGATGCTGGCAGGCCGCCTCGAAGCCGGCCTGGTTCAGCCGGTCATCTTTCGCGGACGCGTGGTCACGATCAGGAGAAAGGCTGACAATTCAACGCTTTTCCGCCTCCTGCGGCGGCTCGGCGCGGGTGACGATCGCGATGCCTGGAACGGCCCCGGAGGGTGAGCGCGGAGTTATTTTATCGGCCCCGGTCGGCGGTCCACCGGCCTGCCTTACCGACCTCAAGCCGGCTCGGCGAAATGGCTCGGCAGGTGCGCGTTGACGATGCCGCCGTCGACGGTCAGCGTCTCGCCGATGGTGTAGTCGCCCGCCCGGCTGGCGAGATAAACCGCGCTGCCACCCATGTCGAACTTGTCGCCGACGCGCTTGTTGGGGATGCCCGCGGCAGAGCGCTCCTCGTGATCGCGCGCGGCCTTGTTCATGCTCGAGGGGAACGCGCCAGGTGCGATCGCGGTGACGTAAACATGGTCCTTGACCAGCCGCGCAGCCATCCGCCGGGTGAGGTGGATCAGCGCGGCTTTGGAGGCCTGGTAGCTGTACGTCTCCCACGGATTGATCCGCAGGCCATCGACGCTGGCGATGTTGATCACCTTACCCGGCTGCCCCTGGCTTGCCGCCGCGGTGAGCAACGCGTGCAGCTTCTGCGTAAGGAAGAACGGCGTCTTGACGTTGAGCTCCATCACCTTGTCCCACCCGGCCTCGGGGAAATCGAGGTAGTCCGCGCCCCACGCGGTGCCCGCGTTGTTGACCAGGATGTCGAGCTTGCTTTCGCGGCTCGACAGTTCCTCGACCAGCGCTTCGATGCCGCTCATCGTCGAAACGTCGCCCTGGATGCCGATGACCTTGTCACCGAGTTCCGCGCACGTGTCCTCGATCTCGTTGATCTTGCGCGCCGTGATGTACACCCGGTCGATGCCGGCGGCGAGGAAGCCCTCGACGATCATCTTGCCGATCCCGCGGCTGCCGCCGGTGACGAGCGCGGTGCGGCCCTTGAGGCTGAACAGGTCTTCGAGGGTCATTGTCATCTCCTGCGATCAGTAGCCGCTCAGCCGCGCGACGCGGTCGGCGTGGTAATAGACGTCGCCCATGAATTCGGCGAGCGCGCGATCGCGCTTCATGTACAGGCCGATGTCGTATTCGTCGGTCATGCCGATGCCGCCGTGCATCTGCACGCCTTCCTTGACCGCGAGACCGGCTGCCTTGCCGACCTTGGCCTTGGCGACCGAGGCCATCAGCGAGGCGTTATCCGCCCCGGCATCGAGCAGTTGCTGCGCCTTGATGACCACCGCGCGGGCGATCTCGACTTCGGAATAGAGATGCGCGGCGCGGTGCTGGAGCGCCTGGAACTCGCCAATCAGCTTGCCGAACTGCTTGCGCTGCTTGAGGTAGTCGATCGTGCGGTCCATCGCCCCGCGCGCGACGCCGACGCCCTCGGCCGCCGCACCGACGCGCCCGGCATCGAGCATCCGCCCGAGCACCTCGCGCCCGCCGTCGACTTCACCGATGACCGCGTCGCCGTCGAGTTCGACATTGTCGAGCGTCAGGTGGCTGGCCATCGAACTGTCGACCAGCCGCACCGAGTTATGGCCGAGCCCCGCCGCATCCTTGGGCACCGCGAACAGCGTCACGCCCTGCTCGTCGTCGTCGGCTCCCGATGTGCGCGCCGCGACGATCAGCATGTCGGCGCTCGCACCGTGGACCACGAAGTCCTTCTTGCCCGACAGCTTGAACCCGTTGCCCGAACGCTCTGCCTTAGTCTTGATGCGCTCGGGCCGGTGCTTGGCGCCTTCGTCGATCGCGACCGCGAAAACGCTCTCGCCCGAGACCAGACCCGGCAGCCAGCGGCCCCGCGCTTCGTCACCCGCCGCGGCCAGCGCGGTCGCTGCCATGATCGAACTGGTCAGGAAGGGCGAAGGCGTGAGGTTGCGGCCGATCTCTTCGAGCACGATGCCAGCTTCGACGTGGCCCATGCCGAGCCCGCCGTCGGCCTCGGGCACGATAATGCCGGTGAAGCCCATTTCGGCCATCTGCTTCCACAGATCGTGGCCAAACCCGTCCTTGCATTCCTGGTCGCGCCACTTGCGCAGTTGCTTGGCAATCGCGCCTTCCTCGCCCATGAATTGCTGGGCGGTCTCGGCAAGCATCGCCTGGTCGTCGTTATGGTACAGCGGCATCGGATCAGGCCCCCGGGAGTTCGAGAATGCGCTTGGCGACGACGCCGAGCATGACTTCGCTGGTGCCGCCTTCGATCGAGTTGGCCTTGGTCCGCAGCCAGCCGCGCGGAGCGGCCCCGCCGCGGGTCTCCTCGCTGTCCCATTCGAGCGCAGTCGATCCGCCGGCCGACATGACCAGCTCGTGCCGCCGCTTGTTGAGCTCGGTCCCGGCGTATTTCATCATGTTGGAATACGCAGGGTGCGACTTGCCGACCTTGACCTCGTCGAGGAACTTCTCGCCCATCGCGCTGAACGCCAGCGCGTCGACATCGAACATCGCCAACTCTGCACGCAGCACTGGGTCGAGTTCGCCGCCCGCCTGGCGCGTCAGCATGCCGCCAATGCCGGCGCCGCGTTCGGAGCTGTCGGCGCCCGAGATCATCTCGCGCTCATGGCCGAGCAGATACTTGGCGACGTCCCACCCGCGGTTGATTTCGCCGACATACGCCGGGATGCCCTCGCCATAGGACTTGGGCACTTTCACGTCGTCGAAGAAGGTCTCGCAGAACGGGCTGTTGCCGCTGATCAGCAGGATCGGCTTGGTCGACACGCCGGGCGTGGCCATGTCGTAGAGCATGAAAGTGATGCCCTGGTACTTGTTCGCCTTGTCGGTGCGGACGAGACAGAAGATCCAGTCGGCCTTGTCGGCGTAGCTGGTCCAGATCTTGCTGCCGTTGACGATCCAGTGATCGCCCTTGTCCTCGCCGAAGGTCTGCAAGCTGACGAGGTCCGAGCCCGAGCCGGGTTCGGAATAGCCCTGGCACCAGCGGATTTCGCCGCGGGCGATCTGGTTGAGGAAGAACTTCTTCTGCTCCTCGGTGCCGAAGTGCAGCAGCGCCGGGCCGAGCATCCAGATGCCGAAGCTCGACAGCGGGGGACGCGCGCCGATGCGCGACATTTCCTCGCGGAGGATCTTGGCTTCAGCAGGGGAAAGGCCGGCGCCGCCGTATTCCTTGGGCCAGGCCGGGACGGTATATCCCTTGTCCCGGCACGCTTCGAACCAGGACTTTTGCGCTTCGCTCTTGAAGGTCGCGTTTCTGCCGCCCCAATAGGCGTCATCTTCGTCGCGCACGGGCTGTCGCATCTCGGCGGGGCAATTTGTCTCAAGCCACGCGCGGGTTTCGCTGCGGAAGGCGTCCAGATCGGCCATGAAAGCAGTCTCCTCTCGTTGACGCACACGTAAGGCCGATTCACGCATCGGGGCAAGGGCGGATTTGGGCCATACCGCATCTACGAGGATGCCGTAACGGAACGCCAACTACCGTTGACGAAGCAGTCCATCTGCCTAACCTACCGTGAAACCAAAAGGGTCGGGAGAGACCATGCGATTCTCAGGCAAGACAGTCGTCGTGACCGGCGCGGCATCGGGTATCGGCGCGGAAAGCGCGCGCCTGTTCGCGCGCGAAGGCGCAATCGTTTACGCAGCGGACATCGACGAGGCGGGCGTCTCGGCGCTCGTCGGCGAAGGGGCCGGCGACATCCGCTTTCAGCATTGCGATGTCTGCTCGACGGACGCGATCAAGGCGCTGATGGACCGCGCGGGAACCGAGACCGGCGGCATCGACGTGGTGTTCAACAATGCCGGCGCGGGCGGTGCGCGGGAAAAAATCCACGAGATCGAGCCTGCCGATTGGGACCGGACGATGGACCTGTTGCTGCGCTCGGTCGCATTCGGCATTCGCTATGCCGTGCCGCACATGCAGAACCGGCCCGATGCGGCGATCGTCAATACCGCCAGCGTCGCCGCGACGGGATCCGGCTATTCGCCGACCGCCTATGCGGTAGCGAAGGCCGGCGTGCTCCACCTGACCAAGGTCGCTGCGGCGGACTTGGCGCAGTTCGGCATCCGCGTGAACGCGATTTTGCCTGGCTTCATCAACACCAACATCTTCACCGCCGCGCTCGAGGTGCCGGACGAAACCAAGCACATTGCCAAGTCGATGATCGCGCAAATGAGTGCAAATGCGCAACCAGTACGCCGCGGCGGCCAGCCGCGCGATATCGCCGAAGCGTGCGCGTTCCTTGCCAGCGATGCCGCGGGGTTCGTCACCGGCACCTCGCTATTGGTCGATGGCGGGCTGACGATCGGCCAGCGTGCCAGCTGGGATCCGGAGACACCGGGAATGCTCGAATCGCTCGCCAACTTCGAGGGCCAGGCTGCCGGGGCCCGTGCGTGAGCGCGAGCGATGCGGCAGACATGACCCCGATCCAAGGCCGGGTACCCACCCGCCTGGCGATCGCCAACGGGCTCGGCAGCGTCGCGTACGGGATCAAGGACAACGGTTTTTCGACCTTCCTGCTGCTGTTTTACAACCAGGTCCTGGGAATGGACGCGCGGCTCGTCAGCCTGGCGTTGCTGATCGCGCTGGTGTTCGACGGGCTGATCGATCCGGTTGTCGGACACATCAGCGACCGGACGAGCACGCGGTGGGGCAGGCGCCTTCCGTATCTTTACATCGCGCCGATCTTCCTCGGGCTGTTCTGGGTGTTGTTGTGGTCTCCCGTCGGGGCGGCAAGCTTTCCTGTGCTGCTCGCCTCGGCGATCGCGGTGCGTGCGTCGGTCGCATTCTGCGAAGTCCCCTCGGCTGCACTCGTGGCGGAGATAACTCGCGACTACGACGAGCGCACCCGGCTCACCCGCTTGCGCTACTTGTTTGCGTGGGGCGGCGGCTTGTTGATGCTGCTGCTCGCGTACGGCGTCTTTCTTCCCAATGCGATGCTCGCGCGCGAGGGCTACCACCACTATGGCATTGCCGGCGCGATGCTGATGGTCGGTACCGTGCTGCTGTCGGCCTGGGGCCAGCACAAATGGGTCGGCCATCGGCCCGAGGTGAAGCCACCGGCCCGCGCAGGTATCCGCGGCGCGTTCGGCGAAATCCGCGAAAGCCTGTCGCATCCTGCGTTCGTCGTTTTGATGTTCGCCATCGCGGCGGCGATCACGAGCCAGGGGATCACTTTCTCGATCTCGAACTACCTGTATCTGTTCGTATGGCGCTTCCCCCCGCTTGCGCTGCAACTTTACCCGCTGATGCTGTTCTGCAGCGTGGTCGGCAGTTTCTTGCTCGTCGGTCCGTTGCAAGCGCGCTTCGGCAAGCGCGATACCGCGATGTTCACCGCGCTTTTGGGCATGGTCTTCTGGGTTACGCCTTTGATATTGCGCCATTTCGGGTTTTGGTGGGCAGATGGCACCACCCCTTCCCTGACAATGATGTTCGCCTTCACGTTCTTTTCCAACTTGTTCAGCGTGATCACCTCGATTGCCTTGTCCTCGATGGTCGCGGACGTGGTCGAAGCTTCGCAGGAACAGACCGGGCGGCGATCCGAAGGGACCTTTGCCGCAGGCGCGTTCTTTGCCGCGAAATGCTCGACGGGCGTCGGCATTTTCATCACCGGGTTTCTCCTGAGCCTGTCGGGAATGCCCAACGGCGCCAAGCCGGGAGAAGTATCGGCGGACGTGGTCGATACGCTCACGCTCGCTTATGCCGCGTGCGTTTTCGCGTTCGCGATCCTGCTGGTGCTGATCGTCCGCCGTTTCCCCATTACCCGCGAGGGGCACCAAGCGCGTCTGGCCTTGCTCGACGAGGCCGCGCGCGCCGACCCGGACGCAATCGGACATCATCCCTGAAACAAGAAAAACTGGTCTTGGCGGGGCGACGCGGCTCTGCCACGGTCTCGAATTGAAACGGATAGCGAGAGGACAAACGAGATGGACTTCGAACCGACTGAACGGCAGCGCCATTGGCGCGATCGCGTCCGCCATTTCATCGACAGCCACGTCCGCCCGCGCACCAACGAATACCGCGCAGCACATGAGAAGGACCGTTGGGGCGTCAATCCGGTAGTCGAAGAGGAAAAAGCTCGCGCCAAGGCGCAGGGGATCTGGAACCTGTTCATGCCCCCGCAGGCCGGCCGGGCCCATGTCGAAGACACCTTCGAATTCGACGGCCCCGGCCTGACCAACCTCGAATATGCGCTCTGCGCCGAGGAGATGGGGCGCGTCGGCTGGGCAAGCGAAGTGTTCAACTGCTCGGCGCCCGACACCGGCAACATGGAAGTGTTCCATCGTTACGGAACGCGCCAGCAGAAGGACGACTGGCTCGAGCCGCTGATGAACGGCGAGATTCGCAGCGCTTTTCTGATGACCGAACCGCAGGTTGCATCGTCCGACGCGACCAACATCGAAACGCGCATGGTCCGCGACGGTGATCACTACGTGATCAATGGCACCAAGTGGTGGTCGAGCGGCGCGGGCGATCCGCGCTGCAAGGTCGCCATTTGCATGGGCAAGACCGATTTCGAGGCCAAGCGCCACCAGCAGCAATCGCAAATCATCGTCCCGCTCGATGCCGAGGGAGTGCACATCGAGCGCTTCCTGCCGGTGTTCGGCTATGATGATTCGCCGCATGGCCACATGGAGATTGTGCTCAAGGACGTCCGCGTGCCGGTCGAGAACATTCTGCTGGGCGAAGGTCGCGGGTTCGAAATCGCCCAGGGCCGCCTCGGACCGGGCCGCATCCATCACTGCATGCGCACGATCGGTGTCGCCGAAGAAGCACTGGCTAAAATGTGCCTGCGCCTCCAGACCCGGGTGGCGTTCGGCAAGCCGATCTACCAGCATTCGGTGTGGGAAGAACGCGTCGCGCGCGCCCGGATCGACATCGACATGACACGCCTGCTCTGCCTCAAGGCGGCCGACATGATGGACAAGGTCGGCAACAAGGCCGCGGCGCAGGAAATCGCCATGATCAAGGTCCAGGCTCCCAACATGGCGTTGCGGATCATCGATGACGCGATCCAGGCGCACGGCGCGGGCGGTGTCTCGGACGATTTCGGTCTTGCCAATGCGTACGCCCACCAGCGCACGCTGCGGCTCGCCGACGGACCCGACGAAGTTCATTCCCGTGCAATCGCTCGCATCGAATTTGCTCGCCATGCGCCGAACATCGGCAACGATGCCGGCGGGTTCAGTTCGGGCGATGTAGGGGTAAGCCGTTAGACTAGAGGAAAACGTCGGTTCGTATCGAGCGCGGTTGCGACCCTTTAGCGATTGGGTTTCGACTGCGCTCGAATCAGACGAAAACTGGAGCATAATCTGTGAAAGCCGCCCTTCTCATCCAGCCTAAGCAGCCGCTCGTGATCGAGGATATCTCGATTTCGAAGCCCGGTCCGCATGAGGTGCTCATCCGCACCGCGGCCTGCGGGTTGTGCCATTCGGACCTGCACTTCATCGAAGGCAGCTATCCGCATGCGCTTCCGGCCGTACCGGGGCACGAGGCCGCCGGCGTGGTCGAGGCTGTGGGCAGCGAAGTGCGCACGGTTAAACCGGGAGACCACGTGGTCTCGTGCCTGTCGGCCTTCTGCGGCCATTGCGAGTTTTGCGTAACCGGCCGCATGGCGCTGTGCCTGGGCGCCGAGACCCGCCGGGCGGCAGGCGAGGCGCCTCGGCTCACCCGGCCCGACGGCAGCATTGTCAACCAGATGCTCAACTTGTCCGCTTTTGCCGAGCAGATGCTGATCCACGAGCACGCTTGCGTGCGGATCGATCCCGAGATGCCGCTCGATCGCGCGGCCGTGATCGGTTGCGCGGTGACCACCGGCGCGGGCGCCGTATTCAACGCCTGCAAGCTCGTTCCGGGCGAAACCGTCGCGGTCATCGGGTGCGGCGGTGTGGGCCTGGCGGCGGTCAACGCCGCCAAGATCGCCGGTGCGGGGCGGATTATCGCTTGCGACCCCGTTCCGGCCAAACGTGAGCTCGCCAAAGCGCTGGGTGCGACAGACCTGGTCGACGCGCTGGCTGAGGACGCAGCGCAGCAGGTAATCGCGCTGACCAAAGGCGGGGTGGATCACGCTATCGAAGCGGTCGGCCGACCGGCTTCGGCAGAGCTGGCGTGCAAGATCCTGCGCCGAGGCGGCACCGCAACGATTCTCGGCATGATGCCACTGGACTGCAAGGTCGGGCTCGGCGCGCTCGATCTGCTGTCGGGTAAAAAGCTGCAGGGAGCGATCATGGGAATGAACCGCTTCCCGGTCGACCTCCCCCGCTTGGTCGATTTTTACATGCGCGGTCTGCTCGATCTCGACACCATCGTCGCCGAGCGCATCCCGTTAAGCGCGGTCAACGAGGGCTTCGAAAAGATGAAGCAGGCCGACAGCGGGCGCAGCGTGATCGTGTTCGATCAATGAGCGAAGCGCCCGCTATCACCGACGCGCAAGCAGCCTTCACCGGCACGGTCGAGCCGAGCGAAGCTGATCGGCTCGACGTGGGTCGGCTGACGGGTTGGATGGAGGCCAACGTCGAAGGGTTCCGCGGGCCGCTTACCCAGGGCAAGTTCAAGGGCGGGCAGTCGAACCCAACCTACAAGCTGTCGAGTCCGAGCGGCAATTATGTCCTGCGCCGCAAGCCGTTTGGCAAGCTGCTGCCCAGCGCCCACGCGGTCGACCGCGAATTCCGCGTTCAGTCGGGCCTGCACGAGGTCGGCTTTCCGGTCGCGCGGCAATACGGCCTGTGCACCGACGATGCGGTTGTCGGATCATGGTTCTATGTGATGGGCATGGTCGACGGGCGGACGATCTGGGACGGTGCGATGCCCGGTGCCTCGCCCGAGGATCGTCGCGCGGTCTATTTCGAGATGACCGACACGCTCGCGCAGTTGCATAACGTTGATCTTGCCGAGGCGGGCCTGGAGGAATTCGGCAAGCCGGGCAACTATTTCGGCCGCCAGGTCGACCGCTGGACGAAGCAGTATCGGTTGTCCGAGACTGACCATCTGCCGTCGATGGAAAAGCTGATCGAGTACCTGCCCGCGACTTTGCCCGAGCAGACCCGAACGAGCGTGGTGCACGGCGATTACCGGATCGACAACATGATCCTGGCAAAAGATCGCGCCGAGGTCCTCGCAGTGCTTGACTGGGAGTTATCGACGCTCGGCGATCCGATGGCGGATTTCACCTATTTGTGCATGATGTACGTCACCGAGAACGGTGGCCGATCAGGGGTAATGGACCTCGACCGCAAGGCGCTTGGCATTCCTGAGCTCGAGGAGCTCGTAGAACGCTACTGCGCGGCGACGGCACGCACCCAGGTGCCTGACATGAACTGGTTCTTCGCCTATAATTTCTTCCGCCTCGCGGGCATCCTGCAAGGAATCAAGAAGCGCGTGATCGACGGGACCGCCAGTTCCGCTCACGCCAAGGCGCAGTCGGAGAGGGTCGGGCCGCTCGCGGACAAGGCGTGGGAATTCGCGGTGAAAGCCGGCGCGCGCTAGCTCAGAAGCGTTTTGCCCATTTGACCGCGACGCCCTGGTCGTCGGGCAAGCTGGCAACGTGGCCGGGATCGGCGCGGTAGAACAGGCTGGCCGAGGCGTCGCCGCCCATCAGCAAACCGTGCCAGGCCAATTCGCCGTCCAGCTCGCGCCCTTGCGGCGTCAGCGACAGCGTACGCGTTCCGTACGTTGTCGCCAGAGTGCCATAGTCGTAGCCGACCGGCAAAGTCAGGTTGAGCCCGCCGCGCTCGACGCGCAGCGGCTGGGATATGCGCAAGCCCAGGCTGTCAAGCCGTCCGAACACGCCTTGACGGGTTAGATCGGCCGACCAGCCGCGGCTGACAAATTCCGAACCCGCGCCAATCAACCCGGCGCGGTCCGGGCGTGTCCAACCGTGGCGAAACGCGCCGCCCAATCGCCACTTTTCGCCCAGTCGCCAACCGCCACTGGCGTCAAGGAACAGCGTATTTGCCCCGCCCTTGCCGAATGCATCGCTGAAATAGGCGCCGAGCACGGTGCCGTGCTCGCCAAGCCAAGTGACGCTGGCCGAGGTCTCGAGTTTTCCGAACTTGCGGTCGGCCGCGAGCGAGAATGCGTTGAGCCGGCGCGATTCTCGCGAGCGTTCCAACTGTCCGTCTTCGACCCGTAAATTGCCAAGCCACGCCTTGCCCTGTTCGCTGCTGGCGGTGAGCCCCCAGGAACCAAGCTGGCGGCGATAGGCCACAGAAACGTCGCCGCCTTCGGCGAACCCGCTGTCGCCGCGCGCGTCGCCGGCGATCAGGAACGCAGGGCGGTCCTGTCCCTGCAACTGCGCGACGAGGCCATCGGCCCGCTCCTTGAAGGCGAAACCGATCTGTTGACCGGGCGCGAGCTTGAGCGCGACCCGCCCCGCGAGCACGCGTGCGGCTCGCGCGTCTTCGGCCGTCAGGCGCAGAGGCGCGATCCAGCTCGATTGCCCGCGCGAACCATCGGTCAGCGTAAACGCCATCGCCAGCGCGGGCCCGCCGCCGCCGACCTGCCGTGTACCGGCATCGACCGCGCCAAGCAGCTTGGCTTGAACGCTGGCGCGCTGGAGGCCCTGTGCGATGTCATAGCTGTAGGCCCGCTGGTAACTGTCGAGCACCACCGCCCGCAGCGGCGCTTGACCAAAGGCATCACCCATCGGCCCCGACGAGATGGCCGTATGATCGCCAAGCGCAACGCGGGTAGTGCTGCCGGCTAGAGTCGACGCGCCGCGTGGCGCGAAGGCCGCCGCGATATCGAGAATCCCGCGACCATAGGTTGCATCGGTTCCCGAAGCGCCGGCATCCCGCGCGCTGGCCAGCAGAATATCAACCAATTGCGCGCCCGTCAGGTTGGGAAACGCCTGCTTGAGCAACGCCACCGCGCCTGAAATCTGCGGGGCGGAGAAACTGGTGCCGGAAACCAGCGTGACAAACGAGCCGCTGGCGTCGGTATCCACCTTCAGCACACCGTTTTCATAAACGCAGCACACGCGCTCGCCGAGCGCGGAAAGGAAAAACTGCGCCTGTGCGCCCGCGCGGTTGCTAAAGGCAGAAAACTGGCTCGATTTGTTGACCGAGCCGGCGATGATGACATTCGCGCCACCGGCATTGCGCACGCCAGCGGCGAACGGATTGGGCTGATTGGGATCGACATCGGGGTCGCTGCCGTCGCCCTCGTTGCCGGCCGAAACGATGATCACCACGCCAGCCGCGCTGGCCCGGCGGACTGCATCGAGCAGCCCGTTGCTCGGCGCGTCGCCACCCAGGCTCAGGTTGATGACGGTCACGCCGGCGGTAACCGCGCGGTTGATTCCGGTGGCGATGTCGCGGTCGTCGAACACGCACCCGTCGGCGCCCGTGCTGGTATTGGCGCAACTGCCCGGCCGGTCGGCGCGAAACGCCGTGATCGTGGCGCCATAGGCGATCCCAACGATACCGGTATTGTTGCGGGCCGCCGCTGCGATCAACGCGACCTGAGTACCGTGACTGTCCTTGGCCTCGACCGTCCCATTGCCGGCTACGTCGGCGCTAGCGGGATCTATCCGCCCGGTGAATTCGGGATTGTCGGTGTCGATACCGGTGTCGATCACCGCGATTTTCGAACCCTGGCCGGTCACGCCCTGAGTCCAGGCAGAGGTCGCGTTGTGGAAGGCTGGCCCGTCCGATCGCCGGAATTCGGCCGTGTCGAAGCTTGCCGCGGGGCTCGATGTCGGCGATGGGGTCGGCGCAGGCGCAGGCGCAGGCGATGGGGTCGGAGCGGGTGCCGGGCCCGGCGTGCTGATGACACCGCCACCCCCACCCCCGCCGCCGCCCCCGCCGCAGCCCGATAGCAAAGCCATCGCGCCGAGCGCGCAGCCAAGGTCCAACCGCCGAGAGCGGGCAAAGCGTAACGTCATAAGCGGTGCGTCCCCGAATGTTGGGTCCGTTGATACGCGCCAAAGTATAAAGCGCGCCTGAACACCCCGTTCGGGACCACCCCGTGCGTAAGTCAGCCCTGGCCAATGTCCGCTTGCCCGGCAGTATTGGCAAGGGTAGCGCCGATCGACTGACCGGGAGCTTGCCATGTCCACCGACCTTGCCGCCGCCATCGACCAGGCCTGGGAAGACCGCGCCGGGGTTACTCCAGCAAGCAGCGACGTGCGCCGCTCGGTCGAAGCGGCGCTGGAACTGCTCGACGCAGGCCGCGCCCGGGCGGCCGAGCCCGACGGCGATGGCGGCTGGCGGGTGAACCAGTGGCTCAAGAAAGCCGTGCTGTTAAGTTTCCGGCTGAACGATAACGCGCTGGTCGAATACGGCAGCGCGGGTGCGCCCGCGTTCGACAAGGTGCCCTCTAAATTCACCGGCTGGGGCGAAAACCGCTTTCGCGATGCCGGCTTCCGGGTGGTGCCGGGTGCCGTGGTCCGCCGCGGCGCGCATATCGGTCGCGGCGCTGTGCTGATGCCAAGCTTTGTCAACATCGGCGCCTATGTCGGTGAAAACGCGATGATCGACACCTGGGCGACTGTCGGCAGCTGCGCGCAGATCGGCGCCGGAGTACACATTTCGGGCGGCGCGGGGATCGGTGGCGTACTCGAACCGCTGCAGGCCGATCCGGTCATCATCGGCGACGGGGCGTTCATCGGCGCGCGCTCGGAAGTAGCCGAAGGAGTCCGCGTGGGCGAGGGCGCGGTCCTGTCGATGGGCGTCTATCTGGGCGCATCAACCAAGATTGTCGACCGGACAACCGGCGAGATCCATATGGGCAAAGTGCCCCCTTATGCGGTAGTGGTGCCCGGCGCCCTGCCCGGAAAGCCCCTCCCTGACGGCAGCACCGGGCCCAGCCTCTATTGCGCGGTTATCGTCAAGACGGTCGATGCGCAGACCCGCGCCAAGACTGGCATCAACGAGCTGCTGCGTGATTAGGAACCGCTCGCGCTGGGAAACGTAGAAGGGGCAACGAGAAAAGGGAGCCAGACGATGGACCAGCGGGGCGACGAGGTGCACACCAGCACCACCGAGGTGAGCGCAGGATCACGCGAAGGGGTAGTTCGATGGGTCCTCCTGATCGGCCTCGTGCTCATAATCGTTGCGTTCGCGATCATCGTGATGAGCGGTGCGTTCAGCCAGGACGAAAAGGACAGTCATCAAAATATCGGTCGTCAGATAACCGAGCAAAAGATGGGCGTGGCTGCCGAGGGTGAACCTATCATGCCAGCGCCCGAGACGAGTGGCGCCGAAACCTCCGGGTCCACGCCCCCTCTCCCACACCCTGACGCCCAAAGCACTCCTGGCGACGCGCCTGCGGGCGATCCGCGCATCGATGCCGAGTAACACGTCGCCAGCGCCGCTCTCAGCAAGGATGACGCCCGCTAACAGTGAAACGGCACCAACGCGATCCGCAAGCTCCAACAAAAAGACGGCGTTTGTAGACCGAATTGGGCTCGGGACTGGACGCGAACCACAGGAGACGAACGCATGCCTGCCCAATCCAAGGCCCAGCAGAAGGCTGCCGGTGCTGCCCTTTCGGCCAAGCGCGGCGATTCCCAAGTCGGCGAGCTACAGGGCGCATCAAAGGGCATGTACAAGTCTATGAGCGAGAAAGAGCTCGAGGAGTTCGCCCACACCAAGCGCTCGGGGCTGCCCGACAAGAAGTCTGACGACTGAGCCTTTGCGCGCTCAATTCGATGCGATCAGGGCTTGAACGCTTCGTCTTGGCACAGAGCGGCGAAGTCTACTGGCGTGCGCTCAAGGAGCTGGAAGCCGGTCACAAGCGTAGCCATTGGATGTGGTTCGTGTTTCCGCAAATCACCGGCCTTGGCCGCAGCGATATGGCAGTGTGCTACGCGATTGCTGACCGTGCAGAAGCGAAAGCCTATCTCTCGCACTCGACGCTTGCTCCTCGGCTGGTCGACTGCACCAGGGCCATGCTCGGATGGGCGGGCAAGCGTTCAGCTCAAGACATTCTCGGGTCTGTCGACGCGGCCAAGTTCTGGAGTTCAATGACCCTGTTCGAGACCGCCGCTGAAAACGGCACCCCCTTCTCACAAGCGCTCAACGCGTTTTTCGCCGATGAGCGGGACCAAGCGACGTTGACGCGCCTGTGAACCAGCTTCCCGACAATCAACAGGTGATCGAGGCGACCTTCAACCTGCAACTCTTGATTGGCATGGGCATGATCGCGCTGTGTGTGATCATCCACGGCCTCGGCCTGTTTACGCTGCAGCGGGCCATGCGCGGGGAAGCGGCGGCAGAGCGAATCCGCAACATGGAACCGCTAAGCATCCACGGGACACTGTTCACGCTGGTGGTCGTGTTCGCGATCATTTTCGTGCACTTTGTCGAAATCTGGCTGTTCGCATTCCTTTACGATTATCTCGGCGCTCAGGATACGTTTCAAGACGCGCTCTATTTCTCCACCATCAGCTATTCCACCGTCGGCTACAACGATGCTTCTATCGCTCATGCCTGGCGTCTGTTGGGAGCGCTCGAGAGCATCCTCGGGGTGATCCTGCTCGGCTGGTCGACGGCCTTTTTCGTCCGCTTGCTGGGTCGGCTGGAGAGCCACGAGCGCGAGCGATCGGCGCCCTCCACATCGCCTGGGGAAGACGTCTAGAACGCGGTCGGGCTTTCAATCGGCGGGTCGGAGCGGTGCCCGTCGGCGTAAGCTTCAGCGGCGCGCAATACCCGGTCGATATTGCGGCTCGCAATTTTCTGGAGTTCCGCCTGACTGTATCCGCGTCGCGCAAGTTCGGCGAACAAGGCTGGATAGCCGGTCACGTCTTCCGCCCCCACCGGGCCGGTGTCCATTCCGTCGTAGTCCCCGCCCAAGCCGATCGAATCGATGCCAGCAACCTGCTTGATGTGATCGATGTGGTCGGCCCAGTCGCTTACGGTGGCTTTCACTTCGGGATGCGCAGCGTTCCATCGCTCCAGCCCGGCTTTCGCTGCTGCTGGATTGCCCAGCCACAAAGTCTTCAGGCGCGCATCCTCTGCGGCTTGGTCAGCATTCCACTGGCGGCGCTTTTCGCTGAGAAAAGTGGGAAAGCCCACCGCCATGACGATGCCCCCGTTATCCTTTAGTCGGGCAAGCACTGCATCGGGCACATTGCGTGGATGCCCGTTGACCGCACGCGCGCCCGAGTGGCTGAAGATCACCGGCGCCCGTGCAACATCGAGCACGTCCATCATGGTCGCCTCGCTGGTGTGGCTCAGATCGACCAGCATCCCGAGCCGATTCATCTCGCGCACGACGTCGCGGCCGAAATCGGTCAACCCGTCGTGCGCCGGAC
The DNA here is from genome assembly GCA_963781525.1 of uncultured Alphaproteobacteria bacterium. Taxonomy (GTDB): domain Bacteria; phylum Pseudomonadota; class Alphaproteobacteria; order Sphingomonadales; family Sphingomonadaceae; genus Tsuneonella. The sequence continues at coordinate 797,964 of CAWAGD010000006.1, read as the reverse complement.
CGTCTGTCGCGCTGTCCGCCCAAGGAGTGTTCTTGGAATGCGTGAGTGTCATGTATCGCGCGCCGAGCGCGTACATCTGGCGCAGCACCCCAAGGCTCGATCCGATCGAGTGTCCGCCTTCCATGCCAATCAGCGACGCGACCTTGCCCGCCTTCACCGCCTTTTCAGCATCAGCGGCGTTGGTGACGAACTGCATCCGGCCGGGGTGGCGCGCGATGATCCGCTTCATTACGTCGATCTGTTCAAGCGTCGCCTGCACCGCCTGCTGCTCGGTCAAACCCGCATCGACATAAACCGACCAGAACTGTGCCCCGAGGCGGCCTTTGGCAATGCGCGCAAGATCGGTGTGCATCGGCCCCTTGTTCTTGGCCGCATCGGCGGTGCCTGTGGTGTCCGCGAAGTCGAAATCGCCGATCATGTTGCGGTAGCGCTCGCGCAATTGCTCCGGCACATCGTTGTGGCCGTCAAACACGGGCGTGGTCCTAAGCGCAGCTTGCGCCACTTGCTCCGGACTTGGCGCGGCATGCGCGGTGCCGGCGAGCAGAAGCGCCGCGAGTGCGATCGGTAATCTCATGCCATTTCTCCCAGCCGTTCGGCCAGCGCGATGGCTGCCGCCGGAGCGCGCTCCTTGGCGCCGTTGATCAACATCGCGAAGACGTCGCCTGTCTGGCCTACGCTATCGGCGGAATTGCCCGCGTATGGCAAGTCTTGCGGCGCTTCGCCTGCGCCCCACGCGTGGCAAATGCGGCCGATGCGATCGAGTTCGGCCGGCGGGTAGCCAGTGACGCAGTCGCTCCGCATCCCCTGGAGCCGGAGGTAAGCGAAACCGGCCGTGCGATCAGCTATGGCAAACCGGTTTTCCGCTTCGGAATAGATGATCGCGATGCCCGCCTTGCGCGCGAGGGCGACGAACTCGGCGCAAGCAAAGCTCTCGTGCCCTACCTCGATCGCGTGGCGCAGCGCGACGCCGGCGTAGCGCCGAGGAAGCAGCGCAAAAAACGCGGCGACATCGTCCGCCTCGAAGCGCTTGGCGGCGGCGAGTTGCCAGACGATAGGGCCAAGCTTGTCGCCGAGTTCCACGAACCCCTGTTCCAGAAACCGTGACAGCGCATCTTCCGCGGTCGCCAGGACCTTGCGGTTGGTGAGGTACCGTGAAGCCTTGAGACTGAAGACGAACCCGGGCGGTGCGACCTCGCGCCAGGCGGCGAAGCTGGCGGGCTTCTGCAGCTTGTAGAAGGTCGCATTGATCTCGATGGCCGACACCGCACGGGTAGCGTAGGCTTGCTCATCGGCTTGGCGGAGGCCTTGCGGATAGAACATGCCGCCACGCCATGCCGGGTAAGTCCAGCCACCGATGCCCGTGCGGATCGTCATCGGCCGGTCAATAATCCGGGTCCGCCTTCCACGCCATGCGGAACCGCCATCATCGCCGACATTTGATAGGCCGAAGGAGAACATCGCATGACTAAAGCGCTGTCGGACATTGCCGAAGATATGAAGCAGATCGATTTCTGCACGCTCACCACACATGCCCCCGGCGGCACGATCGGTGCGCGACCGATGAGCAATAACAGCGAGGTCGATTTTGACGGGGATGCATGGTTCTTCACCTATCAGGACCGGCAAATGGTCACGGACATCGAACGCGATGCCAAAGTCGGACTGACCTACCTCGGGAGCGCGGGCCTCAAGGGTGTCCTCGGCGCGCCGGGGCAGTTCATCCACGTCGAGGGCGAAGCCACCGTGGTGCGCGACAAGGCGCGCTTCGCGGACCACTGGGACAAGTCGCTCGATCGCTGGTTTCCGCAAGGGATAGACACGCCGGGCACGGTCATGCTTCAGATTACCGCGAACCGGATCCACTACTGGGACGGCGAAGACGAAGGCGAGGTAGCATTGCCCGACAGCAAAGTCTGGACCGAGGGCCCTTGATCCGCACCTCAGCGCGCTGGCTGCTGGGGATTGCCTATATGTTGGCGGGATATTTTCATCTCGCGACACCCGGCCCGTTCGTAAAGATCATGCCCGCGTGGGCTCCGCTACCCGACGCGGTCGTGGCGCTAACCGGGGTCGCGGAACTGGTAGGGGCCGCGGCCCTGCTTCAACCGTGGTCGCTCGCGTTGCGGAAAGCGGCTGGATATGGGCTCGCGCTGTATGCGCTGTGCGTATGGCCGGCAAACTTCCAGCATCTCACGCTCGATATGGCGCGGGCAGATCATGGGCTCGGGCTGGGATACCACATCCCGCGGCTGCTGGCGCAGCCACTGATCATCTGGCTTGCGCTGTGGGCGGGCGAAGCGACCGGTTGGCCTTTCGCCCGCCGCACACCGGCTTAGCTCATGTGCTTGGAAACGGCACCGGTCATCTTGAACATCGAGATCTGCTCGCTGCCAGTCACCTTGCCGAGCGTGCCATCGGGATTGATCATGCGACGGTCGGTCGAATCCTGCAGGCCGTGCTTCTTGATGTAGTCCCACACCTTGGAAGTAACTTGCGCGCGAGTGATGGGACCCTTGCCCACTACCGCTTCGAGATCCGGGGTCAGATTCACCGGCTTCTGCAATGCGTTGTTCTTGCCAGCCATGATTTAGGTCCTTTCCTGCTAGGCTATGCGAATAAGCTAGTCGAACAGGGTTCCGCCGGTCCACCCCCCGCTGTGACGGGGATGCTTGAGACGCCCTCTTCCATCGTCAAGTCTAGGCGCTCGATCGTGCAACGGCGAGGGCCAGTTCGCCTTGAACGCAAGTTTTCGACAGGCATGAGCGATATTTACGTTCTAAATCGCTCGAAATAACCTGAAACCGGCGTACAAGCGTCCATGATGGGTTAATGCATGACCCGCTTGAGATTGATCCACAGATCCTCGGGGAATAATCAGATGAGCATCGGTCGCACTTCGCTCTCAATCGCGCTTGCTGGTTCACTCGCCGCGTGCGGCGGCGGCGGAAGCAGTTCTCCCGGACCGATCGGCGGCGGCGTAACGCCCGCCCCCACCGCAACGACGGCTTCGTGCTCGCTGTCGGCGCGCCAGGATTTCGCCAAATCGGTAATCGACGAGTGGTTCCTCTACCCGAACAAGATCGACAATACGGTCAATAAGGCGAACTACACGACCGTCCAAGCTTACATCGATGCCTTGCTCAGGCCGTTCTTTACGGACGTCAAGGACGCACAATTCACTTACATCACCTCTATCAAGGAGGAAAACGCGTTCTTCAGTTCAGGCTCCAGCGCGGGTTTTGGTTTCAGGCTGAGTTATGACACAAGCCAAAATCGCGTTTTCGTGCTGGAGACTTTCGAAGGCACGGCAGCACTCGCTGCAGGGGTCGATCGCGGGGCGGAAATCATCGCCATCGGCACAAGCTCGAGCAACTTGGTCCCTGTCTCGCAGCTTCTTGCCTCCGGCGGACCTCAGGCGGTAGTCAATGCACTAGGCCCCTCGACGGTGGGCACGGCGCGGGTGCTGCGGGTCAACCGCGCCGGAGTGGTGAGCGACGTCACGCTTAGCAAGACCGATTACGCACTTGACCCAGTATCCAACCGGTATGGCGCGAAGATCCTCAACGACGGCGGCAAGATGGTGGGATACATCAACTTGCGCACGTTCATCGAAACCGCCGATCCTGACTTGCGCGCCGCGTTCGCCAGCTTCAAGGCGCAAGGCGTCACCGAGGTGATCGTCGATGTGCGCTACAACGGCGGTGGACTGGTGAGCATCGCGGAGCTGTTCGGCGACTTGCTGGCAGCCAACAAAGTCGGCCAGGTGTTCAGCTACACGACGTTCCGCGACAGCAAGTCATCAAATAACTCCTCCAAAACTTTTGCCGCCCAGCCGCAGGCCATCGCCGCGACCAAGATCGCCTTTATCGGCTCACCGGCCACTGCCTCGGCGAGCGAATTGGTGGCGAACGCGTTCATCCCTTACCTTGGGGCCAACACCGCACTGATTGGCAGCAATACTTATGGCAAGCCAGTGGGCCAGATCGCGCTCGACAAGCCTGAGTGCGACGACCGGATACGCGTCGTCGCCTTCCGGACGGAGAACGCCAGCCGCCAGGGCGATTATTTCAAGGGTCTTGCCAGCGTCTTTCCGAAGACGTGCGCTGCCCCCGACGATATCACCCATCAACTCGGCGATCCCAATGAAAGCCAGATCAAGGCCGCGCTCGACTTCCTCGCCGGACGGGCGTGCACGGCGATCACATCGTCGGACGGCCAGCGTGCGTTGTCGGTGGCGCCCAAGCGCGAGCTTTTCCGTCCTGAGCAGCAGACCGCCGCGCAGCACGAGACGCCCGGATTGTTCTAGGCGGGCTACTGGGACTGAGGTTCGACTGCCCGCTGGAGCGAGCTGATCAGCAACTGCTCCGCGCGGTCGCGTGCTGCGGTCTCGGGCAGGCCGAGCGAGCGCGCGAGCGGTCGGCCCATCAGTGCATCGCCGAGCGCGAGTAGGACGAGCGTCAGCGTATCCTCATGCAGCCGGCGCGGGTTGTCCTCATGCGTCGTTTCGCCCGGCGCAATCTCGTCGACCAGCTGATGGATCGTCTCGATGATTGGGTCGAGCGCGTCCTCGTTGCCACTCACCAGCATCCAGCTCGCCAGGGCGCCGGCGCCTTCCCGGTCGAACGCATCGAACGTCAGGTCGACTACCTCGCGTGGGCTCCCAAGCCCCGCGCGGCTCGCGCGCACTGCATCCTTGATCGTCTCGCAGACGGTTTCCGCCAGATGCTTGGCCAGCGCTTTCTGCAGCCCCGAAGCTGAACCGAAATGGTGGAGCAAGTTGGCGTGGGTGCGCCCGATCCGGGCGGCTACGGCCTTTAATGTCACCGATTGCGGCCCGGTTTCAATCAGCAGGATCCGCGCCGCCACCAGCGCGGCGGTGCGCGATTCCTCAGGGCTCAGGCGCTTGCGGATCGTCATCGATGGTGCTTGCTAGGACGTCAAACGCCACCCGGCAATGGCTTCCTTATTGACACTAGTGTCAGTAAGTCGTATTGGACGTGCACTAGTTTAACCGGAGTCGACGCCCTTGAACGCGCCAACCACCTTCAACCTTGCGACATCCACCGCCACTCCAGACAATCTCGAGATCGTCGTGCGCGACCGGCGCTTCCTGCGCGGTGCCGAGCCCAAACGCTGGTGGCTGAACGGCGATCCGATCGCCACGGCATGGTTCAACGCGCTCAGCGCCACGTTCCCTCGCGGCGAAGCGTTCTTCATCGAGTCAGTGAAGGCCTTTCGCGACGGCGCAAGCCCGCGCCTGGCGAGCGAGATTCGCGCGTTCGTGAAGCAGGAAATCAATCACACTCGCGAACATATCGTGCTCAACAAGCTGGCCGAGGCAGGCGGTTACGATATCGGCTTTATCGATCGCCGTGTGGGTGAGATGCTCGCGCTGACGAAGGACCGGCCGGCGATTGTCAACCTCGCCGCGACCATGGCGCTCGAGCATTTCACCGCGATGTTCGGCCACCAACTGCTGAAGGACCCGGTTCATCTCGCCGGCGCCGAGGGGGATCTCGGTGATATCTGGCGTTGGCATTCGGTCGAAGAAATCGAGCATAAGGGGGTCGCCTACGATACCTGGCTCCACGCCACGAGCGGCTGGAGCCGCTGGCGGCGGTGGAAGCTCAAGAGCCTGATGATGGCTATCGTGACCCGCCGGTTTATTGGAAACCGTGTGAAGGACATGATCGATCTACTCGCGCAGGACGGGCTGACGGGCTGGAAGTGGAAGGCGAAAATCTGGGCGTATCTGCTCGTCTACCCCGGATTCTTACGCCAAATCGCGTTGCCGTGGATGGCGTTTTTCCTTCCAGGCTTTCACCCGTGGAACCACGACGACCGCGCGTTGATCGCCAAGCACGAGGGCGATTTCGTCGACGCGCTGCTGCCGGCTTGATCCAGCAAACAATCAAGGCGCCGCTCCGGAGATACCCGAAGCGGCGCCTTTTACATGTTCAGGCCGCGCGCATCTCCGCGCTCGCGTCGAGGACAAGCGTGTATTCGCAGGCGGGCACGTCGCTTCCCCGGGCGCAGCTGTACCGCGGAACAGTGTGGCCCGTGGGCACGAAGCCGAGCTTGCGAAGCACAGATCCGGACGCGGGATTGTCGACGAAGTGTCCCGCTGTCACTCGCTGGTAACCAAGCAGGCGCGCGATCTCGATCACCCCGCCAGCGGCTTCGGTGGCATAGCCGCAGCCCCAGAATCGGCGTGCTATCCAGTACCCGAGCTCGACCTCACCCCGATATTCGCCCAGCCCAGCGCCGCCGATTGCGTGGCCGGTTTCCGGACGGATGATCAGGAAGCTTGGTCTGCGGGGGTCCTGATCCCGCCCGGTAAAGGCGCGCGCGTCGTCCGGACTGTAAGGCCATGGCGCGCGCGCGAGGTTACGCACTACGCCCTCATCCGCAATGCCGCCGAGTACCGCCTCCCAATCCTCGGGCCACGCAGGCCGCAGGAACAGCCTTGTCGTACGATGGAACACGTCGTCTTCTCCTCCAGGCCCGCGCCCGCCGCTAAGCGGGGCGCATGACACTCTCGTTGCGACACTTCTGCGCGAGCGTCTTTTGTTCGAGGGAGAAACGACAAGAGGGAGACCGGCCCCCTGATTTCTCAGGTTGGCCCCATCTCCCTCTAAGTGCCGGAATTTGAATCCGGCGGGGGGCCATCCCTGGACGGCCCCTCAGATTGGTCCGTCAGATCTATTCCGCGGCTTGGGCCATCATGTCGACCGAGACGTATTTACGTCCGAGCTTGCCCGAGTGGAATCGCACGCGGCCATCGGTCAGCGCGAACAGCGTGTGATCCTTGCCCATCCCAACGCCGACGCCAGGATAGAACTTGGTCCCGCGCTGGCGCACGATGATGTTGCCCGGAATCACTTCCTGGCTGCCAAACTTCTTCACGCCGAGGCGGCGGCCAGCGGAGTCGCGGCCGTTGCGGGACGAACCGCCTGCTTTTTTATGTGCCATTGTTTCGTCCTACTCTTATTCGCTGTCGGTGTTGGGAGCGGCAGCCTTCTTGGCGGCCGGCTTCTTCGCGGGCTTGGCAGGTGCTGCATCGACTTGCCCTTCGCCGGCAACGCCCGTGTCCTTAACGGGTGCCGGTGCCTTGGCCTTCGTCTTGCTTGCCTTCGGCGCGGCGACGGCATCTACTTCCTGCGGCACGGCAGCGGCATCCAAAGCGGGCTCGATCTGCGGAGCGGGCTCGATCTGCGAGGCGGACTCCACCTTCGGCGCAGTCTTCTCGTACTTGTCGTCGCCAACCGCGACGATGCGCAGCAGCGTTATCTGCTGACGATGGCCTGCCTTGCGACGATAATTATGCCGGCGACGCTTCTTGAAGACAACGACCTTCTCGCTCTTCGCCTGGGCAATGATCTCGGCCGAAACGATGACTTTCGCAGCGTCGGCCATTTGATCGCCCTCGCCTGCGAGCATCACATCGCCCAGCCTGATCGTTTCGCCAGCATTCCCCGCCAGCTTCTCGACCGCGATTTTGTCTCCGGCGGCAACCCGGTATTGCTTGCCGCCCGTGCGCACTACTGCGAACATGGTAAGGTTCACTTCCACTTATGTGTGTGGCCGCCCTTCACGAGACGGCGAGACCAGGAAACCCACAGGGGCCCCGGAAAGATGAGCGCCGTTAAGGGAAAGGTCGGTCCAAGTCAACGCCCCGCGCGCGCAATCAGTGTGCCTTTTGGGACGCTTGCGCTTCCCACTCGCGCGCGCCGTGCTAAGGACGCCGTGTGATCCGATCGCGCCTTTCCATCCTAATCCCCGCTGCCTTGCTAGGCGCCTGCGCAACCCATGGCGACTATCCATCGCTGGCTCAGCGTCCCGCCGAGCGGATCGGCGGCACGTTTGCGCCTGAGATCGCGGAAGCGGAGCCTTCTCCCGCACCGGCCCCAAGCGCCGATCTGGTGGCGCGATTGGCTGCCCTGCAGCGCGACGCGACTTCTCTCCATGCGCAGTTCTCAAACGCGCTTCCTGCCGCCCGGCGATTCGCTGCGGCTAGGGGCGGCATTGGCAGCGACAGCTGGGCTAGCGCGCAAGTCGCGTTGGCCGACCTCGATTCCTTACGCAGCCGCGCGGCGGTGTCGCTGGCTGAACTCGATACGCTGTGGGTCGATACGACGATCGCGGCGGGCCCGCGCGATGCGATCGGCGCGACGCGCGATGCAGTCGAGGCGCTGATCAGGCGCGAAGACGAAGTGCTCGCCCAGTTGCGCGGCCGGGTCGGCGGCTAGGACCGTACGACCGGCAAGTACTGCCCAGTGATTCCTGGCGCCCCTTCGAGAAAAGCGAGCGTTGCGGCGATCGCCTGTTCGTCGTCCCCCGCTACGATATTCACGCGCACCGGCGCTGCCGACCGAGCAAGATCGCGCGCTGCGGCTTGGCGCCAGTCCGCATGGTCATATGGCGCGGGCGGGACGACAATCACCACCGCGTCGCACCCGCCAGCTATCGTATGACGGGTCCGCGGCAGCCAATCCATGTGGAACACAGTCGCCGCATCGAGCGCACTTTCGGGCAGCCGCTCGATCCGCAGTACCGCCTGGTTCACCCGCGGCGCTCGCGGGTAAGCGTCATGCCGATCTTCTCGTTGCCTTCGGCGATCGCCAGCTTGACGATCTTCACCGTGACAGCCTCGACCCGAGTGTCGCCGACGAACAGCGTATCGCAGATGTGGTCGGCCACCGATTCGATCAGCTTGAAATGCAACCCTGGGGTGAATGCCTCAGTCGCGGCGAACTTGAGGTCCATGTAGTTCTTGCTGGCCGGCAAAGGAGTGTCGGGCTCGTAACGGTGCGCCGGCTTTACGCGGGCCGAGACCGTGATGCGCAGCGGCTGGGGCTTACCGGTCTCTTCCGAATAAATTCCGGTGAGCACGTCTACTTCGAGATCGGCCACTTCGAGGATCAGCGAATCGGTCATCCGCAGTGACTAGTCCGCTTCGTCGGCGTGGGCGACCTCGCGCTCGATCCGCCGATCCGGTACGACCCACATCAAGGCCGTTGCTACGAAGAAAGCCACCCCGATCCATGCTTCGATCAACCAGGCCGAAGCGATGCCGCTTAGATAGAGAATCGGCGACACCTTTCCTTTGAAGTCGTCACCCAGCGCGCGAGCGAGCGTTCCGTCCACTCCCTGAAGGCTGATGATGCGTCGCTCGAGAAGATAATACGCCACGGCGCAGGCGAGCAGGTCGGTGCCATACAAAATCGTCGGCCATTTTCCGAAATGATTTTCGCCCATCCACCCGGTCGTGAACGGCAACAGCGATAGCCAGAACAACAGGTGAAGATTGGCCCACAGAATGCTGCCGCTCACCTCATCAGCGGCGGCCATCAGGTGGTGATGGTTGTTCCAGTAGATGCCGATATAGATAAAGCTCAGTACGTAGCTCGATAGCACGGGCCACAGATTTCCAAGCGCCGCGAGCGTGGGGTCGTGCGGCACCTTCAGTTCCAGCACCATGATCGTGATGATAATCGCGAGCACGCCGTCGCTGAACGCTTCGAGCCGGCCGGTATTCATTCGGGTGACCTTTTCGGATTGGACCAGCGCGCAAAGATCGCGGTGGGCAACAATCGTCCGCCGTGGCCCTCTTCTCGCACCGCCAGATCGCCGTGCTCGACGATGCCGGGCAGATCGGTGAATAGCTCGGAGAGCAAGCCCGCCAGCGCGAGGCTGCTCATGCGAACCGCGTACACCGTGAGGAACAGGAACCGACTGTCGGGATCGAGCAAGCGGCGGCAATCGGCAACCAGCGGGGCTAAATGCTCCTCGATCCGCCAGGTCTCGCCGCCCGGGCCGCGGCCGAACTTGGGAGGATCGAGGATGATCCCGTCGTAACGTTTTTCGCGCCGCACCTCGCGCGCGGCGAACTTGGCGGCATCGTCGATCAACCAGCGGATCGGACGATCCTCCATCGCGGAATGGGTTGCATTCTCACGTGCCTGGGCGACCGACTTCTTGCTCGCGTCGACATGAGCGACCGGGCCGCAGCCGGACAGCGCGAGCGTACCGACGCCGGTGTAGCCAAACAGATTGAGCGTCTGCGCATTCGGCGTGTCCGCCAACTGACCTCGCATCCATTGCCAAACCGGCGCCATGTCGGGAAAGAACCCAAGGTGGCGAAACGGGGTGCACTGCGCAGTGAAGCGGACATCGTCCCATGCCAGCGGCCAGCCACCGCCGGGAACAGGACCGGCGAATTGCCAGCGACCGCCGCCGTCTTCATCGGAACCCGGAACGAACTCGCCATCCGCCTGCCACTCGGCCTGGCGGGGCGGCCACAGCGCCTGGGCCTCGGGGCGGATAAAGCGAAAAGGCCCGTAACGTTCGAGCTTGCGGCCGTCGCCACTGTCGATGAGCCCGTAATCCTCCCACCCCTCGCCCGCGAGAATCAATGGTTGTTCGATCAGTTCCGCCATCAGGCTGCCGGGGTCGCGCGCTCGGCCACGTAGCGGCGCACCGCAGCGTAATCGCCGGGCAGGTCGTCGTACCGCTCCTCGCGCGCAAACAGGTCTCCGATGCGGGGCGGCAGCTGAGGACGCTGGCCGGTCGCGCGTTCGACCGCGTCGGGGAATTTGGCCGGGTGAGCGGTGGCGAGGGTGACGATGGAGACATCGGCTGCAATATCGACCGCGCGCGCCGCGTGGAGGCCGATCGCGGTATGCGGGTCAACGATCTGGTCCGCGGCCTCGCGCGCCCAGCGCATTGCTGCAGTCATGTCGGCCGGCTCGGCCCGCGCACTGGCGAACAGCTCTGCGACGCCTTCAAACTGGGCGTTACTGAGCCGCATTGCCTTGCTCGCTTCGAACCCGCGCATCTGCTCAGCCAGCGCGGCCCCGTCGCTATTGCTCACGTCGAAAAGTAGTCGCTCGAAATTGGAGCTGACCTGAATGTCCATACTCGGGGCCGCCGTCGGCATGATCTCCGCGGCGGAATAGTCGCCTTGCGTCAGCGCGCGATGAAGGATGTCGTTGACGTTGGTGGCGACAATCAACCGTTCGATCGGCAGCCCCATTTTGTGCGCGACATAGCCTGCGAACACGTCGCCGAAATTACCCGTCGGCACGCTGAACGCCACCCGCCGCTCGGGCGCCCCGAGCTGGATGGCGCCGGCAAAGTAATACACCACTTGCGCCATCAGCCGCGCCCAGTTGATCGAGTTGACCGCGCCGATGCGGAACCGGCCGGTCAGTTCGGTATCGCCGAACATACGCTTCACCATCGCCTGGGCATCGTCGAACGACCCGTCGATCGCGACGTTGTGAACGTTAGGAGCGCGCACGCTGGTCATCTGGCGCCGCTGGACGTCGCTCACCCGGCCCTTGGGGTGGAGCATGAAGATCTCGACGCCCTCGCGCCCCGCGACTGCATCGATTGCCGCGCTGCCGGTATCGCCGCTGGTCGCGCCGACGATCGTCAGGTGCCCGTGGCCGCGGCTGAGGAATTCTTCGAAAAGCAGGCCGAGCAGTTGCAGCGCCACGTCCTTGAACGCGAGGGTGGGCCCGTGAAACAGCTCGAGCAACCAGTGCCGCTCGTCGAGCTGGACCAGCGGGGTGACCGCGGCGTGGGCGAAGCGGCCGTATGCCTGTTCGCACAGCTCGCGCAGGCGCTCGGGCGTAAGACTGTCGCCGACAAACGGCTGCATAACTCTCGCCGCCAGCTCCGCATACGGCAGGCCGCGCATCGCGGCGATCTCGTCCGTGGCAAAGCGCGGCCATTCGCGCGGGAGATACAGGCCACCGTCGCTCGCCAGACCGGCAAGCGTCACGCCTTCGAAATCGAGTGGTGGCGCGCTGCCGCGGGTCGAGACGTATTCCATCGCTCGTGGCGGTTAGCCGCGCGGAGGCGCAGCGGCAAGCAAGCCGCGCTTGACCTCGGCCTTCGAATTTCTTTCCTGAAGACTGCTCGTTACGTAAAAAGGGATGCCCGAGAAGTCGCGTGCGAAGACCGTTGCGTTGATTGAGCGCCCACGCTCAGTCCCGTTCCCGCCACCTTTTCCTGAGCGCGAGACCATAAATGGCCAGCGCGGTGAGCGCGAACAGGAACCACTGCACCGCGTAAGCAAGATGATTGTTGGGAATATCGCGCGGATTCGGCGGCGCGAGTTGTTTCAGGCCTGCTTGCGCGGGTGCCGCGACCAGCTTGATGCCATTGCCCGCCGGCCCGATAAAACCGGCCACCTCGCCGCCGGCCCATCGCGGCGAAGCCGGCTCGACCGACCAGCCGAGCGCAACTTTCGCCGTCCCGCCGTCAGCGAGCTGGCAGGTCGCCTGGTGCGCCCAGCCTGCCTCACCCTTTGCCGACCGACCAGCGCGAGCATCTATCGACAGCACCCGCGCGCAGACGATGCGCGAATGACGGTATTCCGCGCCCTCGATTTCGGCAGCCGTCCGAGGCCATGGTACGTCGGAAGACATCGCTTCGGCGTGCCCGTAATTGGCGAGCAGTTCTTCTTTCCATTGAAGGCGGTGAAGCTGCCAGAATCCCAGCCATACCATCGTGGCCACGGCCAGCGCGACCGCGAGCGAGGGGATCAAAGGAATGCGCCGGATCATCGGCTTGCGTGTCCTTCAAAGCGCCAGGCCGAACCGGAAAGGGCAGCCGCGGAGATCCCGAGCTGCCCTTCAAATGATTCCGGATTGAGTGGCCGCATCAGTGGATCGGCGCGCCCCAGCCACCCCACACGTAGACGACGATAAACAGGAACAGCCACACCACGTCGACGAAGTGCCAGTACCACGCCGCCGCTTCGAAGCCGAAGTGCTGCTGCGGGGTGAAGTGGCCCTTGTAGGTCCGCACCAGGCACACGATCAGGAAGATCGTCCCGATAAGCACGTGGAAGCCGTGGAACCCGGTCGCCATGTAGAACGACGAGCCATAGGTGTTGGTGCCGAAGGCGAACGGCGCATGCATGTACTCATACGCCTGGATGAAGCTGAACAGGATGCCGAGCAGGATCGTCAGCCACAGACCCTTCTTGAGCCCGTCACGATCGCCGTGGATCAACGCGTGGTGCGCCCAAGTGACGGTAGTGCCCGAGCAAAGCAGGATCAGGGTGTTGAGCAGCGGCAGGTCGAACGGATCCATGACCGCTTCGATCGCCTTGGGCGGGAACTGCCCGCCGACGACCTCGACCAGTTCGTTGGGGAACAGAGCAAAATCGAAGAATGCCCAGAACCAGCCGAGGAAGAACATTACCTCCGAGGCGATGAACAGGATCATGCCGTATCGCAGGTGCAACTGAACGACGGGCGTATGATCACCCGCCTGCGCTTCCTTCACGATGTTCGAAAACCAGCTGAAAAAGGTTGCTATCAGCCCGGCGACGCCGAGGCCGAGCACGATCGGCCAGCCGCTCATCGTGTCACGGTGCATGAACAGGACCATGCCGGTGGTGAACGTCACCGCCGAGACCGAGCCGAGGAACGGCCAAATGTCGGGCGGCAGGATGTGATACTGGTGGTTCTTGGCGCCGGCCATGCGAATTCTCGTCCCTAATCGAGCGGTTGCGCCCCGCCCTTAATCTGCTGCGAACTCGCGGTCCAGTGGGCTATTGCGCCACGTCCGGTGAGCGGTGAAAACTGTAGCTGAGCGTGATCTGCTGGACGCGCGCAGCATCGGGGTCCTTGGCAATCGCCGGATCGACGAAGAACAGCACCGGCATGTGCACTTCTTCCCCCGGCTGGAGCGTCTGCTGGGTGAAGCAGAAGCATTGGACCTTGTTGAAATAGCTGCCGGTCTGATCGGGCGAAACGTTGAAGCTCGCCTGGCCGGTCACCGGCACGTCCGAATTGTTCTTGGCGTAGAAAAACGCCATCTGCCGCTGGCCCAGCTTGACCGTTTCGGTCACCTGTTCCGGGCGGAATGTCCATGGCAAATCGGAATCAACGTTGGCGTCGAAACGCACCGACACGGTTCCGGCGGCGCCGACGCGCTCGGCGGCCATCGCCTCACCCTCGGTCGCCCGCTGAGTGGTGCCGGCAAAGCCGGTTACCTGGCAGAAAATGCGATAAAGCGGCACGGCGGCAAACCCCATGCCAAGCATCGCCAGCGCGAACACGCCAGCATAGATGCCAATCCGCGCATTGCTTTTGCTGCCCACGGGCTCAACCCATCTTCACGAACGTGATGGTGTAGAACAGCACCACGAAGAACACGAGCACCACCGCCAGCGCCAGGTTGCGCCCCTTGCGGCGACGCTTGAATTCAATCTCTTCTTCAGGGGTCATGCGAACACGCCCTGCCCGTAAACGATGCGGTCTGCAACCAGCGCGGCGAACAGCGCGAACAGGTAGAGAATCGAAAAGCCGAACAGCCGTTTTTCGGGCTTCATCTTGTCGCCGCCGTCCGCATTGGCACCGGCGCGGCGCAGCGCGACCGGCGCGGCGAAGGCGATGAATGCGAGCGATAGCGCGATCGCGATGCCGCCGTAAATCGCGCCGGTCCCGCCGATGAACCAAGGCGCCGCGGCGATCGGCAGCAGCAGCACCGCATAGACCATGATCTGCCGCCGCGTGCTTGCTTCGCCTTTGACCACGGGCATCATCGGGATGCCGACTTTGGCGTAATCGCTCTTGATGAACAGCGCGAGCGCCCAGAAGTGCGGCGGGGTCCACATGAAGATGATCGCGAACAGCAAAACCGGCATCAGCGTGATGTCCCCGGTCACCGCGACCCACCCGATCATCGGCGGGAACGCGCCCGCGCCGCCGCCGATGACGATGTTCTGCGGCGTGCGGGGTTTCAGCCAGATCGTGTAGACCACCGCGTAATAGACGATCGAGACCGCCAGGATGATCGCGCCGAGCCAATTGACCGCAAGCCCCATCACCCCGACCGAGGCGACCGACAGAGCGATCCCGAAATCGCGCGCGTCGGTACCCCGCAGCCGTCCGGCGGGGATCGGCCGCGCGGCGGTGCGCTTCATCCCGGCGTCGAGATCGGCTTCCCACCACTGGTTTAGCGCTGCCGCACCGCCCGCGCCCATCGCGATGCACAACACGGCGGTAAAGCCGATAATCGGGTTGATATGCCCAGGCGCAGCCAGCAGCCCGCATAGGCCGGTGAAGATTACCAGGCTCATCACGCGAGGCTTGGTGAGCGAAAGGAAATCGCGCCAGTCGGTGGGCAAATACAGGGCGGTGGAGTTGGTCATCAGGGTGTGCGTGGACCTATAGGGAGCGGGACGGCGATATGAAAGGGAAACGCCGTTGAAGCTGAACGGTGTTACACGTGTTACACACTCCTGACGAAGATACGCGCTGGCGCACGTTGTGCTCCGGGATTGGCGGTGACGAGGTGTTGCCGAGCGCGATCATGGGCCGGCTTTGCCAGATCGCTTCGTTGTAGGAAATCGTGCGTGCCTAAAGCCGGACGAGCCAGTCGATCAGCAGCCGGTTGACTTGTTCGGGGCGCTCCTGCTGAGTCCAGTGGCCGACGCCTTCGAGGACATGACCTTCTACTTTGGGCGCGAACATCCGCATCATGGCCACCGGATCGGTCACCGCGCCGAACAAGGTGGTCGCCGGATCGCGGTCGCCGCCGATGAACAAGCACGGCTGCTCGATCCGCTTGCCCTTCCAGCGCTGCAGCCACTCATAGTCGGCCTCGTGGTTGCGATAGCGGTTGAGTGGGCCGCGGAAGCCACTGGCAGCGAATTCGTTGCCGTAGAAGGCGATGTCCTCGTCGGTCAGCCACGGTACCGGCTTGGGATCGGGCAGGCCGTCGAGGAACTTGGCGCCGAGCGGCTTGTCCCAGTAGGCGCCGGGTGCGACGTCGCCGCTGATCGAATACATCATCCGGTGGACGAACCCCTGCGGATCGGCTTCCGCCTCGGCCTCGGCGATGCCCGGCTGCTGGAAATACTCCTGGTAGAAGAACTTGCCTTTCGCAGTGAAGTGCTCCCGGAAGACGTCGGTGAACGGGCGGCTGGGGATGCCGGCGAACGGCACCGAAAGCCCGGCGACGGCCGAGAACTGCTCCGGATGGGTGAGCGCGGAATTCCACACGATCGGCGCGCCCCAGTCGTGCCCGACAAGGATCGCGGGGCGATCGGGCTGCAGCGCTTTCGCCAGGCCGACCAGATCGCCGACGATCTTCTCCATCGCGTAGTCGGCCACTTCCGGCGGCTTGTCCGACCCGCCATACCCGCGCACGTCGATCGCGCACGCGGTGAACCCGGCTGCCGCTACCGGCCCGATCTGGTGGCGCCACGAATACCAGCTTTCGGGGAAGCCATGGACGAAGATCACCAGCGGCCCGTTCCCTTCCATCGCGCAGCGCAGCGTCGCATCGCCGGCGTCGATCAATCGCATGTCAGGCATTCCGGGTCCTCCAAACGCAAACGGCCGGCCCTCGAGCGAGGACCGGCCGCCTGATTCACTCGGTGACGAATTCAGGCCGTGGCCGGAGCGTCATCCTTGGGCATATGGTTGTGATAATCGTGATCGTCCTCGATCACCGGCAGCGTCTCAAACTGGTGAAACGGCGGCGGGCTGGTCAGCGACCATTCGAGCGTAGTTGCGCCCTCGCCCCAATAATTCCCCGCCGCCTTCTTGCCCGCCGTGTACGCGTAGATCAGGTTGACGAAGAAGAACACCATCGAGCCAGCCATGATCATGTAGCCGATCGTGCTGACGTTGTTCCAATATTCGAACGCGACCACGTAGTCGGGATAGCGGCGCGGCATGCCGTTCAGCCCGAGGAAGTGCTGCGGGAAAAAGATCACGTTCACGCCGATGAAGAAGCCCCAGAAATGCAGGTGCGCGAGCAGTTCGGAATGCATCCGTCCGCTCATCTTGGGGAACCAGTAGTAGAACCCGGCGAACAGCGAGAACACCGCGCCCATTGAGAGCACGTAGTGGAAGTGCGCGACCACGAAATACGTATCGTGGACCACGTCGTCGACCCCGCCGTTGGCGAGATAGACGCCGGTCACGCCGCCTACCGTAAACAGGAAGATGAACCCGATCGCCCATACCATCGGGCTCTTGAACTCGATCGAACCGCCCCACATCGTTGCGATCCAGCTGAAGATCTTGACCCCGGTGGGTACCGCGATGACCATCGTCGCGGCGGTGAAATACATCTTTTCGTTCACCGACAGGCCGGTGGTGAACATGTGGTGCGCCCACACGATGAACCCGACTACGCCGATCGCGACCATCGCGTACGCCATGCCGAGATAGCCGAACACCGGCTTGCGGCTGAAGGTCGCGACGATCTGGCTGACCATGCCGAACCCGGGCAAGATCATGATGTACACTTCGGGGTGGCCGAAGAACCAGAACAGGTGCTGGTAGAGCACCGGATCGCCGCCACCGCTCGCTTCGAAGAACGTCGTGCCGAAATTGCGGTCGGTGATCAGCATGGTGATCGCCGCGGCCAGCACCGGCAGCGCCAGCAGCAACAGGAAGGCGGTGACCAGCATCGACCACACGAACAGCGGCATCTTGTGCAGCGTCATGCCCGGTGCGCGCATGTTGAAAATGGTGGTGATGAAGTTGATCGCGCCCATGATCGACGCGGCGCCGGCTAGGTGAAGCGCGAAGATCGCGAAGTCGACCGCCGGCCCCGCGGAGCCCGAAGTCGATAGCGGCGCATAGACCGTCCAGCCGGTCCCTGCGCCCATCCCGGTCGCGTCCCCCGGCATGAACAGCGAGATGCACAGCGACGTAAATCCGGCGATTGTCAGCCAGAAGCTGATGTTGTTCATCCGCGGAAAGGCCATGTCCGGCGCGCCGATCATCAGCGGTACGAACCAGTTGCCGAACCCGCCGATCATCGCCGGCATGACCATGAAGAACACCATGATCAGGCCGTGCGCGGTAATCAGCACGTTCCACGCGTGGAGGTTTGCCTCGAAGCTCGCCTCGCCGCCCCACAGGGCGACCCAACTGCCAAGCACCTGAATGCCGGGCTCCGCCAACTCCGCGCGCATCACGCCAGAGATCGCGCCGCCGACGATGCCCGAGAAGATCGCGAAGATCAGATAGAGCGTGCCAATGTCCTTATGGTTGGTGGACATGAACCAGCGAGCGAAGAAGCCCGGCTTGTGATCGGCATCATGGTGCGCGTGATCGTCGCTATGAGCCTGGAAGTGGTCGGCGGTAGTGGCCATGATAGGGTCTTTCGAAACCTTGAATACGTTCAGGCGGCGGGCTTGACGGCGGCAGGTGCCTGCGCCGGGGTGCTCGCGGTCGTGTCGGCCGGCGCGCCGGCGGGTTGCTGCGCCGAGCTTTCCGGCTGCTGCAGCGGCGCGGCGGACACCGGAGCGGGCGCTTCGGGCTTGCCTACGGTACCGCCTTGCGAGCGGATCCACGCTTCGAACTGCGGCCGCGGCACTGCTTCGACCACGATCGGCATATAGGCGTGCTTGGCGCCGCACAGTTCGGAACACTGGCCATAGTAGATGCCCGGTTCTTCGATCATCAGGCGCCGTTCGTTGAGGCGACCGGGTACCGCATCGAGCTTGAACCAAAGGCTCGGCACGGCGAACGCGTGGATCACGTCGGCCGCGGTGGTCTGCAGCCGGATCCATTCGCCGACCGGCAAGACCATGCGGTTGTCGGCGGCCAGGTGGCCCGGCTCGCCCCGCTTGGCCGCTTCTTCTTCGGGCAGCATGTTCGAGATCACCTCGAACCCGCCGTTATCGGGATAAGTATAGCCCCAGTACCACTGATAACCGGTGGCCTTGACCGTCACCGCATCCTTGGGCGCCGATTCGTATTGCGCCGAAATCAGGCTGATCGACGGCAGCGCGATCGCGACCAGGATCAATACCGGGAGCAGCGTCCAGGCGACCTCGATCGCGGTGTTGTGCGTCGTCCGCGACGGGACCGGGTTACGGTTCTTGCGGAAGCGGATCATCACATAAGCCAGCAGGATGGCGACCAGCAGAGTGATGACGCCCATGATCCACACCAGGCCGATATGCAGCTTGAACGCCTGGCGGCCGGTGGGCGAATATTGCGTCTGCACGTCGACGGCGCCGGGGGTCGGCTTGCCCTTGATCCATTCGGGCCCGAGCGGCTTGTAAGCGCTCGCGCCCGGTGCGACTTTTTCGCTCGACGCGTCGGCCTTATCGTCGACGGCGCCGGAAGCCTGAGCGCCCAGTTCGTCAGCCGCGGGTGCCACCTCGGTCGCCGCGGCGGGCTGGCTGGCCACGGTCGCAGGAGCGGCTTGCGCAACAGCCGCCTGCGGCGCGAGCGCGAGCAGCAGCGCGACCCATACGGGCGCCCAGAAGGCGCGAAGAGAACGGGCGGTCGATTGGCCGAAGATCATCGGTGCGAAGCTTTCCGTCTTGCTTATGGCTCGAATTCCCGCCCCTCTATTACGAGCCGGAACACCCCGCTGAGGGGGATTTACGCGGGCCTATACGCGCGCTTGCCCCATGCCTCAAGCGCTTCTAGGGAGATTTTTGCCAGCCTTTCCCCGCCCTTTACAAGCACAGCGATCCGCCGATGACCGACGAAGAAGTGCTGCACGAATTCCGTGATGCCGAGGCGCTGCTCGAAGGCCATTTCCTGCTGTCGAGCGGCCGCCACAGCACGCATTACCTGCAATGCGCGCGCGTGCTGATGAACCCCGAACGCGCCGACCGGCTCGCCCGCGCCTTGTGCCGGAAGCTGCCGCGCGAGCTGCGCGCCCGGATCGATGCGGTGGTCAGCCCGGCGATGGGCGGCCTTATCATCGGTCACGAAATGGGCCGCGCGCTGGGCAAGGACGCAGTGTTCCTCGAACGGCCCACCGGCACGTTCGAGCTGCGCCGGGGCTTCCGGCTCGAACCGGGCGCCAGAGTGCTGATGGTCGAAGACGTGGTCACCACCGGCCTTTCCAGTCGCGAGGCAATCGCGGCAGTCGCACGCGAGGGCGGCGAGGTGATTGCCGAAGCGGCGCTGGTCGACCGTTCGAACGGTTCGGTCGACCTGGGGGTGCCATTCTACCCGCTGATCGACATCAATTTTCCCACTTATGACGACAATGAACTGCCCCCCCGACTGGCGGCGATCCCGGTGACCAAGCCCGGGAGCCGCGCGGCTTGACGGCTCGCCTCAGACTGGGCGTGAACATCGATCACGTCGCGACCATCCGCAATGCGCGCGGCGGCGACCACCCCGATCCGGTTCGCGCGGCGGAGATCGTCGCGGCATGCGGCGGTGACGGCATCACCGCGCACTTGCGCGAAGACCGCCGCCATATCCGCGACGAGGATCTCGCGCGCATCCAGGCGGCGACCGATTTGCCGCTCAACCTCGAAATGGCCGCGACCGACGAGATGGTCGCGATCGCGCTGCGCCACATGCCCCACGCCGCGTGCATCGTTCCTGAGAAACGCGAGGAGCGTACCACCGAAGGCGGGCTCGACGCCGCGGGCCAGCACAACCATCTTGCCCCAGTGGTGGCTCGGCTCAGCGACGCCGGCATCCGCGTGAGCCTGTTCATCGCGCCGGACGAGCGCCAGCTCGACGCCGCGCTGCGCTTGGGCGCGCCGGTGGTCGAGTTTCACACCGGCGAGTACGCGCATGCTTCCGGCGACCAGGTGCCGATCGAACTGAAGCGCATCGCCGACATGGCTGCGCTCGCCGCCAAGAACGGCATCGAGCCGCACGCGGGTCACGGACTGACTTACGAAAACGTCCAGCCGATCGCCGCGATACC
Organism: uncultured Alphaproteobacteria bacterium; assembly: GCA_963781525.1. Taxonomy (GTDB): domain Bacteria; phylum Pseudomonadota; class Alphaproteobacteria; order Sphingomonadales; family Sphingomonadaceae; genus Tsuneonella. The sequence continues at coordinate 777,285 of CAWAGD010000006.1, read as the reverse complement.
GCAGCTCGCCGAGCTCAATATCGGGCATTACCTCGTCGGCGAGGCAGTGTTCGTGGGCCTCGAAGCCGCGGTCCGCCGGATGCGTGATCTGATGGATGACGCGCGGTGACATCGTGATCATCGGCCTCGGCTCCGACCTTACCAACATGGACCGCATCGCCAATTCCCTGACGCGATGGGGCGAGCGGTTCGAGGCGCGCTGCTTCACCGATATCGAGCGCGCGAAAGCTGACAAGCGGCCATTCACCCGCGTCGGGACTTTCGCCAAGCGCTGGGCGGCCAAGGAAGCCTATGCCAAGGCCGTCGGCACCGGATTCCGCCGCGGCGTGTTTCACAAGGACATCGGCGTAGTCAACGCGCCCTCTGGCGCGCCGACCCTGGCGCTCACCGGCGGGGCGGCGAAGCGGCTTGCCGAAATTACGCCGGAAGGCCATGAGGCACGCATTCACCTGACCCTAACCGACGACCATCCATGGGCGCAGGCCTTCGTCGTCATCGAGGCCCTCCCCACTTGAAAGCCTTAAGCGAAACCCACCCCGTGAGCGAACCCGACAAGAAGCCGCGCGAGAAGATCAACTGGCTCGCCGAACTGCGCGGCCTGGCGCTGATGCTGGTCGCGGTGCTGGCGTTCCACAGCCTGGTGGCCAAGCCGTTCTACATTCCGTCGACCTCGATGGTCCCCAACTTGATGGTCGGCGACCGGCTGGTGGTGTCGAAGTACCCGTATGGTTGGAGCTGGGTCTCCGCCTCGTTCCACCTGCTCCCGCGCAGCGAAGCCCGGGTTTGGCCGGCGACCCCGCAGTACGGCGACATCGTCATCGCAGTGCCGCCCGATCGCGACGAGGATTACATCAAGCGCGTGATCGGCCGGCCGGGTGACCGGATCGCGGTGGTCAACGGCCAGGTGATCCTCAATGGCAAGCCGGTGCCGCAGAAAGTCGAACCCGACATCCGTATTCCGGTCGATGCACAGACCTGCGAAGGCCGGCCCTGCCTCGGCTACTGGGACAACTACCGAGTCCGCGCCGCGGACGGGAAGGACTACTACGAAGTCCCCGCGCTGCGCGAAACCTTGCCCAATGGCGCGACATATCTGGTGATCGATCACGAAAACCAGATGCTCGACAATTATCCCGAAACGCTGGTGCCGGCCGGCCACGTGTTTCTGATGGGCGACAACCGCGACCATTCGGCAGACAGCCGCGCGGAAACCTGGGAGCGCGGACTCGGCGGGCCGGTCCCGCTGGCTAACGTCGGCGGGCGCGCGGAATTCCTTACCTTCTCGCTCGACGGGACGACCAACTGGAACCCGGCGACGTGGTTCAGCTCGTTGCGCGGGAGCCGTGCGTGGAGCACGCTGCGCCCCGCTGTCGCAAAGGGACCGCGCGCCAATGACTGAACCGGAGACTGTCGAACAGCCCGAGGAAGCGGTCGGCAGCAGCCCGACGCGCATCAGCAGCCCGAAGCTGCGGTACGAAGCGAACCGGGCGATGGTCTGGGTCGGCGTAGTGGGGCTGGCGGTGCTCGCGGTCTATCTTGCGCAGACGTTGCTGGTCATTTTCGGCGCGCTGGTGTTCGCGGCGATGATCGACGGCGGGACGCGACTGCTTGGCCGGATATTGCCTATCGGACGCGGCTGGCGCGTCGCGATCGTGCTGATCGTGGGCCTGGCGTTTGCTGCCTGGCTGGTCACTTTCGCCGGCTCGCAGATCGCCGAGCAGGCGGCCAAGTTCCCGGCACTGGTCACCGGACAGCTCGGCCGGCTGGTCGCGTTCCTGCGTGAACAGGGACTGGCAATCGGCGAAGGCGATATCGAGAGCCTTGCCGGCAGCGTCTTCAGCGGCGTCGGATCGGTCACCCGGGCGATCGGCGGGGTGTTCGGCGGTCTAACCACTTTGCTGCTGATCATCATCATCGGCATTTACCTGGCGGTCGATCCCCGCCCTTACGAGCGCGGCCTGTCGTGGATGGTCGCCGAAGAGCATCGCTCGAAGCTGTCCGATACGCTCGGTCACATGGCTTACAGCATGCGCCGCCTGCTGGCGGGGCGGCTCGCGGGAATGGTCGCCGAAGGGGCCTTCACTTACATCGCGCTATCGCTGGTAGGCGTGCCGATGGCCGCTCTGCTGGCGCTGATCACCGGCATTCTGGCTTTCATTCCCAACATCGGCGCCATTATCTCGGGCGCGCTGATGATCCTGGTCGGTTTCTCCGGCGGGACCGAGATGGGCCTGTGGACGATCGCGATCTACCTCGCGATCCAGAACTTCGACGGTTATGTGCTGGTGCCGATGATCGCCAAGAAAACGGTCGATCTCGCGCCTGCGTTGGTGCTCGGTTTCCAGCTCGTCATGGGGGTGCTGTTCGGCGTGCTTGGGCTGACATTCGCCGATCCGATGCTGGCGATGATCAAGGTCGCGCTCGAACGCCGGGCGCACCGGCTCGACCACGATGGCCCAGAGAATGCCCCCGCCGCCAGCGCCGGGAACTGAGCCGTGGCGCGCAAATTCCTGTACCTGGTCGCGTTTGCCATCTTCCTGGTCATTGCCGGGGCGATCGCGCTCAACATATGGTCCAAGGAGGCGACCGAACTCGCCTTCGTGCCGCGCGGGCAGTTCGTCGAGCAGCCAGCGCTCAAAACCAACGCTTATGCCGATCCCTCGATGTGGTATTCGCGCCCCGGCATGGGAACCGCCGATCCGGCCCGCTACGTTCCCCAGGGCATCGACCTTCGTGCATCGCCCGACAATCCAGCTGCCGAGCGAATGTTGAGCGGGGAACCGGCGGCGATGCCGGCGCCGGTCGACCCTGCGGGCCCGGGTCATGCGGTGTTCTTCGTCCACCCGACGAGCTACATCCGCCCCGCCATCGGCGCCGATGCTCCGTGGAACGCGCCGCTTGGCGATGCCGATGCCGAAGCGCGCGCGCGTCTGTTCCTGCGCGGCATGGCAAGTCCCTTCGCCGGGGCTGACGAGATATGGTCGCCCAAGTACCGCCAGGCGGTGTTCGGCGCCTTCCTCACGGACAAGCCGGAAGCGCAGCAGGCGCTCGACCTAGCCTACCGCGACGTTGCGCAGGCGTTCGATTTCTTCGTCGCGACAGTCGACAAGGACGAACCGATCGTGCTTGCCGGGCACAGCCAGGGCGCGCTGCTGGTCTTGCGGCTGCTCCGTGAGAAAGTGATCGGCACCCCGCTCGAAAAGCGGATCGCGATGGTCTACCCGATCGGCTGGCCGATCTCGGTCGCGCATGATCTTCCCGCCCTCGGCCTGCCGGCCTGCGCAACTCCCGACCAGGCGGGCTGCATCGTCACCTGGTCGAGCTTCGCCGAACCGGCCGATCCCTCCCAGGTGATGGACCGCTTTACCGCCACGCCCGGCTTCGACGGGCAGCCGCGCGGCGACGGGGCGATCGTGTGCGTCAATCCGCTGACAGGGACGCTCAACGGAGTGGCGACTGCCGACCTGAACCTCGGCACGCTCAAGCCCACCAGCGACTTTTCGAGCGGCGAGCTGATTACCGGCGCGGTCCCGGCTCAATGCGATCCCGCAACCGGATTGCTGATGATCGGCGACCCGCCCGACCTTGGCCCCGGCGTACTGCCGGGCAACAACTACCACGTATATGACATCCCGCTATTCTGGATGAACCTGAAGGCGGACGTGGGCCGGCGGCTGGCGGCATGGACACCGGCCCGCTGATCACCGATCGCGCGGGAGAATTCGCTGCCGCGGTGCCCGACGGCGGTGCGCTGTTGGGGCTCGATCTCGGCACCAAGACACTCGGCACCGCGCTATGCGACGCCGGATGGCGCTTCGCGACCGCCGACAAGACCCTACCGCGGGGCAAGTTCGCCCGTGACCGCGAGGCGTTGGCGGCGTTGATAGCGACGCGATCGGTACGCGGGGTGGTCATCGGCCTGCCGCGCAACATGGACGGCAGCGAGGGGCCCCGCGCGCAGGCGAGCCGTGCCTATGCACGCAACCTGTCCGAGGCGTTGGGCCTGCCGATCCTGCTGTGGGACGAACGCTGGTCCACCGTAAGCGCAGAACGGTCGCTTATCGAGCAGGACATGAGCCGCGCCAAGCGCAAGGACCGCATCGATGCGCACGCTGCCGCGGTGATCCTGCAGGCCGCGATCGACGCGCTGGGGGGCGCCGCTTTCTAACTGAGCGGTTGCTGGCCGACGATGCTCAGGCCGTAGCCTTCGAGCGCGACCAGCGAGTGTTCGGTGTTGGTCAGCAGGATCATGTCGTGCACGCCCAGCGCACCGAGGATTTGCGCCCCGCCGCCGTAATCGCGCTGCTCGGTCACTTGCGCGTCACTCGGTGGCGCCTCGGTCCCGCGTGCAATCGCGCGCGAGACGTAATCACGCGCAACACGGTTGATCAGCACGATTACGCCCGCGCCTTGGCTGGCAATTGCCTGCATCGCACTTTCGATCATGCCCCCGCGTGGGCCGCCTTCGCCGAAAATGTCGTCGAACAGCGACAGCGAATGCATCCGCACCAACGCAGGCTTCGCCGGATCGATCGCACCCTTGACCAGCGCCAGTGTCTCTTCGCCGGTGGCGCGATTGTAAAACGCGATCGCCTGCCATTCGCCGCCCCAGCGGCTGGTGAAGCGCCGCTCGCCGCGCCGCTCGATCAGGTGATCGTGCTTGCGGCGATAGGCGATGAGGTCGCGGATGGTGCCGATCTTGAGATCGTGCAGCCGCGCGAAGCGGACAAGGTCGTCCATCCGCGCCATCGAACCGTCGTCGTTCATGATCTCGCAGATCACGCCCGACGGATTGAGCCCGGCGAGGCGAGATATATCGACCGCTGCCTCGGTATGCCCTGCCCGCACCAACACTCCGCCGTCGCGCGCGACAAGCGGAAACACGTGCCCAGGGGTGACGATGTCGTCACGCCCTTTGGTGCCGTCGATCGCAACCGACACCGTGCGCGCGCGGTCGCCCGCCGAAATGCCAGTGCTGACCCCTTCTCGCGCCTCGATCGAGGTGGTGAAGGCGGTCTCGTGGCGAGCGCGGTTGTCGCGACTCATCAAGCTCAGCCCAAGCAGATCGATGCGCGCCTTGGTCATCGCGAGGCAGATCAGGCCGCGCCCGTGGGTGGCCATGAAGTTGATCGCGTTGGGAGTAGCCATCTGCGCGGGGATGATCAGGTCGCCTTCGTTCTCGCGGTCCTCGTCGTCGACCAGTACGAACATCCGGCCGTTGCGCGCCTCGTCGATGATCTCCTCGGCAGAAACGATTACCGGGCGTTCGTCATTGGCGGACAGAAACGCCTCGAGCTTGCCGAGCGTATCGGCGGTCGGGTTCCATTTCGGTTCGAGACAATCGCGCAACGAATTGGCGTGGAGGCCGGCAGCGCGGGCGAGCGCTGTGCGGCTCATGCGGTCATCGGCAAGCAGGGTGCGGACGCGTTCGATGATGATATGGCTCATGCGACTCGCTTTATCACATCGAAATGTGACTGTCACATCACAATGTGCTAAGCCTCGTCTCGTACCGGTAACGGCAGCGTTCCGGCCGCGCGGAGCAAGCCATCGTTGTCATGAACGAACCGCCCACCGGCCCGGCGCAGGGCCAGCGCCACCGCCGCCTTCGCGACCAGCTCAGCGCGGATCGAGCGGTACTGGCGATAACTCCCCTGCAGCGCCAGGTCGGCGATCGGGCTGAGCGCGCTGCCAAGCCGTTCGAGCGGCCGCAAATCGCCGATCCGGTGCCCTTTGAGCAGGCCGGGCCGCAGGATATCGAGCCGCTTGAACCCCATCCGACCGAGCTCGCGCTCGACTTCTCCTTTGGTGCGCAAGTAGCGGTTCTTGCTCATCGTATCCGCCGCGGTCGAACTCACCGCGACCAGCCGCTCGATCCCGGCCGCCTTCGCCGCACGCGCGGTTTCGAGCACCAGATCGTGATCGACGGCGCGGAACGCCTCTTCGTCGCGCCCGGCCTTGCGCCAGGTCGTGCCCAATGCGCAGATCAGCGCGGTGGGCCGAACCGCCTCGAACACCTCTCCCCATTTCGCAGGATCGGCAATGAACATCTCCATCCGCGCCCCTTGCGGAATCGGCGATTCGCGGCGCGCGACCGCGACCAGGCGCAGGTCCTGCCGCCCGACCGCCAGCGTCATCACCGCGCTGCCGATCAGGCCGGTCGACCCGACCAGCGCGATCCGCACCGGGTCAGACATTGCGCAACCCTTCCGGCGCGCGGCCGAAGATGCGCACGCACTGGTCGATCGCGTAGCGGTCGGTCATTCCGGCGATGAAATCGGCCAGGTGACGGCTGCGTTCGGGTTCTTGCGGGGGCAGCGCAGCACCCCATCCTTCGGGCAAGGTGGCGGGATCCTGATCGTAAGCGGCGAACAATCGCGAGACGACATCGCGCGCATATTCGGCAGCCGCGATCTGATCGGAATGGAAATAGAGCTTGTCGTACATGAACTGTTTGAGCCCACGTTCGGCCAAGGCCATCTGCGGCGAGAACGCCGCCAGCGGGGCCGGGTGTGCGCGCACTTCGCTCACGCTGCTAATCCCGCCGATGTTTGCGCGGGTAGTTTCGAGCAAGTCGTTGACCATCGCGCCGATCTGGCTGCGGACCAGCTCTCGCAGACGCTGTTCGGTGGTCGCGTTGGGAAAGCGCCGCTCGACTTCGCGATAGCGGTCTCCAAGCAGCGGCAGCTCCATCAGGTCGTCGAGCGTCAGGAACCCGGCGCGCAGGCCATCGTCGATGTCGTGGTTATCGTAAGCGATATCGTCCGCCAGCGCGGCGACTTGCGCCTCCAGGCTGGGCCACGCGCCGAGATCGAGCGGAAACGCCGCGTCGAGCTCGCCCAGCGCCCAGTTCGGCGCGGCCACCGGGCCATTGTGCTTGGCAAGCCCCTCGAGCACGTCCCACGACAGGTTGAGACCCCAATGATCGCAATACGGGCTTTCGAGCCGCATCAGCACCCGCAAGGTATGCGCATTGTGATCGAACCCGCCGCGCTGCTCCATCGCCGCTTGAAGCGCGGCCTCCCCGGCATGGCCGAACGGCGGGTGGCCGATATCGTGCGCGAGGCACAGCGCCTCGGTCAGGTCCTCGTCCAGCCCGAGCGCGCGTGCGACGACCCGGCCGATTTGCGACACCTCGAGGCTGTGGGTCAGGCGCGTGCGATAGTGATCGCCATCGGGCGCGATGAACACCTGGGTCTTGGAGCGCAGCCGGCGGAAAGCGATCGAGTGTACTACCCGGTCGCGATCGCGTTGAAACTCGCTGCGCGGACCGCGCGCACCGGCGCGATCCTCAACGAACTCGCGGCCGCGTCCGGCGGCCGGATCGGCGGCGTAGGGGGCGAGCGACATCGGTGCTTGCCCTACGCCCCGCTTGACGATGCGACAACGGGAACAGGGGCAGAACGCGGCTCCGCCGAAGGAACAAAAAAGGGGCCGTGCATCGAGATGATGCACGGCCCCTAGATTGTTTCCCGTACGGCTGGCCGAACGGGACGGTTATCAGTGCACGCCGAACGTGTCGGGTTGACTGTCCTTGTCGCCGCTGATCGTGCCGCCTGAGCGCGGCGCGCCCAGCAGCAGAATACCAGCCAGGTGAGGGGTGGCCATCGAGGTTCCGGAGATGGTGTTGTAACCGCCGCCCATCCAGGTCGACAGGATGTTTACGCCCGGCTCGGCGTAGTCGATCGGCGGATTGCCGTAGTTCGAGAAGGACGCCATCTTCCTGGTGCTGTCGACCGCAGACACCGTGTAGACGTTGGCGCCGTTGGCGCGCGCGGGCGAGTGGTTGTTCGCATCGTCGTTCTCGTTGCCGGCGGCGAGAGCGAATTTGACGCCGCTGGAAGCCGCGGCACTGATCACGGCCTGGTCGAGCGCGGTCGAGACGCCGCCGCCCAGGCTCATGTTGGCGACATCGCCCGGCTTGCCGTTGGCCGCGACGAAGTCGACCCCATCGATGACCCCCGCGTTAGAACCCGAGCCGCGCCGGTCGAGTACCCGTACCGGGACAACCGTTGCCCCCGCGGCAACGCCAACTACACCAATATTATTGCCTTTCTTGGCGGCGACCGTGCCGGCGACGTGCGTGCCGTGACCATTCTCATCCTCGATCCCGCGACCGGCGAAAAATGCGCCCCTTGCGGTGTTGACGTTCAAGTCCGGATGCGACGAATCGATGCCCGTGTCGATGATCCACGCGACGCCGGCCCCCGTATAAGCCACACCGCCACCGACCGCAGCGATGCCTGGCGGAGTGGTTTCTGCAGGCTGGGTGGTTCCGCCGCCGGGTTTCCCGGCACTGATCGTCATGACCTGGTCCTGTTCGCAGAACGCGATGCTGGGATTGTTGCGGCGCATGTTGGTCATCGCCTGTTCGGACATGTTGGCGGCGAACCCGCGAATGGAGTTCTTGTAGGTGTGCGTCACCGCACCGCCGTGTGCGCGAGCGGTAGCATTGGCCCTGGCGGCCACGTCTGCCTTCCCGACAGCATCCTTCTTGAAGACGCAAATGTAGGAATTGGCGATCTTTTCGCCCGCGTGCGCCGGAGTGGCGACGGCAATGAACGAAAGCGCAGCAATGCTTGCAGCCGCAAGGCGGCCGGCGACCCGATATCTCATTGTGTTTCCTCCCAAAACGGAAGGTCGAGAATGAACCTCTCGAACGGAAAGGAAAGAGACATTGATTGCTAACCGGCGGTTTACCCAGCGGCTCGTCGTAAACAAGAACCTATTCGTCGTGCAAAATCCAATCAACGGCGGCCGCTGAATGAATGCGGGTTGAATCGAACACCGGCAGCACATTGGCATCGACATCGACGATCATTGCCAACTCTGTGCACGCGAGCACGATGGCTTGCGCCCCATCCTGTTCCTTGCGGGTAATCCAAGTCTTCAGCGACCGCTCGGCCTCGCGCGTCGGCTTTCCGCGCATCAACTCCTGGTAAATGATCCGGTCGACTTCCTCGACCATGTCCATGTCGGGCGGCAGCAGATCGACCCCATGCGCGACCAGCCGCCGCCGATAGAAGCTTTCGGTCATCACATTGCGGGTGCCGATCAGCGCGGCATTAGTCGCCTCGGCAGCCTTCATCGCCTCACCCACGCAATCCGCGATATGGAGCACCGGCACACCCGCCGCCCTGGCCACCTTGTCGTAGACCTTGTGCATCGAATTGGCGCAGATCAGCAGTCCTTCGGCGCCCGCCGCCGCGAGCCGCTGCGCCGAATCGGCCAGCACGTCGCCCGCCCGGTCCCAATCCGCCTTGCTCGCCAGGCCCCATAACCCATCGAAATCGAGGCTTTCGATCAGTAGCGGCGCGCTCGCCATCGGCGAAGTGCGGCGGCGCACGCCGCGATTTATCTGTTCGTAATAGTCGCGGGTCGAGACCCAGCTCATCCCGCCGATCAGGCCCAGCTTGCGCAAATCGAAACTCCCCTTGTCCGCCGGGGGAGAGCCTTAGGAAGCCACGCGGCGCGGGTCTATAGCCCGGCGATCCAGCGCTCGACCGCGGCGAGGCCATCCTTGTCGACCGTCGCCTTGCCCAGTTCTGGCATAGCCACCCCGCCTTCGAGGCTGCCCATCCGGTGCGCGAGGATCGATTCGTGCGGCTTGCCGGGCACGACATCGAACAGCAGGTCGCCCGCTCCGCGTCCGGCCGCGACCGGGCGCTTCATGATCCCGATCGCCTGCCGATCGGACTGCTCCCAGCGCAGATCGAGCCCCGAGTTCGAGGCGGTCGCGCCGGGCTGGTGGCAATGGGCGCAGTTGGCTTCGAGATATCCGCGCGCGGCGGCCTCGGCCGCAACGCGTCGCGCGATCCTCCCACAAGGGAACCGGGCGCGAGACTTCGGGCACCCGGTCGAGCATTCCGGCGCCCGCGAAGCTTTTCAACCACGCGTGCGACAGGTTGCGCGCCTTGGGGCCGATCGGGATCACCGCGCCGTTGACGCCGTGGCATTCCTTGCACTGGTTCTTGTTAGGGACCCGGTAACTGATCGTCTCACCGGCCGGCGTCGTCACCGGCACGCGCGCACCGGCGATCGCGAGCTTGGCTTCGGTCTGTTCGGCGTTCCACAGGTAGGGCAGCGCGACCCACCCGTCGGCTCGGTGCAGCAGCACACGCGTCTCGATCAGGCGGCGCTTGCCGTGATCCTGAAACGCAAACGTTTTGATCAGCGCCGCACCGACCGGCAACTGCAGCAGGTTCTCGCTGTCGGCCTTGGCCTGCATTCCGCGGGGCAGGTAGACAAAGCGCAGCTTCTCCGCCCCGTCCGAAAAAAGCGGAGTGTTGAGCCGATACGGCGTCACCCGCGCGGCCGGCTGTTGCGCAGGAGCATCGGCAAAGAAGCCAAAGTCGGACAGCAATGCTGGGAGCGCCTCGCCAGTCACGACCGAGTCGTCGGGCGCGGGCGGCTCCGCCGTGTGCGCCATCGACGCCGCTGCGGACAGCAGCGCCAGGCCAAGGACTACCGCACGGATCACGGGACCAGCCGCGCCTCCAGGCTTTGGGGCGCACCGAAGCCGCTGAGCACGATCTTGGCATCGGGCGCGGGGGTGGCAAGCGGGCCTGGCTTCAGGTTCGCCACATCAAGCCCGCCGCCTTGGGACGGCAGGTTGAGCGTCCAGCCCTTCATCGAAGGATCCACTCGCAACGCGATAGTGCCTTTCTGGCTCAGGCCGTCCCACAGAACCGGCGGCAGAGCCCCGCCGAACGCGGCGAGCAGCTGCTCCTTGCCTTCGAACTGCGGATCGGTCCCGCCCGCGTCGACGCGGTTGGCGCCGATCGTGACGTTGCGCGGGTACGGGTTGTAGGTCGCGTCCTTGAACGGCAGCGGATAGGCCACGACCATCACCGGAGCGGTCGGGTTATCGAGGATCGTGTTGCCTTCGACCAGCACGCCGTCGTTGGCCATCACCATGATCCCGGTGCCGCGCCGCACGCCGGCAACGATGTTGCCCTTAGGCGCGAAGTTGGCGGTAGTGTTGTGCGCCACCAGGTTATCGCGCACCACCGTGTTGCCGCCGCCCATCACCGGCAGGCTGGGCAGGTCGAACACCAGGATGCCGCCGGTGTTGCCGGTGACATAGTTGGCCTCGACCAGCGCATCGCGGCTGTTCTCGATCTCGATTCCGGCGACGTTCTGGCGCGCAACCGAATTGCGCACCGTGATATGCTTTGATTGGCCGACGTAGATACCCGCGTCGGACGCGCCCGACACTTCGCATTCGGCGATCAGCACCCCGTTGCTCTCGACCGGATAGAGCCCATAGGCGCCGTTGGTTTCCTTCGGCCCGCCGGTCCACGTCACCCGAACGCGCTGGTAAACTATCTCGTCGGCACCCTTGGACTTGATCCCGTCGCCGTGCGGATTCTCGATCGCGAAATCGCGCAAGGTGACTTTGTCGGAGGTAATCAGCAGGCCCTCGCCCGCGCCCTGCTGGCCCGAGAAATCAAGCACCGTTGCATTCATCCCCGCGCCACGCACCGTGACGCCGTCGACGTCGAGACTGAGCCCGTCCTCGAGCTCGAAGCGCCCCGCGCCGAGCACTACTTCATCGCCGGGAGCGGCGGTGATCAGCGCTTCCTGCAGCCTTTCCTGCGCGCGATCGCCGGCGGCGACATCGTGGGTTGCGGCAACCGCGGGCGAGCCCGCGATGGTGAGCGCCAGAAGCGCGAGGGGGGTCATCTTCATGGCGCGCACGCTGGTACTGACAGCCGTGTTAGTCAACGCTGAACGGCGCCCTTGCACGACTCGCCCATCAGGTGCACTTTCAGGAAGTTCCTGAGGGGAGGAGCGTCCAATGGTTGTAAAGGCACTGATCGCCGCGAGCTTGCTGGCATACGCCGCGCCCGCTTACGCCGAAGAATGGGATTTTGTGCTGGTCAACAAGACCGGCAAGCCCATCAAACTCGTCGAAGTGTCGGAAACGGGTACGGCCATGTGGGTCAAGGAAGTGCTCGATGAAGGCGCGGTGCACGGCGCGATCAAGCCGGGCGAGGATCACACCGTCCATTTCACCCGTGATCTCAAATCCTGCGCGTTCGACGTGCGAATGACGTTTGCAGATGACACGCAGGGCGTGTGGTCGAACTTCAATGTGTGCAAGTTCGCGTTCGGCGACTTCGCCTTCAAAGGCGACCTGCCGATCGTCAAGGGTAGCTAAGCGCCGGTTTCAGCCCAGGCCCACCGCGCATAGGCCGGCAGAGCTGGCGGTCACCGCGATCACTTCATTATCGCCGACCCGGCGCACGCGTTCGATAAATTCGCCGATCGTAACCGGCCGCTCACGCTCGCCATCGCGCGCCTTGAGGCTTTCGAGCTTGCGCAACTGCGCGATAGTCAGCCGGTCGACCATCCGCCCGGCCATGCAATCGGCGTTGCGATCGGACAGCCCGGCTTCGACCAATGCCGAGTGGACGCGGCTTTCGGCGATTTTCTGCACGCACCCGGCCGTAGCAAGCGCAAGCGCGATCAGAGCGACCAGCCGCCGCATCAGTCGAGCGCCTTGACGATGTTCTCGACCATCTTCTTGGCATCGGCCAGCAGCATGGTCGTCTGATTCAGGTAGAACACGTCGTTATCGACCCCGGCATAACCGACCCCGCCCATCGATCTCTTGATGAAAAATACCTGCTTTGCGTTGCCCACATCGAACACCGGCATGCCGAAGATCGGCGAGGACTTGTCGGTCTTGGCGGCCGGGTTGACCACGTCGTTGGCGCCGATCACGAACGCGATGTCGGCCTGCGCGAATTCCGAATTGATATCCTCCAGCTCGAACACTTCGTCGTACGGCACCTGCGCTTCGGCCAGCAGCACGTTCATGTGCCCGGGCATTCGCCCCGCGACGGGATGAATCGCGTATTTCACCTCGACGCCCTTGGCCTTCAGCTTGTCGCCCATCTCGCGGAGCGCGTGCTGAGCCTGAGCGACCGCCATGCCGTAGCCGGGGATGATGATCACGCTCTCGGCTTGTTCGAGCATGTAGGCGGCGTCTTCCGCGCTGCCCGATCTGTAGGGCCGCTGCTCGATAGCTTCCCCGCCCGCAGCCGCGTCGTCGGCGCCGAAGCCGCCGGCGATTACCGAGATGAAGCTGCGGTTCATCGCCCGGCACATGATGTAGCTCAGGATCGCGCCGGAACTGCCGACCAGCGCGCCGGTGACGATCATCGCGGTGTTGTGCAGGGTGAACCCCATCGCCGCCGCCGCCCAGCCGGAATACGAGTTGAGCATCGAGATCACGACCGGCATGTCCGCCCCGCCGATCGGGATGATCAGTAGGAAGCCGATCGCAAAGCTTAGCGCGATGATGATCCAGAACAGGTTGTTCTCACCCGGCCCGGCCTGCGCGGTAATTGTGAACAGGCCGGTCAAAACTACGATCGCCGCCAATATGCCGAGGTTGATCATATGGCGGCCGGGCAACTGAATGGGCTTGCCGCTCATGTTGCCATTGAGCTTGGCGAACGCGATGACCGAGCCCGAGAAGGTGATCGCGCCGATCGCGGCACCCAGAGCCATTTCGACCCGGCTGACGGTAAGGATATTGCCATCCATCCCGAGGATGCCGAACGCGCCCGGATTGAGGAACGCGGCGACCGCCACCAGAACGGCGGCGAGGCCGACGAGGCTGTGGAAGGCGGCGACCAGTTGCGGCATCGCGGTCATCGCGATGCGGCGGGCAATAACCCAGCCGATGCCGCCGCCAATCGCGATCGCGCCCAGGATTTCAACAAAGGTCACGCTGTCGAACCAGGTTGCTCCGGGTCCGCAATCGAACGGGTACTCGCAACCGCCGGTCGAGACGAGCGGCAGATGCGTCAGCAGCGTGGTCACCACCGCGATCAGCATGCCCGCCATGCCGAAACGATTGCCGCGCTGGCTGGTCGCTGGCGAAGACAGTCCGCGAAGCGCAAGGATGAACAGCACGCCGGCCGCCAGGTAAGCGAGCGCGACCCACGGATTGACCGCGTGCGTGGCGTCGGCGACGATCGACAGGTCGGTCGTCTGAACTGGCTGGAGCGTCAAGTCAGCGCTCCTTTTTCTTGTACATCGCCAACATCCGCGCGGTCACCGCGAATCCCCCGAAAATATTCACCGAAGCCAGCGCCACTGCGACCAGCCCCAGCCATTTGGCGCTCGGACTTCCTGCCGCCGCGCTGGCGATCAGCGCGCCGACGATGATCACCGATGAAATGGCATTGGTCACCGCCATCAGCGGGGTGTGCAGCGCGGGGGTGACCGACCACACGACGTAATAGCCGATGAAGCATGCCAGCACGAAAATCGACAGGATCGAGATAAAGTCCACGCGCGGTCCCCCTTGCATTGCCATCTATCGCAAGCCAGCCGCGGCCTGTCGAGACGCCAGGCGATCGCGCGCACGAAAAAGCGCCGGCCCACGCATGACGCAGGCCGGCGCTTTGCCTGTTTCGAGCGTGCCTCGATCACATGCCGGGGGTAAGCACCCCGTCGATTACATGGACCACGCCGTTTGACTGCATGACGTCGGCCGTCGAGACCATCGCCATGCTACCGCCCTTGCCGGCGATCTTGATCATGTCGCCCGCCATTGTCAGCGTCAGGTCTTCGCCCTGGACCGTCTTGAGCTTCGCCGTGCCGCCGCTAGCCTTGATCGCCTGCGCGAGGTCGGCCGCGGTCATCTTTCCCGGGACCACGTGATAAGTCAGGACCTTGGCCAGGTCGGCCTTGTTGGCAGGCTTCATCAGCGTGTCGACGGTTGCCTTGGGCACCTTGCCGAATGCATCGTTGGTCGGCGCGAACACGGTGAACGGGCCGCTGCCGGCGAGCGTCTCTGCCAGCCCGGCGGCTTTCACCGCGGAAACCAGAGTTGTCAGGTTAGGGGCCTTGGAGGCGTTCTGGACGATCGTCTGATCGGCCATCATCGCCGCGCCGCCGACCATCGGGTTCGCCATATCGGAACCGGCCATCGCGGCGTTGTCGCCCATAGCGTCGGTCGCCATCGTATCGGTGGCCATCGCATCGGCATCGGTCTTCTCGGCCGGTGCGTCGCACGCCGCCAGCGAAAGCGCGGCCACGCCGATGGCGAGGAATGCTGCTCGTTTCATGGAAAAACTCCTTGAGGGGATCCGGGCGAAGTCGAATGCCCGCCGGCTTCCCTCGACTCTGTACGGGGCGCGCAGCCTGCGGTTTCACCACCCCGTGCCAGAACTTCGATTTTGCTTATCCGAGCAGACGCTGGTGGACGACTGCGCCACCCCTAGTCAGCCGCACGGCATCGCCGATCTCGGCGTCTAGCACCGGCTTTCCGGTTTCCTTGTCCCAAAAAGCCGACAGGAAGTTATACAAATTGCGCGCGTAGAGCGCCGAGGCGTCGGCGGCTAGCGTAGCGGGCGTGTTGGCGAACCCGATGATCTTGACGCCGTGCTTGTCGGTTACCTGATCGGCCACCGAGCCCTCGACATTGCCACCTTGCGCTACCGCGAGGTCGAAGATCACGCTGCCCGGCTTCATCGACGCGATCTGCGCGTCGCTGATCAGTCGCGGCGCGGCGCGTCCCGGGATCAGCGCGGTGGTAATGACGATGTCCTGCTTGGCGATGTGGCCTGAAACCAGTTCGGCCTGCGCGTTCTGATATTCCTCGCTCATTTCACTGGCGTAGCCGCCCGTGCCCTCACCCTCGATACCGGCGACGCTTTCCACGAACACCGGCTTTGCGCCGAGCGACTGGATTTGCTCCCTGGTAGCGGATCGCACGTCGGTCGCCGATACTTGCGCGCCGAGCCGCCGTGCGGTGGCGATTGCCTGCAGGCCCGCCACACCGACACCCATGACGAACACCCGCGCCGCCTGAACAGTGCCGGCGGCAGTCATCATCATCGGGAATGCGCGGCCATAGACGTCGGCAGCGGCGATCACCGCCTTGTAGCCGGCGAGGTTCGACTGGCTCGACAGCACGTCCATGCTCTGCGCGCGGGTGATGCGCGGCATGAATTCCATCGCCAAGCCCTCGAGCCCGGCCTGGGCGTACGCATCGACCCGGTCGCGCCGGGCCATCGGATCGAACACCGCCGCCACCCACGCGCCGGGCGCGGCGCCGGCGAGCGCGGATGCATCGGGGGCTTGCACCCCCAGAACGATATCGGCGCCGTTGATCGCCTTGGCCGCGGAGCCGATTTCAGCCCCTGCCTCGGCATACGCCGCATCGACAATACTGGCCGACACGCCCGCTCCGGCTTCGACCGCGACTGTCGCGCCAAGCGCGATGAATTTCTTGGCGGTCTCCGGCGTCAGCGCCACCCGGGTCTCGCCCGGTGCGGTTTCCTTGAGGACGGCGATCCGCACCGGCCGCGCGGTCAGTTCGAGATCAGCAGGATGATGAGCAGCCCGGTCACCGCGAGGATTGGCACGGTCCACTTCAGCAGCGTAATAAAGCTGCCGTACGTTCCCTTGTGCGCTTTCATGTCGTTGCCGGAAGCCATCGCAAATCTCACCTTTGCCAAAATCGATTGTCTGATTGGCGCGCTTCCTATCGTGCTGGACGGTCCCGCTCAAGCCCGGCCTTGACCCATTCGGCGACACTTAAGCGGACCTTTACTCCTGTCCCGTAATCGGTCGTTCTGTTTCGTAACGGGACGAGGGACATGGTCGAAGGCGACAACCGCCTGCTGATGCTGATCGACGATGAGCCGGCGCAAAGCCGGTTGATCGCCGCGCTCGCCGCGCGCGAGGGCTGGCGCACGCTGGTGGTGGCCGATTCGGAAACCGCCATCGCCACGCTCGGTACGCGCGAAGGCATGCAGTTGTCCGCGATCATCCTCGATCAATGGGTTCCGGGCGACGATGCCTGCACGCTGATCGAGGAGCTCAAGGCTCGCCGTCCCGCGCTTCCCATCCTGATGCTCACCGCCAGCGCTTCGCCGTTGCTTGCGGTGGAGGCGATGCGCGCCGGCGCCACCGACTACCTGATCAAGCCGGTCGCGCCCGACCGCCTGATGCTCGCCCTGCGCAGCGCCACCAAGCGCGAGGCGCCGCGCGACGAACTCCAGCCACTCACCGAGAAACTGGGCCAGGTGCTCGATTTCGACGCGATGATCGGCAACGCGCCCAATTTCCGCGCCGCGCTCGCCAAGGCCGCCAAGACCGCCCGCGGCCACGGCAACGTGCTGATCGAAGGCGAAAGCGGATCGGGCAAGGAGATGCTGGTGCGCGCGATGCACGCCGCCAGCCCCCGCGCCAAAGGCCCGTTCCGCTTGATCAACGCCCGCGCGGTGCCCCCGGGCTCGATCGAATCGGTGCTTTTCGGGCATGAGCCGAATGCCTTCCCCGGCGCCTTCGAGCGTCAGGTTGGCGCTTTGCAGCAGTGCGACGGCGGCACCTTGGTGCTCGACGAAGTCGACCGGCTACCGATGGACCTGCAGGAAAAGCTCGCCGAGGTGATCAAGTCCGGGGTCGTGCGTCCGGTCGGCGCGCGTCACGGCTTTCGTATCGACGTGCGCGTGGTGTCGGCGAGCAACCTGCCGGTCAGCGCGCTCAACGATGCGGGCTATTTTCACCCCGCGCTGCACGCGGTGCTCGCGCCGACGACGATTACCCTGCCGCCGTTGCGCGAACGCAGCGGCGACATCTCTGCGCTCGCGCGCCACTTCCTTGCGCGCATCGGCGATCAGCCCGGCTTGCGATCGCTCAGCATTACCGACGGCGCGCTGGCCCTGCTGGCGGCGTTCGACTGGCCGGGTAACGTGCGCCAGCTGCAGGCGGTGCTGTTTCGCGCGGTGGTATTCTGTGACGGCGACGCGCTGACCGCGGACAGCTTCCCGCAGCTTTCGGACCTGCTCGGCCACCCTGCCGAGTTGCGCGACCCCAAGCACGATGGTGTCGGTGTCATGCTGTACGCCGAAGACGGCAACTTGCGCTCGCTCGACGAAATCGAGGCCGACGTGATCCGGCTCGCAATTGGCCACTATCGCGGACGGATGACCGAAGTCGCCCGCCGGCTCGGCATCGGCCGCTCGACGCTCTACCGCAAGCTCGGCGATCTCGGGATCGACAACGCCGCCTAAGCGCGCGGGGCATGAACCGCCAGCCGAACTGCTTCTTCAGTCCGGGTCCGCGCTGAAATCGGTCAGCGCCGCGTCACGCAGGCCCCGCCACACGTTGCGCGCCTGGACCGTCTCGGCAACGTCGTGGACGCGTACGAACTGGACCCCGGCATCCATACCCTTGAGCGCGAGCGCCAGGCTTCCGCCGAGCCGCTGGTTCGTGGCAGCTTCATTGCTGAGCGCGCCGATCATCCGCTTGCGACTGGCCCCGAGCATCAGCGGCGCCCCGAGCGCGTGAAACAGCGGCAGCGCGTTGATCAGCGCAAGGTTCTCCGCCAGCGACTTGCCAAAGCCAATGCCGGGATCGAGCACGATCGCCTCGCGGGCAATACCCGCGGCAATCGCCGCGTCGCGCCGCTGGGCCAGCCAGTCGAACACCTCGAACACGACATTGTCGTAATCGGCCCCGGCGTGAAGGTCCTCGCCGCCGCCCGGAGCATGCATCAGCACCACCGGACAGCCTCGCGCCGCCACCAGCTGCGCGCTGCGCGGATCGTGGCGCAATGCGGACACGTCGTTGATCATGTGCGCGCCCGCATCGAGCGCGGCGTCCATGACCGCCGCGCGGCGGGTATCGACCGCGATCGCCGCACCCATCTGGGCGCAATATTCGACCGCGGGCTTCACCCGGGCAATCTCGTCCCCCTCCCACACCGCCGGGGCACCGGGCCGCGTACTCTCACCGCCGATGTCGACCATTGCCGCGCCGGCCTCGAGCATCGCCGCCGCATGAGCGGCGCCTTGTTCGGGCCGGTCGAGAAACTGGCCGCCGTCGGAAAAGCTGTCCGGCGTTACGTTGAGGATGCCCATGACTTGCGGCTGGTCCAGCCGGATGGTGCGCTCGCCGAGCTGCAGCGGCGGATGCGCGGTGCGCAAGTTGGCCCATTGGCTTTCCGCCTCGCCGCCGAGCGCTTCGGGGAGGCGTGCAAATGTCTCGGCCGCGCTTGCGGGCGTGAACCGGTGGCGCTCGACCACACATCCGTCGCGCCGAACGATTGCGGCAAAGCGGTGCGCGTAGACCAAGCCGCCGGCCAGGCGGACGCAGTCGCCGTCCTCGGTCTGCGGACTGGGGGCGAGGCCGGCCGGCATGAGGTAAAGGCGGTCGGTCAAGCGGCGCGCACCGGGAACGTGTTACACATGTTACACTGTCCTAGAGACAAAAGACGCATCCGGGCCAAGCGCCTGCGAGACGGCCGCAAGGGTGATTTTTCAAGCGGGTACATCCGACAACCCTGGCATGCCTGAGAGGATGTAGGACAGCGCTAATTCAATCCTCGACGCTCAGCAGATAGCTCTGCCTCACCGCGTCGATCGGCCTGACCTCTTTGCTGTTCGGACTGTCGGCTTCGTAATGCCAGAACACCCAGCCGTTGCAGCTCGGCGCGCCCTGCAGCTCCTTGCCGAGCCCGTGGATCGATCCGCTGGCTTCACCGCACAGTAGCGAGCCATCGGCGCGGACGGTGGCGGTCCAGCGGCGCTTCTTGTCGAACACTTGCGTGCCGGGCGGAAGCAGGCCGGCTTCGACCACCGCGCCGAAGGCCACTTTGGGCGCGTTGCGTGGGCTGGCCATCGTCGCCAGCGCGCTTTCATCGAGCGGCAGCTCCTTGGCGATGCGCGCGGTGGCGACTTCACGATACGCGGTCTCGCGCTCGCAACCGATCCATGATCTCCCCAGCCGCTTGGCGACCGCGCCGGTGGTGCCGGTGCCGAAGAACGGATCGAGCACCACGTCGCCCTTCTCGGTGGTCGCGAGCAGTACGCGATAAAGCAGCGCCTCGGGCTTCTGCGTCGGGTGCGCCTTGTGGCCGTTTTCCTTCAGCCGCTCCTGCCCGCCGCACACCGGGATCACCCAGTCGCTGCGCATCTGCAGCTCGTCGTTCAGGGTCTTCATCGCGCGGTAGTTGAAATGGTAGCGCGCTTTTTCACCGGTGCTCGCCCACAACAGCGTTTCGTGCGCGTTGGTGAAGCGGGTGCCCTTGAAGTTGGGCATCGGATTCGTCTTGCGCCAGACGATGTCGTTGAGGATCCAGAACCCCAGGTCCTGCAGGATCGCGCCGACGCGGTAGATGTTGTGGTAGCTGCCGATCACCCACAGCGCACCGTCGGGCTTGAGCACGCGGCGCGCTTCGGTCAGCCAGGCTTTGGTGAAGGCATCGTAAGTCTTGAAACTGTCGAACCGGTCCCAGTGATCGGTCACCGCATCGACATGGCTGCCGTCCGGCCGGTTGAGATCACCGCCGAGCTGGAGGTTGTACGGCGGATCGGCGAACACGAGGTCGACGCTCGCGGTCGGCAGCCGCTTCATCGCCTCCACGCAATCGCCTGCCAGGATACGCCCCAAGGGCAGCTCGACCGGCGTACCGGCATTGCGCGCACGCACCTTCGTGGTCTGCAAGACCCCCATCCCCGTCGTCCCCCGATTCAACTTATCCACAGGGTGAGTCCAACCGGACTCGCCGTCAAGCAGGGAGTTTGGACTTGGTATCGTTAATGGAGAATCAATTCACACGGAACAGAAGGTGTCCGGCACAACATGTTGAGTTTAAGCAACTTCCGTCAGCTCGAAATCTAGCGTGGTGTTGCTCGAAAGACTCAAATCCCCGGCATTTCGCACCGGTGCAAAGCTGCGACGGTGCTGCGGGCACGGACCGTGCTCACGCAGGGCCTTAAGGTGCGTTGGCGTCGAATAACCGACGTTGGTGTGCCAGCCATACTGCGGGTGCGTCAGCGCGTGTTCGCGCATGATCCGGTCGCGGTGAGTCTTGGCGATGATCGACGCGGCGGAGATACACGGCTCGCTCTCGTCGCCGCCGACGATCGGCCGCGCGGGCCAGCGCCAACCCGGTTGACGTTTGGCGGGCGTGAGGTTGCCATCGACCAGCACCTGCAGCGGGTCGCAGCCGATCGCCTCGCACAGCCGGGTGACCGCCAGCGTCATCGCCAGCATCGTCGCGTGGAAGATGTTCATCGAATCGATCAGGTCGACCTCGACCACCCCGATGCCGAACGCGCAGCGGCGGCGAATGCGCTCCTCAAGATGCTCGCGTTGTTCGCGGGTCAGCTTCTTCGAATCCTCGAGCCCGCCGGGACGCGGCTTGCACAATGCGACCGCGGCGGCCACCACGGGTCCCGCGAGCGGGCCGCGCCCCGCCTCGTCCACCCCGACGATAACCGGAGTGGACCCGAACTGTGGATGAGGTATTCCTGACAACATGACCCGGACCGCGACCTTTACCGCCCTTTTATCCACTGTCGCGCTCGCTCTCGCAAGCTGCGGATCTGGCGCTGCAGGGGATAGCGCGGCTCAAGCCCAATCGACCCCGCGTCCGTCGAGCGCGGGAGGGCCGCCATTCGCGATCACCGCGCACGGCAGCTTCGACCAGCCCTGGGCCGCCGATTTCGCGCCTGGCACCTCGGTCCTCTTCATCACCGAGCGGCCCGGGACGATGAAATTCGTCGATCTGCCGAGCGGCCGCCAGGGCACCGTGACCGGTTTGCCGAAAGTCGATTTTGGCGGCCAAGGCGGGCTCGGCGAGGTGGCCTTCGTGCCGTCGGAAAAATCCCCGACACTGGGCACGCGGACGATCTTCCTGAGCTGGGTCGAAGGTGGGGCGGACGATACGCGCGGCGCGGTCGTGGGACGCGGCAAGCTGGTATGCGAGCAAGCCGATGCCTGCCGGATCGACGGGCTCAGCGTAATCTGGCGCCAGGACCCCAAGGTCACCGGCCGAGGCCACTTCTCGCACCGGATCGCGTTCGCTCCCGATAGCAAGACGATGTTCGTCGCGAGCGGCGACCGGCAGAAGTTCACTCCGGCGCAGGACCGCAGCGTCAACCTTGGCAAGATCGTCCGCCTTGACCTCGACGGCGCACCGGCGGCGGGCAACCCGGCCGGGCCGGGCGTGTCGCGCCGCGAAATATGGACGCTCGGTCACCGCAACATCCTCGGCCTTCAGTTCGACGCCCAAGGCCGCCTGTGGGAGCTCGAGCACGGACCGGCGGGCGGCGACGAGCTCAATCTTGTCAAGCCCGGCAGCAATTACGGCTGGCCGGTGGTTTCGGACGGCGATCACTACGACGGCAAGCCGATCCCGCGCCATTCGACCCGCCCTGAATTCCACGCCCCGGCGATAAGCTGGAACCCGGTGATCGCGCCGGGCGACTTCGCGTTCTATTCGGGCAAGCTGTGGCCGCAATGGAAGGGCGACGCGGTGATCGGCGGAATGAAGCCGACGGTGCTGGTGCGCGTGGCGATCGACGGCGACAAGGCGCGCGAAGTTGCCCGTTACCCGATGGACAAGCGCATCCGCGAAGTGGTCGAAGGGCCCGACGGCGCGTTGTGGCTGCTCGAGGACGGCAAAGGCGGCCGGCTGCTCCAGCTGCGCCCGCGCTGAATCGGCTCGACAGCCGCGCGCCGCCGCCTTATCGGCGCGCGCCCTGATGCCCAAGCTGGTCCCTCTGTCCGCGATCGAACCGCAACTGATCGAGGACCTGCTCGACGCGGCGTTCGAACCCGAGCGTCGCACGCGCACCGCGTATCGAATTCGCGAAGGCACCGAATGGTTGCCCGCTCTCAGCTTCGCAGCGCTCGATGACGATGAGTACCTGGTCGGCTCGATCCAGTTGTGGCCGGTGGCGCTGATCGGGGTCGATGGCGGTAGGTATCCGTTGATAATGGTCGGACCGGTGGCGGTGCTGCCGGCGCTCCAGGGTGACGGATACGGCAAGGCGCTGATCGCCGCCGCGCTCGGCGCGCTCGATCCCGCCGCGCCGCTTGCCCAGATCCTGATTGGCGATGCGCCGTACTACCAGCGCTTCGGCTTCGACGAAGCCCCGCGCGGCTGGCGCTGCCCGGGCCCGTGGGACCCGGCGCGGCTATTGGTTCGCGGCGCGGCGGGCGCCCTGCCGGTCGACGGCACGCTCGGCCCGTGGCGCGCGGCGCAATAGTGCGCCGCTTGGCGAACTAGCCGGCATCTGGCATCGCCGCATCGATGCCGTACGAGCCGCCGCCCGAAATCGCCGCCCTGTCGCTCGCCGAGCTGGCCGAAGCGGTCGCCGCGCGCACGCTGCCGCCGATCGAGCGCTGGACCCCGGCAGAGAGCGGCGACAGCCATATGCGCATCCTTGGGGACGGGACCTGGCACCACGAAGGCAGCCCGATCACCCGGCCCGCGATGGTGCGAGCGTTCGCCTCGCTGCTGCTGCGCGACGCCGATGGCCACTGGCTGGTCACCCCGGTGCAAAAGCTTTCGGTGCGAGTCGACGATGCCGCGTTCATCGCGACCGACGTGACCGCCAGGGAAGGCGCGCTGGCCTTTCGCCTGAACACCGACGAAATCGTCATCGCGGGACCCGGCCATCCGCTGTCCGCGCGCGGCGATGCGGAGACACCGGCGCTGTATGTGGCGGTTCGGCGAGGATGCGAGGCGCGGCTGAACCGGTCGACTTACGAACAACTGGCCCAAATCGCGCTGGCACACGGCGACGACTGGAAAGTGACGAGCCAGGGCGCGACGTTCTCGCTCGTCCCGGCATGAACGCCCTGTTCGATCGTCTGGCCGCGGTGTTCGAGACCGGCCATGCGCGCGAAATCGAGCTGTTCGAGGACGTCATGGCCCCGGCTGACAACTTGCGCGCCGCGGCGGTGCTGATCGCGGTGACCGACCGGCCGGATCCGGGCGTTTTGCTGACTCATCGGCCCGAGACCATGCGCAGCCATCCTGGGCAAGCAGCGTTCCCTGGCGGCAAGCTCGATCCGGGCGAAGATGTCATAACCGCCGCCTTGCGCGAGGCGCACGAGGAGCTCGGCATCGATCCGCGCGACGTGCAGGTGATCGGGGTGTCCGACCCGTTCCGCACGCGCACCGGTTTCGACATCACCCCCGTGCTGGCGGTCATTCCGCCCGATCTCGCGATCACCCCCAACCCCGACGAAGTGGCCGACTGGTTCGAGCCGCCGCTCGCCTTCGTGCTCGATCCCGCGAACCGGGTGCCGCGCACGGTCGAATGGGAGGGCGCACAACGGACCTATTTCGAGATCGTCTGGCAGGGGCACCGCATCTGGGGCGTGACCGCGGCGATCATCGGCAACCTCAGCCGCCGGATGGCGCTGACCGAGGTCTTCGATGGCTGAGCTGCCGCGCGCGCCGTGGACCGAGCGGCCCGAGCTGGCCAGGCTCGTCGCCGCTCTTGGCGCCGGCACCGTGCGCTGGGTCGGCGGGGCGGTGCGCGATACCCTGCTGGGCCAGGCAGTCCACGATATCGATGCCGCTACCCCGCTGCTGCCGAAGGAAGTGATCGACCGGCTGGACGAGGTCGGCATCCGCACGATCCCGACGGGCATCGATCACGGCACGGTCACCGCGATCCTCGACGGCGGCAACGTCGAGATCACCACCTTGCGCAAGGACGTGGCAACCGACGGCCGGCGCGCAACGGTCGCCTTCGCGCGCGACTGGCGCGAGGACGCCGCGCGTCGCGATTTCACGATCAACGCGCTTTACGCCGACCCGGACACGCTCGAAGTATTCGACTTCTTCGGCGGAGTGGCGGACCTGGCAGCGGGCCGCGTGCGGTTCATCGGCGATGCGCGCGAACGCATCGGCGAGGATCACTTGCGCATCCTGCGCTATTTCCGTTTCCAGGCGCGCTTCGGCGCCCAGGCCGACGCGCACGCCGAGGAAGCCTGCGCAGAGCTGGCGCCGAGCCTGAAGGGCCTCAGCCGCGAGCGGGTCGGATGGGAACTGCTGAATCTGCTCGGCTTGCCCGATCCCGCGCCCACTGCCGCCCGCATGCGCGAACTCGGCGTGCTCCAGGTCGTTTTGCCGGAAGCGGGCAAGCGCGAGGTCGAAAAGCTTGCCGAACTGATCGCCGCCGAGCGCGCCGCGCGCACCGCGCCCGACGCAATCCGGCGAATGGCCGCGCTGCTGCCATCGGTAGCCGCCCGTGGCGGAGGCCGTCGCCGCGCGGCTGCGCCTCTCGCGCGGCCAGCGTGAACGTCTCGCGTGCGCCGCAGCGCGCGACATGCGCGACAGGGATAACCCGCGCGGCCTTGCCTATGCCGTCGGTGTTCCTTGCGCGATCGACCGCCTGCTGCTGACCGGCGGGGACCCCGCGCCCCTGGCCGGCTGGGATCCACCAAGATTGCCACTGAAGGGCGGTGAGATCGTGTCGCGGGGGATCACCGCCGGGCCCGAGATCGCGGCCATCCTGCGGGCGATCGAGAAGGAGTGGGTGGCGGAAGACTTTCCCGACCGGGCTCGCGTCGAACAATTGCTCGCCGCCAAGCTTGCCACCCGCGGGTGAGGGGCTTTCCCGCGCTTATGGCGCTGTTCACCGCAGGACAGGTTGCCGCCGTGGCGGGAATCGGCGAAGCGTCGCGATCACGAGTTAATCCGGAAGGCATCCCGAAACGGGAGCCCTTCGGGTCGCAGGGAGCGGGTCGGCGGTCGAATGCTGCCGGCCCGCTCTTTTCTGATTTGCCGCGCAGACTAGAAGCGATTGTCTTTGGGGAATCCGCGCGGTGGCATCCTGCCGGCGGCGCCGCGGGCGACTTTCCACTGCCAGACGTCTTCCTCGGTGCGGGTGCGCCCGGTCTCGCCGCCCATCGCCCAGCTCAGCCCGTCGGCGAGCGTGAAAGTGATCGCATCCGATAGCCCGCCGTCGCGGTAGCGCTGCAGCGCGACGCCCTGCCCGCGCGACAGGATCGGCACTTCTTCAAGGTTGAACACCACCAGCTTGCGATTGTCGCCGACCACCGCGACGTGATCGTGCGCAGGCGCGATTTCCTGCACCACGCGCACCTTCTGACCCGGCTTGAGGTTGACCACCTGGCGCCCTTTGCGCGTCTCTGCGAGCAGCTCGTCAGTCTCTGCAGCGAAGCCCTTGCCGCTGGTGGCGGCGAGCAGCAGCTGGCCCTTGGGCCGGTGGACCAGCGCAGCGATCACGGTCGCTTCGGGGTCGATGTCGATCATCGTACGCAGCGGCTCGCCGAACCCGCGCGCGCCCGGGAGCTTGTCAGCGCCCATAGTGAAAAAGCGCCCGTCGTCGGCGGCGAGCAGCAGCTTGTCGGTGGTCTGCGCGTGAAGCGCGAACGCCGGCGCGTCGCCCTCCTTGAACTTCCAGTCCTGCTCGAGGGGCAAGTGCCCCCTCGCCGCGCGGATCCACCCGCGCTGCGACAGAATTACCGTGACTGGCTCTTTCTCGATCATCGCGGATGGATCGTATTCGACCGTCGGCGCGGCCTCGGCGATGGTGGTGCGCCGGCGGCCTAGCGGGGTGTCCTCGGCGTATTCCTTGCGCAAGCTGGTCAGATCACGCTTGAGCCGGGTACGCTGGCGCGACGGGCTTTCGAGCAGCTTGTTGAGCTCGTCCTGCTCCTTGATCAGCGCGTCGTGCTCCTTGCGCAGCTCCATCTCCTCGAGCTTGCGCAAGGAACGCAGCCGCATGTTAAGGATCGCCTCGGCCTGCCGGTCGGTCAGTTCGAACTCGGCCATCAGGATCGGCTTGGGCTCGTCCTCGGCGCGGATGATCGCG
This sequence comes from uncultured Alphaproteobacteria bacterium, assembly GCA_963781525.1. Taxonomy (GTDB): domain Bacteria; phylum Pseudomonadota; class Alphaproteobacteria; order Sphingomonadales; family Sphingomonadaceae; genus Tsuneonella. The sequence continues at coordinate 750,667 of CAWAGD010000006.1, read as the reverse complement.
ATCACCCGGTCGAGGTTGAGGTAGGCGACGATGTAGCCTTCGACCAGTTCCAGCCGGCGCGCGATCTGTTCGAGCCGATGGCGGCTGCGGCGCTGGAGGATGTCGATCTGGCTGGCGACCCAGTGCAGCAGGACTTCCTTCAGCCCCATCACCATCGGAGTGCGGCCCTGACCACCGGTGGCATCGAGCACGTTGAGGTTGAGCCCGAAGCGCGTTTCCAGGTCGGTCAGCTTGTACAGCGATTCGCGCAACATTTCGGGATCGACGTTGCGGCTTTTGGGCACGAACACGATGCGGATCGCCTCGTCGCTTTCGTCGCGCACGTCTTCGAGGATCGGCAGCTTGCGATCGGCGATCAGCTGCGCAACTTGCTCGATCAGCTTGCCCTTGGCGACCTGGTAGGGAATTTCGCTGATCACCAGCTGCCACTGGCCGCTGCCGAGCCGCTCGATCCCCGCATCGCGATCGGCCGCGTCCTTCGCTTCGGCTGCATGGAAGCGCGCGCGAATGCGGAAAGACCCGCGCCCGGTTTCATAGGCGGCGGCGATCGTTGCGGCACTGTCGACCACCAGCCCGCCGGTGGCGAAATCCGGCCCGTGAAACAGCTCCATCAGCCGCGCATGCTCGGCGTGCGGATTGTCGATCAGCTCGAGCGTGGCGTCGAGCACTTCGGCGACGTTGTGGCTCGGGATATTGGTCGCCATGCCGACCGCGATGCCGCTGGATCCGTTGGCGAGCAGATTGGGGAACAGGCCCGGGAATATCTCCGGCTCTTCCTCCTCGCCGTTGTAGGTCGGGATGAAATCGACCGTGCCTTCGTCCAGCCCCTGCATCAGCAGCTGCGCGGTGCGCGTCAGCCGCGCTTCGGTATAGCGGTAGGCGGCGGCGTTATCGCCGTCGATATTGCCGAAGTTGCCCTGCCCTTCGACCAGCGGATAGCGGAGCGAGAAATCCTGCGCGAGGCGGACCATCGCGTCGTAAACCGACTGGTCGCCATGCGGGTGGTATTTGCCGATCACGTCGCCGACCACGCGGGCGGATTTCTTGAATGCGTCGGTCGGCGCGAGCTTCAACTGCCGCATCGCCCACAGCAGCCGCCGGTGGACCGGCTTCAGCCCATCGCGCAAGTCCGGCAACGACCGCGCGGTGATCGTCGACAGCGCATAGACGAGGTACCTTTCGGACAGCGCGCTGTCGAACGGGGCATCGACGATCGCGTCGAACGGGTCTTTCGAAGTGTCGATGGTGCTGACCATGCGGATTGCCCTAGCAGCGCCACGGGCGGGCGCTCAACGCGGAACGTGAGACTATCCCCACGCGTAGATCGCACGAAAAGGAGAGCCCCCCATGCCCAAGCGCGTGATGATCATCGCCACTGACGGTTTCGAACAGTCCGAGCTCGAGAAGCCCAAGGCCAACCTGGAGCGCGCCGGATTCGAAACGGTGGTCGTCAGCCCCGAGGACGGCGAGATCAAGGGCTGGCAACACGATCACTGGGGTACCCCGGTGAAAGTCGACCTTACGCTCGACGAGGCCGAAGCGGCCGACTTCGACGCGCTCCTGCTTCCCGGCGGGCAGATGAACCCCGACAAGCTGCGGATGGAGGCCAAGGCCATCCAGCTGGTCAAGGACTTCGAACGGGCCGGCAAGCCGATCGCGGCGATCTGCCACGGTCCGTGGCTGCTGGTCGAAGCCGATATCGTGCGCGGCAGGACGGTCACCAGCTGGCCCTCGCTACGCACCGACCTGAAGAACGCAGGAGCAGACGTGGTCGACCGGCAAGTGGCGATCGACGGCAACTTCATCACCAGCCGCAATCCGGACGACATCGCCGCGTTCAGCGAGGCGCTGATTGCGGCTTTGCAGGACGCCGAAAGCATCGGAGGACGCCTGACCGCGCGTTCCGCCAAACCGCAGGAACGCCGCCGCGATGGCATCGTTGTGAAGCCGACTCCCCATCTGCAACGAGGATCGCAAATGTCCGCTATTCCCAGTTCCGCCATGCCGCACACTTTCGTCCACGAGGATGACGAGGAATTCGGGCACCCGAAGAAGGGTCATGCCGAGGCGTCTGCGCCTTCCGCCGGAATGCTGATCGGCGGCGCGATCGCGGCGTATCTGCTCTACCGGGTCCTGCGCTGAACGACGGGTCCGTACCCCTCAGGTCCGCATGTCGCGGGCCTCGGGCGGAACCCGTACCGCTAGTCCGTCAAGGTCGGCCGTCAGCTCGATCTGGCATGACAGGCGGCTGGTGCGGCACGCGCCGGCGGCGAGATCGAGCATATCCTCCTCGTCCTCGCTCGCGGCCGGCAGGCGGCCGAACCATTCGGCAGCGACGATGACGTGGCAGGTCGAGCACGCCATCTGTCCCTCGCAAGTCCCTTCCAGCGGCAGGCCGGCGGCCTGGCCGACACGCAGCAGGTTGTCGCCAGGTTCAGCGCTCGTCGAAACAGCCTCGCCGCGCGAAGTGGTGAATGTCACCGCGATCATTGGGCCTCCGCGGCCGCGTTGATGGCGCCCGCGGCGGCCTCGACTTCAGCCATTGTGGTGTAGCGCCCAAAGCCGAGGCGGATCGAGGACTTGGCCTGCGCGTCGGTCAAGCCGATCGCCTTGAGCACGTGGCTCGGCCGGCCCGATCCGCTGGCGCACGCGGAACCCGCCGAAAACATCACCTGCCGGCAATCGCTCATCAGCCGCGCGACATCGAGGCCGTCTTTTCGGATATTGAGGTTACCGTGCCAACGCGCAGCGGCACTGCCGTTGAGCTGCCAGCCCGCGAACAGCTCTCGCGCCTTGTTCCACAACCGGTCGATGTGTTCGGCGTCCCGATCAAGTGCTTCATTCGCAAGTTTCGCCGCCGCGCCCATCCCGGCAATCAGCGCAGGACTCAGCGTGCCCGAGCGCAGCCCGAATTCCTGTCCGCCGCCGGTCTGGACCTCGGACAGCGCGACGCCGTCGCGCACCCACAGCGCGCCGATCCCCTTGGGCCCATGAAACTTGTGCGCGCTGACGGCGATGAAGTCTGCCTCGGCAACCGCTAGCTTGCCGTAAGCCTGCACAGCGTCGCACAGGAACAGCGCCCCGGCCGACTTGGCACGTCGTTGCCATTGCAGCGTCGGCTGGATCGTACCGATCTCGTTATTGGTCTGCATCACGCACACGAGCCGGGTGCCGGCTGGCAGGTCCTGATCGGCATCGCACAGACCGGCGGCGTCAACCTGTAGCGAGTGCGCGTTGCCTGCAGCGGCGGCGGTATCGAGCACTGCCGCGTGCTCGATCGCCGATACCGCCAAACTTCCGCCACCGCCGCTTCCCCGAATCGCAAGGTTGATCGCTTCGGTCGCACCGGAAGTGAAGATCAGCCGTCCGCCCGGCGGCAGCAGCGCGGCGACCTGCTCGCGCGCCAGCTCTACCCCAGCGCGGGCCATCCGCCCCATGCGGTGCGGAGAATGCGGATTGCCGAACCCCTCGCCGCCGGGCCCGTCGAGCCATTGCAGCATCGCGTCGCGCGCTTCCGGCGCGAGCGGGGTGGTCGCCTGGTAGTCGAGGTAGATCACGCCGACCGCCGTGCCATCTCAAGCCACGTTTCGCAGAACCGTTCGACCTCTGCCCGTGTCGTGGTCCAGCCGAAGCTCACGCGGATCGTCCGGTCGGCGAGCTCATCGGGCAGCCCCATCGCGATCAGCACGTGGCTGCGCTTCATCGTCCCCGACGAGCACGCCGAGCCCTGGCTCACCGCGATGCCCGCCATGTCGAAGCGCATCAACTGCGCCTGCGCGCTCAAGCCTGGCATCGCAATCGCGCGAATATACGGCGTAGGGTCGGACAGCCGGTCGGAAAGCCAATCACCGCCGAGCGCGCGGACTTCGCCGGCAAGCGCGTCGAGCGGCTCCAGCACGTCGGTCGCAAGATAGGGCTCGCGACACGCTTCGAGCGCCGCCGCCATCCCCAGCACGCCCGGCAGGTTTTCGGTCCCGCGCCGATATCCGCGCTCCTGCCCGCCCGACGGATGGAGCAGCGCGTAGTCCTTGGTCAGGAGCGCCCCGACGCCGACCGGGCCGCCGAACTTGTGCGCCGAGACGATCGCGAGGTCCGCCATGCGAGGAAGCTCGAACTTGCCTGCGCTCTGCGCGCAATCGACCAACAGCAGCCCGCCGTTGTCGTGCACCAGTTCGGCGGCGAAGCCGATGTGCTGCCGGTTGCCGGTTTCCGAATTGACGTGCTGCACCGCCACCAGCGAACGGTTTTCCGGGTCGTTGGCCAGAAGATCGGACGGGCCGCTTTCGGCGGAAAGTGCCATCAGGTCGGCCGCCCCGTCGCCGCGCACCGGCAGGGTCCATTCGGGCTGGTCGCCGCGCAGGACAGCATCGTGCTCGACGGCGGTGGCGACATCGTGGACCGCGTTGACCGCGTCCAGTGCCAGCGCCGCCGCCTCGCTCGCGCCCGAAGTAAAGATCACCTCGCCGTCCCAGCCGAGCGCCGCCTTGATCCGCTCGCGGGCGTCTTCCAGCGCGGCGCGTGCCTTGCGACCTTCGGCATGGGGGCTGGATGGATTGGCCCACAACGCAAAGCCCTGCTCCATCGCCGCGCGCGCTTCGGGGCGCAGCGGAGTGGTCGCGGCGTGGTCGAGATAGATGCGCTGGATAGTCACGATTGCGATTTTCGCCTTCGGGCCTATATAGCCGCCCATCCGCGAGGCGCCAGCGTGCGCCGATGCGCCCGGTTCGAAACAGGTATTTCCATGCCCTCAGTCATTTTTCCCGGTCCCGAAGGCCGCCTCGAAGGCCGTTACAACCCGGGTCCGCGCGCCCGCGCCCCGGTGGCGATGATCCTTCATCCGCACCCGCACGGCGGCGGCACGATGAACGACCGGATGGTCCAGCGGCTATACAAGACGTTCGTCGAGCGCGGCTTTGCGACGCTTCGCTTCAACTTCCGCGGCGTCGGCCGCAGCCAGGGCAGCTTCGACAATGGGGTCGGCGAACTGAGCGACGCGGCGAGCGCGCTCGACTGGGTCCAGTCTGTCCACCCCGAGGCGCAGACCACCTGGGTTGCGGGCGTCAGCTTCGGCGCGCTGATCGGTATGCAGCTGCTCATGCGGCGGCCCGAAGTGCGCGGGTTCATCTCGGTTTCCGCGCCGGCCAACATGTACGATTTCAGCTTCCTCGCGCCTTGTCCGGCGAGCGGAATCTTCGTCCACGGCGCGGGCGATACGGTGGTTCAACCGAGCTCGGTCGGCAAGCTGGTCGAAAAGCTGCGTACGCAGAAGCACATCACCATTCACCATGATGAGATTCCGCGGGCAAACCACTTCTTCGAGAACGAGCTCGAAGACATGATGAAATCGGTCGACAACTACCTCGACTTCCGGCTTTCGCCTGACTGCCCGATCCGCTGATACCACCCATTCGGTAGCCAGATGCAACGCGAAAGCGCTTGTCGCTGATATGTGATGATGTAACATTGCTCATCCGACGCCGCCCGCTTGAGAGCGGCGCGAGAAGAGGAGCGATGCGATGGCATACGTGCAGCACACAAGTTGGCGCGACCGTCCTGGCGCGGTGATCGGCGTGATCGCCATACACGGGGTGATCGGATACGCGCTGGTGAGCGGTCTTTCTTTCAACCAGATCGTCGACACTATCAAAAACCCTCAGGGGATCGCGGTCCAAGTCCCGCTCGATCCGCCGCCACCGCCGCCCGACCGGACGGTTGAGGCCGACCCGACGATCGCGGAAAACCCGCTCGTCGCGCCGCTTCCGCCGGTGGACCTGGGCCCGCAGCGCCCCGCGATCGAGACCACGATCGTCATCCCCCAGTTTATCGACCTGGTGCCCAAAGTCATTCCGTCACCCACACCGGGACCGACCACCCGGCCCGGTCCGACCTTCGATCCGGTCGCCGCGCGCCCACGCAACGATCCGGGCAGCTGGGTGACCGAGGCGGACTACCGATCGAGCTGGATCAACCGCGAGATGGCCGGCACCGCGCGTTTCCGCCTGCAGATCGCCGCCAGCGGCAAAGTCGAGGCGTGCACCGTCACCGGATCGAGCGGCTATCCCGAGCTCGACAAGGCGACTTGCGACCTTGTCACCCGGCGCGCGCGGTTCGATCCAGCCAAAGATTCGAGCGGCGCCAGGGCCGCCGGAAGCTATGCCAGTTCGGTCCGCTGGCAGCTGCCGCAGTAATCTTACCGCTCGTCGATCCGCGCGATCGGCGAGCGGCCCTGGCTGTCGGGCATCGTCCAGATGGCCACGTTGATCAGGCCGATCGCCGCGAGCGCCAGCATCAGCAGCGCCTGCTTGCGCATTCCCGGCTTGCGCCACAGCCACACCGCTCCGCCGATCAGCGCAATTACCGCGAGCATGACGACCGAGAGCACGATGGACAGCATGGCGCAGGCAATAGCCGACCATGGCCAAGCGGAACAGCCCGCCCCTTGGGGGGTTTTCCGATCATCACGCGGCGGCCCTTCCGTCGTCCAACAGAAAGCCATCGCACATGAGCATTTTCGGCAAAATCAGGGACGCGATCTTTGGCAAGGCGCATGCCACGACCGCGCCGGCGCCCGCGATCGACAGCACCCAATCCCCCGGCATGCCGGCGCCAACCCCGACATCCGGCGAAAGCTTGGGCCGAGGCGGCACCGGCGCACCTGTAATCGACATCGAGAACAACCTTGATTCGATGCCCGGAGCCGATCACCTCAACTGGCGCACCTCGATCGTCGACCTGATGAAGCTGCTCGGGATTGATTCGGATCACGAATCGCGCAAGGCGCTCGCCAGCGAGATGGGCCGCGCCGATTATTCGGGCAGCGCGGAAGACAACGTCTGGCTGCACCGCCAGGTGATGAACGGCCTTTCCTCGCACGGCGGCAAGGTGCCAGCCGAATTCATCGATTGATTGCAGCCGTTTGACAGCGGGTGTGCGCCATTGCACACCCGCCGTCATGACATCACCGACATTCACACTCACCCGCCGCCAGACCCTTGCCGGGCTTGGCGGCGTTTCTGCATTCGCCCTTGCTGGGTGCAAGACCGCCGCCAGCGGTATGGCGGGGCTCGGCCCCCAGGCGCTGCTCGACGATATCGCCTGGAACCTGATCGAGCATTATCCGGGCCTCGCCACCACCCAGGGCATCGATGTCGGCGACAAGGCCTACTTGCGCGGCCGCCTGAGCGACAGCACCGCCGCAGGACAGCGGGCATTGGCCGAAACCGTACGGGCCGATCTCGCCCGGGCGCGCAAGGTGGACACCAACGGGCTCGACGCGGCGACACGCACCAGTTTCGAGGTCGTTGAAAGCGCGTATGCCACCGCGCTCGACGGGTTCGCGCTCCCTTACGGCGATGTCGCGGTCGGCGGCTGGCGCAATTCGCCTTACGTGGTGATCCAGAACGTCGGTGCGTACCTCGACCTGCCGCGGTTCATGGATGCCGATCATCCGGTGCGCGACCGACACGATGCGGAGGCTTACCTATCCCGGCTCGAACAAATCCCCGCCGTGCTCGACGGCGAGCTTGGCCGCATCCGCGACGCGCGCGGCATGGGCCTCGTCCCGCCGGGCTTCCTGCTCGACAAGGCGATCGCCGCGATGGAGAGCTCGATTGCCGACGCGCGCAAGTCCGATGGCGCTTATGTAACCGGCCTGACCGGCCGCACGAAGGATATCCCCGGCAACTGGGGCGAACGGGCACGTGCGCTCACCGGCCCGATCGTCCAGGCCCTCGAGCGCCAGCTTGCCGAATTGCGGACCGAGCGTTCGGTCGCCGACATGGACCCTGGCATGTGGAGCCAGCCGCGCGGCGACGAATACTATGCCTGGGCGCTGCGCGCGGCGACCACCACGCGCCTTTCTCCCGACGAGATCCACGCTATCGGCCTGCGCGAACTGGACGAGATCCACGCGCGCATGGACACGCTGCTGCAGGGCGCGGGATACGCCCAGGGGTCGGTCGGCGCGCGAATGCGGCAGCTAGCCGAAGACCCGCGCTACAAATTCAAGGAAGGCGATCCCGGCCGGGCCGAGATCATGGCGTTCATCAACGACCGGCTGACATGGATCAAGGCGCAGATGCCGCGAGCGTTCAACACGGTTGTCGACCCGGGCATGGAAGTCCGCCGCCTGCCGCTGGCCGAGGAGCCGGGCGGTCCCGGTGCTTACGGCGGCGCGGGATCGAAAGATGGCAAGATCCCCGGCAAGATGTGGATCAACCTTGGCACCACCGACCTGCATCGCAAGTACGACCTGCCGACGCTCACTCACCACGAGATGGTCCCCGGACATATCTGGGAAGGCACGTATTCGAACAAGCTGCCGCTGATCCGCTCGATCCTGTCGTTCAGCGCCTTCTCGGAAGGTTGGGCGCTATACGCCGAGCAGCTTGCCGACGAACTCGGTGCCTATGACGAGAACCCGCAGTGGCGGCTCGGCTACTTGCAAAGCCAGGCGTTCCGCGCCTGCCGGTTGGTGGTCGACACCGGGCTCCACCATAAGCACTGGACCCGCCAGCAGGGCGTCGATTTTTTCGTCGAGCGCAATGGCGACAACGCCGGCTCTGTCGCCAGCGAAGTCGATCGCTATTGCTCATGGCCGGGCCAGGCGTGCGCCTACAAGACAGGCCATTCCGAGATCGTCCGCCAGCGCACCCGTGCGCAGGCAGCGCTCGGGCCGCGTTACGATCTCAAGGATTTCAACCAGTCGGTGGTCGACGGCGGCAACGTCCCGCTCGACGTGCTGGCCAAGACTATCGACCGCTACATTGCGGGGAGCAAAGCCTAGCTGGGTTTTTCAGTAGCGGCGCAAGCTCAGCGCGCGCTCGACGAATAATGAATCACCCCCGCCCGGCTTCGCGGACGGGGGTTGGTGAAACTTCAGCTATGAACGTTTCAGGCCGCCTGCGTTTGCGGGCTCGGTGCGGAATCCCGCACGCCTTGGTCGACATGCTCCTCGAACTGGGCGAAGTTATCGACGAACAGCTGCACCAGCTTGCGCGCAGTGCGGTCATATTCCTCGGCATCGGTCCACGCCGCGCGCGGATCGAGCAGCTTGCTGTCCACGCCGGGCACCGCGACCGGCACTTCGAAGCCGAAGTTGGGGTCCTTGCGGAACTCGGCGTCGTTCAGGCTTCCGTCGAGCGCAGCGTTAAGCAGCGCGCGGGTCGCCTTGATCGGCATCCGCTTGATGCCCGGGTCGCTTGCCTTGCCACCCGACCAGCCGGTGTTGACCAGCCAGCATTCTGCGCCGCCTTCGGCGATGCGTTTCTTGAGCAGGTTGCCATAAACGCTCGGGTGGCGGGGCATGAACGCGGCGCCAAAGCAGGTGCTGAAGGTCGCGGTCGGCTCCGTCACGCCGATCTCGGTGCCCGCGACTTTGGCAGTGTAGCCGGACAGGAAGTGGTACATCGCCTGATCGGGCGTCAGCCGCGCAATCGGAGGCAGAACGCCGAATGCATCCGCGGTCAGCAAGATGATGTTCGAAGGCGGCGGCCCGAGGTTCTTCTTGCTCGTGTTCGGGATAAATTCGATCGGATAGGCGCCGCGGGTGTTCTCGGTCTTGCTGTCATCGGCAAAATCGAGATCGCGCGTGTTCTCATCCATCGCCACGTTTTCCAGGATGGTGCCAAACATCTTGGTGGTCGCGTAGATTTCCGGCTCGCCTTCGGCCGAAAGGTTGATCATCTTGGCATAGCAGCCGCCCTCGAAGTTGAAGACCGCGGTATCCGACCATCCGTGCTCGTCGTCGCCGATCAGGGTGCGGCTGGCATCGGCGCTGAGCGTGGTCTTGCCGGTGCCCGACAGGCCGAAGAATATCGCGCTCTTGCCGTCCGCGCCGATGTTGGCGCTGCAGTGCATCGGCATCACGCCCTGGGCCGGCAACAGGAAGTTCAGGAGGCCGAACACGCCCTTTTTCATCTCGCCCGAGTATTCGGTGTTACCGATCAGGATGAGTTTCTCGGTCAGGTTGACCGCGATCACGGTGTCGCTACGGCTGCCGTGCCGCGCCGGATCCGCCTTGAAGCTGGGCAGGTTGATAATGGTGTATTCGGGCGCGAAGCCGGCCAGCTCCTCTGCCGTGGGCCTCACCAGCAGCGTGCGGATGAACAGGTTGTGCCACGCCATCTGGTTGATGACCCGCACGTTGACGCGGTATTCTGGCTGGCTGCCGCCGAACAGGTCGGCGACGTAAAGCTCGTCCTGTCCCTTCAGCGCGGTAAGGAAATCGGCCTTCAGGTTGGCCCAGTGCTCGGGCGTCATCGGCTGATTGATCGGGCCCCAGTTGATCGTATCCTCGGTCACCGCATCGCGAACGACGAACTTGTCCTTCACGCTGCGCCCGGTGAACTTGCCAGTATCGACCAGCAGCGCTCCGTCGCGGGTCAATCGTCCCTCGCCCCGCTGCAGCGCGTGTTCGATCAGCGCCGGCGTGCCGAGGTTGGCGTGAATTTTGGCCGAAGTTTCGAAACCCTGGGCAGAAAGCGGCTGAGCGAGCGGGGTGTTCACGGGTATCTCCATACGAAGAAACGGAAATTCGGCGCGCGCAGACGGGCGCACGCGGCCTTTCGGTCGCATAGGCGGCAAAGCGATTTTCGTCAAACCACTGAAGACAACGCCGCGCGCGGTTTCCCGCTTTGGCGCATACTTACCGTTTGTTGTCTCGCGACGTGCTTCGGGCTAACCATTCGCGCATGCAGAATGAGCAAGCGACGGTTGACGAGCGGCAGGCCAGCGACCGGACGACGATCGCGCTCGTCGATGACGATCGCAACATTCTTACCACGGTGTCGATTGCGCTGCAGGCCGAGGGATTTGCCACGCGCGTCTATTCCGATGGCGAGGCCGCGCTCAAGGCGCTGAACGAGAATCCGCCCGATCTTGCGGTGTTCGACATCAAGATGCCGCGGATGGACGGGATGGAGCTGCTGCGCCGGGTGCGCGAACGCTCCGCGCTGCCGGTCATCTTCCTCACCAGCAAGGACGAGGAAGGCGACGAGGAAGCCGGCTTCGAAATGGGCGCCGACGATTATATCGCCAAGCCTTTCAGCCTGCGCCTGCTGATCGCCCGCATCCGCGCGCTGCTGCGGCGCAGCGGGCTCGCCACCGGTGATGAAGGTGGCGCAGGGTCGCCCGAGCCTGGCCCGGTGATCGAGCGCGGCCGCCTGCGGATGGATCCCGCGCGCCACCAGGTCACGTGGGAGGACCGGCCGGTATCGCTTACGGTGACGGAATTCCTGATCCTGGAAGCGCTTGCCCAGCGGCCCGGCGTGATCAAGAGCCGCAACCAGTTGATGGACGCCGCTTACCCCGACGATGTGTTCGTCGACGACCGGACTGTCGACAGCCACATCAAGCGCATGCGGCGCAAGTTCAAAAGTATCGACGACTCCTTCGGCGCGATCGAGACGCTCTACGGCGCAGGCTACAGCTTCGCCGATGGCTGACAATCCGGCGCGCGGGCTGAACTTGACGCCCGGGCGGCTGCTGTCGCTCACCCCGCGCATCCTGATCATCAACTTGCTGCCCCTGCTGCTGCTCGGGGGCGGGGTGTTCTACCTCGACAGCTACCGCAACCAGCTGCTGGACGAGCGCTACAAGCTTGCCCGCGTCGAGGCGCAGATCACCGCCGAGGCGCTCGCCGGTGCCAGCCGCGAGCGACAGGAAGCGGTCCTGACGCAGATCGGCAAGGAGCAGCGCATGCGGCTCCGCATGTTCGATGCCCAGGGACGCCTGTGGGCCGATAGCTTCGCCCTCGACGAGCCGTCGTTCGCATTCGACACCCCGGGGGACGAGACCTGGCAAGAAGACCTTGCCCGCTGGCTCGACCGCGCGGTCGACACGATCGTCGGCGCCGATCCGATCCCCGACTACATCGAACCCGATAGTCCTGACGCCGACGCATGGCCCGAACTCAAGCGCGCGCGCGAGGAAAACCTGACCCAGATTCAGCTGCGCGACGCGCCCGACGGAACGCCGGTGATCAACACCGCCGCTCCCGTCGGATTGCGCGGCGCCACCCTGTTGACTACGCGCAACGCGGTCGACATCACCCTCGACGTGCGCGAGGCGCGCTCGACTCTGGTCAGCGCGGTGCTGCTGGCCCTGCTCATGTCGACCCTGCTGTCGCTGTACATGGCCCGCACCATCGTCACCCCGCTGCGGATGCTTGCGCTGGCGACCAACCGCGTGCGGCAGGGTCGCGACCGGCAATTCGAAGTGCCGCGGCTGCCCGGCCGACGTGACGAGATCGGCCGGCTGGCGCGGGCGATCTCGGACATGACCGACGCGCTGCGCCAGCGCATCGACGCGGTCGAGCATTTCGCCGCCGACGTTGCGCACGAAATCAAGAACCCGCTGGCGTCGTTGCGTAGCGCGCTCGAGGCGCTGGGGAACGTCGAGGACAAGGACTTGCGCGAACAGTTGAATGCCATCGCCGCGCACGATGTGCGGCGGATCGACCGACTGGTGAGCGAGATTTCCGAAGCCAGCCGGATCGACGCCGAGCTCAGCCGCGCGACTTTCGAGCCGATCGATCTGGTCGCGCTGGCGGAAAACATCGTCGGCCGCCGCGAGACGCGCGGCCAGAACGGCGGCCATGCGATCGTCTTCACCGTGCCGCGTGGCGGTGCACGAACGATGGGGGTGCCGATCCGGCTCGAACGCGTGATCGACAACCTGCTCGACAACGCGGTGTCGTTCTCACCACCCGATGCCCCGATCGAGCTAGCTATCGAGCGGGCCGAGGGGCTGATCACTCTGAGCGTATGCGACCATGGCCCGGGCATTCCCGAAGATGCCCGCGAAAAGGTCTTCCGCCGGTTTCATTCGGACCGGCCGGAGGCGGAAGGGTTCGGCCAGCATAGCGGCCTCGGCCTTGCCATCGCACGCACCATTGCCGAGGCCCATGACGGCGCACTGCTGGCTGGCCCGCGGTCCGACGGCGCGCAGGGCGCTTGCATGGCGTTGACTCTACCCGAGGCAGGACAACGCAGATGACGAACCTGCGACCATGAACTTGCGGCAATCCACCGCAGTGGCGATCGGCGGTCGAGCGCTGCTGATCGAAGGTGCGCCGGGCACCGGCAAGTCGAGCCTTGCGCTCGCGCTGATAGACCGCGGCGCCACGCTGATCGGCGATGACGGAATCGCGCTGATGGAGCGCAACGGTCAACTGTGGGCGCTTCCCGCGCCAGCCACTGCCGGCCTTATCGAGTTGCGCAATGTCGGGCTGGTGACGCTGCCCACTGCAGAATCGCCGATCGGCCTCGTGCTCTGTCTAAACTACGACGCGCCGCGGTTCGTCGAGCAGGCTGAAACCGTCCTGATCGCAGGCCGGTCGCTCCCCCACCTTGCGTTCGACCCGCGTGGGCCAGCCGCGGCGGTCCGGGCAGAGTACGCGCTGGCGCTCCATGGCGTGGTCGCGCCCTCTTCCCAAGCCGCCCGGCATACTTACACATGACGGGATGAGCGACGACTCACCCCCACTCCGGCAACGCGTGGTGCTGGTCACCGGCCTGTCGGGCGCAGGCAAGACCACTGCGTTGCGCGTGCTCGAGGACTTGGGGTGGGAAGCGATCGACAACTTCCCGATTCGCCTGCTCGAACGACTCGTCGGCGCCGAGACCGCTCGGGGCGAGCCGCGCCCGCCGCTCGCAATCGGGTTCGATTCGCGCACCCGCGGCTTCGTGCCGAGCGAGATCATCGCGCGGTGGAAGAAGCTCGCCGCGCGGCCCGATCTCGAGCTCACGACGCTGTTCCTCGATTGCAGCGGGGCCGAACTCGAACGTCGCTATAACGAAACCCGCCGGCGTCACCCGATGGCGCAGGGCCGCCCAGTGCTCGAAGGCATCCAGGCCGAGCGCGAACTGCTCGAACCGCTGCGTCGGTGGGCCGAAGCAGTGGTCGATACCACCGCGCTGACCTCGAGCGACCTCCAGCAAGCGATTCGCGAACGCTTTTCCGATCGGAGCGAGGCAGGGATGACGGTGACGGTGTCCAGCTTCGGCTTTGCGCGCGGAATGCCGCCGCTGGCCGACCTGGTGTTCGACATGCGCTTTCTCGACAATCCGCATTGGGACCCGGTGCTGCGCCCGCTGACGGGGCTCGATGCGCCGGTGTCCGCGCACATTGGCGCCGACCCTGCGTGGGACGAAGCGTTCAAGCGCATCAGCGACCTCGTGCTGATGCTGCTCCCGCGCTATGCCGCGCAGGGCAAGACGTATGTCAATCTGGCGTTCGGCTGCACCGGCGGACGGCATCGCTCGGTCCATACCGCCGAAGCCATCGCCGGGGCCTTGCGCGCGAGCGGTTTTTCGCCCACTGTGATCCATCGCAACCTGGGATCGCGCGCGGCCGACCAGCTGGAAGGCTCGCCGCAAACGTGATGATCCTGCAACGAATGGGCATCCCGGGCAAAGTGAAGCCCGTCGCCGAACTTACGCGGAACGCGAGCACCCTGCACACATGATCGGACTGATCCTGGTCACCCACGGCCGCCTGGCCGAGGAATTCATCAGCGCGATGGAGCACGTCGTCGGCCCGCAAACGGCTGTCGCGACGATCTGTATCGGCCCGGCCGACGACATGGAAAAGCGGCGCAAGGAAATTGCCGGCGCGATCAAGCAAGTCGATTCGGGCGCAGGCGCGATCATCCTGACCGACTTGTTCGGCGGTACGCCGTCGAACCTGGCGATCTCGCTGCTCGACGCCGGCAAAGTCGAGGTGATTGCCGGCATCAACCTGCCGATGCTCATCCGCCTCGCCGGAGCGCGCAAGTCGATGGACGTGACCGACGCGGTCAAGGCTGCGCGCGATGCCGGCAAAAGCTATATCACCATCGCCTCGGAATTCCTGTCCGCCGGCGGCTGCGACAAGAAGGCGCAAGCCGGCCAATGAGCCTTGCCGCGTGAGCGAAGTCCGGCGGACCTGTACGATCGTCAACCAGCGCGGCCTGCATGCTCGCGCCAGCGCCAAGTTCGTCAATGCGGTCGCCGCGTTGCCCGAAGGCTGCAGCGTGCGCGTAGCCAAGGATTGCAACGAAGCGGGCGGCGGGTCGATCCTGGGGCTGATGATGCTCGGGGCGGCGCGCGGCGACACGATCGATGTGATTGTCGGTGGGGACAACGCCGAGGCTGTGCTCGACCAGCTATGCGCGCTGATCGACGACGGCTTTGGCGAAAACTGATCTGACCGCGATGGACCATCCCGGCCGACGGACGATCACCGGCTTCTCCAATCAGACGGTCAAGGACCTGCGCGCCTTGCGCGACAAGAAGCACCGTCGCCGCGAAGGCAAGTTCCTGGTCGAAGGGTTGCGGCTGCTTATCGATGCAAGTCAATCGGGCCGCTTGCCCGAGGTTCTCGTGATGGCCGGGGGGCGGGACGAGCACGCGTTGCTCGCGGCGCTGGAGGCCGATGTACTGGCTGCTGGGGGAGAGGTCATCGAAACCAGCGCGGAGATCCTGTCCAAGATCACCGGCAAGGACAATTCGCAGGCGGTCGTTGGAGTTTTCGCTGAATTCGACACCGGTTTGGCCAGGTTGGACCGACTGAGCGCTCCCATCTGGCTGGTCGCACAGGCGGTGCGCGATCCGGGCAATCTTGGCACGATGCTGCGTACTGGCGATGCCGTCGGTGCGGGCGGCCTGATCCTGATCGACGATTGCGCCGATCCGTTTTCGGTCGAAGCGGTCCGCGCGAGCATGGGCGCGGTGTTCACCCAGGCCATCGCGCAGGCACGGTGGGATGAGTTCTTGCCGTGGTTGCGGAGCGGTCCCGGGCAACTGGTCGGAGCGAGCTTGCGCGACGCGGTGCCTTACCGCGGCGCGCCTTATGCGAACCCGTGCTTCATTCTGGTCGGCAACGAATTGCGCGGACTGCCGGAAGATTACGAGGCGGCGTGCGACCTCAAAGTGACGATGCCGATGAAAGGCCGCGCCGACAGCCTGAACGCGGCGGTCGCCGCGGCGGTGCTCGCTTATGAAGTGGTTGCCACGCTCGACGCGTGAATCAGTCGCCCGCGACCAGACTGGTGAAGCTCCATTTCCCGTCGCGGCTGGAGGCGATCAGGCGGTAGTCGAGCAGGCTGCGCAGTTTGTCCGTCGCGATGAAGCCGATGGTGCCATCGCTCGTCCTGACCTTCTGGAACTTTTCGCCCGGTTGCAGTCCGCCGACTAGCGTGACGATGTCCCACGACACTTCTTCCGCCTCGCCCGATTTGTCGTCCGCGCTGGTGCGCAGCGGCACCTTTTCACCGGTGACGATCATCGCCATCGCTGGGTCGACGCCCTCGATCGGCTTGGCAAAATACCATGGAATGGTAATTCCGCCCTGCTCGTTGATGCCGCAGCCGAGCGCGATCAGCTGGTTAAGCTCGTCCCACAGGTCCTGTTCGCGCGATAGCCGCGTGCGGAGCGCCGCGGTCCCCGAGCCGCCGCCGAAATCGAGCTTCACGTCCGGCGCGGCGAGCGACGCGAGGCGTTCGCCGTCCTTGGCCTTGACCGCCGCCTCCAACTGGGTGCGGAATTCTTCTGCCCCCGCCACGTCCTTGCATTCGTCCTGCGGGGCGTACTTGCCTTGGGCCAACTTGACCGGCGCAGAGCCATCGACCTGGTGGACGACGGTGTCGGCAGCATCCTTTATCGCATCGGACGGCGCATTGTCCTGGCTGCACGCCGCCAGCGCAAAAACGAGCGCTGGAGCCAATGCGAACGATGTACCTGCAACAATTCTCATGCCGGCTTCGTAGCGGGCAAGTCGCGGCGCTTTCAACCTAATCTTTGGCAATCAGCTCGGGCTCGGGCTCGAGTTCCGGCCCCTCGACATAGCGGGGTGCGGCTTCGACCAGCGGCACGTCTTCGATCTCGCGCTTGCCGATCTCGATGCCTTTGTCCTTCAGCCGCCGCCCGGCCGACAACACGTTGCGTTCAAAGCTGCCGACGAACTTGTTGTAATTGTTGACCGCGGTTTCCAACCCGCCACCGACCCGCTTCATATGCTCGGCCGCCACCGCGAGCCGGTCGTACAGCTCGGCCCCGGCCTTGCCGATCTCGACCGCCTCGCGCGCAATCGTGTCCTGGCGCCAGACTTGCGCTACGGTCCGCGCGATCGCCACCAGGTTGGTAGGTGTCGCCAGCAGCACCTTGTTGCGGAAGGCAAAATCCCACAGCTCGGGATCGTGCTCAAGCGCGGCGGCGACGAAATGCTCGCCCGGCACGAACATCACCACGTAATCAGGCGCCTCGTCGAACTGACTCTGGTAGCCCTTTGCGCCGAGTGTCTGGACGTGGTTACGCATCGACTTGGCATGCAGATCAAGATGCCGCCGCCGCTCGTCGTCGTCTTCGCTTTCGAACGCCGCCTGATAGGCGTTAAGCGACACCTTGGCGTCGATCACCAGCTTCTTCTGGCCGGGCACATTGACGATGGCATCGGGCCGCAGCCGCCCGTCTTCGGTGTCCATCGATTGTTCGAGATGGAAGTCGGTATGCTCTGCCAGGCCGCACTGTTCGAGCACATTCTGCAATGCGCGCTCACCCCACCGGCCGCGCGCCTTGGGTGCATTGGTGAGCGAGTTGCCCAGCCGCCGAGCCTCGCGCCGCACTTCCTCCTGGCCGGTGCGCATGGCCTCGATCATCCCGGCCAACTGGCCGAACGCATCGACGCGCTGCTTCTCCAACGTTGCGACCTGGTCCTCGTATGACTTGAGCCGGTCGCCCACCGGCTGAAGCATCGCTGCGATCGCTTCCTTGTTCGACTTTTCCGCGTGGCCAAACCGTTCGGATGCCCGCGCCAGGAACAATTCCTGCGCCTTGCCCAGCACTTGCGCGCCGGTGTTCTCGAATTCCTTGAGCAACTTTTCGCGGCTTTCCTCGAGAAGCTTCTTCTGCTCCGCAAACCCCGCCGCCTGCGCCCTCAGCGCGGATAATTCCTCACGAACTCCGTCAAGCGACAAAGCCAGCGCATCGGCTCGCGACGCGCGTTCACTCATCGTTGCCAGTTCCGGCACCATGCGTGACAACTTCTCGTTGAGCGCCTTGCACTCGGTCTCGCGCTCGCCGTGACGATTGCGCCAGTCCGCCGCCGGACGCGAGCCGAAGAACCACCCGGCCAGGACACCGGCCCCAAGCGCAATGAAAATTAGAATGATTGCAGTCGTGTCCATCGGCGGGAACATAGGCGGAACGAGGGCGGTAGGAAACCCCGCATTGGAACTATCCCCACCCCTCGCGCGCTAATTCCCTGAAGGAGACGAGCGAATGTCGATCAAGGAGATGATCCGCGAGCACCCCGACGTCGGAAGCGACGACAACGAAAGCCTGGCCGAAGCCGTCAAGCACGCAATGTATTGCGCGGCGATCTGCAACTCGTGCGCCGATGCCTGCAGCGCCGAAGAGATGGACATGCGCCGCTGCATCCGCCTGTGCATGGATTGCGCGGACGTGTGCACGATGGCCTACCGTGTCGCCTCTCGCCGCACCGATGAGAACCGCCAGCTCATCCGCAGCGTGCTGGCGGTGTGCATCGAGGCATGCCAGACCTGCGGCGAAGAATGCATGCGGCACGATCACGCGCACTGCCAGCGCTGCGCGCAAATGTGCCGCGAATGCGCTGACGATTGCCGCCGCGCGCTCGCTAAGCTCAACGACGAGGTCCACGCCGATGGCGAGCGCAGCACGTTCGAGCATGGCGCGGCGTAAGCAGGAGAGAAACGATGAGTGAACTCAGCAACGACGAACGCGAAGACCTCGACGACGACAAGTTCGCGTTTCCTAAGGAGCGCAAGGAGCCGCTCGAAGACGCATCTCACGTTCGCAACGCGATCGCGCGGTTCAATCAGGTCGAGGGCGTGAGCGACGATGAGCGCGATGCGGCGTGGAAGCGGATCAAAAAGGCGGCGAAGAAATACGACGTCGAAGTGAACGAGGACAGCTGGCGGGAAATCGGCAAGGACTAACCCTGCCAGCGCACCAGCGTCAGGCGGCTTTGCGCCACTTCTCCAGCTTCTTGAGCGCCATCTGGCGTTTCAGCCGGCTGAGGTGGTCGATGAACAGCACCCCTTCGAGGTGGTCCATTTCGTGCTGGATGCAGGTCGCCATCAGCCCCTCCATCGCCTCTTCGTGGAACGCCCCGTCGAGATCCTGCCAGCGCACCCGGCAATGCGCCGGACGATCGACGTCGGCGTAGATCTCGGGAACCGACAGGCAACCTTCGGAATAGGTCGCAAGTTCTTCGGCCGGATCTAGAATCTCGGGGTTTACGAACACGCGCGGCTGCCGAATGGTCGGCTGGTGATGATGATGATGCCCGTCATGGTCGCACGGCTCTGGCTCGGCATCGGGATCGTCGGGCTGCAGGTCGATCACGAGCAGTCGCTTGGGCACCCCGACCTGGATCGCGGCGAGACCGATGCCCGGCGCATCGTACATCGTTTCGAACATATCGGCGACGAGCGCGCGCAGATCGTCATCGAACGCGGTGACGGGTTCGGACACGACTTTCAGCCGGGGGTCCGGCACTTCGAGAATCTTACGGATGGCCATGACGCGCAAATAAGCACACGTTGGGTGAACGGCAAGTGAGTGTCGGCGCTTCGCCAGACCGCGTTCGTCCGCCGCTCAATTCATCGGTTTGCGCGCGCGTAGCGCCTGCGCCAAAGTGCCCTCATCGAGATAATCGAGCTCCCCGCCGACCGGTAGTCCGTGGGCAAGCTGGGTGATGCGCACCGGCAGGCCCTCGAGCCGCTCGGCAATGTAATGCGCGGTGGTCTGCCCCTCGAGCGTCGCGTTCATGGCCAGCACCACCTCGTCGATCCCGCCTTCAGTTACGCGCAAGATCAGCGTGCCGATGGCAAGGTCTTCCGGCCGCACCCCGTCGAGCGCGGAAAGCCGCCCGCCGAGGACGTGGTAGCGGCCGCTGAACAGCCGCGCGCGGTCGAGCGCCCACAAGTCGGCGACTTCCTCGACCACGCACAGCGATCGCGGGTCTCGCTTGGGGTCGGTGCACACGGCGCACGGGTTCTGCGTGTCGACGTTGCCGCAAGTCGTGCACTCGACCAGCCTCTCTTCGACTTCGGCCAGCGCCGCGACGAGCTGGCGCAGCGCGGTTTCGCGCCGCTTCACCAGCCACAGCACCGCGCGCCGCGCCGAACGCGGCCCCAGTCCGGGGAGCCGCGCCAGTGCCTGCGCGAGGGTCTCGATCTCTTGCGATGCCATGGGGCGGCAGATAGGGCGTCCGCTCGTCCCACGAAAGGTTGCCGGTTCCGATTATGCGCATCGTCTTCATGGGAACGCCCGCTTTCGCGGTACCGACGCTCGCCGCGCTGCACGAGGCGGGGCATACGATCGTGGCCGCGTATACCCAGCCGCCGCGACCGGCGGGGCGCGGCAAGCAGCTGCAGCCGAGTGCGGTGCAGGTTGAAGCCGAGATTCGCCATATCCCCGTGGTTTCGCCCGCATCTCTCAGGAGTGCCGAGGCGCAGGCCGAGTTCGCTGCATTGGACGCCGACCTTGCCGTGGTCGCCGCCTATGGCCTGATCCTGCCGCAAGCGATCCTCGATGCCCCGCGTGACGGGTGCCTCAACGTGCACGCCAGCTTGCTGCCCAAATGGCGCGGCGCCGCGCCGATCCAGCGCGCGATCATGGCGGGCGACGCGACTACCGGGATTACCATCATGCGGATGGAAGCAGGTCTCGATACCGGCCCGATGCTGGCCTTCGCCCGGGTGCCGGTAGAGGACAAGACCGCCGGCGAGCTCACCCAGGAGCTAGCGGAGATCGGCGCGCAGCTGATGGTCGGCACGCTGATCGATCTGCCGATGCTCCATCCGCTCAGCCAGGACGACGCCGAGGCGAGCTATGCGCCCAAGATCGACAAGGCCGAAGCGCGGATCGACTGGTCGGGCGATGCCGAGGCGATCGAACGCCAGGTGCGCGGACTTGCCCCCTTCCCAGGCGCATGGTTCGAGCTCGACGGCGAGCGGATCAAGGTGCTCAAGGCGCAAGTCGTTGCGCGCGAAGGCAAGCCGGGGCTGACGCTCGACGATGCGCTGACGATCGCCTGCCGCTTCGCCGCGTTGCGCCCCTTGCGCCTCCAGCGGGCGGGCAAGCCGGCAATGGACGTCGAAGCGTTCCTGCGCGGGAAGGCGATCCCTGCGGGAACACTGATCGGATGACCCGCTTCGCGCTGACGCTGGAATACGACGGCACGCCGTTCATGGGCCTCCAGCGCCAGCCGCACGGCCCGACGGTGCAGTCCGCGATCGAAGACGCCGTGTTCAAGGTATCCGGCGAACGGGCCGCGGTTCATGCAGCGGGGCGCACCGATACCGGAGTCCACGCGCTCGCCATGCGGGCGCATTGCGACATCGCCAAGCCGTTCAATCCGTTCCGGCTGGCAGGGGCGCTGAACGCTCACCTGAGACCCGCGCCTGTCGCGGTGCTCGCGTGCGAAATCGTGCCCGACGACTGGCACGCGCGCTTTTCATGCACCGGGCGGTCGTACGAATACCGCATCGCCAATCGCCGCGCGCCGCTCGCGCTCGAACAGAACCGGGCGTGGCAGGTGCCCCTGCCGCTCGATGTCGAGTCAATGCACCAGGCGTCGCTGGCGCTCATCGGGCACCATGATTTCACCACCTTCCGTTCTGCGCATTGCCAGTCGGCCAGCCCGGTGAAGACGCTCGACCGCCTGACCGTCCGCCGCGAAAACGATCACGTGATCGTCGAGGCCGCCGCGCGCAGCTTCCTCCATCATCAAGTGCGCAGCATGGTCGGCTGCCTCGCGCTCGTCGGCATGGGTCGCTGGCCGGTTCAGCGGGTGGCCGAGATACTCGAGGCGCGCGACCGGCAGCGGCTCGGGCTCAACGCGCCGCCGCACGGGCTCTATTTCGTGCGCGCGGTTTATCCCGGCGAAGATTAGTTTCGCCGCGCAACCTAGATTTCCCGCGCCCGGCAGCGTAGCCAGCGGACACAACACAATCGGGAAGGATCGACGATGCCCACCACCGGCAAGCAGCTTTTCACCACCCTCGCCCCCGACGGCAAGCTGACCGTCGAGGTGGCGGAGGCACAGTTCCCGGATCCCACGGGCAATCAGGTGCTGGTCAAGATGGAAGCCGCGCCGATCAATCCGTCGGATCTGGCACTCCTCCTTGGCCAGGCCGACCTCGACAACGCCGAGTATTCCGCGGGCAAACTGGTCGCCACGATGCCCGAACCTTTCCATTCGGCGATGAAGGGCCGTCACGGCCAGCGCATGCCGGTCGGCAACGAGGGCGCGGGCACGGTCGTCGCGACCGGTGACAGCGACGCCGCCAAGGCGCTGATGGGCCAGCGGGTCGCCTGCGTGCCCGGCCACGCTTATTCGCAGTACGCCACCGCGGACGCCAACATGTGCCTGCCACTCGGCGACATCTCGTCCGAGGCCGGCGCCAGCGCGTTCGTCAATCCGATGACCGCATTGGGCTTCGTCGAGAACGCCAAGATGGACGGCCAGAAAGCGATCGTCCACGCCGCCGCCGCTTCGAACCTAGGGCAAATGCTGGTCAAGATCTGCCAGGAAGACGGCATGGGGCTGGTCAACATCGTTCGCAAACCCGAGCAGGCCGAACTGCTGCGCGGGCTTGGCGCGGAATGGGTGGTCGATTCCTCAGCTCCTGATTTCATGCCCAGGCTGATGGAAGCGATCGACGCAACCGACGCCTATTACGGGTTCGATCCGATCGGCGGCGGGACCACCGTCGATGCCTGCTTCAAGGCGATGGAGCGGGTCGCGGTCGGCAAGATGAAGGATTACAACCGCTACGGCTCGAACCAGCAGAAGCGGATGTTCATCTACGGCCGGCTCGATACCGGACCAACGATCCTGACGCCGAGCTATGGCTTCGGCTGGACGCTGTCAGGCTGGTTGCTGACGCCGTTTCTGGCGCAAGCGGGCATGGAGACGATGGTGCGCATGCGCCAGCGCGTGCTTGCGGGGCTGACCGGCACGTTCGCCAGCAGCTACAAGCAGAAGGTGACGCTCGAAGGGATGCTCGAAAAGAACGCCGCCAGCGACTACCGCCAGATGAAGACCGGCGAGAAGTACCTCGTCACGCCTTGGGGTTGAACCCGGCCGGGCCGATTTAGCGCCGGTCGAACTCGATCTGCATCGCGGCGGGGTCGGTGATCCCGCTGGCGATCAGCATCTGCAGCAATATCCGCGCCTTGGCGGGGCCGAGCCCGCGCGCGGCAACGAAGCCGAGTGCATCGTCGTCGATTTCGAGGTTGCGATCGACCGCGCCCTGATCGACCCGGGTCGAGCGGACGACCGGCACGCCGGTCGCGCTCAACGCCTCGATGACCGCGGCGGGCGCGTTGCCCTGGCCCATCCCGGCCAGCACCAGCCCCTGTGCTCCGCCGGCAAGCGCGCAGCCGACGCTGTCTGCCTCCATTCCCGCATACGCGGTCACGATGGCGACCGTCGGCAAAGCGGTTGGCCAGGCAAACCGCGCGGCCCGGCCTGCGCGGTCCGGTGGCCCGAACCAGTCGAGCGAAGTCGGGGTAACTGTGCCGATCGGTCCGCGCGGGAATCCACGAAACGCCTCTGCGCCTCCGGTCGCCGCCTTGCGGACGTCGTTTGCGGCAAACACCTGGTCGCTCATCACCACCAGCACTCCGCGGTCCGCCGCACCCCGGTCGCCCGCTACTCGCGCAGCGTTGGCAAGGTTGCGCATCCCATCGCTGCCGACCGCGTCGGCCGGGCGCATCGCGCCCACCAGCACGACCGGCTTGCCGGCCGGTAGCGCCAGGTCGAGCAGAAACGCCGTTTCCTCGGCGGTATCGGTGCCGTGGGTGACGATCACGCCGTCCACGTCATCGTCGGCGAGCGTAGCGGAGATTGCAGCGTAAAGCGCATCCCATTCGGGCCAGCCGATGTCCTGCGAACCGATCGCCGCGATTTCGCGCCCGTCGAAGTGCGCGTCGATCCCCAGCCCTTGCGCGGCGGCGAGCAAGTCCGCCACTCCGACTTGTCCCGGCCGGTAGCCGCGCTGCAGCGCCGACCCCGCGCTACCGGCGATCGTCCCACCGGTGGCGAGGATGCGGATACGGGGCGCCGTCATGCGGTGCGCTTAGCCGCGATTGACCCCTGCCGCCAACTGGCTAGAAGCGCGCCGATCGCGTGGGCGATTAGCTCAGTTGGTAGAGCGCCTCCTTTACACGGAGGATGTCGGCGGTTCGAGCCCGTCATCGCCCACCAGTTTTCGCTCGACGACACCGTGTGGGAGACGTTTCGCGCGAAAACTCCCGAGCGATAGCGACGAAGAAGCGGCGAACTCAGGTGCCTACAGCTTCGTCGACCAGCGCCCTGGCTTCCGGGCTTTGCCAATCGAAGCCGCCGACCACGCGTGCGATTTCCTGCCCGCTCGAATCGTATAGCACGGTTGTCGGCAGCACACCCTCGCCGCCGAGCGCGGTGCTCAGCGCGTTCTCGCTGTCGAGCCACGGCTCAAGATGAGCGAATTTGGCCTGCGCAAAAAACGGCACCACCTTCTCGCCGCCCTGCAGGTCCTGGCTCGCGGTGATCACGCGCAGTTTGCCATCGTATTCGCCCGCTAGGGCATCGAGCGTGGGCATTTCCTCGATGCACGGCGCGCACCATGTCGCCCACAAGTTGAGCAGCACCGGCTGGCCCGACAACGCGCCGGTGTTGAGCGCCTTGCCGGCGGGATCGGTCAGCGCCACGGCTGGCAGCAGATCGCCTGCGTGGCTGCGGTCGATCTTTCCTTCCGACGTACCGGCCTGTGCCGCTTCTTGCGGGTCGGCGGGCTCTTCCTTACTGCAGCCCGCCAGGGCCAGTACCGAGAGGGCAAGCGTGAGCGACAGTCGGGCAGACAGCGATGGTAACTTGGTCACTGGGGGGGCGAACTCCATGTGGGGCGGGCGCTTCGCCGCCGGGCCTAGCGCGATCATGCGCGAAATCAACGCCTCGATCCCGTTCGACAAGGCGCTGTGGCGCCAGGACATCGCCGCCAGCCAGGCGCACGTCGCGATGCTGGGGGCACAAGGGATCGTCTCGCTGGAAGATGCCGGCAAGATCGCCGACGGGCTCGACCGGATCGCCCGGGAATACCAAGCGAACGGGGTAGCCGAGGACCTCGATCTCGAAGACATCCACATGGCAACCGAAAGCCGCCTCGCCGAACTGATCGGGCCGGTTGCGGGCCGGTTGCACACCGCGCGCAGCCGCAACGACCAGGTGGCGACCGACTTCCGGCTGTGGGTGCGCGACGCCTGCGGCCAGATTGACGCCGGCTTGGCTGAACTGCAGCGCGCGCTGGTCACCCGTGCGGGGGAGCATGCTGATAGCGTCATGCCCGGCTTCACGCACTTGCAGGCTGCGCAGCCGGTGACGCTCGGGCATCACCTGCTTGCCTACTACGAAATGATTCGACGCGACCGCAGCCGGTTCGCCGATGCGCAGGCGCGGGCGGACGAGTGTCCGCTCGGCAGCGCGGCGCTCGCCGGCACCGGGTTCGCGATAGACCGTGACGCGACTGCGCATGCGCTCGGGTTCGCGCGACCGACGGCCAACAGCCTCGATGCCGTGTCGGACCGCGATTTCGCGCTGGATTACCTGCAGGCGGCGGCGCAGTGCGCGCTGCACCTCAGCCGCCTCGCCGAAGAACTGATCATGTGGTCCAGCCAGCCGTTCGGCTTCGTGCGGCTGCCTGACGCGCTGAGCACCGGCAGCTCGATCATGCCGCAAAAGAAGAACCCCGACGCGGCCGAACTGGTGCGCGGGCACTGCGGGCGCATCATCGGCTGCCTGACCAGCCTGATGGTGACGATGAAAGGCCTTCCGCTCGCTTATTCGAAGGATATGCAAGACGATAAGCCTCCGGTTTTCGAAGCGCACGGACTGATCGCGCTATCGATCGCCGCGATGACCGGGATGGTGGCCGAAGCGAGCTTTCGCACCGATCGGATGCGCGCCGCGGCCGAACTCGGCTATGCCACCGCAACCGATCTGGCCGATTGGCTGGTGCGCGAAGCCGGAATCCCGTTCCGCGAAGCGCATCATATAACCGGGGCGGCCGTTCGGCGCGCGGAAGAACACGGAACACCGCTCGACGAGACACCTTTGGAAGCATTCAAGGCGCTTCATTCGCATATCGATGAGCGTGTTTATGCGGTGCTGTCGGTCGATAGCTCGGTCGCCGCCCGCACCAGCTATGGCGGAACCGCGCCCGTCCGGGTAAGAGAGCAAGTCGCCGCGGCGCGTGAAGCGCTGGGCATGGAGCCATGATGCGCCGCACTGTTTTCGTCCCTGCCGTCCTGCTGCTGCTCGCCGCGTGCGGACAGAAGGCAGAGCTCGAACCGCTCGCCGGCCACACTTTGCCGCCGGTCGCGCTAGGCGCCAAGGCCCAGCCCGACACCGAAAAGCTGCTCGAGCTCGATCCGCTGGCCGCCCCGCCCCGCTCGGTTGAGCTGCGCAAGCGGTCCGAGGAGCGCGAGGACGACGCGTTCGACCTTCCGCCCGAATAACCTCAGGCCATAGCTCCCCAAGCATCGCTTGCTCGACTTGAACGTCGGCCAGCAGCTAAGCGCAGCGCCCGATGGACCATTTTCAATTCCGCGACGGCGTGCTCCACGTCGAGGACGTGCCGCTTATCGCTATCGCCGAGGCGGTCGGCACCCCAGTCTACGTTTATTCGCGCGCCACGCTGACGCGCCATGCGCGAGTGTTTCGCGAAAGCCTGTCCGCGCTCGATGACCCCCACATCGCTTTCGCGGTAAAGGCCAACCCCAACCTGGCGGTGCTCAAGCTGCTTGGCGACGAGGGCCTCGGCGCCGATGTGGTATCGGGTGGCGAGCTGGACCGCGCGCTGGCTGCGGGCATTGCGCCGAGCGACGTTGTATTTTCGGGAGTGGGCAAAACCCACGCCGAATTGATCCACGGCATCGAGGCGGGGATCGGCCAATTCAACCTCGAATCGGAGGAAGAAGGGTACGAACTATCGCTGATCGCGCAGCGTATGAGGCGCCGGATCGCCTGCGCGCTGCGGGTAAATCCCGATGTCGATGCGCGCACGCACGAGAAAATCTCCACCGGCAAGCGCGAGAACAAGTTCGGCGTGCCGCTCGACCGGGCAGTCGAGATCTATGCCGCCCTGGCTGGTGAACCGGGACTCGAGATGCGCGGAGTGGCGGTCCATATCGGCAGCCAGCTGACCAGCCTCGAACCCCTGGAAACTGCATTCGAAAAGGTCGGCGCGCTGATCGCGGAGCTGCGTGTGCAGGGCTGCAAGGTGACGCACGCAGATCTGGGCGGCGGGCTCGGCGTGCCTTATCGCAAGGACGATGTGGCTCCCTTGCCGGCGGAGTACGGCGCGATGGTCGCGCGGGTAACGCAAGGGTGGGACGTGAGACTGTCGTTCGAGCCCGGGCGGGTGATCGCGGGCAACGCGGGCGTGCTGCTGACCCGCGTGATCCGCACCAAGCGCAGCGGTAACGGTCCGCCGTTCGTGGTCGTGGATGCAGGCATGAACGATTTGATGCGCCCGGCGATGTACGGCGCGTGGCACGATTTCGACGCCGTTAACCCGACCGGCGAACGCATGACCGCGCACATAGTCGGCCCGATCTGCGAAACCGGCGATACCTTTGCAATGGACCGCGAGATCGACGCGCTATCCGCCGGCGACCTCGCGGTATTTCGCACCGCAGGCGCTTATGGCGCGACGATGGCATCGAGTTACAACAGCCGTGGCTTCGTGCCCGAGGTACTGGTCGACGGCGACCGGTTCGCCGTGGTCGCCGATCGCATTCCTCCCGCTGCGATCATGGACTCCGAGCGGATTCCCGAATGGCTCTGAGTAGCCTGCCGCTGTTCCATCGCGTCGCGGGACAGCGCGTCGTGGTTGTCGGCGAAGGAGACATGGCGCAAGCCAAGCGGCGGCTGGTCGAGCGCGCAGCCGGCATCTGTTGTGGCGAGCCCGAGGCCCACCATGCGCGGCTGGCCTTCGTCGCGCTCGACGATCCACGCATGGCCGAAGCGGCTGCCCTGCGGCTTAAGTCCAAGGGCCTGCTGGTCAACGTCGCCGACCGCCCCGAATTGTGTGACTTCACTCTGCCGAGCGTACTCGAGCGCGGTCCGGTGCTGGTCGCGGTCGGCACCGGCGGCGCGTCGGCGGGTCTGGCGAAACAGCTGCGCCTGCGGCTCGAGGCGCTGCTACCGCAGTCGATTGGCAGGCTGGCCGAAGGGCTGTTCGCAGCCCGCGGCCGGCTGCGCGAACGCTTCCCCGACGCCGCAGACCGCCGCCAGGCGCTCGACACCGCGCTGACACGCCGCGGCCCGCTCGATCCGCTGCGCGAGGATTCCGCCGATCGACTGGAGCAATGGTTGAGCGGCGAAGCGGAGATCGCCCCGGCGCGCACGATCGAAATCGTCCTTGCCGGCGCAGATCCTGACGACCTTACCTTGCGCCAGGCCCGCCTCCTCGGCGAGGCCGACACGATCGTGCACGGCGCCGACGTGCCCGAAGCGATCCTCGCTCGCGCTCGCGCAGACGCAGTGCGGAGCGTATTGTCCGAAAACCACCCCAAGCTGCCTGGGCTTACAGTGGTCCTTCGATGGAGTTCATCCAACGAACCTCAGGCAGCTCCCACCGACTGAAGCCGGCTCAGCAGCGCCGCCTCATCGAACGGCTTGATGACGTACTCGTCGGCGCCGGCCTCGATACCCTTGTGGATGTCCCGCGCGCCCGAGTTAGTGGTGCAGAACACCACTTTCGGCGGTCTAGCCGCGGGGATCGCGCGCAGGGCGGTAACGAATTCGATCCCGCTCATGACCGGCATGTTCCAGTCGGTGATTACCAGATCGGGCATCGCCGCGCGGCATCGGGCC
The DNA here is from genome assembly GCA_963781525.1 of uncultured Alphaproteobacteria bacterium. GTDB lineage: Bacteria > Pseudomonadota > Alphaproteobacteria > Sphingomonadales > Sphingomonadaceae > Tsuneonella. Next base: position 721,780 of record CAWAGD010000006.1, on the reverse strand, counting down.
AGGCCTTCCTCGCCGTTTTCCGCCTCGACCACGGAATAGCCGATGCTTTCGACAATGCGCCGCGAAATCTTGCGGATCATCCGCAAATCATCGACCAGCAAGCATGTTTTCTGGGTGGGCGCTTGCGCGGCGGCCGGCTGCTCCTGCGGCAGGCTCGCAACGCGGGGCCGAACTTCGCCTTCGGGCGTGTTCAGGCGCTTGATCAAACCGTGTATGGCACGAACTCCTCTTCGCCGAACACCGCGCGAGGGCCGTGCTCGCTGGTATCGCCCAGCGGCAGTTGCGCCGGAGCAGCGGCCTTCTTGTCGCCCGGCGTGATGCACACGTGGAGGTAGGGCACCCAGACGTCACCGTAGTCCGCCTTCTGGTACCACAGGTCGAGCACATCATAGCTCGCCCAGCACCCGTCAGGCTCGCGCAGGCGCAGGCCTTCGCCAATCCGCGGGACCGCGGCAAAGCGGATGCGATGCTGCGTCTGATGCGTCTCGTTCTGGATTTCGATTTCGATCAACGCGCCCGAGCCTCTTTGCGACCACACAGACACCCTAAAGCGAATTGGTTGCCGAAAATTCAACGAGGCGGAATTGACCGCCGACGGCAGGTCAAACCAGCGACCTGGCGTCCTTGCCCAGTTCGGCGAAATAGCGTGCCATCGCGTCCGCGGCCTTGTCCGACAGCTGGATGAACGCCCGGCGCCGATCGGTTTCGTCTTCGACCCGCTCCAGCAAGCCCGTCTCGACCATCTGCCCGATCCAGCGCAGCGCGGTGGTCGGGGGAACGCCGCTGGCGATGCACAAAGACGTAACCGAGACCCGAGTGTGCTCGGCGCGCGCCGCAGTGAGATCGAGCAGGATATCCCACGCCGGATCGGCAAACAGTTCGGGATCGAACAACTGTCCGCGCAACTGGCGCTGGCGGATGATCAGGCGGACGAGCCGCGGATCGGGCAAAGGCGCGCGCGGCGTGCGGATAAGGCTGCGCTCGCCGCCCGTCTCACCATGAAAATCGTCGGCAGGGCTCTCAAGGCGAAACGCGCGCGGCTCGCCAGACGCCAGCCGGTCGAGTTGCGCGGCGATCTGCCCGACCTGTTCGGTCAGCCGCAGCAGCGCAACCCGGTCGTCCTCGCTCAATTCGCGCACGCCCATCGCCGGACTTTTGGCCAAGGCCCGCGCGAGAGCAATTACGCGATCACCCTTAGTCGGCTCGACCAGCACGTCGGCGCGAGATTGGTCGAGGCAGCCGAAGACGGTGTCGAGCGCGGACATGGTGGTCGACACCACCAGTCGCGTACCTTCGCGCGCGGCACGAATATCGAGCTGCGAAAGCGCGGCGAGCGTAGCCCCTTCCTGCACCGGGCAGTCGATCAGCAGCACATCGGCCGGCAGCGCGGGCGGGCTGTCGTCGAGCTCGGTGAGCAGATCGTAGTCGGTCAGGAAATACCCCGCAGCTTCGGCCGCGTCGCGAATCTGGACGGCCGTCGCAGGGCGAGGCGAATAGATCCCGGCAGTAAACGCACGCTCCGATCCCGGCTCCGAATAGACGAAGTCTGCCTGCGACATGGGGTTAATGCTCCGCGACCAATTGCGAACAGGACTAGAACGCTGACTTGCCGAGTCAACAATCAGGGGCGAATCTCGATTGGTGTGCCATCGGGAATGATGCGCCACAGCGCCTCGATCTCGGCGTTCGACAGCGCGATGCAACCATCGGTCCAGTCGCCCGCGACCCGCGCGCCGCCGTCAGCGCCGGCCAGCGCGTTGGGCTGGCCGTGAATGAAGATTTCGCCGCCTGGCGAACGCCCTTGCGCTTTGGCAAACGCGCGGTCGGCTTCGTTGGGATAGGAAATGTGCAGGCTCAGGTGATAAGCGCTGCGCGGGTTGCGGTAGTCGATCGTATAGCGTCCTTCGGGCGTCCGTTCGTCGCCTTCGAACTGCTTGTGGCCGTGGGGCGCGTCGCCGTACTGGAGGCCGGTCAGCGTCAGGGTCGGCTGACCGGCGCTGTACAGCGTCAGCGTACGGTCCGACTTGTCGACCAGCACGAAATCGGCGGCGGGCGGCGCGGGCGGCTCGCGCACAGCAAGCGGTCCGGGCCGCGCGCAACCCGCGGCGAGCAGCGGGGCCACCAGGATCCAAGCCCTTTTCACAATCAGTCGATGAACGGGTCCCGCACGAGGATGGTGTCCTCACGCTCGGGGCTGGTAGAGATGAGCGCGACCGGGGTTTCGATCAGCTCCTGGACCCGTTGAATATATTTGATCGCCTGCGCCGGCAGGTCGCCATAGCTGCGCGCGCCGGCGGTCGTTTCACGCCAGCCGTCCATTTCCTCGTAGATCGGCTCGACCGCGGCCTGGTCGGCCGAGTGCGACGGGAAATAGTCCATGATCTTGCCGCGCAGGCGGTAGCCGGTGCAGATCTTCACCGTCTCGAACCCGTCCAGCACATCGAGCTTGGTGAGCGCGATACCGGTCACCCCGCTGATCGCGCACGATTGGCGCACCAGCACCGCATCGAACCAGCCGCAGCGCCGCTTGCGCCCGGTGACGGTGCCGAATTCATGGCCCCGCTCGCCGAGACGCTGGCCGGTGTCGTCCTCCAGCTCGGTCGGGAACGGACCGCTGCCAACGCGGGTGGTGTAAGCCTTGACGATGCCGAGCACGAAGCCGGTGCTGCCGGGCCCAAGGCCCGATCCTGCTGCCGCCGCGCCGCTGACGGTATTGGACGAAGTGACGAACGGGTACGTCCCGTGATCGACGTCGAGCAGCACGCCTTGCGCGCCCTCGAACAGGATCTTGGCGCCGGCCTTGCGCACTTTCTTGAGCCGCTTCCACACCGGCTGTGCGTATCGCAGCACCGATGGCGCGATTTCGCGCAGCTCGGCGAGCAGTGCCTCGCGATCGACCGGCGGCCGATCGAACCCGGCGCGCAGCGCATCGTGGTGCGCGCACAAGCGATCAAGTTGCGGTTCAAGATGATCGAGATGGGCCAGATCGCACACTCGGATCGCGCGGCGGCCGACCTTGTCTTCGTAAGCCGGGCCGATCCCGCGTCCGGTGGTGCCGATCTTGCCCTGGCCCGCCGCGGTTTCGCGCAACGCGTCGAGATCGCGGTGGAGCGGCAGGATCAGCGCGCAGTTGTCGGCGATCGCGAAGTTATCGTCGGTGATGGTGACGCCCTGCCCTTCGAGCTTGGCGATCTCGTCGCGCAAGTGCCAGGGATCGAGCACCACGCCGTTGCCGATGATCGACAGCGTGCCAGTGACGATCCCGCTCGGCAGCAGGCTGAGCTTGTACGTGGTGTTGCCGACTACCAGCGTATGACCGGCATTATGCCCGCCCTGGAAACGCACCACGGCATCCGCCCTGCTGGCGAGCCAGTCGACGATCTTGCCTTTGCCCTCATCGCCCCACTGGGCGCCGATAACGGTGACGTTGGCCAATGCCGCTTCCTTTGTTCAACTCTTCGTTCGCCGTGGCGCGTGGACCACATGTTACACAGTCCTGAGGCAAACTTCTTCCTCGCCCGACGGTCAGGGCGGCGCGGCCCTATGGCACGCGCGGGGGGCGTAGGAAACGCAAGAATAATGACGGGACATTTTGGCGTCCGCGGGTGTTGATCCGGCAAAAGGAGCCATGAATGACCGATACCCCCACGCTCACTCTCAATGACGGCCGCGCGATTCCCCAGTTGGGCTTCGGCACATGGCAGATACCGAATGAAACCGCGACAGATGCGGTGCGCATCGCGCTCGATGTCGGTTACCCCCTGATCGACACCGCCGCGATCTACCGCAACGAGGAGGGCGTCGGAGAAGCGCTTGCCGGGCGCGACGACGTGTGGCTGACCACCAAGATCTGGAACGAGAGCCAAGGCTACGACCGCGCCCAGCGGGCGATGGACAAGTCGCTCGCGCGGCTGGGGCGCGATAGCGTCGATCTGGTGCTCATCCACTGGCCCGCGCCGGCGCAAGGACTGGCGACCGAGACCTGGAAAGCGCTGGTCGCGATCCGCGACGCGGGCAAGGCGAAGTCGATCGGGGTATCGAACTTCCGGGCTGAAGACCTCAAGGCTGCTGTCGATGCGACCGGTGTGGCGCCGGCACTCAACCAGATCGAACTCCATCCCGCGTTCCAGCAGCGCGCGTTACGCCGGATCCACGAAGAAATGGGAGTGGTGACGCAAAGCTGGTCGCCGCTCGGCCAGGGCGGCGGGATGGACCGGCCCGAAGTCCGCGCAATCGCCGATGCAACTGGGCAGAACGCCGCGGCAGTGATCTTGCGCTGGCATCTCCAGCACGGGTTCGCCACGATCCCCAAGGCCTCCACTCGCGAGCACGCCGCGGCGAACTTCACCGCGCTGGATTTCGAGCTGAGCGAGGACCAGATGGCGCAGATCGACGCGCTCGACGATCCCGGCGGACGGATCGGGCCCGATCCCGCCACCTTTGGCTAAAGCGGCCTGGCGTCGTCGCCTTCGAGCCGGTGGGTGCACCCCAGCGCCGATGGGTCCTCGTCTTGGGAAAGCGGGGCCAGGGTACGCCAGCCGATTGCGCGCAGCCGCGCGGCGGTTTCAGGATCGTGGCCGGGCGGCAGGTAAAGCAAGTCTGCGGCAGGGGCGTCGCCAAGCACATCGATCAGCGGGTCGATGTAAAGCGTGAACCCGGTCGCGGGCTCTTCGCTGCCACCGATGCGATAGGTGCCACCGCGGCCCAGGGTGCCGCGTGCTCTTTCGGCGTAAAGCGTGAAGCCGAACCAGCTTTGGTATTCGAATCCGTGCCGCTCGGTCGGATCAAGCGTCAGGCGGGCGCGGTCGCCGACCCGCGCGGCGATCTGCCGAAGGCCGGAGATTCGGCTCGCCAGCGCGCCGCCAGCATCGATCGCAGCCAGACGTTCGACCGCCTCGTCGAAAGGCCCGGCGGCGTAGAGCAACGGAAGGTAGGCTTCGCCGCCCACGTCTTTCAGCGCGCCGGCATCCTTGCCGTCGAGTTCCCGGCGCACGCCGTCGATCTTGTCCGCATCGAGCGGCAGGGCGCTGGCGGCGAGCGTATCGACCAGGTCTGGCAACGTGAAGTCGACCGACACGCCGCTCGCACCCGCTGCGATCAGCGCCTCGATTGCCAGCGCGACCACTTCCCCCGCCGCCGCCGCGCTGTCGCTGCCGATCAGTTCGGCGCCCAGTTGCAGGCGCTGGCGCGCGGGATCGAGCTGGTCGCTGGTGATCGTCGCCACTTCGCCTGCGTAGCACAGGCGCAATGGGCGTGCCGCGCCAGCCATGCTGGTAGCCGCGATGCGGCCAACCTGAACCGTGATGTCCGATCGCAGTGCGAGCGTTCGCAAGCTTGCCGGATCGACGAAGCGGAACATGCGCCGGGTGGCGATGCCGGCCACCCCTTCGCCTTGCATCCGGCTGGCGAGCGACTGCTCGAACTCGATCAGCGGCGGTATCACCCGGTCGTAACCGTGCGAATCCATCGCATCGAGCGCCGCCCGCCGCGCCGCCGTCAGCGCGCGCGCCGCCGCCGGCAGGCGGTCCTCGAGCCCGACGGGCAGCAGATCGGCGGTGGGATCGGTCATTGCAGGCGGCCTAGCGTGCTCAGAATTCGAGCGCCATGACTGTCTTGACGCCCTGCAGCTGGCTTGCCTTGTCGATCACGTCCCTGGGGATCGACTGGTCGACCGACAGCAGCAGGATCGCCTCCCCGCCCGCATCGCGGCGGCCGAGGTGGAAAGTGCCGATGTTGATCCCGCTTTCGCCGAGCAGCGTGCCGATCCGGCCGATGAACCCCGGCGCGTCTTCGTTGACGATGTACATCATGTGCCCTGCCAGTTCGGCTTCGATGCCGACCCCGAAGATTTCGACCAGCCGCGGCGCGTCGCTGCCGAACAGCGTGCCCGCGACCGATCGATCGCCCTGCGTGGTCGCGACCGTCACCCGCAGCAAGGTGTTGTACGCACCGTCGCGCTCGTGGCGCACCGATCGCACATCGAGCCCCCGCTCCTTGGCGAGGAACGGCGCGTTGACCATGTTCACGGTGTCCGAATAGCGCCGCATCAGCCCAGCGAGCACCGCGCCCTCGATCGGCTTGCCCGATAGCGCGGCCGCGGCGCCTTCGCGCTCGATGCTGATCTGGGTCAGGTTGCCGTGTGCCAGTTGCCCGACCAGGCTGCCGAGATTCTCGGCGAGCTTCATGTAAGGGCGCAGCTTGGGCGCTTCCTCCGCGCTCAGGCTTGGCATGTTGAGCGCGTTGGCGACCCCGCCATTGACCAGGAAATCGGCCATCTGCTCGGCCACCTGCAGCGCCACGTTGACCTGCGCCTCGTTGGTCGAGGCGCCGAGATGCGGGGTGCAGATGAAGTTGGGCGCGCCGAACAGCGGCGATTCCTTGGCCGGTTCGCTGGCGAACACGTCGAGCGCGGCGCCCGCAATATGGCCGCTGACGAGACCGTCCTTCAATGCCGCTTCATCGATCAGGCCGCCTCTGGCGCAGTTGACGATCCGCACGCCCGGCTTGGTCTTCTCGAGCCGCTCGCGGGACAGAATGTTGCGGGTCTGCTCGGTCAGCGGGGTGTGGAGGGTGATGAAATCGCTGCGGGTCAACAGCGTTTCGAGATCGACTTTCTCGATCCCCAGCTCCACCGCGCGGTCCTCGGTCAGGAACGGATCGTAGGCGACTACCTTCATCTTCAGGCCCAGCGCGCGCGACGCGACGATCGAGCCGATATTGCCCGCGCCGATCAGGCCGAGCGTCTTGCCGGTCACTTCGACGCCCATGAACGCGTTTTTCGGCCATTCGCCCGCCTGGGTGCGGGTGTTGGCTTCGGGAATCTGCCGGGCGAGCGCGAAGATCAGCGCGATCGCGTGCTCGGCGGTGGTGATCGAATTGCCGAACGGGGTGTTCATCACCACCACGCCCCTGGCCGAGGCGTAAGGGATATCGACGTTATCGACCCCGATCCCGGCGCGGCCGATGACTTTCAGGTTGGTTGCCGCGTCGATGATTTCCTTGGTCACTTTGGTCGAGCTGCGGATCGCAAGCCCGTCATAATCGCCGATGCGGGCCTTCAGATCATCGGGGCTTTCGCCGGTGATCACGTCGACATCGCACCCGCGCTCTTCGAATATACGCGCGGCGTTGGGGTCCATTTGGTCGGAAATCAGAACTTTGGGCTTGGCCATGGTCGGCCTCCTTGATCGAAAGGGTAAAGGATCGCGCGCGCGCAGGCCCGCGAAACCGAAATCAGGCGGTGACGCTCGCGTAAGCCCAGTCGAGCCAGGGGCCGAGCGCTTCGATATCGGCGGTATCGACGGTTGCGCCGCACCAGATCCGCAGGCCCGGCGGGGCATCGCGGTAGCCTGCGACATCGTAGGCCGCGTCTTGCTCTTCGAGCAGCTTGGCCATCGCCTTGATCGACGCTTCGTCGGCGCCTTTGACGGTCAGGCACACGCTGGTGTTGGAGCGCGTCAAGGGATCGGCGGCAAGATGGCCCAGCCAGTCGCGCGATTGCACGATCGCATCGAGGGCCGCCGCGTTGGCGTTGGCGCGGGCTTTCATGCCCGAAAGCCCGCCAAGCGACTTGCCCCATTCGAGCGCGAAGATCGCATCCTCTACCGCGAGCATCGAAGGGGTATTGATCGTCTCCCCCTTGAACACGCCTTCTGCGAGCCTGCCTTTCGAAACGAGGCGAAACACTTTGGGCAGCGGCCATTGCGGGGTGTAGCTTTCCAGCCGCTCGACCGCGCGAGGGCCGAGGATCAGCACGCCGTGCGCGCCCTCCCCGCCAAGAACTTTCTGCCAGCTGAAAGTCAGCACGTCGACTTTGTCCCACGCGATGTCCTGCGCGAACACGGCGCTGGTGGCGTCTGCGATAGCGAGGCCCTCGCGGTCCGCGGCGATCCAGTCGCCGTTCGGTACGCGCACGCCGCTGGTGGTGCCGTTCCATGTGAACACGACGTCGTTTGACCAATCGACCTGCGAAAGATCGGGCAACTGGCCGTAGTCGGCGCGGATCACGGCAGGATCGATCTTGAGTTGTTTGAGCGCGTCGGTCACCCAGCCTTCGCCGAAACTCTCCCAGGCGATCGTGGTCACCGGGCGCGCCCCGAGCATCGTCCACATCGCCATTTCGACCGCGCCGGTATCCGAGCCCGGAACGATGCCGATCCGGTGGGAATCGGGCACCTGGAGCACCTCGCGCATCAGGTCGATGCACAGCTGCAGCCGCGTCTTGCCGATCTTCGAACGGTGCGACCGGCCGAGCGATTCGGTTGCCAGTTTTTCAGGAGACCAGCCCGGCGGCTTGGCGCAGGGACCGGAAGAAAAGTATGGACGCGCAGGCTTGTTCGCCGGCGGCGGCAGGGTGTCAGTCATGTAGTCTCTCCTTGCAGAGAGCACGCGCGGCGTTGGGACCGCGTGGCCCGTCGGCCGCACTAATGTTGCGCTGCAACAAGTCAAGCTGGTAATGGAATTATCGGGCGGAGCGCCCCGGGTTTCGTGCTGTTACTGCTCTCGCCAAATCGATTGCAGGCCCTTATGGCCCCAGGCCAATGGACATGGCCGGCCTCCGCATCGCGCTGTTCAGCGGCAACTACAACATGGTCCGCGACGGCGCCAACCAGGCGCTCAACCGGCTGGTGGCATATATGCTGAGCAAGGGCGCGCAGGTTCGGGTTTATTCGCCGACCGTTCCCGAACCGGCATTCGAGCCGGCGGGCGATCTGGTGTCGATCCCGTCGGTGGCGCTGCCGGTCCGCAGCGAGTTTCGCTTCACACTCTCTCTCACTCCCGCGATTCGCGCCGACCTCGAGCGCTTTGCCCCCAACGTGCTGCACATTTCCTCGCCCGACCTCGTTTCGCACCGCGCGGTGACCTGGGCACGCAAGCGCGGGATCCCGATCCTGTCATCGGTCCACACCCGCTTCGAGACCTATCCGCGTTATTACGGGCTCGGCTTCACCGAGCCGCTGGTCGAAGCGCTGCTGCGCCGGCTTTACCGCCGGTGCGATGCGCTGGTCGCGCCATCGCAGTCGATGGTCGAAGTCCTGCGCGAACAGCGGATGAATTTCGATGTGTCGATCTGGTCGCGCGGGGTCGATCGCGCCGTGTTCGGGCCCGACAAACGCGATCCGGCCTGGCGCCAGGAAATGGGCTTCGCTCCGGACGACGTGGTGATTGCCTTTCTCGGTCGCCTGGTGATGGAAAAGGGGCTCGACAAGTTTGCCGAATCGATCGCCTTGCTGCGCGAGCGCGGCGTGCCGCACAAAGTGCTGGTGATCGGCGAAGGACCCGCGCGCAAATGGTTCGAGGATAATCTAGGCGACGCCCGCTTCATCGGCTTCCGCTCGGGAGCGGGTCTCAGCCAGGCGCTGGCAAGCGCGGACTTGCTGTTCAACCCGTCAATCACTGAGACGTTCGGCAACGTTACCCTCGAGGCGATGGCGAGCGGACTGCCGGTGGTCGCCGCCGGTGCGACCGGGAGCACCAGCCTGGTCGACCACGGCGTCTCGGGCACCCTGGTGCCGCCCGAAGGCGAAGTTGCCAGCGCCTACGCCGACGCACTGGCGCGCTACATCGCCGACCCGGCACTGCGCGCGCAGCACGGGGCAGCGGGCGAAATGCGCAGCCGTGATTTTTCGTGGGACGCGATCAACCAGGCGGTTGCGGACGTCTACCTTCGCCTCGTCGAGGCGAAAAAGCGCCCCGCTACTTGAGGTAACCGTTGGCGACCGCGCGCCGGCTGTACCATACCAGCAGCGCGATAACCGCGAGGATGACGATCGGCTCAGCCGGCCGCAACACGCCGGCAGCCGCCTGGCCGGCGAAACTGACAAGGGCGCCGACCAGCGATGCCCAGAAGGCGGCCACCGCTTGACGCGAGCGGAGCAGCATCAACACCGAGCCGGCGAACGACCCCCACACGCCGAATCCGTAACCGATGTTCGCCCACAGCGGCATGTGCGCCACGTAATCGCGCATCTCGCTGCTCGCCCCGCTCATCACCGCATCGGGATCGAGCCGGGCCTGGACGTAGAACCAGGCGCCAATGCAGTTCCACAAAAATCCGACGATTGCGACCGCCCAGAACGGCCAGGCCGGCCGGGTCGAAGGTGCCAGTTGTTCCATCGTTCCCCCCAAATCGGGCGACCCCGCGGCGCAAGATACGACAGCCCGCGCGAGGGTGCAATCGGGGGCTAGAGCCGCTCGATCCGCTTGGCCATTTCGTCGATCATGTCGACGATGCCATCGATTGCTTCATCGTCGAGCTGGCCCGAGCGCGCCTTGTTCTTAAGCACGCTGCCAAGGTTACCCATCGCGCGGAACAAGTGCGGCGAACGCCCGCGCTGCTGGCGCTCGCCGTGCTCGGAAAGTCGCTCGAACATCGCCTCGATTTCGTCTGCCTTGTCGGCCACTTCCTGCCGGCCCTGCTCGGTGGCTGCGAACGCCTTGCGAGACGAGGCGTCGTCGGCCTGTTCGGCGATCGCGCCTTCGTCGGCGAGCAATTGCAGCGTCGGATAGACCGCGCCCGGGCTCGGCGCATAGTCGCCGCCGGTCAATTCTTCGATCGCCTTGATCAGCTCGTACCCATGGCGTGGTTGGTCAGCCACCAGCTTGAGGAGCGCGAGGCGCAGCTCGCCCTGGCCGAACATTCGTCCGCGCCGGCCGGGGCCGCGACGTCCATTGTTGCCGTTCCCGAACGGGCCGCCTGGACCGAAAGGTCCGTCAGCGCCGAAAGGGCCGCCGGGTCCGAACGGACCGTCGGGTCCGAAGGGACCGGCAGGTCCGAACCCGGCACCCCAGTTCTTCGCCGTTCAGATTGAATTTCCAGCCGCTGCGCTCGCCCGGTGGATTGCATCCGTGTCTCATCTTATACCCCTTCGTAAGATGCATCACGATATATCTTGGCAATATCGAATTACAAGCCCCCTCGCCGTTCGGGGTTTGATTTCCTATCTTGCCGCGATGGCCGATCTGTTCCCCGACACTGTGTCCCATGTGTCGTCCCCGCCCGATGCGCCGCGCGCCGACGCGCCGCTGGCAGACCGCCTGCGTCCGGATGCGCTGGACGAGGTTGTCGGACAGGAGCACCTGACCGGGCCCGATGGCGCTATCGGCCGAATGGTCGCCGCCGGGCGCCTTTCCAGCATGATCCTGTGGGGGCCGCCCGGAACCGGCAAGACCTCCATCGCCCGCCTGCTGGCTGATGCGGTCGGCATGCGCTTCGTCGCCATCAGCGCGGTGTTTTCGGGCGTGGCCGACCTCAAGAAGGTCTTTGCCGAAGCGGACAAGGCCGCGAACACCGGGCAGCGCACGCTGCTGTTCGTAGACGAGATCCACCGCTTCAACCGCGCGCAGCAGGATGGCTTTCTCCCGTTCGTCGAACGCGGCACCGTCACGCTGATAGGCGCGACAACCGAAAACCCAAGCTTCGAGCTCAACGCGGCGCTGCTCAGCCGGGCACAAGTGCTGATCCTCCACCGGCTCGACACCGCCGCGCTGTGTAAACTGCTCGACAAGGCGGAGGAGCTCGAAGGCCATCTGCCCCTGACGCCCGAGGCCCGCGACGCGCTCGTCGCCAGCGCCGATGGCGACGGACGCTTCCTGCTCAACCAGGCCGAAACCCTCTACGCCGCAAACCTTGTCGAGCCGCTCGGTCCGGCCGAGCTCGGGGCTTTCCTCCAGCGCCGCGTCGCGGTTTACGACAAGGACCGCGAAGGGCACTACAACCTGATCTCGGCGTGGCACAAAGCCTTGCGCGGATCGGACCCCGACGCGGCGCTTTACTACATGGCGCGGATGCTGACGGCGGGCGAACAGCCGCTGTTCGTACTGCGCCGACTGGTGCGCGCGGCGGTCGAGGACATCGGGCTGGCCGACCCGCAAGCGCTGGTCCAATGTCTCGCAGCCAAAGAGGCGTACGACTTTCTGGGCAGCCCCGAGGGCGAGCTGGCGATCGTCCAGGCGTGCCTTTATTGCGCCACCGCGCCCAAATCGAACGCGGCCTACAAGGCCCAGAAAGCTGCGTGGAGAAACGCGCGCGAGACCGGCAGCCTGATGCCGCCTCAGAACATCCTCAACGCGCCCACCAAGCTGATGAAGGATATCGGCTACGGCAAAGGTTACGCCTATGATCATGACGCGGACGAGGGTTTCTCAGGCGCCGATTACTGGCCCGAGGAGCTTGGCCGCCAGGCGTATTACGAACCCGCCGAGCGCGGTTTCGAGCGCGAGGTGAAGAAGCGCATCGACTACTGGAACAAGTTGCGGGCCGAGCGCGCCGAGGGGTGAGGCCGGACCGCTTTCGCCACTTCGCTGCGATCGACTGGTCCGGTGCGGCCGGCGAACGGCACGCAGGGATCGCGGTGGCCATCTGCGCAGGAGGCGACGGCGCCCCGCGAATCGTGCGGCCCGGGCACCGCTGGTCGCGCGCCGAGGTCGCCGACTGGATCGCTAACGAAATGCCGGCCGACACGCTGGTGGGGCTCGACATTTCCGGTTCGCTCGCGTTCGCCGACCGCGGCGCGTATTTCCCCGGATGGGAACAGAGCCCGCCCGATGCCAGGGCGTTGTGGGCGATGGTCGAACGCCTGTGCGCCGACGATCCGCACTTGTCCGCCGGGACTTTCGTCGATCACGGCGAAATCGCCCGTCACTATCGCCGCCACGGCGGGCGCGAGGGCGACCTGTTCGGGGGCGGCATCGGCCGACTGCGTGTCACCGAACGGCTGGGCCAGATCGCGCTCGGCTGCCGTCCCACCAGCAACTTCAACCTCGTCGGCGCCAGCCAGGTCGGCAAAGCGAGCCTTACCGGCATGCGGGTGCTGCATCGGCTCGACGGCGAGATCGCGCTGTGGCCGTTCGACCCGCTGCCCGAGCAAGGCTCCGTCGCGGTCGAAATCTACACCACCATCGCCGCCATCGCCGCCGGACGAACCGCGGGCCGGAGCAAGCTGCGCACTTTCGCCGAGCTCAATGCCGCGCTGACCGCGATCGACAGCAAGCCGGTCCGCGGCAGCGGCCCGATCGACGATCATCGCTCCGACGCGTTGCTCGCCGCCGCCTGGCTGCGATCGGTCGGGCACCAAGACGCATACTGGTGCCCGACGGCGATGACCGATGAATTGGCCCGAACCGAAGGCTGGACGTTCGGCGCGCTGTAGCGAGCGACAATAGCCGCCGAACTGTGGATCGTTTTGCGGCCAAAAGGCGTTGGCCGGGTGCACCCCGCTATTCGCCAAGGAGAATTTTCCATGGGCCTCACCCAACTCGCCAAACCGATCGGCTGGTTTTCGCTCGCCCTCGGCGCTGCCGAACTGCTCAAGGGCCGCGACATTGCCCGGCTGCACGGGGTGCCCGAAGGCAAGAACGTCGTGCGCGGCTTCGGTGCCCGTGAAATCGCTGCCGGGATCGGCGTGCTCGCGCGGCCACGCAGTCCCCTGCCGTTTCTCGCCCGCGCCGCTGGCGACGCGCTCGACATCGCCGCGGCAGGTTACGCCGCGAAAAAGGCCGAAGGCGACAAGCGCCGCGTTGCGCGCGCCTCACTGGCAACAGTCGCAGGATTTCTGGTGCTCGATCTGCTGATGGCCCGCGCCTTGGCCAAGCGCTGAGCCTCTGGACGTTGCCCGCCGATTGGAGCTAAGCGCGGCCCGACAGTCATGGGCCGGCTTAGCTCAGTTGGTAGAGCACCTGATTTGTAATCAGGGGGTCGCGGGTTCGATTCCTGCAGCCGGCACCAGCTCCCATGCGAAAGTCACACCCTGCGCACCTGAACCGGAGGGGGTGCCGCGCCGTAGCTTCCGCTTACGCGCACTTGCGTCTGTTCGGGATCTATGACGGCGCCAAAGCGGATGCCGATCGCGTCCTCGCCCTCTATCCGGACGATTTCGCCGGGGACCCAGCCGATATTGGGCAGGCTGATTTCGACGCGAGTACCGGGGAACAGGCTGACCGAAGATCGCGCCTTCATGCCGGTTGATGACAAGTCCTTCAAGGTAAGCGGCCACTCTTCGGCTTGCCCCCGCAGCCGCATGGTGGAGCGCATCAGCACGCGCCGCCGGACAGCCGCCCGCAGTTCGCCGGAGCGAGTCGCCGGAACAATCTCGAGTTGGTGCACGTGACCCATGGCGCGGCTTATGCGCCGTTATGCCCAACCAGGTGTGCGCGGAGGGCTACGTATCCTTCCTTAGGACCGCGCCAACTTTATGGCACTAACCCCGCCGCTTGCGCGTTGCCAGCGACGTGAAGATCGCAACCTACAACGTTAATGGCGTCAATGGACGGCTCCCTGTGCTGTTGCGCTGGCTCGAGCAGGCCCGGCCCGATGTCGTCGCCTTGCAGGAACTGAAAGCGCCGGACGAAAAATTCCCTGCCGAACCGATCCGCAGCCTCGGCTACGAAGTGGCCTGGCACGGGCAAAGCCGGTGGAACGGGGTCGCGCTGCTCAGCCGGATCGGCGAGATTCACGAGACCCGCCGCGGGCTGCCCGGCGACCCTGATCCCAGTCAGAGCCGCTATATCGAGGCGGCGATCAACGGAGTGATCTTCGGCGGGCTTTACCTGCCCAACGGCAATCCCCGCCCCGGCCCCAAGTTCGACTACAAGCTTAGCTGGTTCGAGCGCCTGACGCAGCACGCCGCCGAGTTGATGGCCAGCGGCCTGCCGGTGGTGTTGATGGGCGACTTCAACGTGATGCCGACGGAAAAGGACGTCTACAAACCCGAACGCTGGCTCGACGATGCCTTGTTCGCGCCGGAGGTGCGCGCGGCATGGTTTCGGCTGGTCGATCAAGGCTGGACCGACGCGCTGCGAACGATGCACCCCGACCAGACGATCTATACGTTCTTCGATTACTTCAGGAACGCATTTGCACGCAACGCGGGCCTGCGGATCGATCACTTCCTGCTTAGCCCATCGATCAAGGACCGGCTCGTTGCCGCAGATGTCGATCGCGAACCGCGTAGCTGGGAAAAGACCAGCGACCACGCGCCGGTGTGGATCGAGCTTGCTGACTAGACCATCGTTTCCGGCCGCACCAGCCGATCGAAATCCTCGCCGCTCACGTGACCGCTTGCGAGCGCTGCCTCGCGCAAGGTCAGGCCCTCCTTGTGGGCGGTCTTCGCGATTGCGGCGGCCTTGTCGTAACCGATCGCCGGCGCCAGCGCGGTGACGAGCATGAGCGAATTTTCCAGGCCACGCTGAATGTTGTCGCGGCGTGGCTCGAGCCCTTTCAACAGATTCTCGGTGAAGCTGTCGCACGCGTCTGCCAGCAGACGTACCGAGCGCAGGAAATTCCATGCCATCAGCGGGCGATAGGTGTTGAGCTCGAACTGGCCCTGGCTGTCGGCAAAGGTCAGCGCGGCGTGGTTGCCGAACACTTCGATACACACCTGGGTCAGCGCTTCGACCTGGGTCGGGTTGACCTTGCCGGGCATGATAGAGCTGCCGGGCTCGTTCTCCGGAAGTGCCAATTCGCCCAGCCCCGAACGCGGCCCCGAGCCCAACAGGCGGATGTCGCCGGCGATCTTGTACAGGCTGGCGGCCAGCGTGTTGAGCGCACCGTGGGCGAACACCAGCGCGTCCTGTGCGGCGAGCGCGGCGAACTTGTTGGGCGCAGTGACGAACGGGAGGCCGGTGATCGCGGCGATCTTGGCGGCGACCAGTTCGGCGAACCCATCGGGAGCATTGAGCCCGGTACCCACCGCGGTGCCGCCCTGAGCGAGCTCGTAAAGCCCGGGCAACGTGAGCTCGATCCGTTCGATCCCGGCGGCGATTTGCGCAGCGTAGCCCGAAAACTCCTGCCCCAGGGTGAGGGGGGTGGCGTCCTGCGTATGGGTGCGACCGATCTTGACGATCGCGTTCCACTGCCCGGCTTTTGCGTGAAGGTCCGCGTGCATCGATCTCAGCGCAGGAACCAGGTGCCGCACTATTTCACCCGCCGCCGCGACATGGATCGCGCTTGGAAAAGTGTCGTTCGAACTCTGGCTGGCGTTGACGTGGTCGTTAGGGTGGACCGGCGTCTTCGAACCGATCTCGCCGCCAAGAAGCTGGATCGCGCGGTTGGCGATCACTTCGTTGGCATTCATGTTGCTCTGGGTGCCTGACCCCGTTTGCCACACGACCAGCGGGAATTCCTCGTCAAGCCTGCCGTCGATGACTTCCTGCGCGGCGCTGACGATCGTTTCGGCCAGCTTGCCATCGATCACGCCCAGCTCGCGATTGGCTTCGGCTGCGGCGCGCTTGATCGTGCCCAGCGCGCGGATGAGCGGGATCGGCATGCGCTCCCCGCCAATGCGGAAGTTCTGCAGCGATCGCTGAGTCTGCGCGCCCCACAGCCGGTCGGCGGGCACGTCGACCGCGCCCATCGTATCGGTTTCGGTGCGGGTCTCGCTCATCCGCGGCCTCGATAACTGGCGACACCTTGATCCGGCACCCACAAGCCTTCGGGCGGCACGCCGGTCTGCCAGAACACGTCGATCGGAATCCCGCCGCGCGGATACCAGTAACCGCCGATCCGCAGCCAGCGCGGAGCCATTTCATCGGCCAGCCGCTGGCCTACACCCACCGTCACGTCCTCATGAAACCCGCAATGATTGCGGAATGCGGAGAGGAACAGCTTGAGGCTTTTCGATTCGACGATCGTCTCGCCAGGGGCATAATCGATCACCAGATGCGCGAAATCGGGCTGGCCGGTGACGGGGCACAGCGAGGTGAATTCGGGCGCGGCAAACCGGATCAGGTACAGAGCGCCGGCGCGCGGGTTGGGCACGTAATCGAGCACCGCCTCTTCAGGCGAACCGGGCAGCTTGCTCGCCTGTCCCAGGTGCAAGGGAATAGGTGTGTCGCTCATGTCGCGCATCTGGCCCGAATTGCGCATCGTCGCAAGGCTATGGTGGACTCGGCCAATTCAGTGCCTATTCAGCGCCGCCGACGCTTGAACGGCGTGCCCGGGAGCCATGAAGACACTCGCCCACACCAGTTTGATCGCGCTCACGCTAGCCGGAGCACCGCTGGCCGCGCAGGACGCGCCCGGCGGGTTTCGCCTGCCGACGCCCACGCCCACGCCGACCGACATTCAGGGCCCTGTCGATCCCGACGCGCCGATCCTGACCCGCCCGCGCGATACCGCGCCGGCCCCGACCCCTACCCCGCGGGCGACACCCACCCCGAGCCCTACCGCGGCTCCCACTCCGCGCCCGGTCTCCACCCCAACGCCGCGCCCGGTGGTGCCGCCGAGCACCAGTTCGCTGCCGCCACGCTTCACCCCACCGGCAATGCCGACACCACAGGAATCGGCCGCGGTAACTGAGGCCGGGAGTGGTCTGGTGCCCGCGCCTGACGACTCTACCGTACTGCCGGCCACGCAGCCGACGGCATCGGCCAGCGCGATCCCGACTGCTCCTGCGGACAGCGATGGCGTGCCGGGCTGGCTCTATGCTGTGGGCGCGCTGCTGGTCGCTGCGGGAGCAGGAGCAGCGCTGTTTTGGCGGCGTCGTGAGACCCTTGACGACCGCGTCCCGGAGATCGCGCCGCCGCGGGTTACCGCCGATCGCTCGCCCCCGACGGCTCGCCGAACCGCCGCTGATCGCCGCCGGGCCGCAGCTGACGATCGAGGCCCGCGCGCTGCGCCTGTCGCGCAGCATGGTCTACGCGACTCTGAGCTACGAGGTGATGGTGACCAACCGCGGTGGCCAGCCGCTCATCGACGTGCGGTTGGGCGCCGACTTGGTGACCGCGCACGCACGCATCCCGACCGACCAGCAACTGGCCGATCCACTGGTCCCGCTAGCGCCGGTGAAGACGATCGAGCGGCTCGATCCCGGGCAAAGCGTGCAGGTGTCGGGCGAACTCCGCCTTCCGGTGAACCAGATCCGACCGATTCCCCACGGCAAGGCGGTGGTCTACGTGCCTCTGTTGCGCGTTCGCGGTGAGGCCGAGGGGATCGAGCCGATCGCGCGTACGTTCGTGGTCGGCACGCGATCGGCGGGGGAGAGCCAGCGACTGCAGCCCTTCCGGCTCGATGAGATGCCGCAGACCTACAACGGACTGGGCCAACTCGCGCTCGATTGATTGCCGATTGTCCCGCTCGACGCGACGATCTTGCGCCGCTACCGTCCGGCCGATGGACAGCCTCGTATCGACCGACTGGCTCGCGCGTGAGCTGGGAGCCCCCGATCTCAAAGTGGTTGACGCCTCGGCGCATCTGCCGGCAACGGGCCGCGATCCGCGCGCCGAATTCGCTGCCGGCCATATACCCGGCGCGCGCTATCTCGATCTGCCGAGTTTCAAGGACGGCGCTTCGTCAGTGCCGAACGCATTGCCGACTGCTTCACAATTCGCCGAGCGGATGGCCATGCTCGGGATAGCGCGCGGCGACCGGGTGGTGATTTACGATGACAGCGATGTGAGAACATCGAGCCGCGCATGGTTCATCCTGCGCATGAACGGGCTGGAGAACCTCGCGATCCTCGACGGCGGGCTGGCCAGATGGAAAGCCGAAGATCGCCCGCTCGAACGCGGCGACGCGCGATCGGCCACGGCGGACACCAGCATCCCGGCCAACGACTGGAGCAAAGTGCGCAGCAAGGCGCAAATGCTCGCAAACATCGGAACCGGCGCAGAACAGGTCATCGACGCACGTGATGCGGGTCGCTTCACCGGCGAGACGGTCGACACGGTCCATGGCCTTGCGGGCGGGCACATTCCCGGCGCGCGTCAGCTGTTTTTCCGCGATCTCTACCGTCCGGACGGTACCTTTCAATCCGACGGCCACTTGCGCGAGGCCTTCGAGCGCGCCGGCGTCGACCTTGCGCGGCCCATCGTCACCACCTGCGGCAGCGGCGTCACGGCGTCCGTGCTGCTGTTCGCCTTGCACCGCCTGGGCGTCGACGATGCCGCGCTTTACGATGGCAGCTGGAGCGAATGGGGAGCGGACCCCGCGACTCCCAAAGAAACCGGAGCGCCGGGCTGACAATGGCAAACGAGGCGGATCGAAAGCCGGGTACGCGGCTGGTCGAGGCTGGGCGGCGCAAGGAATGGACCGGCGCGGTGGTCAACCCGCCGGTGTGGCGCGCGAGCACGCACCTTTACGACGACATGGCCGCGCTCGAGGCGGGCAAACAACATAACGCCGACGGGCATTTCTTCTACGGCCGCCGCGGCGCGCCGACCCAATGGGCGCTGGCGGAAGCGCTGACGAAGCTCGACCCGGGCGCTGCGGGCACTGTGTTGTATCCAAGCGGTGTGGCTGCGATCGCCGGTGCCTTGCTTGCCGTGCTCACGCCTGGCGACGTCGTGCTGGTGACTGACAACGCCTATGAACCCACGCGCCTGATGGCCAAAGGGCTGTTGGCCCGGATGGGAATTGAGGCGCGGTTCTTCGATCCGCTCGCTCCCGGCGCGTTCTCGGACGCGTTCTGCGAGCGAACCCGCGCGGTCATGCTCGAAAATCCCGGTAGCCTGACGATGGAAGTGAGCGACGTGCCCGCGCTGGCGGCGATTGCGCGGAGCAAGGGCGCCACCGTCGTGCTCGACAACACCTGGGCAAGCCCGCTGGGCTTTCAGGCCTTCGCGCACGGCTGCGACATCGCGGTGATGAGCCTGACCAAGCACGTCGGCGGCCATTCGGACCTGATGATGGGTTCGGCCAGCGCGGGCGAGCGGTTGCACGCTCGGCTGCGCCAGACCGCACAAGCCCTCGGCCAGGTGGTCTCTCCGGACGACGCGGCGCTCGCGCTGAGAGGGCTGCGGACGATGGGCATCCGGCTCGAACGCAGCACGGCATCTGCGCTCGCAGTGGCGCGCTGGCTTGAAGGACGAAGCGAGGTCGCGCGGGTGCTGTGTCCGATGCTGCCGGGCTCGCCGGGGCATGAGCTGTGGCAGCGCGATTTCACCGGCGGTTGCGGGCTGCTGAGCTTCGTTTTCGCAGGCCGCGACAGCGCGGCGCGCGCACGCTTCGTCGATGCCCTTCATTTGTTCGGCATCGGTTATAGCTGGGGCGGATTCGAGAGCCTGGTCAGCCCGTTCGACCCGGTCTCGATCCGCTCGGCCACCGCGTGGCCGCCTTCGGGCTGGCAACCGGAGGATCGCCTGGGTGTTCGCCTGTCGATCGGGCTGGAGGATCCAGGCGACCTGATGGCCGACCTCGACCAGGCATTTGCAGCAATAGGAAGCGCATGACCCTAGCAACGCCAGCAGCGACCGAGGCGAGCGTGCGTGCCGCCGACGGCTTGAAGCACGCGGTCTCGCGAAACGGCACTGCCAATGGCGTGGTCGAAACGCTCGATCGCTGGGCGATCGACCTTGGCACCTTCCGTCTGTCGCTGTGGGACGCGATGGTGTTCGTGTTCATCATCGTCGCGATCTGGGCGGCCGCGTGGTTCCTCAGCCGCACCGCCCGCAGGCTGCTGCGGCGGATGACCAAGCTCGATCTGACCCAGCGCCTGCTGGCCGAAAAGCTGGTCACCATCGCGGTGTGGGCGATCGCGATCCTGCTCGGGATCGACATCCTCGGCATCGACCTCACCGCGCTGGCGGTGTTCTCGGGCGCGTTCGGCCTGGCGATCGGCTTCGGTCTGCAGAAGACGTTCGGCAACCTGATCGCCGGGATCATCCTGCTGATGGACCGCTCGATCAAGCCGGGCGACGTTATCGCCATCGCCGATGCGGCCGGCAACTCCACCTTCGGGCAGATCCGCAAGATCGGAATCCGCGCGGTCTCGCTCACCACGCGCGACCAGAAGGAGTACCTGATTCCGAACGAGAACCTGATGGTCAATCAGGTGGAGAACTGGTCCTATTCTTCCAAAAACGTTCGCGTACAGGTGCCGGTCGGGATCGGGTACAAATGCGACATCAAGCTCGCCGAAAAGCTCATGCTCGAAGCGGCCAAGGCGGCGACGCGGGTGCTCACCACCCCGCCCCCGGTGGTGTGGCTGGAGCAATTCGGCGAGAGTTCGGTCGACTTCAAGATTCACTGCTGGATCAACGATCCGGAGGAAGGCGTCGGAAATGTCCGCTCCGATGTCCTCAAGCGGTTGTGGGACCTGTTCCAGGAGAACGGGATCGAAATCCCCTTCCCGCAGCGCGATGTGAACCTGAAGGATAGCGCCGAGTTCCAGCAACTGGTCGCGGCAATCTCGCAGCGGATGGCGCAGCCGGAAGCCTAGCTTGTCGGACCGCTATCGCAGCTTTCAAAATCGGCCCTTCCTACCCTGACAGGCAATCTGGCTGGCAGGCTGGCCGCGGCACTCCCAATCAAGTGGGATGAAAGTTACAGGAACCGTCTATCTCGTCGGCGCCGGGCCAGGTGACCCGGACCTGCTGACCTTGCGCGCGGCGCGGTTGCTCGAACGCGCGAAGATGGTGGTGCACGACGGCTTGGTCGATCCTTCCGTGCTCGCCCTCGCGCCTGCCGACGCCGAACTGGTTTCGGTCGCCAAGAGCCGCGCGCGCCATACGCTCCCGCAATCCGAGATCAACGCGCTGCTCGTGCGCGAGGCACGCGCCGGTCGTGACGTCGTTCGGCTGAAGGGCGGCGATCCGTTTGTGTTCGGCCGCGGGGGCGAGGAGGCCGAAGCCTGTCGCGCCGCAGGCGTGCCGGTCGAGGTCGTCCCCGGAATCAGCGCAGCCAATGGGGCCGCCGCCGCTGCGCACATCGCCCTTACTCATCGCGACGCCTCGAGCGTGGTCAGCTTCGTTGCCGGGCAGTGCAAAGGCCTTGCCGAACAGGACTGGGCCGGCCTTGCCGGTAAAGGCCGCACGCTGGTGATCTACATGGGTGTGAAGACCGCCCCGCAAATCGCTGAAAAACTTATGGCCGATGGGCTGGCTCCCGATATGCCGCTGGCGGTGATCGAGAACGGTTGCCGGCCCAACATGCGCGTGTTGCGCGGGCCGCTGGCTGCCCTGCCCGACCTGGTTGCGCGGGAGCGGGTCAGGAGCCCGGCGCTGATCGTGATCGGCGAAGTGACCGCACGCGCTGACGTGGCGATCGCACGATTGGCGGAGTTGACGGCATGAGGATCATCACTGGCAACGATTTGAAATCCGGTGCCGTCATATGGTGGACCGGTTACGATTGGTCGCTCCACGTCGAGGATGCGATCGATGCCGCGGGCGAGGCGGAAGCGATAATGGCCCGCGAAACCGCGACATGCCGGGTCAACAATCCTTACGTGATCGAGGGCGAGAAGACGTCCGACGGAGTGCGCCCCGCGCACATAAAGGACCGCATTCGCGCGCTCGGCCCCACCGTCCGGCCCGACCTGACGCTCAAGCCCGCCGACCCTGAAGCCCGAGAGTGGGTAATCTGACATGTACCGCTATGACAAATACGACCAGGCGATGGTCGACACCCGTGTCGAGGAATTCCGCGACCAGGTGGCGCGCCGCATCGCCGGCAAAATGGATGATGACCAGTTCAAGCCGCTGCGGCTGAAGAACGGTCTCTATCTCCAACTCCACGCCTACATGCTGCGCGTCGCTGTGCCATACGGCACGCTCAACTCGGCCCAGATGCGCGTGCTCGCCGACATCGCGAGGCGCTACGACCGCGGCTATGGCCACTTCACCACCCGGCAGAATATCCAGTACAACTGGATCAAGCTGGCCGAAGCCCCCGATATTCTCGCCGACCTTGCCAAGGTCGAGATGCATGCGATCCAGACCAGTGGCGAATCGATCCGCAACATATCGTCGGACCAGTACGCCGGCGCCGCCGCCGACGAGCTGATCGATCCGCGCCCGTGGTGCGAAATGCTGCGGCAGATGACCACTTTCATGCCCGAATTCAGCTACCTGCCGCGCAAGTTCAAGATCGCGGTGATTGCTTCGGAAGAAGACCGCATTGCGCTGCGCTGGCACGATTTCGCGCTGCGTATCGTCAAGAACGAAAGCGGCGAGATCGGCTTCCAGGTCTTCGTCGGGGGCGGCATGGGCCGCACCCCGTTCATCGCCTACGCGATCCGCGAATTCCTGCCGACCAGCCAGATCTTCAGTTATCTGCAGGCGGTGCTGCGGGTATGGAACCGTCACGCCCGGCGCGACAATATCCACAAGCAGCGGATGAAAATCCTCGTCCACGATCTCGGCCACGAAGAATTCACCCGCCAGGTGGAGGCCGAGTTCGAGCATTTCCTGTCGCTCGGCGAGGATTTCCCGCAAGCCGAATACGATCGCATTGCTGCCTTCTTCACCCCGCCGCCGTTCGAGCAGGGGCTGAGCGAGGATATCGACCTTTCGGACCGCGCATTCGCCGCGTGGGTGGAGCGCCAGGTTATCGCTCACAAGGCGCCGGGCTATGCGATCGCCAACATCAGCCTGAAACCGACCACCGGCATCCCGGGCGACATTACCGCCGAGCAGATGGAGCTCGTCGCCGATCTCGCCGAACGGTTCAGCTTCGACGAGGTGCGCTCGACTCACGCGCAGAACCTCGTGCTTCCACACGTTCGCAAGACGGACTTGTACGCGGTGTGGCAGGCGCTGGTCGCGGCGGGTCTGGCAGACGCCAACCTCGATCTCATTGGCGACGTGATCGCCTGCCCGGGGCTCGATTACTGCAGCCTCGCCAACGCGCGGTCGATTCCGGTTGCGCAGAAAATCGTCGAACGGTTCGCCGATCCGGTCCGCCAGAGCGATATCGGCGAGCTCAAGATCAAGATTTCGGGCTGCATCAACGCCTGCGGCCACCACCACGCGGGCAACATCGGCATCCTTGGCGTCGATAAGAAAGGCAGCGAAAGCTACCAGTTGCTGCTTGGCGGTTCGGGGGATGAAGACACCAGCCAGGCCAAGATCGCCGGACCCGGGTTTTTCGGAGGACGGCATCGTCGACGCGGTTGAGCGCGCGGTCGAGCATTACCGCGTAATCCGCGAGGGCCGAAGAGCGCTTCATCGACACTTACCGCCGGGTCGGCATGGAAGGCTTCAAGGAGGCGATCTATGGCTGAGTCCGGCAACCCGGCGCCCGCCGCCACCGAGGAATATTCCACCGCGCTGCGCTTCCGCGACGATCCCGCAGCGGACGAACCAGCGGTTTCGCTCGACGCATTTCTCGAGCAGGAAGAAGCCGTGTCGGTGCGCGTCGAAGCGGGCGAAGACGTAATCGTGCTGCTCCCGCACCTATCGCGTGTGCGGTTGATCGAGATCGACTTCCCCAAGTTTCGCGACGGCCGCGGGTTCTCCACCGCGCGAATGCTGCGCGAGGCGGGCTACACTGGCGAGATCAAGGCGACCGGCGACGTGCTGGTGGACCTGATCTTCTTCATGCGCCGCTGCGGCTTCGACAGTTTTGCTCCCGACAAGCCGTTGGACCCGATCGACGTGGAGGCCGCGTTGACCCGGTGGGATCACGTCTACGTCCCCGCCGCCGATGGCCGCGTTCCGATCTGGAAGCTGCGGCATGGCTGACCTGGGCATCGCCCGGGTGCGCGACCGGATCGATCTGGCCCCGCGATTCACCGATGCGGATGCGATCCGGCTCAACCGGATGTTCCGCGGCGCGGACACTGCGGCGGTACTCGAAGCCGTGCTCAACGACCGCGTCGCAGGCGAAGTGGCGGCGGTGTCGAGCTTCGGCGCCGAAAGCGCGGTCTTGCTGCACCTCATTGCCCAGGTCGCCCCCGCCACGCCCGTGCTGTTCCTTGAAACCGGCAAGCATTTTGCCGAGACGATTGCCTACCGTGACACGCTGGTCGAGCGGCTCGGCCTGACCAACCTGATGATCCTTGCGCCTCACCCGGCCGACCTCGCCGCGCGTGACGAGAGCGGCCTCAGATGGTCGTACGACCCCGATGGCTGTTGCGAGGTGCGCAAGGTCAAGCCGCTGGCGGCTGCGCTGACACGGTTCGATGCCTCGCTCACCGGGCGCAAGGCGTTCCAGTCGAGCACCCGCGCCAACCTGCCGCGGTTCGAGGTCGACAGCAGCGACCCGCTGGGCCGGCTCAAGATCAACCCGCTGATCGACTGGCAGGCGGCCGATCTTGTCGCTTACATCGCCGCGCACGACCTGCCGGCGCACCCGCTGGTGGCTGATGGATATCCCTCGATCGGCTGCTCGCCCTGCACCACCAAGGTCGCTCCCGGCGAGGACGCGCGTTCAGGCAGGTGGAAAGGCTGGGACAAGACCGAGTGCGGCATCCACTCGCCGGTCCAGCTCGGCCCCGACGGCGAGCTGCCGCCCGGATACGAACCCTTTCTTTGAGGCGCAGACGCAAGAACGGCACCGGGGCTGACGCCGCCGGTGCCGCTTGGCTGTCCGCAAATCAGGTTTCGATGCGCTCCACCGTCGCTGTCTTCTTGGTCAACGGATTGTACGAAGTATAGACGCCGTTCTCGACCTTCTCGTCGGCGCAGACTTGCGTTGCGCCGGCTTCATCCTTGGTCCAGCAATACTGGGCGGGGGACTTCTGCTCCCACCTGCCGGTCTCGACCACTTTGCCATCTTGCGTATCGACGTAAGTCCCGTCGGCCTTGATCTCTTCCATTATGGTTTGGCCGTCCGCGGTGGTGATCTTGAAGGTTCCGGTCGATGGCTTGCCGTCCGCCGCGGTCGTCGCGACTTCGGGTGTGGCGGCGGTCGCGGTCGCTTCGGGCGCCGCCGCCGGTTCGGGCTTGGAGCATGCCGAGACGAACGCCAGCGCGGCAATCACTGCAATTTTGTTCATATTGTTTCCCCTGTCGTGATCGAGCGGCAGACGTTTACCGCCGCCGCGACTCGCGAGCCCTGCAGAAACCTACGCCCGGTCACCCGCGAACGCCAAGGGCGCCGCTAGAGCCAGCCCTTCTCGCGATACCAGCGCGCGGTGGCCTTGAGCCCTTCGCGGGTGGGAATGCGCGGCCGCCACACTTCCCCCGGCACCGCGCGGTCCGCGCGCGCCAGCCAGTCAGGATGAGTCATATAGCCGACCCTGTCCGCAGTCAGACGCGCGCGTGACCGCCGAACCAGCCGGTCGAGGCGCGCTGCCTTTGTCAGCATCGAGCGAGACAGGTGAACCACCCACGGGCGCCGCCCGACCGCCCAGCCGATCACCCGCGCAAGTTCGCGATGCGACCAGCCGCCTTTGTGTCCATCGTCAGGCTCGAACAGCCGGTGGGTGACGCGTTCGCCGCCGGGAACCAGCGCCGCGAGCAGATCGGCAAGATCCTGCACGTGGATCATCGAGCTGCGCCCGGCCGGCGGGATGGGCACAAAACCGAGCTTCGCCAGCTTGAACATCTCAAGATAATCGACGTCCCACGGCCCGTAGACCCCCGGCGGCCGCACGATGGTCCAGTCGAGCCCGCTGGCCATCACCAGCCGCTCGGCGCGCTCCTTCGATTCGCCGTATGCCGATAATTGCGGCTCGCGCGCTGACAGCGACGACACGAGCACGAAGCGTCGCACCCCGGCCGCGGCCGCCGCCTCGACCAGCGCGAGCGTGCCCGCGACGTTGGCTTGCTCGAACTGTGCGGGCTTGTGAGCGGTAGTAACCCCCGCGACGTGGATCACTGCCTCCGCGCCCTCGACCAGATTGGCGAGCGCCTCGCGGTCGGCGAGGTCGCCGCGCACCCATTCGGCGGAACCCGCCTCCTTGGGCACCGTGCGTGCCAGCGCGCGAACCGCGAACCCGGCGCGATCGAGCGCGGCCAGCGTCGCCTTGCCGACGAAACCCGTGCCGCCGGTCAGCGCGACGAGCGACTTGCTCACAAGAGCACCATGTGATCGCGGTGAACGACCGCCGCGCGCGGGGCGTAGCCGAGCAGCTCTTCCTGCTCGGCTGCCTTGCGTCCGGCAATCGCGCGGCATTCGGCGGCTGTGTATTCGACCAGCCCCTGCGCCAACCGATCGCCCTTGCGGCCGTGGATCGTGACCAGATCCCCGCGCGCAAAATCGCCATCGATCGCAGCCAACCCAGCGGCCAGCACGCTCGACCCGTCGACGAGCGCCGCGGCGCAGCCATCGTCGACAGTCAGCACGCCGGCCGGAGCAAGCCGCCCACCGAGCCAGGCCTTGCGGCTGCCATCGCGGCGCTGGGGGTGGAACAGTGTCCCGCGATCTTGGGCGACCGCGCGGGAAAGCGGCTGACCGGGCGTGCCGTTGACGATCGCCAACGCTATGCCGGCGCGCCCGGCAATCTCGGCCGCCTGCAGCTTCGAGACCATGCCGCCCGAACCCATGCCTGATCCCGAACCGGCGCCAGCCATCGCCCGCACGCTATCGTCGATCCCGCTCACCTCACGCACCAGCTCGGCAGCGGGATCGGCAGGATCGCGGTCGAACAGGCCGTCGACATCGCTCAGCAGCACCACCGCATCGGCAGCGGCCGCCTGCGCGACGCGCGCGGCCAGCCGGTCATTGTCGCCAAAGCGAATTTCGGCGGTGGCGACGCTGTCGTTCTCGTTGACCACCGGCACCGCCCCCTGTTCGAGCAAGCGGGACAGGGTGGACGAGGCGTTAAGGTAGCGCCGCCGATCCTCGAGATCGTCGAGGGTGACCAGCAATTGCGCCGCAGTCAGCCCGTGCGTGCCGAGCAATTCGGCCCACACTCCGGCGAGCGCGATCTGGCCCACCGCCGCCGCCGCTTGCGCATCGGCCAGGTTCGCCCGGCCGCCTTGCCTGAGGCCCAGCCGCGCCGCGCCGAGCGCGATCGCGCCCGAACTGACCACAACGACTTGCTGGCCCCGCGAGCGCGCCTGGGCGATCTCTGCCACCAGACCTTCGAGCCACTGATGGCGCACCACCCCGCCGCGCGCGACGAGCAACGCTGAGCCGACCTTGAGCACCAGCCGCGGACAGGCGGCGGCGTCGCAAAGCTGGCTGATCGAGGTAATCGACATCGGCGCGCGCTTAGCCGAGCCGCGGCTGGCAGTCACTACAAGGGCGTCACCTAGATCGGCGACCAGTCGCCGCCATCGGCCGGCACGTCTTCGACCTCGCTGCCCTTGGTCTCGGTCGCGGTGCGATCGGCCAAGTGAGCGAGCACGGCATCGAGCAGATTCTCGATCCCCGCACCGGTCGCGCTCGACACGGGGAACACCTTGGTCGCTCCGGCGGCGCGCAATTCCTTGGCGAAATCTTCAGCCAGCTCGGTATCGGCCAGGTCGATCTTGTTGAGCGCAATCAGCCGCGGCTTGTCTTCGAGGCCCTCTCCATACGCGGCCAGTTCGTCCTCGACGATACGCAGCGCTTCGATCGGATCGACTCCGCCGATATCGATCAGGTGGATCAGCACACGGCAGCGCTCGATATGGCCGAGGAACCGGTCGCCGATCCCCGCCCCGTCTGCTGCCCCTTCAATCAGCCCGGGGATGTCTGCGATCACGAATTCGCGGTTGCGGTGACGGACCACGCCGAGCTTGGGCACCAGGGTGGTGAACGCATAGTGCCCGACTTTGGCCTGCGCGTTGGACACCTGGTTGATGAAAGTGCTCTTGCCCGCATTCGGCAGCCCGACGAGCCCCGCGTCGGCGAGCAGCTTGAGCCGTAGCCAGACCCACATTTCCTCCGGTGCGATACCCGGCTGGTGCTGGCGCGGCGCGCGGTTGGTGCTGGTCTTGTAACTGGCGTTGCCGCGCCCGCCCATGCCGCCTTCCATCAGCGTCACGCGCTGACCGACTTCGGTGAAATCGGCGAGCACTTCTTGCTTGTCCTCCGACAGCACCTGGGTTCCGACGGGGACCTGGATCACCAGATCGGGCGCGGAGGCGCCGGTGCGATCCTTGCCCATGCCGTGCCCGCCACGCGCGGCCTTGAAGTGCTGTGAGTACCGAAAATCGATCAGCGTGTTGAGACCGGCGACCGATTCAAAAATGACATCGCCGCCCTTGCCGCCGTTGCCGCCATCGGGACCGCCATACTCGACGTACTTTTCACGCCGGAAGCTGACAGCCCCCGGCCCGCCGCCGCCGGACTTGAGATAGACTTTGGCTTGATCAAGAAAGTGCATGAGTTTTCAATTACGCGTGAAGGGCGACTGTGGATAGTCGCGATGATCGGGCTCGCGACCAGCGAGCCCGCAAGGCCGAACGGGGCAAGCCCAAAAAGGTACTACTTTTGTGGGACCCCGGCCACCACGCCCTATGGCGCGGAAAGCCAGGTCCGCGGATGCGGACGCGGCGCTTGAGGCCACGACAACAACCAGTTTCTTACGCCTTGGCGAAAGAAACTGGTGGAGCCGAGGGGGATCGAACCCCTGACCTCGTCATTGCGAACGACGCGCTCTCCCATCTGAGCTACGGCCCCGTTCCAGTTCCTTTTCCCGCCGGTCGCCCGGCAGAGAGCGCGCCGCTTAGCGAACCGCGCCGATCAAGCAAAGGCCTTTGTACGCTGCCCGATCACGGCTTGGGTGAAGCCTGCGGGACGGGCTGAACGACCGGCACTGCCTGCTGGGGCACCGGCACCACCGGGATCGTCGCGCCGGTTTCCGGATCGGTCACCGATCCGGCCTGCGCCACAGGTTGAGTGGTGGTCGCCGCCAGATCGCTCACTCCGATCTGCGGCGCTTGCCCCAGACGCGCGGCCTGAACCGCTACGTAACCCGGTTGCGAGGCTCCGAACAAAGCACCGTAGCGCGCGTCCCACGCGGCGGAATCGCGCTGGTACTGCTCGTACGCGGTAAAGAAGTTTTCGAACGGAGTTTCGAATTGCCCGAAGTTCGCCGCTGCCAATGCGGCGGCGTCCGGCTTGGCCATCGCCGCCTGGGCCGCGGCTACGCGCAGCGCCGCCTGACAGAACTCCGCGCGTGCGGGCGGCAGCGCGAAGTAGTTATAGACGATAGTCATCTGCCGCTCGCGTGCAGCAATCCCTTCGTTTCGGCTCGAGTATTCCTTTTGATAAGTCTTTTCGAGCCGCTGGTTGACGGCCTGCAAGGTCTTCGCGTTGCCGGTCAGGAACGACCTGTAGCCCTCGAGAATAAATTCTTCGCCCGGGCCCATGCAATTGAGCGCGGCAACATTCCAGGCAGAACGGAAATACCACAGGCGCTGGTCGTCGCTTATGCCCTTGAGAATGGTCAGGCGCTGGCCATCAGCACCGCGCCCAGGGACGGTCATGACATACGCCGCGGCCGAAGGGGGCAGCGGACGATAAGGGGTGATCTCCACCGGCGGTGGCGGCGGCGGCGGGGGTGGAGGCGGCGGGGGCGGGGTCGCGCAAGCGCCGAGCGCGGCCAGTCCGGCCGCAAGGGTAATCAGTTGGATACGAGCGGAATTGAATGGGAACATGCGGCACGGCCCTCCTCAGCCCGCATCGGTATCAACCAGCGCCTTTCGCGCGGCTGAAGCGATCGCCGCCCTTACAGGCTTAATCCACCAAAGAAAATGCCCGGGATGCACTGGGCACCCCGGGCACGATGAAACGATTCAGGGCTGCGCTCAGTTGCGGCTGGAACCCATGAAACGCAGCAGGAACAGGAACATGTTGATGAAATCGAGGTACAAGTTGAGCGCCCCGAGCACGATCGCCTTGCCGGCCATCTCGGTACCGCGCAGGTGAGCGTACTGCTCCTTGAGCTTCTGCGTATCGTAAGCGGTCAGCCCGGCGAAGATCAGCACGCCGATGAAGCTGATCGCGTACATCAACGCAGACGACTGCACGAACATGTTGACCAGGCTCGCCACGATCAGCCCGACCACGCCCATGATCAGGAACGTGCCCATGCCGCTGAGGTCTTTCTGCGTGGTATAACCCCACAAGCTGAGACCGGCGAACGCCGCGGCGGTGGCGAAGAACGTCACCGCGATCGAGCCGCCGGTATAGACCAGGAACAAGGTCGAAAGCGACAAGCCCATCAGCAGCGCAAACGCCCAGTACATGCCCTGCAGCGTGGTTTTGCTGAACTTGTTGGCACCGAAGCTCATCGCGAACACGATGGCGAGCGGCGACAGTGCCACCAGCCACATCAGCGGTCCGCTGGCAAACGTCGTTGCCATGCCCGAATTGGCGGTCAGCAACGCGACCACCCCGGTCAGCAGAACGCCGCTGGCCATATAGTTATAGATCGACAGCATGTGCTTGCGCAGACCCGCGTCGAAAACGACCGCACCGCCGGCGCGCGGCACCGAGCCGAAGCCGGTTGTCGTCGTGCGTGGTTCATAATCGGCCATTTTTATCCTACTCCTCTAGCCCGCGAGGAAAGCGCGCGGGCGACATTTGAAATATCGAGGTTCGGCGAGCTTTTTTCAAGCGAAACCGGACATGTGCCTCTTAACCCTCGTCACGCGCCGTGAGCGCCATTTCGCGCCCCCGATCGCGCGCCGCGCGCAAACACTCGGTGACGAGCTCGACCAGCGCCCCATCCTCGTCGAGCACGTCGAGGCCTTTCTGGGTCATCCCGCCGGGGCTTGCGACCCGCTGCGCCAGTTCAGCGGGCGACTGCGCCGAGCCTGCGGCCAGCGCCGCCGCTCCTTCGACCATCTGCACTGCGAGCCGCTGCGCCTGCGGGGCGTCGAGGCCGAGCCGAGCAGCGCCCGCCGCAAGCGCGTCGATGAAGCGATAGACGAAGCCCGGCCCCGATCCGGCGAGCGCGGTAACGAGTTCGAACTGCCTCTCGTCCGCGAGCCACTCGGCACTGCCGAGCCTGGCCGCAAGATCGGTGATCTGGTCGCGCTGCTGGGGATCGAGTTCGGACGCGACCAATG
Organism: uncultured Alphaproteobacteria bacterium; assembly: GCA_963781525.1. Lineage (GTDB taxonomy): Bacteria > Pseudomonadota > Alphaproteobacteria > Sphingomonadales > Sphingomonadaceae > Tsuneonella. Next base: position 690,172 of record CAWAGD010000006.1, on the reverse strand, counting down.
CGACTGGCGATTTGCCGAGCGCCGCGGCGAGATTGGGCATTAACCGGACGACGCCTCCAACACGCGGGAAATGCCGTGCGAGGCTGGCCAGTTCCACCCCGGCGAGGACGGAGACCAGGACCGTGCGCGGTCCGGCCAGCGGCTCGATGGCCGGCGCGGCCTCGGCCAGTTTTTGCGGCTTCATGCCCAGTAACACGATGTCGAAGGCCCCGTCCGGTACGCCGGTAACAAAACGCATGCCGTCCGGCACCGATTTTGGATGGGGTCCACAAGCAGTCAAATTGCTCGCCGCCACCCCGGCCGTGAGCCAGCCGTGAACCATCGCGCCGGTCATGGTGCCGTATCCGGCGACAAGAATGCTGGGAAAACTGGTCATCTGCGTAACTTAGGGCCCGCGGGGCGGCAGCGCTAGGCTTGGGCCAAGCCTCGCCCTGCGCCTCGTGCTAAGCCTCTCCGGCGGCGTCGACCATCGCGCTTTCGAGCGCGTCCTTGGGGCTTTTGTCGCCCCACAGCACGAATTGGAACGCCGGATAGAACCGATCGCATTCGTCGACCGCCGTCTCGACCAGCCCCTGCGCCTGGCTCAGGCTAAGCAGCCCTTCGTCGCCGAGCAGCAGCCCGTGGCGGTAAACCAGCATGCCGCCTTGGGACCAGACATCGAAATGGCCGAGCCAGAGCTGCTCATTGACCAGCGCCAGCAGCTCGTGCGCGGCGCTTCGCTTGGCTTCAGTGACGCGAATGTCGGGCAGGCACAGCAGCTGGAGAACGTTGTCTTCGGTGCGCCAGATCGCGCGGACCTGGTAATTGGCCCATGCGCCCTGGATTTCGCCCGAAATCTCGTCGGCGGAGACTACTTCGTGCGTCCAGCCGCGCGCCTCGAACAGCGCGGCGAGCATGTCGACCGGCGCGGCATCGTCAGCAGCACGGCGGTAATCTTCCTGCGCGGTTCTCATCATAACTGTCCTGTCGGTCGCATCGGCAAGCTGCTTGAAGCGCCGCCGGTTAGGCCGCAACGCCGGCGTGATTAACGGCTGGGGACAACGCGACAACCCTGTTCACACCCTGTGCAAAAGCTGTGAACCGCCTGATATCTCACTTCAGCGGAGTGACATCTTCCCCGACATCGCTGGTGAAGGTGAACGAATCCACGCCTGCCTTCTTGAGATCGCTTACGAACTTGGCTGCGGCCTTTTCCGAATCGAAAGGCCCCGTCACCAGCCGCCGCGTTTCGCCCCACTTGGCGGTGAACGCGTCACGCTTGCCGAGCAGCGCGGGCGCCTTCTTGCCGTACTTGCGCCAGTCGAAGGCGAGCGCCTTGGTGTCCTTGCCGGTCGCCACTTGCACCCACACGCGGCTCGGTACTTTCGGCTTGGGTGGGGGCGGCGGCGGCGGCGGCGGCGCCTTCGGCTTGAGGGTTTGGACCGGCTCGACCGCCTCGCGCTTGGGCTTGATCGCGGTGATGTCGACCGCACCTGCCGCCGGCGCGCGCGCTCCGCTGGCATTGGTGAGATCGGCAAAGGCGTCCGCTACGCTGACTTCCTCCTGCGCGACCTGGACGGCGGCCGGGATGATGATGACCGGTGGCGCACTGGCAACGGCTTGCGTTGAATCCGGCGCGCTTTGTACTTGCGCCAGATCGAACCCTGGCGCCGCATTCGACGCCGGCACTTGCGCGACGATCGTCGGCTGCGGCTCGGGAAGCTGAATAACGGGAGCCGTCGGAGGAGACGCTGGTGGCGGCGGAGGTGGCGGCGGCGGCGGAGGTGGCGGCGGCGGCGGCGGTGGCGGCGGTGGAGGGCTGACCGTTCGCACGACTTGCGCTGCAGGAAGCTCCGCCCGGGCAATGGTTACCGGCGGCTTCTTGGCGGCCGCCGCCAAGGCGGCTTGGCGTTTATCGTCCTCGCGCTGGCGTTTGCGGTCCGCTGCTGTCGGCTTGCGCACCGCCGCTACTTGAGGCTTGGGGCCGAGCGGTTGGCCCGCCGGCGCCAGGCGCGAACCGGTGCCGCTCTGTGGTGTCGGAGCGCTGGAGGGACGGGCGTATTGTGCAAACCGCGGATCGTCGCGACCGATTTGCGCGGCGCGCGGAAAGGTGCCGAGGTTGCCCGCCGCTGCCTGCTGCGCTCGGGTGAGCTTGGGCATATAGCGCAAATAGGGCGTGATACGGCTGGCGAGATCGCGCGGCATGACCGCTTCGGCGATCGACACCGCCTCATCCTCGTCGCCCAGGATCGCGAGACCGAAAGCGCGCACGCGGTAAGCGGCGAAGTCACGGCGCTGGAGTTGCGGGAGCAGGGTCGCCTCGAAGCCCTTCTTGTCGCCCGCTATCGCCTGGCTGAGGCCGAGCCGCCGGCTGATCTCGGGATTGGGGCCCTGGGTCAGCGCAAGCCGGTATTGCGCCTGCGCCGACGCATTGTCGCCGACCAGATCGAATGCCAGCCCGCGGTCGCCCGCCAAAGTTACCGGCGGCGCGCCGGCCGCCTGCGCCTGGTCGAACATCTGCAACGCTTCGATCGGCCGGTCAGACTTGAGATTGGCTGCCGCGAGACCGGCCTTGACCCGGGGCTCGCCAGGTCGAAGGACGTCCGCGCGGCTGAAAAACCCGGTCGCGGCGTCGACATCATTGAGCGCAAGCGACGCGCGCCCCGCGGCGATCAGGGCGTCGAAATCTGCCGGGCTGCGCGCCAGCCGCCGCAAGGCATCGCTGAGCTCACCGACCGCCGGGGACGGTATGGGCTGCACCACCGCATGATCCTGCGCGGCAACCGCTCCGCCGGCAATCCACGGCAGTGCGCCCAGCAAAGGAGCGAACAGCGGCGCCGCGGCGCGCGTCAGGGCTGAAATCTTACGAACTGCCATTGCTTTGCGACAGTGCCCGCTCGCGGCTGAACCCGGGTGGAACGAGCCGCGAGGAAAGCACGCGCGCCCGATTACTGGTTGTTCTGCCGCCCGAGGAAGCGCGGAATCGACAGCGACGCGGAGCCGCTGTCGTCTTCGGCTTCGCCGTCGTCTTCCTCTTCGTCCGAAGGACGGGTGCCGCCTCGCGAAAGGTTGGCCATGCGCTCGAACAGCGTGCTCCCGGCACCGCCGACGCTACCACCGCCGCCACTGCCGCTGCCGGCGGTGTCCCCGCCCGAGACGAGCCCGCGACGACGACCGCCGCCGAGCATCGGTTTGACCGGCTCATCCTCGGCGGCCAGCCGATCGGCATCGAGCAGCAGTTCGTCCTGCGTCGATGATGTTTCGGCATTTTGGCCGGGCAAACGATCGTCGCCGGCCCCGTTGTCGCCCCACAAAGCGGCATCGTCGATCTCATCGTCTTCGGCCCCTGCCGGGAAACCCGCATGGCCCGTGGCGCCAAGCTCGCCGGAGTCCGAATCAGGGTCGTCGTTGCGCAATCCGGCGAGCGGGTCGACGATCCCATCGACATCGTCATCGTATTCGTCGGCGCTCTCGGCTTCGTCTTCCCCGAAGTCACCTGGCATCGCACCCAGATCGAGCGGCCCGCGATCGAGCGGATCGCCATCGGCAGCCGCGCCGAACGCTGTTGCCGCTTCGGACCCGGTCGATTCTCCGGCCTCGGTCGACAATTCGAACTCGTCGTCTTCCCCCGGCAACTCGAGGACCGGCCGCTTGGGAGCGCGCGACGCGCCGAGCGCGAACGAGCGCGGCTGGTTCATCGCGACTTCGCCGGTGCCGTCGATGCCGGTGGCGACCACCGAAACGCGGATCTTGCCCTGCAGGTCGGGGTTGAACGCCGATCCCCAGATAATGTTGGCGTCTTCGTCGACCAGCTCGCGAATGTGGTTGGCGGCTTCATCGACTTCGAGCAGCTTCATGTCCTCGCCGCCGATAATCGAGATGATCACGCCTTTGGCGCCGGCCATGCTGACGCCGTCGAGCAGCGGATTGGCAATCGCCCGTTCGGCGGCGTCGAGTGCGCGGTTCTCGCCCTCGCCCTCGCCGGTTCCCATCATGGCCTTGCCCATTTCCTGCATCACCGATCGCACGTCGGCGAAATCGAGGTTGATGAGGCCAGGCATCACCATCAAGTCGGTGATCGAGCGGACGCCCTGCTGGAGCACCTCGTCGGCCAGCCCGAAGGCTTCCTTGAAAGTGGTTTCAGCTTTCGCGACCAGGAACAGGTTCTGGTTGGGAATGACGATCAGCGTATCGACGTGACGCTGGAGCTCGTCGATCCCGGCTTCGGCGGCGCGCATCCGGCGGGTGCCTTCGAACAGGAACGGCTTGGTCACAACGCCGACGGTCAGCACGCCCTTACGGCGCGCGGCTTCGGCGATTACCGGCGCTGCGCCGGTGCCAGTGCCGCCGCCCATGCCGGCGGCGATGAAGCACATGTTGACGCCCTCGAGCGCGTCTTCCAGCTCCTGGACTGTTTCTTCGGCAGCGGCCTTGCCCACTTCCGGCCGCGCGCCCGCGCCGAGGCCTCCGGTGATGTCCGGCCCCAGCTGGATGCGCTTGCCGGCGGCCGAATTGCCGAGCGCTTGCGCATCGGTATTCGCGACGATGAAGTCGACCCCCTCGATCTGCGCCGCGATCATGTTGGCGATCGCGTTTCCGCCCGCGCCGCCAACCCCGATCACCATGATTTTGGGCCGCAGATCGTCAGTAGCCGGAGGACCGATGTTGATGCTCATGAAACTTCCCTCGAAGGATTGGGATGAGAGTTGCAAATTCGTAACACAGATTCGCACAAAGCGTGGTTGGCAGGGATAGTTATCCCGTCCTTATCCACAACGGTTAACAGCCAATGGCTCAAGGGAGAATCCCTTAAAAGTATTCACGCGCCGCGTGCCAGACGCGCGTCGCCAGTCCGAAGCCGGAATAACGGATTGTCTTTGTCGGGCGCGGGCCGACCGCGCGGATATCGACCGGGTCGTCCGCCGCGTAAAGGCACAGGCCCGCAAGGGTCACGAAGCTGGGGCTGGCGTTCGCTTCGCCCAGCCCGCGCAACGCCGGCGGCTTTCCGATCCGTACCGGACGACCGAGCGCGCTCTGCAGGAATTCGGCGATCCCGGCGAGCTCCGCGCCGCCACCGGTGACGACCACTTGGCCGCCCTTGGCGCCTGCAAAGCCCATTCCTTTCAGAGCGCGGCCGATCTCGTCGGTCAGGCGCGACAACTGTTCGGTGATAATCGAGATCAACTCGGCGCGGGGAACGCGGTTCTTGTCGTCGGCGCCGCGCGCCGCCGGTCCTGCCGCATCATCGGCGCCTGACTCGTTGGGCCCGTTGACCGGGATCATGTCCTTGTAATCGCTTGGGGAAGCCACCGCCGAGCCATAGCGGCTCTTGAGCCGCTGCGCCTGGAACCGGCGAATGCCGAAGGCGCTGGCGATCGCATCGGTGATGTCCGACGATCCGAACGGGACCGCGGTCAGCCCCAGCAGCATGCCGCCGGCATAAAGCGAGACGTTGGTCACCTCCCCACCGATCTCGACCAACGCGGTGCCCAGCTCACGCTCCTCGGGCGACAGGCACGCATGGCCCGCGGCGATTGGCGCGGCGACCACCGCTTCGACGTCGAGATGGGCGTTCTGCACCGCCTCGATCAGATTGCGGATCGGCGCGCCGTCGGCCAGCATCACGTGGATATCCACCCCCAGCCGCTCGGCGTGCAGCCCGCGCGGATTGGCGACCCCGTGCGCCCCGTCCAGCGTGTAGTGAGCCGGCTGCGCATGCAGCACCATGCGTCCGTCGGGCTGTATGCTGTCGCGCGCAGCGACCAGCAGGTGCTCGATATCGTCTTCCTCGATTCGCCGTCCGCCGATATCGATCTCGACTTTGGCGACCCGACTGGCGAGCCCCGCGCCCGAGCAGCCGACCCATACGCTCGAGATAGAAGTGCCGGCGTTTTTCTCGGCGCGCTCCACCGCGTCCCGGATGGCATACGTCGCCGCCGCCATGTCGGTCACATATCCGCGCTTGATCCCCTGGCTCTGCCGGTTGCCCGAGCCGAGCACGATCATTTCGCCCGTTTCCGACAGGCCCATGATCATCGCCGAGATGCGAAATGACCCTACGTTGACCGCTCCGAACACTTTGGCGATGCGCGGCAGGCCCATTACTGCGCCCCCTCGGATTTACTGGCGGCCGACTTTGCCGCCTGGGCGTCTAGCGTCTGCTGTCTGGCCCGGCCCGGAATGCGCATGTAGATGCGATCGGGCGCGCGCATGTCGAACGCGGCGACTTTGCCGCCGAGGAGCCGGTTGACCCCGTCGAGCCGAGCGAAAGACACCAGCGCGGCCGCCGGCTGATCGCCGCCATGCGGCAACGCGAGCACCTGGCCGGTCTTGAAAGTCAGGTTCCAGCGCCGGTTGCCGACCCATTCGGCTTCGGAGACTTGGGCTTTGAGCGCCGGCGCCGCGTCGAGCAAAGCGTCGAGCGCCGCCACTTGCCGTGCCGCGCCAGGCCCCGAAATCTTGAGCATCGCCCTGGCGTTGGCGGGCGAGATCGGTTCCAGCTCGTGCCCCGATCCATCGATCAGCACCATTCGCCCGGGCTTCTTGAGCACTGCGCGCGGGGTGCGTTCGACCACATCGACCACCAGCGTATCGGGAAGCTGGCGGCTGACCCGCGCGTCGGCGACCCACGACAGCGCAAGCAGGTCGTTTCGAATGGTGTCGAGTTCGACCAGCGGCATCGGCCGGTGGCGCTCTGCCAGCACGCGCTCGTAGACCTTGAGTTCGTTCATCCGCTCGACCCCGGTTACCTGCACGCGGCGCACTTCGAACCCCGCGTCGGATGCGAGCGCGGCGACTTGCGCCTGCGCCAGCGCCGGCACTCCGGCGAGGCTGGCAACGAACCACGCCAGCGCCACCGCGCCGCCGATAATGATCGCTAGGAATGTCTTGTGCAGCTGTTCTTCAGTAAATGGCAGCAGCGCCAGCGCACCGCCCACTGCGCCGCTGGTTTTCGCCTTGGCCCTGCTCGCGGTCGCGGCACGGCTGCGCGCGGCGTTAGCGCGCCGGACGCCCTTGCCTTTGCGATTGATCGTTTCAGCCATGCTTCGCCCCCCGACCAAGCGCTTCATTGACAAGTGCTTCGACCAGATCCTCGTAGCTCATCCCGCAATATTTCGCCTGCTCTGGGACAAGGCTCAGCGGAGTCATCCCCGGCTGCGTATTGGTCTCGAGCACAAAGAGCCCCGCTTCGCCCTGCTCGTCATCCCAGCGGAAATCGGTACGGCTACACCCGCGGCAACCAAGCAGTTTGTGCGCCTGGACCGCGTAACCCAGACACAAGTCATTGATATTCTCGGGCAATTGCGCGGGACAGACGTGCTCTGTCAGACCTTCGGTGTACTTGGCGTCGAAATCGTAGAAACCCGACTGAGGCACCAGTTCGGTCACCGCCAGCGCGCGCGGCCCGTCGGGCCCGTCGAGCACCGCCACGGTCAGCTCGCGCCCGCGGATATAAGGCTCGGCAAGCAGCTGCGCGAACTCCTGCCAGGGCCCCGTCACGTCGCGGCGGATGGGGTTGCCGTAGTTACTCTCATCAGTGACGATCGCGACCCCGACCGAGCTGCCTTCGTTGACTGGCTTGAGCACGTAAGGCCGCGCGAGCGGGTCTTTCTCGTACAGTCGTTCGCTGTCGACGATACGCCCGCCGGGCATCGGCACGCCGTGCGGTACGAGCGCGTTCTTGGTCAGCTCCTTGTCGATCGCGATGACCGAAGTGGCGAGGCCCGAGTGCGTGTACGGGACGCCCATCAGGTCGAGCATGCCTTGGACCGTTCCGTCTTCACCAGGAACGCCGTGAAGCGCATTGAACACGACGTCGGGCGCGGCTTCGGCGATGCGGGTGGCCACTTGCCGGTCCATGTCGATCCGCGTCACGCGGTGTCCGCGCGCCTCGAGCGCCTTGGCGACTCCCTCGCCCGACATCAGCGAGACCGGCCGCTCGTTGGCCCAACCGCCCATCAGCACGGCAACGTGACGCTTGCTTGTCATGGCCGCCCTACCCGCTGAATTTCCCATTCGAGCGTAATCCCGCACTTCTCATACACCCGCTGCCGCACTTCCTCTCCGAGGCTTTCGATTTCGGCGCTGGTTGCATCGCCGGTATTGATCAGGAAGTTTGTGTGCTTGTCGCTTACTTGCGCGCCACCGAGGCTGAGGCCGCGGCAACCCGCATTGTCGACGAGTTGCCATGCCCTGTGGCCCGGCGGATTCTTGAAGGTCGAGCCGCCGGTTTTCGTGCGCAGCGGCTGGCTCGCCTCGCGCGCGGCGGCAATCTTGTCCATTTCCTCGCCGATCTCCGCCGGGATGCCCTCACGACCCTGAAAGCGTGCGGCGACCACTACCGCGCCTTCGGGCAGCGCCGAGTGGCGATAAGAATATTCGAGATCACGCGCAGGCAAAGTGACGAACTCACCGGCAGGAAGGATCACGTCGCAGTCGATCAGCACGTCGGAGACTTCGCGGCCGTAAGCGCCGCCGTTCATGCGCACGAAGCCGCCGACAGTGCCGGGAATGCCGCGCAGGAATTCGAGCCCGGCAACGCCGGCGTCACGCGCCCGGGATGAAACCAGGATACCGCTCGCCCCTCCACCGCACTCGAGCACCATGTCGCGCCGCGCCTCGACTGTAGCGAACGCCTTGCCGAGGCGGATGACCACACCGGGCACGCCGCCATCGCGGACGATCATGTTCGAGCCCAGCCCCAAGGGAAGGATCGGTGTCCGACCCTCCAGGCGCGAGAGAAACTCGCTGAGATCTTCCAGATCGGCCGGTTCGAACAGCCAGTCGGCTTTGCCTCCGCTCTTGAACCACACGTACGGCGCCAGCGGCGCGTCGGGGGTCAGCTTGCCGCGAATGCCGTCCATCGATAGGGGCGAGACCACCGTTTCGTCGATCGCGGAAGAGGGTGCCGCGGGGAGCCGCCAACGCGCCACTTCGCCAGCCTGCCGGCTCACGCGGCCTTCTCCAGTCGAACCGCGTCCGCCAGCCCGGCGGCCCAGCGGGTGATGTCGCCGGCACCGAGGCAGACAACGAAATCGCCCGCGCCGATGTCTGCGCCCAGTTCACGCGCCAACTCGTCCTTGTCCGCCACTGCCGATACAGCGCGATGTCCGCGCAGCTTGATGCCCCCCACGAGCGCTGCGGCATCGATTCCGGAAATCGGTTCCTCGCCCGCGGTATAGACCGGCGTGACATAGACCAGATCGGCGTCGTTGAAGGCGTTCTGGAAGTCGTCCATCAAGTCGCGCAACCGGCTGAACCGGTGTGGCTGGACGATCGCGATCACCCGCCCGCCGGTCACCCCGGCGCTCTCACGCGCAGCGGCCAGCACCGCGCGGATTTCGACTGGATGATGCGCGTAGTCGTCGATGATGGTTGCACCGGACACTTCGCCCACCTTGGTGAACCGCCGCCGCACACCGCCGAAAAGCGAGAAACCGGTGCGGATAACTTCGTCCGGACATTCCATCTCGAGCGCCACGGCAATCGCGGCGAGCGCATTCTGGACGTTGTGCCGGCCCGGCATCGGCAACCGCACAGCTTCGATCCGGCGGTCCTCCTCGCCCAAACGGCGGATGACGACATCGAAGACATTGCCGCCGGCTTCGGGTTGAACCTTTTCCGCGCCGACATCCGCCTGGGGCGAGAAGCCGTAGGTCACCACTCGGCGGTCGCGGACCTGTCCGATCAACGCCTGGACTTCAGGATGGTCGATGCACAGCACCGCCGCCCCATAGAACGGCACGTTGTGGATGAACTCGACGAACGCACGGCGGACACTGTCGAAATCGCCGTAGTGGTCGAGGTGTTCGGGGTCGATGTTTGTGACGACCGCAATCGTACCGTCGAGGCGCAGGAAGCTGCCGTCGCTTTCGTCGGCTTCGACTACCATCCAGTCGCTGTCGCCCAGCCGTGCGTTCGAACCATACTGCTCGATCACACCACCGTTGATCACCGTGGGGTCGACTCCGCCGGCATCGAGCACCGCGGCGATCATGCTGGTGGTAGTGGTTTTGCCATGCGTCCCTGCCACCGCGACAGTGTTCTTGAGCCGCATCAACTCGGCCAGCATCTCGGCCCGGCGAACGACAGGAATGCGCTGTTCGAGAGCAGCGGCGACTTCAGGATTGGTGCGCTTGACCGCGGTCGATGTCACCACCACGGCCGCTCCGGCCACGTTGTCCGCCGTGTGCCCGATCATCACCGGGATGCCGCGCTGGCGGAGCCGCTCTACGCTGCCGCTCTCAGCCAGGTCTGAGCCCTGCACGGCGTAGCCGAGGTTCGCCATCACCTCGGCGATACCCGACATGCCGATCCCGCCGATGCCGACGAAATGAACCGTGCCTATGTCTGTCGGAACGCCCTTCACGCGAGCGCCTCGCGCCCGGTTGCCGCAGGAGACTCATCGCCAACGCGGATGACGTCCATCAGATCGGCCCCGCCGAAGCTTTCGACGAGGTCGGCGAGTTCCTCGACCGCCTTGGGCCGGCCGCAGTTCCACGCCGCGTGAGCCGCGGTCGCCAGCGTTTCAGGGCGCTGTGCAAGCGCCTGGATCTGCTTGGCGAGTTCCTTGGCGGAAAATTTGTCTTGCCGGATCATCCGCGCGCCGCCCGCCCTGACGATCTCGCGCGTGTTGGCGGCCTGATGATCGTCGGTGGCAATCGGCAGCGGCACCAGTATTGCCGGGCGGCCGACCGCGGTCAGCTCGGCGATCGTGCTCGCACCCGCGCGACCGATGAACAAGTGCGCATCGGCTAGACGACCGGCCATGTCATCAAAATAGGTGCCGAGTTCTGCCGGGATGTCGTGGCTGCGATAGCGGGCACGGACCGCGTCGACATCTTCGGCGCGGCATTGCTGGGTCACTTGCAGCCGCTGGCGCAATGCCGGGGGGAGCATAGCGAGCCCATCGGGCACAATATCGCTCAAAACCCGCGCGCCCTGACTGCCGCCAGTGACCAGCACACGCAAAAGACCTTCGGCGGTGAAGGCGGGGAACGGTGCGTTGCGCAAGTCCAGCACTTCGGCGCGTACAGGGTTGCCAACCAGATGGACCCTGTCGTCATGCTTGGCCGAAAGCCGCGCAATCTCGGGATAGGCGGTGGCAATCGCATCCACTTTGCCAGCGAAGAACCGATTGACGCGGCCGAGCACTGCGTTCTGCTCATGAATGACGCTCGGCACTTCGGCCGCTAGCGCCGCGAGCAGCGCGGGAAATACCGGGTAGCCGCCAAAACCGACCACCGCCGATGGCTGGAAGCTTTCGAATAGGCGAAGCGCCATTCGCCGGCCCTGGAGGATCGCCCCGATGGCCTTGGGCCAATGCAACGGGTTCTTGCCCAGCTTGCTCGCAGGAATGATGTGGTTGGGGAGGAAATCGGGCTTGCCAGGCAGCTTCGCGCCACGCTCGTCGGTTACCAGGGCAACGTGATGGCCCCGCTGATTGAGCTCGACAGCCAGCGCGAACGCCGGGATCAGGTGACCCCCGGTGCCTCCAGCGGCGAGCACGTAGTGGCGGCTCGCCCCGGTCACGCTTCGATCTCCTTGGCGATCAGTGCCTTGAGGCCGGGCGTCTGGCGATAAAGGAAGGGGTTGCGCCGGGTCAGGGCCAGCAGCAGGCCAACGGCAAGACACACCGCGATCGTCGATGAGCCGCCGTAGCTGACGAGCGGCAGGGTCATCCCCTTCGAGGGAAACAGCTGCAAATTCACGAGGATGTTGATGAACGCCTGTCCGCCGATCTGGGTGCACAGCCCGGCGGCGGCAAGCAGGGTGAACAGGTCTTCCTCGTCAACCAACCGGGTCAGTACGCGGACGATGATCGCGAGGTACAGCACCACGATCAGCGCGCACACGATCAGGCCGAACTCCTCGCCGATGACCGAGAATATGTAATCCGTATGCGCCTCGGGCAGGTTCATCTTGCGCACGCCGAGCCACAGCCCGGCACCTGTCCATCCACCGGCAAGCAAGGTTCGGCTGGCAAGATCGACTTGATCGAAGGCGGTACCGCCGCCCAGAAATGCGTCGATCCGGTGACGCGCGTTATCATACAGGAAATAGGTCGCAGTCAGCAGGGCAGCGCCTCCGCCGGCCAGAATCCCCACGCGCTTGAGCGGAATCCCCGCGAGCAGGACGATGACGAACCACACGCCGGCGAACAGGATGGTGCCGCCGAAATCGGGCTGCATCATCATCAGCGCGGCGACCAGCGCCATCACGCCGGTGACGGTTGCAACCACCGGAAGCTGGGGGTCGCGCAGCCGCCAGCTGACGATCCACGCCAGTAGAATGGCGAACCCGGGCTTGAGGAATTCGGACGGCTGGAAGCCGGCAAAGCCAAGGCTGATCCAGCGCTTGGCGCCGTTAACTTCGCTCCCCACGAGCGGGATCAGCATCAGGAAAAACAGCATCGCCAGCGCCAGCACGATGCCGATCCGCCGCGCGTTCTCGCGGCTCAGCGCCGAGGCTCCGAACAGGAACACCAGGCCCACCGCCTGCCATTTTAGGTGGGTCCAGTAGAAGTACAGTTCGGGCAGATGGACGTTGCGGGTCGATAGCCGATGCGCGCTCGCCGGGCTGGCGGCCGCGACCGCGGCGGTGCCGATCGCCATCAGCAGCAGAATCAAGAACAGCAGCACGCGATCGACCTCGCGCCACCAGATCTTGAACTCGGCACGCTTTGACGCCGGGTAGCGCGCCTGCGGCGGCGCGCGGTCGCCGCTCCGCGGGATGTAGGGCCGCTGGTTCACGAAACGCTCTCGGGGCGGGTTTCTGGGCTGCACGGATTGCTTTCCGGATCTTCGGTCAAGGCCTCGACAAACTGGCGAAAACGCTCGCCGCGCTGTTCATAGTCCTTGAATTGGTCGAAACTGGCGCATGCTGGCGATAGCAGCACGACATCGCCCGGCACCGCAGCGGCGAGCGCGCGGCGGGTCGCTTCGCAAAGCATCTCAGCGCGGGTAACCGGCACGCGGCCTTCGAGCAGCTCGGCAAAGCGCGGCCCGGCCTCGCCGATGGTGTAAGCGGCCTTTACGTTCGCCAGATGGGCGTCGGTGGCGCCGAGCCCGTCCTCCTTGGGCAACCCGCCGACGATCCAATGGATGCGCGGGCCTTTGTCCTCGGGCGGATAAGCCGCGAGCGCGGGGGCGGAGCTGTCGGTATTGGTCGCCTTGCTGTCGTTGACGAAGGTCACGCCGTTGTGCGCGGCCACGCGTTCCATGCGATGCGGGAGGCCGGTGAAAGTGTGGAGGGCTTCCGCCACGCAGGCCTCCGAGACGCCAAGTTCGCGGCAAATCTCGGCCGCACATATCGCGTTTGCGACATTGTGAGGACCCTGCAGAGACGGCCCGGTTTCGATGACAGCTGCGTCGGCGGTCCTGACCAGAACCTGCTTTGACTCAAATGACCATTCGCCGAGGTCGGAGCGGTCGATGAGATTCCAGACTTGCTCGTCGTCGTAGTTGAAGATCGCGGCGTGGTCGCTCGACTGCATTTCAAACAACCGAGCCTTGCTCGCCGCGTAAGCATAAAAACTCTCATACCGATCGAGATGATCCGGCGTTACATTGAGCAGCACCGCCACATCGCAGTCGAGCGAATTCGTCAGGTCGATCTGGTAGCTCGACAGTTCCAGCACATAGACACCGCCTTCGGGCAACGGGTCCTGCGCCAGGATCGACAGGCCGATGTTGCCGCCCATCTGGGCCGGTACGCCCGCAGTCTGGAGGATATGGTGGACCAGCGCGGTGGTGGTGCTCTTGCCGTTAGTGCCGGTAATGCCGACCACCTTGTGCGGCGGTAGCGTAGCGCGGGCTTGAGCGAACAGCTCGATGTCGCCGATCACCGGCACCCCGAACTGCGCGGCGCGCGCGGCGATGGGGTGAGTATTGAGCGGTACGCCAGGCGACACGACTACGCCGTCGTAGCCGGTCAGGTCGATCTCCAGCGGGTCAGCCAGCAGCACGTTCGCGGCATCCACCTTGGCCCGCGCATTGTCCTGCCGGTCCCACGCCGTCACCCGCGCGCCGCTGGCGACCAGCGCTTCGACCGCCGCTAGCCCGCTGCGGGCGAGGCCAAGAACGGCATAGCGCTTGCCAGCGAAGGCGGGCGAAGTGATCATCGCACCTTCAACGTCGCCAGGCCGAGCAGCGCGAGCACGATCGCAACGATCCAGAAGCGGATCACGACCTTGCTTTCGGACCAGCCGAGCTGTTCGAAATGGTGGTGGACCGGCGCCATGCGGAACACTCGCTTGCCGGTGCGCTTGAACCAGAACACCTGGATGATGACGCTCAATGCCTCGAACACGAACAGCCCGCCGACCAGCGCAAGAACGATCTCGTGGTGGCTGGCTACCGCGATCGCACCCAGCGCGCCGCCCAAGGCCAGGCTGCCGGTGTCGCCCATGAACACCGCAGCCGGAGGCGCGTTGAACCACAAGAACGCGAGGCCCGAGCCCATGATCGCAGCGCAGAAAATAGCCAGCTCACCCGCGCCCGGCACGTGCGGGATGCCAAGATAGGCGGCAAAGTCGGCTCGGCCGGCAAGATAGGCGATGATCGCGAATGTGCCGCTGGCGATGATCACCGGCATGATCGCCAGCCCATCGAGCCCGTCGGTCAGGTTCACCGCGTTGCCCGCTCCGACCATCACGAATGCCGCGAAAACGAAGTAAAACGGCCCCAGCGGAATGCCTTTGCCAACCACGAACGGCACGTAGAGAAACGTGCTGATCTGGCTGACCACGATGTACGAGGCGATGCCGGCGACGAGGAATTCGAGCAGCAGCCGCACTTTGCCTGAAACACCGCGGTGGCTGGCCTTCGATATCTTGTCGTAATCGTCGAGAAATCCGATCAGCCCGAACCCGAGCGTCACCGCGATGCAGGCCCAGATAAACGGATTTTTCAGGTCCATCCACAGGAGCAACGCGAGCATCAGGCTGCTGAGGATCATCAGCCCACCCATGGTCGGGGTGCCCCGCTTGGCGAGATGGGACTGCGGCCCGTCCTCGCGGATCGGCTGCCCTTTGCCCTGGCGCACGCGCAGCATGTTGATGAACCTGGGCCCGATAACGAGGCCGATGAGCAGCGCGGTCAGCAGCGTCGCGCCCGCGCGAAAGGTCTGGTAGCGGACGAGGTTGAACAGTCCCTCGAATTCCATCCATTCGGCGAGCAAGTACAGCATTCAGCCTTCCGGCCCCTAACGTCCGCGGTCGACGAAATGCGCGACCAACCTGCCGAGTCCGATCGAATTCGATCCTTTCACCAGGATCGCATCACCGCCCGTCAGACCGAATTCCTCGAGCGCCGCGATCGCCTCGCCAGGCCCATCGCAATGCGCGAAGCCGAGAGGCGCGGCAAGCGCGACTGCACCCGGTTTCCCCAGTTCGCGGGCGAGCGCCAGCATCTCGTCACCCACCAGCACCACGTAATCTACGTGCGCTTCGTTCAGCGGCTCGGCTAGCTGGACATGGAAGCCGGTCGCGAAATCGCCGAGCTCCTTCATGCTGCCGAGCACCGCGATGCGCCGGGTTGCAGGCGTGTGGCCGAGCTGGCGCAAAGTCGCCCGCATGCTCGCCGGATTGGCGTTGTAGCTTTCGTCGATCAGCAGGGCGTGACCACCGGGCACTGCAATCCGGTTGCGGGCCCCCCGTCCCTTGAGCCCGCCCATTTCGGCCAACGCGAGACCCGCTGCGGCAAGATCGCCGCCTGCAGCCTGCACAGCCGCCATGACCGCTAGCGAGTTCATTACCCAGTGATCCCCCGGCTCTGCGACCGAATAGCACAGCCGCGTGCCGTCGATGTCGGCGGTGACCAGAGAACCCCCGTTGGCGCTCGGGATCGCATCGAGCAAGCGCGCCTGGGCATGGGCCGCGCGGCCAAAGGCGATCACTTGCGCCTGCGCTTCGCGGGCGTGCACCAGCAGCCGATCGTAGTGGACGCTGTCAGCCGGGATCACGGCGATCCCGCCGGGTTCGAGCGCGCCAAAGATTTCCGCCTTCGCATCGGCGATCGCTTCCTCGCTGCCGAGGTTCTCGATGTGCGCAGGGGCGATCGTGGTTACGACCGCGACATGCGGACGGACGTGCTGGGTCAAGGCGGCGATCTCGCCAGCGTGGTTCATGCCCATCTCGAACACGCCGAACCGGCTGCGCGCGGTCATGCGAGCAAGGCTCAGCGGCACACCGACGTGGTTGTTATAGCTGCGCACCGAGCGATGCGCTGCGCCGCGGCTGCCCCGTTCGAGGGCGGCGAAGATGGCTTCCTTGACCCCGGTCTTGCCGACTGAGCCGGTCACGCCGATGCGCACGGCGCTGGAGCGTGTGCGGGCGGCGGCGGCCAATTGAGCCAGCGCGGCGGCCGTGTCGGAAACGAGGACGTGTGGCCCTTCGACAGGCTCGCTGACCAGCGCGGCAGCTGCTCCGTTGGCAAAGGCTTTCGCGACGAAAAGATGCCCGTCGCTGCTCTCGCCAGTCAGGGCGACGAAAAGATCGCCCGAGCGTACATCGCGCGAATCTATTTCAACGCCCGCGCATTGGAACGGGCCGCTTGCCGTTCCGCCGGTAGCGACCGCAATCTCTTCCCCGGTCCACAGCGCAGTCCGCAGCGCATCGCGCTTATCGCGCGGCCATGCACGTAGGGCAGGATGGCGACTCACGTCGCGGCCCCGGCCGCGGCCGCTTCGCGGGCAACGCTCACGTCATCGAACGGCAACACCCGCATATTTTCTCCCGAGCCTATGATCTGGCCCTGTTCGTGTCCTTTGCCGGCGATGAGGACGATGTCGCCCGGCTTGGCCATTGCCACCGCCGCAGCGATTGCCGCGCGCCGGTCGTCGATTTCCTGAGCTCCGGGCGCACCGTCGAGCACTTGGCGGCGGATTGCCGACGAATCCTCGCCGCGCGGGTTGTCATCAGTGACGATGACCACGTCGGCCCGCGCTTCGGCGACCCGGCCCATCTCGACCCGCTTGCCTTGGTCGCGGTCGCCACCGGCGCCGAATACCACTATCAGCCGAGCATCGACGTGAGGACGAAGCGCCTCGATCGCCGCTTCGAGCGCGTCGGGCGTGTGCGCATAATCGACATAGATTGGCGCGCCGGCGCGGTTAAGCGCCGCGCGCTCGAGGCGGCCGCGGACCGGCTGCAGGCGCGAGAGACCGTCAAACGTCTGCGCGGGGTCAGCCCCGGTGGCGATTAGCAGTCCGGACGCGACCAGCGCATTGGCGGCCTGGTAAGCGCCGATCAGCGGCAAGGCGACCGTGTGATTTACCCCGTGGTAGTCGATTTGAAGCGTCTGCCCCAGTGTGCCAGGAATGCGGGCGACGAGGCGGATATCCTCCCCCTCGTCGCCCACCGTGAGCACGCGCAGACCCCTCTTCCGCGCATGCTGTTCAGCGCGAGCGGGCCATCCATCCCCTCCGCGCCAAATCACTGCTGCCCCGTCCGGCGACACGACTTCATCAAAAAGCCGCATCTTGGCGGCGAAATAATCGTCCATGTCCGCGTGATAATCGAGGTGATCGCGTGACAAGTTGGTGAACGCGGCGGCACTTACCCGCAGGCCCTCGTTGCGAAACTGGCTAAGCCCGTGACTCGAGGCCTCGTAGGCGACGTGCGTCACGCCTTCACGCGCGAGCCCGGTCATGTTCGCAAGAAAGGTGACGATGTCCGGCGTGGTCAACCCGGTCGACACGCTCTCGTCCGGTGTCGTCACGCCGAGCGTCCCGATAGACGCCGCGCTGATCCCCGCCATGCGCCACAACTGGCGCGTCATCTCGACGGTCGAGGTCTTGCCGTTAGTTCCGGTGACCGCGACGATCGTTTCGGGCACCGGGGTAAAGAATTCGGCGGCCAACCGAGCGAACGCGCGCCGCGGCTCGCGGTCCGCAATGTGCACTGCGCCCGTCACGACCGCATCGGGCCGCGCGACGACTGCGAGGGCGCCTCCGGCGACGGCGGCCGGAATAAAGTCCTCGCCGTTGACCTGGGCCCCCTGGAACGCGCCAAAGACTGTTCCAGGCGCGACTTTCCGATGGTCGATGGCGAACCCGGTAACCGTCTGGTCCGCGGCGCCGCCGGCATCGTACCCGGCTTCGGCGGCAATCCGGCCCAGCTTCATTCGCCGCCGCCCTTGGGCACCAGCGGAGCAAGATCGGTCAGGTCCACGTCACGGTGCGCGTCGGGCGAGATACCCAGCATCGGGCCGATCCGCGGCACCAGCCGGCCCACGATCGGGGCCGCGTTCCACGCGGCTGTACGCTGAAAGCTGGATGCGACTGTGCCCTGCGGCTCGTCGAGCATCACGATGACCACGTAGCGGGGGCGGTCCATCGGGAAAGCAGCTGCAAAAGTCGCCACTACCGCGTTTTTCTTGTAGCCGCCCGCGGTCGGCTTCTCGGCCGAGCCGGTCTTGCCGCCGACCCGGAAACCAGGAGCATTCGCGTTGCGGCCGGTACCGTAAACGGCGATCATTCGCAGCAACTGGTTCATGCGCGCCGAGGTGCTCGCCTTGAACACGCGCTCACCTGCAGGCACCTGTCCTCGCGACAGCTTGCGCAGCGTTGCGGGCCGCCAGATGCCGCCGTTGACCATCGCGGCGTATGCCGACGCGAGGTGCAGCGGAGTCACCGCGATGCCGTGACCATAGCCGACCGTCATCCCGCGCAGCAGTGGCCAGTTGCCGCTTGCCCAAATCGGGAAGCCCTTGGCCGGAAGTTCGATGTAAGGCCGCTCGTTCATGTGAAGATCGGCCATGGTTTTCTTCAAGCGGTTGGCCCCGAGGTCCTGCACGAGATGTGCCGTGACCACGTTCGACGAATGAATCAGCATCTCGGGTACGTTGAGCGAGGCGCCCAGATCGTGACTGTCCTTGATAGTGAAACCGCCGATCGGGAACGGACGTGCCGAGTAGCGGCGCGACAGATCAGTCACCGCACCGGCGTCGATCGCTGCCGCGACCGTGAGCGGCTTGAAGGTGGAGCCAAGCTCGTACACCTGGTTGGTCACCCGGTTGAACATGTTGTCCGCGCCGGCCTGGTCGATTTGATTGGGGTCGAAAGCGGGCAGAGAAGCGAGCGCCATGACCTCGCCTGTGTCGACGTCGAGAACGATGCCCGCCGAACCTAGCGCATTCGTGGCTCGCATCCCGCGGGTCAACTCGTCCTCGAGCGCGCCCTGCACCCTCCCGTCTATCGAAAGGGGCACCGACTGCGAACGGGTGGCGGGATCACGCAACTGCTTGTCGAGCACCGATTCCATGCCCACCCGGCCATGCCCGTCGGCGGCGACATAACCCAGCACATGCGCAGCCATCGAGCCCTGTGGATAGTGGCGGTCGGTCTCCTGGGGCAATTCAAGCGCGAGTTCGCCGATCGCCTGCACCCGGTTGGCTTCCTCGGGCAGGACGCGGCGGCGCAGATAACCCGGTTTGCCTTTGGCGAGCCGAGCGGACAGCGCAATCTCGTCGACTTCTGGAAAAATCGCCTTGAGCTCGCGTGCCACTTCGCGCGGCGACTTTACAAGCGAGCTCCCCCCGCCGAGCGCTTCAGGGTTGTACCAAAGCGCAAAGGCGGGAAACGCCAGCGCAAGCGGCTGACCGTTTCGATCGGTGATCTCGCCGCGCGGCGGCAGGAGCGCTTCGGCAAACGAGGTGGCGCTGTGCGCCGCGTCGGTCAGGCCAAGATAGGCGATGCGCAACACCGCCGCTCCGGCGAGCGCCGCGAACAGCGCCGCGACCAGCAGCACGCGCAGCCGCGCGACTGTCAACGACCGCCGACGGATGGTAACCAGCTGGACCCGGCCGGAATAAATCGCCGTGCTGACCGTCAGCGCGTTCATTGCGCCGCCTCTGCGAGGAAATCGCCACCGTCGGCGAGCTTTTGCGCAAGCCCGTACTCTTCGGCAGGCTGTTTGACGGGCTGGCCGGTCAGCGGGGAGACCATCGCCGGCAAGTGCATCGCACTCTGGTCATCGGCCGCCCGGGCAACCCGGATGGGCGACGGCGCGCCAGCGGCGCGCGGCTCGCCTAAGGACGCAAGCTGGCGTTCGCCTTCAAGATACTGATCGGCGCCCGGCGCCTGGTATCCGAAATCGACTGCGTTCCACTGGGCGAGCTGCTGCTGGCTGGCGCGGGTTTCGAACTCGGTCTCAAGCAGCACCCGCTCGCGTTGAAGCGAAACGATCTTGCGCTCGGCAAGGCGGACCTCGCTGCGCACCGAATTGACCTTGAACGTGAGCGCGACGAACAGCGCGCTGCAGAGCGCTAACGTGACGACCCAGCCGAGCTGGCGAAGGCGACTGCCGGCGAGAGTGGAGCGCAGCGCGTTCATGCAGCCGCCCTAGCCGGAGCGCCGGTTCGCACCGCGTAGCGCAAGGTCGCGGAGCGCGCGCGGGGGTTACGGGCGACTTCGGCATCGGAAGCGCGGATCGCCTTGGACACCCGCGCGAACACCGCCGGTCGTTCGCCTGCTTGGGGCAAATGGCGCGAGCCGCCGATCGTGTTCGCCGCATCGCGCAGGAACCGCTTGACGATGCGGTCCTCGAGGCTGTGAAAGCTGACCACCGCGAGCCGACCGCCTTCGCCGAGCAAAGCTTCGGCGCCGGCTAGTCCATCCTCGAGCTCGCTCAGTTCGGCGTTGACGTGGATACGCACTGCCTGGAAGCTGCGGGTTGCCGGGTCCTTGGGCGCGCCCGCGTGATAGCCTAGCGCTTTGCGCACGACGCGGGCCAGGTCACCGGTGCTCGATAGCGGCCGCGCGGCGACGATCGCGCGAGCGACACGGCGGCTCTGCCGCTCCTCCCCATACGTATAGAGAACGTCGGCTATTTCACCTTCGTCGGCGGCGTTGAGGAAATCCGCCGCGGTCGGACCGTCCTGGCTCATGCGCATGTCGAGCGGACCCTCGGCGGAAAACGCGAACCCGCGCCCCGCCTGGTCGAGCTGCATCGATGACACGCCGATATCCATCACGATCCCGTCGACCCGCGCAAGTCCCAACTCGGCGAGCGCATTAACCATCTCGGAGAAGCGGCGCGGGTGGAGAACCAGCCGCGGAGGGTTTTCCTCAGTTTCGGGCCATTTTTTTCCCTCTGCGATGGCATCGGGGTCGCGATCGAATGCGTGAACCGTCGCACCGGCATCGAGCAATGCGCGCGAATAGCCGCCGGCGCCGAAAGTCGCATCGACGATCACCTCGCCGGGCAGCGGAGCGAGCGCAGTCATCACTTCGTCGAGCAGGACGGGAATGTGCGGAGCGAGGCTCATTTCGCCCTCGCTTCGGCCTGGAACTGGGCGCAGGCGGCTTTTGCTGCGGCCCAGGCGTCGTCCATCCGCATCAATTCGATCGGGTTCCAGATCGTGAACGAGCGGCCGCCGCCCTGGAAGAACATCGCATCATCGATCGTGCCCAGGATGCGCAAGTGATCGGGCAGCACGAAGCGCCCGGAATCGTCGAATGGCACGCGGGCGAACCCGAACAGCTGCGCAGCGCGGGTGTCGCGGTCGAAGTCGGGACCGGCGCGATCCTCCTCGCGGTCAAGCTGGAGCTCGAGCTCGCTCATGCGCGACAGGCCGAAGCCGACGAGGCAGGCAAAGCGGGGATGCTTGTCGAGGCACAGGACGCGGCTGTCGCTCGCTTCCTTGACAGCGTTGCGGAACAGCGGAGGCAGCACGAACCGGCCCTTGTCGCCGGCCGGCGAAAAGGCTTGTCCCGAAAAGCCGCCGAAAGCCGCCGCTGCCACTGGTCCCCTTCCCCTCGTCAGGCTCCCTGCGGAGCCGCCCCGCGGACACAGCTTCCGCGCAGCCGGCAGCGCATGAGCGCCTCCGGCTCGCACCGACCGAGATCGATGCGCGACGTGGAACGGTGTGTCCGATGGAAGATAGTATTAACTTTCTTCCCGTCGTGATGAAAGGGAAAAAAGCGGGAATTTACGGGATTAGGCGGTTAACCTTTGTATTTCTGTGGATAGTGTCTCTGACAAAGCAGCCGTCGAGCGAGACAAACGCCCGTTCTTCCATGCGTTTTCAATGGCTTGCGAAGGCTTAGTTCGATCGCCTCACCTATTCCCGCGATTTCCCCGACGGCTACCGATCGAATGCACGGCCGATCAGGGCAGACAGCGCGGGTTCGCCTCCTTCGGGTGGGCGGCGCGCATCGAGTAGCGCCGCATCTGCCAAGACCAGTGCCCTTCCCGCGCCAATTCGGCAGTCGGCTACCAGTTGGTCCGCCGTGATCGCACACCGCGCGGGCGCACCGGGGGTGACCGCGACAAGACGACCGGCGAAATGGACGGGAAGCGAGACAGCGGCAGATGCGACCGTTCGTTCGTTTTGCGGCTGATCCTCGTCGAACGTGAGTTCAAGTCCCCAGCGGCGCAGAATCGGCGACAACAGCACGACGTCCTGCGGACGGCGCTTGTCACCCAGCGCAAAGCGCGAATCCTCAGTCAGCAGAGGATCGGCGAACAACAGCAGCAGCCCGCCTTGCCGAACCCAGTGATCGAGCGCGACGTTTTCAGCCGGCGCCAGCGCACGTGGTTGCGCCATCAGCAATCGGTCGATCCGGGAGATTTCACCGCCATCGAGCGTATCCAGCGGGACGAGATGGTGGGTTTTTTCAAGCGCAGCGCGCACCCAGTGCCGATCGCCCCCGCCGTCGAGCGCTTCGTTCACCGATCCATTCTCGGACCAGTAGATCGGCAGCGAGGTGAAAAGTCCGAGCGTGGCTTTGTCGGAGGTTCTGCCGGGCCATGCCCACGCGGCGATTGCGATCGCGACTATCCCCAGCGCGGCACCCGCCATGGCGAGACGCGCCTTATTGACCCCCATCGGAACCGGTGCCGGGAGCGCCCGCGGGTGCTGTGGCCGTGGCGCTGGGCGCGGAAGGAAGGTCGGGAACCACACCGGCGTCCGCCAGTGGGTCGTTGGCCGCGGGGCCGGTGGGCTCCGGTCCAACGGTCGCTGCCGCCTCGGGCACCACCCCTTGATCCGATTGCTGGGCGCGATTTTCGATCACGTTGGCAAGACCAACGATGAGGACAACCCCGAGCAACAGCGAAACGCCCACTTGCAATCGATTCAGCGCCTGCGCGCGGGTTCCACCAAGCGGATTGATCCTGATTTCGTCTTCGTTGTCCGGTGTGGGCGTTCGACTGGCCATGGCCGCCAAGCTAGTCACTGCGCCACGTCAGTCAATCCGCTCGAAGCCACTCGAACACCGGCAGCTCCTTCGACCGCAGCCAGTCGCCACTGTAGAGCGTCGACAGGTAGCGGAAACCGGTATCGCACAGGATTGTCGCCACCCGCGCGTCCTTGCCGCGCTCGGCGGCGAGTTTCTGACCGAGCATGATCGCCCCGGCGACGTTGATGCCAGACGAAAGGCCGAGGCAGAGCCCTTCGTCGCGCAGAAGACGGGCGACCCATACGAGCCCTTCCTCGTCGGAAACCCGGAACTGGGTGTCAATCGGCGCGCCTTCGAGGTTGCCGGTGATCCGCCCCTGCCCGATGCCTTCGGCTACCGAGTTGCCTTCAGCGCGCAACTCGCCGGTCGCGTAGTGGCTGAACAGCGCCGCGCCGTGCGGATCGGTCAGCGCGATGACGACGCTTTCGTCGTGCTCCTTGAGCCCCATACCGACCCCGGCCAGCGTGCCTCCGGTGCCGACGGCGCAGGTGAATCCGTCGATCCGGCCGTCCATCTGCGCCCAGATTTCCTCGGCCGTAGAATTCGATGTGGCCCTTGCGGTTGGCGGTGTTGTCGAATTGGTTGGCCCACACCGCGCCGGGCGTTTCTTCCGCCAGCCGACGGCTGGTGTGGACGAAGTGGTTGCAATCGGAATACTTGGTCGGCGGGACCAGCACCAGCTCCGCACCGAGCGCGCGAAGGGTGTCCATTTTCTCCGGGCTCTGGTTGTCCGGCATGACGATGATCGTGCGATAGCCGAGCGCGTTCGCGACCAGCGCAAGGCCGATGCCGGTATTACCGGCAGTGCCTTCGACGATCGTCCCACCCGGCTGCAGCTCGCCGCGGCTTTCCGCATCGCGCACGATCGCCAGCGCCGCGCGATCCTTGACGCTGCCGCCGGGGTTGAGGAATTCGCACTTGCCCCAGATCTCGCAGCCGGCTTCGGCGCTGGGGCCTTGCAGCAGGACGAGCGGGGTGTTGCCGATCAGGTCGAGCGTGCTCTTGCGCGCGGGAATGGCATTCATGAGATGCGAGCTAGAGAGCCTACCCCGTGGCTGCAACGCAGTTCCGTTTGGGGCTGTGCTACCGGTTCTTGACCCAATCGAACCTGGTGGCTCAGTCTTCCTGGGCAATCGTGACCCTCAGGCCGTCGAGATCGCCGGTGAATGGTACCTGGCAGCCAAGACGCGAATTCCCGTCGCGGTGATCGCTTGATTCGAGCAAATCGTCCTCGTCCTCACTCATCGCCGCCAGACGGTCCATGAACGAAGGATCAACGTGGACGTGGCACGTCGCGCACGAACAGCACCCCCCGCACAACGCGAGCAATTCGTCGAACCCGTTGTCGCGAATGGCTTCCATCACGGTCAGGCCCTCGGCAACGTCTACAGCCGTTTCTTCTCCGGCGCGGTTGACGACGATCAGCGTGGGCATGGTTGAAGGTCCTGGCTAAGTTTTTTCGCGGGGGCGCCCCTGTCGGGGGTTCGGCGCGGCTGCTACGGACTGCCCGCCGCTTTGGCAAGCTGGAGGAAACGCGCGTGGGCTTGTCGGCCGAGCAGATCAGATACAGCCTCGACGAGGTGGCGAAGCGGGAGCCTGGAATTGCCCGCGCGCTCGCCGCAGCAGGCTACCCTGAACCGCGCATCCGCGAGCGCGGTCATGTCACGCTGCTGCGGGCGATCGTCGGCCAGCAGGTGTCGGTCGCCGCCGCGGCGAGCATGTGGAACAAGCTCGAAGCGGAAATCGGCCCGGCGATCGATCCTGCCGAATTGCTCGCACGCGATTTCGACACCTTGCGCGCGTGCGGCTTGTCGCGGCAGAAGCAAGGTTACGCCCGGTCGCTGTGCGAACTGGTCGCGGCCGGCGCGCTCGATTTCGGCGGACTGCCTGACGACGACGAGGATGCGATCGCCCTGCTCACACAGATCAAGGGAATCGGCCGGTGGACAGCCGAAATTTACCTGCTGTTCGCCGAAGGACGCCCGGACATCTGGCCCGCGGGTGATCTTGCCGTACAGGCGGGCCTCGCGCGCATCCTCGAGCTTGAAGCGCGCCCGAACGAGAAGGAAGCGCGCGCGCTGGCAGAGGGCTGGCGCCCGCACCGCGGAGCGACGGCCATCTTCACCTGGCATTGCTACAACAATCCGGCGCTGTAACGCTTGCGCGCGGCGTGGAGGTGTCTTAGCTTGCTACGACAGTAAAAGGGGGAGACGATCAATGACCATCCGTAACGCCACTCTTGCCAGTGCATCGCTTCTCGCAGCCGTCGCACTGGCCGGATGCGTAACTACACAAGAGACAGCCATGACCGCAGCCACCGCCGCACCAGCCCGTACGATCGCCGCCGCCCCTCTGATCCCGCGCGATGCCCTGTTCGGCAATCCGACCAAAAGCGCGGGGCGGCTTAGCCCTGACGGCAAATGGTTGAGCTGGCTCGCGCCGAACAACGGCGTGATGAACGTCTGGCTCGCGCCGGCAGCCGATCCGTCGGCGGCAAAAGCAATGACCGCCGCCACCGATCGGCCAATCCGCCAGTATTTCTGGTCACCCGACAGTCAGCGCCTGCTTTACATCCAGGACAAGGGCGGCGACGAGAATTACCTCCTCTATGGAATCGATATAGCCAGCGGAGCCGAGACCACGCTGACCCCGTTCGACAAGACCCGGGTGATGATGATCGGCAGCTCGGCGACGCGCAAGGACAAGCTGCTGATCGGGCTCAACAACCGCGATCCGCGTTTCCACGATCCCTATTTGCTCGATCTGACCACCGGCAAGATGACGCAGGTAATGCAGAACGATAGCTACGCGGGGTTCCTGGCGGACGACGCGCTCAAGCTCCGCATGGCAATCCGAGCCAACGCAGCGGGCGGAAGCGACTATTTCGAGATCGAGAACGGCAAGGTGGCGGACAAGCCCATCGCCAGCACGGGCCTCGAGGATTCGCTGACCACCACGCCGGCAGGCTACACCACCGATGGCAAGACGCTGTACTGGATCGACAGCCGCGGCCGAAACACCGCCGCGCTCGTGGCGGTCGATACCGAGACCGGCAAGCAGACCGTCCTTGCGGAAAATCCCAAGGCCGATATCGGCGGCACGCTGTCAAACCCGGTATCCGGCAAGATCGAAGCTTATTCGGTCGAATATCTTAAAACAGACTGGACCGCGCTCGACCCGAAGGTGAAGGCTTCGCTCGATTGGCTTGAAACCAAGCTCGACGGGGAGTTTTCGGTCACCAGCCGGACCGATGACGATAGCCGCTGGATCGTCGCCAACGATCCGATAATCGCCCCTGCCAAGACCTGGCTTTACGACCGCACTGCCAACTCACTCACCGAATTCTACACCGCCCGGCCCGATCTCGTCGGCGCGCCGCTCCGGCCGATGCACCCGCTCGAAATTCCCGCACGCGACGGCAAGACGCTGGTCAGCTATCTGACCTTGCCGCCGGGCAGCGACGGCGATGCCGACGGAGTTCCGGATGCGCCGGTACCGATGGTCCTGCTGGTCCACGGCGGCCCGTGGGGGCGCGACAGCTTCGGCTCAAATTCGTATCACCAATGGCTCGCCAACCGCGGATACGCGGTGATGAGCGTCAATTTCCGTGGTTCGACCGGGCTCGGCAAAGACTTCATCTCGGCCGGCGACCTCGAGTGGGGCCGCGCGATGCAGACCGATCTTGACGATGCCATGGACTGGGCGGTCGCGCAGGGCATCGCCCAAAAGGACAAAGTCGCGATCATGGGCGGCAGCTATGGCGGTTACGCGACGCTCGCCGGCATGGCGTTCACTCCCGAACGCTATGCCTGCGGAGTGGACATCGTCGGGCCTTCGAACCTCGAGACGTTGCTCAAGACCATCCCGCCGTATTGGGCGCCGATCGTCGAGCAGTTTCACCAGCGAATGGGCAACCCCGGCACGCCCGAGGGACTCGCGCTGCTGAAGGAGCGCAGCCCGCTCTACAGCGCGGGCAATATCGTCCGGCCCCTGCTGATCGGCCAGGGCGCGAACGATCCGCGTGTCAATCAGGCCGAGAGCGACCAGATCGTTTCCGCGATGAAGGCCAAGGGCATCCCGGTGACATACGTGCTGTTCCCCGACGAAGGGCACGGGTTCGCCAAGCCAGCCAACAACATCGCGTTCAACGCGGTGACCGAGAATTTTCTCGCTACCTGCCTTGGCGGCCGCGCCGAACCGCTCGGCGATACCCTCGGTAAATCGACCGCCAAGATCGTCGAAGGTGGCCAATATGTGAAGGGCCTGGACGTGGCGACATTGGTGCACTGACAAAGGTGGCGTCGCACCGCCCGGCGCGCTAGTCCGCTCTCCTAATCGGGAGAGCGGACGTGGCGGTGCACAAGGCAATTTTCATCACCGGCGGTGGCTCGGGCATCGGCCGCGCAATCGCCGAATATTTTGCCGGGCGCGGCTGGTTCGTCGGCCTGGGTGACGTCGATTCCGCCGGGATGAAGGGCACGCAGGATCTCATCGGCACGGGCAATTCCTACGTCCACAAGTTCGACGTGCGCGATCGGGCGGCGTGGGACGAAGCGCTCGGCGCATTTTCGACCGCGGCGGGCGGGCGGATCGACGTTGTCGCCAACAACGCCGGTATTCCGCTCGGCGGCTCGCTCAGCGAAAACACGACCGAAGAAATCGAACGCTGCCTCGATATAAACCTCAAAGGCGTCCTGTTCGGCGCCCAGGCATCCTTGCCGCACCTCAAAAAGACGG
This sequence comes from uncultured Alphaproteobacteria bacterium, assembly GCA_963781525.1. GTDB lineage: Bacteria > Pseudomonadota > Alphaproteobacteria > Sphingomonadales > Sphingomonadaceae > Tsuneonella. Next base: position 662,272 of record CAWAGD010000006.1, on the reverse strand, counting down.
CGCCCGGATCGTCCCTGCTCAACACCGCGAGCGCGGCGGGCATCTACGGCACGGGCGGCGCGTCGGTCTACTCAGCAACCAAGTTCGGTGTGCGCGGTCTGACCGAGGCGCTCGATGCCGAGTGGGCGGAATTCGGCATCAAGGTGCGTGACCTGATGCCCGGCTTCATCGACACACCGCTCCTCGACCATTCCCCCAACCAGGGTTCGAATGAGGCCATCCGCAGCCGGGTTCAGGGAGCCGGCCTTGAGATCACCCCGGCGTTCGTGGTCGCGCAAGCCGCGTGGGACGCCGTCCATGGGGAGAAGCTGCACACATTGGTCGGCAAGACTGCGCGCTCGCTCGCATTTGGCGCGCGCTGGATGCCTGGCAAGGTGCGCAAGCGGGCGCGCAGTTTGAGCCGCCCATTGGGTCAGTAGCTTTAGGCCAATAGCGCGTCGATCGCGGCAGCCATACCGACGTCGCGCTCGCTCAATCCGCCTGCATCGTGAGTCGTAAGCGCGATCTCGACCCGGTTGTAGACGTTCGACCATTCTGGATGGTGGTCACACTTTTCGGCCAGTAGAGCAACACGCGCCATGAACGCGAAGGCTTGGCTGAAATCGGCGAAAACGAACTTGCGTTCGATCGCCTTCCCGTTTCGGGCCAGCGACCAGTCGGGCAATGCCGCCAGTGCGGATGCACGTTCGGCTTCGGTCAGTTCGGCAATCGCCATTCGGTCGGCTCCTCTGGCGCCGCGTGAGGGACGCGCGCCAACGCCAGATAGCTCGCCGAAAGCGCCGCGACCAGCACCAGCCCGAGTACCATCGAACGGCCCGGCGCCGCGCACACGGCTAGCAAGCTGATCTCGATGCTAGCGCCAGGCCGGCCTGACGGGATCAAAAGCGATGCGGAAAGACCGCGGCACGCCGGCTCCCCGCGCCGGTAGGCAATCACCGCCCATGCCGACATCCCTTGCGACAGCGTGGTCGCCGGCGCCAGGTACGCGCCGACATTGGAAACGTCGCCGAGCCCCGCTGTTGCGAGCCCGAGCGCCCCGTATCGGGTGGGTCCACTCCTGCTGCAAGCGCTCGCTTGGCATGGCTTCAGCCACACCGTATGCGTCCGCGATGGAGCCGCGCCTGACCGTGCAAGACCTTGCCTGCCGACGCGGCGACCGGCTGCTGTTTCGCGGGCTGTCGTTCGATCTGGAATGCGGCGAATTGCTGCAGATCGTGGGCGCCAACGGGACCGGCAAGTCGAGCCTGTTGCGCATTCTGGCCGGCTTGCTGCGACCGTTTGCGGGTTCGGTATCCACGAGCGGGCGGGTCGCGCTGCTCGACGAACGCCTGCCGCTTGACGAGCATCTCGCGTTAGAGGAATCGTTCGCGTTCTGGGACCGGATCGACCGCGATGCCTCCACCGCCAATGACATCGCGTCGGTCGGGCTGACCGGGTTGGCCGATGTGCCGGTTCGCTACCTGTCGACCGGCCAGCGCAAGCGCGCCGCACTGCTGCATGCGATCGCGACGAAACCGGAGATCTGGTTGTTCGACGAGCCGCTGAACGGGCTCGACGCGGCGGGCGCGGCAATGCTGCTCAACGAGATACGTGCGTTCCGCGCGGACGGCGGGATCGCGATCGTTGCATCGCATCAGCCGGTCGCGCTCGACGAACTGCGTACGCTCGATCTGGCGAACTACGCAGGGTGACGGCGCTCTTAGCTCTTCTGCGACGGGATTTGGCGCTGGCATTCGGCGGTGGGCGCGGCGGTCCGTGGCTGCCGGTGCTGTTCTTCGTCGCTGTGGCGGTGCTGTTCCCGTTCGCCGTTGGTCCCGACGCCCCCCTGCTTGCGCGTACCGGCGGCGGCGTGCTGTGGGTCGCCGCGCTGCTCGCCGCGATCCTGCCGGTCGACCGGCTGGTCGCGCCCGACATCGACAACGGCGTATTCGACCGGCTTTTCCTACGCGGCATTTCAGAGGAACTGGTGCTGACCGCGCGCCTGATCGCGCACTGGCTCAGCTTCGGCCCGCTGCTTCTTATCGCAGCACTGCCCGCCGCCGCGCTGTTCGACTTGCCGGCCTTTACGATGCGCACGTTAATGCTGGGACTGCTGGCCGGCACGCCCGGCCTTGCCGCGATTGGGTTGATCATCGCATCGCTCACCGCGACGGTTCGGGGAGGTTCGGCTTTGGGCGGCTTGCTCCTGATACCGCTCGCGGTCCCTATCCTGATCTTTGGCGCGGGCGCCCTCGCGCAGCCGGACAGCGCCGGCCTGACGTTATGCGCAGCGATCAGCCTGGCACTGTGCGCGGTCGCGCCATTTGCGGGTGCTGCCGCCGTAAGGGCATCGCGCGAAGGCTGAGCCTGGACCCTGCCCGTCGCTGGCGCCCGATACGTGGCGGCGAACGAGCTTTCGATGACCGCACAAGCGCGCTGGATGGAGTTGATCGGCGTAGGCCGGCGCCGCATTAACTCCGAGGCGGGGCAAAAGCTGGCTTGGGTCTACCGTTCGCGCTCGTAGTCTGGGTGATCTCGATGGATGGCACGTAGCCTAAAGATGCGATGAGGCGCGACAGCACGACCGCGTTCTACGCCGTCGGCATCGACTTCCCCTGGGCAACTCAGGAAATACCGTAGCTCCAAGGACATCGATCAGCGGCCACAGCCGCCGCCGCTTCAGGCGTATGGGGGCTTGTCGCGGCCGGTCGGGCTGAGTGTAAAAATCTCGCACCCGTCTTCGGTGATGCCGATCGAATGCTCGAACTGCGCCGAAAGGCTCTTGTCGCGGGTCACCGCTGTCCACCCGTCGCTCAACATCTTGACCCACGGGCGGCCGAGGTTGATCATCGGTTCAATGGTCATGAACATGCCGGGCCGCAGTTCGGGGCCGGTGCCGGCCTTGGCGGCGTGGACCACTTCCGGCGCGTCGTGGAACAGGCGGCCGACGCCGTGGCCGCAGAATTCACGCACGACGCCGTAGCGATGGCTTTCGGCATGCGCCTGGATAGCGGCGCCGATGTCGCCGAGGCGGGCGCCGGGCTTGGCGTGCTCGATACCGAGCATCAGGCATTCGTAGGTTACGTCGACCAGCCGCCGCGCCTTCAGTGCGACATCGCCGACCAGGAACATGCGGCTGGTATCGCCGTGCCAACCATCGAGCAGCGGGGTAACGTCAATGTTGACAATATCGCCGTCTTTCAAAACCTTGTCGCCGGGAATGCCGTGGCACACCACGTGATTGATCGAGATGCAGCAGCTATGCGTGTAGCCGCGGTAACCGAGCGTAGCGGGCACCGCGCCGCCGTCGAGCGTCATCTGGCGCACGACATCGTCGAGCTCGCCGGTGGTCACGCCGGGCTGCACCATCGGCGCGAGAGCATCGAGAATTTCGGCGGCAAGCCGTCCCGCCTTGCGCATGCCTTCGAAGCCGGCTGGGCCATGGAGCTTGATGGTCCCGTCCCGCAGGAGGGTCTCGTCGCCGGTGACGGTCTGGTACTGAGTCATGCGGTCACAGGTAGCGAATGAAGCGCTTGATTGCGACCCACAGTGTTATGATTTCGCGCTGAACGCTGTCTTGTATGCCGGCTTGACCGCTTCGAGCATCGCCCTGGTCATCGGAAAGTCGATTTCGTAGGCTCCTTCGGCATAAGAGCCCGCGACATACGGTCCGAACCACACGGTGATCCGGTCGAACGTCCTGCCGTTGGACGAGCCTGCCAGAATGGTCGCCTCGTCAAGACCGGGACAGTCACTGAAAAAATCGTCCTTCGGGTCGACCGGCGCACCCCGCCGCTTTTCGCGTTCCGCGTTGAGCGCGGAGCACACCGCATTTCCCATCGTGGCGCCCAAGGTAGCGGGTGAAACGAACAGTTCGCCCGAAGCGAACCCGCGCTTGTTGGCCTTGTCCCACACCAGGCCTTCCAGACCGTACATCCCGTGCGCCCCGCCGCTGTAGCTGGAGAAGCTGTTCGACAGGCTGAGATAGCCGGGCAAGTCGGCGACCACCTGCCACTTCGCGCCGTAGCTGTAGGGGTGGTACGGAAATCCGTTGGCCTTGGCGTCGGCCTCGAATGCCTTGGCTTCGGCGATCATCGCGGCCCTGGCCTTTTGCGCGTCCTGTTCGAGACGCGCCGCCAATCGGGGGTAGGCGGATACTTGCGCCGGATAGGATAATTCGTAGCTGTAGAGATCGGTGTCCTCCGACACCGTCCGGCCCTTGGCGCTGGACGAAGCGATGGCGCTGGCGTGGGTCGACGCCGGCGACGATTGCGCGCTCATCCCGGTCTTCTCGCGCACCTCGTCCGGCGACGAGCACGCGGCGGCCAGCGCCAGCGCGGCCAGCGGCGGGAACGGGCGAAGCGGCATTGGATTTCCTCGGGCAGGCGTTAGGGATACATCTATGAGCAAAACGCCCGAGCTTATCCAGCCCGACCGCGGCCAGCCGGCGGTCGACATCCACCTCGTCAACAAGGATGGCTTTGCCAGCTGGACAAGGCGCCTGACCAAGGGCCAGCGGGCCGCGCTCGACGCGCAGAAGTTCGACGGCAGCGGCTACCAGGTGGGTATCGTGCCCGATGGCGACGGCTGGTTCGCAGTCGGCGGGGTGGCCGACCCGGCGAAGCTGTCGAGCTGGTGCATGGCCAAGCTGGCCGAGGCGTTGCCCGCCGGCACCTACCGCCGCGCGGAGGGCGAGCCGGGGCCGGCGCTGTTCGGGTGGCAGACCGGGCAGTACCGCTTCACCCGCTACCGCGACGACAAGGACGCGCCGGGTCCGCGCATTCTGCTGACCAAAGACGCCAAGGCGATCGAGCCCGCAATCAGCGAAGCCCGAGCCGCGTGCAAAGTCATGGAGCTCGTCAACACCCCCGCCGAAGACATGGGGCCCGCCGCGCTCGAGGCCGAAGCCGAGACGTTGGCCAAGACCTACAAGGCGCAGCTCAGCGTGACCAAGGGCGAGGCGCTCGAGCGCGAATATCCGATGGTCCACGCGGTCGGCCGCGCCGCGGCGCGCGAACATGCGCCGCAGAATGATCCACCTCTGCCTGGGGCAAGCGAGGGCGACCCGGTGCTCGCGATCGTCGGCAAGGGCGTGTGCTTCGATTCGGGCGGGCTCGACGTAAAACCGGCAGCAGGCATGCTGCTGATGAAAAAGGACATGGGCGGCGCGGCGCACGCGCTGGCGCTCGCCGGATTGGTGATGGGCGCGGGGCTCAAGGTGCGGTTGCACCTGCTGATTCCGGCAGTCGAGAACGCCATCGCCGGCAATTCCTTTCGGCCCGGCGATGTCCTGCGCAGCCGCAAGGGCCTGTCGGTCGAAATCGGCAACACCGACGCTGAAGGGCGCCTCGTCCTCGGCGATGCGCTGACGCGCGCCAGCGAGGAAAGTCCCGACCTGATCATCGACTTCGCCACCCTCACCGGCGCGGCGCGCGTGGCGCTCGGGCCCGATCTCCCCGCGCTGATGACGCGGCGCGACGAGACCGCGCAGGCGCTGCTCGATGCCGGCAAGGCGCACGATGACGAATGCTGGCGCCTGCCGCTGCCCGAAAGCTATCGTGAATGGCTCAAGTCCGACATCGCAGATCTCAATAACGCGCCCGCCAATGGCTTTGCTGGAGCGAGCGTGGCCGGGCTGTTTCTCGACCGGTTCGTGGGAGAGGGAATAGACTGGGCGCACTTCGATACCTTCGCCTGGCGCCCGAGCGCGAAGCCCGGCCGGCCCAAGGGCGGCGCGGCGCTGGGGTTGCGCGCCGCCTGGCACATGCTGCAGGCGCGCTTCGGGTAACTTGCCCCCTTTTCGCGGAGGGGCTAAGCGCGCGCATCGCAACCCGGGGCCTACCGAACAACGTGACCGAGACCGGCAAGTATCAGTTTCCTGAAGGCCAGCTCTCGCTGTCCGGCCCGGTCGCGCGTCCCGCAACCGGGACTTTGCCGATCCGCGGCGATCTGGCGCACATCGCGCTGGCGGACACCTATCTCGTTGCGCATTACGTCATGCCGCACCTGCGTCGCATGGGGTCCGCAGGCGCCGCCCTGCTATGCCATCCGCGTGATGGCTCGGACGAGGTCGTCGGGCTTGCGCCCGGCGCGGAATTCGAAGCGCTCGATTATTCGGGCGACTGGTGCTGGGGATGCTGCGGTCCGCAGGGGCCGAGCGGCTACGTCCGTATCACCGACCTTGCCCCCGACACCAGCCCGTGACCCGCAGCGTCTTCATCGACGGCGCGGTAGGCACAACCGGACTCGAAATCGCCGACCGGCTGGCCGGTCGTGCGGAGTTCTCGCTGATCGCGCTCGACGATGCGCGGCGCAAGGAAGCGCATTCGCGGGCCGAAGCGCTCAATAGCGCCGATTTCGCGATCCTGTGCTTGCCCGACGATGCCGCGCGTGAAGCGGTCGCGCTGATCGATCCAGCGAGCAAAGTGCGGGTGATCGATGCCTCGAGCGCGCATCGGACCGTGCCGGGCTGGACTTACGGCTTTCCCGAACTGGTCGGGCCACGATGCGGTCGCCGGCGCGCGATCGTGTCACCAATCCCGGCTGCTATGCGACCGGCTTCATCGGCCTGCTCGCGCCGCTGATCCGGGCTGGGCTGCTGCCGGAGGACTGGACTTACACCTGCAACGCCGTGTCGGGCTATTCCGGCGGCGGAAAGAGCCTGATCGAGCGGTTCGAGAGCGATCCCGATATCGCCTGGCGCGGCTATGCGCTGGAGCTGGGCCACAAGCACGTGCCCGAGATGCAGCACCGCTGCGGTCTCGCCTTGCCGCCGCTGTTCGCGCCCGCGGTCATCCCGGCGCACCGCGGCATGGTGGTCGAAGTGCCGCTCCCGCTCGCTGCGATGCCGGATGCCGCTTCGATCGAAGCGCTGCGCGCGTGCCTGGCCGAGTTCTATGCCGACAGCCCGGTCGTGCGTATAGGCGCCGAACTCGACGGCGAGCTGGTGCTGCGCAAGTCTCGACGCGCCGTCCGATGCGATGGACCTGCACGTGCTTGGCATCACCTGACGGCAGCCAGGCACGGCTAGTCGCGGTGCTCGACAATCTCGGCAAGGGCGCGAGCGGCGCGGCGATCCAGTCGCTCAACCTGATGGCCGGACTCGACGAAACGCTCGGACTGCGGCTGCCCGAAGTTTAGGCACGCCTGCTCGCGTGCAAAGCACGCCAAATTCGGCCGCGCAGTTTAGTTCGCCGTTACCGGTCTGCTCACACCCGGTTTCTTGCCGGATCGGCCCTTTCAACGGCCTCGCGATGGCCTAGTCGCTTGCCGTAGTCCCTGGCACGATTCTTGAACAGTCGTGCGATGGTCAGCGACAGGAGCGATGGATCCCGTGAAAAAGATCGAAGCGATCATCAAGCCGTTCAAGCTGGACGAGGTGAAGGAGGCGCTGCACGAAGTCGGCGTGTCCGGGCATCACCGTGACCGAGGCCAAGGGCTTCGGCCGGCAGAAAGGCCATACCGAGCTTTATCGCGGCGCCGAATACGTCGTCGACTTCCTGCCCAAGGTGAAGCTCGAAGTGGTCGTGCCCGACGACCAGGCCGAGCGCGTGGTCGAGGCGATCGCCGCCGCCGCGCAGACCGGCCGCATCGGCGACGGCAAGATCTTCGTCTCGACGATCGACAGCGCACTGCGCATCCGCACCGGCGAGCGCGACGACGCCGCCATCTGATCCATCCTTCGCCGCCATGCGGATATGGCAGATCACTCAGAGGAAACGACATGCCTACCGCCAAAGAGATGCTCAAGCCAGATCGAAGAGCAGGAAATCGAGTGGGTCGATCTTCGCTTCACCGATCCCCGGGGCAAGTGGCAGCACCTGACGATGGTCGCCAGCATCCTGACCGAAGACGAGCTCGAGGACGGGCTGATGTTCGACGGTTCGTCGATCGCCGGGTGGAAGGCGATCAACGAAAGCGACATGATCCTGAAGCCCGATCTGGAGCGGGTTTACGTCGATCCGTTCAGCGCGACGCCGATGATGATCGTGTTCTGCGACATCGTCGAGCCGTCGACCGGCGAATGGTACGCACGCGATCCGCGCTCGACTGCCAAGCGCTCGCGAAAACTACCTCAAGTCGACCGGTCTCGGCGATACGATCTATGTCGGGCCCGAGGCCGAATTCTTCATGTTCGACGACGTGCGGTTCGAGGACGGCTACGCCGCCTCCGGCTTCCGCCTCGATGACATCGAACTGCCGACCAACACGGGCCGCGAATACGATGGCGGCAACATGGCGCACCGCCCGCGCGCCAAGGGCGGCTATTTCCCCGTCGCCCCGGTCGACAGCGCGGTCGACATCCGGGCCGAAATGGTCACCACGATGCTCGAAATGGGCCTGCCGTGCGACAAGCATCATCACGAGGTCGCCGCCGCGCAGCACGAGCTCGGCCTGACCTTCGGCACGCTGGTCGAGACCGCCGACCGGATGCAGATCTACAAGTACGTCGTCCACCAGGTCGCGCATGCTTACGGCAAGACGGCGACTTTCATGCCCAAGCCGATCAAGGACGATAACGGCAGCGGCATGCACACGCACATGTCGATCTGGAACGAAGGCAAGCCGCTGTTCGCGGGCAACGGCTATGCCGGCCTCAGCGATATGTGCCTCTTCTTCATCGGCGGCGTGATCAAGCACGCCAAGGCGCTGAACGCGTTCACCAACCCCACCACCAACAGCTACAAGCGGCTGGTGCCCGGGTTCGAGGCGCCGGTCCTGCTCGCCTATTCGGCGCGCAACCGTTCGGCATCGTGCCGCATTCCGTACGGCACCGGCGACAAGGCCAAGCGGGTCGAATTCCGCTTCCCCGACGCGATGGCCAATCCGTACTTGTGCTACGCGGCGATGCTGATGGCCGGTCTCGACGGGATCCAGAACAAGATCCATCCCGGCGAGGCGATGGACAAGAACCTCTACGACCTTCCGCCGGCCGAACTGGCCGAAGTGCCGACGGTATGCGGTTCGTTGCGCGAGGCGCTCGAATGCCTCGAGGCCGACCACGATTTCCTGCTCAAGGGCGACGTGTTCACGAAGGACCAGATCGACGCATATGCCGAAGTGCTGTGGGCCGACGTGTCGCGGTGGGAAACAACCCCCAGCGCGGTCGAGTACGATATGTACTACAGCGCCTGATCGGCGCACAAAAGGTTCGGCAGGGGCGTTCGGGAGACCGGACGCTCCTCTTCTTGCGGCGCCTCGTTTGAATCAGGCGGTCAGCGCGGCTGCATTCCAAACACCCGGCGAACCCAGTGCGACAAAGCCTGCGCAATGGGAGTCGCTTCATCGACCTTTTCGGGCGCCTTGGCCACCGGGCGTTGTTCGATCCCCATATCGACCGCCAGGTCGGATCGAAGCCGCCGGTGAAATTGAATTCCGGCAGCGCCCGCATGGACCCAGACGATTTGCCCCGTGACGCTCGCGGCAGGCTTCAGGTCGAGATGAACGGTCGAACCGGACGGTATGTTGGCATGGTCGAACGAAACGCGGCAGCCGGTGTGCGACAGGTCGAGCACGGTAACGCCATGCGGCGTCGCCGGCACGCGGCAACTGGCCTTGACGTTCATCGCCGTTCGATCGGTCGCGCGCCGTTCCATCGTGGTTACCCCCTATGCCTTTCTCGCGGTGTCATGTTTCAGCTTCCAGCGATGCGGGCTCGTCCACCGGACGCGGGTGAAGCAGCGCGAAGTGATCCGCGACCGCTGGATGAAGTGGGTTTTCGAATTCGAGCCCTGCGCTCTGGCCGGCGATCCACGTGGCCCGCGATCCGAGCGTTTCGAGGCCATTGATCTTCAGCCCGTAAGCCGAGCCGATGGCGAGCGGGTGACCCGTCGCGCGGACGGCGCAACCGCCGATCGAAAGATCCGTAATTTCCAACGCATGGCGCGCGCCCTGCCCGGTCTTGGCAACCCCGGTGATCGTAGTAGCGGAACGCGGCGCTCTGCGCCGGTCTGCAAGAGAGGTACCTCGGGACATGCGAAACTCCGGTAAATGGCTTCGCGACCTGCTTCTGTTTCTAGCCGGCGAGATATCTATCAAGTGTTAAAATAGAGTATCGGACACACTCTTGATTAAGAACGCTGAGCGTTTCCGAAATGATTTTCCTACACGGCGTCTTCCGCCCTACTTGCACCGCCTCGATTCGCGTTCGACGGGGCCACGGCATGCATCGCAAGATCATTTTTGATACCGTCCGCCGCATGCTTGGCCGCGGATTCACCCGGCACGAGGTCGCCGCGCTCGACACGGTGCTCGACGAAGCCACGCAGGACGATGCGGCGCCCGTTTTGCTGGGCGCAAGCCCGGCCGGCATCGCGCTCATCAAACGCTTCGAAGGATGCGCGAAAATCCGCGCCGACGGGTTGGTCGAAGCCTATCCCGATCCTGGCAGCAGCTTGTCCCGGGCCGGGTCCGGCAGCGGCGCTCCGTGGACCATCGGCTGGGGCGCGACCGGTCCCGGGATCGGCCCCGGCACAGTGTGGACCTGTGAGGAATGCGATGCGCGCCTGGAAGCCGATGTCGCGCGTCATGCCGCCCAAGTGCTCGCTGCCATTGGGACTGCGGCGACCAGCCAGAACCAGTTCGATGCTCTGGTCAGCTTTCACTACAACACTGGCGCGATCGCCCGCGCGACGCTGACCGCGCGGCACAAGGCGGGTAATTTTGCCGGTGCAGCGCGCGAATTCGCCCGCTGGAACCGGGCGGGGGGACGGGTGCTCAGCGGTCTCGTCCGGCGGCGCGCAGAGGAAGCGAAGCTGTACGGCAGGTAACCCGGAAGCGTCATGGGGCTTCTTTCGTATGGCGCCGGGCGACGTTATCTCAGGTTCATGGAACCTAGCCCGCGGCTTTCCCGTTTAGGGTCCCACAGGAGATTAACATATGCGTGCATACCTCATCGGCGCGGCGACCCTTGCGCTTGCCGCGAGCACCGCGTTCGCCGACCCCGGTAAAGGCCAGGGCGGCGGCGCCCACGGCGGCGATCACTCCGCTGCTGCCCCCGCCGCTGAAAAAGGCGGCGGCCAGGGCAAGGGTCAAGCCAAGCAGGAGAAATCGTCCCCCCAACGCGAGGCGCAGGCAGCGCCCGCAGGCAAAGCCAAAGGCGATCACGGTCCTGCAGCACACGCCGGCGGTCAACAGGCGGACCGGGCATCGTCGCGCAAAAGTGGGCCCGTGGTGGCCCAGCGTAACGACAAGGCCAACGACCGGCCGGCCAAGGCGCAAAAAGTGAAGGTCGATACCCGCGAAGCGCGCGATGGGCGCTTCCAGAAAGGGTCCGACCGGCGCGATAAGGACCCTCGTCTGGTTCGAACCGTCGTTCAATTCGACCGCGCCGGCGACCGTGGCTTGATCGACGGGTGCCCTCCGGGACTCGCGAAGAAACACAACGGCTGCCAGCCCCCGGGACTGGCAAAGGACCGTGACGGATATCGCGACAGTTATTACCGCCCATCGTGGTTCGGATATGGTTCGGCTCAGGACGGCCGCTATTTCTACGATGACGGCTATCTCTACCGGATGAACGATGGCGGATCGGTGCTGGGTTACATCCCGCTGCTCGGCGGCGCGCTGTCGATCGGCAATCCGTGGCCCAGTTCCTACCAGCCAATTCCGGTGCCCGATTACTACGTGGATTATTACAACCTCGGGCAGCCCGGCGGATATCGCTATGCGGACGACGTGCTTTACCGGGTAGATCCGCAGAGCAATGCGATCACTTCGATCGCGGCGCTGCTGACCGGCGACCAGTTCGGTGTCGGCCAACGGATGCCCGCGGGTTACGATGTGTACAACGTGCCTTACGGTTATCAGGACCAGTACTATGACACGCCACAGTCCGATTACCGGTACGCCGACGGATATGTGTACCAGGTCGACCCCACGACGCAGCTGATCCAGGCTGCCATTCAGTTGCTGACGTGAGGATCAACCCGATGCGCAAGAACAAGCTTCTCGCCACGGTGGCGGCTGCGGCCGCGCTGCTCCCGCTCGGCGCTTGCTCGCAAAGCGAAACGGCCCCTGCCCCCACGGTCGATGCGGGCAATCGAACGCTCGCTGCCGCGATCGGGGCAGCGCCGGGCCTGACCACCATCTCGACCGCGCTGTCCGAGGCTGGACTCGGCGACGTATTCGATGGGCCGGGCAGCTACACATTGCTGGCGCCGGACGACGATGCTTTCGCCAAGCTCGGCAGCAGCGGCAAGTCGCTGACTGACCCGGAACATCGCGCGGAGCTGGTCGCTGTGCTGCGGGGCCATATCCTGCCCGGGCACCTGACGCCCGACGCCATCCGCAAGGCGATCGCCGAGAAGAAAGGGCCGGTGGCGATGCGGACCCTGGCCGACGGCATGGTGACGTTCAGCCAGAACGGCGACACGCTGGTGGCGACCGGCGCCGACGGAGCCAAGGCCACTATCGACGGGAACGCGCTGACCGCCAGCAATGGGGTCGTGCTCCCGGTTGACGGACTGGTCAAATCGCCCGCGGCCGCCAAGGCTAGCTGATCGATCTCATCGACTGCCGATCACAATGCGCCCGGGAAGACAAACCAGTCTTTCCGGGCGCTTTGTCGCGATCAGTAATCTCTGCTCGCCTTCGCGACGAGCGATTCGCGGCCGATGGTCGAAATGCTGCCGAGGATCGACAGCCATGACGTGATGCGGAATTCGGCCTGGGTCGCGCTGTAACCGCGCCCGTCGGTGATGATCTCGACATAGAACCGCCGGCCAATGTTCTTGCCCAGCGCAATCGCGGTGCCGCGCCCGAGCGCCTGATCGGCGCTGACGATACGAAGCCGATCGAGCCCGATCGCGGTTCGCAGCTTGTTGATCGGGTCCATCCCGCCGCCTCCACGCAGCGAAGCAAGCGCTGATCCGAGCTGAAGCACGTCGGTCGCCGACAGTTCGGTGATCGAGCCGCCGAACAACAGCCGGGCAAGGATTTCCTCCTCGGGCAACGCCGGCGAGGACTGGAAGGTGATTTCGGGTTCGAGCGCGCTGCCCTGGACTTTGACGATCACGTTGATGTCGTTCGCATCGGTCTCGGCGACGATGTCGAGCCGCGGATCGATCGGCACGTTCTCATCGAAGTTGATGATCCCGTGGGTGAGCTGGAAGCGGGTGCCGGCGAAAGAATAGTCGCCGCGGATGACCCGCGCCTCGCCGCCGACGCGCGGGTTGTCGGTCGTCCCGCGCACCAGAACGTTGGCGCTCCATTCGCTGTCGAGGCCCATTCCGTCGACATCGACGCGGCTGGGCGCGCGCGCATCGATCAGATAGCGCCACGGCTGGCTGGTGGCCGCGCGCGGCCCGGTATCGAACGGCAGGTTGATCTCGCGCGTCTTGATCTGGGGCAGGCGCTCGTCGGCCGCCGCCGTACCCAGCCGCCACGCCGAGCGATTGACCAGCAGACGCCCGGCGATGGTCCCGCCGATCCCGTTCGAGACTATTCGCATCGGCCCGGTGACCGTCGCGGACAGCCCGTTGGCGTTGAGCAGCGCCGCGTTGCGTGCGGCAATGCGGATGTCCAGTTGCGGGCCTTTGATGCCGAGATCTTCCAGCGCCACGGTGCCGCTGCCAACCACGCTCCCGCCGTTGACGGTCGACCCGCGGAAGCTGGTCAGGGTCAGCCGCGAGCCCGAGAATGTCCCGCGCGCGGTGATGTTGCGCAAATCGGTGCCCGACAGGCTCGATTGCAGCCGCAAGTTGTCGCTCGCCAACGACCCGCGGACTTGCGGAGTAGCGAGTGAGCCGGTGACGTCGGCGGCGACCGATAGCGGCCCGGTCAGGTCGAACGCGTCGACCGCGAGCAACCGCCACAGCGCCGAAGCCGGTCCATTGTAACGCAGTTGAGCGAACAGATCGCCCGCGCGCAGCCGATCGAACAGCGCGCCCGACCCGGGCAGCCCAGCGATGCGCCCCTGCAACCGCCCGCGCCGCTCGCCGCCCTCGTCGATTACCGCGCGGGTTTCGAGCCGGTCGGGAGTGAGTCGCAGCACCAGCGCGAGGTCGATCGGACGCGACGTGAGCACCAGTCCCGAGCGGGTGAGCCCGACGATCTTTACTTTCGCTTCGCCCGTCGGAACGCCGCTGCTGGTGCTGGTGTAATCGACCAGCCCGGAGATTTTTCCGCCGAGGCCGAGCTCGGTGTAAATGTCGGCCACCGACAGCGGCATGTCCGCCAATTGGAGATGTGCGGTCGTGCGCCCGCCGCCAATCTCGCCTGAGGCGATGATCGAGCCGCCGGCGAAATTGACCTGCGTCGGCTGGAGCTGCCAGCCGCCGTCGCGCTGGCGCACCAGCACTGCGCGTCGCGGCATGGCGATCGGCCGCCCGGCGAACTCACCGCGCGCCGCAATCGCGACCTGGTCGGGCGCGACGTTGGCGTTGACTTGCAGCGCAAACCGGCTGCCGCGCCGCCCGGCAATCGACGCGGTGACCGTGCCCCTGCCGTTCTCGAGATCGGCGCGCGCCGCCAGCCGTCCGATAAACAGGCTGCCGTAGCTGATCCCTTGCGCGAACACGTTGCCGCCGATCGTGCTGCGGCCTTGCACCAGCAGCCCGCTGGCCTCGATTTTCGCCTGGGCAATCGATAGCGGGGTGGCGCCGCCGAACCGTGCCTGGTTGGCGATGATGTCGAGGTCGAACGCCTGCCCGCCGCTGCGCGGCGACAGCGCGATGGTTCCGTCGAGGCCGCCGCCGGCGAGCGCGAGAGTGCCCGCGACCGCGCCGTTGCCAAGCGTCAGCTCGCCCGAGACCGACGTCTTCCACACGTTGAGCTTGCGGATCGCCAGCCGCGTCGGGCCGTTGGCGGGAGCAAAGAGATCAATCGTCCCTTCGAAGGGTCCGAGCGTCGACTGCCCACGGGTCTCGATCCCGAACCCGTCCTTGATCGGCGCGATCGCCACGCGCACGTTCTTGAGCCCGGCCGCCGGCAGCGGGCTGGCGAACACCAGCACCGCTTCGGGCCCGCGCGAAGTGTACGCGCCCTCGACCGTGAACGCACCGTAATCGACATGCCGCCCTCGCCCGGCGACGCTGGTGCGACCGGGCCGGATCATGCCGTCGAGCGTCAGGCTGAGCTTGGCCGCACTGAGGTTTACCCCGCGAAAATCGAGCGGCCGCGCACCGCCGGTCGTGATTCCGCCGCTGAAGGCAATTGCCGGTCCGGCGAGGTTGGCGAGCGTCGCGTTGGTAACGCGCGGTATGCGCCCGCGGAAATCGGCCGATACGGTCCACGGCGCATTGCCGAAAGTCGCAACGATTTTCGCAGCGCCGTTGAGAGTGCCGATATTGGGCAGGCTCAAACCGTTGGCGGTGACCGGGCCGGACAGGCGATAGTTGCCTCTGGCGGTGTCGCCCGCCAGCGCCAGCCGAGCGCTCGCGCCGGGGAATGCCAACGCCAGGCCATCGCTCGACAGCTTGCTGCCCTGGTAGATCAGCGTGCCTTTGACGGTACCGTTCACCAGCCGCGGATCGACTTGCGCGGTGCCGGTGATCACCTTTGCGACCTTGGCATTCAGCGGCACGGTCCAGCGTGAGCCGTTAAATGTCGCGGTGCCTTCCTGCACGAGGCCGATGACTTGCGTTGTGCCGCTGATGTACCGCGCAACCTCGATCCGGTGCTGCAGGCTGAGATCGCGGAACGCACCGTCGAGCGTCGCGGCGATCCGCGCGCCCTCGAGACGGCTGTCCGGGCCGAGCAGCGCGGGGTCCTTGACCCGCGCGGTGACCGCCAGATTGCGCGCAGCGTTCTTGCCGAGGTCGACCTCGCCTTTAGCCGTTCCGGCAATCGCCGGGGTGACCAGCTGTACGGTGCCCTGGAGCACGCTGTCCTTTAACGTCCCGACCGCCTTGTACGATACCGTTTGCCCGAGCAGCTGGCGCGGCAGGCCGTCGGCCATCGCGGCCTGCGGATGCGCCTGGCCAATTATGGTGTAACGCCCTGCCGAATTGAGCATGCGGAAAGCCGCGAAGTTCGCCCCGTCGCGCGCGACGTAGCCATAGCCGTTCCACTTGCTCCAGCTGCCCTTGCCGGCGACTTGCGCGTTGAAACCGGCCTTGGTGCCAATCATTCCTGCGAGCACGCCTCCCTTGGGCGCATCGTACTTAAGGGCGAGGTCGAACTTGTCGCGGTCGGGCTCGGCATCGACCAGCGCGTGCAGTTGGTCCTGGTCGCCCAGCCGGCCGTCGGCTTTTACCATTACCCGCCCGTCGCGGATGTCGGCCTTGGCAACCAGGTTGGCCTTGTGCGCCTCGGGCCCGGCGAGTCCTTTGGCGATGGTCAGGTCTTTGATTGCCAGCCGATCGATGCGAATGTCGAAATTGGGCAGGATCGGCGCGTCGGGATCGCCCGGGTTGAGCGCCGGCAGGCGATAAAGCGTGCCTCGGTGAGTCACCAGTTCGCGCACGTCGAGGCCGCTCGAAAACCAGCTCGTCGGTCGCCAGTTGAGATCGACCAGCGGCACGGTGAGGAATGGCCCCTTGGGATCGGACAGCGTCACATCGTGGAGCCGCGCTTTGCCGTAAAGATCGCCATCGATCCGCCCGATCGCAATCTTCAGGCCGGAAGCGGGCGCGACTTTGGCGATCTGGTCGACCACCCAGCGCTGCCCGATCGGGCTGTTGAGCACAGCCAGCGCGGCGACGATCAGCAGCAACACGACCGCAACGATGCCGAGCGCCCACTTGGTCACGCGGCGCGCGGCGCCGCGCCTGCGCGCCGGAGCAACCTCAACCGTCTCGATCTCGTCGGCCATCAGAAGGCTTGCCCAAGCGAGACGTACACCGCGATCCGGCTATCGCCGGGTGCGGGATTGACAGGGGTCGCGATGTCGAACCGCAGGGGGCCAAAACCGGTGTTGTAACGCACCCCGACCCCGACGCCGAAGCGGACGGTTTCAAAATCGGGCACCACGCTGCGGCTCACCGAACCCGCATCGAGGAACGGCACGACCGACAGCGCGCCGTCGAAGAAGCCGGTCGCGATCCGCGCCTCGATCGCGCCTTCGACGAGGCTGCGGCCGCCGGTCGGGTTGCCGTCCGCATTGCGCGGGCCGATCCGCTGGTAGCCGTAGCCGCGCACCGAGCCGCCGCCGCCCGAATAAAGCCGGCGCGAGGGAGCGATATTGTCGATCTCGGTGCCGACGATCGAGCCGAACCGCACCCGGCCCGCCACCACCACTTTGTCGGTGACCTGCTGATAGGTGGAACCATCGAACTGGCTTCGCAGATAGAAGCTCTGCATCTTTGACGTGCGCGAGACTTCGGGCGATAGCCGCAGGCCCGCGCGAAACCCCTTCTTGGGGTCGAGCAGGTTGTCGGTCGTGTCGAGCAGCGCATACAGCGGGATCGCACCGACGAAGAACGTCCGGCGCGGCTGGACCACCCCGCCCAGCGGCTGCGGGCGTTCGCTGGTCGCGACCGCTTCAAGCCCGACGCTCCAGCTCAGCGGCTTCTGGAACAGGAGGGTCGAGAGCCGCTCATACGTGCCGATCAGAGATACCGTGCGCGCATCGTAGGCATCGCTGTCGATAGTCGATGCGAACGCGTCGACCGTCAGTACCTTGTCGCGCCCGCCGAAGTTGTTCTTGCGGAACGTCACGCCGAGCAGTTGCTCCTGCGTACCCGCGATGCCGCGCACCCGTAGCATGCCTTCGGGCGGGAACAGGTTGCGGTGCTCCCAGCTCGCCTCGGCGCGGAAACCCTCGCCCGTGCCATAACCGATCGCCCCGGCGATGGTACGCAACTTGGCCTTGGTGAGCTCCACGTCGAGCGCGACCGTGCCCGGCGCATCAGCGGTCGGCGCGATGACTTCGCGTGGCTTGACCGTGACCGACGACACCAGTCCGGTGGAGATGATCGCACGCCTGAGATCGAATTCGAGACTGCGCTGGTAAGTATCGCCCGGATCGAACCGCGCGATCGTCGCCAGGTGCCGCCCCGACAGGAAGGTCGGCAGGTTGGAGGCGATCTCGCCGAATACGTACTTGCCGCCCGGGCGGACCAGCATCGTCAGGTCGCCTTCGGTCCGCGCGTGATCGACCAGCAGCTCGGGCGCGTCGATGGCTGCAAACGGATAGCCGAATTCGCCCAGCGCAGTGTCGAGATTGAATTGCTCTGTGACGATCCGGTCGCTCGACATCGGTTCGCCAGACTGGATCTCGAACGCGCGCCGCAAGGCCGCGCTGTCGGGCGCGCTGGCGATCTCCCCCAGATCGATCGCGCCGAAGCGGTAACGTGGGCCGGGGATCACGTCGAAGCGGACTTCGGGCCGGGTGGCGGCTGTTTCGTTGCCCGCCTGGATGCCGCCCACCGAGCGGATCACTTGTGCATCGTAATAGCCGTAGACCCGCAGCAGCGTGTCGAGCAGGGCCTGGTCGGACTTGGCGCGGGCAGCGAGCTGGGCGACGTTGTCATCGTCGGTATCGAGCTCGGCGATGGTCGACAGCGCGCCGAATCGATCGGCGAACTCGGCGCGCTCGGGGAATATCGCGGCGTCGGTCGGGAAGGCGAGCACCAGCTCGTCGGTCACGCGGACGACCGCGGCATCGGCGAGCGCAGTGGCCGCGGATGGGTCAGCGGCATCTTCCAGATCGGCGAACTGGACGCTGTCATCAGGCTCCAGCGGAGCAAGCTGCGGCAGCGCGAGATCGTCGGGCCACGGCACGTCGATCGCCGGCACTTCGGCAAGCGGCGAACTTGGGTCGACTTGCGCCATCGGCTCGGCCGGCGCATCGGCCGGCTGGCCTTGCTGAGCCCAGGCTTCTGGATCCTCGACTGCCGAATCGGGAATCAGGTCTTCGAGCGATGGTACCGCCGAAATGTCCGGCGCCGCAGGCGACGGTGAGGTGCCCTGGGCGACCGGCGGAGGAGGCGGCTCCTGCACGGGAGGCGGCGCGGAGACATCCTGGGCCGCGAGAGGCGCAGCCAGGAACGCCGCGCACGCGGTCGCGAGAAGGGTGAACCTACTCGGAAAAGTCGAATTGCGGGAGCGAGGCATCCTTGGCCGGACTGGCGGTGTCGCGGGCGACTTTGGGCGCTCCGACGGCGGTTGCGATAAGAGCGTCGTGCTCGTCGGAAGACAGGCGCCGCCAACCGTCTCGGCCGAGCAGCTCGATCGGGCGGTAGCGGATCTTGTACTGCATCCGGTCGGACCCTTCGACCCAATAGCCGAGATAGACGTGACCGAGCCCGTCGTCCGCGGCCCGCCGGATGTGGTCGAGGATGATATAGTTGCCAAGCCCAGAACGCGCCTCATGTTCCGGGTCGTAGAACGAATAGATCATCGACAACCCGTCGCCCTGTCGATCGGTGAGGCAGGCGCCGACAAGGCGTCCAGGCTTCAGTCCGTCGGAGGGCTCCCTGTATTCAACGACGTAGCTGGTTACCGGCGTATGTTCCACCATATCCGCGTAATCGATTTCATCCATCGCAGCCATGCCGCCGCCCGGGTGGCGGAGACCAAGATATTTGCGCAGCAGGTCGAATTGCTCGCCAGTCGCCCACGGGCGGCATTCGGTGGTCACCAGATCCGAATTCCGCTTGAGATTGCGCTTTTGCGTATTCGACGGCGCGAAGTCGGCAACCGGCACGCGGACTGAGACGCACGCCTGACATTCGACGCAGCTTGGGCGATAGGCGACCGTCTGGCTGCGGCGAAAACCGATCCGCCCGAGCGCCTCGACCAACTGGTCGGCATGCGGTCCTTTGAGCTCGGTGAACACTTTGCGCTCGCTGCGGCCCGGCAGATAGGGGCACGGCGCGGGGCTCGTCACGAAAAAGCGGGGGAAGCGGATGGGAGCCGTCACGGCGCTGGCTGGGTCCTCATGCGCGGAGTTGAACGATCGCATCGCCGCGTGCCCGTTATATGCATTGGTGCGCGCGTCGGTAAAAGACCCTTAACCATCTATCGCGGTTAACGGAAACTTAGTTTGCACAGTTGCGAAGTGGTTTAAGCGGCCTCGCGCCCGTCGCCGGCGTCCGCCCTCACCCGAGTTCGACGAGGCTCACGGAATAGCCGCCCGCCCGCAGTGCCGCGACCAGCGCGTCAATCTGTTCCTTGTCGCGCGCCTCGCACTCGATATCGGTGATCAGGCCCTTGGCCGGCAGCGAGGTGAAGATGCGCTGATGGTAGATCTCGATGATGTTGACGTTGTGCGCGTCGAATTCCTTCATCACCTTGTACAGCGCGCCGGGGCGATCCTGCAGTGTGATGCGCAGGCGCGCGAGGCGACCCGAACGGGCGAGATCACGCAACAGCACGTTGGCGAGCAGGCGCGGATCGATGTTGCCGCCGCAAAGCACCAGCCCGAGCTTTTTGCCGGCAAACCGTTCCGGATGCGCGAGCACCGCGGCCAGCCCTGCCGCGCCCGCTCCTTCGACGACCGTCTTTTCGATTTGCAGCAGCAGGCTGACCGCGCGTTCGAGGTCGGATTCTTCGACCAACAGAATGTCGTCGACCCGCGCCGCGATCACCTTGGAGGTGAACTCGCCCGGCTCCTTGACCGCGATCCCTTCGGCCAGCGTATCGCCGCCGCATGGCATCTGCTGGTGGTGGATGCGGGCGTACATCGACGGGTACAGCGCGGCCTCGACGCCGATCACCTCAAGCGGCTTGTCTTGCGCCTTGGCGACGGTGGACATGCCGCTGATCAGCCCGCCGCCACCGATCGGGACCACCAGGCAATCGATCTCCGGCGCGTCGGCGAGCATCTCGAGCGCGACGGTGCCCGCCCCCGCGGCCACGTGCGGATCGTCGAACGGGTGGACGAAAGTGAGGTGCAGTTCCTGTTCGAGCTCCCGAGCGCGCGCGTAGGCATCATCGAAAGTCTCGCCTTCGAGCACGACGTTGCCGCCGACGCTCTCGGTCTGCATGATTTTCACGCTCGGCGTGGTGCGCGGCATGACGATGGTCACCGGCACCCCGAGACGGGTCCCGTGATAGCTCAGCCCTTGCGAATGGTTTCCGGCAGATGCCGCGATCACACCCCGTTTGCGCTGCTCGTCGGTCAACTGGAGCAGCGCATTGAGCGCACCGCGTTCTTTATAGGCGGCGGTGAACTGGAGGTTCTCGAACTTGAGCCAGATTTCCGTCCCGACGATGTTTGACAGCGTCTGCGAATGCATCGTGGGCGTGCGCACCACCGCGCCAGCGATCCGCTCGGCGGCTTGGCGGACATCGTCGATCTTCAGAGGCAGCTCGGCTGCGGCTGTGGGGCGGGCGGTTGCGGTCTGGCTCATAGCTCGCGCGCCCTAAGCCAATTCGGACGCTAGGGAAACCAGCCTCACAACCGCCGGCGAATCAGCTTTTCGCCTGCATCTGTGCAATCAGGCCCGCGTCGATCGCCTTGCCCGCCTTGTACGCTTCGCGCTCGCGAAAGCGCCCCGCGTAAGCATCGAAGCTGGCGCGGCCCGGCAGCGAGCCGAACATCAGTCCCCAGTCGACCGCGCTGCCGACATAGACGTCGGCCATCGTGAAGCGGTCTCCACAGACAAAGGCATGGTCCGCCAGCCAGCCGTCGAGCGCGTCGACCGTCCGGCTGTAGCTGCCGAACCCGGCCATGCCTTCCTTCTCAGGCGGCACTTCCCAGTTCATGCTGTTGGCGACGATGGCCTGCTCGAGCGGCCCGGCTGCAAAGAAAAGCCAGCGGAAATAGCTCGCCTTCTCGTGCGATCCAGGAAGCAACGTCGGGGCGCTCGTCTCCGCGAGGTAGTGACAGATCGCCGCCGCCTCGGTCACGGTGTGGTCGTGGCCGCCGTGGTGGTGAACGATCGTCGGTACCTTGCCCATCGCGTTGACCGCGAGGAGCGCGCCCTTGTCCTGCCAATCGATTAGCACCTGCTCATAATCGGCCTCGGCTTCATGCAGCGCCCAGCGCGCGATCTGACCACGGCTCATCGGGTTGGTGTAGAACGTGTACTCGGCCACAAGTCCTCTCCTCGTGCAGGTCAATCGCGGTCGGGTGCGCCCGGTGGGAAGTAGCTGCGGAACGGGCGCGCCTCTTCAACACAGCGCGAGACGGCGGGCAACGCCAGCAGCTCGGCGCGCAATTGCTTGAGCCTTCGACGATCATCCGGGATCGGCTCGATCCAGTCGGCATAGAACAATGCCGGCGCGGCGGCGCAGCTCACCAGGCTGACGTGCGGCGGCAGTTCGTTCTGCCCGAGCCAATCATCGAGCCAGCGGTAGGCGCGGCGAAGGCCGGCCTTGGCATCCTCCACCTCGGCAGCATCGGGCGCTCCATTACCGACCATGAATGCGATGACCACACGCGTCGCGGTGTTCATCACATAGTTGTCGAACACCCGGTCGAGCATCCGGGCAATGACCGCCTCCGCGGGATCGGACGGTATCAGCGGCGCCGGTCCGGGATGGTGCGCAGCGAGGTATTCGACGATCGAAGTGGCCTCGATTACCGTCATGTCATTATCGACCAGCACGGGGAACTTGCCCGCCGGATGCGCGCCCGCGACGAACGCGCCATTGTCCGGGTTGCCGGGGTCGACCGAGAAAAATTCGAACGGGGTGCCGTTAGCATAAAGCGGGATCAGGCCCTTCCACGTATAGGACGAGAACGGGTGGCCGTAGAGCTTGAGCATCACCAGGTGCCTGCCTTCATCTTGCGTTGCCGTTCGACCTCGCGTCCGCTGGTGCCGGGTATCGGGCCCTCCGCCGGATATGGCGGAAGCGCGCCGTCGGGGCGATAGGTAGCGATCACGGTGCCTTTGTCGGTCACCCGGTGATCGATCATCTCGAGCTTGCCAACCGGGGTGCCTCCACCAAACAGCCGCTTCCCGGATCCCAGCGTGACCGGGAAGATCATCAGGACCAGTTCGTCGATCAGGCCCGCGGCCAGCAGATCGGGATAGATCGTGCCCGAACCCTGTATGATGATGTCGGAGCCTTCCTCGGCCTTGACCCGGGCTACGTCATCGATGCCCGACAGTCGGTGACTGTTTTGCCATTCGAGCGGCTGGGTGCCGCGCGTGAGCACGTACTTGTTCGCCCGGTCGAACGCTTCGCTCATCGGCTTGTTCTCGCCTTCAGCGTAAGGCCAGAAGGCGGCGAAGATATCGTAAGTGCGCCGGCCGAGGAGCAGGTCGTAATCGCCCGAGAACACCGAGCCGAGCATGAGTTCGATGCCCGGATCCCATATCTTGAACATCCAGCCGCCTTCATCGAAGCCGCCCTGGGTGTCCTCGGTCGGCCCGCCCGGAGCCTGCATCACGCCATCGAGCGAGAGGAAGGCCGCGCCGGTAATCTTGCGCGCCATCGCCTCAGTCCCCCTTGCGCGCGGCTTCGATCGCGGCGATTTCGATCTTGCCCATTTCCATCATCGCTTCGAACACTCGCTTGCGCGCCGCCGGGTCGGTGTCGGCCATACCTTCGGTCAGGG
This sequence comes from uncultured Alphaproteobacteria bacterium, assembly GCA_963781525.1. Classification (GTDB taxonomy): domain Bacteria; phylum Pseudomonadota; class Alphaproteobacteria; order Sphingomonadales; family Sphingomonadaceae; genus Tsuneonella. The sequence goes on along the minus strand of CAWAGD010000006.1, from coordinate 638,901 downwards.
CGCGCGGGGTGATCTGCCAGTTGAGACCCCACTTGTCCTTGCACCAGCCGCATCGGCTTTCAGCGCCGCCATTGCCAACGATGGCGCTCCAGTAGCGGTCGGTCTCTTCCTGGTCGTCGGTTGCGATCTGGAAGCTGAAGGCTTCGCTCTGCTTGAACTGGGGACCGCCGTTCACGCCGACGCACGGAATTCCAACGACGGTAAATTCGACCGTCAGTTCGTTGCCTTCCTTGCCGCCGGGAAAGTCGCTCGGCGCGATCATCGCGGTGCCGACCCTGCTGTCGGGGAACGTCGCGGCGTAAAATTCTGCCGCCGCGCGCGCGTCCTTTTCGAACCAGATGCAGATTGTGTTCTTGAGGGACATGCAAGTTACTCCTTGCGCGGGCCGACGAGGCCGAAAGTGGCGCCTTGCGGGTCATGGCCGTAGACGGTGAATTCGCCGCCCGGGATCTGCTGCGGATCGCCGATCAGCTCGCCGCCGCCATCGTTCACCGCCTTGATCGCACGATCGATGTCGTCGACGCCGAGGAAATACTGCCAGCGCGCTCCCTCGCCGCCGGGCTGCGCCCTGCCGATCGCGCCGATCCCGCCCCCGTCGTGCTGGATGAACAGATAGTCGCCCATCGCGCCCATCGGCATCGCGCCCTCCTGCGTCCAGCCGAACAACTCACCATACAGAGCGACCGCTGCCGCCTGATCGGACGTCCACAGCTCGTTCCAGCGCACGTGCTGGGCCTTTTCGAAGTTGTAGACGTCGCTTTTCGCGTCGGGATTATCCGCCGGCGGAGTGGGTTTCATCAGATAGATCATCGCGCCTTGTGGATCGGCGACCATCGCCATCCTCCCGACGCCTGCCATATCGACAGGTCCCATGTGGAGCGCGCCACCGGCATCGACCACTTTGTCCGCGGCCGCATCGACGTCGGCCACCTGGACGTATCCGAACCAGCGGGACTTCGCGCCGCCGGCGATCGCGTCGGGCCCGTATTGCATCACCCCACCCGCGCGGCCGCCATCCGAGCGGCCAATCATGCGGTAGTCCATCGCACCGCCGGGTATCGCGCTTTCGCTGTCAATCGTCCAGCCGACGACCGCATCGTAGAACGCCTTGGCGCCCGCGATGTCGGTAGTCGCCAGTTCGTACCAGATGAAGGCTCCGCGCTCGTCATTCGTGGTCATGGATCAGGTTCCTTGTAGCTATGATGGCGTGTGAGCATCGAATTTGGCGAGCTGGTCGTCCATCGCGCGGGCGAATGCGGGGCGCGCCATGCCGCGCGCCACGTAAGCTTCGACCGCACGGTGGCTGCTCATCAGATCGGTCTTTTCGATCTCCCGCAGGGTAGTGACCATCGCAATGTCGGCGATCGTGAAAGCCTCGCCCAGCCAGTCCTGCTCGGCCAGACGCTTTTCCAACGGCGCCAGGCGGCGGATAATGAATTCTTCCAGGCTCGGCCGGCGCAGCTGCGCCCATTCCTTGTCGCGCGCGAACACGTTGACGTTGGTGAATTCGAACAGCGCCGGCTCGACCGAATTGAATGCGGCAAACAGCCACGAAATGGCGTCGGCGCGCTGCTGGCCGCCCGTCGGCAACAGCACCTGGCTCTTCTCGCCGAGGCGCAACAACGTCGCGCCACTTTCAAACACGTGGATATCGCCGTCGCGCATCGCGGGCACCTGGCCCCAGGGTTGTTCGTCGAAGTACCATGCCGGCCGCTCGACCGCACTGATCAGCCGTTCGCGATAGCCGATCCCGGCTTCCTCGCAGGCCCAGCGCGGGCGCAAGTCGCGAACGAACCCGCGCGCGAATTCGGGCACCCATTCGAACGCGGTAATCTCGATATCGGCGGCTGGATCGATCATCGACATGGCATTCCTCCCCTACCCTGCAGTTGCCGTATCCGGGCCTTGGGCGGCGGCAGCTGGGTCCATCCAGAAGGCCTCCCAGATGTGGCCGTCGGGATCGAGAAAGTCCCGCCCGTACATAAAGCCGTGCTCCTGTTTCGGATTGATGTCGGCAGTACCGCCAGCCGCGGCAGCTGCGTCGGTCACGCGATCGACTTCGCCGCGGGAATCAAAACTCAGCGCCAGCATAACTTCGCTCGACCCGGCGCTAGGTATCGGCCGAGTGGTGAACTCCGCCCACCTGGGGTGAGTGAGGAGCATCGCGTGGATCGTGTCCGACCACACCATGCAGATAGCCGTTTGATCGGAGAAAGCGGGGTTCTTGGTAAAACCCAGCGAAGTGTAAAACGCCTCCGCCCGCGCCAAGTCGGTGACCGGCAGGTTCACGAAAATCATCCTGGCCATTTGGCTCTCTCCCAACGCTAGCGAATCGAACTTGCGTAGCTTGATCGGCTGAGTTACTAAAAGCAACCATGAAGTTACCAAAAGATAGTATTGTTGAAAATCAAGCGCATGGCCGATGGTATGCCGACGCGTGCGGAACTGCGTTCGGCATGGAGCTGATCGGCGAGCGGTGGACATTGATGGTGGTGCGAGAGCTCATGCTGGGCGCGCGGAGGTTTTCCGATATTCGCGCCAGTCTGCCCGGAATCAGCGCAAAGACGCTGACCGAGCGGCTCGCCTGGCTCGAAAAGACCGGTATCCTGCTGCGCCGGCAACTGCCATCGCCGGTCAAGGCGCAAGTCTATGAACTGACGCCGTGGGGGTACGCGGCCGAGCCGCTGATCCAGGAATTGGGCCGGTGGGCAGCGCAATCGACCGCGCACGATCCTACTCTGCCCCTCTCCCCGGTATCGTTGATGCTGTCGATGCGAACCCTGGTCGACAAGCGCAACGTCGGCGCGGTGAAGGGCAGGGTCGGGTTCGTCATCGGCGATGAATGCTTCGTTGCCGAGCCCGATCACGGCCGCCTCCCGATCCGGCGCACCGACGCGGCTGACGCCGACGTGGTGTTCCGCGCTCCTATTGCGTCGGCGGTTTCGGCCGGTCTCTATGCAGGCGTCCCGTGGGATCAACTTGAGCAGGATGCAGGCCTGGTAATCGAGGGGAATCGCGGCCTCGCGATGCGTTACGCTGCGCTGTTCGCCCTGCCTCCCAAACTGGCCTAGCGCTGACGAAAGGCCCAGCGCAGCGTCTCGGACATCGTCCGCGTGGCGAGGCGGGCTGGCAGCGCGCCGACCAGCGACCGCTGCAACTGCAGCATCGTTCGCGCGTACGGTGGGAGCAGGTCGACAGCGGCGGTAGTGAGCATACGCTGCACCGCGACCGGCGCCCCTTCGGGCCGCTGAGCCAGGACGAGCCGCGCGATCTCGCGCGCCGGCTCACTGGTCGCCAGGTCGCCCCGCAGTTCGGCAATCAGCGCATCGGCCTCGGCGCGGCTTTCGGGCGCCGGGTCGGCCCCCAGCGCGCGCGCGATGACCGCGAACTGGCGGAAGTATTCGTCCTGTTCGGCTAACGGCATGCCAGGCCGCACGTAAGTGAGGTAAGCTTGGAGAAAGCTCGTGGCTTCGGCCACGTGAACCCATGCCAGCGTACGCGGGTCGGTTGCCGAATAGCGCGCACCATCGGGTAAGGTCCCGCTGACCGCGGAGTGGATCCGGTTGACCCGCTCGATCGCCGCCATCGCATCGCCCGCTTGCGCGAACGTGGTCACCGCGATGAACCGGGCCGTGCGGCGCAAGCGGCCGTGCATGTCGGCGCGGAAATCCGAATGATCGAGGACACCTTGCAACGCATGCGGGTGGAGCATCTGCAGGAGCAGCGATCGGATCCCGCCGACCATCATCGACACCACCCCTGAATGGACCATCCGGATCGGCGAATCGCGGTTGAAAAGCGCCTCGTCCGATAGCGCCACCGGCTGCTGCCCGCCGCCCGCGTCGTTGAGCACCCCGCGCACGCGCCCGACCAGGCGGCGGCGGATCATATCGGTGGGTGAAGGCAGGAGCATCGCGGCTGTTATCGGGGCAAGATAAGTTGCTCGCAAGGACGCTTGCGGGCCGTGCCCCCCGCGTATAGGCGTTCCGCGCAATGAACGACATGACCGACAGCCCCGACACCACCCAGCGCACCCTGCTCGCCGCTCCCGACACCACCGTCGATGCGCGCGAGGTTTTCGGGGTCAACGTCGACTGGAAAATTCCCGCCTTTTCGCGCGCGGATCCGCGCGTGCCGGACATCGACGAAGGCTATGTGTTCGATCCGGATACCACGCTGGCCATATTGGCCGGCTTCGCGCACGACCGCCGGGTAATGGTCCAGGGCTATCATGGCACCGGCAAGTCGACCCACATCGAACAGGTCGCCGCGCGACTCAACTGGCCAACGATCCGCATCAACCTCGATGCTCACATCAGCCGTATCGACCTCGTCGGCCGCGACGCGATCGTGTTGCGCGACGGATTGCAGGTGACCGAGTTTCGCGAAGGCTTGCTGCCGTGGGCACTGCAGCACCCCGTGGCGCTGGTGTTCGATGAATACGATGCCGGCCGGCCCGACGTTATGTTCGTGATCCAGCGTGTGCTCGAACAGCAGGGCAAGCTGACCCTGCTCGACCAGAACCGGGTGATCCGCCCCGATCCGGGCTTCCGCCTGTTCGCGACCGCCAACACCGTCGGTCTCGGTGACACCAGCGGACTTTACCACGGCACCCAGGCGATCAACCAGGGTCAGATGGATCGCTGGAACATCGTCGTCGCGTTGAACTACCTGCCCGCCAAGACCGAACAGGCGATCGTCGCGGCCAAGAGTCCCGGCACAAGTGCCAAGGTTATCGGCGACATGGTCAAGGTGGCCGATATGACCCGTCAGGGTTTCATCGGAGGCGACATATCGACGGTGATGAGCCCGCGCACGGTGATGACCTGGGCGCAGAACGCAGCGATCTTCGGTGATGTCGGGTTCGCCTTCCGCGTGACGTTCCTCAACAAGTGCGACGAGGCCGAGCGAGTTCTCGTGGCCGAATACTACCAGCGCGTGTTCGGCGTCGATCTGCCTGAGAGCGTCGTCGGCAAAAACTGACTTCTTGAAGCGCTGTGTTGAAGTGCTAATACACCGCTGATGGCGTTTCTCTGGTCTCGTCCCAAGCCCGCTCCCGAGCCTGCCCCGCACGCGGGTTATTTCGCGTTGCACGAGGCATTCGGCGACGATGAGGCGGTAGCCGCCAAGTTCGACGATTGGGACCGGCGTATCGCCGGGACCGATACGAACGACGGCGCGTGGTTCGGCCGCCGCCGGCGCTGGTGGATCGTCCGCGCAGTCGCCGCGCTGATCGCGCTGTTCATGGTCGCCGTCGCCTGGCTGGCGATCACCGCTCCGCTGTCGAAATCGCTCCAGCCGATCGCTGCGCCCCAACTGACCTTGCTGGCGAGCGACGGCACCCCGATCGCGCGCAACGGCGCGGTGATCGGCGAGCCGGTCAAAGTGAAGAAGCTGCCCGAGCACGTGGTCCAGGCCTTCCTCGCGATCGAGGACCGGCGGTTCTACAGCCACTTGGGAATCGATCCGCGCGGCATGGCGCGCGCGGCGTGGACCGGATACGGCGGCGGCAGCACGATCACCCAGCAACTCGCGAAGTTCACGTTCCTCACCCCAGAGCAGACGCTGACCCGCAAGGCGCGCGAGATGCTGATCGCGTTCTGGCTCGAAGCATGGCTGACCAAGGACGAGATCCTCGAACGCTACCTGTCGAACGCTTATTTCGGCGACAACGTCTATGGCTTGCGCGCCGCGTCGCTGCACTACTTCTATCGCCAGCCGGAGCGTCTCAAGCCCGATCAGGCCGCGATGCTGGCCGGGCTTGTGCAGGCGCCTTCGCGCTATGCGCCCACCAAGCATTATGACCGCGCAGCCAGGCGCATGAAGCTGGTGGTCGGCTCGATGGAGGCGATGGGTTACCTTTCGCATGCCGAAGCGCGCGCGATGCGTCCGCCCCGGCTCGACGTCCGGCCCGACAAGGCGCTGCCGACCGGTACCTATTTTGCCGACTGGGCGCTGCCGCAGGGCCGCCAACTGGCCGAGGCCGGGTACGGCGGCCAGACGCTCACCACTACGCTCGATTCGCGGCTGCAGGCGATCGCCCGCAGCGTAACCGCACGGGTCCCCGGCCAGGCGCAAGTCGCGCTGGTGGCGATGCGCCCCAACGGCGAGGTCGTCGCAATGATCGGCGGCAAGGACTATGCACGCTCGCCATTCAACCGCGCGACCCAAGCGCGGCGGCAACCGGGGTCGACTTTCAAGCTGTTCGTCTGGCTCGCCGCGTTTCGCAACGGGATGGCGCCCGACGATCGGATCGACAACCGCGCGATCACCGCCGGCAGCTATCGGCCCAAGAACGCCGCGGGCAATTATTCCGAATCGATCACGCTGGAGGACGCTTTCGCGCGGTCGAGCAATGTTGCCGCCGTGCGGCTTCTCCAGACCGTTGGCAGCGACAAAGTCATCGCCACCGCGCGCGACCTCGGGGTGCGCTCGCCGCTGGCCGAGGGCGACCCGAGCCTCGCGCTGGGGACTTCGACGATGACCTTGCTCGAACTGACCAGCGCTTACGCCGGGGTCGCGGGCAACGACTTCCCCGTCCGCGCGCGCGCGTTCGCCACGCCTGATCAAGGCTGGCTCGCTCGCGCTTGGGAGTGGAGCAAGCACGAAAGCCTGTCCGGCCGCACGCACGACGAGATCGAGCAACTGCTACGCGCGGCGGTCAACCGCGGCACTGGGCGCGCCGCGCGTCTTTCGATGCCCGCTTACGGCAAGACCGGGACCAGCCAGGATTACCGCGACGCGCTGTTTGTCGGCTACGCAGGCGATCTGGTGGTCGGGGTATGGGTCGGCAACGACGACAATACCCCGCTGAACGGCGTGACCGGCGGCAGCGTGCCGGCGCGTATCTGGCGCGACTTCATGGCCCGCGCGCTCGGCAAGGCCGCCGCCCGGCCCGCCCCGGCACCCGGAGCGAGCGAGGATCCGGGGACTCCGGTCGAACCGATGGACGTGCCCGGCCCCGATGCCATCCCGACTGCCGAATTCCCGATCGACGACCGTTCGCGCGTGCGGATCGGCGGCGAGGGCGTCACCGTTTCGACCGATGTCCAGGGCCTGCCGATCGAAGTCAGACTCGGCCGCGACGGTCTGCGCGTGGAACCTTCAGCGCCGACCACGCCCGGGCCGTCTGCGGCCCCGACCGGCGGCCCTTAGCCTGTCTGTTCAACCATCAGGATATTCATCATCGCGCTTGCGATCGGTTTGGCGGGATCGTCCTGCCAGGCTTCGACCGCCAAGTTGGCGTTGCGCCGTCCGAGACGCACGATGCGCGCGCGCGCGTAACTGATCTGCGGGCGGCCGGTCGAGAGGTACTGGACAGTGATATTGATCGGCTTGAGCAGTGGATCGCGGCCGAGCGCGGCCAGCTGACCACCAAGCGCCGCGTACCCGGCGGTCTCGAGCAAACCGGCGATCGCACCGCCATGCCAGGCGCCAGGGCGACCTTCCAACTCGTGCCGGAAAGCCAGCTCGAGCACGGGGGTTCCAGCTCCAGCCGTCTCGGCAAATGAGATACCCATCGCGCGGGCGTAGGCGGTCAGACCGGCGGTCATTTCATGCGCGCCGGGTCAAGTGTCATGAACACCCCGGCGATTGTCGCGATCGGATCAGCCGGGTCCCCGTCGTGCGCGGCTCCGCGGACGAAGGCCGCTGAACGCGTTTGGCGATAACAAGTCACCCGGCCGATAACCGAAGCACGTTCGCGCGCAGGGCGGATGTAGTCGACCCTCAGATCGAGCGTCGCCACCGGCCGGAATTCACCATTGGCAGCCCAGATGGACATGCCGGCAGCCATGTCCATCAGGCTGACGATCGGCCCGGAAGCGAGCACTGGCCGCCGCTCGTCACCAACAAGATCGGGGCGCCACGGCAATTCGAGTTCGACCCAGTCCGGTCCATGATCGCGATAGCGCAACCCCAGCCAACCGGGGTGCGCCCTTGTGAGCACCCAGTTCGACAGCACTTCGGCGTTGAAAAGCCCGCTGAACATTTCCATCGGCCCGCGATGAATTGCACGCGACAGTTTAGCAACTACCAAGCGAGGCCCACCTGAGCACGGCCAGGCCCGGCGAGCTCGGAACACAAAAAAAGCGGGGCCCGCAGGCCCCGCTTAATTTCGTCTGGCGTCAGAACTTACGAGCTGACGGGATCGTTGTCGTCCTTGGTGGCGATGTAGATCGCTGCAATGACCGCGGCGAGCGCGAAAAACGCGATGACCCACGAGCTCGCCAATTCGCTGCCCTCTTCAGTCGGAGCGGCGGCGCGCTGGGGAGCGGTCTGTGCGGCGACCGGAGCCGCCACAAGCGTCATGGCTGCGGCGGCAGCGGCAAGATTACGGAACTTCATAAATATCTCCTCGAAGCGCTTGTCTTTTAATTCGTCGCGGCTGCCCTAAGCCAAGGCCGTGAGTCAGGCAACCCCGTTTTTGCGGGTTCTCAATGAAACCCCAGTGCGAGATCATTCGATAAGTATCTGCTGCAATTGAGCAACGCTTTGCATTTCAAACACCACGTCGGCTAGGAAAGCCGCGTCGAACGAGTCGGTTCCCGGCTCGTCCGACCAAATTTCGTCCGCCGACCCAGTTGAGTGGACAGCGGAAGCGCCGTCCATGAGCGGGAGGCGGTTTATATTCGGTTAACGGCGCTCGCCGGAAACCGTTTCCGCGCCCGCGATGAAGACGCGCTCGCCCCCGACCCACGTCTGTAGCACCCGCGTGGCGCGCAAATCTTGCGGCGCAACCGTTAGTGGATCGCGGTCGACCACCAAAAAATCCGCCCGCATACCCGGCTTGAGCTGGCCGAAGCGGGATTCGCCGAAGCCGGCATAGGCCCCTTGGGCAGTGTAGCTGGCAAGCGCAGCCTCGCGGCTGACCGTCTCGCCAGGCATCCAGCCGCCGAACGGCTGCCCGTCGGGCCCGGTACGGCTGACTGCCGCCGCCATCCCGGCGAACGGGTCGGGCGCTTCGACCGGAGCATCGGACCCGAACGCCAGCGGCGCTCCAGTCCCCGCGATCGAGCGCCAGGCGTAAGCTCCCTGCAGCCGGTTCGGCCCAAGCCGCGCTTCGGCCATCAAGCGGTCCGAGGTCTCATGCACCGGCTGCATCGAGGCGATCACGCCGTTTTTGCCGAACCGCGCAATGTCCGCCGGATCGACGATCTGCACGTGCTCGATCCGCCACCGCCGATCGCCGGTATAGGTCAGCGACAGCTCCTCGACGGCCGACATCACTTCGGCATTGGCGGCATCGCCGATCGCGTGGACCGCGACCTGGAACTTGTCGAGCGCCGCCCGGCTCATCAGATTACGCAACTGGGTCCCGCGCAATAGCGGGAGGCCAGTATTTTTCGGATCGTCCGCATAAGGCGCCTTGAGCCAAGCCCCTCGCGAACCCAGCGCGCCATCCATGTACAGCTTGACCCCGCCCATCCGCAGCTTGTCGGCATAAAGCCACGGGGTCGGGCCCGGGCCGCCAATCAGCTCCATCGCGTCCGCGCCCGAAGCGTACGACATGATCCGGACACGCAACCAGCCGAGATCGCCCGCGCGGCGAAAGCTCTGCCAGGCTTCGATCGTGGTGCCCATGTCGGCCGCCGCGGTGACGCCTTTGGCGAGCAGGATTTCCTGCGCCTTGGTCAGCGCAAGGTCGTAATCGTCGGGCCGAGGCGCGGGAACGACGCGTTCGGCGAGCTCCTTGGCATTATCGACCAACACCCCGGCCGGCTTGCGCGAGCCGGCCACGCGCTCGATCCGCCCGCCAGCCGGATCGGCCGTCTGCGCGGTTATGCCGGCAGCGGCCAGCGCGGTGCTGTTGGCCCACTGCGCGTGCCCATCGACCCGCGACAGCAGGACTGGCCGATCGGCTACCGCCGCATCGAGCTCGGCCGCAGTCGGGAAACGCCCAAGACCCCATGTTTCCTGGTTCCACCCCCGCCCGATGATCCACTTCCGTTCGGGAAACTGCACAGCGTACTGGCGTATCTTCGCCTGCGCCTCGGCCAGCGAGCGGGTCTCGGTCAGGTCAAGCGTCAGCGCACCGAAGCCCAGCTCCATGATGTGAAGGTGCGAATCGATCAGTCCGGGGATGACCACCGCGCCTTTGCCATCGACCGCGAAATCGGTGCGAGGGGGGCGCTTGTCCTTGCGCTGGAGCAGCTGCTTTACCCGGCCGTCATCGTCGATCCAGATGCCGGTGAAGCGCGTGACCTGGCCCTGCCGGTCGACCGATTCCCCTTGTATGTTGTCGACCAGGGTGTCGGCAGCGGCGGGAGTCGCGGCGAGCGCGGCGACAAGAGCGAGCGGGAAAAAAGATTTCATGCCACCCGGTTAGGCGAGCGCGGCACTCTTCTTCAAGACCTGATAAGCTTCCACCACCCGCGTCAGCCGCCCCTCATGCGATCGATCGCCGCCGTTGCGATCAGGATGGTAGCGCCGCACCAGTTCGGTGTACCGCCGGCGCAGCCCGCCGCGGTCGAGATCGGATTGCAATCCGAGGGTGTCGAGCGCGGCACGCTCGTCGGACGTGAATCGTGATGCGGTCGCATGGTTCTGGGCACGGCGGCGAATTCCCTCCGCGCGCGCTCCGATCGCGTCGAGCGGGTCGTCGAAATCGGACCATCGCGGTGCGGCTCCGACCCCTGCGTCGGCGCGAAACGTGCGGGTGGTGCTGGAGGACGACGCCCACCCGGCGGCAGGATGCTGCGCCTCGACGATTTCCTCGGCGCTCATGCCCTGAAACCAGTTGTAGCTCGAGTTGAACAGGCGAACGTGGTCGAGGCAGAACCAGCGCCAGTCGCCCGGCCCATCGAACCCCGGTTCGCGGCTTTTCGGCGCGCGAAACTCGCCCTGCTCGTCGCAGCCGACCGCTTCGCACTGGCGATCCTCGCACTCGACCCGGCCATGGAACCTTGACTGCTTCACGCCGCTAAGGATGGGAATGGACAACCCGCATGTGAACCCCCAAAACTGCGCCATGGCCGGTACATTGCAATCCGAGATGGAAACACTGCTCAGGCAGGCTTTCATGCCCTCGCGAATCGAGGTGATCAACGACAGCGCGAAGCATCACGGACATTCAGGCGACGACGGCAGCGGCGAATCGCATTTCACGGTGGTTATCGAGAGCGAGGCGTTCGCCGGCAAGTCGCGGCTGGAACGCCAGCGGATGGTCAATGCCGCGCTGGGCAATATACCCGGCGACCGGGTCCACGCGCTCGCGATCAAGGCCGGCCCGCCGGGTGAGTGCTAACGCCCTTGCTCGAAGAACATCAGGAAGTCGTCCACCACGCTCAGCGAGGTTGTCATTCGGGCATCGGTAGGCGAGGCTCGGGCGACTGGCAGTTTACAGCAGGAGCAGACGTTTGATCGAGCAGGTCGTCGCCCCGGTCACGCACGACCTCGGCCAGTTTCAGGTTCGCCGTGTGCTGCCGAGCCCCGAGCGCACGATGGTCGGTCCGTTCATCTTCGTCGACGAGTTCGGGCCCGCAACCCTCGCCATCGGCGCGGGAATGGACGTGCGCCCGCATCCGCACATCAACCTCGCCACGGTAACCTGGTTGTTCGAAGGGGCGATCGAGCATCGCGACAGCCTCGGCACGTTCGCCACAATCCGCCCGGGTCAGGTTAATCTGATGACGGCGGGACGCGGGATTGTTCATTCCGAGCGCTCGCCCCACGGCGAACGCGATGGCACCGGCAAGCTCTACGGCATGCAGACCTGGCTCGCGCTGCCCGACGGGGCCGAGGAGATCGCCCCGGCGTTCGAGGCGCAGACCGCCCTCCCGACGGTGGAGGCGGGCGGCGCCAAGGCGATCGTGATCATGGGCGAGTTATGGGGCGCCGCGGCGCCGACGACCTGCCAATCGCACACCATCTACGCCGAGATCGTGCTCGACGCCGGCGGAGCGATCCCGATCGACGCGTCAGCCGATGAGCGGGCGGTGATGCTGGTCGGCGGCGAAGCGTCGATCGATGGTCAGCCGCTTGACCCTTACGTGCTCACAGTGCTCGCACCGGGTGGCGCGATGAAGCTCGCATCCGACTTCGGCGGGCGGGTGATGCTGATGGGCGGGGAAGCGTTTCTGACCAAGCGTCATGTGTGGTGGAATTTCGTCAGCTCGAGCCGCGAACGGATCGACCAGGCCAAGGACGACTGGCGCGCGGGTCGCTTTCCGCTGGTGCCCGGCGACAACGACGAGTTCATTCCTATCCCCGATCAACCCAAGACGGTGAGCTACCCATGAGCATTGACGGAAAAGTCGCCTGGATTACTGGCGCATCGAGCGGGATCGGCGCGGCGCTGGCGCGCGAATGGGCGCGGCGAGGCGGGCATGTCGTGCTGTCGGGACGCGACAACGCGCGGCTGGGTGAGGTTGCTGATTCGCTCGCGGGCGAATCGCTGATCCTTCCTTTCGACGTGCGCGACGAGGCGGCGCTAGCACAGGCCGCGGGCAAAGCGTTGGCTTGGAAGGGTACCGTCGATCTGGCCGTCGCCAACGCCGGCATTTCGCAACGCTCGGCAGCGATGGAAACCGAAATGGCGGTCTACCGCGAGATCATCGAGGTCGATCTGATCGCGCAGATCGCCTTCGCCCAATCTCTGATCCAGCCAATGAGCACGTGCGGCAGCGGCGCGCTGGCGTTCATTTCCTCCATTGCGGGCAAAGTCGGGGTCCCGATGCGCACCGCTTACAGCGCCGCCAAGTTCGGCCTCGCTGGATATGCCGACGCCCTGCGCGCCGAGCTGTCGCAGAGCGGGGTCACGGTCCACGCGATCTACCCCGGATCGATCCGCACCGACGTCAGCCGCAACGCGCTGACCGCCGACGGCCGTCCCCGCGGACGCAGCGACAAGGTCATCGACGAAGGCATCGAGCCCGACGTTGCCGCAGCCGAGATGCTCGACGGAATCGCCGCCGGGCAACGCGAGATCATCGTCGCGCAAGGCGCGGAAAAGGCGATGGGCGAAGCGCGGCGAACGCCGGACGCGCTGTTCGATCAGGTCGCCGACATGGTCGCGCGCGGCTATATCGAGCGGATGAAGGGGGAAGACGCATGAACCGGGTCACGCTCGAAAACGGCATCGCGCTCGATTGCGTGGATGAGGGCCCGACCGACGCGCCGGCGTTGATCTTCCTCCACGGCTTTCCTGAAAGCCACCGCACCTGGCGCCACCAGGTCGCGCATCTGTCCGACCGCTACCGTTGCATCGCGCCCGACCAGCGCGGCTATCGCGGATCGTCCAAGCCGGCGGAAGTATCCGACTATACCCCCGACAAGCTGATCGGCGACGTGTTTCAGCTCGCCGACGCGCTCGACATCGACACGTTCACCGTGCTCGGCCACGACTGGGGTGGTGCCATTGCCTGGGGTACCGCGATCGCCGGTCAGATGAATGGGCGTGTCACCCGCGCGGTAGTCGCCAACGCGCCGCACCCGGCGATCTTCCAGAAACTGCTCTATACCAACCAGCACCAGCGCGCCTCGAGCCAATACATGCGCGGCTTCCGCGATCCGAAGAACGATGCGCTGGTGCGTGAGTTCGGCCTCGCCGGCATCCTTTTGCAGGAGATAAAGTGGGACAGCGCCGACGCGATGGAGCCCGAGGAACGCGCCGAGCTGCTGAAGGACTGGCAGGATCGCGATGCCGCCTTCGCGATGCTCAACTGGTACCGCGCGAGCCCGATCGACATTCCGCCGCTCGATGCACCATACGAAGTGCCTACCGGCTGGACCGCACCTGCGCTGCCCAACCTGACCATCCCGACGCTGGTCATCTGGGGGATGGACGACCTCGCCCTGCCGCCCGAAAACCTCGAAGGGTTGGAAGACATCATCGAAGATCTGACGCTGGTCCCGGTCGCGGGCAGCGGCCACTTCGTGCCGTGGGAGGCGCCGGTGAAGGTCAATTCCGCCATCGACGATTTCCTCGCGCGGACAGACTGACCGCAATTTCTTATGGTTAATCAAGCGAGCGCCATTGTGCGCTGTCCTAAGCGTGGCTAACATCCCCGGCAGGTTCGATCGCAAGGCCTCCCATGAAACAGCTCACCGATTTCGGAAGGGCGTATCTGCATTTGTGCGCCGCGTTGCGGCTGGCCGACGAGCTTGGCTTGTCGATGGCCGGCGCGCGGATGAGTTCTGCTCTCGACGCGATGGAAAATTCAGGCAATGCGCTAGAGATCGATCTGGTGAGCCTGCGCCAGCTTGACTGGCCCGCCAGCCCGACACCGTCCTAAATCCGCTGGTCAGAAACGCCGCCATCAGACGGGCGTCCTCTCCACTTGATCCACGCACCGTGCGGGTGCGCCTCGGCCAGTTGCACTGGCGCTTCCCCGCCCGGCCAGTAGCGCAGCACCATCTCATGGCGATGCGTCTCGCGGTTCGCCTCGAGCGCGATCCACGCTAGCGGGCGTGCGGCCGTAGCCTTCGCCCCTCTTGCCTCCATCGCCGCAATGACCCGCGCCTGCTGATCCTTGGGCACGTATTGCCACACGATAGAGTGCAGCAACACGCGCGTCGTGCCGGCCTCCTGCGGCCTAACCAGCTCGGTTTCGACGAACTCGGCAGCGTTCATCTTGACGAGCGCCGGTGCTTTCGCCTGCGCCGCCGCAATCGCAGCATCCATCCGCTCGAACCGCACCGCGTGCTCGGGCCAGATATACGCTTTCAGCCGCAGCGCTTCCTCCGGATCGGTCAGGTCGACCGGCGCAACGTCGCAGCCCTTTAGACTGGCGATCTCTATAGCTTGCCGTGGCGGCGGATCGCCCCACCATTCGGGCGCGAACGACATTACCGGGTTGTCCGGCCCCACCCGTACCCCGCCCAGGTCGTAGCCATACCGATCGATCATCAGGTTGATGCCCGCGCTCGAGCCGATCTCGAGACAATCGAACCGCGCTGGCAGTCCTTGCTCGGCGAACCACAGCATCGCCGCGATGAAGTTCGATGAGCGTCCCGCCTCATTGGTCTGCGGAGGACCGGCGAGCCAGGCCATCAGCGGCGCCTCGTGCGCGGCGATTGCCTCGCGCACCAGCGTGACATCGTCGACCGCTTCAGCGCGATATATCCCGCCCAGTTCGGGCTGTGCATCCGACAGGTACAGCGCGTGCAGTCCGCCGGCGATACGCAGCGGCAGAGCGTCGGCCAGCGGCGCGCCCTGCCACTTGCGGATGCGGTCAAGTAACGCGCCGGGCTCGTCGCCGTCGAGCAACGCCGCGACTGCAGCCACGACCCGCGCGGTGATCGGCGCTTGAGCCTTTTGGCAATAGGCAACCTGGTTGGCGAACGCGGCCGCTACCGCGCTGTCACCCTTGGCGTCGATATCGATGAACTGGTAGGTCGCGTTGCCCTTGCCTTCCGCCATCCTGCGTTGCCCTTTCGTGCGCTGCGCCCTAAGCGCGCCGCGATGGCCCAGCCGCTGACTTTCGCCGTCCCCAAAGGGCGCATCCTCGACGAGGCGCTGCCGCTGATGGCGCGCGCCGGCGTGGTGCCCGAAGCGGGCTTTCACGACAAGGGCGACCGGCGGCTGGCCTTTGCCTGCGCAGCCCCCGATTTCCGCTTGATCCGCGTGCGCGCGTTCGATGTCGCGACGTTCGTCGCCCACGGCGCGGCGCAAGTCGGCATCGTCGGATCGGACGTAATCGAGGAATTCGATTATTCGGATCTCTACGCGCCGGTCGATCTGGGCATCGGGCGCTGCCGATTGTCAGTAGCCGAGCCCGCCGCGGGGGCCGATTCGATCGACGGCGCGAGCCACGTCCGCGTCGCCACCAAGTATCCCAACGTAACTCGACGCCACTTCGAGGCGCACGGGGTGCAGGCCGAATGCGTCAAGCTGAACGGCGCGATGGAAATCGCCCCCGCGCTCGGGCTCGCGGGGCGGATCGTAGACCTGGTCGAGAGCGGGAAGACGCTGGTGGAGAACGGCCTGGTCGAAACCGGCACGATCATGGAGGTAACCGCGCGCCTGATCGTCAACCGCGCCGCGCTCAAAACCGATCCTCGCGTCGCCGCGTTGGTAGAGCGCTTCCGCGAGTTGGCGATATGAAGCTGCTGCGCACCACCGACAAGGACTTCGACAGGGCCTTTCGCCGGATCGTCGAGGACCGCCGCGAAAGCGGGAGCGACGTCGCCAGCGACGTGGCGACGATCATCGCGCGCGTCAAAGCCAAGGGTGACTCCGCGCTTTCTGAATACACCCAGCGCTTCGACGACCACCAGCTGACTGAGGAAGGCGACTGGCGGATCACACCTGACGAATGCCGGGCGGCGTTCGAAGGCCTCGAGCCGACCTTGCGCGATGCCCTGGTACTCGCCGCCGACCGCATCCGCGCGTACCATCGCGACCAGCGCCCCACCGACCGCGACAAAATTGACTCAGCCGGAGTGCGCCTTGGTGCGCGCTGGCGTCCGGTCGATGCTGCCGGGCTCTACGTCCCGGGCGGGCGTGCGGCCTATCCCTCGTCGCTGCTGATGAACGCTATTCCAGCCCGCGTGGCCGGGGTCGAGCGGCTGGTCGTCGTCACCCCGACACCCAAGGGCAAGACCAACCCGTTGGTGCTGGCCGCCGCGCACCTTGCCGAAGTCGACGAAATGTGGCGCATCGGCGGGGCGCAGGCCATTGCCGCGCTCGCCTATGGCACCACGCGCATCGCCCCTGTCGACGTCATCACCGGTCCCGGTAACGCGTGGGTCGCCGAAGCCAAGCGCCAGTTATTCGGCGTCGTCGGCATCGACATGGTCGCCGGGCCGAGCGAGATCCTGGTCATTGCCGACAATCAGAACGATCCCGACTGGATCGCTGCCGACCTCCTCAGCCAAGCCGAGCACGATCCCGATGCACAATCGATCCTGATCACCGATGACGAAGATTTCGCAGATCAAGTGGCCGACCGCCTCGACGTGCAGTGCGCCATGCTGGCGACCAACCGCACCGCCCGCACCAGCTGGGACGATCATGGCGTGATCGTCGTGGTCGAACGGCTGGAACAAGCCATTCCACTGGCTAACGCGCTGGCTGCCGAGCATGTCGAACTGGCAATCGATGACGCCGCGCCTTTCCTCGACGGCATTCGTCACGCCGGCAGCGTGTTCATCGGCCGAATGGCGCCCGAGGCGATCGGCGATTACGTCGCCGGGCCCAATCACGTGCTCCCGACCGGCCGCCGCGCGCGTTTTTCAAGCGGACTGTCAGTGCTCGACTTCATGAAGCGCACCAGCTTCATCGAACTCGACGCCGCGGCGTTCGCCAAGCTCGGCCCCGCGGCCGCCGCGCTCGCCCATGCCGAGGGACTTCCGGCGCACGCCAATTCGATCGAGGTCCGCCTGACATGAACACCAGCCCCCGCAGCCAGGCCCGCTCGGCTGCCCGTCTTGCCGCGGTGCAGGCGCTTTACCAGCACCACCTTGAAACCACTCCGACCGCCCGCCTGCTCGATGAATTCCACCAGCATCGCTTTGGCGAGACGATCGACGAGGACGAATTCGCCGAGCCCGAAGTCGCCTTCTTCGACGACTTGGTCCGCGGCACGATCGAACGCCGGAGCGAGATCGATGACCTTCTGGCCGCCAAGCTCGCTGAAGGCTGGACTCTCGCGCGGCTCGACAAGACCATGCTCCAGATCCTGCGCGCAGGCGCCTACGAGCTGATCGCCCGGCCCGACGTTCCGGTGGCAGCCGCGATCAGCGAATGGGTGGATGTCGCCAAGGCGTTCTTCGACGACCGCGAAGCGAAGTTCGTCAACGGCGTGCTCGACGCATTGGCGAAAGACGCGCGCTGAGCGGTGAATTTGCCTTCATCGATGCGCTGCGCCGGCTAGCCAGGGACCCTGCCGCGCGAAATCTGGATGACGACGCTGCTGTCCTCGAAATCGGCGGCGAAGCGCTGGTGCTGACTCACGACATGATGGTCGAGGGTGTCCACTGGCTGCCCGGACAGGACATGGCCGATGTCGCCTGGAAACTGGTGGCGGTGAACCTGTCCGATCTTGCCGCCAAAGGCGCTCAGCCGGCCGGGGTATTGCTCGGGTTCATGCTGGGTGCGGATGACGAGCGGTTCGTAGCTGGGCTCAACGACGTGCTCGGCGAATTTGCTGTGCCTTTGCTCGGTGGCGATACCGTGTCCGGAGGTCCGCCGCGCGCGCTTGGACTGACTGCTGTGGGGCGCGCGACGCACCGGCCGGTCCCGGCCCGCAGCGGGGCACAACCTGGTGATGCCTTGTGGATCACCGGCCCCGTCGGCGCAGCGATGCTTGGGTTCGAGGCGCTCCAAGAGGGTTGCGGGGCAGACAGCATCGCCTTCCGCCGGCCCCGCCCGCTGCTCGCCGAAGGGCGCGCGCTCGCACCTCATGTCACCGCAATGATGGACGTCTCGGACGGCGTGCTGCTTGATACTGCGCGCCTGGCGGAAGCGAGCCGGGTGACGATCGACATCGCTACCCGATCGGTGCCGATCGCCGCCGCCGAGGATCGCCGCGCCGAGGCGCTGCGCTGGGGCGACGACTACCAGCTTTTGTTCACCCTCCCCGCTGGCCAACACCCGCCGGTCAGGGCGCACTTGGTCGGCACAGTCCACGCGCGGGCGAGCGCTCCGCTGCTGCTCGACGGGGCGCCGCCCCCTCCGGGCGACCAGTTGGGCTATCGGCACGGGACTTCCAGTCAGGCCTGAGCACCGGGCACAGGGGCGGTTTCGGGCTTGCGCGCCTGAGTCGCTGCCTTATAGCTGCCGCCTTTCCCGGCGCGTGGGAGCGCGGCGGGGTCATCCACTAAGCAGGAGGGGACTTACGTGGACCTTGTAACCATTTCGATTATTCTCGGGCTTCTGGCGATCGTCTATGGCTTCGTCACCAGCCGCCAGGTGCTGAGCGCGAGCGCGGGCAACGAACGGATGCAGGAGATCGCGGCGGCGATCCAGGAAGGTGCGCAAGCGTACCTCAAGCGCCAGTATACCACGATTGCGATAGTCGGTGTCGTGGTCGCGGTGTTGGTGGCCTATTTCCTGGGCACGGTCTCGGCCACGGGCTTCGTGATTGGCGCGGTGCTGTCGGGCGTCGCCGGGTTCATCGGCATGAACATCTCGGTGCGCTCCAACGTGCGCACGGCTGCTGCCGCGCAAGTCGGCCTGCAGAACGGCTTGACCCTTGCCTTCCGAGCGGGCGCGATCACCGGAATGCTGGTGGCCGGCCTCGCGCTGCTCGCGATCGCGGTGTTCTACTGGTACCTGATCGGCCCGGGCGGCTATACTGTCGGCGGTGAAGACCGCACTGTCGTGCAGGCGCTGACCGCGCTCGCCTTCGGCGCATCGCTGATCTCGATCTTCGCGCGCCTTGGCGGCGGCATCTTCACCAAGGCAGCCGACGTCGGCGCCGACCTCGTCGGCAAAGTCGAGGCCGGCATCCCCGAGGACGATCCGCGCAACCCGGCGGTGATCGCCGATAACGTGGGCGACAATGTCGGCGATTGCGCCGGCATGGCCGCCGACTTGTTCGAAACCTACGTCGTCACCGTCGGCGCCACGATGGTGCTTACCGCGCTGCTGCTGAAGGGCGCAGACAACCTGATGGCGATGATGGCGCTACCGCTGCTGATCGGCGGCGTGTGCATCGTGACCTCGATCATCGGCACCTACTTCGTCCGCCTGGGCAAGGGCACCAACATCATGGGGGCGATGTACAAGGGCTTCCTTGTCACCGCCGTGCTGTCGGTCCCGGCGATCTTCTGGGCGATGAACTTTGCGCTCGGCGATCTCAATGCGACGCTTGGCGGCACCTCCACGACCACCGTCACCGACGTGGCGACCACCACCAGCCTGACCGATGCTTTCACTGGCATGGACTTGTTCTGGTGCGCGCTGCTCGGCCTGATCGTGACCGGGCTGATCATCTGGATCACCGAGTACTACACCGGCACCAACTACCGTCCGGTGCGCTCGATCGCCAAGGCCTCGGAAACGGGCCACGGCACCAACGTGATCCAGGGTCTCGCCATCAGCATGGAAGCGACCGCGCTGCCGACGCTGGTGATCTGCGCCGGCATCATCATCGCCTACCAGCTCGCCGGACTGATGGGCATCGCTTACGCGGCCACCGCGATGCTGGCACTGGCCGGCATGGTCGTCGCGCTCGATGCCTACGGTCCGGTCACCGACAATGCCGGCGGCATCGCCGAAATGGCCGCGATGGACGATTCGGTTCGGGAAAAGACCGATGCGCTCGATGCGGTTGGTAACACCACCAAGGCAGTGACCAAGGGCTATGCGATCGGTTCGGCCGGACTCGCCGCGCTGGTGCTGTTCGCCGCGTTCACCGCAGACTTGCGGGAATTTTTCCCCGATCTGACGGTGAATTTCAGCCTCGAGAACCCGTACGTGATCGTCGGGCTTCTGCTCGGCGCGCTGCTGCCGTACTTGTTCGCATCGATGGGCATGACGGCGGTTGGCCGTGCTGCCGGCGACGTGGTCAAGGACGTGCGCGAACAGTTCGCCAGCAACAAGGGCATCATGGCGGGCACTTCGAAGCCCGACTACGCTCGCACGGTGGACCTCGTGACCAAGGCGGCGATTAAGGAAATGATCGTCCCTTCGCTGCTGCCGGTGCTCGCACCCATCGTAGTGTATTACGTGATCACCGCGGTGGCGGGCCAGGCTAACGGCTTCGCAGCCCTTGGCGCGCTGCTCCTCGGGGTGATCGTCGGAGGCTTGTTCGTCGCGGTCTCGATGACCTCGGGCGGCGGCGCGTGGGACAACGCCAAGAAGTACATCGAAGACGGCCATCACGGCGGCAAGGGCTCCGAAGCCCACAAGGCCGCGGTAACCGGCGACACGGTCGGCGATCCCTACAAGGACACTGCCGGTCCCGCCGTCAATCCGATGATCAAGATCACCAACATCGTCGCGCTGCTGCTGTTGGCAGCACTTTATGCGGCCCAAAGCGCCGGCTAAACGGTACGCCCGTTAAAGGGTGACCAGAACCCCGCCCCGTTTCGATACGGGGCGGGGTTTTTGCTGGGCACGTTAAAGCTTCCTGCAACCCATTCGGCTAATCGCGCCGGGTGGAACAGCCGCTCAGCCTAGCTCGACCGGACAATGACGCGACCGCCCATTTCGCGGTCGCGCCCTGGCGCGCCTTTGCGGACCGTGCCGGGTGGGATGCGCTCGCGTCGCGCGCCGCGGAGCCCAACCCTTTCGCCGAGCGCTGGTGCCTTGAGGCCGGACTCGCGGTGTTCGATCCTGCTGGTGCAACCCAGCTCGCGACTTTAACGACCGACGGTCAGTTGGTCGGACTGCTGCCGCTCGCGCGCAGTTGGCATTACGAAGGCTATCCCTTCCCCCACATCGCCAACTGGCTCCATGCCAATGCTTTCTGCGGAGCGCCGCTGGTCGCCGCCGGGTACGAGCACACGTTTTGGCGCGAGTTACTCGCATGGGCCGACCGTCATGCCGGGATCGCGCTGTTCCTGCATCTCGAACACCTGCCCGCCCATGGCCCGCTCTACGCCGCCCTGCGAGACGTTTGCGCGATCGAGCACAGGCCGAATGCTGTCGTACACCGGCTCGATCGCGCACAGCTGGCTTCCGACCTTCCTCCGCAGGCCTATTTCGACGCTTCGATGAGCGGCAAGAAACGCAAGGAATTGCGCCGCCAGCACGCCCGGCTGGCTGAGCAGGGCGAGCTTCGCTTTGAGCGCCGTTTGGACGACGTGGGTTTGGCAGAATGGTGCGAGGCATTCCTCGCCCTCGAACGCTCCGGCTGGAAGGGCGCCGAAGGCTCGGCGCTCGCATGCAACCCCCGGAAGGCGACATTCTTCACCGACGCGCTGCGCGGAGCGGCACAACACCGTCGCCTGGAACGGCTCGCCATTAGCCTCGACGGCGCGCCGATCGCGATGTTGGCGAATTTCGTCACCCCGCCCGGTGCTTACAGCTTCAAGACAACCTACGATGAACGTTACGCCCGGTTCTCGCCCGGCGTGCTGCTCCAGCGCGAAAACCTCGACCTGCTCGCGCGCGGCGATATTGAGTGGACCGATAGCTGCGCCGCAGCCGATCATCCGATGATCGAACGCATCTGGCGCGAGAAGCGCCGCATCGTGCGCGTCAGCGTCGCCATCGGCGGCCCGCTGCGCCGCGCCGCCGCCTCCGTCATTCTTCGCGCCGAGACGCGCGGCAAGCTCGAGGGACTGTAAGATGGACGCCCACACCGGGTTCACCGCGCTCGACATTCCTGTTTTCGGAACCGAGGCGCGCACCACGTTTGCCTCTGCATATCCCGAGACGCCCACGATCTTGCGGCATCAGCTGGCCGATCACAGCTTGCTCAACCTCGATTCGCTCGCCGCACTCGCAGCCCGTCTGCCCGACGCCTCGATCGAGTATAACCGCGGCAATCTCCCGCTCGGAGTCGATGGCAAGCCTGCACCAACCGGCATGGCGATCGAGGACACCATCCGGCACATCGCTACTTCCAACAGCTGGGCGGTGCTCAAGAACATCGAGCAGGACCCTGCCTACCAGGTGCTGCTGCTGGCGCTGCTGGACGAATTGAGACCACAGATCGAAGCCAAGACCGGCGCCATGCTGCGGCCGCAAGGCTACGTCTTCATCTCCAGCCCCAATGCCGTGACGCCCTACCATTTCGACCCAGAGCACAACATTCTGCTCCAACTCACCGGCTCGAAAGTGATGACCCAGTTCCACGCCGGCGACGCGCGTTTCGCTCCCGATGCCACCCATGAAAGTTACCACTCGGGCGGCCCGCGCGAGCTGGTCTGGCGCGATGAGTTGGCCGCCGGTGGCCGCGAATTCGCCCTTGAACCAGGCGAAGCGGTAACCGTGCCGGTGATGGCGCCGCATTTCGTCCGCAACGGGCCCGCCAGCTCGATTTCACTGTCGATCACCTGGCGCAGCGACTGGAGTTTTGCCGAAGCCGACGCGCGTTGCTGGAACGGGCTGCTGCGCAAGGCCGGCCTCAATCCGCGCCCGCCGCGCCGCTGGCCGCACACAAACCGCGCCAAGGCGCTGGCATTCCGTGCCTGGCGGCGAATAACCGGCGCACGTTGACGCGCGCGTAAGGCTGCCCCAATGGGTCTGCCGCATGACCGACACTCCCACCAGCCAGCAACTCGTCGCTGACCTGCTCGCACTGCTCGATCCTGTGCCGCTGGGCGGCGATCGCTTCGAAGGCCCGCGCAAGAAAGGCGGCGTCGGCCGCGTGTTCGGCGGTCAGGTGATCGCCCAGGCGCTGATCGCCGCCGAACGGACGGTCGACGAAGATCGCGCTGCGCACTCACTGCACGCGTACTTCCTGCGCGGCGGGAGCGAGGACCATGCGATCCAACTCGCCGTCGATCGTCAGTTGGATGGAGGCAGCTTTTCCAACCGGCGGGTCATCGCCAGCCAGCCGGGGCCAGACGGGGCAGACACCCCAATCCTCAACCTCGCGGCCAGCTTCCAGAAGCACCAGCCAGGCCTCGAGCACGAGCGGGTGGAGCTTCCCGCGGTCCCCCGGCCGGAGGACCTCGAGAGCGACGAAGTGCTGCGCCAGCAGGTCGCCGCGAAAATGCCCGAGCGCGCGCGCCGGTTCTTCACCGAGCCACGCCCGATCGAAATCAAGGCGGCCACGGGTCGTCATTGGCTGACAGAGGGTCCGCAGGAGCCGGTGCAGAACTCGTGGTTCCGCGCCCGCGCGCCGCTGCCCGACGATCCGGTGATTCACCGCGCGGTGCTCGCGTATTTGTCGGATATGCAGCTACTCGGCACCAGCATCATGCCGCACGGCCTGTCGTGGATGCGCGGTGAGGTCAAAAGCGCCAGTCTGGACCACGCGATCTGGTTCCACGCGCCGTTCCGGGCCGACGAATGGATGCTGTACCACTGCGAAAGCCCTTGGTCCGGCGGCAGCCGCGGGTTCAACCGCGGCGAGATATTCCAGGATGGCCGGCTAATCGCCAGCGTCGCGCAGGAAGGTATGATCCGCCGAGTGGAGCCGCGCGCGCGATCGGAAGCAGACACAAACTAACCGGGTCTTAACTCTCATCGGCGATTCTGGCGTTCGCAACGCCAATGAGGATTCGCGGGTGACATTCGAAGCGCGGTTCGATGACGATGTACCCGATGACCGGCGCGGCGCCCGGCGACGCACTTTGCGCCTTGCAGTCGAAGGACGTTTTTCCGAAAGCGGCGAAAGCGCGGTCACCGTGCGCGACATCTCGGCGACCGGCCTGCTGATCGAAACCAACGTCGGGCTGAACGAGGGCGATACCTTCGCGGTCGATCTGCCTGAAGTAGGCGAACAGAGCGCGTACGTGGTATGGGCCAATTCACCCATGTTCGGGTGCCGGCTAACCGCGCCGCTCGGTACCGCGGCATTGAGCGCCGCGCAATTGCGCGGCGATCCGGTCGACGCTCCGGTCGCCGATAGCCCCGAGGACTTCGGCGTCCGGCTCCGCCGCTTGCGCGCCGAACGCGGTTTATCGCTCGCCGACATCGCCACAAGGCTTGGGGTCAGCAAGCCGACTGTATGGGCATGGGAACACGGCAAGTCTCGCCCGGTCGAAAAGCGGCTCTCGGCGCTGGCCGAGGCGCTGGGAGTGACCCCCGCGGGGCTCGAGCCCGCCGTTTCCGGTCCGCCCGAAGAGATCGAACGAAGCCGCCTTAGGATCGCCCAGGCTTATGGTGTGGAGCCGATGCGCGTGCGCATCATGATCGAGCTTTAGCGCACGCCGCTGTGCAAAACTGCTTGCACATCATTGCGAAATATCAAAAGACACTCGTGGTTAACGAATCGTTTTTCTGCGTATAAATCATAACGTTAGTTTACGCTAACGATGCAGCTAACGGCGGTTTGGGGGCTCTGGAGAGAACTCGTCTCTCCGGTGGTCAAACTGCGTGAGCCTGTCACTTACGCGGTCAGGGTTTATGTTCTTTCAAGTGACTTCGGCTGCCTGAAGATACTGAAGCGGGGGCGTTGCAATACTATGTGGGGCACAATTTCGCCGGGCGAATGCTCGGCGCTGTACCGGCTCGTGGCCACCAGCCCGACCGACCTTGTCATCAAGACCGATCGGCGCGGGCGGATCATTCACGCCACGCCGGCGGGCGCCAATCTGGGGATGGCTTTCGTCGACGACCCGGTGGGGCGTCACCTGCTCGAACTGATCCACCAATCATACGCGGATATTGTCCTGGCCGAGCACTGCCTGGCGCTGGCTGGAAGCACGGGGAGCGGGTGGATCGAACTGCTCGCGGTGACGCAGCACGGCGATCAGCGGTGGATGGAGATGAAGCTGGGCGGGCTGCCGGACGGGGCCGGAGTGCTGGGCATCATGCGCTCGACCGAAGACCGCCGCGCGCTCGAAAACCGGCTGTTCGTCGCCGCGATGACCGATCCCTTGACCAGCCTGACCAACCGCAACGCGTTCTCGCGCATGCTGGGGCACCTGGTCGAAACCGGCGCAAGCGGGCATCTCGCGCTGTTCGATATCGACCACTTCCGCACCATCAACCTGCGCCATGGGCACACTGGCGGCGATCGTGTGCTGGTGGCGTTCGCACGGCTCCTGCGCACCTTGCTGCGCCCTGACGATATCCTGAGCCGCATCGACGGCGGCACGTTCGGCGTGCTCCTCCCCGAAGCCGACGAGCGCCAGGCCACCGGCGCGTGCCAGCGCGTGGTGGCGGCGATGGGTGAGATAGGTGTAGCCACGCACCGCGACCACCGGCTGACCGCCAGCGCCGGCGTCGCCGCGTTCGTGCGCAGCGCCGATGCCACCTTGCGCGAGGCAGAGCTGGCGCTGCTGTCTGCCAAGTCGCGCGGCCGGGCGCGGGTCGAGTGGGCCGGAACTGGACTGTTCGGGCGGTCGGGCGCCTAAGGCGCCTGCGTCACCCGTCGAGCTTTGCCTTGAGCAGTTGGTTGACCACGCCGGGATTGCCCTTGCCCTTCATGGCTTTCATCGTCTGGCCGACGAAGAAGCCGAACAGCTTGTCCTTGCCATCGCGATATTCAGCGACTTTGTCGGCGTTGGCGGCGAGGACCTTGTCGATCTCCGCCTCGATCGCGCCGGTGTCGGACTGCTGCTTCAATCCCTCGGTCTGCGCGATTTCATCGGGCGCGCGTCCTGTCTTGAGGACGATCTCGTAGATCTCCTTGGCCTGACCGCCGCTGATCTCTCCCGCTGCCTGCATCTGCAGGATTTCCGCCTGCGCCACGGCGGTAGCATTCGACGGATCGGCCTCCGCGCCGAGCGCCTTGATTACACCGGGCGCGACCGACAGCGACCAGTTGGCGACTTGCGTGGCCACTTCGGCTTCAGGCTTGCCCGCACGCTTCGCCGTTTCGCTCAACAGCGTTTCGAACCGAGCAAAAGTCTCGACTTCGGCGGTCAGTTCGCGCGCGTTGTACTCGGTCAGCTTGAGCTGTTCGACATAACGCCGGCGCTTGGCATCGGGCAACTCGGGCAGCGAGGCGCGGCATTCGGCGAGGAATGCGTCATCCAGCACCAGCGGAAGCAAATCAGGATCAGGGAAGTAGCGGTAGTCGTGCGCGTCTTCCTTGCTGCGCATCGAGCGCGTGGTACCGGTCCCGGGATCGAACAGTCGGGTCTCCTGGACCACGCTGCCGCCGTCCTCGATCAGGTCGACCTGTCGGCGCGCCTCGTGCTCGATCGTCGCCATGACAAAGCGCACCGAATTGACGTTCTTGGTCTCAGTCCGCGTGCCCAGCTCATCGCCCGGCTTGCGAACCGAGACGTTCACGTCGGCGCGCATCGAGCCTTCTTCCATGTTGCCGTCGCAGATGCCGACATAGCGCAGGATCGCGCGCAGCTTGCGGACATAGGCCCCAGCTTCGGCGGGCGAGGCCATGTCGGGCCGGCTGACGATCTCCATCAGCGCGACGCCGGTGCGGTTGAGGTCCACGTAGGACATCGACGGATGCTGATCGTGCATCAGCTTGCCGGCGTCCTGCTCGACGTGAATGCGCTCGATGCCGATTTCCTTGTCGGCCGGGATGCCCGCCTTCTCGTCGGCCTCGATCGTCAGCGAGCCCTCGCCAACCAGCGGATGGTAGAGCTGGCTGATCTGATAGCCCTGCGGCAAGTCGGCGTAGAAGTAGTTCTTGCGATCGAACCGGCTCCATTTGTTGATCGCCGCCTCGATCGCCATCCCGGTGCGCACCGCCTGACGGATGCACTCGCGGTTGGGCACCGGCAACATGCCCGGCATCGCCGCATCGACCAGGCTGACCTGGCTGTTCGGCTCGGCCCCGAACGCAGTGGACGCGCCCGAGAACAGCTTGGCGTTGGAACTGACCTGCGCGTGGACTTCGAGGCCGATCACGACCTCCCATTCGCCGGTCGCGCCTTGGATGCGGTAAGTGCTCATGGATAAAGCCGATAGTGCGCGCGGCGTCTGGTGAAAAGGGGTGTGATGGATCTCAGCGTTCTCATCGTGAACCTTCCATGCTAGATCCGCGGCGGTCAGTTCGCTGAGTCCCATAAAGGTAGTACAATCGATGAAAAACTCACGCGCTGACATGATAAGCGGTGAAATGGATTGGCAAATGAGCTCGCAAACGGCGGCGCGTTTCCGGCAATACATTCGCAATCACCATCGTAGTGCAAGCATGCGATTTTTGGCTAATATTGCTCAGAAATTCCTTCGTGCTTATTTTAACGAGGGGTTCTACGAATTCGACGTCAATGGCGAGCGCTTCCTAATAGAAACATTTAGTAGCTGGTGGGGGCCGCGACCGTCGATCGTCTGGGACGTCGGAGCAAACGACGGCCAATGGGCGACCGTCGCGCATCACGCTTTACCGGCCGCCAGCATCCACTCCTTCGAAATCGTTCCCCCTATCGCGGACAAATTCGAGGCAGAACTTTCTGACGCGGATTGGTCTTTTCTCCATCGCCTGGGCCTGTCTGACAGTGAAGGCGACACCACCGTTACCTGGAACAGGAACTGCGACACGACGAGTGCGATCAACATTCGTGAAACAGGCGTTCCGGGAGGAGATCATGTTTCAATCATTTGTACAGTCTCTACCATCGACGCGCAAATCGGGCGGGGTTTACCGGCTCCCGATCTGCTCAAGATCGACACCGAGGGCCACGAACAAGCCGTGCTGGAAGGTGGGGTAACCCTTCTGTCGAGTGACGATGCGCCCGCGCTCATTCAATTTGAGTACGGCGAAACTTGGCTACCCTCGCGGGCCAATCTTGCATCAACGCAGCGGTTACTCGAGAGTTGCGGGTACGCTGTTGGCCGGCTTTATCCCGATCACGTGGAATTCAAGCCCTACGCATATCGGGATGACCACTTTCGGATGGGTAACATGGTCGCTGCGCGATCACCCGAACTGATCCGCGCACTTGGCATGGCGGCCAGCACACCAAATCGTATTTCGCGTTCGCAATTCGCTACAAAAGCTTGAAGCCTGCGAGGTCCTCTCGAGCAAACATGACCATGTCGCGCGGCGGATGTGGCGCGATGAAATCTGCGAAGCGATACAGAACCTTTTCGGCCGGAAATCCGAACGGAGCTTTGAATAGGTCGAGTTCGCGGAAGTCGCCGGTCACCAAGTTACGATTAGTAACGTCTTCACGCGTGTGAGTGGTTACGAGCAGATATTTGATGTTCGACCGCATGAAATTATCGAGTGCCTTGCGAATGGCACTGTAAGGTAGGTGAAACAGCACGTCGCGGCATAACCACACGTCGCAATCCGGAAACGACTGATCCGCGATATCGAATTCGACGAAGTGCGCGTTGGCATAATCGGTGCGCGAGCGTGCCAGTTCGATAACCTCCGGCACGATGTCACCGCCGACGTATCGAATGCCCATTTCTCCCAGGATGCGAGACATCCAGTAGAGGTCACCGCAAGGTGCATCAAAAAGCGAGCGAATTGCGTATCGCTGAACAATCTTGGGCAATTCCGCGCGGATCGCTGCGGTTTGTGCAAGCGAAGAGCCTGGCCCGCTGACACTCTCCTCATTGCCCCAGTACCGCGACCGGAAAATGTGTTCAAAGGCACCCTTTCGCCCGCGCATCCCGAAGCGCGCTGCGCGAAACCCGCGGACCATAAGTGATTGTAAAGTAGGCATGGCACCGTCGATGGCAGAGGCTGATTTGGCGGTCAATCAGAACCGGCGCACGGGCAGGGGACGTAGTGACCCGCAATCCAGCAGCCCAGCCCCTAAGGCGAGAAAACTGACCCTAAGCAGGTTCCAAGGCGAACTAGGCGGTCTAAAGTTCCGCTCAACTTATTGACCGCCCATCATTTACCTGACCGTCGTCGTCCGTTCGCTCGCGCCAGTAATCGAGAAGCATCCCCGCCCGCTGCGCGCCGACGATCGAATAAGTGAACCGCGCGGCAGCATGGCGGCCCGCTTCGGCCATTTGCCTTCGTTGAGCCACGTCGGAGGCCAATTCACATATCACGTCGCACAAGCCAGCGGCGTCGCCGGGCTCCACAATCCGTCCTGTGCGGCCATCCTCGACCAGCCGCGCCGCGCCCATCGGCGTGGTGACGACGCACAACCTGCAGCCGGCCGCTTCATAGGTGACTTGAGGACCACCTTCCTCGTGAGTGGGAAAGACGAACAGGTCGCTCGATCGGTACAGCGCCCCTACGTCCTCGACATGGCCAAGGTGCCGGACCTTGCCGTTGGCACAGTGACGCTCCACAAGCGGAACCAAAGCCGGCTCAACCGATCCTGCAAGAACAAGTTCTCCGTCGATGCCAGCAGCGTCCCAGGCGGCGAGCAAGGTCGGCACCCCCTTGCGCACGTTGATCAGGCCGACAAAACAAGCGCGAAAGGGCTCTGCTGGGTGGGATGCCGGCGAACGGTCAGTGTCGAAGCGAACTCGCAACCCAGCCAAACGACGACGACAGAATCCGCGATGTCGGGATCCCGAGCGCAACCAGCGACTTCTCAACTTCGGCGTTTGCCGCGAAAATCAAATCATGGAGACCCAGTTCCACAGTCTCGGCGGCGACCATCGCATCGGTGATGGCATGCCCCGGGCACCAGCCCTGCCTCCGCGTAGGCAGCATCAAGGATGGGCTTAGCGTGCGCGAGCGGGCTGTTGATCATTTCCCGCACGGTGATCAGGCCTCGGCCCTTGGCGCGCACGACCAAATGGATAGGCACATCCGGCCAAAACCACGCGATGGAACCAATCGGCGCTGCGTCGATCGCCCGTGTAAAGAGGCGCTCGAGACGCCGCTGCGCGCGAGCCCGGACTAAGCGATAAGGCATCCGACGGCCGATCGCGCCGAGGGCCTCTCCTACACACAGGGCGGATGCGATAGATGCCCGCCGCCGGTGAACGAACAGAGCAGTGTCAATCCCCGCGTGCGGGAAGTGCTCAGCGATGCGAACGCAACTCTCGGCAGGACCGCGTCCGGTATACGAGTGCGGCAGCCAGACCAGGCATTGCGGCCTCGTACCTACCACCACCGCTCCGCCCGTGCGGTGAATCCGGCGCGTCGTTCGATCGCGAGACCGGCGTTGAGCACGCCCTGTTCGTCGAAGGCGCGCCCGACCAGTTGGAGGCCAAGCGGCAACCCTTGCGAGTTGAGCCTGGCGGGCACGCTCATCGCGGGCAAGCCGGCGAGGCTGGCGGGGACCGCGAACACGTCGTTGAGGTACATCGCCAGCGGATCATCGACTTTATCGCCCAGTGCGAAGCTGGCGGTGGGCGTGGTCGGCGCGAGGATCACGTCGCAACTTTCGAAGGCGACGTCGAAATCGCGCGCGATCAGCGTGCGGACACGCTGCGCCTGGTTGTAATAGGCGTCGTAAAAGCCCGCGCTCAGCACGTACGTACCGATCAGGATGCGGCGCTTGACCTCTTCGCCGAAGCCGGCGGCACGGGTGGCGGCGTACATGTCCTGCAGGTTGGCGCCTGCCGGCAGGTCGCGCAGCCCGTAACGCACGCCGTCGTAGCGCGCGAGATTGCTCGAGGCTTCGGCCGGCGCGACGATGTAATACGCGGGGAGCGCGTACTTGGTGTGTGGCAGACTCACTTCGACCACTTCGGCGCCGGCGTCCTTGAGCCAGGCGATGCCCTGCTCCCAGCTTTCGAGAATTTCGGAATTGGTTCCGTCCATCCGGTATTCCCGCGGAATGCCGACGCGCTTGCCGCGCATGTCGTCCGACAGCCCGGCTTCCCACTGCGGCACGGGCACGTCGAGGCTCGTGGCATCCTTCGGATCGAACCCGGCCATCGCCTCGAGCATGATCGCGCAATCGGTGACGTCGCGCGCCATCGGCCCGGCCTGGTCGAGGCTGGAGGCGAATGCCACCACGCCCCACCGGCTGCACCGGCCATACGTCGGCTTGATGCCGCTGATCCCCACGAACGCGGCGGGCTGGCGGATCGAGCCGCCGGTGTCGGTACCGGTCGCCGCCGGGCACAGCCGCGCCGCGACCGCTGCGGAGCTGCCGCCAGACGACCCGCCGGGCGCGAGCGCGGCGTTGCCGCCGTCGTTACGGCGCCATGGACTGACGACGTTGCCGAAGTAGCTCGTCTCGTTCGACGAGCCCATCGCGAACTGATCCATGTTAAGCTTGCCGAGCATCCCTGCGCCGGCTCGCCACAAGTTGGCAGAAACGGTGCTTTCATATTCCGGCACGAAGCCTTCGAGGATGTGGCTCGCAGCGGTCGTCTGCACGCCCTTGGTGGCGAACAGGTCCTTCATGCCGATGGGTACGCCCGCCAGCTTGCCCAGCGCTTCGCCCTTGGCGCGCGCTGCATCGGCGGCGTCGGCGGCTTCGAGCGCCTTCTCGGGAGTGGCGACGATGAACGCATTGAGCGCGGCTTGCGCCGCAGCGACATTGGCATTGAAGCTTGTCGCCACTTCGCGCGCGGAGAATTCGCCTCCGGCCACCCCGTCGCGGATCGCCTTGACGCCCAGATCGGTCAGATCGGTCATTATTCGATCACCTTGGGCACGCCGAAGAAGCCGTGCTCTGGCGCGGGAGCATTGGCGAGGACAGCGTCGCGCCTACCGCCGGCGGTCAGCGGATCGGCATCGACCACGTCGTCGCGCAGGCGCAGCGTGTTGGCGATCACCGCGGTCATCGGCTCGACCCCGCTCGTATCGACCTCGCCCAGCTGCTCGACCCAGTCGAGGATGGCATTCAGTTCGGGGACCATGCGGTCGAGCTCGGGCTCATCCATGCGGATGCGCGCGAGGCTGGCGATCTTGGCCACGGTTTGGCGAGTGACGGACATGGGCCGCGCGTTAGCGGGGCCGCGGCACACCTTCAAGCGGTTGCGGTGCAGCATCATCCAGCGGGCCGCCGACCGGCTTGCCGTCGATCGTGATATAACGCCGCTCGAGCGAGCGGACCTCCACCCTGCTTTTTGGCGTCAGCGGCACCACCGCGGTGGCAACCTGGGGCGCTTGCACCGCTGCGCCGGCCGGCGGGAAGCGAATGGTCTGATAGCTGCCCCCCATCACCAGCGCCACGTCGCGCGCACCGCCCGCAGCCGGCCCGAGGTCGAGCGCCACGCAGAAGTCCCCGCACTGCCATCGGTTGATCCGCAAGTAATCGACGAGGCGCGCGCGCAGCGTCGGGTCATCGGGCTGCAGCCGCACGTTGATCTCATCGGCTTCGGCGAACTGCGCATCGCCATAGCCGCGCCAACTCCGCTCGGTCTGCGCCGCCGCCAGCCGTGCGAGATCGGCCACCTTCGCATTGCCGCTCTTCTCCAGCCGCGCCAGCGCGCGCCGTCCGGCCGCGCCAAAATCCCACCGCAGCGCCTGGTAATCAAAGTTCTTCGCGCTCACTTTACCGCTCTCGAGCCGGCCGAGCTGCTGGCGCGCGCTGACGGCGCCGAAATCGAGGATCGGCAGCGCGAGAAACAGCGCTACGCCGCTGATCAGCACGGCGAGATGCAGGTTCGCGCGCCGCAGGCGATCGCGCCAGACACCGCCCTTCCACCCGCGCACCACCGCGACCAGCCAAGCAACACCGTAAGCGCAGGCCACCGCGATCGCGACGACGCCCCACAAGCGCTCTGGGGTGAGGCCATGCTGGGCGATTCGCGTGCCCAGCGAGACTGCCGCGAACACCGTCAGCGGCAACACCGCCAGCGCCAGCACCAGCGCAGCAGTCCTCAAAAATCGGTTCGGGCTGGTCTCGGCGTCGCTATCGCGGACGACCGCGTTGGCAAGCAGCCACGCGCCCGCCGCGCACAGCAACAGGATCGGAGTGGCGCTGCGGGTCGCCTGCCACAGCACGTCGGGGCCCGAGACGATCATCGCCACCAGGAACAGCGCAAGCCCTGCCGCGAGCGGAACGCCGAGGATCGACATCACCACCATCACCACCCGCTGCAGCGTGCCGATGATCTTCGCTTCGTTGCGAAGTACTCCCAGCGCCGCGCCGAATGCCGCGCCCGACCACGCCCAGCCGAACCACCCTTCGCCCATCAAATCGCGCAGCAGGTCGATCTTGAGCAAGTGGAACAGTTCGCTCAGGATCAACAGCAGCAGCCAGGAAGCGCCCGTGAACGCCAGGGAGCCAGCCGCGCTGATCGCGTCGCCCCACGCAAACCCGTGCAGCAGCGGATACGGGGTAGCGAAGCGGGTACGGTGAAACCCTGACTGGAACAGCACGAGAGCCAGGCCGGTGGCGATCACTCCGGCGATGAAGCCATACTCCGGGCTGGCATAAGCATCTCCGCCCGCCACCGCGCGCCATGCGAGTCCCGCCATGACCGCCCCGCCAAGCGCGGCGAATGCGAGCGGCTCTTTCCACCGAGCGCGCTCGATCGCGAACGCAAACGCCAGCGGTCCGAAGAAAAACAGCGCGACCAGGGCCGCGCGCCAAGGCACCCTGGTGTCTGGCCCGTTGCCGTTGCTGGCGAGATAGACCAGCAATCCGGCAAGCCCGAGCAGCGCTGCCAGCACCCACGGGCGCAGCGGCCATTCCTCGATCGGCATGGGCGTCGGCTTGGTTTTGGTATCGCTCATGGCTGTCCCCGCTTCATGCGCGAAGGTCTAGCGTGCACCCGGGTGCAACGCATGAGCAAACCCTGATCTTTGCGTGAAAACGCCTTACTGCGGCGCGTTGGGATCGCGTGGCGCGTTGGGGTTGCCGGAGCCGCCCGGAGCGCCCTGCTTCTGCTGTTGCTGCTGGATCATCTCCTGCAACACCTGGAAGCGGCGCTGCGCGTCTGCCTCGGTCATGAAGTCGACGAGCTCAACATCGAACACCAAGTTGGCGTTCGGCGGGATCGGCGACCCTTGCGGCGGGGTCGCGCCATAAGCCTTGTCGGCCGGGATCGTGAGACGATACTTGCCGCCCTTTTGCATCTGTTGCAGCCCTTCGGCAAAGCCAGGGACCACGCCGGAAACCTGCATCGGCATGCCTTCGGGCAGCAGCCCGCCGGTCGGGAACGGCAGTTCCTTCGACTGGTCGAACACTGTGCCATCTTCGAGCTTGCCGGTATACTTGATGAACACCACGTCGGATGGCGCGGGATGCGCGCCGCTACCCTCGGTCAGCGTATCGACATCGACGCCTTTCGGCGCGGCTGCCCACGCGACTCCGCCCGCCAGCAGGGCCGCCGCGACGATCCCCAGCCACAGCTTGATCATCGATCCCTTGGCGATCGGTTGGAGCGGTACGCGGTGAATCTCGGTCATCTGGGTGTCCTGAAACAGAAACGGGGCGCGGATTTCTCCGCGCCCCGATGCCTTATCGCCGTGTCGGGTGCAAGAAGGGCCTACTTCCCCCCGTCGCGCTCGACCCGCTTGCGTTCAAGCTTGCGGGCGCGGCGAACGGCGGCAGCCTTTTCGCGCGCGCGCTTCTCGCTCGGCTTTTCGAAGTGGCGGCGCAGCTTCATTTCGCGATAGACGCCCTCGCGCTGCAGCTTCTTCTTGAGCGCGCGCAGGGCCTGGTCGACATTGTTATCGCGAACGATGATTTGCATAAAAGTTCAACACCTGACGTTCAAAAGCGCCGGAGCCCGCATTTGGCGGGAATAACGCCTTTGGAAAATAACGAAAAACGCGAGACAACCGTGCCGGCAGGTCCCGCAACCGGGGGCGCCCTTAGCGCGCGCTCTACGATTCTGCAAGGCTTCCGATCGTCTGAAGGCCGAGTCGCTTTGCATAAATCGTCCCCGCCGCTAAGGCGCGCGGGATGAACCCTCCCTCCCCCTTAGCCGCCAGCGCGATGGTCTTCGCCGGCGGCGGCGCCGGCGCCGTGCTGCGCCACCAGACGGGCCGCGCGCTGACCGGCTGGCTCGGCCCGGCGGTGGTGACGGCATTTCCCTGGGCGACGCTGACCGTCAACGTGGTCGGCAGCCTGGCGATGGGCCTGCTGGCCGGTTGGCTGGCGCGGCACGGGCAAGGTGGAGAACACTGGCGGCTGCTGCTCGGCGTCGGCCTGCTCGGCGGATTTACGACGTTT
Organism: uncultured Alphaproteobacteria bacterium; assembly: GCA_963781525.1. Lineage (GTDB taxonomy): Bacteria > Pseudomonadota > Alphaproteobacteria > Sphingomonadales > Sphingomonadaceae > Tsuneonella. Next base: position 603,474 of record CAWAGD010000006.1, on the reverse strand, counting down.
TCCAGCTTCAGTCTCGAACTGATGCTGCTGATCGAGCGCGGTCAGGGCGGCTTGGCATTCGTCTATGCCGCGGTGTCGGTGCTTGCCGGGCTTACCGGCCTCTACCTCGGGCTGATCGTGATGAGGCTGGCGGCATGAGTGACGAAGTCCGCCAGTTCACCGTCACGGCAGACGATAACGACGTGCGGCTCGACCGCTGGTTCAAGCGCCACTTGCCGCAAGTCGGGTTTGCCACCGTCAGCCGATGGGCGCGCACCGGACAGATCCGCATCGACGGCAAGCGCGCCAAGCCCGAGGATCGCCTCGCCACGGGCCAGGTCCTGCGCGTGCCGCCGGGCGGCGAGCAACCCCGCGCCAAAGCGGCCAAGCCCAAAGCCGAACTGACGGATGAGCAAGTCGCAGAGGCCGAGGCGATGGTCATCGTCAAGACGCCGGCCGCGATCGTGCTCAACAAGCCGCCCGGCCTCGCCACGCAGGGCGGCACCAAGACCCATAGCCATGTCGACGGGCTGCTCGACGCCTTTGTCGAGGGCGAGGCCCCGCGCCCGCGACTGGTCCACCGGCTCGACAAGGACACCAGCGGAGTCCTGCTGATCGCGCGCACCCCGGGCAGCGCGGCGTTCTTCTCGCGGCGTTTCTCCGGCCGCTCGGCCAAGAAAGTGTACTGGGCACTGGTCGCCGGGGTCCCCGATGTCGCTCACGGCATGATCGAGGCGGCGCTCGCCAAGCAGCCGGGCACCGGCGGCGAGAAGATGCACGTCGACGAGGAGAACGGCCAGCCCGCCAAGACCCGCTACCGCGTGGTCGAGCGCGCGGGCAACGCCGCTGCGTGGGTTGAGCTGGAACCGCTGACCGGCCGCACGCATCAACTGCGCGCACATATGGCCGCGATCGGCCACCCCATCGTGGGCGATGGCAAGTACGGCGGGCAAGAGGCGTTCCTGACGGGCAGCATCAGCCGCAAGATGCACCTCCACGCGCGCCGGCTGATCATCGATCATCCTGATGGGCAAAAGCTCGACGTGACCGCCCCGCTGCCCGAGCACTTCGCTGCCACCATGGTCCAGATGGGCTTCGACGAAAACGTCAGCAATGCCGCGCCGACCGAAGGCCCGCCGGCGCCAACCCGTGAATTGAAGAAGATCGCCGCGCGCCAGCACGCCAAGCAGGCGCGCAAATCGCGTCCCACGCGGCGGGGGCGGAGCGACACCCCGAAGGCGCCACCGAAGTCCAAGTCCCAGGCCAAATCTTCGAAGTCCCAGGCAAGGTCGTCGCCAACGCTCGCGTCAAAGGCGCGATCCAAGTCAGCACCTCGGTCGCCAAAGCCCACGTCGTCAGGGTCCAGGTCCTCAGGGCCCAAGCCGACAGGTGAGGGCAAGCGCTGATGCACCCCAACCCGCTGTTCCGCAGCGAGGACCGCGCTCTGTTCGAAGCGCTGATCGACGAGATCGGCTTCGGCATGGTGTTCTTGACCACACCCGACGGCCCGCGCGTGGCGCACACGCCGTTGGTGTCCAACCGGGACGGCACAGTGCAGTTTCACCTCGCGCGCGGCAACGGAATTACCCGCTGGCTCGACGGCGAGACTGCGCTGCTCACGGTCAATGGGCCGGACGGCTACATTTCTCCTCGCTGGTATGGCGACCGCGCGACGGTGCCGACATGGGATTACGTTGCGCTGGAGCTCGAGGGCCGCGTGCGGCGAATGGACAGCGAGGGCCTCGAGGGCCTGCTCCACGCGTTGATCCTGCGCCACGAGGGGCGGCTGCCCGACATGCCAACGGCCGAGCCGTGGCATGCCGAGGAAACCCCGCCGGACATGTGGCGCAAGCTGCTCGGTGCAATCGTCGGGTTTGAGCTCGAAGTGCTCGCCTGGCGGCCGACCATCAAGCTGTCGCAGAACAAGTCGGTCGACGAGCGCGCACAGATCGCCGCGGGCCTCGACCAGTCGGGGTCCCCTGCGCTGGCGCAGCTTATCCGTGAGCTAGCGCCATGAAACTGGCGGTATTCGATTGCGACGGCACGCTGGTGGACGGTCAAGCGGCGGTATGCGACGCGATGGAGACGGCGTTCGCGCAAGCCGGCCTTCCTGCACCCGACCGCGGCGAAGTTCGCCGGATCGTCGGGCTGAGCCTGCCGCAAGCCGTCCGCGCGCTCGCGCCCGAAGCTGACCCGACGCGTCAAACGGCCGCGGTCGCGGCGTACAAGACCGCCTTTCGCGAGACCCGCGAAAGCGGCCAGCTTGAAGAACCGTTATTCGAAGGCTTGCGCCAACTGCTCGGCGAACTGCGCGATGCCGGCTGGGCGCTCGCGGTCGCCACCGGCAAGTCTGATCGCGGACTGGCCGCGTGCCTTTCGGGACACGGCATCGACCACCTGTTCGCCTCGCTTCAGACCGCCGACCGACACCCGTCCAAGCCCGACCCCGCGATGCTCGAAGCCGCGCTGCGCGAGGCCGGCGCGTCGGCCGGCGATACGGTGATGATCGGCGACACCAGCTTCGACATGGCAATGGCGCGCGCCGCCGGGGTGCGCGCAATCGGGGTTGCCTGGGGTTACCATGCGCCGGACGAGCTGCGTGCCGCCGGGGCCGATGCGGTCGCCGGCACCGTCGCCGAACTGCGAGTGCTGATCGATGGCTAGCCGACCGCCGGAAGCTCCTGTTCCCGGCGCCGACGACGTCGCGCGCAATCGATGGGCAGTCATCCAGCTCATGCGAATGCTGGGCGTCGGGACGGTTGTCGTGGGGATCCTGCTAGCGCGCGGAGTGCTCGATCTCGCTGGCGACAGCAATCGGATCGTTGGCTTTGTGCTGATCGCAGTTGGTCTCGGCGATGTTTTCGTCGTGCCGCAAGTGCTGGCGCGCAAGTGGCGCACGCCGAGGCCGTGAAACGCTTCTGGAATGATGTAGCGGTCGAGCAGGCAGCAGGTGGCTGGCGCGTCACCCTCGATGGTCGCCCGCTGCGCACCCAGGGCGGCGCACCGCAGATCGTGCCGACGCGCGCGCTCGCCGAACTTCTGGCGAGCGAGTGGACCGCGCAGGGAGAGGAAGTCGATCCCGCGGGGTTCGCGATGCGCGACATGGCAGACTACGCTATCGACGTCGTCGCTTCCGACCGATCCGAAACGATCGCCAAGGCGCTTCGCTACGCCGAGACCGACACGCTATGCTATCGCGCCGATCCGGACGAACCGCTGCACAAGCGCCAGTGGGCCGAGTGGGAACCGATCGTCACCACGTTCGAGGCGCGCGAGGGCGTGCGGCTGGAGCGGGTCAGTGGCGTCGTCCACCGTCCACAGCCGCCGGCTACGTTGGCTAAGCTGAGCGCGCGTCTGGAGATGTTCGACCCCTTTACGCTCGCCTCCCTGGAAACGCTCGCGGCGCTATCCGCCTCGCTGTGCGTGGCCCTCTCGGCGCTCGAGGCCGACGCTGACCGACACGCGTTATGGGCGGCGGCCGAGCTCGAGGAAACCTGGCAGACCGAACTGTGGGGCAGCGACGCACTGGCCGAAGATCGCCGCCAGCGCCGCCGCGCCGACTTCCTGCGTGCGGTAGACTTTGCCCAGGCCGCCAGTCGCTGACAGGCCGATTGGAACCAACCTTCAGCTAAGCCGCTTCCTGCCTGAACTCGAATCAGGAAGCGTAATCATGGCTCAAAGCCGCACCGCCGTCCTATATCGCATGGTCTTGCCCGACCACACTTGCCCTTTCGGTGTGCGCGCCAAGGAGATGCTCGAGCAGAACGGTTTCGAAGTCGACGACCAGGTCCTCGCCTCGCGGGAGGAAGTCGACGCGTACCAGGCCGAGCAGGGCGTCGAGACGACGCCGCAGGTCTTCATAGACGGCGAGCGCATCGGCGGAAGCGACGACCTTGAGGCCTATCTCGCCCGAACGTAATCCGCGCCTGGCGCGATCATCCGATAAAGCGGCGATCGATCTGCCGACCGTGTGGATCACCCCACCCAGTCGGCCACCTGGCTCGCGACTTCGTTGGCCGCCTGGTTGAGCGCAGCGCCCACTGGCGCAGCCTCCGCCACGACGCCGGGCACGGTGGCCGAGAAGCGTCGGGTCATCACCTGGGTGCCGTTGACGTCGCGCACCGCGTCATAAGTAACAACCGCCGAGGACGTACGCGCATCGTAGCCGAAATCGACCAACGTGCCGCGCAGCTGGTTCTTCGGCGTCAGCGCGGCATCGTCGTTGTCGATCACCAGCCGGTTGCCCTTCGCACGGATGGTTTCGCCGAGCAGGCGGCGGAACAGGCGCGCCGGCTTGTCGATCCATACCGCATCCTGGACATAGGCAATGTTGCTGTCGTCGACCTGGACAGGCACCCGCGTGACATCGAGCCGCGCGGGCGCATCGGGCACCAGCACCGCGATCGCGTTGGCGACATCGCCGTTAATCGCGGTTCCGGCAGCGATGGTGCTGGCGGGCGTCAGGCTGAGCAGACTCTCGGGTGGCTTGGCGCCAAAGCTGATGCAGCCCGCCAGCGCTCCACTAAGCGCGAGAGCGAGCCCGATCCGTGTGGTCTTCATCGCGTTCATGTCCCCAGGCTCATTTCGGCCACGCTCAATTCGGCTTGTAGTCGGGCAGCTTCTGGCCGCCGATCAGGCCGCCAGCTCCCTGAGATTCGATCCGCTCGGTGACCGACCGCAGCGCACGGCTGGTTTCGCGCAGATCGCGCAGAGTCGCCTCCGCAGCGGGCAGCGTGCTTTCGGACAGCTGACGCGCCGCGGGGCGGGCATCGCTGAGCGTCGACGACAGCGAATCCGCCGCGGCGCTCGCGGACTTGAGCGTGGTGCGCATTTGCGCAGCGAGACTCTGTCCTTCGTTGTTGAGCAGGTTGTCGGCCGATCCCATAACCCGCTGGAACTGGTCGAGCGCGCCGCTCGCCTCGCGCAAGGTCACCTGTAGTTCGGCCAGCGTGCGTTCCACTTGCGGCGTCGCCTGCGCCAGATCGGCGGTCATCCGGTTGGTGTTGTCGAGGATTCCGGCGATCGAAGCCTGGTTCCGGTCGGACATCAATATGGTGAGGCGCTCGGTCAGCGTTGCCAGCCGCTCGAGCAGCAGCGGCGCGTTGGCGAGCAACTCGCCCAGGCCGCCCGGCTTGGTTGGAATGACGGGCACGTTTTCAGGGCAGGCGGTCTTGCCGATACCCTCGCCATCGCAAGTAAGCGGCGGGGCGCCGCGACGCGCGCCGTCGAGCAGGATGGTCGAAACCCCGGTAAACGATCCCTGGATGGTCGCGGTCGTGCCGACCAGGATCGGCGTTTCTTCGTCAACCTTGATCCGCACGCGGACGAAACCGGGGTCCTTGGGCCACAGCTCGATCAACTCGACCTGACCTGACGGCACACCGGCGAATGATACTTCCGACCCCTTCGCAAGGCCGGCGACAGACTGCTTGAAAAAGATATCGTATTCGTTCTGCTCACCCTTGTTGATGCCGGCCAGCCAGACGAAGAACAGCGCGAGCGCCGCGAGCAGCGCAAGGGTGACGGCTCCCACCCAGACATGATTGGCGCGTGTTTCCATGACGATGCCCTATGCCTTGCCCCGTGGGGGGATGTCCATCGTTTCGGCGCGCGCCTGGCTCGCCTTGGCGGCGCGGCCGCGCGGACCGTTGAAATACTCGTCGATCCACGGGTGGTCGGTCTCGAGCAGCTCGGGGATCGTGCCGACCGCGATCACCTTGCCGTCGGCGAGCACGGCCACCCGGTCGCAGATTTCGTACAAGGTATCGAGATCGTGGGTGATCAAGAACACCGTCAGCCCGAGCGTTTCTTGCAGTTCCTTGGTCAGCCGGTCGAACGCCGCGGCTCCGATCGGGTCGAGCCCAGCGGTCGGCTCGTCGAGGAACAAGAGCTCCGGATCGAGCGCCAGCGCGCGCGCAAGGCCGGCGCGCTTGCGCATCCCGCCCGACAGTTCGGACGGATACTTCGATACTGCATCTTCGGGAAGGCCCGACAGCCTGACTTTGTAGCGCGCGATCTCGTGCATCAGCCCGCGGTCGATATCGGGGTAGAACTGCTTGAGCGGTACTTCGACGTTTTCGCCCACCGTCAGCGTCGAGAACAGCGCCCCGCCCTGGAACAGCACGCCCCAGCGGTTGCGCACCCCGACGACATCTTCCGGGTTGCCCTCGGTGATCGAGCGACCGAACACCTCGATATGCCCCTCGTTGGGAATCTGCAGCCCAATGATCGAGCGCATCAGCACCGACTTGCCGGTTCCCGAGCCGCCGACCACGCCGAGGATCTCGCCGCGCTTGACCTTGAGCGACACGTCCTTGTGGATCACCTGCTCGCCGAACGAATTTCGCACGCCCTCGACCACGATCGGGTGGTCTCCGCGGAATCGCTCGAACGGGCGGTTGACGTCGGGATCGCCCATCTGCTCGGCATCGAGCATCGGCTTTTCGATCGTTTGTTCGCCCGTCTCGCCGGTGGTGGCCTCGTCCATCAAGCCCACCCGACGTTAGTGAAAAACACCGCGAAGAAAGCGTCGAGCACGATCACGGTGAAGATCGCGAACACCACCGCGTTGGTCGTCTTGAGCCCGACTTCCTCGGAATTGCCCTCGACTTTCATGCCCTGATAGCAACCGGTCATGCCGACGATGAGCCCGAATACCGGCGCCTTCACCAGCCCGACGTAAAGATCGTACAGCGGCACTACGTCCTTGATCCGCGCCAGGAACGAAGTGAACGGGATGCCGAGCGACAGCCCGCCGACGACCGCGCCGCCGACGATCGCCATGCAGCAGGCGTAGAAGCCGAGCAGGACCATCATCACCGTCACCGCCAGCACGCGCGGAACCACGAGCGCCTCCATCGGCGAGATGCCGATCGTGCGCATCGCGTCGATTTCCTCGGTCAGCTTCATCGTGCCGATCTGCGCCGCGAATGCACTTCCGGACCGACCGGCGACCATGATCGCGGTCATCAGCACGCCCAGTTCGCGCAAGGTGATCCGGCCGACGAGGTTCACCGTCAGCGACTCGGCGCCGAACTGCTGCAATTGCACCGCGCCCTGCTGGGCGATGACGATGCCGATGAGGAAGCTCATCAGTCCGATGATGGCAAGCGCGTCGATCCCGACCAGCTCCATCTGGCGCACGAACGCCTTGGTGCGAAACCGCCGCGGGTGCCGGACAAGCATGCCGATGGCGAGGATGAACTGGCCGACGAACGCGATCGCATTGAGGCCGCCGCGCCGAGAGGCGGCGACCCGCACGCCGGTCGTCTCGAACACGCGGGTGAACAGCGGCGCGCGATCAGGTTCCACTTCGCCGCCCGGCTCGGTTTCGCTGATCGCCTCGATCAATCGCGCGGCGCGCTCGCTCGCGCCGACGACCTTGGCACCGGTCTTGCGCGACAGGCTGAGCGCCATCCAAGCGCCGACAGTGTCGATTTCGCGCACTTGCGACAGGTCGACCTCGTCGAGCGGACCGTCGATTGCGCGCAAGTCTGTATCGATCGGGCCGATTGTCGACACGAGGTAGTTGCCCGACAACGTCAGCCGCCGGCCGCCGCCCTGCTCATCGATCGTGAAGTCCGCCCCGTCGCTCATCTGCGCCAGCGTATGCGGCGAAAAGCACGCGCCGACAAGCGCATGCGTGAAGCCGTTGCGCACGGTGAGGCGCGCTGGCATGGCGCGGCGCGATGACGAGCGAACTCAACAAGACATTCGATCCGGCCGCGATCGAAGCGCGGTGGTACCGGCATTGGGAGGCGAACGGGCTGTTCCGCCCCGATCGTCCCGACGCCGAGCCGTTCACCATCGTCAACCCGCCGCCAAACGTCACCGGCAGCCTGCACATCGGCCATGCGCTCGACAACACGTTGCAGGACGTCGTGGTGCGTTACGAGCGGCTGCGCGGCAAGGACGCGCTGTGGGTGGTTGGAACCGATCACGCCGGGATCGCGACGCAGATGGTGGTCGAGCGGCAAATGGCCCTCGCCCAGGACAAGCGCACCAATTACTCACGCGAAGATTTCATCGCCAAAGTGTGGGAATGGAAGGCTGAGAGCGGCGGCACGATCACCGGCCAGTTGCGCCGGCTCGGCTGCTCGATGGACTGGTCGCGCGAGCAGTTTACCATGGATCCGCACTTCTCCGCCGCGGTCACCAAGGTATTCGTCGACCTGTTCAACCAGGGTCTGATCTATCGCGACAAGCGGCTGGTGAACTGGGACCCGGCGCTCAGGACCGCGATCAGCGACCTCGAGGTCGAGAACCGCGAAGTGGCCGGCCACATGTGGCACTTCAAGTACCCGCTCGCCGGCGGCGAAACCTATACTTACGTCGAGCGCGATGCCGACGGCAACGTCGTGCTGGAGGAGGAGCGCGACTATATCGCCATCGCCACCACCCGGCCGGAAACGATGCTCGGCGATGGCGCGGTGGCGGTGCATCCCAACGATGCGCGCTATGCCCCCATCGTGGGCAAGCTATGCGAGATTCCGGTCGGCCCGCGGGAGCACCGCCGAAAAATACCGATCATCACCGATCTCTATCCCGATCCGGCGTTCGGTTCGGGCGCGGTCAAGATCACCGGGGCTCACGACGAAAACGACTACGGCGTCGCGCAGCGCAACGGCATTCCGATGTACCGCCTGATGGACGAAGTCGCGGCGATGCGCGCTGACGGCGCGCCATATGCAGAGGCTTCGGCGCGCGCGCGCGCGATCGCAGGCGGTGCGGCGTTCGACGCCAAGGAGATCGACGCGCTGAATCTGGTGCCCGACGAATATCGCGGGCTCGACCGCTATGACGCGCGTACCCGGGTGGTGGCGGACATCGACGCCGATGGTCTGATGATCGGCGTCGAGGACAAGGTGATCATGCAACCGTTCGGCGACCGCGGCGGTGTGGTGATCGAGCCGATGCTGACCGACCAGTGGTACGTCGATGCCGAGACGCTCGCCAAAGCGCCGCTGCAGGCCGTACGCGATGGACGGATTGAGATAGTCCCCAAAACTTGGGAGAAGACTTTTTTCAACTGGATGGAGAACATCCAGCCGTGGTGCGTTTCGCGCCAGCTATGGTGGGGCCATCAAATCCCCGCGTGGTACGACGAGAGCGGCCAGCCATTTGTCGCCGAAACCGAGGCCAAGGCCTACGCGCTCGCCGGCCCCGGCGCGTCGCTGACCCGCGACGAAGACGTGCTCGATACATGGTTCTCGTCCGCACTGTGGCCGTTCGCCACGCTCGGCTGGCCGGAGGAGAGCCCGCTGCTCGCCCGCCATTACCCCAACGACTTGCTGATTTCCGGCTTCGACATCCTGTTCTTCTGGGATGCGCGAATGGCCATGCAGGGTTTGCACCTGATGCAAGAAGTGCCGTGGAAGCGGCTGTATCTGCACGGTTTGGTGCGCGCGGCCGATGGGCAGAAGATGTCCAAGTCCAAAGGCAACGTGGTCGATCCGCTGCTGCTGATCGACAGGTTCGGCGCCGACGCGCTGCGGTTCTTCATGGCATCGATGGAGAGCCAGGGACGCGACGTGAAAATGGACGAAAGCCGCGTCGAAGGCTATCGCAACTTTGCCACGAAGCTTTGGAATGCCACGCGTTTTTGCCAGGCCAACGGCATCGGCGCATCGCAGTCGCTCGCCGCCCCCACGGCCACTCACGCCGTCAACAAATGGATTGTTGGCGAGGTCATCGCCACGCAAGTCCTGCTTGACAAGGCGATGGCCGACTTGCGCTTCGATGCCGCGTCGGGCGCTATCTACCGCTTCGCGTGGGACACCTTTTGCGACTGGTATCTCGAGCTCATCAAGGGGAATCTAGACGAGGAAACGAAAGCAGTCGCCGGCTGGGCGCTCGACCAGATCCTGGTCATGCTCCATCCCTTCATGCCGTTCATCACCGAGGAACTGTGGCACGCGCAAGGCGAGCGGCCATACGAGCTGATCGTCGCCCAGTGGCCCGATCCGCAAGCCAAGGTCGATGCCGCAGCAACAGCCGAAGTCGAATGGCTGATCGACCTTACCCGCAGCTTGCGCACCGCCAAGAACGAACTGGGCTTGCCGCCTGGCGCCAAGCTCGAAGCATGGTTGGCGACCCCGTCCGATACTGCGAGCAAAGTGCTGGCGAGCAATCCCGCCGCCATCGAACGCGTCGCACGGCTTTCGGCGGTTCACGTAACCCCGGCTCCGAACGGCGCGGCGATGCAAGTGAGCGCTGCCAGCGACGTGCTGGTCATCCCGCTCGCAGGGCTGATCGACGTCGAAGCCGAAAAGGCGCGGCTGACCAAAGCGCTCGCGGCATCGGAAAAGGAAGCCGCTTCTCTCGCCGGCCGGCTCGGCAACGCGTCGTTCATCGAGCGCGCCAAGCCCGAAGCAGTCGACAAAGCGCGCGCCGACCATGCGCAGCACGCGGCGGAAGCCGAGCGGTTGAAAGCGGCGCTGGAGCGGCTCGGCTAGGCGAATTTCCTACTCGCGGCGATTGTGCCATGGGCGGTCCATGTCCTGTAACCGCGCTATTTCGACCACCACCGTGCCGGGCTTCGCACCGGCGGATTGTCTTGCGTCAGGACTGTGTAACATGTGGTCCACGGTTCAGCCTCGTACAGCTGGAGCTGAACGGTGAAGCTCGTCCTCGCGACCGACGATTCGGGCGGTCCGGAGATTTTCGCCTCGATCCAGGGCGAAGGTCCGTCGACCGGCGTACCGTGTGCGTTCGTCCGGCTATCCCGCTGCAATCTCGCGTGCGTGTGGTGCGATACCGCTTACACCTGGCATTTCGACGGTGACCAGCGTCCGCACCGCGCCGGCAGGACCCATGACCGCAAGGCCAATCAGGTGATCCTGAGCGTGCTCGATACCGCGCGCGCGATCGACCGGCTGACCCCGCGCCGGCTGATAGTTACCGGCGGCGAACCGCTGCTCCAGGCCGCCGCTCTGGCCGAACTCGCGGCGCTGCTGCCCGACCACGCAATCGAGGTAGAGACCAACGGCACCATCGAGCCGCCTGCCCGTCTCGACGCTTATGTCGATCAGTACAACGTCAGCCCCAAGCTCGCGCACAGCGGCAATCCGGCGACGCTGGCGCTGCTCCCCGAGCGGCTGCGGCAGTGGGCGGCCGAACCGCGGGCGTTCTTCAAGTTCGTTGTCGCTCAACCGGCCGACGTGACCCAGGTTCTCGCGCTCCAACACGGCTTCGGAATACCCGCCGACCGGGTGCTCCTGATGCCCGAAGGGATCGACAGCGCCACTTTGCGCGCGCGGGAAGCGTGGCTGGAGCCACTGTGCGCGGAGCACGGCTTCCGCCGTTCGGACCGCTTGCATATTCACCTTTACGGCGACACCCGAGGCACATGATCAAGGCGCCCGCCCGCATCCCGGTTTCGCCGTCTGGCCGGCCTGCCATGCGCGATCTTACCGCGGGGCCGGTATTCAAGACGCTGGTGCTGTTCAGCCTGCCCACGTTGGGCTCGAACTTGCTCCAGTCGCTGAACGGCTCGGTCAACTCGGTCTGGGTGGGACGGCTGATCGGCGAGGCAGCGCTCGCCGCGACCGCCAACGCCAATATCGTCATGTTCCTGGTTTTTGCCGGCGTGTTCGGCTTCGGCATGGCAGCGACCGTCAAGATGGGCCAGGCGTTCGGCGCGGGCGAGGAGGATGTCGCCCGGCGGACTTTCGGCACTGCGCTTGGCCTTTGCATCGGGCTTGCCGCGCTGGTTGCCGCGCTCGGGTGGATCTTCGCGCCCGGACTGCTCGAACTGCTGGGCACGCCGGGCGCATCCTATGGCTACGCGCTCGATTACCTGCGGATCATATTCATCGCCATTCCGGGCAGCATCATGACGGTGATGATCGCCATGGGTCTGCGCGGAGCGGGCGATTCCAAAACCCCGTTTCTGTTCATGGCGCTGTCGGTCGTCCTCGACATCGCGCTCAACCCGCTGCTGATCTCGGGTATCGGGCCGTTCCCTAAAATGGGCATCGCCGGGTCGGCGGCCTCGACCGCGTTCGCTGGCTATGCCTCCCTTATCGGGCTGGTAATCTACGTTTATGCCAAGGACCTGCCGCTGCGGCTCCGCGGCGCGGAGCTGGCGTATCTCATCCCGCGCCGGGATGAGCTTGGCTACATTGTCGGCAAGGGCCTGCCGATGGGAGCGCAGATGCTGGTGATCTCGTCCGCTGGCCTGGTGATCATCGGCTTGGTTAATCGCGAAGGGCTGCTGGCGGCGGCAGCCTATGGCGCATCGCTGCAATTGTGGACCTATCTACAGATGCCGGCGATGGCGATCGGCGCCGGAACCAGCGCGATGGCAGCGCAGGCGATCGGCGCGGGTCTGCCCGAGCGGATCGACAAGATCAGCCGGGCGGGCATCCTAATCAACCTGGCGATGACCGGATCGATGGCGGCGTTGCTGCTGCTGTTCGACCGGACGGCGTTGGTGCTTTTCCTGGGGCCCGACAGCCCTGCGGTGCCGCTTGCGCGCCACATCCAATTCCTCGCAAGCTGGAGCTTCATCCTGTTCGGGGTGACGATCGTGTTATTCGGCACCATGCGTGCCGGCGGCGTGGTATGGGTGCCGCTGATCGCGCTGGGTGTGGCGATGTTCCCTGCGCGGCTCGGGTTCTACTACGCCTTGAACGGTGTGCTCGGGCAAGACGCGCTATGGTTGTGCTTCCCGTTCGGATCGGCCGTTTCGATGGTGATCGCGATCTGGTTCTACCGGCGGCCGGGCTGGCGCACCGCGGGCCGGGCCATAAGCCCTGAGCGCGCGGCCGAAGTGTCGCACACCGACGGCGAGGCCGCCGGCCGTTTCAAGCCGGAGTTGTAGGCCTCCAGTCGGCCTGCAAAAGCCGGACACCGGTCCTTCGACGCGCTGGGCTTTCTATTTTCCCTGAGAGCGCCAGCGCTGGACGATGCGGTGAACCCGCTCTTCCTCGCCGCCGCTCTGGCGCCACAGATCGACGAAGCTGGGATCCTCGGACGCGGGGCGCTTCTGTTCCTCGAGGTTGTCGAAGCTGACCCGCATGGGGATCGCGACGCCCTCGCCACAGATGATCGCCTCGCGGTTGCGCAACGCCGGGATCGAATCGAGGAAGCCCCGCGCGCCTTCGGGCATCGCGGCTTTCACAAACGCCTGGTCGCGCTCGTTGTTGAGTCGCATCGACAGGATCGTGCCGCACTGGCTGAGCACGCCTTCGGCGAGGTCCGATGGCCGCTGGGTGATCAGACCCAGCGAAATGCCGTACTTGCGGCCTTCCTTGGCGATGCGACTGAGGATCTTGCCGACCGACGACCCATCGGCATTCTTCTCGCTCGGCACGTACCGATGCGCTTCTTCGCACACCAGCAGGATCGGGCGGGTTTGTTCCTCGCGGCCCCAGATGGCGAAGTCGAACACCAGCCGGCTAAGCACCGCCACGACCGTGCTGGTGATGTCCGACGGCACGCCCGAAACGTCCACGATGGCGATCGGCTTGCCACCGCTCGGCATGCGAAAGATCTTGGACAGGAAATCGGCCATCGTATCGCCGACCAGCATGCCGGAAAACATGAACTGATAGCGCGGATCGGCCTTGAGCTCGTCGAGCTTGGTCTTGATGCGCATGTACGGCGCAGTGTTGGTCGCCTTGTCGAGCTTGCCCATCTCGTTCTGGATCTCGTTAGCAAGGTCCGACAAGAGATAGGGAATCGGCGAATCGACGGTGATCTTGCCCATCATTTCGGCAAGCCGGTTCTTGCCCCGCGCCTTGAGCAGGCATTTGGCGAGGATGTCCTGATCGGTCTGGCGATCGTTGCCGCTGCTCGACAGCAGAACCTCGCAATGCTCCTCGAAGTTCATCAGCCAGTACGGCATCTGCAGGTTGGAGACGTCGAGGATCAGCCCGGTATTGCGGAACGCGGCCGAATATTCACCGTGGGGATCGATCATGATGATGTGCCCGTCGGGCGCGGCGTCGCAGATGCGGTGAAGGATCAACGCTGCGCTGGTCGACTTGCCGGTGCCGGTCGATCCGAGCAGCGCGAAGTGCTTGCCCAGCATCGCGTCGATGTAGAGCCCGGCGCGGATGTCCTTGGTCGGATAGACGGTGCCAACCTGGATGTTCGAACGCCCATCGGCAGCGTAGATCTGCCGCAGATCGGCGGTGGTAGCGGGGAAGATCAGCGCGCCTGGAATCGGGTAGCGGGTGACACCGCGGCGGAAGCCGTGGATGCGGCCGGTCAGTTTCTCTTCGTTGCCTTCGCCCAGGAAATCGATGTTGGCGATAATTCCGCCACCCGTGCGCCGGTCCTGCTTTTGGTTGCGAACACTCGCGAGCAGCCACGAATTGCCGACCCGGATCTTGATCTGGCTGCCCACCTGGCCGGCGAGCGCGATTGAGGGGTCCTCATCGGCCATGCATTCGTTGAGCCGCTGCAGATCCAGCGCAATCTGCGAGCCTGACCCGGCAATCTCGAGCACCACGCCGATCGGATGCATCGCGTTATCGATCGGCGCCGCGCCCGCGCCTGTCGCGGCGGACGAAGCTGCCGACGTGTCCGCCCCGAAGCTTTCGAATGTCTGCTTGCCCAATTCGTCCATATCCGGACACGCCCCTCGAAAAATCCGCCCGTGAAACTACTGGGCGCGGACATGCACGAGCGCGGTTAAGATCGGGTCAACGTCAAGCCTGGCGTCTCGATCAGATCAGCGCGAACAGGCGTCCGGCGATCCAACCCATCGCGATCGACAGGCTTACCGCCAGCAACCCGTACAAGAACCCCTCGTTCTGCGCGAAAAGCTCCACGAAGCGCTCGAAGCCGACTTTCTTCACTTCGACTTCCGCGATGGCCGAAGCGACCACGCGGCCATCGCTGACCGCGAACGTCTCGGCGGTGTAAGTACCCGTCTGCACCCGCGATGGGAGCGTGATGCGCGCCTGGTAAAGTACGCCCCCGCGTATACTGACGCCGTCCATATCTTCTTGATAGAGTCCCTGCCGACGCTTCAGATCGACGAGGCCGGTCGTGAAGCGCGTTTGTTCGGCCGGGTCGATCTCGCCGGTCGGCGACAGCTGGATGAAATCGGTGCCGAATTCGTAGATTGCCGCGGTGCGCTCGTCGACGATGTTCTTCACGGGGCGCGATGAGGCGACCGCGAAGAACGACGGAGCAGAGCGGAAGTCGGTGCTCGCGGCGTTGAACCACATGCCGCCAACGCGGGACTTTTCGCGCAGCCGGATCGGCTCGCTAGGGCCCTTGAGCACTACTACCACGTCATAACCGCGCGCGGCGCGGGTGCCCGCAGGGTCAAGGATCGCCCCGAACAGAAGCAGCTCTGTGCCGATAAAGCCCTGTCGCACTTTGACTTCGTGCTGGCTCACTTCAGGCACCAGGATCGGATCGCGCGCTGCGGTCAATGTCATGAACGCGAATAGGACCAGCGCGAGGCGGATTGCGGCTCGGTCGATCAAAGCGGCATCACCGTGTAGATTTCGTCCGGCCGCACCCCGAGGCCCCACAGCATGCGAAGGGCGATCAAGAGCACGATGGCCGCCAGCACAAGGCGCAGTGTTTCGGGCTTGGCCTTCTGCGCCAGTTGAGTGCCGATCTGCGCGCCAGAGACCGATCCCAGCAGCAATAGCGCGGCCAGCACCAGGTCGACCGCCTTGGTGGTGAGCGCGTGCATCATGGTCGTGACCATCGTCACGAACAGGATGTTAAACAGGCTGGTGCCCACCACAACGCCGGCACTCATGCCCAGGATGTAGAGCATCGCCGGCACCAGGATGAACCCGCCGCCGACGCCCATCAGCATCGTCAGCACGCCCACTCCGACGCCGAGAAAAAGCGGCGCCAACGGCGAGATGTAAAGGCCCGAGCGGTAGAATCGCCAGCGCAAGGGCAGCGCCGCCACGAGCGGATGATGCCGGCGCTTGGCAGGACGCGGACGGTCACCGCGTTTGCCGGCACGGATGGTGGTCCACGCTTCATGCGCCATCAACGTCCCGATCGAGCCGAGCATGACCACGTAGAGGATCGAAATTACGGTATCGATCTGTCCGATCGACTGGAAAAAGCGGAATAGCAGCGCGCCGATGCCGCTACCGATCATCCCGCCCACGATGGTCACTCCGCCGAGCTTGTAATCGACGCCGCCCCGGCGGTTGTGGGCGAGCACGCCCGAAACGCTGGCGCCGGTCACCTGGGTCGAGGCAGAGGCGGCGGCGACAGTCGGCGGCACGCCATAAAAGATCAACAGCGGTGTCGTCAGGAAGCCCCCGCCAACCCCGAACAGGCCGGAAAGAATTCCCGTCAGGGCGCCCAGCAAGACAATAACCAGCCCATTGACCGACAGGTTCGCGATCGGGAGGTACACGTCCATCCGAGAGCCCTACCCGCTCGCACGCAGGGATTGAAGACGTGGTGGGCTAGAAACCGGTCGACAGCGTCAGCGCGAGCCCATCGCCCGGGGTCGCGTCACCTGCGACGTGCACCCGATAGTCGAGCGACAGCCGAGCACCAACCGGCCCCGTAGCCAGGTCGAGCGCCACCGTAGGGCCGACATCCACCCGCTCAGCGAACTTCTGCGCTCCGCCCCACACGCCCGCGCCGATCCGCAGCCGAGCGGGACCAACTGTCGCCATCGCGCGCGTAACCCGCGCTTGGCCATCGACAAAAGCGGTCGAGTAGCGGCCACCAATCCACCCTGCTTGCGCATATCCTTCCCCGGTCATGCCAAGTGGCAGCAGCATCGGCGCAAGCTCGCTAACTGCCAGCATCGCAGGGCGCACTTCGGTCCGTCCCTCAGCCCGGGTTGCGCGAAGCTCGCCCATCACCCGGACCGGCAATCCGCCGAGCGGACGGAGCCCTGCCCCCGCGGCAATCTCGGACTGCCGTGGGCGATCGGGTGCGTACGTGGCGCGCACGTGAACTGCCGGGCGGTGCGCGCCCGACGCCAGGTCGAACCGCGCAATAGCGCCGGCCTGAGTGCCCCCGTAGCTCGCTGGCCGCGCTCCGCTCGCCGCTGACGGCAGCCCGCTTCCTGAACGCCAGGCGACCCAGCCATCGAGATGCCACCGGCCTTCCCTTGGGAACGGAGGCGACATACCCGGTTGGATGGTAAACGCCGCAACGCTGTCACTTTTGGTGGTGCGGTGACATTGGAGTCGGCCGCTTTTGGGGCTCTGACGAGAGAGAGCGGAGATCGAACACGGCCGGCACAGCGGTCGGCTCTCTCTGGAACACCCCGCGGACCGGGCGTGCGACAGTGCGCGCGTAAGCCATCGCAGCGAGGGGTAATGATGGCTCGACAGTTTGCCCTGTTTGCAACTCAATCGCTTGCGGCGAGAGTTTGGTTGGTGCGACGCCCGGCCTAGCGGCCGTTGCAGAAGAAAAAGCCGCACCGAACGGCGACTCCCACAACACGATCCGCGCGCAGATCCAGCTCGTCAGCAGGAGCGCGAGCGCGGCAAGAGGCTCGCCGCGTCGCCGGCGCGCGCCATCGCTCGAAGTCATGGCGCGGTTTCGGCCTCAAATGCGATTGCTGGGTGGACGGTGTGACGGGTCTTGTCCCAGTGCGGCGTCCGTCCAGCCAGCGATGCTACGTAGCCCGCAAGCGCGCGCCGCCCCGCCATGATCGCAATCACGTTGGCCACTGGAATGCGCAAGACCGCGCGCAGTCCCTCGATCCAGCCGTATTCGCGTGCGGTAAAGGCAAACCGCCACCCCGCGCGCCACATGAAACCGACAAGATTTACCGCCAACAGCACGGTCAACAAGGGCGAGGCATCGGGTGCGGCCTCCAGCCCGGCGAGATGTCCGACCCACCCGAGCGAGACGAGCACCAGCAGCAGATAGGCAATCGCCAGCACCAGCGCGGTGAGCGGCCCGCGCCGATCGCGAAGCCGCATCCACAGATCCGCTGGCCGCCGGCTCCAGCCAAGCCGGTCCCACGACTGGAAGGCAATCCCATGGACCCAGCGAGTTCTTCTGACGCACTGCCCAGTCGAGCCGCGCGGGGAAGCAGGCGCGGGTAGCGATCAGTCGACCGTCAGCGGTGCGGCAGCGTACGAACCGCGACCGCCCGCCGAGTTCCGCGATGCCCAACCCGAGCTCGTAGTCCTCGGTTAGGCACTCGGCTGCGAACGGCCCGTCGGAGCCGCGTTTATTTTCGAGCGCGGCCAACGCCTGGCGCCCCATTGCGCATCCCACTCCCGCGGTCGGCAGCCCGGCACCCAGGGCGCCGCGCACGACCATCGCCTTGCCGTGCGCTTCGGCGAATTCCTCGCAGTAATGTGAAGCGATCCAACGAGACTGCGCGAGCGGGTGCGGCAGGACCGGCAACTGCACGAGGTCAGTGCCTTCTACATGTGCGTCGAGCAAGCTGAGCGCGGCGGGATCGACCATGTCCTCGGCATCGTGCACCACGACCATTCGAGCTGCGCGCCCCGTCCGACGCTCATCTTCCATGAGCGCACGATATATCCGGTTGAGGCAATCGGCCTTGGTGCTCGGCCCATCGCGCCCGTGAATCACCAGTCGCAAGCGCGGGTCGTCCTCGGCGGCGGCAAGAACGGCTTCGATGGTGTCGGGATCGTTCCGATAGCAACCAACGTAAAGCCGCAAGTCTTCGTGCGGCCAGGATCGCAGAGCGTGGCGGATAGTCGGCCCGATCACCGGCGCTTCGCGCCAGGCTGCGATGAAGACGGCTGCCTGCCCAGCGAGGGGCCGATGGACCTCATCGTCCGCAATGCTGCCAGTCTTGGCGCGCCCGGTAATGCGCAGCCACAGCCAGATCAGGTCGACCGCTAGTTCATCGAGCGCGCCGATGAGAAAGAAAAGCCCGGCGAACAGCATCAGTTCGTGCTCGACGAGCGCGAACCACTGACCAGGCGTGAATCCTCCCGCTGGCAATTGCGACCCTCTGTATTGCCCCTGATTCCTTACTACCGTTAGGCCCGGGCGGTTGCAACGGACAAGCGGATGCACAGGTACGGTACCGGCCGGCTCGAACTTTTTTCTTGCTGGCCGGCGTACATCACTTCGCGGCGTCAGCCCCCCGGCATCTTTCTATCAGAGCCCTGTACACGGCGGCAAAACCTTGCGAGGTGCAGACCCGATCCGCCTCAAGAGCACAATGACCGAGCAGCGAAACTCTTTATCCGAAATGATTGCACCGGTGCGCGCCCTCTTCGTGAACGACGCCGCCGGCGGCGTACTGCTGATCGCGGTCGCGGTGGCGGCGATGGCTGATCGCGAATTCACCGCTAGCGGGCGATTACTATGCGTTATTCCACGCTGCCTTGCCGTGGACCCCAATCGAGAAGCTCCAAAATCTGCACTTGTGGATCAACGACGGGCTGATGGCGGTGTTCTTCTTCGTGGTCGGGCTCGAGGTGAAGCGCGAGATGATCGAGGGCCAGCTCGCGAGCGCCGAGCAACGGCGTTTGCCGCTCCTCGCTGCGGTAGCGGGAATGGCGGTACCGGCGGCCATTTACCTGGTAGTGGCCGGGGGCGAACAGGAACTCGTGCGCGGATGGGCGATCCCTGCCGCGACAGACATCGCCTTTGCAATGGGCGTGCTCGGGCTGCTCGGGCAGCGGGTGCCACCGGCGCTACGCCTGTTCCTGCTTACCGTTGCGATCGTTGACGATATCGGCGCAGTGCTGATCATCGCAGTGTTCTACTCGAGCGGGCTCGACCTCGTATGGCTCACCGCCGCGCTGGTGGTGCTGGGCGCGATGATCGCGCTCAACCGCGCCCGCGTGAACCATGTGTGGCCTTTCGCGCTGCTTGCGCTGGTGCTGTGGTTCTGCGTGCTTCACTCGGGCGTCCACGCTACGATCGCCGGGGTCGCTGCGGCGCTGACGCTGCCGATGGTGGGCAAAGACAATGATACCATGCTCGAACGGACCGAGCACGCGCTGGCGCCGTGGAATGCGTACCTGATCGTGCCGCTGTTCGGGTTCGCCAACGCTGGCGTCAATCTTGCTGGAATTGGGATCGCGGGCGTCTTCGCGCCGTTGCCGCTTGCGATCGGCGCAGGCCTCGTGCTCGGCAAGCAGCTCGGCATCTTCAGCATAATCGCGGTCGCCGACCGGATCGGCTTCGCGGCGCGGCCCGAAGGCGCGCGCTGGCCGGAGATCTGGGGCATCAGCGTGCTGTGCGGGATCGGCTTCACCATGTCGCTGTTTATCAGCGAGCTAGCCTTTCCCGGAACGCGCTTGCTGGTCGAAGAAGCCAAGATCGGCATTCTTGCAGGCTCGCTGGTGTCGGCGATTTGCGGCTACCTGATCCTGCGAATCGTAACCAGGTCAGCCGACCGCGACGCCTGACGCCGTTACCAGTTTCCGGTATTGGCCATGCTTGCCCACGGTTCCTGTGGCGGCAGGCTGCCGTCCTGCAACAGTTCCACCGAGATTCCGTCGGGCGACTTGACGAACGCCATGTGCCCATCGCGTGGCGGCCGGTGGATGATATGTCCCGCGTCCTGGAGTTGCTGGCAGGTCTGGTAGATGTTCTCCACCCGATAGGCGAGATGGCCGAAGTTGCGTCCTCCGTCGTACTTTTCGGGCGGGGCTCCGTCCTCGGCAGGCCAATTGTAGGTTAGTTCAACTTCCGCCACCCCTTCTTGGCCGGGAGCGGCAAGGAAGATCAGCGTGAAGCGCCCCTGCTGACTATCGAAGCGGCGGACCTCCTCAACCCCGATCAGATTGAAAAACGCGACCGTCGCAACGGGATCGGTAACGCGGATCATTGAATGCAGAAATTGGGTCACTGGAAGCAGTTCCATTCAAATTCGGTTCATCGACGAAAATACACAACTCATCGTACGGGTCGCGCCGTGTTGGGAGACAAGCGATCAACGACCCATCCTATCAATCCACGTCGCCCGCCCCGGGTTTCCCGCGCGACGATAATACGCTCCGCTGGCTGGGAACAGCCGCGGTTCTTTCGCTGGGACTCGTCGTGGGCGGCTACCTGCTCGGGAACGGATTGCTGCGCGCGAAAGAAGCCGAACGCGCCGTCACGGTGCGTGGCCTGGCCGAGCGCGATGTTACCGCCGATCTGGCGACATGGACGATTTCCTACTCCGACACCGGCGTGGACCTCGGCGCGGTGCAATCCAAAGTACGCGCGGACACACAGGCGATCGAACGTTTCTTCAGCGAGCTTGGATTTCCCGCCGACGCGCTGCAGCCCACCGCTGCGAATGTGGCCACTTTCACCGACCAAGGCGTGACCCGCTATACGGTTCGCCAGCGGCTCGCGCTGCGGACGACCGACATCGCGCGCGCGCAGCGCGCAGCTGCGCGCCAGTTCGATCTGGTGAACCGCGGCGTCCTTGTCGAGGAAGGTAGCGGTGTGGCTTACACATTCACCAAACTCGATGCGATCAAACCTCCGATGGTGGCCGAGGCGACTAAGGACGCGCGCGCATCGGCAGAACAGTTCGCCAAGGACAGCGGCGCCTCCGTTGGCGCAATCAAGGACGCGACCCAAGGATATTTCGAAATCACCGCCCGCGACGGTGAAGGCGGTGGCGGATCCTGGGGTGTCGCAGATTCGCCCTACAAAAAAGTCCGGGTCGTCACCACGGTCAGCTTTTTGCTCGGCTAAATGGAAATAGGCGCGGTGGCCGGTCCCGCCGTGATCAGAAATTCGCTCCGATCGAAAATACCACGGCATCGTCGGTGAACCCGTGGATCGATGGACCCTCGACGCCGACGTACGCTGCGCCCAGCGTCAGGCTCCCCAATAGCGTCGCGCTGGCTCCCAACGACCAGTCGAAAGCGGAATCGTCGCCTTTGCCGGCAAGCAAAGTGGGGGCGAATGCGCCATCGGTGTAACCAAGGTGCGCCGACACCGTTACAGGCGTCGTCGGGATTCCCGACGAAAGCTCGGTGTGAATATACAGACTGTCGTCGACGAGCGCCTTTTGATCCCAAGCGTAGTTCACCCCCAGCTTGGCCTGCACCGGCCCCAGGTCGCCCGATATCGTCGCGTACGGTTCGAAATATTCGGCATCGACGCCCTTCGCGTTCCCCGGATACGCGTAATAGAGCAGGCCGGCATCGAGGCCGACTCCGTCTGACACTTGGCCGCTCCAGCCGCCGAACAAGTCGACTTCCGCATCGCCGTAGAAATCCGTCCCGCCATCGTCGATCGACGAAGCCCAGGTCCCCGCATAGAAACCGCTGTCATGGGTGACCGTCACACCGCCCTGGATCGCAGGATCTCCGCCCGACAGCGACACTCCACGAAAGCGGTAGTCGGATACCAGCGTGACGCTTCCAGTTACGGAGATTGTGCTGGGGGCCGCGGGATCGTCCTGCGCGGACGCAGGATTTACGGCCATGGCGGCGGTGGTCAGTACAACTGCTGCGGCAAGACCGCGAATGGACGTTAGCATGGCAAACTCCTCGTTTGTGCTTCGTCCCACCTGCGCATTGATCGCGCGCTCGTCGTCGTGCGAGCGTCGGCGTCTCATGCAGACCCGATCATGCCTCGCTATGCTGCACTGCACAAGAAAAAAGTTTTCGCGCGCGGCAGCGCCGATCTGCAAAGTTTCTGGCGGCGTTCGGCCAATTAACCAGGGCGTCATCCATTGCCGGGCAAAGCGCGCGTCCCTATGCGGCTGCCCTTGATGTTCGAACCTTTGCGCCAGATGTTTCGCCCCCGCGGCTCACAGCGGCCGCTGCCGGCGGTGCCCCCCGGCACGCGGTGGTACGCGATCGGTGACGTGCACGGACGCCTCGATTTATTCGAGGCGCTGATCGCGGCTATCGAGGAAGACGATGCGCGCGTTCCCGCCGGCCAAAGCACGGCGGTTCTTTTGGGCGATTTGGTCGACCGAGGTCCTGACAGTGCCGGCGTCGTCGCCCGGGCGCGCGCCTGGCAGGCCGAGCGGCGGGTGTGCCTGCTCGCCGGCAATCATGAGGAAATGTTCCTCTACGCGCTCGAGGACGTTGCGGTGCTGCGCCATTTCCTTCGCCACGGCGGACGGGAGACTGCGCTAAGTTATGGCATACCGCGCGTGCAGTACGATCAGGCTTCCCTCGAGGAGTTGCAGGCCCTGCTCGCCGCGGCGTTGCCTGACGAAGATCGCCGGTTCCTCGCCGCTGCGAAGAATTACCTAATCGCCGGCGATTATCTGTTCGTTCATGCCGGTATTGCGCCGCAAGTGCCGATCGAGGAGCAGCGGGAACATCACTTGCGCTGGATCCGAGAGCCCTTCCTCGATCATGCCGAACCGCACCAACATTTCGTGGTGCACGGTCACACGATCACCGAAGCGATCGACGAACGTTCGAACCGCATCGGGATCGACACCGGTGCCTATCGCTCGGGTTGCCTGACCGCGCTGGTGCTCGAAGGAACGACGCGGCGCGTGATTCAGGCGGTCGAACGCGGCGGCGTGATCGTCATCGAGACTGGAGGTGACAAGCCATGAAAATCGCGATGGTGGGTTCAGGCTATGTCGGCCTGGTGTCGGGTGCATGCTTTGCCGATTTCGGCCACGACGTGGTGTGCATCGACAAGGATGCTTCGAAGATCGCGCTGCTCGAAGGAGGAGTGATGCCGATCTTTGAGCCGGGGCTTGATGCGCTGGTCGAAACCAACGTCAAGGCCGGCCGCTTGTCGTTCACCACGGATCTGGCGCATGGCATTCGCGGGGCGGCAGCAGTCTTCATCGCGGTTGGCACTCCTAGCCGCCGAGGCGACGGGCACGCCGACCTGACATTCGTCCACGCAGTCGCGCGCGAGGTCGGCGAGACGCTCGAGAACGAGGCGGTCGTGGTGACCAAGTCGACCGTGCCGGTCGGGACGGGCGACGAGGTTGAGCGGATCATCGCCGAAACCGGGTGCGTGCACCGGGTGTCCGTGGTCTCCAACCCTGAGTTCTTGCGCGAAGGCGCTGCAATCGGCGACTTCAAGCGGCCCGACCGGATCGTCATCGGCGCCGAGGACGACTTTGGCCGCGATGTCATGCGCGAGGTGTACCGCCCGCTGTTCCTCAATGAATCGCCGCTGCTGTTCGTCAGCCGCCGGTCGAGCGAATTGATCAAATACGCCGCCAACGCATTCCTCGCGACCAAGATCACCTTCATCAACGAGATGGCTGATCTGTGCGAGAAGGTCGGCGCCAACGTGCAGGACGTCAGCCGCGGGATCGGGATGGACAACCGGATCGGGTCCAAGTTTCTCCACGCCGGGCCCGGCTATGGCGGCAGCTGCTTTCCCAAGGACACGCTGGCGCTGCTCAAGACCGCCGAGGATTACGACAGCCCGGTGCGGATCGTCGAGGCGGTGGTGGCGGTCAATGAAAGCCGCAAGCGCGCGATGGGTCGCAAGGTTCTCGATGCATTGGGCGGGATGGAAGCCGCGCGCGGCAAGAAAGTCGCACTCCTCGGGCTCACCTTCAAACCCAACACCGACGACATGCGCGACAGCCCCGCCATTGCGGTGGCTCAGGCGCTGACCGACGCAGGCGTGAAAGTGGCTGCCTACGACCCCGAAGGGATGGAACAAGCCCGGCCCCTGATGCCGTTGGTCGAGATGTGCTCCAGCCCTTACGAGGCGATACAGGATGCCGACGCGGTCGCCATCGTCACCGAGTGGGATGCCTTCCGCGCGCTGGATTTCCCGCGCATCAGGCAGCTCGCGAAAGCGCCTGTGCTGGTCGACCTCAGGAACATCTATCGCCCTGAAGACGTGCGAGCGGCCGGGTTCACCTACACCAGCATCGGGCGCGACTGAACACCAGCCGCGCCCGCACTGCCGGTCACTTGGCCGCCAGTTCCTTCACCAGAGCCGGCGCCGGATAGATCTTTTCGAGCGCCTCCTGCACCGCGTCGGTCGACACAACGACCGTGCGGTTGATCGTCCCGTCGTAGCCGAAGCTGCCGCCGAGCGAGTTGATGTTGCCGTCGAACGCGGCCCCGATCACCGTTCCGGCCCGGTCGATCACCGGCGAGCCCGAGTTGCCGCCGATGATGTCGTTGGTGGTGACGAAGTTATACGTCGCGCGCGGATCGATCTTGCCCTTGTTGGCGAGAAAGCCGGCGGGCGCATCGAACGGTTCGCTCCCGGTGGCCCGGTCGAACGTGCCTCCCATCGTCGTCTGGTATGGCACGGGCTTGCCGCGCTCGGTCCAGCCCGCGACCTTGCCGTAGCTGATACGCAGCGTGAAGGTCGCGTCGGGGTAGACCGAGTCGCCGTAGGCCGCGAAGCGGGCGTCGGCGAGCTGGCTGCCGGCGATGGCGAGCGGGGCCGCGTAGACCGTGTCGGCTTGCCGCTGCAGCTCGCGCTGACGGTCGGCCAGCCGCAAAGCGTAGACGATCATCGGATCGTCGGACGCACGAATGGCCTTCATGCCGCCGTCCCACAGCGCCTTGCGAACAGCTGGATCGGCCAGCTTGGTGCCGCTCACCAGCGATTCGGTCAAACCTTCCGGGCTCGCCTTGCCGAGCAGCAACTGGGTGTCAGGATCGTCGGCGCCCAGGTATTCACGCGCTTTCGAGAGGCTCCACTCCATGCGCAGCTCTTCAAGCCACGGATACACCGGACGCGCATCGAGCGTGCGCTTCTCGAGCAGCGGCAGAGCGCTGTCGGTGTAGCCGGGGAGCCGCTCGCTATTCGGCTTGGCACGCTCCTGCGCGGCAAACACTAGCGTGCGTGCATAGGAATAGAGCTGGCCAGAGGGCTGCGTGAAGCGCTGCGCGAGGTATATCTTACGATAGGCGGTGACCGCGGAATCGATCGTCGTCCATGGATCCGCCCCGCCCGCGCCCTTGGCACGCAAGTCGGTTTCGGCAGCCGACAGCTTGCCGGTGAACGCCGGATCATTCAGCGCCTTGCTCTGGCCGATATAAACCTTGAGACTGTTCTCAATTCCGTTGAGCGTGTCGAGCCCCTCGCGTTCCTTCGCCGGGCTTTCCTGCATCGCCTGGATCAGGCGGCCGCGGAGCTCGGACGTCGTCGCGACTGTCACCGGCAGCGCAACCTCGCGGGTGAAAGCGAGCTGGCTCGAGGTATAAAGCCGGCTGGTCGAGCCGGGGTTGCCGACCACGAAAGTCGCCTCGCCTTCCTTGGGCGCACGCGGATTCCACTTGAGGTGAGCCGGCGTCGCCACCGGTTGCCCGTTGTCATAGGCGCGCAGGAAACTCGCATCCATCGAGTAGCGCGGGAAATTGAAGTTATCGGGGTCGCCGCCGAACGTCGCCGCCCGATCCTCGGGCGACCAGACCAGCCGAACGTCGGAATACTTGCGGTAGGTGTAGAGCTTGTACTGCCCGCCGCCGAACAGCGAGACGACCTGGCAGCGTGTGGTTGCGGTGTCGCTGCAGCCAGCCTTTTCGATTTCGGCGATCTTGGCATCGCGCGCCTTGGTCAGCGCTTCGCCGGTGAGTGCGCCGAATACGCCCTTCACATCGCCGGTAACGTCGCTGATCTTGGTCACCACTTCGGCCTGCTGGCCGGGGCACTTCAGTTCAAGATCGCGGCGAGCGGCGACGTATCCCTTGTTGAGGTAGTCGCTGCTGTCGTTCGAATTGTCGAACAGGCAGCTCGCCACGCAGTGATGGTTGGTCAGGATCAGGCCCTGGGGCGAGACGAAGCTGGCCGAGCATCCGCCGGTCAGGCGGACCGCGGCATTCTGCACCCGGTTGAGCCAGGCCTGATCGGGCGCCCAGCCGTAATCCGCCTTCATCTTCGCGGCAGGGAAGTTGTCGAATGTCCACATGCCTTCGTCGGCGGCGGCAGGCGCCGCAGCAATGGTCAGCGCGGCGGCGGACAGGAACAGGCCTGAACGGATCATATTGTATTGCTCCCCAAAAGAACTCGTGATCCCGCTCTGTCGCCACCTTTCCCAATTCGCAACGGAAGATAGTGCCAGGAGGCCTGTAAGCCGGGTTCTGTCCCGAACGCGGTATCCTGCAAGCAGGACCGGCCGCTCGGGGGCAGCCATTCGTCTAGACCGGCGATTGCCCGCCGGCTCGAGCAGCCAACCCGGACCTCTCGGGACGAAACGTCCCTGCCGCCCTTTCTTGCGAACGGGCAAGCGCGAGGCCCCTATTTGGCCTTGCTCCGGGTGGGGTTTGCCGTGCGAGCCCTGTTGCCAAGGCCCCGGTGCGCTCTTGCCGCACCCTTTCACCCTTACCTTCGAAAGAAGGCGGTCTGCTCTCTGTGGCACTGTCCCTGGGGTCACCCCCGGCGGGCGTTACCCGCCACCCTTGTTTCGTGGAGCCCGGACTTTCCTCGTACACCTTGCGGATAACGCGGCTGCCCAGCCTCCTGGCCCGCCGTGCATAGCACGCCATCCTTCGAAAGAAACGCTTACCGCGCAAGCCCGCGGTCGCGATCCAGCAGCAACTGGAACAGGATCGCGCGCACTTGCCCATCGATCTGACCGTCGATCTTCTCGGGCCGCCAGCGCCGCTGGAATGCCTCGACCGTCTTGTGCCCGTCGGTCACGTCGTAGCCGAACCGCTCGAGCGCGAGGTAGAACGAAGCGTCGTTGTCGAACGGATCGCCCTGTTCGAGCTTGGTGGGCCGCGCCAGGCACAGCTGGTACTCGGCGAGCCGGTCCCACGGGAACAGCTCGCCCGGGTCGATCTTGCGCGCGGGAGCGACATCGGAATGACCGACGACGTTGGTGCGCGGGACGTCGTGCTGCTTCACGATCCGCGCCAGCAACGGGACCAGCGCGGCGAATTGGGCTTCCGAGAACTCGCGATAGCCGAGCGCATGGCCGGGGTGGTCGAGCTCGATTCCGATGCTGGCCGAATTAACGTCGGGATGCCCGCGCCAGTAGCTGAGGCCCGCGTGCCAGGCGCGCTTGTCCTCGTCGACCAGCCGGATCACTTCGCCAGCATCGCTGATCAGGTAGTGCGCGCTGACTTTGGACTCCGGGTCGGTCAGGCGCGCGAGCGCGTCTGCGGCACTGGCCATTTCGGTATAATGGAGCACGACCATCGAGATCGGCAGCGACCGCTCGTCCCAGTTGGGCGACGGCACGGTGCGGTGGCAAAGTTCATCCAAAGTTCACCCCTCCGGCAACACCGCGCCGAGCACCAGCGCACCGTCGGACAGCATGTATTGCAGCCCCCCGCCGGCTTGTTCCGCAAGGAGCGCGATCATGTGCGCGGCCGATGTGCGGCTGGTCAGTTCGCCGGGCTCGAGCTTGCCCTCCAGCGCGCGGCCGATCACCTGGTCGAAGGCGATCCGCGGGCCGCTTGCCCGGACCACGATCTCGCTCGCGCCGCCCCGGCTTTCGGCCCCGACGTCGAGCGTCCCGCCGCGCACCAGGGCTTCGAGCCCGATCTGCGCGAAGTTGAGCAGCACCTTGACCGCGCCCTTGGGCAGCCGGTCGGCACTCAACGCCCAGTTCAGCTCGACCCGCTTGGCTCCGCCGACCAGCGCTTCGGTGACCGATTTGGCCTCGTCCACCGGGACACTTTCACCGAAACCGCCGGCCGCGCCGAACGCGAGGCGAAAGAACTTGAGCTTGTCGGCGCTGACCTTGGCGCTTTGTTCGAGCAATTCGAAACAGCGCTGGCGCATGTCGGGATCGCGCTCGTCGGACAGCAGCTCGAGCCCGTTGGTCAGCGCTCCGACCGGAGACAGCAGGTCGTGGCACAGGCGCGAGCAGAGCAGGCTGGCGAGGTCGAGTTGATCGGAATTGTTCATGTAGCTGGATGATTTCCTGAAGCGTGGACCACATGGACCACAGTTCTAAAGCAAAGAAACGGCCCGGACGTCCCACGCCCTTACATTCGGCACGAAATGGAGCGGATAAGACGTCATGACCGTGGCACTAGCTGCCGGGCGCGCGAGTAGGAAAGTGGCACGAAGCCCTCTATTTCGTCCCGCCACCAGCCGACCTTCCCTTCACCGACGATAGCCCACACCATGCCGTCATTCGTGGCGTGCGCGCGGTCGGTGGCCGATGGAACGGGCGGACCGGCGGGGTGCGAATGGTAATAGCCGGCGACACGCGGCCCGCCCTGCCGCGCCGCGCGATGGGCGGCAATGAGCGCGCGGGGGTCGATCTCGAAGTGGGTTGCCGGCCGGCGGTGGACGTTGGCGCAAGGGTGGATGCGCAACGCCCCTTCGTCCCCGAGCAGCAGCCCGCACGCTTCCAGCGGATGCGCCGCGGCGGCTTCGGCGAGCAGGGACGCGATCAGCGCGCTTGAGACTTCGATTGGCATCGCCCATCTTTCTAGCATGGGGGACACCGCACACGAGGGGCAAATCATCACCGGCGCGCTCCCCGGCGCAGGCCGGCTCGACAAGGCGCTGGCCGAGGCAAGCGGGCTGTCGCGCGAGCGGATCAAGACGCTGATCGCCGATGGAGCGGTGACGCTAAGCAGCCAGCCGGCAAGCAACGGATCGGCCAAAGTAAGCGGCGGCGAGCGCTTCGCCATCGCCTTGCCCCCAGCGATCCCGCTCGATGCGATCGCACAGGACATCCCGTTGACGATCGTGTTCGAGGATGACGACCTGATCGTGGTCGACAAACCCGCCGGGCTGGTGGTCCACCCGGCCGCCGGCAACCTCGACGGCACACTGGTCAACGCGCTGCTGCACCACTGCGCGGGGCGATTGTCCGGCATCAATGGCACTTTGCGCCCGGGTATCGTCCACCGGATCGACAAAGACACCTCGGGCCTGCTGGTGATCGCCAAGAGCGATGCCGCGCATGAAGGACTGGCGCGGCAGTTCGCCGATCACTCGATCGAACGCACGTACTTGGGGGTGTGTGTCGGACACCCGCGCCCTGCCGCCGGCACTGTCACCGCCCGCGTCGGCCGCTCGGACGCCAACCGCAAGAAGATGGCGGTGCTTGCCGACGGCTCGTCGCGCGGCAAGCACGCGGTCACCCATTTCCGCACGCTCCGTTCGCTCGGCGGCTGCGCGCTGATCGAGTGCAGGCTGGAGACCGGGCGCACGCACCAGGTGCGGGTTCACCTTGCATCAATCGGTCATCCGCTAGTGGGAGATCCTGTCTATGGACGCGATCCCAAGGCACTGCGGCCGCTCCTTGCCGAGCTGGGCTTCACCCGTCAGGCGCTGCACGCGGCGAGCCTGGGCTTCATCCATCCGGTGTCCGGAAAACGGCTCACCTTTGTGGCGGAACTTCCCGCCGACATGGCGGAACTTATCGACCAAACCGGTCATTGAAATCGATGAAAGGCGCTGCACACGCGCGCAGAAACCTCTATATATCAAACAGCGTGCCCCATCCGAAGGATGCCCATCAGGGGTCCCGATAACGAGGGCGACGCGAGGAAAGGTCAGGGTAAAGTGAGTACTTCCAAGAAGTTGTCGGTCCCGGCGCTGGGCGGTGAGCAAAGCCTCAACCGCTATCTGTCGGAGATCAAGAAATTCCCCATTCTGAAGCCCGAACAGGAATACATGCTCGCCAAGCGTTACGCCGAGCATGAGGATTCCGAAGCCGCGGCGCAGCTGGTCACCAGCCACCTGCGGCTCGTGGCGAAGATCGCCATGGGCTATCGCGGCTACGGCCTGCCGGTGAGCGACCTCATTTCCGAGGGCAACGTCGGTCTGATGCAGGGCGTCAAGAAGTTCGAGCCCGATCGCGGCTTCCGCCTCGCCACCTATGCGATGTGGTGGATCAAGGCTTCGATCCAGGAATTTATCCTGCGCTCGTGGTCGCTTGTAAAAATGGGCACCACCGCGGCGCAGAAGAAGCTGTTCTTCAACCTGCGCCGGATGAAGAAGGAGCTCGAAGCCTACGAGGATTCGGATCTCCACCCCGATGATGTGACCAAGATCGCGACCACCCTCGGCGTGGCCGAGCAGGAAGTGGTCAACATGAACCGGCGCATGATGATGGGCGGCGACGGCTCGCTCAACGTCTCGATGCGCAACGGCGAAGAAGGCGCCGGGGAGTGGCAGGACTGGCTGAAGGACGATCGTCCGCTGCAGGACGAGACCACCGCCGAGGCCGAAGAAGCGCACGTGCGCCACGAAATGCTGGTCGAGGCGATGGACAGCCTCAACGAGCGTGAGAAGCATATCCTCACCGAACGCCGCCTGACCGACGACCCGCAGACGCTCGAGGAATTGAGCCAGGTTTACGACGTCAGCCGCGAACGCATCCGCCAGATCGAGGTGCGCGCGTTCGAGAAGCTGCAGAAGGCGATGCAGCGCATCGCCGGCGAACGGCTGATGCCGCTGGCAGTCGCCGGCTAAACGGGCCGAAACAAAGCGAAGGGCCGTCCGTGGGGCGGCCCTTTTGCTATTCGGCTGTCGTCGGATCGATCACGTTGCGCACTTGCGAGACGCTGTTGGCCGGAAAGCCCGCCGTCTCGGCATGCTGCCGGATCATCTCGGCGTTCGGCGCGCGATAGATGCAGTAGATCTTGTCGTCGGTGACATAGCTGTGGACCCACTGGATGTCCGGTCCCATGTCTTTGAGCACGCTGCACGATTGCTGCGACGCGCCCTGCAGTTCCCCGCCGGACAGGCCGCCCACGCCGGGCATTTCACGTTCGATGACGAATTGAGGCATGCGATTCTCCGTCGCGACCCGACGCGAATTGTGCGCCGCTTGCCCTGGAGAGTCGATACCCTTAGCGAGACAGCGATGTTCCGCTTCGGAAAGCTCCTCGCCAAGCTGATCGTCGGCTTCATCCTGCTCAGCCTTGCGCTGGTGTTCGTGTTCCGCTTCGTGCCGGTGCCGGTCACGGCGACGATGGTGCTCGATGGAAACGGTATTACCAAGGACTGGGAGCCGCTGTCGAACATCGACCGTAATCTGGTCGATGCGGCGATCGCCGGGGAGGACGGAAAGTTTTGCACCCACGCCGGGTTCGACCAGGAAGCGATCGAAAAGGCAATCCGGCGCAACCAGCAAGGCGGCCGCATCCGAGGCGGCTCGACGATCAGCCAGCAGACCGCCAAGAACGTGTTCCTGTGGCAAGGCGGCGGCTATTTCCGCAAAGGGCTGGAGGCCTGGTTCACCTTCCTGATCGAAAACCTGTGGGGCAAGCGGCGGATCATGGAGGTGTATCTCAACGTCGCCGAGACCGGGATCGGGACTTATGGCGCCGAGGCCGGCGCCCAGCGCTATTACGATCATTCCGCGGCCCGGTTGTCGCGGACCGAGGCAGCGCGGATGGTGGCGGCCTTGCCCTTGCCCAAGGAGCGATCGGTGATCAGCCCATCGGGCTTCGTCCGCCGCTATGGCAACACCATCGCCGCGCGCATCGGAGTGGTTCGGCGTGACGGGCTCGACGCCTGCATCTACGAGTAAGCCGATGGGCGCCGGTCATTCACACGAGCATGGGCATGGGCATGGGCATGCGCCGGTAAACCACGGGCCGGCGTTCGCGATTGGCGTGTCGCTCAACCTTGCGTTCGTTGCGGTCGAGGCGACTTTCGGTTTCCTGTCGGGGTCGATGGCGCTTGTGGCAGATGCCGGTCACAACTTGTCCGATGTGCTAAGCCTGGCGCTGGCGTGGGGCGCCAGCGTGCTTGCTCGCCGCGCGCCTTCGGGCCGCTATACGTACGGCTTCAAAAGTTCGACGATCCTTGCCGCCCTCGCCAACGCGGGCCTGCTGCTGGTGGCGATCGGCGGCATCGCGTTCGAGACCGTCGGCCGGATCGCCGCGCCCCCGGCGGTCGAGGGGCGCACGATGATGCTCGTCGCCGGGCTCGGCATCGTCATCAACGGCGCCACAGCGCTTCTGTTCGCGCGCGGGCGCAAGCATGACATCAACATCCGTGGCGCATTTCTGCACATGGCGGCAGACGCGCTCGTCAGTCTCGGCGTGGTGATCGCCGGCGGGGCGATCCTCCTGACCGGCGAGCGCTGGATCGATCCCGTCACAAGCCTGGTGATCATCCTGGTGATTGCGTGGGGCACCTGGGGCCTGCTGAAAGACAGCGTGAAGCTCGGCCTCAACGCGGTCCCTTCGCATATCGACGAAGAGGCCGTGCGCGCCCGCCTCGCCGCCCTGCCGGGCGTCGCTGCGGTGCACGATCTTCATATCTGGCCGATGAGCACAACCGAAGCCGCGCTGACCGCGCACCTCGTGATGCCCTCAGGTCACCCGGGCGACGCGTTTTTGCACGACATCGCGCACCAGCTGGAACACGATTTCGCGATCGGTCACACCACCGTGCAGGTGGAGACCGGGGCGCGCTGCGAAGTGGACTGCTGAGCGGGACGAAGCGGCCTAAGCCGCTTCTTCCTTGCCCTTCTTGGCTTCGACCACGCGGACCGGATCCTTGCGGCCGTCGACCACGTCCTTGTCGACGACGATCTCGGTCACCCCGTCCATGTCGGGCAGGTCGAACATCGTGTCGAGCAGGATGCCTTCGACGATCGAGCGAAGCCCGCGCGCGCCGGTCTTGCGCTGGATCGCGCGTTCGGCGACCGCGCGCAGGGCATCGTCGGTGAAGGTCAGCTCGACATCCTCGAGCTCGAACAGCTTCTGGTACTGCTTGGCGAGCGCGTTCTTCGGCTCCGACAGGATCTGCACCAACGCGGCGACGTCGAGGTCGTTGAGCGTGGCGATCACCGGCAGGCGGCCGACGAATTCGGGAATCAACCCGAACTTGAGCAGGTCTTCCGGCTCGCACTTCTGCAGCAGCTCGCCCACCCGGCGCTTGTCGGGATCGGCGACATGCGCGCCGAAGCCGATCGACCGCTTCTGCAGGCGGTCGGCGATGATCTTGTCGAGGCCGGCGAACGCGCCGCCGCAGATGAACAGGATGTTGGTCGTGTCGACCTGCAGGAACTCCTGCTGCGGGTGCTTGCGGCCACCCTGCGGCGGGACCGAGGCGGTGGTGCCCTCCATCAGCTTGAGCAGCGCCTGCTGCACGCCTTCGCCCGACACGTCGCGGGTGATCGAGGGATTTTCCGCCTTGCGGGTGATCTTGTCGATCTCGTCGATGTAGACGATCCCGTGCTGCGCCTTTTCGACGTTGTAGTCGGAAGCCTGCAGCAGCTTGAGGATGATGTTCTCGACGTCCTCGCCCACGTAGCCGGCTTCGGTCAGCGTGGTCGCGTCGGCCATCGTGAACGGCACGTCGAACGTGCGCGCCAGCGTCTGCGCGAGCAGCGTCTTGCCGCAGCCGGTCGGGCCGACGAGCAGAATGTTGGACTTGGCAAGCTCGACATCGCCCGCCTTGCCGCCGTGCTTCAGGCGCTTGTAGTGGTTGTGCACCGCGACCGAGAGCACGCGCTTGGCGCGGTCCTGACCGATCACGTAATCGTTGAGCGTGGCGAAGATATCGTGCGGCGTCGGGACGTCGCCTTCCTTGCGGCCGGCGATGCCGGCCTTGGTCTCTTCCCGGATAATGTCGTTGCACAGCTCGACGCATTCATCGCAGATGAACACCGTCGGCCCGGCAATGAGCTTGCGCACCTCATGCTGCGACTTCCCGCAGAAGCTGCAGTACAGCGTGCTCTTCGAATCCGATCCACTCAACTTCGTCATGTCCTAAACCTTCGACCCCCTAACGCTCGAGCTGAGGGATTCGCCGACCGTAAAGCCGGAATTGGGATAATCAACCAGTAGCGCCTACCCTATCCCGCCTTGCAGCAAGCTGAAGCGGCAGGGTTGCCGAAATGCTACGCCGGCGCCCCGTTTCAGGGCGGCCAGCGCGCAAACGGTCACTCCGGCGCGCCGCCCGAACCTTCCGGATCGGCGCCCACTTCGCTTTCGGGCCGTGTTTCGAACACCTTGTCGACGATGCCGAAAGCCATCGCCTCGTCGGCCTCGAGGAAAGTGTCGCGGTCCATCGCCTTCTCGATATCCTCGAGCGATTTGCCGGTGTACTTGGCATAAAGATCGTTCAGCCGCTTGCGCATCCGCAGGATTTCGCGGGCCTGGATCTCGATGTCCGAGGCCATTCCGCGCGCTCCGCCCGAAGGCTGGTGAACCATGATCCGCGCGTTGGGCAGCGCGATGCGCATGCCCGGCTCGCCCGCCGCCAGCAGGAAGCTGCCCATGCTCGCCGCCTGGCCGACGCAGACGGTCGAAACGCGCGGCTTGATGTACTGCATGGTGTCGTGGATCGCCATGCCGGCGGTGACCACGCCGCCGGGCGAATTGATGTACATGCTGATCGGCTTGGAGGGATTCTCGCTTTCCAGAAACAGCAACTGCGCGACGATCAGCGAGGCCATGTTGTCCTCCACCTGGTCGGTCACGAACACGATCCGTTCGCGCAGGAGGCGCGAAAAGATGTCGAAGCTGCGCTCGCCGCGGCTGGTCTGCTCGACCACCACCGGCACCAGTGCGCCGGTTACGGGGTCGCGGGCAAACTTGCCCTGGGAGCCAAAGGTGTCGCCGTAGCCGCCGAACACGTCGATCATGAAAAAAATGCCCTCTTGTCTGGATACGGCGGTCTATGTCGCGAGTAGGCGG
The DNA here is from genome assembly GCA_963781525.1 of uncultured Alphaproteobacteria bacterium. Classification (GTDB taxonomy): domain Bacteria; phylum Pseudomonadota; class Alphaproteobacteria; order Sphingomonadales; family Sphingomonadaceae; genus Tsuneonella. The sequence continues at coordinate 568,114 of CAWAGD010000006.1, read as the reverse complement.
GCGTTGTTCAAGGGCCTTAACCTTCGCAGTACCCGTGGTTGTCGATGACACTTGTAGTTTGTCGCTTGGCAAAGTCGTTCATCGATTGAAACGCGACGGGGGCGTGCTGTACTAACAATACACCTCAGGCGAAGATGATGGGGACCTGCCGTGAAATCTGTGAGAACAAACTGCAGGATTTTGGCGGGACTGCTCGCAAGCACCGCCGTTCCGGCGTTCGCCCAGGACGCGCCGAGCGGCGATGCACCAGCTCCCGCTGCTCCCGCACCCGAAACGGTCGAGGGACGGCGGAGCTTCGTCGCGGCCGACTTCGCGCGGTTTTCTCCCAAAAGCGCGCTCGACATGCTGGAAAACGTGCCCGGCTTTCAAATTCGCGCGAGCGACGACAACAATCGAGGATTGGGCCAGGCAACCGAGAACGTGCTGGTCAATGGCCAGCGGCTGGCCTCGAAATCCGACAGTGTCTACGATCAGCTTTCGCGCATCCCGGCCTCGAACGTGGTGCGCATCGACATCGTCGATGGCGCCACGTTGTCGATCCCCGGACTTTCGGGGCAAGTAGCCGACATCATTACCAAGGCCGATGCATTCTCCGGCCAATTCAGTTTGAAGGGCGATTGGCGCCCGCACTATTCGCATCCCGGCTATCTCAACGGAGACGTTTCGATCAAGGGATCGGCGGGTGAGCTGGAGTATACGCTCGCGCTTGCAAACGACGAGGGTCGCGGCGCCTTTGGCGGACCGTATCGCATCCTCAACCCCGACGGCTCGTTGCGCGAGGCCCGCACAGGACGGCTGTGGTCGGATTTCGATGCGCCGAAGGTAAGCGCGAATGTGACGTGGAATCGCGCTGGCGGGGACATCGGCCATGCCAATGCCTCGTACCGCCGCGTGTACAGCACCTTCAACGAAAACGAGGATCGTTTCCCGTCCAGCGGAGTGGCGCGCAACCGTGACCTCTACGGCCGCGAACGCAACTACAATTACGAGCTCGGCGGCGACTATGCCTTCGACCTGGTCGGCGGGCGGTTGAAGCTGATCGGCCTCGATCGCTTCACGCACGGCACTTACGGCGAAAACGCGATCCTTTCGTTTGCCGACAACAGACCCTCGGTCGGAGGACGCTACGCTCAGGTCACGGACAGCGGCGAAGTCATTGGCCGCGCCGAATACGGCTGGAAATGGGGCAAGGCCGACTGGCAGATCGCTACCGAAGCCGCATTCAACCGTTTCGATAAAGACGCCAGCCTGTTCGACCTCGATCCGTCGGGCGCGTTTGTCGAAACCCCCTTCCCGGAGGGTGACGGGGGGGTGCGCGAAGACCGCTACGAAGCGGTCCTGAGCTATGGCCGGCCGCTCACCCGCAAGCTGACCATGCAGCTGTCGGCTGGGGCGGAAAATTCGACCATCAGCCAGACCGGCGCCAACATTCTGTCGCGCACCTTCACGCGGCCCAAGGGTACCGCGAGCTTCGCCTGGGCGCCCGAAAAAGGTCTCGACATCTCGCTCAAGATCGAGCGCGCGGTCGGCCAGCTCAACTTCGGCGATTTCCTCGCCCGCGCATTTCTCGATCAGGGCAACCAGAACGCCAACAACGCCGAGCTGGTGCCCACGCAAAGCTGGAATACCGAGCTCACCATCAAAAAAGACCTCGGGCCGTGGGGCAGCACGAACTTGCGCCTGTTCGATCGTCGGTTCGAGGATTTCATCGATATCGTCCCGCTGCCCGGCGGCGGCGAAGGGCGGGGTAATATCGATCGTGCCCACCGCTATGGCTTCGAATGGACCAGCACTTTCAAGCTCGATCCGCTGGGCTTCAAGGGGGCGAAGCTCGATACCAACCTGATCTTGCAGACTTCGAACATCAAGGATCCGCTGACCGGCGAAAACCGGCAGCTAAGCTATCTGACGCTGCGGCACGTCGACGTGAACCTGCGCCATGACGTCCCCGGCACCGACTGGGCCTGGGGTGCCGGTTTCGAGAATAATAAAGTCTCCAATTATTACCGCATCTACGAAACCGGGCTCGACACCGAGGGGCCGATTTTCGATTTCTATTTTATCGAACACAAGGACGTTCTGGGAATGACCGTCCGGCTCGAGGCGATCAATTTCGCCAATGCACGGCATCGGCTTTACCGCACCGTCTATGACGGTCCCCGCAATATCTCCCCGATCGCCTTCATCGAAGACCGCCGTCAGCTGATCGGACCGATCTTCCGGCTCAGCTTCAAGGGTAATTTCTAGCCGGCGTTTGCTTTGCTCATTTGCTGTGGCAAGCAGAAGGGATGAGAAAATCCCTGTTTCCTTGTGTCGCCTTCGCGGTCTTGCTGGCGGGCTGCGATCGCGCCGTCGGAGTGCAATCTATTCCAGGCGATCCTGTCGCCGCGACCGCTTTCCATGTCGATCGCATCGCGACGCTCGACGATGCCGGGCCGATGCTCAACGCGGTGATCGTCTATGACCGTGAGGCGGAAGCCAAAAGCCGGGCGCTTGCCGGCACCGGGTCTCTCGGCGGCCGCGCGGTCCTCGTGAAGGACAATATCGAGACGCGCGAGTGGCCGACCACCGCCGGCAGCCTGGCGCTCGCAAGCAACATGACCGGACGTGATGCCCCGTTGATTACGCGGCTGCGTGCGGCGGGTGGCGTGGTGCTCGGCAAGACCAATCTGAGCGAATGGGCCAATATTCGCTCGAACCGCTCGACCAGCGGGTGGAGCGCGGTTGGCGGGTTGACCAAGAACCCGCACGCGACTGACCGCAACGCCTGCGGGTCTTCGTCGGGCAGCGCCGCGGCGGTCGCGGCAGGCTTTGCGTGGGCGGCGATCGGTACCGAGACCGATGGGTCGATCACCTGCCCCGCGAGCGTCAACGGAGTGGTCGGGTTCAAGCCCACCGTCGGCCTCGTCAGCCGCACCCATGTGGTCCCGATCAGCGTGAGCCAGGATACCGCCGGGCCGATGGCGCATAGCGTGGCCGATGCGGCGCTGCTGCTCGATGCCATCGCCGGGAGCGACCCGGCCGATCCGGCCACCGCGGAGGCCGATCGCTACGCAGGCCGCTTCGCTGCCGGGCTTACCGGCGCATCGCTCAAGGGGCTGCGGATCGGGGTGTTGCGCAAACAAGCAGGCAAGCGCGCCGATGTGCTGGCGCTGTTCGACCGCGCGCTTGCGGACATGAAAACCGCCGGGGCCGAACTGGTCGAGATCGATTTCGCCGAACCCGATGCGATGTACGAGGCTGAAGGGACGGTGCTCTATTACGAGCTGCGCGAGGGGCTTGCCGCCTACCTCGGCGGTTCGCCGGCCGCGATCCCGGTGCGCAACCTCGACGACGCGATCGCATTCAACACCGCGCACGCGGCGCAGGAAATGCGCTGGTTCGGTCAGGAATTGTTCGAACGCGCGCAGAAGACCACCGACCGCGGCGCGTACGAGAAAGCGCGCATCGAAGGCCTGCGGCTGGCGGGACGCGAGGGGATCGACCGCTTGCTCAAGGAAAACAACGTTGCGGTGCTGGTCGCCCCGACCGGTGGCCCGGCGTGGCCGAGCGACCTTGTCTACGGGGACAACTTCCCCGGCGGCATCGGCGCCGGCAGCCTGGCGGCGATCGCCGGCTATCCGCACCTGACCGTGCCGATGGGCGCGGTCGAGCGGTTGCCGGTGGGCCTAAGCTTCATGGGCGCCAAGTGGGACGACCTGACCGTGCTGCGCGCGGGCGCCGCTTACGAAGGCGCGCGCTCGGCGGTGCTGCCGTCGCCCTCGTTTCGGCCGTGGTCGACCGACTGAGGCTCGCTCGATTGGCGGTCGCGGCGCGCTTGCGCGGCGTCGATTTCGCGCTGGAGAAAATAGTTAAGCGCGGTGCGGATCGCGGCGATTGCAGCCAGTTGCCCGATTTCGGACCATGTCGGGGCAACCGCGGTGCGCAGGATGTCGGCGCCTAGCAGCAGTTCCAGCGCAACCGCCAGCCAGCGGCCGAGCCGCAGGCGGATCTCTTCCTTGACGTCGTGCGAGGTCTGCACTTTCGAAGCGCCGCTATGGCGCGGGATGGACATGACCATCCGCCCGATCGCCTCGATCACCGCATAAGCGACGATCAGCGCCGCGACACCTTCGACCACCAGAGAGGTGGTGAAGGTTATCTCGCGGATCCAGCTTTCGAGCATGGGCGGTAAACCAGCGCGACAGCCGCGCGGTTCCGACCAGCGCCGGCGCTACTTCTTCGCAGCGGCCTTTTTTGCATCCGGCTTGGCCGCGGCTTTGTCTGCCGGAGCTTTCTTGGCCGAGGCCTCCTTGGCGGGTGCTTTCTTGGCCGGCGACGACTTCGCTTCGGCTTCAGCTTTGGCGGCAGGGGCCTTCTTGGCAGGAGCCTTACCGTCGGCCTCCTTGTCGCCGGTCCCGGCAGCCTTCGCGGCCGGCGCTGCTTCGGTCTTGGCGGCCTTCTTCGGCGCGGACTTCTTCTTGGGCTGAGCCGGAGCGGGCGTCTCGTCGGCCTCGATCGCGGCCTGGAGCTCGTCGCGGGTTACCTCGCGGTCGGTGACGTCCGCCTTATCGAACAGGAAATCGACCACTTTGTCCTCGTACAGCGGCGCGCGCAGCTGGGCGGCCGCCATGTCGTTGGTGCGGATGATTTCCATGAACCGCTCGCGGTCATCGGGGCTGTACTGCTGCGCCGCCTGCTGGATAAGCATGCTCATCTCGGCTTGCGTCACCTGCACGCCATTGGCCTGGCCGATTTCCGACAGCAGCAAGCCGAGCCGCACGCGGCGTTCCGCAATCGCGCGGTAATCGTCCTTCTCGCTCTCGATCTCCTTGAGCGCTGCGGCCGGATCTTCCTCGCCCGCGGCTTCCTGCTCGAGCTGGGCCCAGATCTGCTCGAACTCGGCATCGACCATCGTCTGCGGGACGGGGAAATCGTGCCCCGAAGCGAGCGTATCGAGCAACTGGCGCTTCATCGCGGTGCGGGTGAGACCGCCCAGTTCCTGCTCAAGCTGCCCCTTGAGCAGACCGCGCAACTGCTCGAGGCTTTCGAGCCCGAGCGACTTGGCAAAATCCTCGTCGACCGTGGTCGTATCCTCGACCTGCACTTTGTGAACGTGAACCGCGAACTGCGCGTCCTTGCCGGCCAGTTCCTTGGCCGGATAATCGGCCGGGAAGGTGACCGTGATCGTCTTGTCGTCGCCGGCCTTGGCGCCGACGAGCTGTTCCTCGAAGCCGGGAATGAAGCGCTTGGCGCCGATTACCAGCGGGGTGTCCTTGGCCGCACCGCCTTCGAATTCGGCCCCGTCGATCGAGCCAGTGAAATCGATCACCAGCTGGTCGCCGTCGGCAGCCTTTTTCGCTTTGGGAGCGTCCTTCCAGCTCTTCTGCTGGTTGGCGATGTTGGTCACCGCCTCGTCGACTTCGGATTCGGCGACCGGCACCGTCAGCCGCTCAAGTTTGAGCCCGTCGAGCGACGGCGTTGCGATTTCGGGCAACACCTCCAAATCGACTGTCAGCGTGGCGTCCTTGCCCTGCTCGTAACTGTCGTCGAACTGGACCTGCGGCTGCATTGCGGGACGCAGCTTCTTGTCGCGCATCAGCGAATTGACCGCACCGGTGATCTGTTCGTTGACCACCTGGCCATGGATCGCCTCACCATGCATCTTGCGCACCAGGTTGGCGGGCACTTTGCCGGGCCGGAAGCCTGGCATCCGCACTTGCGGGGCGATCTTCTTGACCTCGGCTTCGATCGCGGCGTCGATATCCTTGGCAGGGATCGTCAGCGCGTAAGCGCGGCGCAGGCCTTCGTTGGTCTTCTCTTCGATCTTCATGGGAGGTCAAAAGCCTTTTTAATCAATCAGTTTTATGCGTCCGGTCGTGCGCGCGACGGATGGTGCGGGCGAAGGGACTCGAACCCCCACATCTTTCGATACTGGTACCTAAAACCAGCGCGTCTACCAATTCCGCCACGCCCGCATTCCCGTACGCGCAGGTCCCGCGGGCGAGTGGGCCCGCCCGCGAACAGGGGTGCGCCGTTACAGCGCAAGACCGCAAAGGGCAAGCGCGCGGAACGCCGCGCCGGGACCGGGCGTTGGTAGGGGGAGAAGAAAGGACCTGTAGCCATGGCCTCCACCCCCGAAATCCAGCCCGACCCGGGACCGGACACGATCGATCCCCAGTCCCCGCCCGAGACCCAGCCCTCGCAAACGCCATTCGAGGACCCTGTCCGTCAACCCGACGAGGTCGCCCCTCCCAGCCCCGACACCTTTCAGCCCAGCCAGCAACCAACTGAAATGCCGCCGCCGGATTGATCGGGCCCGCTTGCCCGCGGCGCTAGGTAGGACTAGGGCGCGGCGCCATGAGCGAAGAGACCAGCCAGACCCCGCCCGATCGCCTGTCGGTCAATCCCAAGAGCCCGCACTTCGTGGCCGAGACGCTCGAGCGCGGGATCGGCATTCGCTTCCGGGACCGGGTGCGGACCGATGTCGAGGAATACTGCATCTCCGAAGGCTGGATTCGCGTCCAGGCGGGCAAGGCGATGGATCGCAAGGGCCAGCCGCTCACGCTCAAGTTGAGCGGGCCGGTGGAAGCCTGGTTCGAGGATATGGGCGACGAGCCGCCGGTGGCGAAAGCCTGAGCTAACGCTCGTAGCGCGCCAGCGCCTGGGTGATCGGATCGCGCGGCGCGGGTGCGGCCGCCGCAACCTTGCGCGCAGAAGCGGGCGACGACATGCGGCGCGATAGCCCTGCTTGCGCGAGGGGTTCTTTCAACGACGCAAAGGCATCGGCAAAGCGCTTTGACGGCTTGGCCGAAATGGCCTGCACGGGGGCGGAATAGCTCGCGCTGGCCAGCACGCGCGCGCCGCCGAACGGCTGCCCGATACCGCCCTGACCGTCGCGTTCGTTGTAGATGAAGCCCGCCACCGGCCACGCGGTCGTGCCCAGGTCTTGCAGCGGGTCGTACCACACGCGCACCTGGCTCCAGTCGTTGGCAGGCGAAACGTCCACTGCCCTGACCCCGCGCTCGATCTGCCCGCGGCGGCCGTCGATCGGTGACCAGTTGGCATGGTCGAGCAGCACGGTGCGGCTGTCGATCACCTTGGCGACCGCGGCGACATGACCGAGGGTCATTCCGCCTGAGGGACGAAATGCCATTACCGCGCCGGGCCGAGGGCGGCTGCCGCGCTTGTAGCGGCCCGCCGCCTGATCCCACCAGGTCCGCGCGTCGCCAAAGATTTTCACCCCTGAGCGTTCGCGGGCGTAAGGTACGCATTGAAGATAAGCTGGCAGTTCGCCCTGATCGTCACTGGCTGAACGCGCTGAGAAATCACCCGAGGCGTCTGCCATCGCCGCGCCCGGACAGGCCAGCGCGATGGCTGCCACCATGATGCCAAACGTTCCCCTCATGGCAATAAATCTGCCGGGCGAAGGTTAATATTGCCCTACCGCCCCACGCCGGCGTCCGTGCCCGGCCACCCTCGACGCTTGCCAATCGCGCCGCGAGTGGCCACCTGCACCCCGCCCATGAAACCCACAGTCATCATCATCGGCCGGCCCAACGTCGGCAAATCGACGCTGTTCAACCGGCTGGTCGGCAAGAAGCTGGCGCTGGTCGATGACCAGCCGGGGGTTACTCGTGACCGGCGGATGGGCGATGCCGTTTTGGCGGGTCTCGAGTTCACCATCGTCGACACCGCCGGGTGGGAAGACGAGGACGAGGAGACCCTGCCTGGCCGGATGCGCAAGCAGACCGAGGTCAGCGTCGAGGACGCCGACGTTGCGCTGTTCGTGATCGACGCGCGCGCCGGGCTGACCCCGCTCGACGAGGAAATTGCCCGCTGGCTGCGCACGCAGGACATTCCCGTGGTGGCGGTCGCCAACAAGGCCGAGGGCCGCGCGGGCGATGTCGGACTGTTCGAATCGTTTTCGCTCGGCTTCGGCGAGCCGGTCGCGTTGAGCGCCGAGCACGGCGAAGGGGTTGCCGACTTGTTCGACGCGCTGTGGCCGCTGATCGGCGCCGGCGAAGCGGAACGCGAGGCGGCCGACCGCGCGGGCGAGGACGCGGAACCCGACGATCTCGAACTCGGCCCACTCAAGCTCGCGATCGTTGGCCGACCGAACGCGGGCAAATCGACGCTGATCAATCGCATGCTGGGCGAAGACCGGCTGCTGACCGGTCCGGAAGCCGGAATCACCCGCGATTCGATTGCGGTCGACTGGACCTGGACCGACCCTACGGCGGGGTTGGAAGCCGAACCGCGCGCGATCCGGCTGATCGACACCGCGGGCATGCGCAAACGTGCGCAAGTGGTCGAGAAGCTCGAAAAGATGTCGGTTGCCGATGGCAAACGCGCGATCGACTTCGCCGAAGTGGTTGTCCTGCTGCTCGATGCCACTCGCGGGCTCGAGCACCAGGACCTCAAGATCGCTGCTCATGTGATCGAGGAAGGCCGCGCGCTGATGATCGCGATTAACAAATGGGACATCGCAGAGAACGCCAGCAGCCTGTTCAACGGCATCAAGGCCGCGCTCGAAGACGGGCTGTCGCAGGTAAAGGGCCTGCCGGTGTTCGCGGTCAGCGCCAAGACCGGCAAGGGGCTCGACACGATGCTCAAGGCCGCGTTCGAGATCCGCGAAGCATGGTCGAAGCGCGTGCCGACCGCCGCGCTCAACCGCTGGTTCGATGACGCGCTCGAGGCCAATCCCCCGCCCGCGCCGAAAGGCAAGCGGATCAAGCTGCGCTACATCACCCAGGCCAGCACCCGCCCGCCGCGGTTCGTGGTGTTCGGTACCCGGCTCGACATGCTGCCAGCAAGCTACGAGCGTTACCTCGTCAACTCGATCCGCAAGGCGCTCGGCTTCGAGGCGGTGCCGGTGCGCATCGTGCTGAAAAGCCCGAAGAACCCGTTCTCCAAGGACTAGCGGAGCAGCGGCACCAGCCGCCCGTACGTCAGGCACCGCCACAGCCATTCGAGCGGTCCATAGCGGAAGCGCGCGAGCCACGGTTTGGACCAAGCGAGCATGACAAGCCACATCGCCAACACCACCACGTAAAGTCGCGCCCGGTCGAGCGCGCCGAACAATCCCAGGCCCCACCCCTGGAACACGATCAGCATCACCAGCGACGTGCCAAGGTAGTTCGAGAATGCCATGCGACCCGCTGCGGTGACCCGGCTGCCCAGCCAGCCGTTCGCGCGCGGTCCCCACAGCGCGAGCAACGCGGCGAGTCCGAGCACCACCGGCAAGCGGGTGAACGCTTGTGGGCCAAGGAATGCGAACATCGTGCCGGTGTAAGTCAACCCGTCGGCGAACGCCCACAACCCCAGCGCCAGCGTCAGCGCCGTGCCCACGACGACGCCCCACCAGCCCCAGCGCGCCTGCGCGCCTGCGCCAAGCCGCCCATCGAACAGGCCCGCGCGATAGAGCGCCATGCCGATCAGCATCAGCGGCAGCGTCTCGAGCACCGACTGAGTGAACAGGTCGATCCAGTTCCAGCGATGGGCATCGACCGCGTGCGCTACATAATCCGCGTAGCTGCCACGTGTATTGATTGCGTTTTCGCGAAAGGCATCGGCCCGTTCGCCTTCGAGCATGCGGCGCGTCTCGCGCGCCACCGCGGCATAGCCAGGCGACATGCGGAGCGCGGTTTCGCTCGCGGCCCACACCAGCCCGAATTGCGCGGTCGTCAACAACGCACCGAAGACATAGACCGTTACCCCGACCGCGGCCTGGTGGATCGGCGACCAGCGCAGCGCGATAAGCGCGAGTAGGCCGCACAGCGCGTAAAGCGTCAGGATGTCGCCGCGCCACAGCAGATAGTAATGCGCGAGGCCAAACGCGAGCAGCCAACCGAGCCGGCGCACTTGCAGCCAGTCGCTCGCGCCGCGCGCCGCAGCACGGTCGGCAAACAGCACCAGTCCGGCGCCGAACAGGAGCGTGAACAGCCCGCGCATCTTGCCGTCGACAGCCACGAATTGCGCGACCCACAGCCAGTCGGCCCACGGCCCCATGGGTGCGACGAACCCGCCCGGCCACATATAGGCAAGGTACGGCTGGCCGAACGCGATGATGTTGGCGCCAAGAATGCCCATCACGGCGACGCCACGGGTGAAATCGAGACTGACCAGTCGCTCCCTCGCAGCGACGGGGGCGACCGGGTCGAGGGGTTGATCTGGTTCGGTCACCCGCGCGCTGGTAGGGCCGGCGCGCGCAGGGCTCAACGGGTGACGATGCACCCTTGCCCGCTCGCCTTGAGGGCCGCGCACGCCGATTGCGCGGCCGCCGCGCTGGGCCAGCCGGTCGCGAACAGCCGGGTCAGGCGGCCCGCGAGCGCAGTCTGCTTGGCTTTACCTGACAACGCCGGTCTCGCCGGCCAGCTGCTGCCACAGCCGGTCGGCGCCCCCGGCAACCGAAAACGCGCCAAGCTGGAGCTTCCACGGTCCCCCCGCCGACGGGACTGCGACCACGCGCGGAGCGGAGCGGGCGTTATCGGCGGCCGCGCGCGTCGGCGGAGTTGCCGCGCGGGCCACCGCCGGCCTCGCGAAATCGGCGCCAGCCGTCGCAGGGCTCTCGGTACCGGTCGCGCGCATCGCTTCGGCCACTGCCGCCTCGGCAGCCGCGACCGACGATGGCGGGACCGCGATGTTGGTGACCGCGTTGGGAACCCGTGCGGCCGGCACAGGCGTGGTAATCGCGACCCGGTCGGGCCGATCGCCAATCACCGCCCCACCTTCCCCAAGGTCGGCGGCAGCCATCTCGACCGAACGAGTTGCGTCGGCATCGGCGCGCATCTGCATGGCCAGCGACTGCGCCTGCTGCCGCTGCGCGAGCGGCACGAAGCCGTCCATCTCGCGCATCGCCGGAACCGCCTGGGGCAGTCCCGCGCCGTTGGCGAGCGTCAGCAACGCATAGGCGCGCACGTAGTCGCGCGGCACCAGATCGCCGTTGAAATAAGCTATTCCGAGCAGGTACTGCGCGCGCGGATCGCCGCGATCGGCCGCCGCGGTGACGTAAGGCATTGCCTGCTCGCGCCGACCGTCCTGGAACAGCAGCAAGCCGTAATTGTCCGCTGCCTTGATGTGTCCCTTGGCGGCCGCGCGGGCATAAAGCATTTCCGCCTGCTTGACGTCCTGCGGCACCCCGCGCCCCAACCGGTAAGCCTGTGCAAGGTTGAACATCGCATCGGCATCGCCCTTGCCCGCGGGCGCTTTCCATTCGGCGACGGCGCGCGCGAAGTCGCCAGTCGCCCAGGCATCGACCCCGGCCTTGACGTCGGCCTGCGCGGGCCCCGCGCTCATCAGCGTGAGACCGGCGAACAAAACGGCGGCAATGGCAGGCGGCAGACGCATGACGTGTATCGGACGGTCCCTTCCGCGCACGTCGCAAACGAGCGCATTTCCGAGCCTGACATAGTGAACCGCCCGTTAGCAAAGAGTTTCTTTTCGGCTGATTTTTCGGCACTTCGAAGCGGTTCCGCAAGGCCACGTCATTAACGCTATATTAGGGGTATGCTGCGATCCCCCAATCCGCAGGGTGCATGGGTGCATCCTGGCAACGGGTTTTTCAGGGGGACCAGCCTTGCGGGTACTGGCATTGGCTTCGCAAAAGGGCGGATCGGGCAAGACAACTTTGTCTGGCCACATGGCCGTGCAGGCGCAACGCGCCGGCGCTGGGCCGGTGGTGCTGATCGACATCGATCCGCAAGGATCGCTGGCCGATTGGTGGAATGAGCGTGAGGCCGAATATCCGGCGTTCGCGCAGACCACCGTCGCGCGGCTTGCCGCCGATCTGCAGGTTCTGCGCCAGCAGGGTTTCAAGCTGGCGGTCATCGATACCCCGCCGGCGATCACCATGGCGATCCAATCGGTCATCGGGGTAGCCGAGCTGATCGTTGTGCCGACTCGCCCAAGCCCGCACGATCTGCGTGCCGTCGGCGCCACCGTCGATTTGTGCGAACGCGCCGGCAAGCCCCTGATTTTCGTGGTCAACGGCGCCACGCCCAAGGCCAAGATTACGTCCGAAGCAGCGGTCGCGCTCAGCCAGCACGGCACCGTCGCTCCGATCACGCTCCACCACCGCACCGACTTCGCAGCTTCGATGATCGACGGCCGGACGGTGATGGAAGTCGATCCCGAAGGGCGTTCGGCGGCCGAGGTCACCGCGCTGTGGAATTACGTGTCCGATCGGCTCGAGAAGAATTTCCGCCGCACCGTATTCGCCGCGCCCAATTCCCAGGCGTCGGCTCCGGGTGCCCATCGCCAGCAAGGCGGCTTCGGCCGCCGCGTCGCGCAGTAAGCGAAAGAAAGGGGCCGATCGCAGTGGCCGATATCTCCTTCGCCTCGCTCAGCCCGTCGCTGCTCGCGCGCAAAGGCGGCGCCAAGCCCGCGATGCGTCCGCAACACGCCGCGCTCGCTTCGATGCAAAGCTCCGGTCCAATCGATCCGGCCCCCGAAGCACTCTCCGAAGCGCTGGAGGACCTAGGCTGGAACGACATGGGCGACGGCGACGGGGATAATCCCGCCACCGGCGCCGAAGTATTCCAGTTGACCCCGATGGCGCGCTCGCAAGAGCCCGACGATGTGGTCGAGCCCGAACCGCTGGCGAAGCGGCCCGCCGTTCTCGAACAGCAGCAACAGATTGCCGAGCGTCTCGCTCCTGCAGCCCCGGCTGCCGTCCGGCGTCCAGCGCCCGATCGCAGCCGCGATCGCACCAGCCGCGCCGCCTTTACCCTGCGGCTCGACGCGCACCGGCATCTCAAGCTGCGGCTTGCGACCACCATCCGCGGCGTCAGCGCGCAAGCGCTGGTGACCGAAGCGCTCGACGCGCTGCTCGAAGATATGCCCGAACTCGATACGCTCGCCGCGCAGGTCAACCGGCGCTGAACGGGACCACAGGGGAAATACCATGATCACCCGCACCAACCGAACTTCTCGCATGCTCGCGCTCGCCGCCGGTACCGCGCTCGCGTCGGTGAGCCTTTCGGGCTGTGCCACCAATGCTGCTCCGCGCGCGGATCTTTCCGCCGGGCGCGCCGAAGCGGCGCTCGCCAAGGGCAACGCCGACGAAGCAATCCACAACGCCGAAGCCGCCGTGCTCGCCGATCTGCACAATGCGACATATCGCACCATGCTTGGCGCGGCGTACATGGAAGCGGGGCGATTCCTGGCGGCGCGAACCAGCTTCGACGACGCGATGAAGCTGGGTGACGTCAGCGCACGCACCGCGCTTGGTTACGCGCTTGCCTCGATCGCCGCGGGTGACCGTGCTTCGGCGCTGAAGGTACTGAGCGACTCGCGCGACGATATTCCAGCGGCGGACCTGGGGCTCGCGCTGGCACTGGCCGGCGAAGCGCAGCAGGGTGTGTTCGTGCTCTCGAACGCCATTCGCAGCGGCGACAATACCCCCAAGACGCGCCAGAACCTGGCTTATGCGATGGCCTTGAACGGCACCTGGGTCGGTGCGCGGATCATGGCCGCCGAAGACGTGCCGGCCGACCAGCTCGATGCGCGCCTCGCCCAGTGGGCGGCGCTTGCCCAGCCCGACCAGAATACCAACCGGGTTGCCGCGCTGCTCGGCACCCATGCGGTCGCTGATCCAGGCCAGCCGATCGAACTCGCGCTCGCCAGCCATCCCAGCACCGAGCAACTGGCAGTCGAAGCCGCCGCTTATGCGCCAGCCGATGAGGCGGCTCCGGCGCAGCAAGTCGCCTATGCTGGCGGCGAACTGCCCGCGACTGAATACAGGCCAATGGCAGTAGCGCCGCCGGTCGAACAAGCGCCGGTGCTTGCGATGGCCGCACCGCAAGTCGAAGCGCCGCAAGATTTCGCCGAAGCTTTCGCTGCGCCCGCCTCGAGCGGCACCACCACGGCGCAAATGATTGCCGCGGTCGGTTTCGGTGCGCAGCCGGTCGTCCAGCAGGCTCCGGCACGTCTCGGCGTGGTCAAGCCCGCTTCAATCCCGCGCCGCACCGCCAAGCCGGCGGTTGCGGCCAATCGCGCCGGCAGCCACCTCGTCCAACTGGGTTCGTTCTCGTCAGAACAGGGCGCCCGGCGCGCCTGGAGCATTTACGCCAAGCAGTTCCCGCAGTTGGCGAACTTCGACATGGTCATCACCAGGGCGGTTGTGCGCGGCAAAACTTATTACCGGGTCAACGCCGGCGGCCTGCAGCGTGCCGAGGCGAGCACGATGTGCTCGTCGGTCCGCCGAAAAGGCCAAGGCTGCTTCGCTTGGGCCGAGGGCCGTCCGCTGCCAGGCGGACAGGCTCGCGAAACCCGCATGGCCGCCCGCTAGACCAGGTTACCGAGCCACCGAGCGAAGGCCTCTCTCGCATTGGCGGGAGGGGCCTTTTCGCATTTGGATCGCTGCACCTCTATGCCGTAAAGCAAGGCGAAGGAGGTCGATCATAGGCGGCGCTACCGCCGCGATCGCCGCCTTGCGGACGCCCTTGCAGGGCAAGAGCGCCGCGTATGCCCTCGCGCACCGCGTTGCTTCACCGACCATGTCGCGCTCCAGCGACAGGTCAAAGCGCTCGCCGCAGCACGCGCGCAATTGCCCTCCGCCCCGGTGATCGAACTAGAGCGCCACCCCGCCCTTCCATAGCGCAGTGACACGGCCTTGTGTCGGCTGGCGATCGAACGGGGTGTTGCCGGCAGTAGCGGCCATCTGCCGGCTGTCGATTACCCACGGCTTTTCCGCATCGATAAGCAGGACGTCAGCCTCCCACCCCACGCGCAATTCGCCGGCTTCGACACCGAGAATCGCCGCGGGCGCGCGAGCCAGCAGGTCGAAAGCGCGCGGCAGGTCGATTACGCCGTCGCGCACCAGCGTCAGCGTCATCGCCAGCAGGGTTTCGGCTCCGGCCATTCCAGGTGCGGCGTCAGCGAAGGGCTGGCGCTTGTCTTCCGGCCCGCGCGGATCGTGGCCGCTGGCGATCACGTCACAGGTCCCATCGCCCAACGCCTCGCGCACCGCGCGGCGGTCGTCTTCGCACCGCAAGGGCGGCGAGAGACGCGCAAAAGTCCGGAAGTCCATCGTCGCCAGGTCCGACAGCATGAAGTGCGCCGGGGTCACCCCTGCCGTCACCGCCACGCCCCGGCCCTTCGCGGCGCGAACCAGTGCGAGCGCGCTGCGCGTAGTCACTTGCCGGAAATGCAGCCGCGCACCGGTCATCTCCGCAAGCGCGAGGTCGCGCGCCACCGCCAGCGCTTCGGCTTCGGCAGGCGCGCTCGGCAGGCCCAGGCGGGTGGCCATTTCACCGGCGGTCGCGGCCGCGTTCCCTGTGAGGCCGGCGTCTTCGGCATGACTGACCACCACCAGATCGAGCATCGCAGCGTATTGCAACAGGCGCAGCATCACGCCGGAATCGCCGATCCACCCGCGTCCGGTAGCGACAGCCCGCGCACCGGCCTCGCGCATCAGAGCGATTTCGCCAAGCTGCGCGCCCTCGAGTCCCACCGTCGCGGCGGCCAGCGGGTGCACCCACAAGTCTGGCTTGCCGCTCTTGGCGATGAAGTTGACCCGCGCAGGATAATCGAGTGGCGGGTTCTGGTCGGGCATCAGCGCCGCCCGGGTGATCCCGCCGAAATGAAAAGCCGGCTTGTCGATCGCGAAGACGCCGAGGTCGATCAGCCCTGGCGCCACCAGTTGGCCTTTGGCGTCGATGATCTGGTCGCCGTCACGCGGGCCGTCGAATCCCGCGATGCGGCCTCGGTCCAGCCGCACCGCCCCGTCACGAACGCCTTCGGGAAGGACCAGTCGGCCGCCAACGATCGCGATGGGAGCCTGCTGCCTCATGCCTCCCACCCCGCGACCGCGCGCCGCCGACGGGTCAGCACATCGAGGCAGGTCATCCGGATCGCCACGCCCATTTCCACCTGGCGGGTGATGATCGACCGGTCGAGCAAGTCGGCGACGTCGCTGTCGATCTCGACCCCGCGGTTCATCGGGCCAGGATGCATCACCAGCGCATCGGGTGCCGCGCGGGCGAGGCGTTGGCTACTCAGACCATAAAGGTGATGATACTCGCGCGGCGAAGGCACGAACTGCCCGCTCATCCGCTCGGTCTGCAGCCGCAGCATCATGACCACGTCGGCCCCGTTCAGCGCGCGATCGAAGTTGGTGAAGGCGGCCACCCCCATCGCCTCGATCGCCGAAGGCATCAGCGATGGCGGCGCGCACACCCGCACGCTGGCACCGAGCGCCTGAAGGCACAGAATATTGGAACGCGCGACGCGGCTGTGCAGCACGTCGCCGCAGATGGTCACCGTCAGCCCGGTGAAATCCTCGCTCGCCTCACCGCGCGCGCGCAGCACGTGGCGCAGCGCGAGCGCGTCGAGCAGGGCTTGCGTCGGATGTTCGTGCTGCCCGTCGCCTGCGTTGATCACCGGGCAATCGACCTTGTCGGCGATCAGCGCGGTCGCCCCGCTGCTGCCGTGACGGATGACGATCGCATCGGGCCGCATGGCGTTCAATGTGATCGCGGTGTCGACCAGCGTCTCGCCCTTCTTCACGCTGCTCTGAGCGGCGTGCATGTTGACCACGTCGGCGCCCAGCCGCTTGCCGGCGATCTCGAAGCTCAGCAACGTGCGGGTGGAATTCTCGAAGAACGCGTTGATCACCGTCAGCCCGGCGAGAAGATCGCTGCGTTTCTCGGTCACACGGTTGAGCGCGACCCACTGTTCGGCCTCGTCGAGCAGGAACAGGATCTCGTGCCGTTCGAGCTGAGAAATCGCCAGCAGATCGCGGTGCGGAAAGGCGCGCGCGCCTGCCGGGTAGCGGCCGGCCGCAAGGCCTGCACCGCTGGAGATTTCCGCCGATGTCATTGAAGCCATGCCCTTGGTCGGAAGGTATCGGCCGGTCAAGAGCATTCGGGTGGCAAACCATGCCGCTTGCCCCTAGATCGGCGGGCAACGTTCCACCGGGGTCCCCTCTCGCATGTCTTTCGCCCGCAAAGTCTGGCACCTGATCGTGGCCGTCAAGGATGGCCTCAGCCTGGTGTTCCTGCTGCTGTTCTTCTTCGCGATCTACGCCGTGCTGACCGCGCGGCCGAGCCCGGCGGCGGTCCGTGAAGGTGCGCTGCTGCTTCAGCTCGATGGCACGATCGTCGAGGAGAAAAGCGCGGTCAGTCTGTTCCAGATGATCATGTCGGGCGAAGCGCCAGCGGCAGAATACGACGTGCAGGAACTGGTGCACGCGATCGACGCGGCAGCCACTGACGACCGGATCAAGGCTGTGGTGCTCGATCTGTCGCGCTTCGTCGGCGGCGGACAGGTCCATATCGAGGACGTCGGCGCGGCGCTCGACCGAGTTCGCGCGGCGAAGAAACCCGTCCTTGCCTGGGCGGTCGCCTATGCCGATGACGGCGTGCTGCTGGCGAGCCACGCGAGCGAAGTGTGGGTCGACCCGCTGGGCGGCGCGGCGGTAGTCGGTCCCGGCGGCAACCACTTGTACTACGGCGAGCTGCTCAAGAACCTCGATATCAACGCGCGGGTCTACAAAGTCGGCACCTACAAGAGCGCGGTCGAGCCGTACATCCGCGACGACATGTCCGAACCTGCACGCGAGAATTACAGCCAGCTTTACGGCTCGCTGTGGAGTGAATGGCAAGCAAACGTCAAAAAAGCCCGCCCGCAAGCCAATCTTGCCCTCGTGGCGGGCGATCCGGTGGGCTGGTTCAAGGCCGCTGGAGGCGATGCCGCCACTGCGGCGAAGAACGCCGGCCTGGTCGACCGGCTTGGCGATAAGGTCGCATTCGGCAAGCGCGTAGCCGCAATCGCCGGCGACGATGCGTGGGACGAGATGCCGGGCGCTTACGCCAAGACCGAGCTGGAACCATGGCTCGCCGATAACGAATTCGACGACAGCGGCGAGGCCATCGGGGTGATAACGATCGCCGGGGAGATCGTCGACGGTGACGCAGGCCCGGGCTCCGCCGGCGGCGACCGGATTGCCAAGGTGCTCGACGAGGCGCTCGGCGACGACCTGGCGGGTCTGGTGGTACGGGTCGATTCACCTGGCGGATCGGTGTTGGCGAGCGAGCAGATCCGCCGGGCTATCCTGCGCCATAAGGCGGCGGGAATTCCGATCGCGGTGTCGATGGGCAACCTCGCGGCGAGCGGCGGTTACTGGGTGTCGACCCCCGCCCAGCGAATCTTTGCCGAGCCGGACACGATTACCGGTTCGATCGGCATTTTCGCGGTGGTGCCGACGTTTGAGCGGGCAGCAGCGAAATGGGGGCTTCACGCCGACGGGGTCAAGACAACCGCCTTGTCGGGCCAACCCGACCTCGTCGCCGGCTTCCCGCCCGAGGCGGACGCGCTGCTGCAAGGCTATGTCGAGGACGGCTACGGCGATTTCATCCGCCGCGTCGCGCAGTCGCGCAAGATGACGCCGCAGCAGGTCGACGCGGTCGGCCAAGGCCGCGTGTGGGACGGCGGCACCGCCCGCCAGATCGGCCTGGTCGATCAGTACGGCGGTCTAGGCGACGCGCTCGCCTGGGTCGCCAAGCAGGCCAAGCTCGACGAGGGCGACTGGCATGCCGAATACTTGGGCGAAGAAAGCCGCACGACCGACACACTGCTGCGCCGCTTGGTGGTTGGAGACAGCACCGGGCGCGGCGCGTCAACCGACTTGTTCGGCGTGCTCGCAGGACGTCAGCAGGCACTGCTGACGCAGCTTGGCGCCGACGTCGAGAGGCTGGCCAAAGTCGAGGGCATGCAGGCTTATTGCCTCGAGTGCGCGGGGTCCGTACCGGAACCACGCTCGACCCGGCTTTCGGGGTGGCTGACGAAGCTGCTGGCGCTGCTCGGATAGGCTTGCCAATCCGCCGGCCGGGTGGCAAAGGCGCGCGCCTGTCCGGGCACTCGAGCCCTCGGGACGGGCGCGTAGCTCAGCGGTAGAGCACACCCTTCACACGGGTGGGGTCACAGGTTCAATCCCTGTCGCGCCCACCATCTTTTCCAGCAATTAGAAGAGATGGCGCTGCTTTCCTTGAAAAAGCATCGAACCATTGATTGAATTGAATGCCGCGACACGGTGGCTTCCAAAATAAGGTCAGCCCGAACTTCGTTCCAATGCAGCAGATTAACTGATGACATCTGCCGGCAGCACTCCGGCTCACGGAGATCAACGGAATCGCTGTCGATGACATGCGTTACCGACCGACAGGGAATGAGCCGGTTGCAGACAGGCAAATTCCGGCTCGAAAACGTGAAAAGCGGGCGTTCGCTTTCGCCAGTAGCCGAGCATTGTGACTTCAGCCTGCCTGAAGACCTGCAGCGCTCGCCGAATGAAACGAGTTACAGATTACCCACGCCAATGTGCTAAGCTTTTTCAGCGAGTCGGGTCGCCTATCCTGCAAAGGAGGCTGACCCATGAGCGAAACCATCGACGAAGCACAACTCAACGATTTGGTCGGCAAGGTTATCGGCGACGTCGCAGGTGCGATGAGCTTGTTCATGGCCTACCTCGGCGATCAGGCGGGCGTCTTTAGGGCCCTTGATAGCGCCGCCCCTATGAGCGTGAGTCAGCTTGCCCAAAAGACCGGTCTCAACGACAAGTACCTCCACGAATGGCTTGGCTCGGTGTGTGCCGCTGGGTACGTAACTCACCATCCAGAAGATGAGACCTTTTCGATCACGCCTGAGCAGGCCCTCGTCTTTACCCGCGAGGGCCAGCCGGCCTGCATGCAGGGGTTCTTCCAACTTATCGTGTCCCAATTCGCCGGGCATGAGAAAGCGACCGAGACATTCATTTCAGGCGAGGGGCGGCCCTGGGGTGATCACCCCGAGTGCCTGTTCTGCGGCACCGATCGGTTCTTTCGTCCGGGCTATCAAGCGAACCTAATCGACAACTGGATTCCGGCTCTTGATGGGGTTGAGGATAAATTGAGAGCGGGCGCCAAGATAGCCGACATCGGATGCGGCCACGGCTCCTCGACGGTCTTGCTGGCGCAGGCTTTCCCTAACTCGACGATCCACGGCATCGACTACCACGCTCCGTCCATTGAGGAAGCAAGGAACAAGGCTGCTGCGGCTGGCGTGACCAACGTAGAATTCCAGGTAGCCAAAGCGCAGGATTTTTCAGGAGAGGGCTACGACTTCGCCTGCATCTTCGATGCGCTGCACGACATGGGTGATCCGGTTGGGGCAGCCCGGCATATTCGCGAGACCCTCGCGCCGGGCGGCACGTTTATGCTCGTCGAACCGCTCGCGGGCGACACGATGGCTGACAATATGCACCCGCTAGGCCAAATCTTCTATGCTGCGTCGTGCACCATCTGCACGCCCAATTCGCTTTCACAAGAAGTAGGTCTCGGTCTCGGGGCGCAGGCGGGTCAAAAGCGCCTCACCGAGGTTTGCCATGAGGCCGGCTTCAAAAATGTTAGACGCGCTGCCGAAACCGCAACGAACATGGTGTTGGAGATAACCGCCTAGCCGGAGCGGGGTTCGAGTAGGCCGACGCAGGACTGTTGCCTCGGGGAGTTCGGCGGCGGTCATCCGCCGTCCTGTTACTCGACGGAATGATCCAATTCGGGAAGTTATAGCGGCAATGGGCGCTCGGCAGTGTCCTCGCGCGCTGTGCTGCGGGCGCGGGCAAGTAGCAGAAAGCCGGCCGTGAGACCCACGACAAGCACGAGCCCCAGCAACGAATAGAAGGGGTCCTGCACAATGAACACCGCCAGCATCAGAAGATCGAAACCGACCACGAGCCAGCCTGTGAAGGCAAAAAACGGTATGCGGAAGGGACGCGGCAGATCCGGCTCCTTGCGGCGCAAAGCAACTGCTGCGAGCGCTACTAGCACGAATATTCCCTGATTGAGGGTCACCGTAGTGGCTGAAAGTGCAAGGTAGGCATCCGACCAAAGAAACGCGGCTGATCCGACTGTCGAAAGGCCTAGTGCGCGCATCGGTGTGCCGCGCGGCGTGACTCGGGCGAACCATTGGGGCAAGATCCGTGCGCGCGCGGTTGCGAAGACGACCCGGCTCGTCGACATCAGGCCCAGGCTGGTGATTGCGCCGACCGACAAAACGCCGAACATGGTGAAAACCGTGTCTCCCTGGTCGCCGAGGATCCCGCGCGCGGCATCGGCGGCAGCGAAATCCGACTGGGCGAGGGCTCCTGGTGAAAGTACATGGAGCAGGGCTAGATTGACGGCGAGGTAGAGCAGCGCGACGCCGATGATGCCCCCGAAGAGCGCGCGCGGTATCGACCGTCCGGGGTTCTCGATCTCTTCGCCGTACACGACCAGATCGCTCCACCCATTGTAGGCTCCTACGATCACCAGCATCGCCGCCCCGAAGCCCAGCCATCCGGCGGACACGATGGCAGGACCCGGCTGGTCCGCCGCGGCTCCTGGTTGGGCGAAGAGCACTATCACCAGTGCGACAAGGACCGCGCCCTTGAGAGCGGCGAGCCCGATCTGGACCGCGCCGCTCAGGCGGGTGCCCACCGCGTTCACCGCGAAGAACAGCACCAGCAGCATGGTCGCCAATGCGCCTGCACCGTACTGCCCTCCCCCGACGCCGAGGCGGACGAGAAACTCGGCGGTAACGTACGCCAGCATCGCCTGCGAGGACAACATCGCCAATACGAGGGTGAACGCGACTATCACGCGCGCACGAGGGCCAAATGCTCGTTCGGCGAAAGCGATTGCCCCACCAGCGCGCGGGATAGCAGCCCCGAGTTCAGCAAATGGCAGGGCAGCAAGCAACGCAAGACCGGCGCCAAGCGCCCACAGCCCGACGAGTACGGCCGGCGACCCACTCGCTTGCGCGACAATGCCCGGTGAACGCAGGATGCCCTGCCCGATAACACTGCCGACGACTGCGGCAATCCCGAACGCCAATCCGAGCACGCGGAACAGGTGGTTTGGTTGAGACTTCACGGCACTTCCCCCGAAGCGCGACCGGAACGAGTTGTGAGCGTCCTTGCTGGCGTGAGCAAGCAATGATCCGCAGGTGGCCTTAGCCGGTGAAATGCTGCCTCAGCGACATAAGGGTTCCGTTGCCGCCGACCCCAATGCCTAACCGCAAAATGCCTGGCAGCTCTTGGGCCGAGAGTAGATCGTCGGCGTGCAGATGATGTTTATCAAGTAGTTGCCGTTCGCACCATCAAGAGCAACTTTGCCCGGGCTCGACAAATCGAAGGTCAGCAAAAGCAGCGCGAGCGATGCTGCGGGTATTGTCCGTATCGGATGCGACGGCGAGCTGGATCGGCGTTCCTGGCTGTCTGCCGAAGGATGTCGCAAAGTCCGCGGCGACATCGACGCGTTCGGTAACCCAAGCGCCCGCGCGCTTGGAGCCGGTTTCGGCCACGATCATTTGCGATCGATCGGTGTAGGCGCTCTTTCGCCGGGTCCCGACCGGATGCCGATTGTCCCATACATAATTGAGCGCGGCATCGGGCACATTGCTACCGAACAGCCGCCGCGCGACGCCCAGTTTGAACCGTGTGCCACCACTCATCGCAGAGTCAGGCATATCGAATGCCACATATAATCGAGCGGCATAGTCGTCGCCGGTTTTCTTGGTCATATCGCCGCGCGCGACGGGCGCCTCGATCCACCAGCGCCAACACAGGATCGGGGTCGTTTCGAGATCGACCGAAAGCGGGCGGGCGAGCAAGGCCATGCTGTTGTTGGCTACCGCTTCGACTGCTTGAACCCCCTCGACTTTCGCCTGCCGGTAGATAGTCGGCCTGGTCTTCTTGTCGATTTGTATGACCCGCCAAGGTGCCGGAACAGCGCCGCTGCCGGTGAACTTGCCAACCCATACGGGACTGGCGGCCCCGATCATCGCTAAAGTAGCGGAGACGAGGAGAAATGTTTTCATGACGGAATTCCCGCTAGATCAAGATCGGCCGGCTCATCGATATCCTGCATCGTCTCCCCGACGAACAGCGACCAGCCGAGCGCCTTGATCCGCGCGATAGTGGTCGGCGCAACGGAGTCGCTACTCCACGCGATATCGTCGAACAGCGAAGGGTCGGTATTCTTCAGGCCGAGCAGCACATAACCGCCGTCGTGCGCCGGGCAGATGACGGCATCATGGTGGTCCAGCTGAGCAGCTGCCTCGACAAGGCGCTCACTGTCGAGTTCCGGGCAATCGGTCCCAATCAATAGGACCTGCTCACCTGCGCCGATGACCCGCTTTGCCGCTGCCTCCAACCGCTGTCCGAGATCCCCCGGTCCTTGGTCCGAATGTCGCACCCCGGTCGGCAGATGGCACGCCCAGGCCGCATCGTCGGGAGCTGGCGTAGCGCACAGCTCCGGAATTCCGAGACCCGCGCCGAGTGCATGGCTGACGGTGTCGTCGAGCATACGTTTGGCCAGCCGGGCTGCTCCCACGTCGCCAAGACGCGGGATCAGGCGCGTCTTGGCGCTGCCTGGAACCGGGGCCTTGGCGAAAATGACGATGCGGGTTTCCACCGCGCCTATCCCCGCCGCCAGCGATGGTATCGCTCTACCCACCCCAGCAATCGTTCGGGCTGGTTGGCCTTCTTCCATACCCCTGCTGCGTATTTGTTCGCTTCGGCCATGGTCGGGTAGGCGTGGATCGTGCCGAGGATCTTGTTCAATCCCAGCCCGTGTTTCATCGCCAGCACGAATTCCGGGATCATCTCGCCCGCGCCCGCAGCGACGATCGTCACGCCAAGGATCTTGTCCTTGCCGGGCGGCACCAGGACGGTCACGAACCCGTGGCTGGTGCCCTCGGTGACCGCGCGATCGAGGTGGCCGAGTTCGTAGCGCACGACTTCGTAGGCGATGCCGGCCGCCTCGGCGGTCGTGACGTTGTGGCCGACGTGCGCCACCTCCGGCTCGGTAAAGGTGACCCACGGGATTACCGAGTAATCGGCCCGAAAGGTGCGGAAACCGCCAAACAGCGCGTTGACCGCCGCGTACCAGGCTTGGTGCGCGGCAAAATGGGTGAACTGGTAGGGTCCGGCGACATCCCCGACTGCGAAGATATTGGGATACAACGTCTTGAGGGTATCATCGACCACGAGCGTCTTCCCCGTCTCGATCCCCAGCGCTTCGAGGCCGTAGCCGCTGAGGCGTGCCTTGCGGCCGACCGCAACGATGATGTCGTCAAACGCGATCGCATGTTCGGCGCCGCCGGATTTGACGATCAGCGACTTGCCGTCGCAGCGCACCGCTTCACTGGCGGTGCGGACATCGACCCCTTCCTGCCGAAGCACATCGGCGATGAAGGCCGATACGTCCTCGTCCTCGTTCGGCAGGATCCGCGGCCCTGCCTCGACCAGGCTGACCGCGCTTCCCAGCCGCGCAAAGGCCTGCGCCATTTCGGTGCCGATCGGCCCGCCTCCGACGATCACCAGCCGCCGGGGAGCCGCGTCGCGGGCCTCCAGCGCTTCCCACATCGTGTCGCTGGTCAGAAAGCCAGCCTCGGCGAGCCCGGGGATATCGGGAACGAACGGTTCGGCCCCCGCCGCGATCACGATCGAGCGCGTGGTCAACCGCTGCGCCGAACCATCGCCGCCGGTGATTTCGACCGTCCAGGGATCGACGATCCTGGCGTGACCGAGGCGCACGTCGACGCCCATCCTGGTGTAGCGCTCGACGCTGTCTGCCGGCGCTATCGTCTCGATGACACCGCGAACACGCGCCATGACCGCCTTGAAATCGACCGCCGGCGGTGCGGCCGCGAGGCCATAGTCGGCGGCATTGCGGATTTCGTGCGCCAGGCGTGCGCTCCGGATCAGCGCTTTCGATGGCACGCAGCCGGTATTGAGGCAGTCGCCGCCCATGTGACCGGCCTCGACCAGGGTCACCTTCGCGCGCACCGTGGCGCCGATGTAGGCGGTGACGAGACCCCCGGCGCCTGCGCCGATCACGATGAGGTTGCGGTCGAAACGGCTTGGCCGGCGATAGCCCTTGTAGATGCGCCGCCGCCGGAACAGGCCGACCATCCACTTGGCCAACAGGGGAAACAGCGCCAGCAAGACGAACGAGCCGATCAGGCCCGGCGAAAGAATGTCGCCGGTGCTTTCGATCGCGGCGAGCTGGGTTCCTGCAAGTATGAAAACGATCGTGCCGGGCAGCATGCCGACCTGGCTGACCGCGTAGAAAGTCGCCAGTCGCATCTTCGTCAGCCCCATCGCGAGGTTGATGAGGAAGAAGGGAAACGCCGGGATGAGCCGCAGCGTGAGCAGGTAGAAAGCGCCGTCCTTCTCGATCCCGCGATCGATCGCTGCCACGCGCTTGCCGAACTTGCCCTTTACCCAGTCGCGCAGGACAAAGCGCGACGACAGGAACGCGATGCTCGCGCCGATCGCCGATGCAAACGACACGATCAGCGTGCCGAGCCACAACCCGAACACCGCGCCCGCCGCCAGCGTGAGGATCGCCGCGCCGGGAAGCGATAATGCGGTGGTGGCGACGTAGATCAGGAAAAACGCGCCGATGATGACCAGGGGGCGGCGCTCAAGCAGCGCTGCCAGATCGGCCTGGCGGGCCTTCAGGCTTTCCAGCGTCAGATAAGCATCGAGGTCGAGGACGAAGAAGAGCGGCAACGGCTGCGAGGATGAAGGCCAGCAGGCCGATCTTGCCGACCTTCACGCCGCTGGCTTTCGCGCTGCAAGCTTGTGGTCGAGCGACCAGCGATCCTCGTCACGGAACGCGAGCAGGACCAGGGTCGCCGCGGCGACGGCGATCGAGGGGAAGAACAGGATCTGGCTGCTTTCCTTGTCGAGGAGGTAAAGGCCGAGCGGATCGAGCAGATAGCGCCACAGCACGAGCGCGCCGGGTACAAGGATCAGGGCCTGCAACAGATAGCTGACCCGCCTGAACAGCCCCAGCACGACCAGAAGCCCGATGAACGCTTCGGCGACGCCGAACGCGACCTGAAGGCTCTGCAAGTCAAGGAAGCCCCCGTAATATTTGGTCGCGAGACCCGGACCCGCGCCGGGCGAGATCACCCGCAGCGAACCCCACAGGATGAGCAACGATCCCGTGCCGATCCGCAGCAGCAGAAGCGACAGGGCTCTGGTCAAGGCGATCGGCATTATCCAACTCCATCGTGATGTTTCGAAGCAGCGCGCGCCCGGCGGGCAGCGCGTTACGCGGGTGCAAGTGCGCGGCGATTGATGAGCCCTGCAACCCCGACCACGATGAACATCGCGAGCAAGTGCACAGCCAGGTCGACGAATGTCACCGCGAACGGGTGGAAGAACTGCAGAACGAAAGCGCTTGCTGCCGCCGCTCCAAGCCCGCCGAGCAGCGCGACCGGGAGCGGATCGATCGGTCTCGCTTTGGCCAGCAGCCAGACGAGCACCGGGGTAAGCAGCGCGCTGGTTGCAAGGATGAACAGCAGGCAGTGCGCGCTTTCCCCTGCTTCTCCCGGAATCGGGCCGCGGCGCGCCGGATCGGCGTAGCAGCCAAGGCCGCTGAGCAGCAGCCAAGCGGCAAAGAACGGAAGCGGCGCGGCAAGCCACCGCTTCGAGCCTCCGGGGATCGAGACGATGAACGCTGCGACGACCGCCAGCGCTCCGGTGCCTGCGATCGCCGCCATCTCCAGCATGAGCAGCGCTTCGCGTCCGGCATAGCGCTGGCGCAGCGCGCCCATGTCCCCCACCAGGGCAATCGCCGTCCCCCCTGCTGCTGCGATCGCCGCCAACATGATCAGCGCACGCATGCCCGGCCTGCGCAGCGGTTTTACCGGTCGCAGGTCCGCAGCCAGCTTGTCGATGACCGTTTCGATCGTTCTCATTCGGGCTCATCCTTGGCGCGGCGCCCCATTGCCTTCATCGCGCGATGAATGTTGACCTTGAGCGATGCGATCGATTGACCCGAGACGCCAGACGCCTCGGCCAAGGACATTTCCTTGATCTTGACCAACCTAATCGCCTCCTCCTGGCGGCTCGAAAGCCCTTCGGTCATGCGTGCGAGGGTTCGCGACGCATCGCCATGCACAGGCTCATTCGCGCGGGGATCGGCAAAGGTTTCATAAGCGGCCTCGTTAAAGACCTCCCGGCCGCGGACGCGGCTGCGCCTGCGGTTGGCATCGATCGCCCGCCGAACGACGATCGCCGCCAGCCAGGGCTCGACCGCAAAGCCAGGCCGATAGGTATGGCGGACGCGGTGCACCGTCAGCAGCACATCCTGGACGATGTCGTCGGTCATGTCCTCCGACCAGCAACGGCGCCGCGCGATCGCGCGCACGAACGGGATGATGGCACTGAGGAACGCGCGGTAGGCGTCGGCATCTCCGCGCTGGGCGGCGGCGAGCAGTTCGCTCCACTGCGCTCCTTGCCCCTCGCGTCCCGCTGCCGTCACGCCGTTCTCCCTCATGCAACTGTAACCTCAATGGCTGCCAGACCGAAATAAGCCAGAGGAAGTTCAGAGCCCCCACTGCTTGGATTTCGGATACGGTTACGGACGGGCACGCCGCGGGGGGACCGGGCGGCGCCACCTGGTGTAGCAATGGAGTTTGTACCCGCATGACTATTTCGCTCAAATCGATCCAAAAGAGCCTGACTACTGCGGTGCTAGCGATTGCGGCCGCTTCATGCTCAGGCGCGGCACCGATCCAGGCGCAAGAGCAAACGTCGGCCGGCAGCGCGCAAGCGGTGTTCGCGGGCGGTTGCTTCTGGTGCACCGAGGCCGATTTCGACAAGATTCCGGGCGTGCTGGCAACGACGTCCGGCTATACCGGGGGGAAGCTTCGCAATCCGACCTACGAACAGGTCTCGGCCGGAGGCACCGGCCATATCGAAGCGGTCCGCGTCACGTATGACCCGGCCAAGGTCAGTTATGCGACGCTGGCCGCGCGCTTCATCCGCACGGTCGATCCGCTCGACGCCGGCGGCAGTTTCTGCGACCGGGGATATGTCTATCGCTCGGCCTTTTTCGTTGCCAATCCCGCGCAGCGCCGCGTCGCGGAGACTATCAAAAAGCGGACGCAGGCCTCGCTCGACAAGCCCGTGGCGACGCTGGTCCTGCCCGCGGCGACGTTCTATCCGGCCGAGGAATATCATCAGGATTATTACAAGAAGAACCCGGTCCGCTATCGGTTCTACCGCTTCAATTGCGGGCGCGATGCACGCTTGAAGGAAGTATGGGCCAAGGCGCGCTGACGGAGAACGACGATCGCAACAACCGCACGCCTCGAAAGTTCGCCGTTCGCCGTTCCACAAGCGCGGCCCCTCGATCGCGCCAAGTTCGCCGATCCGCTGGTCACCGCCCTGGGCGATTCCCGCGCCCAGGTCGCGCTTCGGCGGCTCGATACGCTATGGATCAACACCGGGACGCTGTGCAACCTGGCGTGCAAGACCTGCTATATCGAGAGTTCGCCGACCAACGATGCGCTGGTTTACCTGACCCTCGCCGAAGTCGGCGCCTATCTTAAAGAGGCCGAAGGGCTCGGAACCCGCGAGATTGGTTTCACCGGCGGCGAGCCGTTCATGAACCCGGACATGATCGCCATGCTCGAGGTCGCCCTCGCGCGGGGTTTCGAAGTGCTTGTTCTTACGAATGCAATGCGGCCAATGCGGCGCTTCGAGGAGCAGTTGCTCGCGCTTCGTGATCGCGCGGGTGGCCGGCTCACGCTGCGGGTGAGCCTCGATCACCACAGCCAGCCGATTCACGAGGCCGAGCGCGGCCTGGGCACTTGGGACAAGGCCATCGCCGGCTGCCGCTGGTTGTCGGACAATGGCTTTCGCCTGGCAGTGGCCGGCCGCAGCCTGCCTGGAGAAGACGAGCATCTCGCCCGCCGGGCCTATGCCGGGATGTTCGCCGCGAATGGACTGCGGGTCGATGCGAGCGACCCCGAAGGTCTGGTCCTTTTCCCGGCGATGGATGCGGCTGCAGACGTGCCTGAGATCAGCGAGGCGTGCTGGGGCATCCTGGGCAAAACGCCGGCTTCGGTGATGTGCGCCTCGAGCCGGATGGTAGTGAAGCGCAAGGGCGCACCACGCCCGGTCGTGGCGGCGTGCACGCTCATCCCGTACGATGAGCAGTTCACGATGGGCGAGACCCTCAGCCAAGCGAGCGGAGCGGTTCGGCTCAATCACCCCCACTGCGCGCGCTTTTGCGTGCTCGGCGGGGCGAGCTGCTCGGCTTGAGCGCGCGCATCGCGTGATCCTGTCCGCCGTTATCCCCGTGCTGGACGCCGGCGCCGACCTTAAAGCCTGTCTCGACGGCCTTGCGGAGGCCGACGAAATCATCGTCGTCGACGGGGGATCGACCGACGACAGCGCGCAGATCGCGCGGTCGGCGGGCGCAAGGCTTGTTTCGACGTCCGCAGGACGCGGAGGACAACTGGCCGCAGGCGCGCGAGCGGCCCGCGGCGGCTGGCTGCTGTTCGTTCACGCCGACACCAGGTTGGCGCCGGGCTGGCGCGAGGCGGCAGGACTTCACGCGGTCGAGCACGCGCGCGATGCCGCGTGCTTCCGCTTCGCGCTTGACGATCCAAGCTGGCAGGCCCGGCTGCTCGAGCGCGCGGTCGCGCTGCGCGTGCGCTGGCTCAAGCTACCCTACGGCGACCAGGGGCTGCTGGTGTCGCGGACGCACTACGATGCGATGGGCGGCTATCGGCCCCTCCCGCTGATGGAAGATGTCGACCTGGTCAGGCGCATCGGCCGCAAGCGCCTGCGCGTCCTCGATGTTCCGGCGGTGACGTCGGCCAGGCGATGGCGGAGCGATGGGTGGTGGCGACGTTCGGCACGCAACCTCGCGTGCCTCGCGCTCTATGCGTCCGGCGTATCGCCGGCCCGGATCGCCCGCCTTTACGGCTGACCGCCGAGGGCCCGGGCAACGATGACGTCGAGCTTTCGGATCACCGCCGGATCGCGCACGGCCGGATCGGTGATCAACGCGGCGTCGAGCACCGTGTCGATCGGCGAAGCCGGACGTTCCTTCGGGAGAGCCTGCGCCAGTTCGATCACCAGCCGCCGCGCGCACTCGGCATTCGCGCCGAGCTGGGCGATCACCGTGGCGACCTCGACCATCTCGCCTTCGCCGCGCCAGCAGTCATAGTCGGTGACCATGCCGACCAGCGCGTAGGGGAGCTCCGCCTCGCGGGCGAGCCGCGCCTCGGGCATCGCGGTCATGCCGATCACGTCGCAACCCCATTGCCGGAACAGCCTGCTCTCGGCGCGGGTGGAAAACTGCGGGCCTTCCATGGCGAGGTAAGTCCCGCCGCGCGTGACCGGCGCGCCCGCGCGCTCCGCGGCATCGGCGCACATTGCGGAAAGGCGGGGGCAGGTCGGATCGGCGAGCGAGACGTGCGCCACCAGTCCCGGCTCGAAAAAGCTCTGCGGGCGGGCGACGGTCCGGTCGATGAACTGGTCGACGACCACGAAGCGGCCCGGCGCCAGGTCCTCGCGCAGCGAGCCTACCGCCGAAATGGCGACCACGTCGGTGCATCCGGCCTGCTTCAGCGCGGCGATGTTGGCCCTCGCGTTGACGTCGGTTGGCGGCAGCCGATGGCCGCGGCCGTGACGCGGCAGGAACACGAACCGCACATCGCCGATCCGGCCGGTCAGGAGCTGGTCCGACGGCGTCCCCCAAGGGGTGCTCGCGTCGATCCACTTCGCGTCCGTCAACGCGTCGATCGCGTAAAGCCCCGAGCCACCGATAACCCCGATCGTCCAGCCGCTCATCCGCCGACCTCGGCAAGGTCATTGAGAAAGGCCCGGATGCGCTTGGCATTGACGCCCACGTCGCTGCCGCCCACCCGGCTGATCGAGCGCATGTCGACCACCGACCCGCCGGGCCGCGCCGGGTCGGGCCGCACGCGGACCGCCACATCGTCCTTGAAGCGGAAGAACAGCGTCGTGGCGGTCGCTTCGACGACGCCCGCCTCGGCGTCGACGAGCGCAACCTCCCAGCCTCTATCGCGCGCAATCCGCTCGGCGCGCCGCACGACCTCGGCCGGCGGCGCGGCGATGCGCAGGGGCGTGAGGTCGGCATAGGCGCTCCGGTGCAGCGCTTTCCAGCGTGCTTCGGGAGGCAGGGCCTTGAGTTCGGCCCGGCCATTGTCGGGCACGTTGGCAAGGTTGTCCGGGCGGACGGTGAGCTTGCGAAACTCCGGCGTGTCATCGAGATCGGTCGTCACGTCGTGGATCGCCGGCACGCTGCGCGCGGTGACGATCATGCTGCCGAGGTATCCCACGAACAGCACGGCCATCGCCAGCGAGATGGCATTGAACCAGCCGGTCCGCGCCCCTGTCCGGCGCGCAACGATCCAGGCGACAATCGCCAGGAGCCCCCCGGCGAGCGCTGCGATCAGCGCGTAACGCAGCGCGCCAAGGCCTGCGCCATAAGCCCACCAGCCGGCGCCGGTGCCCAGCGCTGCGACCAGCGCGCCGGCGAGCGCGCCGAAGCTGAGCGCGAGCGCGAGCCAGGACAATCCCCTTCCCCACCCCGTTGAGCGGCCTTGAACGGTCATATCATTCCTTCCCTTCTGCCTCGCCACGTACGAACGGTTGCAGCAGCATCTGATCAAGTCGCAGTGTTCGCAAGGACCGGAACTGGGGAACACCCAGGGTCATTGCCTCGTGGCCGGCCTCCGGCTGGGCTCGGTATGTGCGGAACAGGCGGTCCCACCAGGCAAGGTTGAAGCCGAAGTTGCAATGGGTCTCGCGCGCCACGATCGAGTGGTGGACGCGGTGCATGTCGGGCGTGACCATCACGCGGCGCACGGTCCTGTCGATCGCTTCGGGCAGCCGGATATTCGAATGGCTCCACATCGATGTGGCGTTCAGCAGTACTTCGAAAACGAGCACCGCCAGCGCGGGCGCGCCGATGGCGGCGACGACGGCAAGCTTGATCACCATCGACAGGACGATCTCGACCGGATGAAAGCGCAGGCCGGTGGTCACGTCGAATTCCAGGTCGGCATGGTGCACGCGGTGGATGCGCCACAGCCAGGGAACCGCGTGGAACATCACGTGCTGGCCGTAGATGGCGAGGTCGAGCAACACGACCGCCAGCAATATCTCAAGCCACTGCGGCAGGTCGGTCAGCTGCAAAAGACCCCAGCCGCGCTCCTCGGCGAGCAGCGCCATTCCGACCGCAGCCGCGGGGAATAAGAGGCGCAAAACGATCGTGCCGAGCGCCACCATCGCCAGGTTGCCCGGCCACCGCCGCGCTCGCCCAAATATCATGCGGCGCCGGGGGATGAGCAATTCGGTGATCGCCAGCAAAGCCAGCACACTTGTGAACACGCCTAAGCGAATCCAGGGTTCCAAGCTCCAGAGCCATTCCATGGAAGCGCGTCTAGTTGGGTTCGGGTAGGATTACACCGTCTGCTTTCCGGAAGAAATTCCTGCCGCGCGAAAGTCCGAAAGTGTGCGCAAAGCTGGCATCTCAACCCGTGAACCGGCGCCCGGCCGGGTTATGGCGGGAAAGGCATCGCCACCAGGGCGTTCTATCGCCGTGCCTCGATTACGCAAAAGCCCTGCACCACCTGCATCCGGACCCTTCGCTCGTCTTGGCGTGCCGGTCGCGACTGCGCCGATGGAAGCGCGGTTGATCGACAGCCTGCCCGATGGTGATGGCTGGCAATACGAACCAAAGTGGGATGGCTTTCGTTGCCTCGCGTTCCGCGACGGCGACGACATCGCGATGATGTCCAAATCAGGCAAGCCGCTCGATCGCTACTTTCCTGAGCTGGTGGCCGCCCTGCGGGAGATGCCAGAACGGCGCTTCGTGGTCGATGGCGAGATCGTTCTGCCGATCGGGGGGATCCTGTCGTTCGAGGCGCTCCAGGCCCGGCTCCACCCGGCGGCGTCGCGGATCGCCAGGCTGTCGCAGGAGACTCCGGCGGAACTGGTTGTGTTCGATTGCCTCCAGATCGGCGACGAGGTTCTCCTCGACCGCCCGCTGGAAACGCGCCGCGAGGTGCTGGAGCGGTTTGGCCAAGGACTGCCGGCATCGCTGCTGGTCTCCCCTGCCACCACCCGCTTAAAGGA
Organism: uncultured Alphaproteobacteria bacterium; assembly: GCA_963781525.1. GTDB lineage: Bacteria > Pseudomonadota > Alphaproteobacteria > Sphingomonadales > Sphingomonadaceae > Tsuneonella. The sequence continues at coordinate 535,203 of CAWAGD010000006.1, read as the reverse complement.
CGCGAACACGTGGCTCGAGCAGACCGGCGGCGCGATCGACGGGGTGATGGCCAAGCGCGTCGACGAGCCGTACCGACCTGGCGAACGGGCGATGTTCAAGCACAAAGTCCAGCGCACCGCGGATTGTGTCGTGGGAGGCTTTCGCTACGACAAGACGGGCGGGAAAGTCGCCTCGCTGCTGCTCGGCCTGTACGACGATGCCGGGCTGCTTCATCATGTCGGCTACAGCTCATCGTTCTCCGAACAGGACCGGGTGGACCTTGCTAGTCTGCTCGAACCTCTCAAGGGCCTATCCGCCTTTACCGGCAGCGCGCCGGGGGGCGCCAGCCGCTGGTCTAAGCCCGGCGCCAGCAGCGAGTGGGTGGCACTCGAGCCGAGTAGAATCGCGGAGGTCACTTACGATCAGGTGACGGGTCGCCGGTTTCGCCACGGCACCACCTTCCGCCGCTGGCGGCCCGACAAGGCACCTGCGCAGTGTACTTTCGATCAGCTTTCCGCCGAACTGGCGCCGAAGCAGATCGAACAAGTACTGCTCGCGCGGGCAGGTTGAGGCCGAGCGCGCGCTCGATCGCTCAACGACGCAGCAGGCTGCGCCGCACGGGCACGACGGCTTCCATCGGCACATCGAACCCGCGCACGTAGCCGTCCATCCGTTCGAGCACTTCGCCTTCGGACAGGCCGAATTGCTCCAGGTTGTAGTGGTGCGGATGGCGCTTCAAAGCGCGGCTGCGCTGGATGTAGCGCTCCATCCCGGGCACCGCGCTGTCCATTTCGAGGCCGAGAAACTTGTAGATTCGCCCCATAGTGCCGCGCCAGTCGCGATCCATATCGGCGTATTGCACGTCAATGAGACGTCCTTTCGGCACCGCTTGACGTGCTTCCATCATTCTTTCGACCTGCAGCGCGCTCTTGCGCAGCCATTCGCGCCCCACGGTGCGCGGATCGGCGTGATCGGAATAGATGATCGTCTGGTTCCACGCGAGCGAGGCGGCGCTGCCGACGAACGCCCTGGGATCGCGGTGGCTGAAGATCAGCCGCGCATCGGGAAACACTTTCAGCAGCGCCGGCAGATCGAGCATATGCTGCGGAGTCTTCAGAATCCACGGCCGCAGCGAACTTTCCTGCTGCGACCAGCCGATCAAGCGCAGCAGGTTCGCCATGTGCTGATACGCGGGCGTCGCGTCCTCCCCTTCGCACCACCGGCCGTAGCTCGGCACCGTCCACTGCGCTTCGTGCTTCATGCCCCACATGCTCGCGACCAGCAGCCCGAGTTCCTCCTCCGGCTCGAGCGGCCCGGTCGGGTGGATCGACAGCGTGCGCGGGTTGGCGAGCCGCGCGACTTTCATGATGCGCGCGGCGAGCCTGGGGCGAAAGTCCGCTTTGCGGCCAGCGAGAACCTGCTCGAAATCCGGGCGCGGGACGGGGCTGATCGTCTCGAAGCTGCGCATGTGCGCGAAGCGGCGGTCGGCTGCCAGCAGCCGGTGGAGCCGGGTGGTGCCCGAACGCATCGGGCCGACGATCACCACCGGGTGCGGGATCGGACGAGCGAGGATTTCGGGGTGCCGCTCGAACCACATCTGGGTCCATAGCCGGTCGCGCAGCACGTGGTGGAATTGTTGCCGCGCGGCCCAGTCGCCTGCCGCATTGAGCCGCGCTTCGCCGTGGATCGAATCGAGCAACACCTCGAGCGGCCTTTCAAACCAGCGGTCCCCGAAATCGTCCAGCCCGGCATCCTCGGCCGCGCGGGCGAGCATGGCGTCCATGTGGAGATCGGCCGGAGCCACCAGACCCAGCCTGCGGCCAGCGCGCAACGACGCGTCGAGCATGCCGATAAACGGGGTCCTCCGCGGAGGCTGCATCGCATTATCGGTCAATTCTCGCCCCCGTCGCCTCGCCTTTCTACCCCCTGCCCAGCCCCTTGTTCCCGCATTGCGCGCGATCCCGGGCGCGGGCATAGGCTGCGCATATGCATGACATCCGCTTGATCAGAGACGAACCGCAAGCCTTCGACGACGCGCTCGCGCGCCGGGGCTTCGATGCGTCGTCGGCGGAGGTTCTCGCGCTCGACGAACGGCGGCGCGCGGCGGCCACCAGGGGCCAGGACCTGCTCGCCCGGCGTAATGAGGCTTCCAAGGCGATCGGCGCGGCAATGGGCCGCGGAGACACCGACGCGGCTGAAGCGCTCAAGGCCGAAGTCGCCGCGATCAAGACCGATCTTCCCGCGCTCGAAGACGAGGAACAGCAGGCAGCGGCCGCGCTGGGCGATCTGCTCGCGCGCCTCCCCAATCTGCCCGCCGACGAGGTCCCCCAGGGGGCGGACGAAAGCGGCAATGTCGAAGTTGGCCGGTGGGGCAATGTGCACGAGTTCGCATTCCAGCCGGCCGAGCACGCCGACATCGGACCGGCGCTGGGGATGGATTTCGAGACCGGCGTCGCCATCGCGGGCGCGCGTTTCACATTCCTGCGCGGACAGATGGCCCGGCTCCAGCGCGCGCTCGCCCAGTTCATGCTCGACGTGCAGGCCGGCGAGCAGGGTTACACCGAATGCGCTCCGCCGTTGCTGGTGCGCGAAGAGGCGATGTTCGGGACCGGACAACTGCCCAAGTTCGCCGAAGATTCGTTTTCGACCGGCGACGGCCGCTGGCTGATCCCGACTTCCGAAGTCAGCCTGACCAATTCGATCCGCGAGCGGATCATCGACTTGCCCGCGCCTTTGCGCCTCACCGCGCTGACCCCGTGCTTCCGCTCCGAAGCCGGCTCGGCCGGGCGCGACACGCGCGGCTTCATCCGCCAGCACCAGTTCGACAAAGTCGAGCTGGTATCGATCTGCCGGCCCGAGGACGCCGAGGCCGAGCACGCGCACATGCTGCGTTCGGCGCAGACGATCCTCGAACGGCTCGGGCTTCCCTACCGCACGATGCTGCTGTGCGCCGGCGACATGGGCTTCGGCGCGAAGAAGACATTCGACCTCGAAGTCTGGCTGCCCGGCCAGGGCGCCTACCGCGAGATCAGTTCGATCAGCTGGTGCGGCGATTTTCAGGCGCGGCGAATGAATGCGCGCTACCGCGGCGAGAACGGCAAGCCGGCCTTCGTGCACACACTGAACGGCTCCGGCCTCGCGGTCGGCCGAACGCTGGTGGCGGTGCTGGAGAATTACCAGCAGGAAGACGGGTCCGTGCTGGTGCCCGAAGCGCTCAAGCCGTGGGCGGGCGGGCTCGAACGGCTGGTGCCGGACGCATGAAATTGCTCCTCACCAACGACGACGGCATCCATGCGCCGGGCCTTGCCGTGCTCGAAAGGATCGCCAGCGCGATTTCCGACGACGTGTGGATCTGCGCTCCGAGCGAGGAACAGTCGGGCGCCGGGCACTCACTCACGCTCACCCGCCCGGTGCGCATGCGCCAGCACGACGAGCGGCGCTTCTCGGTCAGCGGGACGCCGACCGACGCCGTGACGATGGGCTTGCGCAAGGCGATGGACGGTCCGCCCGACGTCATCCTGTCGGGCGTCAATCGCGGCGCGAACCTGGCCGATGACGTTACGTATTCGGGCACCGTTTCGGCGGCGATCGAAGGCGCGCTGGCGGGCATCCGCTCGATCGCGCTGAGCCAGGTCTATGCCGGCGAAGGGATGGGCGACGCGGTGCCGTTCGATGCCGCGCTGGCGTGGGGTGCGAAAGTGCTCCGGCCGCTGCTCGACGTGCCGCTGCCCAAACGCACCCTGGTCAACGTCAACTTTCCGGCCCTGCCTGCAGACCAGATCAAGGGCATTCGCGTGGTCCGCCAGGGCTTTCACGATTATTCGCGCGGGACCGTGGTCGAAGGTCGCGATCCGCGCGGTTATCCGTATTACTGGTTCGGGCTGGAGGCGATCGAGCACACGCTCGACCACGGCACCGACCTCGAGGCGATCGCCGAAGGGTACATCGCAGTCACCCCGCTCCAGCTCGACCTTACGCATCACGCTTCGCTCGGCGACCTGGCCGAGCGGTTCGGCTGAGACGAGGCGGCATGAGACCCAAGCGCGTCGATCCTGGCTACCACCCGCTGCGCCGCGCGGTGGGCGTGCCGATCTGGGCCGATGCGTTCATCCGCCTCGGGGTCGCGATGGGCCTGGTCGCGCTGGTGGTACTGATTCACTGGTTCGACCGCGACGGGCTGGTCGATCACCACGATGGCCATGTCAGCCTGCTCGACGTGATTTATTTCACGATGATCTCGATCACTACCACGGGTTTCGGGGATATCGCGCCGATATCGAACCAGGCGCGGATGATCGAAGCGATCATCGTTACCCCGATCCGCTTCGCGGTGCTGTTCATCTTCGTAGGCGCGGCCTACGACTTCGTCATTCGCAGAGGTTGGGAGAAGTGGCGCATGAAGCGCATCCAGGAACGGCTTACCAACCATGTCGTGGTGCTGGGCTTCGGGGTTTCGGGATCCGAGGCCGTCAACGAGTTGATCGAGCGCGGCACCGATCCCCGCTGCATCGTGGTGATGGACAGCAGCGAAACGCGTCTGGAGGAAGCCGAAGCGCTTGGCTGCAACGTGATGGCGGCCGATGCCACGCGCGATGAAAATCTGGTCGCGGTGCGGGTCGAGACCGCGCAATCGGTGCTGATTTCGGCCGGGCGCGACGACAGTTCGATCCTGATCGTGCTCACCGTCCGCCATCTGGCGCCCAAGGTTCCCATCAGCGTGGTGGTGCGCGCGGACGACAACGAGCTGCTGGCGCGCCAGGCGGGTGCGAACAACGTGATCAACCCGGTGCGCTTTACCGGGCTGCTGCTGGCCGGCAGCGCGCAAGGGTCGCACGTCGCTGACTACATGGTCGATCTGGCCTCGGTCGGCGGCCGCGTGCAGTTGATCGAGCGCCCCGTGCGGCCGGAAGAAGTGGGCAAAAGCCTCGATCACCTCGCAAGCCGCGGCCGCGGTCTGCGGGTCTATCGCGGCGACCAGGAGCTCGGGTTCTGGGAGGCATGCACGCTTCGGGAAGGCGACATCGTGGTCGAGATTCTGCCGACCATCGGCGGGACCTAGGCGGTCAGGAAAAACACCAGGCCCATCGTCAGATACGCAGCGAGCCAGTAACCGGCGTCGATCAGCGCCACCCGGGTCGGCACGCGGATGTGGCTGAAACTGACCCACAACGCGGGGATGACGAAGGCGGTCGCCAGTCCGCCGCTCATCATGAAATAAAGCCACGGCTTGGCGCCGAGCGTAGCGGGCCCGACCCGGGCGAACATGTGACCGAGCATCGTTGCGGTCACCAGCAGGAGCACGCCGGTCAACGCGGCGATCCGCCCCGGACGTCCCCGCGGCATCACGCGGCCGGCGATGACCTTGCGCGTCTTGGCGCGGCCGAACGCCGGCCCGAACCACACCGATGCCAGGGCCCCGGCGGCAATGGCGGCGAGCACTACGGCAATCCAGTTTACTGGCCCCATGCGCGTCTCTCACTTTTGTTAATGCCATGGCTTTAGCGCAAAGCCGGCTGCGGGTGTAGGGGCTGCCTTCGCGCGCATCCGGCTTTCGCCCCGTGGACTTAAGGGGTCGGTGCGTGTAAGGGCGGCCGCGCACCCATGTCAGATACGCTCACCACGATAGTGCCGGCCCGCAAGGTCGGCCCCCAGAAACGCGTGGGGATGGTCAGTCTCGGCTGTCCCAAGGCGCTCGTCGACAGCGAGCGTATCCTGACCCGGCTGCGCGCCGATGGCTACGCTATGAGCGCCGATTACGCCGGCGCCGACGTCGTGCTGGTGAACACCTGCGGATTCCTCGACAGCGCCAAGGAAGAAAGCCTCGAGGCGATCGGAGAGGCCATCGCCGAAAACGGGCGCGTGATCGTGACCGGTTGCATGGGCGACGAGGCCGAGGCCATCCGCGCGCGTTTCCCGCAAGTGCTCGCGGTGACCGGCGCGCACCAGTACGAGGCGGTGGTCGACGCGGTGCACGAGGCCGCGCCGCCGAGCCAGGGCCCGTATATCGACCTGATTCCCCAGCCGTTCCTCGACGATGGCGGCATCAAGCTGACGCCGCGCCATTACGGCTATCTCAAGATTTCCGAAGGCTGCAACCATTCTTGCGCCTTCTGCATCATCCCTTCGCTGCGCGGAAAACTGGTCAGCCGGCGGATCGACGCGGTCCTGCGCGAGGCCGAGAAACTGGTCGCCGCCGGCACCCGCGAACTGCTGGTGATCAGCCAGGACACCAGCGCCTACGGGGTCGATACGCGGCACGAAGAACGCATGTGGCACGGGGCTCCGGTCCGCGCGCACATGACCGATCTCGCGCGCGAGCTCGGGCAATTGCGCACGCCCGAAGGCGCGGTGCCGTGGGTGCGGCTGCACTACGTCTATCCTTACCCGCACGTCGACCGGGTCATCCCGCTGATGGCCGAAGGGTTGCTGACGCCGTACCTCGACATTCCTTTCCAGCACGCCAGCCCCAAAGTGCTGAGGGCGATGAAGCGCCCCGCCAACGACGCCAGGGTGCTCGAACGGATCAAGTCGTGGCGCGCGATCGCGCCCGACCTTACCATCCGCTCAAGCTTCGTCGTCGGTTTCCCTGGCGAGACCGAGGATGACTTCCGCTACTTGCTCGACTGGCTGGAGGAAGCGCAGCTCGACCGGGTCGGCGCGTTCCGATTTGAACCCGTCGCCGGCGCGCAGGCGAACGCCCTGCCCGATCACGTGCCGGAGGCGGTCAAGGAAGAACGCTATGCCCGGCTGATGGAAGTCACCGAGCGGATCAGTACCGCGCGCCTGCAGGCCAAGATCGGCCGCACGCTGCCGGTGATCGTCGACGAAGTGGGCGAGCCCGACGAGGACGGCGATATCGGCGCCACCGCGCGCAGCCAGGCCGATGCGCCCGAGATCGACGGACAAGTGTTCCTGCGCAACGTTTCCGCGGATCTCAAGCCGGGCGACTTCGCCGACGCGCTGATCGAGGACGCCGACGCGCACGACCTTTACGGCGTAGCCTTCTAGCGCATCGTCCGGAAGGTTACGCTGCGGCGCGCCTGCTCCATCGGGACGATCGAGTGCTCCCACTCGCCGCGCACTTCGCCGCTGAGCAAATAGACCGAGCGCGGCGGAAGTGGCACGCCCACCCGCTCGAACCCGCCATCCTGCAGCCGCCGGCGCAGGCGCAGCGTCACTTGCGCGCCGAGCGACAAGCCCATCACCTCACCGTACTGCGGCCGGTCGCGGTGCCACCCTATGCCCGCCCCGGGGTCGTACCGGATGAGCAGGGCCTGCACGAAGTCTTCCGCCTGGCGGCCCAGCTGTGGCGCGAGCCCGGCACGCAAGTCGATCAGCCATTCCGGCAGCGGCGGCGCGGGGATCGGGCGGGCGCGCTGGAAATCGTACGCCGAGCCATAGTGGGTGGTCATGCGCTTGCCCTCCCACTGGCCGAACTGGAACGGGGTCAGCGGCGCGGCGTCGATCAGTCCGGCCACTTCCGCTTCGAGCGCGGGCGAGATCGCCTCTTGCACCAGCGACAGGCCGGGTACGGGCGATGCCGGCGGGTGGTCGTCAAACAAGGCGAGTTGACTGGGCACGGCCCCCAGATGGGACGCACTGCCGGATTGGCAACGGCTTTAGAAACAGCCGCCAAGACGCATCGAAAACACCCGCGTGCGGGTGACGATCAGGTGGTCGATCAGGGTCAGCTCGAGCGCTTGGGCGATTTGCGCAAGGCGCCGGGTGCCGGAGACGTCTTCGGCGCTCGGACGGCAGCGGCCGGAGGGATGGTTATGCGCAAGCAGGATTCCCGATGCGCCCAGCGCCAGTGCGCGCTCGATCAACGGCCGCACCCGCGCCTCTATGCGGCTTGCGGAGCCCATCACCACCGGCTCGTCGGCAATGTATCCGCTCGCGCGGTCGGCGAAGATTGCGTGTAGCCGCTCTTGCTCGCCACCACCGATCTGCGCGTGGAGGAACCGGTGTAACGCCGGGTCGGCTCCATCGACCCGAGCGCCGACGAGCTCTTCGCCGAGTGCCGCATCGACCAGCCGCCGCGCGCCGAAGATTGCCTGGATCGCCGCTTCGTGGTCGCCGGCCGCCGCGCGCAACTGCGGCAGCGACGCATCGAGCACCCGCCTGAGGCTTCCGAAGCGCGCGATCAGCCGTTCGGCCAGGGGTTCCGCGTCGGCACCTGCGAATGGCGCGAATAGCTCCGCCACGGCCGATAAGGACCGTATCGGCGCCCTCGCCGGTGATGGCGCCATAAACCCACTGCCAGGATGACTATCTGCAAGTACGATGGTGCGATGAACATGATCGCGTAAGCCACCGGAAGGATGTCCACCGCCAGCGCCCGTGCAAGATGCGCGAAGACGGCGAGAAGCTGAATTGCGGCGAACCATAGCGGGTATATCCGGTTGGCATGAAGGGCGACCGCGAACGCTGCGAAGCAGCCGACCACGTCGATCAACGCATGGGCTAGGTCGACATCGGTGAGCCGGAGCGAGGCTGCGAACAGGCCGTGGTAGGCCCAATCGGCGACCCGGAACCAGACCAGAATGGCGGCAAGCGCCCGCTCCGGCCCCGCGCCCCACCGCCAGGCGGCGAGGGCGAGAAGCAGGAAGGCGAGGGTCTGCGCATCGACCCGGTAAGCCTGGAGAAGTTCGAGCACACCGCTGCGTAGACGGGCTCAGGCAAGCTGCAAAGCTGGAGCTTCCTCGGCGATCGCGCTTGGGGCGATGTCGGTGTTTTCGTCCCCACCCATGGTTTCACGCCCGATGACGCTCAGCTCGTGATGAACGCGCAGGAGACTGGTCGATAGCGCCAGCGCCTGGCTTTCGGCCTGGTTAAGGCGCAACAGCGCGCGCTGGCCTGCATCGACCTCGATTTCGGGGTTCTGCCGGGCACGGATCATCGCCTGCTTGAGCCGGGCACAGGCAATCATCACTTCGTCGCTAACGGCCTCGGCCTCGCGGATCAGCTTACGGATCGCGAGGGCATCTTCACGGATGGTGGGGGACATTGAGGTAAACTCCGGCGGTCACCCCGCCGCTGCTCACCCGGCCGGGGCGGATTGCTGTGCGGGAGCGGCGGCCGTTCCTCCGAGCGCCTCGCTCAAAGAGAGCGATGCCGTCACCACCAGCACGATCACGGCGATAAGCCCGAACGCAAGACCGATAATGAGGGCGAGGCGCAGAAGGACGGCATTGTCGCCGTCGAGCATCCCGGGGACTACCCGGGGCTCAATTCTCGTCATCCACGGCGCCTCGATCGCAAGTGGCGCGGCATCGGCGAGAACGAATTCCCCGGGTGCGACCCGGTTCCTCCCATCGCCGTCAGCGTCGTCACCGGGAACCTGCGGAATTCTCCATGCAGGATTTCTGTAGGGTGGTTCTGCCTGCTTATCAGTGTCTTGCGTACGCCATGCTTCCACCAGATCGGGCAGATTATTGACCCGATAGCGTTCCTTGAGCGCGCGGATGTGCTGGTTGACGCGTGATTCGGAGATGCCGAGCTCGGCCGCGACGGCCTTCAGCGGCAGCCGGCGGTCGACACCGTCGAGCACCGCGCGTTCGCGGTCGGACAATCCACGGATGGTGGAGGCCGGCATGACGGTCGTTTACGCTCCTTGCTGTTCCGGCGCAGCGTACGCGAAACGCCATCCAAGGACAACGCGCTGGCCGCCAACCGGTAGTTTCACGCAGCGCTCGAATTGACGCCCAGCGCCTGAAACCAGCGCCGCACATTGCGCGCCGCCTGGCGCAGGCGCTGCTCGTTTTCAACCAACGCGATACGCACGAAGCCCTCGCCGTCCTCGCCGTAGCCCACCCCGGGCGCGACCGCGACTTGCGCGTGCAACAGCATCTGCTTGGAAAATTCGAGGCTGCCCATGTGCGCCAGCGCAGGCGGTAGCGGGGCCCACGCGAACATGCTCGCGGCGGGCGGCGGAATGTCCCATCCCGCGCGGCCGAACACCTCGACCAGCACGTCGCGGCGTTTGTGATAGAGCGCGCGGTTTTTCTCGACGATATCCTGCGGACCGTTGAGGGCGGCGCAGGCGGCCGCCTGGATCGGGGTGAACGCGCCATAATCGAGGTAGCTTTTCACCCGCGTCATCGCCGCGATCAGCTTCTGATTGCCGACTGCAAAGCCCATGCGCCAGCCGGCCATCGAATACGTTTTGCTGAGCGAAGTGAACTCGACCGCAATGTCCTTGGCCCCGGGCACCTGGAGGATAGAGACCGTGGGCTTACCGTCGTAGTAGAGCTCTGAATACGCGAGGTCCGAGATGACCCACACCTGGTTCTCGCGCGCCCACGCGACGAGACGCTCGTAGAACGCGAGGTCGACCGTCTCGGCGGTCGGGTTCGAGGGATAGTTGACCACCAGGATGCTCGGCCGCGGCACGGTGAAGGCCATCGCGCGCTCGAGGCTGCGGAAATAGTTATCGTCGGGCGTCGTCGGCACGCTGCGGATTGTCGCTCCGGCGATGATGAACCCGAAAGTGTGGATCGGGTAGCTCGGGTTGGGCGCGAGCACGACGTCGCCGGGCGCGGTGATCGCTGTGGCAAGGCTGGCGAGCCCTTCCTTCGATCCCATTGTCACGACCACCTCGGTCTCGGGATCGAGCTCCACCCCGAACCGCCGGCCGTAATAGTTCGCCTGCGCGCGCCGCAGCCCGGGGATGCCCTTGGATTGTGAATAGCCGTGCGCGTCGGGCTTCATGGCCACCTCGCACAGCTTGTCGATCACGTGCTGTGGCGGCGGCAAGTCGGGGTTGCCCATCCCCAGGTCGATGATGTCGCGGCCCGATGCGCGCGCCGCTGCCCGCATGCCGTTGACTTCGGCGATGATGTAGGGCGGCAGGCGCTTGATGCGGTAGAATTCGTCGGTCATCGGTCCAGATCATCGGAGCGGGGTGCGTCCCAGTGCGTTTGGCTGTATGCGATTAATCCGCGACGCGAAACCGCCAAGCGCAACCCGGAGCTTTCCTTCGATGGCCGACGACAGCAGCACTCCCGATCCGTTCGCGGCGTTCTTCAACGTGCAAGGCGAAGCGATGCGCGAGATGTGGGGGCAACTCACCCCCGCCCCCGCCTCCGCTCCGGCGAAGGACTGGAACGAAATCGGCGCCTGGGCCGAGACGGGACAGAAGCTGCAGGCGATGTGGATGGAGTTCATGACCGCCAAGGCGGCGGAGAGCGGCGGCTCGGCGCACGCGCTCGATCCGGCGCAATTCATGGTGATGAGCCAGGGTTGGGCCAAAGCTGCGCAGGAAGGGTTCGCCGCGCAAGCCAAGCTCGCCGAAGACGGAATGAAGCTTTGGCAGGGTGTACTGGGGGGCGCGTTCGGCGCAGAAGATACGGAGCTGCCCAGGACCGACCGGCGTTTTTCGGACCCCGCGTGGCGCAGCAACCCGGCATTCGCGCTGCTCCACCAGACGTATCTCATGCTGTCGGAATACTTCGTCAGCGCGGCCGAACAGGTCGAAGGCGTCGATCCGGAGAAAAAGGCGCAACTGACGTTCGCGGTGCGCGCGCTGGTCGAGGCGATGAGCCCGAGCAACTTCCTGGCGACCAATCCGGCGGTGCTCCAGCGCACGCTGGAGACCAAGGGTGAGAACCTGGTCAAGGGCATGCGCCACCTGATCGCCGACCTGACACGCGGCCAGTTGACCCACACCGATGTCGACGCGTTCAAGCTGGGCGAGAATATCGCCGTCACGCCGGGCAAGGTGGTCCACGAGGGCCCGCTCTATCAGCTGATCCAGTACAGTCCCGCCACCGAGCAGGTGCTCGAGACCCCGCTGGTGATCTTCCCGCCATGGATCAACCGCTTCTACATCCTCGACCTGACCCCGAAGAAGAGCTTCATAAAATGGGCCGTCGACCAGGGCCTGACGGTGTTCATCGCCAGCTGGAAATCCGCCGACGCGAGCATGCGCGACGTGGTGTGGGACGATTATATTCGCGCTCAGATGGAGGCGATCGACTTCATCCGTGCGCGCCTCGGGGTGAAGTCCGTCCACGCCATCGGCTATTGCGTATCGGGCACCACGCTGGCCGCCACGCTGGCGATTCAGGCGCGCCGCGGCGAAGCGGACAAAGTCGCCAGCGCGACTTTCTTCACCGCGCAAGTGGATTTCGAAAAAGCGGGCGAGCTCAAGCACTTCATCGACGATGGGCAGCTCGAGATGATCGGCAACATCTCCAAGGACGGCTACCTTGACGGTCGCTACATGGCGGTCACGTTCAACCTGTTGCGCGGGCGTGACCTGATCTGGAACTATGTGGTCAACAACTACCTGCTGGGCGAGGATTACCCGGCGTTCGACCTCCTGCACTGGAACGGCGACGTTACCAACCTGCCCGCCAAGTGGCACGGCGACTACTTGCGCGATCTCTATCGCGGCAACAAGCTGGTGGTGCCCGACGGAATGGAGGCCGACGGCACGCCGATCGACCTGACCCGGATCGAGACTCCGATCTATATCCAGGCCGGCAAGGAAGACCACATCGCCCCGGCCGAAAGCGTCTGGCGCATGACCCGTCACGTGCGCGGCGACACCACTTTCGTGCTCGCCGGGTCGGGCCATATCGCCGGCGTGGTCAACCATCCCGATGCGAACAAGTACCAGTACTGGACCGGCGACAGCGCGGCCTCGTCGATCGAGGAATTCATCGAAGGCGCGACTGAGAATAAAGGAAGCTGGTGGCCGCACTGGCGCAAGTGGATCGAGGCGCGCGATCACAAGACCGTGCCCGCCACCGGCAAGCGCATACCCGGCGGCAAGGGCGACAAGGTGGTCGAGGACGCACCGGGGCGTTACGTCCGGACGCGGTAGAAGCGTTATGTTGCACCGCACCATTTTGGCTTGACTTCGCGGTTGCGCTCGCCTATTTTGTGCAACGCAACATAGGAGCGAAGTTTCGATGGCTACGAATGCCGACATCAAGTCGACCGACGGCAAGGCGACTGCCGCTGCCGAAAGTGCCTATGCGGCCGCTGCCGGCGAAACCGGTTCCAGCAAGGCTGTCGAGGCTACCAAGCCCACCCCGGCCAAGATCGATGCTGCAGTCGCTCAGGTAAAGTCTGCGCCGACGGCTTCGGCCAAGAAGGCCTCCGCCATCGAGGGCGCTCCCAAGAAAACGGCCGCGAAGAAAGCCAAGCCGGCGACCGCGCGCAAGTCGCAGTCCGTCAAGGCCGCCGCCGCGAAGGCGCCCGTTCGCACGGCCGCCGCGCCCAAATCCATATCTTCCGTTTCAAAATTGAAGGACAAGTTGATGACCACCGCCCAGAACGCCAAGAATGCCACCGCCACCGATTTCACCAAGACCGCCAAGGACGCCGCTGCCGACGTGCAGAACCGCGCCAAGGCGGCTTATGACAAGCTCCAGGCTTATACCGGCGAGATGACCGAGCTCACCAAGGGCAACGTCGAAGCGCTCGTCGAATCGGGCAAGATCCTCGGCGCCGGCGTGCAGACGATCGCTCGCGGCGAAGTCGAGGCCGCCAAGGGTGCCCTCGAAACCGTCACTGCCGATGTGAAGGCCATGGTTGCGGTCAAGAGCCCGACCGAATTGTTCAAGCTGCAGGGCGAAATCGCCCGTCGCAACTTCGACGCAATGGTCGCGCGCTTTTCGAAGAACGCCGAAGTCTCGATGAAGCTCGCTGGCGACGCGTTCGCGCCGCTTTCGAGCCGCATGAGCATCGCGGCCGAAAAGGTTTCGAAGGCCGCCTGAGGGCGCATTCGCTAAAAAAATCGATAGCGGGCCGGACGGTGGATGCCGTCCGGCCCGTTGTCGTTTGCGCATGTTAACTCAAGCTGCGCATCTTGCGGCGCAGCCGTTCGATACGATATTGCGAGCCCGATGACCGAACGCTTCCCCGCCCTGCACGATCTCACTCGCTCCGCCGGGCGCGACGAGGATGCCGATACCGGCGACCAGATCGGCGTCGCCACCAAGACCCGCGCCAAGCCCAAGAAGCCGAGCCAGTACAAAGTGCTGATGCTCAATGACGATTACACTCCGATGGAATTCGTCGTGATCGTCCTCAAGCGGTTCTTCCGGATGGATATGGAACAGGCGACGCGGGTGATGCTCCACGTCCACCAACGCGGCGTGGGCGTGTGCGGAATATTCCCTTACGAAGTCGCCGAGACCAAGGTGAACCAGGTAATGGATTTCGCCAAGACCAACCAGCACCCCCTCCAGTGCACGCTCGAAAAGGCGTGAACGCGCTCTTTACGACAGGGCATGACCGGGCGCGGCTTTGCCGCTAAGGGCGGACCGGACACAGCGAAAAGACCCGTGCACCCTTGTTCAAGTTCCTGCCCGCCATCGACCGTTACATCCTGCGCCTGACGCTGGTGCCGATGCTCGGCGTTTTCGCGCTCGCCGCTTCGCTGCTGATTCTCGACAAGATGCTGCGCCTGCTCGATTTCGTCGCTACCGAGGGTGGCCCGATCGGCGTCGTGTTCAAGATGCTGGCGACGATGATGCCCGAATACGCCAGCCTGGCGATCCCGCTCGGCCTGCTGCTCGGGGTGCTGTTCGCCTTTCGCAAGCTCGCCACTACCAGCGAGCTCGATATCCTGCGCGCAGTCGGACTCAGCTACACCCGCCTGCTGCGCGTGCCTTATGCGATCGCCGCGGTGCTGATCGCGCTCAACATCGCGCTGGTGTTCTACATCCAGCCGGTCAGCCGCTACTGGTACGAACGGCTCGATTACGAGCTGCGCTCGGGCGCGCTCGGCGCTTCGATCAAGGTCGGCGAATTCACCACCCTCAAGGACCGCATGGCGCTTCGGATCGAGGCAAGCGAGGACGACGGGCGCAAGCTGATGGGTATCTTCGCGCGCGTCGCCAACAAGAAAGGCCAAGTGCTGTCGATCTCGGCCAAGGAAGGCGCTTTCCTTGCCACCAGCGACAGTCCCGACACGATCATCCTGCGGCTGACCGACGGGATCATCGTGCAGGACATGGGGACGGCATCCGGCCCGCGCGTGCTCAGCTTTACCCGCCACGATCTGCCGATCGACCTGCCCGCGATCGCCAAGTTCCGATCGCGCGGGGATGCCGAGCGCGAATATATCCTGCCCGAGCTCCTCCGCATCGGCTGGGGCGACCGCCAGACGACCGAGGATCAGCGCGACGGCAGCCAGGCGAGCTTCAACTTCCGTTTGGTTGAAGTGATCATGATGCTGCTGATGCCGCTGCTCGGCGTTGCACTGGCGATCCCGCCAAAGCGATCGACCAGCGCACTGGGCGTGTTCGTGTCGATCGTGATGGTGGTCGCCTATCACAAGATCAACCAATACGCCGAGGACGTCGCCACCTTGGGCCGGATCGATCCGACGGTCGCCCTGTGGGTCCCGTTCGCGTTGTTCTCGGCGTTGATCATATGGATGTACTGGCGCGTCGCCCATGTCCCCGGCGGGCAGGCGATCGGTGCGCTCGAGGCCGGTTTCGCCAAGCTCGGCAAGCGGATCCGCGCGCTGGCCCGCGGGCGGCGCCCGGCGCTGCAACCGGCGCCCGCCGAGTAACCGCCGGATGCATTTTGATTTCTTTCCCTCGCGCACCCTGACGCTGTACCTCGCCAGGCTGTTCGTGGTTCGCATCGTAGCGGTACTGGTGATGCTGGTTCTGGTGCTGCTGATGCTCGACTTGCTGACCGCGACCGGCAAGATCCTGGCGGTGCCCGGCAACGGACAGGGCGAAATTCTCACCTACGCGATGCTGCGCGCGCCGCAGTTGGTCGCGCGCTTCCTGCCGTACTCGGTGCTGCTGGCGACGATCATCACGCTGGTCGGGTTGAACCAGAACAGCGAGGTCATTTCGATGAAGGCTGCCGGCTTGTCGGCGCACCAGATCCTCGCCCCGCTGTTGCTGACCGCCTTAGTGGTCGGCGTCGGCAGCTTTGCCTTTAACGAGCGGGTCGTCACCCGCGCGAGCGCGACGCTGAAAGCGTGGGACGCCAACGAGTTCAAGAAAGTGCCAACCGATTCGGGTGTGCGGACCAACGTATATCTGACCGATGGCAGCGATATTCTTTCGGCTTCCAGCGTCACCGGCATCGGCGACAAGATCGAGATGACCGGTGTCACCTGGTATCGCCGTGCGCCGAGCGGCGCAATCGCCGACCAGGTCCGCGCCCCCCGCGCGGTCTATGCCAATCCCGGCTGGCGAATGGACAATGCCACCCGCTTTGACGTCTCGGGTGCACGCAGCGAGCGGCCGACAAGCGTCGTTGTCGCATCCAAGATTACTCCCGAGCAAGTCGCGCTCGGCAGCGTCGATCCCGATGCGCAATCGTTTTGGCAACTGCGCCGTTCGATTGCAGATTTCGATGCGGCAGGACGCCGGACCGCCGAGTTCAAGGCCAAGTGGTGGCACAAGCTGGCCGGTCCACTGTCTTCGGTGCTGATGCCTCTGCTAGGCGCGGTCGCAGCCTTCGGCTTGGCGCGGTCGGGCCAGGTGCTGGTGCGCGCGGCAATCGGCATGGCGCTGGGATTTGCCTATTTCGTGGTCGACAATGCGGCGCTGGCGATGGGCAATTTCGGCGGCTATCCGCCCATGCTTGCCGCCTGGGCACCATTCCTGCTGTTCGCGCTGATCGGTGAGACTGTCTTGATCCGCACCGAAGAATAGATTGCGGCGGAACTTTGGCAGCGCTATTCGGTTGTTCGGTGGCAATCACCCAAGGAGTTTACCCATGAAGAAATTTGCTTTGCCCGTTTTCGCCGCTCTCGTGCTCGCTGGCTGCGACAGCACCCCCAAGGACGACACCGCGACCGACGCCGCTGCCGACACCACGATGACCGAGCCGATGGCGACCGACACCGCGATGGCCGCTGATCCGATGGCGACCGACACTGCCATGGCAGCTGACCCGATGGCGACCTCGACCGCCACCGATGGCACGATGGCCACTCCGGCACCGAGCGCTTCCTCGACCCCGATGTAATCATCAGGACGAGGATCGGTCGATGAAGAAGTTTGCTTTTGCCTCGCTGGCGGCTGCGTTCGCGCTGGCCGCTTGCGATGCCACCCCCAACGACGACACCGCGGCGACTGAAACCGCTGCCGGTGTTACCGACACCACGGTTGCCGCTCCGGTGCCGACCGCCACCGAAACCACGGTGGTGACTACGCCCGGTGCAACCACGACTGCGGCGCCTACGGGCGACAACGTCAGTGTCGGTCCGGATGGAGTGACGGCCGACGTCGGTAACGGTGACACCCGCGTGCGGGTGAACACCGACAACCCGACGCTAACGGTCGAAAAGCGCTAAGCAATCAATCGATCGTCACGCCTGCTCCGGCTGGCGTTCCATGGGGCCGTCTCTTCCGAGGCGGCCCCTTTCTTGTGATGGCGCCGCGCTTCGTGCGCGCATCGTGCTGCCGGCGATCCGTCCGACGAGCGGGGCCATGCCGCGATAGTGCGCCCGTCCGTAGGTATCGCGCGCGCCTTCGTGCGCCGACAGGCGCCGATGCGCTTCGGCCAGCGAATGATACGGCAGCGAAGGAAGCAGGTGGTGCAGCGCGTGATAACGCAGCCCCACCGGCGCCCACAGCGCCGCGACATGGCCGGGCGGCGGCACGTTGACGGTGTCGAGGTACTGGGCGGTGACGCTCATCGCCTCGCCCTCGTTCTCCCACAAATGCGCGACCAGCGTGCGCAACTGGTTGAGCACCGCGACCGCCGAGAATACCGCCAACGCCACCGCCATGGGCCGCCAGCCCACGATCGCGATGCTCGCGATCAACGCCATGCCCCAGAGCGCGGCCCCCCCTTCGAGCAACGCAAACCGCAGCTTGTTTTGCGGGTCGGCAGGTCGGCGGCGGAAGTCGGGGTTGATCGCCAAGGTCGAAAAACGCGCCCAGTTCAGCCGGCGCAGCGGTGGGATCACCAGGCCAAGCGGCGCAAGAATGCCATAGCGCAGGACCAGCGCGGGCGGCGCGAGCAAAGCTATCAGCAGAAAGAACGGCAAGCTCCACGGCTTCATCAGCGCTAGCGGCAGGTACTCCGGATCGTCCGCCGTGCCGTAGCGCTTGCGCGAATGATGGATGGTGTGTCCGTCCTCGTACATGAACGAGGGGGTCAGCATCGGGATGCCGACTAGCAGGTTCCAGGTTGTGCGGAAGCCCGGCAGCGCATCGCGGTGCAAGTGGGTCAGCTCGTGGATGAACAACAGCGCGCGGTAGAGCGCGAGGGTCGACACCAAGCCGAAGGCAATCGCCAGCCAGGTCGACGGCGCCAGGATCGCCCCCGCCAGCGCCGCGTATCCGACCACAGCGGAGCCGAGCATGTCCGGCCAGTAGATGTGCGCTTTCGCCTGCCCTAGCTCGCGGGTCAGTTCGGCCGCGGCGCGCAACAGCGCCTTGTCATCTTCGTTTCGCGCGCCCGCGTAACCCGCCGGAGCGGCGGCCTGGGGCCCCGGGGGAGCGATGGAGGGTGCGGTCGTGACGGTCATTTCTTTGCTTTTCCGATGAGCACCTGCGGCCTATCCCGCGCGGACTGTCCGTTGGTCGGTCCATACCCGCTTGTTGCCGCACGCGAAATGAACGAGGTCGAGAACGCCTATGCACAAGATAGAGTTCACGCCGGTAACGGACAAGCGCGCGCGGCGCGAATTCGTCGATATCAGTTATCGCCTGAACGGGACCGATCCCAACTGGGTAGCCCCGCTGCGGTCGGAGGCAATCGAGCTGGTCACTCCGGGCAAGAACCCGTTTTTCGAGCACGCGAGCGTCGCGCAGTTCATCGCCCGGGTCGACGGCCGTGCCGTGGGGCGCATTTCGGCGCATATCGACCGCCTGGCGCTTGAGCAGCCTGCCGAGCAGGGCATGGGGCCGGGCACCGGCAACTGGGGCCTGCTCGAGGCCGAGAACGAGGAGATCGCGCGCGCGTTGATTAGCAAAGCTGAGGACTGGTTGCGCGCGCATGGGATGACCCGCGTTCTGGCACCGCTCAGCATGTCGGTCTGGGAGGAGCCAGGTCAGCTCACGCTTGGCCACGATCATCCGCCGACGGTGATGATGGGACACCAGCCGCAGCGCTATGCCGACTGGATCGCCGGCGCCGGCTACGCGCCGGCCAAGAAGCTGGTCACCTATGAGCTCGACATCACCCGGCGCTTCCCGCCCCTGATCGAGCGCGTGATCGCCGCCGGCGAGAAGAACGCCCGCATCCGCATCCGCAAGGTCGACAAGTCGCGCTTCGACGAAGAGGCGCGCCTGATCCTCGAAATCCTCAACGATGCCTGGTCGGACAATTGGGGCTTTGTCCCGTTCACCGAATCGGAGATCGAGTACGCCGGCAAGAAGTTCCGGCCGATCGTGTTCGAGGACCTTATCATGATCGCCGAATACGATGGCGAGCCGGTCGCCTTCATGATGACCCTGCCCGACCTCAACGAAGCGATCGCGCCGCTTCATGGCAGCTTGTTTCCGTTCGGATGGGCAAAGCTCCTGCTGTGGCTGCGCAAACCGCGAGTTCGCACGATGCGGGTCCCGCTTATGGGCGTGCGCAAGCGGCTCCAGTCGTCGCGGATGGCGAGCCAGCTGGCCTTCATGCTGATCGACACCATCCGCAGGCAGTCGATCAAGAACTACGGCGCGACACGCGGCGAGATCGGCTGGATACTGGAAGACAACCAGGGGATGGTGGCGATCGCCGACGCGCTCGAGACGCGCATCAACCGCGAATACATGCTTTACGACAAAACGCTTTAGTGGCGCTGGGGCAACGGCGCAGCGCAAACTGGCCGGACCTGCGGGAACGCGCAGGCTGCAATGCCGTTCGCGCTGTCAGGAAGGCCAGGCCCTGCGCCTCGTCTCATCAGGGAGCAGCACGCAGGTGGCAAAACGACCGGCCAAAGTGCAAGCCAGACGAGCGCTCGGATCGGTGTTGTTGGTCGAGGACGACGCGCTTATCGCGATGGCGATCGAGCAGTCGCTGCTCGAAGGCGGCGCGACTTCCGTGACGATCTGCAGCACCACTGCCGAGGCCCTCGCCGCATTGCGCGATACCCGCCCGGATGGACTGGTGCTCGACGTACATCTCGCCGACCGCGACGATGGCTGGGCGCTCGCCGAGCTGGTCAATTCGGTCGGTCCGAACCCGCCGCGGATCGTGTTTTCGACCGGCGCGCCGCAGGATATCCCCGCAGAGATCGCCGAGCTCGGCCCGGTGCTCGAAAAGCCGTACGATCCGGCGGAACTGATCGCTGCGCTCAGCCAGCCGCCCCGTCCCGGGCTCCTTGGCCGGCTTAAACAAGCGCTGGCCTGAGGTTTCCGTAAGTAGCGTGGCGTGACAGCGTTCATGCCGGCTGCGCCCGCTCACGCCAGCTCCGCGGCGCACAAAAAAAAGGCCTCCGCTCGTTGAGCGGAGGCCCTTCGGGATCGTATCACCAGCCGCTTGGACGGGAGGGGGGGTCTCGGCGGTGACAATGGTAGAATGCCTGACCCGAATTGACGTTCCCGCCTCCCACCAAATTTTTTCACGGATTGCTGGTTTTTTCGCAACTATTTGTAATACCACCAAAAAAAATTGTCTCGCTGATTTGTTATCAAAGAGCAAGCCTTTTCCAGCCAGCTCCGATCGAGCGGGTCCGGCATGCAATCCAACGGTCATTTTTATCCGTTCCAAGCCTGTTTTCAGCAGCAAGGCGGCTTGCCAAAAGTGCAAAAGGAACCATAGCGAGCAGCCCGCGTTTTTCGCGGGACAGTTACGGGAAGGGAATGCATGTCGCTCGGGGATCAAGTCGCCGCCAATTTGCCATATCTGCGTCGTTACGCGCGTGCGCTTACTGGATCGCAGACCACCGGCGACGCCTTCGTGCGCGCCACGCTTGAAGCTGCCCTGGCGGACGATAATCTCAAGGCCTCGCTCGCTGGCGGGCGCGTGCCGCTGTACCGGGCATTCAACAAAGTGTGGTCGAGTGCCTATCTCGAAGTCGCCAACGAGGGCGAGAGCGCCGGCACCGGCCATGAAAGCGCGGCGCAGGATCGCCTGCGCACGATTACCCCGCTCAACCGTCAGGCCCTGCTGCTGACCACGCTGGAGGATTTCTCGGTTCCCGAAGCAGCCGAAGTGATGGACATGGATCCGGCTGACGTCGAATCGATGGTTCAGCAAGCGGTCGACGAGATCGATCGCGAATCGGCAACCAGCGTGCTCATTATCGAGGACGAGCCGCTCATCTCGATGCAGCTGGAAGACCTTGTCCGGTCGCTGGGCCACGAAATCTGCGGCACCGCCGCTACCCGCACTCAGGCGCAACAGGTCGTTGCCGAGCATACGCCGGGTCTCGTACTGGCCGACATTCAGCTAGCCGACGGATCGTCGGGCCTCGACGCGGTCGACGACATTCTGGCAATCGACAGCGTGCCGGTGATTTTCATCACTGCGTATCCTGAGCGCCTGCTCACGGGCGACCGGCCCGAGCCGACGTATTTGGTGACTAAACCGTTCCAGGAATCGACGGTTCGCGCGGCAATCAGCCAGGCGCTGTTCTTCGGATCGAGCCGACCGCTCGGCTGAGCGAGCTTACTTCGAAACACGACAACTCGTTCACCGCAGCGCGGCTGCTGTTCATCTGGACGGCGGCACCGCGCGCTCGCGCGTACGCATCTCGAATTCGCTGCGGAGGCGCACCGGCACCCACAGCGTGCACGACACCCCGCCCGGCAGAAAGTTAAGATCGACCGGATGACGCAGTTCGTGCGCGACGATCTTTTCGATCAAATCGGTCCCGAACCCGCGCGGCCGTTCGGCGGCTACCGGCGGGCCGCCGCTCTCGACCCACCGCACGCTCGCCAGATCGTTACGGTCGAGCGCCCATGTAACCCGCACCTTCCCGTCGGCGGTCGACAGGGCGCCGTACTTGGCCGCGTTGGTCGCCAGCTCGTGGATCGCAAGCCCCAACGAGAGCGCATCGTTGGGCGCCAGCTCGACCGTCGGGCCGGCCAGTTCGAGCGAGCCCTCGGCGCGCGAATATGGTGCCAGCTCAGCGTCGATGACCGCTCGTATCGGGGTGGTGCCCCAGTCCGACTGCGTCAGCAGGTCATGGGTCGCGGATAGCGCGCGGATCCGCCCATCGAGCCCTTCGGCAAATTCATCGAGACTGTGCGCCCGCCTCCGCGTGAGGCTGACGATCGACAGCACGTTGGCGAGCGTGTTCTTCACACGGTGATTGAGCTCGCGGGTAAGGGTATCGCGGATCGAGTTTTGCTCCTCCAGCCACTCGAGCGATGCTTGGTCCTCGATCGCCTGTTGAGTGAGGAGCCGCGCGACCACCATCAGCAAACTGGCGACGAGCAGACCGAACAACAAAGTGAGCATCGATAGCATCGACAGCGTCGGCCCCCGGCTCGATTCCACTTCGAGCAACATCGGGCGGTTAGCGATCATCACCCGCTCGACCGTCGTGCGCCCAGTCCGTTCGGCTGGCCGGATTTCCGCCAGCAGGTTTTTGGGATCGACCCTGCCATCGTAGAGCCGGATGCCCATGCCGTTGCGGGTTTCGAGCTGGAGCGCCGAGGCGAGGAAGTCGCGCGCATTGAAGGGGCTGTAAAGAAAGCCTTTGAGGCGCCGCGCTTCGGACACCTGGTCGAACACGGGCATGTAGATAAGGAAGCCAGGGTAGCTTGCGCCTGCTTCCTGCACGAGCGTCACCCGCCCGCTCGCGGTCGGCCGGACCGCGCGTTCCGCCTCGTCCATCGCCGCCCGGCGTACTTTTTCGGAATACATGTCGAACCCGATCGCGCGACGATTCCGCTCGGTGTCGGGGAGCAGGTAGGTCACCGGGGTGAGCTGGCCGCGAGATTGCGTCGGCCGCGGCCTGACCGGGTCCGCTCCCGGAACTTCTGCCGCCACGCGCTTTTCATAAGCTGCCAAATCGCTGGGCGAGATCGCCTCTGCCCACCCGATCCCCTCGGCGCCACGATAGTCGGCGTCGAGGCGTAACTCGCTGACAAACCGGCGGAAAAGGATTGGCTGGACGGTCTCGACCGTTCCAAACAGCGCGGCGCCGGCGCGTAGGTATGCCGAAGAGGTGTTGCCGCGGCGTTCGATGGCCGATGAGATAGCCTTGGCGGTTTCGCTCAAGCGCGCTTCTTCGCGGCGATACTCACCACGTTCGATAGCAAACACGCTGAGCGCGGTGATAGCGGCGATCAGCAGGAAAATTGCGAGCGGGGTGGCGCGGGGATAAGATGCCAGCCAACGCCGGGTGCGGCGCGATTGGAAATCGATCTTGTCCAATTACTTGCCCCGCCCCAATAATCAATCGCACCCTGCAACGACCGCATAGCGGCGATGTGAAGGGAACAAAGCCATGGACGCTTCGTTCCCCGGTGATTGGAACGCGATGTCGGCGTGCGCCCTGCGTGCGCCGCATGTCTGCGTTGGGCGGTTAAACTTTGCCGGGGACGGGGCACGAATTTGGAAAAAGCATCAACCGACGCAGCACGTCGCGCGGAGGGCCGCGCGGGGGGCCAGGGCAAAAAAACCGTGAAACAGAATAAAGCCGCCGAAAATCCTGGCTGGGCATCGGGCCTGCGCCAGCTGTACGATGCGGTCGTCGACGAGCCATTGCCAGACGCCTTCACCGATTTGTTGTCCAAACTAGACCGCAAAACCTGATGTCGGATGGGCAACGGACGGTCTCGGAGAAGGCCGACTTCAAGCGCGAACTTACCGGGGTGGTCCCGCACCTGCGCGCGTTTGCGCGTGGGCTTTGCGGACGGCCCGATATGGCCGACGACCTGGTGCAGGAAACCCTGCTCAAGGCATGGGCGGCGCAGGAACGGTTCGAACCCGGCACCAGCATGCGAGCGTGGACCTTTGTCATCCTGCGCAACGCTTACCTCACCGACATGCGCCGCAACCGCTTTCGCGGCGACTACGACGAGACGGTGGCGGAACGCATCCTCACCGCACCGGCGGGCCAGGAGGAGCCGATCCACTTGTCCGACATGCGCCGTGCGTTGCTGACGCTGCCGCCCGAACGGCGGGAGGCGCTGTTGCTGGTGGGCGCGGGAGGATTTTCCTATGAGGAAGCCGCGCAGATCTGCGGCTGCGCGGTTGGTACGATCAAAAGCCGGGTCGGCCGCGCGCGCGCTGCTCTCACCGCTATGCTTGACGGCGGTGAGGTGCCCAAGCGAACGATCGGCGACGTCAACGCGCACCGCGCGTTGCTTGAGGAGCTCGACAAGGTCGCCGCCGGCGACGGCGTCAGCGAACCGACTCGTTGAGATCACTTGATCGCTAGTGTGGGCCGGGGCACAATCGCGGCCGGATTGATAGACAGATCGGAAGGGGCATGACCGAGGCGCCGCGCACCGCTCCGCTTGGCGACGCTGCCGAGGCGTCGCCGCCGGTAGCGGAAATCCGCGATGCCCGTACCGCGCGGATGACGTTCGCGGCGCAGGAATTGCGGCTGATCTCGGCGCTCGTGGTGATCCTCGGGGTCGGGCTGTTCCTCGCGTTGCCGTTCGTCCTGTCCATCGGGTCGGTGCTCTTCCTGCCGCTGGTGACAGCACTGATCCTCACTATCGTGCTTTCGCCGCTGGCCGATAAGCTTGCCGGCTGGGGCTTGCCCAATGTGCTCGCCTCACTGGTCGCGCTGCTGGCGTTGTTCGCCGCGCTGGCTCTGGCCGGCCTGCTGATCTTCCAGCCAGCGATCGTGCTGTTCGAAACGTTGCCCAAAATCGTCGACCAGATCGGCCAGCGCTTCACCGAATTGCGTGATCAGTTCGGCTGGGTGACCTCCGCGAGCAAGCGCCTGTCCGAACTGACCGGTCATTCGGGCAACGAAGTCGTGGTTGCGAGCCCTTCGATGCTCGAACAGTTTGCCTACGCCACGCCCAGCGTGATCCTTGAAACACTGCTCACCTTCCTGATGACGTTTTTCATGATCGAGGCGCGAGTACGCATGCGCCGCCGGCTGTTGCTTGAACGCGCGGATTTCGGAGCCAGCCTCAAGGCGGCGCGAGTGATCCGCGATGTGCAGGACCGGGTTGCAGCCTATATTCTGACGGTGACCTGGATTAATGCCGGCGTCGGCCTGATCGTCGGTCTGGCCGCGTGGGCGTTCGGACTGGACGCGCCGGTGATGTGGGGCGGGCTCGCCGCGATCCTCAACTTCCTGCCTTACATCGGTCCACTGGCGATGACCGCGATCCTCGCACTATACGGTGTGGGTACCGCCGAAACAGCGCTGATCGGGGTGATCCCCGCGGCGGCCTATCTCGGGCTGCACGCGGTCGAAGCAAACGCGGTGACTCCGTCGATCCTGGGCGCGCGGTTCACCATGAACCCGGTGCTGATCCTGATCGCGCTGAGCTATTTTTCGTGGGTCTGGGGCGTGTTCGGGGCGCTGCTTTCGGTACCGATCCTGCTCACCCTGACCGCGCTCTTTGACCACATCGGGCGGCCCAACTTGATCGGCTTCATTTTCGGCGAACCGCTGTTCCCGGTGGAACCGCTCGAACCTGCGCCCGAACCGGACACAGCCTAAGACCGTCTCCCCCGCGAAGGGGAGACGGTCTGTCGCATCAGCAAGGGTATTTCCAGGTCGTCCCGCGGGTAAGGTTCTCGGCGGCGAAGGCCCAGTTCAGTTTCGCGCTGACCACCTCTTCGAGATATTTCGGCCGCAGGTTCTGATGGTCGAGGTAATACGCGTGCTCCCACAGGTCGATCACCAGCAGCGGGTTGCAGTCCTGATCGGCGAAAGTGTCGCCATCGTGGGTCTCGCCGATTTCCAGCTTTCCGCCGCGTTCGATCAACCACACCCAGCCGTTGGAGAAGTGCCCAACGCCGCGCTCCTTGAGCTGGGTCGCCAGCGCGTCGGTCGATCCGAATGCTTCGTCGATCATGCTCTGCAACTCGTCCGATGGGGTGCCGGACGAAGGGCACAGCGAGTTCCAGTAGAACCCGTGGTTCCAGCTCTGCGCCGAGTTGTTGAACAAGCCCTGGTTTTGGCCGCGCGCGCTTTTGATGACATCTTCAAGCGGCCCGTTCTCCAGATCCGTCCCGTCGACCGCCGCGTTGGTCTTGTCGATATAGGCCTTGTGGTGCTTGCCGTGGTGAAAGCTCAGCGTCTCGGCGCTGATCGCGGGTTCGAGCGCGGTGGGTTCGTACGGCAGCGGCGTGACTTCGAAGGCCATGGTTGTCTCCAGTGGTCGGTCTGAAAAAGAGGACGATCCCTCGTTACATGAACGCGCGGGAACCGCTAGGGTTGCATCGCCGCGCCGCGTTTCCGATCGACCGCGGCCGCCAGCGCGGTGTCCATCGTCACGTTGCCGATCGTGCGCATGATGTCGGGCATCATCTCCACCGCCACCAGCAACGCCAGCGGACCGATCGGCACGCCCATCGCCAGCGCGATCGGACCGACCGAAACGACGAAGCTGATAGTACCGGGCAGGCTGACCGAGCCGAGAGAAATAATAAACGCAATCGCCACGCCCGCTAGAAGCGTCAGCGGAGTCAAGGCAACTCCTGCGACATGTGCGACGTAGATCGCCACCGCTAGGTTCATCGCCGGGCTTGTCGCGCGGAAAATCGCCACGGCTAGCGGGAGCACGAATTCGGAAGTCTCCTCGCGCAATTCCAGTCTGCGCGCGCTGACGAGCATCGCCGGCAGGCTGGCGAGCGAACTTTGCGTGGAAAGCGCCACCGCCTGCGCGGGCAGTATCGCCCGGGCGAAGCGCAAGGGCGAGATGCCGCCGGCAAACCAGGCGAGCAGGTAGCCGCCGATCAGCAGCGTCGTCCCGACCGCAACAACCGTCAGAATGTAATGCGCGAGGGTGGCGAAAGCTCCTCCGCCGCTTGCCGCGCCGACCCCTATCGCAAGAGCGAACACCCCGACCGGCGCCACCCAAAGGACCCAGCCGATGATCACCAGCATGGTGTTAGCGAGCGCACGGAACAGCCCAAGCATTTGCTCGCGCTGGTCTTCCGGTAGCCGCACCAGCGCCAGCGCAAAGGCGGCGAAGAACAGGGTCAGCGGCAGCATCGCTGTTTCGGCCGCGGCGGCGATGATGTTGGGCGCGATCAGAGACTGGATGAACGCGCCGAGTTCGGGCACTTCCTGCGCTGCCCCGCTGGCGGAAAGCACCGCGGCAGCGGTCGCGGGCGGAGGAAACAGATCGAGCAACATCGGGGTGAGCAGCGCCGCGGCCACGCCAGACAGCAACAGCACCACGAACACCCAGCCGAGCATTCGCCGTGCAGCCGCGCCCGCACGCGCGGCCAATGCCATCTGTGAGATACCGAGCACCAAAAGCGCCGCCACCAGCGGGACGATCGTCACCTGCAACGCGCGCAGCCATAGCGCGCCAACGGGCCCGGCAATCGCGAGCGCCTCTTCCGACACGGTGGTGCGCGCGAGCACCAGCCCGGCCAGAAGTCCCGCGACTAGACCGAACAGTGTCCAGCCCGCCGGAATGCGCACCGTAACCAGTTGCCTCGCCACGCTCGGGCGTGGCTGTTCTTCGCTATCGTCCATCGGCAACGACGATAGCGCGTTTGCGCTGCCATGCCAGCAGCATCGTGGGGTGACATCCCACACGCTTCACGCCAAAGCGGAGGCTCGGCAAAAAGACAGGGTAACGGTCGCTTCATGGCACGCAAGTTCTTCGGCACTGACGGCATCCGTGGGCGCACCAACGCCGGAGTGATGACCGCCGCCACCGCGATGAAAGTCGGCCAGGCCGCCGGGCGTCACTTCCTGCGCGGCGACCACCGCCACCGGGTGGTGATCGGCAAGGACACGCGCCTGTCGGGCTACATGATGGAAAGCGCGCTGGTTGCCGGGTTTACCTCGGTGGGCATGGACGTGATCATGACCGGCCCTCTTCCCACCCCAGCGATAGCGCTGCTCACGCGCGAGATGCGCGCCGACCTCGGCGTGATGATCAGCGCCAGCCACAATCCCTTCGAAGACAATGGAATCAAACTGTTCGGCCCAGACGGGTTCAAGCTGTCAGACGGCGACGAACTGGCGATCGAGGCGTTTCTCGAAGCCGAGCCGCGGCTTGCCGATGCCGAGCACATCGGGCGCGCACGGCGGATCGACGATGCCGCCGGGCGCTACATACATGCAGTCAAGCAGTCGGTCGCCGCCGATATTCGTTTCGACGGTCTCAAGATCGTCGTCGATTGCGCGAACGGCGCGGCCTATCAGGTCGCCCCGAGCGCGATCTGGGAACTGGGCGCCGAAGTCGTCGCGATCGGCGTCAGCCCCAACGGCACCAACATCAACCGCGATGTCGGTTCAACCTCGCTTGCCGCACTGCAGGCCAAAGTGGTTGAAGAAGGTGCCGATATCGGCATCGCATTGGATGGCGACGCCGACCGGCTGATCGTTGTCGATGAGAACGGACGAGCGGTCGACGGCGACCAGATCATGGCGCTGATTGCGCTGCGGATGCGCGACAAGGGCGCTCTCAAAGGCGGCGGGGTGGTCGCCACCGTCATGTCGAACCTCGGGCTCGAACGCTTCCTGGAAGGTCACGGCCTGACGCTCGAGCGCACGCAGGTAGGCGACCGCTATGTGCTGGAACGAATGCGAGCCAGTGGTTTCAATGTCGGCGGCGAGCAATCGGGGCACATGATCCTGCTCGATCACGGGACCACCGGTGACGGTACCGTGGCAGCCTTGCGCGTGATCGCCAGTCTGGTCCGTTCGGGCAAGCGCGCGAGCGAGTTGCTTCACCAGTTCGAGCGCGTGCCGCAGCTGCTCAAGAACGTGCGTTATGCCGGCGGTGCACCGCTGGACAACGCCGCAGTCAAGGCGGCGATCGCCGATGCGGAAGCCGAGCTTGGCGGGCGTGGACGGTTGGTCATTCGTCCTTCCGGCACCGAGCCGCTCATACGCGTGATGGCGGAAGGGGACGACGCAGCTCAGGTCGAACGCGTGGTCGACGCGATCTGCGACGCTGTGCGGGACGCGGGCTGATGCTAGAGATGCGGCCCGATTGCGAACGCTGCGGGACGGACCTGCCGGCCGAGACGCCCGGCGGTTTCATCTGCAGCTTCGAATGCACGTTCTGCGCGGACTGCGCCGAAGCCCTGGACGACCGCTGTCCCAATTGCGGGGGAGAGCTGATGGACCGGCCGACGCGAGCCAGGAAGCTGCACGACAAAAATCCGCCCTCGACAGACCGGAAGTTCAAGGAGTGAGCACGCCTCCTCCCCGCATCCTCGCCATCGCCGGGTCGGACAGCTCCGGCGGCGCGGGGATCCAGGCCGACATCAAGACCATCACGATGCTGGGCGGCTACGCGATGACCGCGGTCACCGCGATCACCGCGCAGAACAGCACGGGCGTCCAGGGAATCGCGCCCATCGGCGGTGACATGGTGCGCGAACAGATCGCCTCGTGCATCGACGATATCGGCGTCGATGCAATCAAGATCGGGATGCTGCACGACCGCGAGATCATTCGCGCGGTATCGGACGCGCTGTCTGCGCTGGCTGTGGACGAACTTCTAATCGTGCTCGATCCGGTCATGCTCGCGACGTCCGGTGCGCCGTTGATCGCCGAGGATGCGATTGCCTCGATGAAGGAGCGGCTGTTCTCGCTCGCCACACTGATCACCCCCAACCTGCCCGAGCTCGCCCATCTGGCTGGACGCACCTTGCGCACGACCGACGAGGTGATCGAGGCCGCCGGCGCGCTGGCAGACCAATACGGATGCCATATCCTCGCCAAGGGAGGTCACGCCGACGGCGCTCGCGTGGTGGATTTCCTGATCGGCCCCGGCGATGCCCGCGCAGCCTCGTTCGACGACCCGCGGATCGAGACGCGACACACGCACGGCACCGGGTGCACGCTATCCTCCGCGATCGCTACACTGCTGGGCCACGGACAACCGCTCGAACACGCGGTCCGCCTGGGCCGCCAATTCGTGCGGCGTGCGATCGCCGAAGCTCCCGGGTTCGGCACCGGTAGCGGTCCGCTCGGACACCAGGCCGTTCGCGGAAACTAGTCGTCCAGTTCGTAGAACGCCGCGATATGCGCCCAGGCTTCGTCGGCGGTTTCGCACCAGCGAAACAGGCCGAGGTCGGCCTTTGAAATCACGCCCTCTTCGGCGAACGCGTCCCAATCGATGACCCGGGTCCAGAATTCCTTGCCGAACAGCAAGATCGGCATCGGCTTCATCTTGCCGGTCTGGATCAACGTCAGCAATTCGAAAAATTCGTCGAACGTGCCGAACCCGCCCGGGAACACCGCCACCGCCTTGGCCCGCAGCAGGAAGTGCATCTTGCGCAGCGCGAAGTAGTGGAACTGGAACGAGAGGTACGGAGTCACATACTGGTTGGGCGCCTGCTCATGCGGCAGGACGATGTTGAGACCGATCGATTCGGCGCCCGCGTCGCTCGCACCCTTGTTGGCGGCTTCCATGATCGACGGGCCTCCGCCCGAGCAAATCACGAACTCGCGTTTGCCGTCGACCACGATTGCCTTTTCGCTGGCGATCCGCGCCAGTTCGTGGGCCTCGTCGTAATACTTTGCCTTGGCCGCCAGCCGCTCGGCGACCGGGCGGTTCTCCTCGCTGGCGTTCTGCAACAGCGCCTCGACCGCATCGGGAGAAGGAATGCGCGCCGATCCGTACATCACCAGCGTCGAGCCCACGCCCGCCTCGTCGAGCAGCATCTCGGGCTTCAGGAGCTCGAGCTGGAAGCGCACCGGGCGCAATTCCTCGCGCAGCAGAAAGTCGACGTCGCGAAACGCCAGCTTGTACGCCGGGTCGCGGGTCTGCGGGGTGTCGGGGGACGCCTTGTCGCTGAAGGCGGCTTCCTGTTCGGCACGGTAGAACTTGCGACGCTTGAGGTCGCGCTCGTCTTTGTCAGTCATTGCGCCGCCGATAGGGCGCGCGCCGCCGGTGCA
Organism: uncultured Alphaproteobacteria bacterium; assembly: GCA_963781525.1. Classification (GTDB taxonomy): domain Bacteria; phylum Pseudomonadota; class Alphaproteobacteria; order Sphingomonadales; family Sphingomonadaceae; genus Tsuneonella. The sequence continues at coordinate 504,331 of CAWAGD010000006.1, read as the reverse complement.
CAATGGGGCGCGGCTACAGCTTGCGCCATTCGCCGGGTGCAAGGCCGTCCAGGCTCCATTCGCCGATCGTCCAGCGCACTAGCCGCAGCGTGGGATAGCCGACCGCCGCTGTCATCCGCCGGACCTGGCGGTTGCGCCCTTCGGCGATCGTCAGCCGCAGCCAACAGTCGGGGACGCTCTTGCGGAAGCGTACCGGGGGGTCGCGCGGCCACAGCGGCGGCGGATCGATCCGCTCGGCGCGCGCCCGGCGGGTCGGTCCGTCCTTGAGCGTCACCCCGCCGCGGAGCCGATCAAGCGCGGCTTCGTCGGGTTCGCCTTCGATCTGGATCAGATACGTCTTCTCGCTGCCGAACCGCGGGTCCGCGATCCGCGCTTGCAAGCGGCCGTCGTCAGTCAGCAGCAGCAAGCCTTCGCTGTCGCGATCGAGCCGGCCTGCCGGGTAATAGCCGGGCAAATCGATGTAGGCCGACAGCGTCGGCCGCTCGCCTGCATCCTTACGGCCTGGATCCCCAACATCCGTAAACTGGGATAGAACTCCCCACGGTTTGTTGAACCCGATCAGTCCCATTCCCAATCCTTGACGCGAGCGCGCGAGCCGCGAACCCGAAACGGATCCCGCTTGGCTGGAACCCGAATGCGGAATTCGCATTTACGGCTTCAATCGAATCTTTTGAAGCAACTATGCAGCCAGAACACACCTTAGAACCGATTGTACGAAAACTGGACTTGCTTCACCGTCTCGATGCCAAGGATCGGGCGGCGTTAATGGCTCTCTCCCACTCCGTTTCGACCATCCCGGCGGGCACGTTCCTGGTCGACGAAGGCACCCGGCCGGGCGCATTCTACGGACTTATCAAGGGATTTGCGTACCGCTCCAAGTCACTTCCCGATGGCAGCGTGCAGATCGTATCGTTCCACATGCCCGGTGACTTGTTCGACTTGCGCCAACTGCTTGGCGACCGGGTCGATACCAATGTCGTCGCCCTCGGACCCGCAACGATCGCCGAAATTCCCCTTACCGCGTTGCGAGAACTGAGGGAGGAAAATCCGCGTATCGCCAATGCCTTGTGGCAGGACACCATGCTCGATTCTGCGATCTACCGCGAATGGGTGGTAAATGTCGGCCAGCGCGATGCCCGCACGCGGATCGCTCATATGCTCGCAGAGTTTGCGCAACGGCTCGAAGCCGCGGTGCCCGGCTCCAGTCAAGCGTTCGTGGTCCCGATGACGCAGCAACATATCTCCGCGGCGACGGGATTAAGCGCGGTGCATGTGAACCGGGTGGTCAAGCAGCTCGCGCTCGATGGCGTATTTACCAAGCGTGGCGGGCGGCTGGTGGTCGGCGATCGTGCAGCACTGAAACAGGTAGCAAGTTTCGAACCGGGTTATCTCTACCCGCTGCACGACGTCGACGCGCACGATGCGAACAGTCGCGCTGGCCTATGACAAACCGGCCCCCATCGCTTCCGGTTTCGCGGGAAACTGCCCTTCTTCATAGAGACTGGTGTGCGAATGCGTTACTTTTTTAATATTGCCGGCTCGGTCGTTGATCCGGATGACGAAGGGATCGATCTGTCGGGTCTGTCAGAGGCGCGGATCGAAGCCGTCCGCTTTGCCGGTGAATATTTGCGCGAACGGCCGCAGGTGATGTGGTTAGGCGACGAATTTCGGGTTGAAGTCACCAACCACGAACAACTGATCCTGTTCACGTTCATCGCCATCGGCGTCGACGCCCCGGCGGGTGTCGGGAAAAAATAGGTTCGGCGCACATTGCCGTTCCGCTTGCGCAGCCAAATCTGCGGTCAAAACTGGATGCCCCGCGAGGATTCGAACCTCGATTAACGGAGTCAGAGTCCGTTGTCTTACCTTTAGACGACGGGGCACCGGCGAGCGGCATCGGAGCCGGCTCGCGAAGGGGGCGCACTTAGTTTCGCGGCAGGCTCAGGTCAACCCGCCAGAGAGCGTACTGCTCGCCGCGCCATCGTTCGATCGTCGGAGCGCGCTTGCCGACCGGCGCGCGCGCGGCTAGCATCGTCGCCAGGTCCCCGCGTTCGCCATCCTCAGCGCCGCGGGAGGAACAGAAAGCATTACAATGGCGGGTTTTTCTCCGCCGGACGCAGCAAGGAATACGCGCGAAAGGGCAGGCGGCAAAAGGGGCGGACCGTCCGGCAAAGTAGCCGATTTCCGCTACAAGCGTCCCTCGCCGCCCGAACCGCGCAAACAAGCCGAGGCATCCGCGCGCCGCGCGTTGCCGATCGAGCCCGAAGCGCGGCGACAGGCATATGCCGCGCTCGATCTGGGCACTAACAACTGCCGTCTGCTGATCGCCCGGCCTTCGGGAGAGCACTTTACCGTGATCGACGCTTTCAGCCGGGTCGTGCGCCTGGGCGAAGGCCTAGCGGCGAGCGGGCGGCTGAGCGACGCGGCGATGGACCGGGCGCTGGCCGCGCTTCAGGTCTGCGCCGAGAAACTCAAGCGCCGCAACGTCTCGCTTGCCCGATCGGTTGCGACCGAGGCCTGCCGCCGCGCGGTCAATGGCGAGGAGTTCATCGAGCGGGTGCGCAGCGAAACCGGCATCGCGCTCGACATCATCACCGCGCAGGAGGAGGCGCGCCTGGCTGTGCTCGGCTGCCATATCCTGCTGGAGCAGGGTCACGGCCCGGCGGTGATTTTCGACATCGGCGGCGGATCGACCGAACTGGTTTTGATCGAACCGGGCGAACGGGTCCCCCGGATCATCGACTGGGCGAGCGTGCCGTGGGGTGTCGTCTCGCTGACCGATACCGTTGCACACGTCGATGGCAGCAAGGCGGGACTGCTCGATCGCTATGACCGGATGCGGATGCTGGTGTCGGACAGCTTCGCCCCGTTCGCCCGACGCGTGGCGCAAGCCTCCAAGTCCGACGATATCCGGCTGCTCGGCACCAGCGGCACCGTGACGACGCTCGCCAGCCTTCACCTCGAACTGCCGCAGTATGACCGGCGCGCGGTCGATGGCCTGATCGTCCCGTCGCAGGCGATGCGCGCGATCAGCGAACGCCTGTCCGGCATGGACATTCAGGAGCGCCAAACGCTGCCGTGCATCGGGCCCGACCGGGCCGAGCTGGTGGTGGCCGGCTGCGCGATCCTCGAATCGATTCTCGACATCTGGCCGGCGGATCGCCTGGGGGTCGCCGATCGCGGGATCCGCGAAGGCATTCTGCGCAGCCTGATGGCCGGCACCCCGGCTCCCGCAAAGCAGGCATCATGAGCCGCGGATCGGGCGATACCAGCAAGCGGGTCAAGACCGCGCGCGGCCGGACCGCCTCGTCGACCCGCTGGCTGTCGCGGCAGCTTAACGATCCCTATGTCCGCCAGGCCAAGGCTGAAGGCTATCGCAGCCGCGCGGCGTACAAATTGATCGAGCTCGATGAGAAGTTTGCCGTGCTGAAGGGCGTGCACCGGGTGATCGATCTCGGGGTGACGCCGGGCGGGTGGAGCCAGGTGGTGCGCAAGCTACGGCCCAAGGCGGTGGTGGTCGGCATCGACCTGCTCGAGACCGAGCCGCTGGACGGCGTCACGCTACTGCAGATGGATTTCATGGATGATGCCGCGCCAGCCGCGCTGGCCGAAGCCCTCGGCGGCAAAGCCGACCTGATCCTGTCGGATATGGCGGCCAACACGGTTGGCCACAAGCAGACCGATCACTTGCGCACGATGGGCCTGGTCGAAGCGGCAGCGTGGTTCGCGGTGGACAACTTGGAGGCGGGCGGCGCGTTTATCTCCAAGGTCCTCGCAGGCGGCACCGACGCCGATCTGCTGGCATTCCTCAAGAAGCACTTCCGCACGGTGAAGCACGCCAAGCCCCCCGCCAGCCGTAAGGGCTCGAGCGAGTGGTATGTGATCGCACAAGGGTTTAAAGGCGCAGAATAAGTCTCATACCTGCAGCGCGAAACTCAGTTCTTGCCCTTGTTGGTACTCGCCGGACCGTCCCCTGCGGGAGCGGCGACGGCGCCAGCGGCTTCCGGACCAGGCTTTTCGGCCGGACCCGCGCCGGCGGTCGGATCGCCCGCCGCGGCAGCGTCGGCTCCCTCGACGGCTGCAGGCGCCGCTGCTTCCGGAGTCGGCAGCGCCGGACCGCCACCCTGCTGCCTGAGATAGAGGATAATGTTGGCCCGGTCCTGACCGTTCGACAGGCCTGCATAGCTCATCTTGGTGCCGGGCGCGAACGCCTTGGGGCTCGCGAGCCACGCGTCGAGGTTTTCATAGCTCCATTCGCCGCCGTGGCCCGACAGTGCACTTGAGAATGCAAAACCCGCCTTGCCCTTTCCGATAGGCTCGCCGACGGTCGCCCAAAGGTTGGGGCCCTGCTTGACGCCGCCGCCCTGGTCGAACGTATGGCAAGTCCCACAGCGGCCCTGAGCGGCCTTTTCGCCCGCCGCCACGTCCCCGGTCGCAAGTCGCTCCGCCAAGCTCGGGCCCGCATCCGCGCCGCCCTCGCCTTCCTCGACCACACCCTCGATCGGATAACCCATGTGGTGCGGCCGGTGCGGCTTGTCCGCCGTGAAATACTTGGCGCTCACGCTCGAAAGGCCGAGCGCGACGATGCCGGAGAACAGGACCCAGCCGGCGGCGGTGTTGAAGCGGTCTTGCATGTGATGCGTGATCCGAGAGAATGAGGGACTTGGCTTTGCGCCGCGCTCTAATCAGGCCGCCGCGCGCGCGCAAGGGGGCGCATGAGCGGCAATGCGGCTTGCCCGCGCAATGGCGCACAGCTAGGCGCCGGCGCTGGATGGACAGCTTCCAGTCTTCGTTCCCCGGCCCGGCTCGCGTGATGGTCGACGCGATGCAGTCCGCTGCGGCGGCAGACCCTGCTCGCGCAGTCGCGTTTTCGGGCGCGCCCGGGGCCAATTCTCACCGCGCCGCGCTGGAAATGGCGCCCGGTTGCTCGCCCCTGCCGTGCTTTTCGTTCGAAGACGCGATCGAAGCCGTAAAAGCGGGGCGCGCGGGCGCGGCGGCGATCCCGGTCGAGAACAGCCAGCATGGGCGGGTAGCTGATATCCACTTTCTCTTGCCCGAGAGCGGTCTCCACATCGTGGCGGAGCATTTTCTGCGTATCAACCACGCGCTGATGGCAATCGGGGACGGTCCGTTCAAGGCCGCCTACAGCCACCCGCAGGCACTCGGCCAGTCGCGTAAGTTCTTGAGGGCCCGGGGAATTGTCCCGCTCAGCTATGCCGACACCGCCGGCGCCGCGGCGCATGTCGCGGAGCGCGGCGAGCCGACCATTGCCGCGATCGCCCCGCCCCAGGCGGCCGAACTCTATGGGCTCAAGATCATCGAAAATGACGTCGAGGATGCGGCCGACAACACCACCCGGTTCCTTTTACTTGCGAACGAAGCGCTTGATCGGGCGCTGATCGACGGTGAGACAGCGGTCACAACGTTCGTGTTCGAGGTGAAGAACATCCCCGCGGCGCTATACAAAGCCTTGGGCGGGTTCGCCACCAATGGGGTCAACATGACAAAGCTCGAAAGCTACCAGGCAGGCGCGAGCTTTTCGGCGACGATGTTTTACGCCGACGTAATCGGCGCCCCCGGCGAGCCGGCGGTGGACCGCGCGCTCGACGAACTTGCCTTCCATTGCAAGGAATTGCGCATCCTCGGGACATACCGTCAGGAACGCGCGCGGGGTTAGTTGCGCTGATGACGGCGGCGTGCCACCACCGCGGCCGTGGCGGGGACGGGGCACATAACCGAAGCCGGAAAGGCGTGGGAAGCGGTGCGCGCCGACCAGGCGATCCAGTTCACCCCGGTCCAGGTCCCCAAGCAAGCGCCGCCCGAGCCGGGCTGGCTCGACGCAGTGTTTCGCTGGTTGGCCGAGGCGCTCGCGCCGGTCGGCCGCGCGCTCGGAATGAGCTGGCCGGTATTCCGGTGGGTGCTGCTTGCGATGCTGGTCGGCGCGGTGCTGTTTTTGTTGTGGCGAATGCTGGGGCCCGCACTGGGCTGGCGGCCGAAGGCGGCCGTGGAGGCGCCCGGAACGGGTTGGGTCCCGGCGACCGGCGATGCGCTCGCGCTGCTGGAAGATGCCGACCGGCTCGCCGCGCAAGGGCGGTTCGATGAGGCGACGCACCTGCTGTTGAAGCGTAGCGTCGGCCAGATCGCCGCTGTTCGCCCCGAACTGGTCGATCCCGCGACCACCGCGCGCGAGCTTGCCGCGATTGGTGCGTTGCCCGAAGCCGCGCGGGCGGCTTTTGCGACAATCGCCGATCAGGTAGAGCGCAGCCTGTTCGCCTTGCGCACGTTGGGCGCCGAGGACTGGCAAGTCGCCCGCGCCGCTTACGCCGATTTTGCGCTTTCGCGGCTGGTCTCCCGCTCATGAGCGCGTTCAGCCGACGCACCGTGCTGGCACTGATCCTGTTCGGCGCGCTGACGTTCGGTGCGCTGCTGTGGTTCATCGGCCAGGGCGATACCGGTCCGGGACCCGATAACGGCGCAGCGCACGCGCAGGGTCATGGGCTCGCCGGTTATGCCGGGCTGGTCGCGATGCTGCAGGGCCAGGGTTACGAAGTGTCGCTGTCGCGCAGTCCGGGTCGGCTCGACGACGAGTCGCTGCTGGTTCTGACCCCGTCGGAATGGACCGATCCGGAGGCGATCGCCGAAATCATCGAGCGCCGTCGCCACTCTGGCTCGACACTCGTGATCCTGCCCAAGTGGTTCGCGATGCCGGTACCCCGCACCGCCAAGAATGCCAAGAAAGGATGGGTCCAGCTACTCGGCGCGGCGGCGCCTGGCTGGACCGGTAAATTGCGCGAAGAGCAGGCAATGACGGTCAAGCTCGACAAGCTTGCTCCAGGCGGGTCGGATTGGCACGGCCTGGGCCTTGCCGGCCGCCTGCCCGACCGGTCGCGCGTGCTGGGTCTCGAAGGCGGACCCTGGTCGAGCCTGGTGCGCGATTCGAAAGGCCGCGATCTGGTCGCCTATGCCGACGATCATGGCTGCTACCCCGTGCTCGACGCCGCGGCGGGCCTGGCGGCCCCGGACGCCGAGTGCGACGGCGACAAATGGAACCTGACAGTCGCGTTCGAGCCCGACTTGTTCAACAACTACGGCCTCGCCGACCGTGACCGGGCGCTGCTCGCCGCCAAAGTAATTGAACTGGCACGCGAAGGGCAGAACGTCCCGGTGGTGTTCGACCTCACGCTCAACGGCTTCGGCGCGACCAAAAACCTGCTGACGTTGGCGTTCGAGCCGCCGTTCCTTGCCGCCACGCTATGCCTGATGCTGGCGCTTGTTGTCGTTGGATGGAGAGCGTTCGGCCGGTTCGGACCGCCGCTGGCAGAAGCCCGCGCGATCGCTTTCGGCAAGGCACGGCTGGCGGCCAATGCAGGTGGTTTCATCCGCCGCAGCGGTCGGCTGCATTTGCTCGGTCCGCCTTACGCGGGGCTCATCGCGCGGCGGCTGGCGAATGCGCTCGGTTTGCGCCGAGTTGACAGCGCCCAAATCGACACCGCGCTCGCCCGCCGTTCGCCCGGTGCTCCGACATTCTCAGACCTCGCGCGCCGGCTCGAAACCGCGCGGGGCCCCTCGCAGACGCTGCGCGCCGCGCACGCATTGAAATCGCTCGAAAGGACGCTGACGAAATGACCATGACGCTCGAGGCCGTGCGCGATCTTGCCGCCGCGATCCGCGCCGAAGTCGCCAAGGCAATTGTCGGCCAAGAGGAAACCGTCGAGCACTTGCTGGTCGCGTTGCTGGCTCAAGGCCACGTTCTGCTCGAAGGCCCGCCGGGCACCGCCAAGACGTTCCTCGCGCAATGCTTCGCGGCATCGCTTGGGCTCGATTTCGGCCGCATTCAGTTCACGCCGGACTTGTTGCCGGGTGACATCCTTGGATCCAACCTGTTCAACTTCCAGACCAGCCAGTTCACCCTCACCCGCGGTCCGGTCTTTTGCGATCTGCTTCTCGCCGACGAGATCAACCGAACCCCGCCCAAAACTCAGGCCGCGTTGCTCGAGGCCATGCAGGAACGGCGGGTCACGCTCGACGGCGAGACTCACGCGCTGCCCGACAGCTTCATGGTGGTAGCGACCCAGAACCCGATCGAGAGCCAGGGCGTCTATCCGCTGCCCGAAGCGCAGCTCGACCGCTTCCTGTTCAAGCTGCTGGTGGGCTTTCCGTCGATCGAAGAGGAGGCGCGGATCGTCACTCGCTTCGGCCAGCGGCAGGGCCCCGCGCGGCCGGCCGAGTTCGGCATCGGCGCGGTCGCCGATGCAGCCCGGCTGGCCGATGCGGCCGGTGCGCTCGGCCAGGTGACGGTAGCTGAGGGGATCATCGATTACATCGTCCGGCTGATCCGGGCGACCCGCGAAACCAGCGAGTTGTCCAACGGCGCCAGCCCGCGCGCGGCGGTCCAACTCGCCAACGCCGCCCGCGCTCGTGCCGCGATCGAAGGCCGCGATTACGTGGTGCCCGACGATGTCAAGGCGCTCGCCACCGCCGTGCTGCGCCACCGGCTCACGCTCAGCCCGGCGGCAGAAATCGATGGGCGCCTGGTCGAACAACTGGTCGCTGAACTGGTCGAAGGCACGGAAGCTCCGCGCTGATCGTCCCGACGCCTCGAGCTGCGTGGCTGGCCGCGCTGGGCGCACCGGTTGCGCTGGTGATCGCCGCGGCGGCGCCCGGGGCGTGGGTACTCGCGCCCGCTGGCGGGGTGTTGCTGATCGCGCTGGTCCTGATCGATGCACTGCTGGCTGGCCGTTTGTCCGAATGGCAGCTGCACGCGCCCGAGGATGTTGAGATCGGCGAGCCTTTCGCGCTGACCCTTCTAGCCGAAAATGCTCACGGCACGCCCGGTGCGATGGAAGCGGCGATTGCGTGCGACGTCCGGCTCGATCCGAGCGGCCGCGCCTTGGTTAAGCTCTCTAGAGCCGACGGTGCGTGGCGGGGCGAGGCGGCGCTCGTCCCCAGTCGTCGCGGCACGGCCCCGCTCACCCGGCTGTGGCTACGCTGGACCGGCCCGCTCGGCCTCGGCGCGCGGCAGAAGATCGAGACGCTCGAGCGCGCGGTGCGGGTATGGCCCGACTTGTCGCCGGTGCGCAGCCCGGCGCTGCAGCATTTCCTGCGCGACGCCCAGTTCGGGCTGATCGCCCGGCGCATCCGCGGCGAAGGCACGCAATTCGAAGCGCTGAGCGAATACGAACCCGGCATGGACCGCCGCCGGATCGACTGGAAGACCTCGGGCCGTCATACGCGGCTCTACGCGCGTGAGAACGAAAGCGAGCGCAACAACCAGATCGTGTTCGCGTTCGACTGCGGCCAGGCGATGTGCGAGCCGGTCGACGGCCTTCCGCGGATCGACCGCGCGGTGTCGGCCGCGCTGACCGCAGCCTACGTGGCGATGAAGGGCGGCGACCGGGTGGCGCTGTTCGGCTTTGCGCGACGGCCACACGTGTTCACCCCGTTCTTCGGCGAGACGCGCCGCTTTCACAGGTTGCAGACCGCTGCCGCTGCGCTCGATTACCATGCCGAAGAACCCAACTTCACGCTCGCGCTGGCAACGCTCGCCCAGCGGCTCGCGCGGCGCAGCCTGATCGTGCTGTTTTCCGATTTTACCGACCCAACCAGCGCCGAACTGATGATCGAGAGCCTCGGACGCCTGGTCGACCGCCACCTCGTGCTGTTCGTCACCATCGAGGACAGCGAGCTCGCCGAATTGCAGGCCGCCGGGCCCGACAGCATCGATGCGCTCGCCACTGCGGTGGCCGCCGACACCCTCGCTCGACAGCGAGCGCTGGTGCTCCAGCGGCTGCGCCAACTCGGCATCGACGTGATCGAAGCCCCGTGGTCGGCGATCGGTTATCGACTGATCGACCGCTATCTGGATATCAAGCGCAAGGGAACGATCGGGTGACCGCCCCGCCAATGACCGACATCGAAGCTGCGACCTTGCGCTCCGATCGCTTCCGCCTCGCGCGCGAGCATGATTGGCGCCGACTCGACGCGATCGTCGCACGGATGGAATTGGGCCGCTTGCGCAAATTGACCGACGAGGACGTGCTGGCGCTGCCCGCGCTCTACCGTACCGCCGCCTCCAGCCTCGCCGTGGCTCGCGAAACCTCGCTGGACGCCGCGACCGTAGCGTGGCTCGAAGCGCTGGTGAGACGCGCATGGTTCCAGGTTTACGGCCCGCGCCAGGGGTTTGCGCGGTGGTTTGCCGGGTTCCTCGGCGGCGGGCTGAGCCGGGCGGTGCGCGCGATCTGGCTCGACATCGCCATCGCGCTGGCGGTGATGATCGCCGGCGCGCTTACCGGGTGGCTGCTCGTGAGCCAGGATCAGGAATGGTACTGGAGCCTTGTCCCGAGTCAGATGGCCGATACACGCGTGCCCGGCGCGAGCCGCGAGGTGCTGCTCGAGGCATTGGGCACTGAAAACGGCGCGGCCGGCTTGTCGGGCTTTGCCGCGTTTCTATTCCAGAACAACGCCGGGGTCTCGATCCTCGCGTTCGCTTTGGGCTTTGCGTTCGGAGTGCCGACGCTGCTGCTGCTGCTCAAGGAAATGGCCAGCCTCGGGGCGATGGTGTGGCTGTTCGCCGGGCAAGGCCTCGCGCTCGAATTTACCGCCTGGCTGGCGGTCCACGGCACGACCGAGTTGTTCGCAATCCTGCTGGCGGGAGCGGCCGGGTTGCACGTCGGACGGTCGATGGCTTTTCCCGGCGACCGTGCAATCCTTACCGCTACCGCCGAGGCGGGCCGCCGGGCGGCCACCGTGATGGCGGGCGTGGTGTTGATGCTGGTGGTCGCCGCGGTGCTCGAATTGTTTGCCCGCCAGCTGGTCGGAGGAACCTGGGACCGGCTGCTGATCGGGGGCGCAATGCTCGGGTTCTGGCTCGCCTACTTCTTCGCTTTCCGTGGCCGCCCGCGGGTTCGCCGCATGACCGGCGTGAAATGACCCCGGCGATCGTCCCGTACGATTTCAAGCGTCGGCGCGAGGTCGTGACGCCCGAAGGCATCGCGCTGACGTTCGTCGTCGCCACCCGCGCCGCCCGGTTCGGCGCGTTCGTGCTCGATTATCTCATCCTGATGTTCGCCACGATTGCGTTCACTTTGCTGGTCGCGTGGCTTGCTGGTGGTCTTGGCGCGATGGACGGTCCTCAAACGAGTGGGGCGGGTGAATTTCTCGGCGTGCTGTGGACCTTGCTGTGGTTCCTCGCGTGGAACGGTTATTTCATGGCGTTCGAGCTCGGCCCGCGCGGGGCGACGCCGGGCAAGCGGATTGCCGGCATTCGTGTCGCCGCACGCACCGGCTCGGGTGAAGGCGCCGCGCGCCTGACCGCCGAAGCGGTGATCGCGCGAAACCTGCTGCGGGATATCGAGCTGTTCTTGCCGCTGATCTTGCTGATGGTCGCGCCCAGCGGCGAGGCAGGATCGGCGGGCTACGCTGGCGCGCTGTGGTTCCTCGTGTTCATGCTGTTCCCGTTCTTCAACAAGGATGCACTGCGCGCCGGCGATGTGGTGGCGGGGACCTGGGTGGTCGAAACGCCCCGGGCGAAGCTGCCGGTGGCCCTCTCCACCGACGGCGCGGCACGCGGGCCGAGCGCGGTGACCGGAACGAGCTATCGGTTCGCTGACCCCGAATTGGCGATCTATGGCGAACACGAATTGCAGACGCTCGAACGCGTGCTGCGCGACAACCGCCCCGATGGGATCGCCGCGGTGCACGAGGCGATCTGCCGCAAAATCGGCTGGAATCCCGGAGCGGGCGACGAGCGCGCCTTCCTTGAGGCGTACTACGCCCAGCTGCGCGCGCGGCTAGAAGGCGGCATGCGGTTCGGGCGGCGCAAAAAGGACAAGTTCACGGGAGAGGACCGCCCCCTCCCGTAAACCTGCAACAGCGGGTCTACTTGGGTTTCATCACCTGAAGCAACTGACTGCCCATCACGTGACGAAACTTGGCGCGATCGCCCGACTGCGCCTCCATCTGCGCGTCGCTCATTTTCACTTCGGCGCGAATCTTCGCGGCACGCTTCTCGCCTTCGGCGCCGTCGGGGATGTCGCGGTACCGCCGCACCAGATAGAGATCAGGCTCGCCTGCGCGCTTGTGCACGTTGGCGAGCAGCTCCCAGCCAGTCTGCCAGCCCTGCTTGATGGCGAATTCCTCCTGCGTCTTGTAGTAGCCGCTGAGGAACGTGGCGTAGTCCATATAGTGGCCGTCATCGACTGTAACCCCCGTCACTTCGACATATTCGCCACCTCTGAACGGGTCGTCCTGCGCGACCGCCACCGGCGGTAAGGCGAATGCGAGCGTCACCGCGCCGAGCGCGGCCAATCTCAGTGTCTTCATGCTGTCCAACTCCCCAATGCACGGCGAGCGCAAGATCGCGCCCCCGGCATGGCTCTGGAGTCGGGCGACCCGGCAACTTTTTCCCTTGTGGGCCGGCCCCTCGGCGACGCGAAAGCTACGCTTATCAATGCAGTTGTCGAGTTGGATTTCGGCCAGTCACTCGTCGGCGAAAATTGCCACTTCGTTGAGCCCGTCGGCAGTCGCCCGGCCGCGGTACATTCCCGGCGTGTTAAACGCGAACACCGGCCCACCGTCGCGCCCGACGACGATTACGCCGCCGTCACCTCCCATCGCTGCGACTTCTACCATGACGGTTTGCGCGGCGGTCTTCGCACTTTCGCCGGCGAGCAGAACCCGGTCGCAGATCGATTGCGCGACCCCGGCGCGGATGAAGTATTCCCCCGAGCCAGTCGCGCTCACCGCACAGGAGCGGTCGTCGGCGTAGGTGCCTGCACCGATGACCGGGCTATCGCCGATCCGGCCCCAGCGTTTGCCGGTCATCCCGCCGGTCGAAGTACCAGCCGCAACATGCCCTGCGCTGTCGCGCGCGACGGCGCCGACTGTGCCGAACTTGAATTCGACATCGAGCGCAGAGAGGTTTTCCGCCTTGAGCATTTCGAGCTGCGCCTTGCGCTCCGGTGTGGCGAAAAACTCAGGCGGAACGATCTCCAGACCGTGCTCCCCGGCAAACTGTTCGGCGCCCGCGCCGGACAGGAACACGTGGCGGCCGTCGTCCATCACCTGCCGCGCGAGAAGTATCGGGTGACGCACCGTGTGCACTCCAGCCACCGCGCCGGCGCGGCGGCCGTTGCCGTCCATGATCGCGGCGTCGAGCTCGTTGATCCCGTCCCACGTGTAGACTGCGCCGCGGCCGGCGTTGAACCGGGGATCGTCCTCCAGGATGGTGATGGCTGCGGTGACCGCGTCGAGCGCACCGCCGCCCTTCCTCAGCACTTTGGCGCCCGCATCGAGCGCGGTTTGCAGCGCGCCGCGATAATCGGCCTGCTTTTGCACGCTCATCCGCGGACGCACGAGGGTGCCGGCTCCGCCGTGGATCGCCAAAGACCAGTTCGGCGCAGGTGACTGGTGTTCGGCGGACAACAGTAAAGTCACGGTCACTCCCAGCGCGGCGGTGATCAAGAACAGCTGCGGATGGGCGGCCGTGGTGCGAAAGTCAAAAGGCCAACGCGATGCTTGCGCCGCCGCCGGCGCTGTCCATCCACGGAGCGATTGCGATGCGCTTGTCGGCCAGCGGGTGGGTGAGCAGCAGGCCCGAGGCGGTGCCGATCGCCGCGCCGGCGAGCGCATCGTACCAATGATGCTTGCGCGCCTCGACCCGCGCGTATCCGACGAAAGCCGCCAGCGCGAATGCCGGGAGCCCCTCGCCCGGCCCGCGCCGTTCAAGAATGTTCGCCGCCGCGCCAAACGCCGCGGCGGTGTGGCCGGACGGAAAGCTGCGATCGTCGCTGCCATCGGGCCGCCGTTCGGGGAAAGTTTCCTTGAGACCGTTGGCGACGCCGTACGACAGCCCGATCGAGCCAGCCGCCTGCAGCGCGCCCTTGCCATCGCCGGCAACCGCCGGCGCGCTGATCGACCACGCGGCGAGCGCGCCGACGCCGATCGTGCTGGCAGTGTCCCAATCCTTGTCCGAGGCGGGCGCGGGGCTCGAGATGGCAAGGACCGATGCAGCGAACATCGCGGAGCGAGCAAAGGGCATTGGCAATTCTACCACTGCCAGTTCGGCGCGGAAGCGAAATTGTTTTCCACCCGGTCGATTGCCGCACGCGTCGTCGTTGGATAGGCTGGCCATCAACCCGCTTCAAACGCGGTCGCAAGCAGACTAGGGGCGCGGGATTATGATCCTGCGCCCCGCTTTCCCTACCGACCTCGACAAGCTTGTGCCATTCGCCCGTCGCGCCTTTGCCGATGCCTTCGGTCATCTCTACGCCGCCGAAGACCTTGCCGCGTTCCTCGACACTTATCGTGCGCACAGCCGGTTTGCCGCTGCTATCGACGATTCCGCTGCGCTCGTCCTGCTTGCCGAGGATGACGGGGCGCTGCTGGGCTACTGCACGGTCACTTTCGGCGACCGATTCCCCGAGCGGCCTGATCCGCAACCGCTCCATCCCTGCATCCTCGGTCAGCTGTATTGCGCGGCCGAGGCTACCGGAACTCGGCGTCGGGGCGGCGTTGCTCGACCATGCGATCGCCGAAGCGCGCACGCGCGGGTGCGATGCGATGCAGCTATCGGTCTACGGGGAGAACTTTGGCGCACAGCGGTTCTATCAGCGATACGGCTTCGCCCATGTGGCTGACATCGATTTCTGGGTCGGCAGCCACCGCGACGACGAATTCTTGTACGAACTGGCGCTTTAGGCAAGCGCCAGCGGAGCAGGTGCCGCAGCAGATGCGCGGTCTTGCCAGCGGCGCTTCTCGGCGTCGAAGAACGCCACTACCATCAGGAACGTCAGGTTGATGAAGGCGAACTCGCCGCCGTCCTCGAGCCAGGCCTGGAATTGGGTCTGCGCGAGCGTGTGCGGGCCCCAGGTGACCGCCATGTCGACCAGCACCCCGAAAACCGCCGCGCCGCCGATCCCGGCAGCAATATAAAGGCTGTGCACCGCCGCTCTCGGCCGCGCCGAGAGCAGCGCGCTGGCGAGACCGACCAGCCAGATCGACCCGACGACGGCAAAAAACAACATCTCGCCGATGTCGTTGGCATGGACCGGTGAATTGGCGGAAACCGGGATCAACGGCGCGATCCAATGGCCAAAGGCTTCGTGGAACTGCATGAAGTTGTCGAGCGTCAACCACGCCATCATCAGTGCGTTGGCGAGGTAGGCGAACCCGCCCAGTCGGCGCCACATGACAAACAGCATGACCGCGCAACTGATCGTCAGCGAGTACTCGAGATATTCGCCGAAGCTGTGATCCTGCGAGATAAATAGCTGCACCGGAAGCGCCGCGCCGGTCGCTTCGCCGTAGTGCGCGGCCAGGTCCATCCCGACGATTACCCCCGCCCACGGCCAGACGAACATCATCGCGGTCCGCACCGCCTTGCTGGTAAGGACCGTTCGCCCGGCGTCGACTGCTTCGGCGATGAGCGAGGACAGCCAGGCAACGAGCGCGCGGGACATCTGCGGTAACCTTCTTGCGGGTGGTACGACCGGTTTTCCCTAGCGCAGCGCGGGGCCCGCGTCGGTTAAGCGAAATGGTTGATATTGGGCGAAGTGAGTTCGGTCCCGCACCGGGACAATCCTTCGCGCAAAGTTACCTCAGAGCCACTTCCACTTGCGGAATAGCCACACGGTCAACGCGGCGAAGATTATGCAAAGCGCGGTGACATACCAGAAGCCGTCACGATCCCCAGGAATCTGAGCCCACGGCATTCCGCCGACGTTGATCCCGAACAGGCCGACGAGGAAGCTCAGCGGCAAGAACACTGTCGCTACCAGGGTCAGGCGACGGTTGGTTCTTTCGGACCGTGCCAGCGCCCGGCTGCGCAGTTCGTCCATCAGTACCACTGCGCTTTCCTTGCTGACGTCGATATCGTCGAGGAAACGGCGGAGTAGCGCGGTGGTCTCGCCGATTTCGCGCCGGTCGTGCGCTTCGAACCAGCCGGGTGCGTCGCGGCTGATCGATTCCAGCGCGACATGCTGCGGCCCCATGTGCCGCTGGAGGGCGAGACTTGAGCGGCGGATCGCAGCGATCCGCGCGAGCCGATCCTCCTCGTCGCCACCCCTGGGGTCGCGATTTTCGAGCTGGTCGATCTCGTCGTTCACGTCGACGATCGCAGCGTTCATCCGTTGGATGAGCTGCTCGGCGAGCGAGGTGATCAGCGCGCCCGCGTCGGAGGGCCCGCGTCCGCTTTCAATGTCCGCGAGCACGTCAGTCGGCGTCTGCAGCGCAAGCCGGCGCAGAGTGACGACGCGGCGCCCGTCGGACCACAGCTGCATCGAGACCATGTCCTCAGGATCGGCGCCGGGGTTGAAATTGATCCCCCGCAGCGTGGCGACCAACGTGTCGCCATCGCGAAATGCGCGCGGCCGGGTGGAATCGCTGGTCAGCAGCTCGGCGGTGGACTCGGGTATGCCGAGTTCGCTTTGAAGCCATTCGGTTACACCTGGCTGGGTACGATCGAGATGGAGCCAGAGAACTTCGTGTTTGGCTTTAGGCTGCCAGCCCTGGGCACGCTCCCATGATACCAGCCGGCCGCCGCCGTGCCCGTCGAGCACTCGTCCGATCAGCAGCGGGCCATCGCAGTGCTTGTCGTCGGTGGTATCTGGCGCCGGGGTCATTGGTGCCCCGTCATGCCGCATCACGAAGCTGCTGTCATTGCCCCTTCATGTGCCCCGGCCTATATCGCGCGGCCATGTCTTCCTCAATTCGCCCTTGGCGCGATATCGCGCGCCGCCAGTCCCGCCAGATCATGGTCGGAAATGTACCGGTCGGCGGCGATGCGCCGATCACCGTGCAAACGATGACCAACACCCCGACCGAGGACGTCGGCGCAACGATTGACCAGATCCGCCGCTGTGAGGATGCCGGGGCGGACATCATCCGCGTCTCGTGCCCGACAGCAGAATCGACCGCGAATTTCGACCAGATCACCCGCGCAGCGAACGTGCCGATCGTCGCCGACATCCATTTTCACTACAAGCGCGCACTCGAAGCTGCCGACAAGGGCGCGGCGTGTCTGCGGATCAACCCGGGCAATATCGGCTCGAGCGAGCGGGTCGCAGAGGTGATCCGCGCGGCCAAGGCCAACGGGTGCGCGATCCGCATCGGGGTCAACGCCGGCAGCCTCGAGCGCGACTTGCTGGAGAAATACGGCGAGCCCTGCCCCGATGCGCTGGTGGAAAGCGCGCTCGACCACATCAAGCTGCTGCAGGATCACGATTTCCACGAATTCAAGGTGGCGGTAAAGGCGAGCGATGTATTCCTCGCTGTCGCGGCATACATGCAGTTGGCAGACGCGGTCGACTGCCCGCTGCACCTTGGCATCACCGAAGCCGGCGGGTTGATCGGCGGCACCGTCAAGTCATCGATCGGAATGGGTAGCCTGCTGTGGGCGGGCATTGGCGACACCATCCGGGTGTCGCTTTCGGCCGAGCCGGAGCAGGAAGTGCGCGTCGGCTTCGAACTTCTCAAATCGCTCGGCTTGCGTACCCGGGGCGTCCGCATCGTCTCGTGCCCGTCGTGTTCCCGCCAGGGGTTCGACGTGATCCGCACGGTCGAGGCGCTGGAAAAGCGTCTCGAACACATCAAGACACCGCTCAGCCTCTCGGTGCTCGGCTGCGTGGTGAACGGCCCCGGCGAAGCGCGCGAGACCGACATCGGCCTGACCGGCGGCGGAGCGGGCAAGCACATGGTATACTTGTCGGGCGTGACGGACCACCACGTGCAAAGCGAAACCATGCTCGATCATATCGTCGGTCTGGTCGAGGCCAAGGCTGCCGAGATCGAGGCCGGGCTGGCACTGCCCGAGGCGGCGGAGTGAGGTTCAGCGCCCCTTTAGAATTGCTGCGCTAGATTACCGGTCATGAAACGGCGCGACATCCTCAAGGGCACCCTGGCGGCTGGCGCGGCGCTCGCGGTGAGCCCGGCGCGGGCGCAAGTCCCCGCGGTGCCGATCTCGCTCAATGCGCGCGATCGGCGACTGTTCGCGATTGCGCAGGAACAGCTTGCCAAGCACGGCGCCGGTCTGTGGGCGCGCGACGTGGTCGGGATCGCTGACTTCGGCCTGCGCTCTTCTGATCCGCGGCTGCATTTCGTCGATTTCGAGCGCGGGGCGGTCGACAGCTACCGGGTCGCGCACGGGATGGGCTCCGATCCCGAGCACGACGGCTGGCTCGATTTCTTTTCCAACGTCCACGAATCATGGTGCACCAGCAAGGGCGCATTCATGACCTTCGGTTGGTACACCGGAAAGTACGGCACCTCGATCCGCCTCGAAGGCCGCGATCCGACGTGTTCGAACGCACTCGACCGCGCGATCGTGATGCACCGAGCCAGCTACTGCGAGCCTGGACACCTGGCGCGATACGGCAAGCTTGGCCGTTCGAACGGCTGCTTCGCGATGAGCGATGAAGACTTCAAGCTCGCCCTCCTGCGCCTCGCCGGCGGACGACTGCTCTATGCGGACAAGCTGGGCATCGGCCCCAGTGGGGAGACGGTTACCAAGCCGCCCGAGAACCTGCAGCTGCTGGTACCCGAAGGCACTCCGCAGCCGCCGCTGGTCCCCGGGGCTTTCTAAACCTCCTCAGGTCGTCTGCAGATCGTCGACGATCTCGACCACGTCCTCGCTGGTCGAACGCGCGCGATTGGCTTCGCGCGGGGCGTCGAAGCTTGCCAGCACGGGCGCGTCGCGACCGTAGATGTCGCTGAACTGGCGTAGCTTGCCGGTGATGTCGCGGCCCATCGTGAAATAGGTGATGTAGACCGGCATTGTCTTCTCGATCGGCACGCGGGTGTATGTGCCCGAGGTGCTTATCGCGACCGCTTCGTCCGCCGCCGCCTTGCGCGTTTCGGGCGTAGTGGCGAGGTTACCGAGGATCGCCAGCGTGATCGCCAGTTCCTGCGCGCGTTCGGTGCGGATGCAGCCGTGGCTGAGCGCGCGGTTCTCCTGGCTGAACAGGTTGCGGCTGGGCGTGTCGTGCAGGAAGATTGCATGCGGGTTGGGCATGTCGAGCTTCATCAGGCCGAGCGAATTGCCGGATCCCGGCTGCTGGACAACCGTGATCATCCCATTGGCGTCCTTGAAGCCCTTGTAACCCGCCGCTTTGGCCCAGCCGGGGTTGCCGAGCACTTTAGCGCCGAGTCCCTCACCCTTCACGATCGACTGCGGCACCGTCCACGTCGGGTTGAAGATCACCCCTTCGACTGTTTCGGCAAGCTGCGGAGTCGCCGTGCGGCCCGGCTTGCCAACGATCGTGCGATAAGTGCTGATGATCTTGTCGTTGACCGTCAGGCGCAGTTGGTACTCGGGCACGTTGGTGATCAGGTACTGGCTGCCGAGGTCCTTCGCCAGCCACCGCCAGCGATCCATGTTGGCGCGAATCAGCTTGCGCTGCGCGCCGTCCTGGGTGTTGGCCAGTGCAGACTTGAGCACGTCGTAGTCGGGATGCTCGGGATTGAGCGCCGCCAGCGTGGCGGCGACCGAGTGGCTCGACAGCGCCCGCGCCATCACGTCGCCGGTACGGTAGCGATCGGGATCGGGGTCGACCACGAACCACTGCTTGCGCGCCTTCATCGGAGTGCGGCCATCGCGCAAGTCCTCGACCAGCCAGGCAAAGCTTCGGCTGGCGGCCTGGTCGAGCGCTTCGCCCGGACCCGCGGCAAGCGCCGCCTTGAGCTCGGCGGGCTGATAATCCTTCGGATCGAGCCCTTCGCTAGCGATGGCGGCAATCACCCCCGCGAGCGCTTGCGCATCGGCAACATTCCAGCGCTGCACCATGGGCGTAACCGGCTGCACGGTCGCCGCCATGTCGGCGCGCGCTGGCGCAGCTTGGGTCGAGGCGGTAACTTCGTCAGTCCCGGTCGGCACTTTCGCCGGCGCCACAGTGGGCGGCTCAGGCGGCAGGATATTTTCGGGCGCCCTGGCTTGCGCGAATGCCGTAACGGGCATCGCCGCAATTGCCACACTCACCAATAACCTGCGCATCAAACCCTTGCTCACCGTATCGCCCCTTGATTTGGCCATGCCGCAAATCTGCGGCGTGTCTCTACTGCGCATCATAGCGCCCAAGCCGAAGCTCCATCAACGGGCGCGCCTGAAGCCAAGCTGAATCCGGCTTGACCGGTGGCACGAATGCCACGAACCGCCGCTCTGCCATGCTCAAAGCCGATCATCCGCTATTGCCGGTCCTCGCGGCGTTCGTTGCGATCGGGCTGCTCAGCTGGATGGATGCGTTCATGAAAAGCGCCTCGCTCGCCGTTGGAGCATACAGCGCGCTGCTGGTCCGTGCGCCGATCGGGTTTGCCATCGCCGCGCCGGTATGGCTGACGACTGGCGGGCGCTGGCCGGCGCGCGCGACGTTGCGCATCCATCTCATCCGCGGGGTGGTGGTCGCCGCGATGGCGTTCCTGTTTTTCTTCTCGCTGACGCTGCTGCCGCTCGCCCAGGCGATCGCGATCAGCTTCATCGCCCCGCTGATTGCGCTGTTCCTGGCAAGCGTGCTGCTCGGCGAGCGGATCGGACGACGCGCGCTGATCGGCGCGCTGCTTGGCCTGGCGGGAGTGGCGGTCATTCTCGCCGGCAAGATCTGGCGCGAGACACTGGGCGAAGGCGCGCCGCTGGGCATCGCCGCTGTGCTCGCCTCGGCGGTGCTCTACGCGTGGAACCTGGTGCTTACTCGTCAACAGGCGCTGGTGGCCAAACCTCTTGAGGTTGCCACGTTCCAGAACGGCGTCACGTTCCTCGTGCTGATCGGTTTCGCGCCGTTTTTCCTGCAGATGCCGCAAGGAACCCAATGGACCGACATCGGCATCAGCTCGCTGCTTTCGGTGTCCGGCGCGCTTCTGTTCACTTGGGGTTATGCGCGCGCCGAGACCCAGCGACTGGCGCCGCTGGAATATTCAGGTTTCCTGTGGGCGGCGCTGTTCGGCTGGCTGTTCTTCCGCGAGGCGGTGCCGGGCGCCACTATCGCGGGTGCGGCGCTGATCGTCGCCGGGTGCTGGATCGCAACCCGCGGCAAACTGTCCGAGCCCGAGCAGCTTGCCGCGTGACGCCGCAAGCTTGGGTTGCACCAACCTTTTCCTGCCGCCCGCCACCTTGACCTGACAGCGACGAACGCGCAGTTGCGCTGGCAGTTTCCAGCCGCTCCCGCCGGCCCGGTGGTGCAGCGGCCAACCCGTACAAAGGATTGGTGCACGCATGACCCAGGTCGGCAAGGACTCGCTCGCAACCCGCAGCACATTGACCGTCGGCGGCAAGGACTACGCCTACTATTCGCTCAAGAAGGCGGCCGAGAAGATCGGCGACGTCAGCCGTCTTCCTTTCAGCATGAAGGTGCTGCTGGAAAACCTGCTGCGGTTCGAAGACGCCGGGTTTACGGTTTCGGTCGGGCACATTCAGGCGCTGGCCGACTGGCAGCGCAACCCCTCGACCGGCGGCGAAATCCAGTACCGTCCGGCACGCGTATTGATGCAGGATTTCACCGGGGTTCCCTGCGTGGTCGATCTTGCCGCGATGCGCGACGCGATCGCCAAGCTCGGCGGGGACACCAAGAAGATCAACCCGCTGGTACCGGTTCACCTGGTAATCGACCATTCGGTGATGGTCGACGAGTTCGGCACGCCCCGCGCCTTTGAAAACAACATGGCGCTCGAATACCAGCGAAACGCTGAGCGATATGATTTCCTCAAGTGGGGCTCCAAGAGCCTCGATAACTTCAAGGCCGTGCCTCCCGGCACGGGCATCTGCCACCAGGTGAACCTGGAGAACATCGCCCAGTGCGTGTGGACAAGCATGGATCAAGACGGTGCCGCGGTCGCCTATCCCGATACCTGCGTCGGCACCGACAGCCACACCACGATGGTCAACGGGCTCGGCGTGCTCGGATGGGGCGTCGGCGGGATCGAGGCCGAGGCGGCGATGCTCGGCCAGCCGGTGTCGATGCTGATTCCCGAAGTGGTCGGGTTCCGGATGACCGGCAGGCTCGCCGAGGGCGTCACGGCCACTGACCTCGTGCTCACCTGCACCCAGATGCTCCGCAATCGCGGCGTGGTCGGGCGGTTCGTCGAGTATTTCGGCGCCGGGCTTGCCTCGCTTAGCCTGGCAGACCGCGCGACACTGGCCAACATGGCGCCCGAATACGGAGCCACTTGCGGCTTCTTCGGGATTGACGACAAGACGCTCGACTATCTGCGTCTGACCGGTCGTGCCGAAGAGCAGATCGCTTTGGTCGAGGCGTACGCAAAGGAACAGGGCCTGTGGATCGATCCCAAGGCCGAGGAGCCGATTTTCACCGACACGCTCGAGCTCGATCTCGGCACCGTCGTGCCCAGCCTCGCCGGCCCCAAGCGACCGCAGGACAAAGTCGCGCTGCCCGACGTCGACAAGCTGTTCAACGACCAGCTCAAGGACATCTACGGCAAGTCCAAGCCGAAGCGCTGTCCGGTTGATGGGGCAAGCCACGATGTCGGTGACGGCGACGTGGTGATCGCAGCAATCACCAGCTGCACAAACACCTCCAATCCCGATGTGCTGATCGCTGCCGGGCTAGTGGCGCAAAAGGCCAATGCGCGCGGGCTCAAGCCCAAGCCGTGGGTCAAGACCAGCCTCGCGCCCGGAAGCCAAGTCGTCACCGACTACTTGATCAAGGCAGGGTTGCAGAAGGACCTCGACGCGCTTGGCTTCGATCTCGTCGGCTATGGCTGCACTACCTGCATCGGCAATTCGGGCCCGTTGGCCGAGCCGATCTCCAATACGATCAATGCAAACGACATCGTCGCCGCGAGCGTGCTGTCGGGCAATCGCAACTTCGAAGGTCGCGTGTCGCCCGACGTCCGTGCTAACTTCCTTGCAAGCCCGCCGCTGGTGGTCGCCTACGCGCTCAAGGGCACTGTTACCGAGGACATGATCGAAACCCCGATCGGCACCGGCACCGACGGCGTTGACGTGTACCTCAAGGACATCTGGCCGACTAACGACGAGATCGCCACGCTCCGTGCCAGCGCGATCGATCGGTCGATGTTCGAAGCGCGTTATGCCGACGTCTACAAGGGCGACGCGCACTGGCAGGCGATCAATGTCAGCGGTTCGGACACTTATTCGTGGCGCGCGGGATCGACTTACGTCGCCAACCCGCCGTACTTCGAAGGCATGGAGATGACCCCGGCTCCGGTGCTCGACATCATCGAGGCCAGACCGCTGGCGATCCTCGGTGATTCGGTGACAACCGACCACATCAGCCCGGCCGGCTCGATCAAGGCCGACAGCCCGGCCGGCAGCTACCTGCAGGAACACCAGGTCGCCAAAACCGACTTCAACTCCTACGGCAGCCGACGCGGCAACCACGAGGTGATGATGCGGGGTACGTTCGCCAACATCCGCATCAAGAACGAGATGGTGCCCGGCATCGAAGGCGGGATGACCAAGTATGCCGGCGAAACGATGGCGATCTACGACGCGGCGATGAAGCACAAGGCGGATGGTACGCCGCTGGTAGTCATCGCGGGCAAGGAATACGGCACCGGCTCATCGCGTGACTGGGCGGCCAAGGGCACCAACCTGCTCGGGGTGCGCGCGGTGATCGTCGAGAGCTTCGAGCGCATCCACCGGTCGAACCTGGTCGGAATGGGCGTGCTGCCTTTGCAGTTCAAGGACGGCGAAAGCCGTTCTACGCTGGGCTTGTCGAGCGACGACAGCTTCACCGTTCGCGGATTGGCAGAGATCAAGCCACAGCAGGACGTCGAGGTCGAGGTGACCAAGGCTGATGGCTCGACGAGCACTTTCACCGCCAAGTGCCGGATCGATACCGCTAACGAGCTCGAGTACTTCGCCAACGGGGGCATCCTGCACTACGTGCTGCGCAAGCTGGCCGCCTGATCCGCTCACACGACCGACGCAAAAAGAGGCGGCTCCCTCGCGGGGGCCGCCTCTTTCGTTAGGGCGGTCTGCTTCGAGGTCAGGCCGCCTTTGCGATTTTGCGCTTGCGCCGGCCGAGGACCGCCGCGGCGGCCGCGCCGAACAGGATCATCATCGGCGGGGCCGGTACCGGGGTGCCGCTGCTCGATCCGTGCCAGCCGCTCGAACCCGAAGTCGAGGACGACGATGAGCTGCTGGTCGAGCTCGACGAACTGGTCGACGAGCTGCTCGAGGTCGACGACGAAGTCGAGGTGCTGCTGGTGATGTTGCCCGAGCTCGAGGTGCTCGTCGACACGTTGCCTGACGAACTCGATGTGCTGGTGACGTTGCCCGAGCTGGTCGAGGTCGTGCTGGTGACCCCGCCTGTCGAGGTCGATGTCGAACTGCCGCCGCTCGAGGTGGAAGTCGAGCTTCCGCCGGTCGATGTCGATGTCGAGCCGCCGGTGTTCGAATTGTCGATATCGATATTGATGTCCTGGCCCTGGTCCTGACCCTGACTGCCGCTCGAGGTGGTGGTCGAGCTGACGACCACGCTTCCGCCGCTCGATCCGCCGCCGAAGAACCCGCCGAAGAAGCCGCCGCCGCTGCCGCCGAAGCCGCCGCTGCCGCCGATCACCGTCACTCCGCCCCCGCCGCCGCTGACCGGGCCGCCGGGCGCCGGAAGGGGCACAGGCGCCAGCGCCAGCTGGTAGACCGGCGGACAGGCGTTGTCGGGCAGAGCGGCCTGCGGCCCGGGGAAGTAGCCACCGGCGCCGGGCGTGACCGGCACACACTCGACTTCGCGGCGGACGATCCGCCGCTTGCGCTGGACGGTCTTGGGCACGTGTCGCTTCGCGACGTGGCGCGGCTTGGTATGGCGCACCGTCTCGTGCTTGGTCTGCTTGACGCTGGTCGGGTTGGCGCGGGGCTTTTCAGCCATGTGCACCGCACCGCCGGCGAGCAGAACAGTGCCCGCCGCGGTGGCGGACAATTTTGCGAGGGCCATCTTTACCGACATGGGCTTGTCTCTCGTTGTCTGATCGGGCGGTTCCTGCCGGCGGGTCCGGCTGGGATATGCCCCTGTTCGATCAGCAAACGGCACCCGGGCGAGTGCGACAATTCAATTAACCAAGAAAACACCCGTCGCGATGCTATTTCGAAGGCTCGGGCAGCGCCTTTGGACAACAGTGTCCCAAAGCGGAACCGGTTAGGTGTCGCCGTTAACCGCGCACTTGACGCGTGTAACGCAAAGGTTACATCATTCGCCTTCGCTGAATGAGGGCAAACATGGACAAGACAACCGAATCCCGCGCCGAAGCCGCCGATCGCATGTCGCGCCGCCGCGCGCGGGTATTCACTGTGCTGGCGTTCCTCGTCATCATTCAGCAAATCGCTTTCTTCGGACACGACGGCAGCGAGCGGCTGGTCGATCACGTCCGGTTCGGCGCCTGGGTGATCATGGCCGCCGCGGTGCTGTTCGCGTTGACGACTGGCGGCTTCTTCCTGCGCGCACGGGGTTTGCGTGACTTGATGAACGACGAGGTGACCCTGGCGCACCGCGGCTCCGCGATGGGCCTGGGCTTCACGGTGTCGATGATCGCTGGCATCGTGCTTTACCCGTTCGTGGGACTTCTCGAGCTGAGCGCGCAGGATTGCCTGCGGCTGGTGGTGACGAGCGGGCTGATGGCGGGATTGCTCCGCTTCGCCATGCTGGAACGCCGCGCGCTTGGCTGACAGGCTGTCGAACCGGGTGCGCGAGGCTCGCGAGGCGAAAGGCTGGACGCAAGCCGAATTGGCGACACGCATCGGCGTCAGCCGCAAGACGGTCAACACGGTCGAAAATGCGGTGTTCGTGCCCTCCACTGTAATCGCGCTCAAGCTGGCCCGGGCGCTTGGCGAACCCGTCGAGCGGTTATTTTCCCTGGTCGAATAGACCGGTCTGCGATCCTTTGGGCGGCGCCATGTCGAGGTGGACCCAGCCGGCATCGTTCAGACACCGCCCCCGTGCGGTGCGCGCGACCAGGCCAAGCTGGATGAGATACGGCTCGACCACTTCCTCGACCGTGTCGCGCGGCTCGGCGAGGCCCGCGGCGAGCGTTTCCACCCCCACCGGCCCGCCTTTGTAGATGTCGGCGATCATGCGCAGATAGCGCCGGTCCATCGCGTCGAGCCCGAGCTTGTCGATTTCCAGCCGGGTAAGCGATTCATCGGCTACCGTCGCGGTAACCCTGTCGGCCCCGGCCGCGTGGGCGAAATCGCGCACCCGCCGCAGCAGCCGTCCGGCGACCCGCGGCGTACCGCGCGAACGCTTGGCGATTTCGCGCGCGCCGCCCGCATCGAGCGGCAGGGCGAGCAGCCGCGCGCCGCGGGTCACCACCCGTTCGAGCTCGTCGACGGTGTAGAAATTAAGCCGCACCGGAATGCCGAACCGGTCGCGCAGCGGCGTGGTCAGCAGCCCCTGCCGGGTGGTCGCGCCGATCAGCGTGAACGGCGGCAAGTCGATCCGCACCGAGCGCGCCGAGGGCCCCTCGCCGATGATCAGGTCGAGCGCGCGGTCCTCCATCGCGGGATAGAGCACTTCCTCGACCACCGGATTGAGCCGGTGGATCTCGTCGATGAACAGCACGTCGTTGGCTTCGAGATTGGTCAGCAGCGCGGCCAGATCGCCCGCCTTGCCGATCACCGGGCCGCTGGTGGCGCGGAAGCCCACGCCCAATTCGCTTGCGCGACGATCTGCGCCAGCGTCGTCTTGCCCAGCCCTGGCGGGCCGAAGAACAACACATGATCCATCGCCTCGCCGCGATGACGGGCGGCATCGACGAACACCCGCAGGTTCTCCCGCGCCGCCTCCTGCCCGACGAACTCGTGGAGCGACTTGGGACGCAGCGCGGCGTCGGGATCTTCCGGCTGGCGATGGGGGGTGAGAGTAGGGTTGTCGTTCATGGCTTCGGTGGCCAAGGCACGATGGATGCTGAAACAAGATCAGCATGACGGGCTATTTTCATTCCAAACTCGTCACCCTGAACTTGTTTCAGGGTCCATTTCGCGTCACGCGCGGAGCTATGAAGCGTGAGCGCCACCCGTGCGTCTACATCCTCGCGAGCGGGCACTACGGCACCCTTTACATCGGGGTCACTTCGAACCTGATTCAGCGTTTGGTTCAGCATCGTGAAGGTCTGCTTCCGGGGTTCACCGACCGCTATAAAATCCACCGCCTCGTCCATTTCGAGATGTTCGGCGACATGGTCACCGCCATCACACGCGAGAAACAGCTCAAGAACTGGCGCCGGCAGTGGAAGATCAACCTGATCGAGCGCGAGAACCCAGAGTGGCGAGACCTGGCCTTGGGGTTTGGGCTGCCGGCTTTGGCGCCGCGCGAGAGCGTAAATGGACCCTGAAACGAGTTCAGGGTGACGATGATGTGGAGTGACAACGGCCATCAGGGAGCAGCCTCACAGAATGCAGTGCGCGTCATTCCACCAACCCAAGTGCCCCCTTTCGTGATGCAAGACAACGCAGCACTGAATTGAGCCGCAAGACCAACGAGCAAGGTCACAACCAGAGCAGCAACAGGCCACCATACTTTCAAAAAGCCTTTCACCCCGCCGCCCTCTTCAGCGCCACGCGGATCAGGTCGCCCTCGCCCGCCCCCTCACCAAGCTCGTCGATCGCACGCGCAACGGCTTGCGCGGCAACCGCCGGCTTGAACCCAAGGTTCTGCAGCGCGCTGACGGCATCCGCGCTCGCCCGCACCACGCGGCATTGCAACAACCCCGCCGATCGCAGGCAGCGCGCCCGCCTTGTCCTGCAACTCGTTGACGATCCGGCTCGCCAGCTTCGGCCCCACCCCTTGCGCGCGGGCGACGGTGGCGGCGTCTTGTGCGGCGCAGGCGCGCTGGAGGTCTTCGGTCGACAACGCCGAAAGGATCGCCAGCGCGACTTTGCTGCCCACGCCCTGCACCTGGGTCAACAGGCGGAACCAGTCGCGTTCGCCGCGCGGTGGCGAAGCCCAAAAGGCGCATGTCGTTTTCGCTCACCTGCAGGTCGGTGAACAGGCTGCAGCCCTCGCCCACTTCGCCGAGCGCGGCGAGCGTCTTGCTCGAGCAATGGACGAGGTAGCCGACGCCGGCGACGTCGATCACCGCCCAGTCGAGCCCGGTTTCGTCGAGAATGCCTTTCAGGCGCGCAATCATGCTTTGTTCCTGCCCGCGAGGAGACGGCTTGGAAAGGCTCCGCGTGCCGGCATCCCCGGCGCGGTGTTACACATGTTACAGTGTCCTGGCGAAAAACTTGCCGAAACCGGCACTTTCGTGACCGCAAGTGTCGCCTTGGCGCGCGAAAGCGTCTCGTTGCTTTGAAAACCGTCATCGAGACGCCGCGCGAAGTGTCGCGCTGACGGTCGAAGCGTCACCTTGCGCGGGCGTTCGGGAAGACAAGCGTGGTCGGTCATTCCGGCGGGTGTGGCAGATCGCCGGCGTGTAGGAAAATCAACATCGCCCACGCAGCGGCACGAAGTGGACAGGTTCGCCGCATTGCGACAGAAGCGCGCGCATGAGCTGGAACACTTTCGGCCGCGTGTTGCGGATGACCACCTGGGGCGAAAGCCACGGTCCGGCGCTCGGCGCGATCCTCGACGGTTGCCCGCCGGGTCTGGCGCTGGGAGAGGGCGACATCCAGCCGTTCCTCGATGCGCGGCGGCCGGGGCAGAACAAGTTCACCACCCAGCGCCAGGAACCCGACGCGGTCCGCATCCTGTCGGGCACGTTCGAGGGCAAGACCACCGGCACGCCGATCAGCCTGATGATCGACAATGTCGACCAGCGGTCGAAGGATTACTCGGAAGTCGCCAAGGCCTATCGCCCCGGTCACGCCGACTATTCCTACGACGCCAAGTACGGATTTCGCGATTATCGCGGCGGCGGCCGCTCGTCGGCGCGCGAGACTGCCGCGCGGGTGGCGGCGGGCGCGATCGCAAGGCTGGTGATCCCGGAGGTCACCATCGAGGCGTACGTGGTCGAGATCGGCGGCGATGCGATCGACCGGGCGAACTTCGATCCGGACCACGCCGGCGACAACCCGTTCTGGTGCCCCGACCCCGCCGCGGCCGAGCGCTGGGAGGCGCTGGTCGACGCGGCAAGATTGGCCGGATCGTCGCTCGGCGCGGTGGTCGAGTGTGTCGCTACCGGCGTTCCGGCTGGCTGGGGCGCACCGATCTACGCCAAGCTCGATGCCGATCTGGCCGGTGCGATGATGGGCATCAATGCTGTCAAGGCGGTCGAGATCGGCGACGGCTTTAACGCCGCCCGCCTCTCTGGCGAGCAAAACGCCGATGCGATGCGGCCCGGCCTGGGCAACCCCGAATTCCTCGCCAACCACGCAGGCGGTATCGCCGGGGGCATCTCGACCGGGCAACCGGTGGTGGTGCGGGTGGCGTTCAAGCCGACTTCATCGATCCTCAACCCTGTCCAGACGATCGATCGCGACGGCAACCCGGCCGAGATCCGCACGAAGGGACGCCATGACCCTTGCGTCGGCATTCGCGGCACACCGGTGGTCGCCGCGATGATGGCGCTGGTGCTGGCGGACCATAAATTGCTGCACCGGGCCCAGTGCGGATAAGTACGCCAGCCGGACGGTGCACAGGGATAACACGCGCTCACCGCAAATTTGAACGATTGTGGCTCTGATCCGTATCTTCATCGAAACGAGCGGTGGAGATCGGCATGGAGCAGGATAATATGCAGCGCATGAGCTGGGGGCGTTTCGCGGCAATGATTGCCGTTTCGACGCTGATCATGTTCTTCCTGATGTACCAGCTCGTCTATAGCTGGGATCACGCGTTGTTCAGCCTGACGCGCGCGATCTCGTCGCTGCTGATGGGGTGCGTGATGACCGCGGTCATGCTCGCTTTCATGTGGCGCATGTACCGTCCGCAAGCAGCCAAGATTGCCGTACTGGTGGCGGCGATCGTCGGTACGGTCGCGCTTCTGGCGGTCAATCGCACCCAGGTTCTGATCGGCGACACCGCCTTCATGAAGGCGATGATCCCGCACCATTCGATTGCGATCAACAATTCGCGCAACGCGAACCTTCGCGATCCCCGCGTGCGGTACCTGGCAAACCGGATCACTCGCGACCAGGTCAAGGAAATCACCGAGATGAAGCTGCTGCTTGCTGACATCGAGCAGCACGGCCTCCGGGACGGCAGGGTGGCTCCACCCCGTCCCGCGACCCTTTCGCACGAGGGAGCCGGCGAGGCACGCAAGCTGCTGAGCGGGGAACTGATGGATGATGAACCATTGTGATCCTGCCGCGGGCCCAGTTACGCCGATTCACTTTCGCTGATTGATATTTTCGATCTTCGCAATCGCAACAATCTCCTTTGTTGCGCTGCAGCGCTCCCTATCTCCCGTCTCGCAATTCAACCCCATTCGAGATCAGGAGACATTCACCCATGGGTATCATCGGCAGCACTATCCGGCCGTTCACGGCTCCCGCGTTCAAGGCAGGCGAGAAGTTCTACGAGGTCTCTGAAAAGGACATCGAAGGCAAGTGGGCGGTATTCTTCTTCTACCCGGCGGATTTTACGTTCGTGTGCCCGACCGAGCTTGAAGACCTTGGCGAACACTACGCCGCGCTGCAGAAGCTCGGCGTCGAGGTCTATGCGGTGTCGACCGACACCCAGTTCAGCCACAAGGCGTGGCACGACAGTTCGGACCGCATCGGCAAGCTGACGTTCCCGTTCCTCGGCGACCAGAACCATGTGCTGAGCAACAACTTCGGCGTGCTGCGCGAAGGCCAGGGTCTCGCCGACCGCGCGACTTTCGTGGTCGATCCCGACGGTGTCATCCAGATCATGGAGATCACCTGCGAAGGCGTGGGCCGCAACGCCAACGAACTGGTCCGCAAGATCCGCGCTGCGCAGTATGTCCGCGAGAACCCCGGCCAGGTCTGCCCTGCCGCGTGGGAAGAAGGCGAGAACACGCTCGTCCCCAGCCTGGATCTTGTCGGCAAGCTCTGACGCCAATCCCCTACCGGGGCGCCTTCCCCCCCCTTAGAGGCGCCCCGGATAAGAGCCCGAGCCCAGCTCGGGTCGCTGGAAGGCCCGGGGCACCCCTCGAAGCACGCCCCGGGCCTTTTGCCTTTCACGATACGGATCACCCCATGCTCGACGCCGCGATGCAAACCCAGCTCAAGACCTACCTCGCCAACTTGCGCGAGCCGATCGAACTGGTCGCCTCGCTGGGCAACGATGCCAAATCGGCCCAGACGCGCGAGCTGCTGACCGAAATCGCCGCGCTGCACGATCTGGTCACCGCCAGCTTCGACGGCGACGATGCGCGGCGGCCCAGCTTCGTCATCCGCCGCGCGAGCGACGCGGCCAAATGGGTGCGCTTTGCAGGCTTGCCGATGGGGCACGAGTTCACCTCGCTGGTGCTCGACCTTGCTGTGGGCCGGCGGGCATCCGCCCAAGGTCGATCCCGAGCTGCTCGCGCAAGCCCGTGCTCTCGAGGGCGATCATGCGTTCGAGATGTATTTCTCGCTGTCATGCCACAACTGCCCCGACGTGGTGCAGGCGCTGACGCTGATGGCGTTCGAAAACCCGCGCGTCACCGCCACCCTGATCGAAGGCGGCACGTTTCAGGACGAAGTCGAACGGCGCGGCGTGCTGGCGGTGCCGGCGACGTTCCTCAACGGCGAACCATTTTACAACGGCAAGCTCGAGCTGGCCGAGATCCTTGGCAGGCTCGACAGCGGCGTCGCTGCCTCCGCTGCGGAGAAACTTTCCGCGAGGCCACCGTTCGAAGTGCTGGTGATCGGCGGCGGCCCCGCCGGCGTCGCGAGCGCGATCTACACTGCGCGCAAGGGCTTCGCGACAGCTATCGCCGCCGAGCGGTTCGGCGGGCAGCTCAACGATACCCTCGGCATCGAGAACCTGCCGGGCACCGGATATACCGAAGGCCCCAAACTTGCCGCCGAATTAAAGGCGCAGACCGACGCCAACGCGGTCGAACTGATCAACCTTGCCGCAGCTGAGCGGCTCGAGCCCGCGCGCGAGGCGGGCGGGCTGCATACCGTGCATTTCGCAGGCGGCGGACAGCTCCAGGCGCGCAGCCTGATCATCGCGACCGGAGCCCGCTGGCGCAGCCTCGGCGTGCCGGGCGAGGCGGAGTACCGCAACAAGGGCGTGGCGTATTGCCCGCACTGCGACGGGCCGCTGTTCAAGGGCAAGCGGATCGCGGTGATCGGCGGCGGCAATTCGGGGGTCGAGGCAGCGATCGACCTCGCCAAGATCGTAAGCCACGTCACTCTGATCGAGTACGATTCCAGGCTGCGCGCCGACGCGGTGCTGCAGGCCAAGCTCCAGAGCATGGGCAACGTCGATGTACTCACCAGCGCGCAGACCACCGAGGTCACCGGCGCGGATGGCCGGGTGAACGGCCTCAAGTGGAAGGACCGTACCACCGGGGAAGAGCGCGAGATCGAGCTTGCGGGCGTGTTCGTCCAGATCGGGCTGGTCCCCAACACCGAGTGGCTCAAGGATAGCGCGCTCGAACTTTCCAAGCACGGTGAGATCGTTACCGACCTGGAAGGCCGCACCAATCTGCCCGGGGTATTCGCCGCCGGCGATGCGACCACCGTGCCGTACAAGCAGATTGTCGTCGCGATGGGTGAAGGTTCAAAGGCGGCGCTATCCGCTTTCGACTACCTGATTCGCAACGAGCCGCTCGCCCAAGCCGCTTGATCCCTGCGCCCCCCGCTCGTCGCGTCAGCTGCACCCTTTGTCGTAATCGGGCCACTCGCACGAACAATCCCAATTAATCGATTGGACGCATCACCGGTTCGGCGGCATTCTCGCCTCACAAACCCTCTTTTGGAGGGCGCACAGAGGAGAGCGAGACAATGGATGCCAAGACCGGTTCGATCGACGCGGGCGGCAATGGGGGCAGCTGCCCGATGGGCGATGGCGGGGTGCGCGCGCTGCTCGGCCGCACCAACAAGGATTGGTGGCCCGAAATGCTGGCTACCGAAATCCTCAATCCCAATGGCTCGTCCAATCCGATGGGGGAGGATTTCAACTACGCCGAGGCGTTCAACGCGCTCGATTACGATGCGGTCAAAGCCGATCTCACCGCGCTGATGACCGATAGCCAGCCCTGGTGGCCGGCGGACTATGGCCACTACGGCCCGTTCTTCATCCGCATGGCCTGGCACGCTGCCGGCACGTATCGCACCGCCGATGGGCGCGGGGGCGCAAACAGCGGCCAGCAGCGCTTCGCCCCGCTCGATTCGTGGCCGGACAATGGCAACCTCGACAAGGCGCGCCGCCTGTTGTGGCCGATCAAGCAGAAGTACGGCAAGAACATCTCGTGGGCGGACTTGTTCATCCTCGCCGGCAACGTCGCGATCGAATCGATGGGCGGTCCCACGTTCGGCTTCGGCGGCGGCCGCCCCGACGTGTTCGAACCCGAGCGCGACATCTACTGGGGCAGTGAGGACAAGTGGGTCAACGAAGGCGTGCAGACCCGCATCTCCCCCGAACATGGCATGCACGAGCTCGAAGGGCCGCTCGCCGCGATCCAGATGGGGCTGATTTACGTCAACCCCGAAGGCCCGGGCGGCAACCCGGACCCGCTGCAATCGGCGCGCGACATCAAGGCGACGTTCGAGCGGATGGCGATGAACCACGAAGAGACCGTCGCGCTCACCGCCGGCGGTCACACTTTCGGCAAGGCGCACGGCAACGGTGATCCCTCGCTGCTCGGCAATGCACCTTCGGGCGGCGATCTCGTCGCGCAGGGCTTCGGCTGGGTCAGCGGGCACGAGAGCGGCGGCATCGGCGAACACACCGTGACCAGCGGTATCGAAGGGTCATGGGTCAACACCCCCACCCAGTGGAGCGAGAACTACTTCCGCCTGCTGCTCGATTACGAATACGAGCTGGTGAAAAGCCCGGCCGGCGCGCAGCAGTGGCAACCGATCGACCAGGCCGAAGAGGACAAGGCGCCCGCGGCGTGGGATCCGAACATCAAGGTTCCGACCATGATGACGACCGCCGACATGGCGCTCAAGATGGATCCCGAACTGCGCGCGATCAGCGAGAAATTCCGCAATGACCACGAGGCGTTCAAGGATGCCTGGGCGCGCGCGTGGTTCAAGCTGACCCATCGCGACATGGGGCCCAAGGTGCGCTACCTCGGCCCCGAAGTGCCGTCGGAGGACCTGATCTGGCAGGACCCCGTCCCCGCCGGCACCCAGCCATCGGATTCCGAGGTCGCAGAAGTAAAATCCAAGATCCGCGCGAGCGGACTGACCGTCAGCCAGCTGATCAAGACGGCGTGGGCATCGGCCAGCACCTACCGCAAGTCCGACTACCGCGGCGGCGCCAACGGCGCGCGCATCCGCTTCGCCCCGCAGAAGGACTGGGAAGTCAACGAGCCCGAGCTGCTTGCGAAAGTGCTCAACGCGCTCGATGGCCTGCGCGGCACGATGTCGATGGCCGATGCGATCGTGCTCGGCGGCGTGGTCGCGCTCGAAAAGGCGATGGAGGGGACCGGCGTGAGCGTGCCCGTTCCGTTCACCGGTGGCCGCGGCGATGCGACCGAGGAGCAGACCGACGGCGATAGTTTCGCGGTGATGGAGCCCGAGGCCGATGCCTTCCGTAACTACGTCGGCAAGAAGAAGCTGGCCTTGAAAACCGAGGAAATGATGCTCGATCGCGCATCGCTGCTCGGCCTGTCGGTGCCCGAAATGATCGTCCTGATCGGCGGCCTGCGCGTGCTCGGCGCCAACCACGGCGAGCGCGGCCACGGACATTTCACCAAGCGTTCGGGCCTGCTGACCAATGACTTCTTCGTCAATCTCTACGACATGACCAACGTGTGGTCGGTCGTCGAAGGTACCAACGACCAGGACTACGTGGCGATCGACCGCAAGGACGGCGGCGAGAAGTGGCAGGCGACCCGCGCGGACCTGATTTTCGGCTCCAACTCCGAATTGCGCGCGGTCGGCGAGGTGTACGCGGAAAACGGCAACGAGGAGAAATTCGTCAAGGACTTCGTCAAAGCCTGGACCAAGGTAATGAATGCCGACCGGTTCGACCTGCAATACGCCAGGTAGGCAGCAATGCGGCGATGAAAAAAGGCCCTCGGCAGCGATGCCGGGGGCCTTTTGCTGGCCGCTCGAACTCGCTGGCAATTCCATAAGACATCCTCAGGCAGGGAACTGACGGGCCGGTGGCGGACGAGAGCAAGCGCGCCAACGAGGTCTTCGTTGCGTGATTGATCAGGGCGACCGGCAGCTCGCCGGCACCGGCGTGGTACATTTTCGCAGCGTGCGCCGTCGGTCTTGCCGATAGCCTTCCTGCGCGAGACGGCGCCCAGGTCTTACCGCACGCGCTTGAGCACCACGTAAAGCGCGCCGTCACCGCCGTGGCGGATGTGCGCCTTGCGGATCGACGCAATCGCCGGTCCGTGCGAGCTTGCCGCCAGCCAGTCGAGCACTTTGGCACGGATCGCTCCGCGCTTGCTCCCGCGGTCGGCCGCGTCGACCGGCCGGGACTTGCCGGTAATCAGCAGCACTACCCGGGCCTCCATCGCGCGCGCTTGCGCGACCCCGTCGATCAGCCGTCCATGCGCCTGGTCGAGCGTATAGCCGTGCAAATCGAGCGTGAAATCGGGTGACAGCGTCCCGCGCGCCAATTTGCGGTCCCACCCGGCGTCAAGCCCCGCGCCCTGCATGGGCGCAGGTCGCGCCGGTGCGGGTGGGGGTGGGGGACTAGCCACGGGCCTTGGTACAGCACGAGGCGCGGGCGGCGCAGCGAGAGCGTTCGTCGGAACGGCTGCCGGACCGCCCGGCGTGCGGACCGGGCGGCGTGGTGCGAGCGGCTTGACGGTAGATGCCACTTGCGCCCACGCGATCGCCTCCTCTGCGCTCAGTCCGCGCGGTGGCGTCACTTGCCGGTCAGCCGGGCGACCGTCCCCTTCGGGAGCAGCAACAGCGCGGTCCCGCGTGCGCTCATTCCGCCGGCGATCGTGCGCGAGTCGGTGCCCGCGCCCCAGAAGGTATCGAAGCGGTTGGGACCCTTGATTGCGCCGCCGGTGTCTTGCGCGATCCACAAGCCGTCGGCCTCCGGCCGGTCCATGTCGAGCCATACCGGCGCGCCGAGCGGCACGAACGCCGGGTCGGTCGCCACCGAGCTTTCGCGGCGCACCGGCACGCCGAGCGCGCCGAGCGGCCCGTCGCCTTCGAGGATCTTGAAGAACACCCAGCTCTGGTTGAGCTCCATGATCTCGCGCCCCTCGGCCGGGTGGGCGCGCAGATAAGCCATCAGTCCCTGCATCGAGGTCGGGTACGCGGTGCCGTTTCCGATCAGGCCCCGTTCGCGCATGACGGTGCCGATGCCGACATATTCGCGCCCGTTCTGCCCCGCGTACCCGATCCGCGTGACCGTGCCATCGGGGGCCACCAGCCTGCCCGAGCCCTGTATCTGCAGGAAGAAGAATTCGACCGGATCGGCGGCCCAGGCAATCTCAAGTCCGCGATTGGCGATTGCGCCGGCGTCGATCTCGGCCCGCGAATAGTAGGGCACGAACTTGCCCGACGCGTCCATCCGCCCGAGCGGCGGCCGGCCGGTGCGCTCGGCCACCGGGATATCGTCCGGCCAGCCTCGCACGAGTTCGGGGGGCAGGCTATAAACCGGTACGTCGTAGCCCGGCAGGTGCGTGCGACTGCCGGCGATGTCGGGCTCGTAATAGCCGGTCGCGAACGCGGTGCCCTCGCCGACTCGTGCGGTTTCGAAATAACGCTCGAAAAACTCACTCGCATCGGTGGTGCCCCAGCCGCGCGCGGCGGTGCAGGCGGGTTCCCACTGCGATCCCGTCGTAAGGCCGCTTGCATCGGTCCGGGCGAGCAATTTCGGACAACTTTCGCGGAAGCTCGCCAGGGCGCCGATGGCATCGGAAGGACGCAGGCCGAGCGACGCGATCGGCGGGCCTGCGCGGAGCCCGGCGGACAGTGCATTCGATGGCGTGACCGGGGGCGTGGTAACGGGAGGCGCCGCGACCGGCGGTCTGATCACCGGCGGGGTATCGGAAGGTGGCACCAGCCGGCATCCGGCAAGACCGATGGTCAGCAGCGTTATCGTTGCCGCCAGCCTTAGCCCCACGTCACTTCCCCTGCCGCAGCGAAAAATCAGCCTTCGTCGGTCTCGTCGAGCTGCCAGTGCGGATCGCTCTCGCGCACGTCGCGCTTGAAGGTCCACAAGTCGCGCGTCTCGATCGCGTCATCGAGCGAACCGGCCACGACCGTGCCGTCCTTATCACGCGTCACGGCGGCAATATCGGCCACGAAGCGCACCGTCACGCGGGCCGTCTTGCCGACCAGTTCAGCGGCGTCGATCTTGGCGTCCTCGATCCGCACGAGGCGATTCTCGAGCGTCTCGCCCGCCGCTTCGCGTGCGGTGATCGCAGCATCGAAGCCGGCGTAGACATCGTCGTCGCACAGTTCGCGCAGCGTCTCCCGGTCACCGGCCCAGAATGCCTCGAGCACCATGCCGTAAGCCGCCTTGGCGCCATCGACGAAGCCGGCGATATCGAACTGCCGATCGGCGGCGGCGATTTCGCGCACACCGCGTTCGACTGCCGGCAACACGCCTTCGAGACCTTCCGGACGGGCCGGCTGGGCAGCGCGCGGCTGCGGCAATGCTGCACGCGGTGCGGCCGTCTCGATCGGATCGAAGCGGGTCGGCACAGGCTCTTCCTCATGCTCGGCCCGGCGGCCCAGCACCGAATAAAGGCGCAGGCCGAGGAAGGCGGCAATCATGGCAAGGATGACGATCTGAAGTATCACGGCCCAATGCGTCTTTCATCTGGCTGCGGACCGGCGCCGGCATCCGCCGCCCACAAGGTAATCTGTTGGTGCCCTAGATAGGCGCGAAACACAAATGAACAACGCACGAAGTCGCCAATCGGGTGCGCCGTTGCGGCGGGTCGCGCGCGGTGCTAGGCGCGCGGCCGATCAAGCGCGGGGATCAACCCGCGCGCCCACTTGCAGGATACCGCTTATCATGGCCGACGAAGGCGACGTGCTGACCGATCTCAACCT
Source organism: uncultured Alphaproteobacteria bacterium (assembly GCA_963781525.1). Lineage (GTDB taxonomy): Bacteria > Pseudomonadota > Alphaproteobacteria > Sphingomonadales > Sphingomonadaceae > Tsuneonella. The sequence goes on along the minus strand of CAWAGD010000006.1, from coordinate 466,335 downwards.
CGACCCCGCCGCCACGGGCAACGGTGCCGATAACCTGCCGGTCGCCGGGATCCTGTCGCAGTATGTGAAAGACTTGTCGGTCGAAAACCCCAATTCGCCGGCCTGCTTCCAGTGGCAATCGGTGCCGACTATCGATTTGCAGTTCAACATCGCGGCTCAGCAGATCAACGAGGAAGTCCACGAGGTCGAGCTCAAGATCAAGGTCTCCTCAAAGGTGACCGAGGGCGATCTGTATCTCGTGGAACTGGCCTATTGCGGCCTCGTCGGCCTGCGCAACCTGGCGGACGAGACCGCGCACGCGTTCCTTTATTCGGAAGCGCCGCGCATCCTGTTCCCATTCGCCCGCCGGGTGATCGCCGATGCCACGCGCGACCTGGGCTTCCAGCCGCTGATGGTCGATCCGATCGACTTCAACGGGCTCTACCTGCAGCAAATGCAGCGGCGCGCGGATGAAGAGGCGGCGACCAGCGGCGACGTACCGCCACCGATGGGCGAGGCCTGATCGCCCCACCCGCCCCATGAGGCCGGCGGTCGCGGGCGAGCGGGTATGACCAGTCTTGTCCGCAGCGTCGGCACGATCGGCGGGCTGACCGCGGTCAGCCGGGTGTTCGGGTTCGTGCGCGACATGCTGCTCAGCCGCGTGCTCGGCGCGGGGCTCGCGGCCGACGCGTGGCAACTGGCGTTTACGCTGCCCAACACCTTTCGCCGGCTGTTCGCCGAAGGGGCTTTCAGCGTGGCGTTCGTGCCGATGTACGCGCGCGCGCTCCACGGTGCCGATGGCTCGGAGGCGGGCGAAGCGGCGGCCGACGAATTCGCCGGCGACGTGTTGAGCGTCTTCGTCTGGGTGCTGCTGGCATTCAGCGCCATCTGCATGATCGTCATGCCGGGCATCGTCTGGCTGCTGGCGCGCGAGTACGGCCAGGTTCCCGGCAAGTTCGAGCTGTCGGTAACGCTCAGCCGGATGACATTCCCCTATCTCGCGCTGGTGAGTCTGGTGGCGATGTTGTCGGGCGTGCTCAACGCGCGCTCCCGCTTCGCCCCAGGCGCGTTCGTGCCGGTATTCCTCAACCTGGTGATGATCGGGGGGATCGTCACAGGCTGGTATCTGCGCGGTCCCGAAGGCAGCGACACCGTGGTTGCGTGGGCGCTGGCGGTTTCACTGACGGTCTCGGGCTTTGTGCAGCTGGCTTACATGTGGTGGGCCGCGCGGCGAGCCGGGGTACGGCTGAAGCTGCGCGCGCCCAAATTCACCCCGCAGGTCAGGCGGCTCGGTCTGCTGATCCTGCCCGCGACTTTCGGGGCGGGCATCTACCAGATCAGCCAGCTGGTCGACACGTTCTTCGCCACGAGCCTGCCGCAAGGTTCGCTGACCCTGCTCAAGCTGGCCGACCGGCTGAACCAGATGCCGCTGGGCATCTTCGGCATCGCGCTCGGCACCGCGATCCTGCCGATGCTCGCGCGCCATATCCAGCTGGACAACAAGGCCGAAGCGCAGCGGCTTCAGGCCAACGCGGTCGAAGTCGGCACGCTGCTGACGCTGCCGGCCGCCGCCGCGCTCGCCATCTGCGCGCCGGCGTTCGTCACGGCGTTCTTCGTCGGCGGCAAGATGACCCCGGCCGACGGCGCGGTGATGAGCCAAATCGTCGTCGCGCTGGTCTGCGGGCTGCCGGCTTACGTACTGGTAAAGGTGTTCCAGCCAGCCTTCTTCAGCCGCGAGGACACCCGCACCCCCGTGCTGGTCGCGGCCGGCGCCCTGAGCATCAACATCGCGCTCAATTTCTACGTCGTGCCGCGGTACGGCATCGTCGGGCTGGCGGCGGCGACGGCCTTTACGGCCACCCTCAACGTCCTGGCGCTCTACACGCTGCTGCAGATGCGCGGCTGGTTCCATCTGACGGCGCGGTTGGCGGGGCGTATCGTGCGCCAGCTTGGCGCAACGACGCTGATGGCCGCGTTTCTGTGGTGGCTCATGCCCCATCTCGCCGGCCGGTTCGGGGCGGGCGTCATCGAGCGAATCTGGGCCCTCGGCCTGCTGGTCGCCAGTGGGGCGGCGGTGTTCTTCGCCGCTGCGTTCGTGCTTGGCGCGCTCGACAAGGACCTGCTCGCCCAGCTAGGGCGCCGGCGGCCGGCGAAACCGGTCGATCTTGCGGAATAATCAATGCCCCCAAGTACCATGAGAGTCGTTTCAGGCATCCAGCCGACGGGCAATCTTCACCTCGGTAACTACCTCGGCGCCATCCGCAACTGGGTGCGGATGCAGGATGAAATGGCCGATGGGAGCCAATGCCTGTTCTTCCTCGCGGATCTGCACGCGATCAGTCAGCCGCACGATCCGGCGGAACTGAAACGGGCGACGCTCGAAATGGCCGCGGCGCTGGTCGCCTGCGGGATCGATCCGGGCCGCTCGATCCTGTTCAACCAGGCGCAAGTACCCGCTCATGCCGAGCTGCAGTGGCTGCTCAACGGGACCGCGCGGATGGGTTGGCTCAACCGCATGACCCAGTGGAAGGACAAGGCAGGCAAGAACCGCGAGGGCCAGTCGGTCGCGCTGTTCGCCTATCCGGTGCTGCAAGCGGCCGACGTGCTGCTCTATCAGGCGAGCCACGTTCCCGTGGGCGAAGACCAGAAACAGCATCTCGAGCTGGCCCGCGACATCGCTCAGAAGTTCAACAACGACTTCGGTGGCGGAAAAGACGTCTTCACCCTGCCCGAACCGATCGTGCCGCCGGGAGCGGCGCGGATCATGTCATTGCGCGATGGGGCTTCGAAAATGAGCAAGTCCGATCCCAGCGACATGAGCCGGATCAACCTCGTCGACGATGCCGACCTGATCATGCAGAAGATCAAGAAGGCCAAGACCGATCCGGAGCCGCTTCCCTCGGAATCGGCGGGGCTTGCCGGCCGGCTCGAGGCGATCAACCTGGTCTCGATCTACGGCGCCCTAAGCGGCGAGACTCCCGATACGGTGCTCGCGCGGTTCGGCGGCCAGGGTTTCGGCGCCTTCAAGCCCGCGCTCGGTGAACTGATGGTCGAGACCTTGCGGCCGATCTCCGTGCGCTTTCGCGAACTGCTCGACGATCGCGGGGAACTCGACGCGATCCTTGCCCGGGGCAGCGCACGTGCGCGCGAAATCGGCCGACCGACCCTTGATGCCGCTTACGCGGCGCTCGGGCTGGTGCGGTAGCCTTGCGGGCGAAAAGCTGATGAATCGCAAGTTGGCTATTCAATCTCGGTTCACCGCACTTACTTTACACCCTGCCGCAGAGATGACAGCTTGCCCTTGGTTCGGGGACTCGGAAAGCTGCGCCTTGCACTCACATTGAAGGGTTTCGCATCATGTCCATCCTGACCAATTGGGGTCGCAAGCTGAAGCTGATCGCGGTGCCGTTGGCACTCGGCGCGCTGGCTGCGTGCGCCACGCCATTCAACGCCGATGTCCAGCGCTTCCAAAGCGCCCTGCCAGCACCGCAGGGCCAGACGTTCACCGTGGTCGCCGACGATCCGGCGCTCAATGGCGGGCTCGAATTCTCGCAGTATGCGAGCCTGGTCGCCGATCGCATGGCGTCGCTTGGCTATCGCCCGGTCAACAGCGTCGATGCCGCCGATCTGGTCGTGCGCTTCGATTACGGCGTCGATCGCGGCCGTGAGCGGGTCCGCCAGACCGGCTTCTCCGATCCGTTCTACAGCCCGTGGTACGGCTACAGCCGGTTTGGCTACAGCCGCTTCGGTTACAACCGGTTCGGCTACGGCGGCTTCGGTAGCGGCTTTGGGCGCGGTTCGTTTGGCCGCCCTTGGAGCTACGGCTTCTATGATCCGTTCTTCGACAACGGGCTCGACATCTACACCGTCTACACCAGCGGCGTCGAAATGAAGATCGACCGCCGCGCCACCGGTGAGCGCCTGTTCGAAGGCAAGGCAGAGGCGGTTTCGACTTCCAGCCGCCTGCAGTACCTCGTGCCCAACCTCGTCCAGGCTCTGTTTACCGACTTCCCGGGCCGCAGCGGCGAGACCGTGCGCATCTCGGTTGCGCCGGAGAACCAGCCGGTCCAGCGTCGGCGGTAAAAGACCCCTTCGGGGAGTTGAACGGGCGGGCTGCAGCGATGCAGCCCGCCCTTTTTCTTGCCTCACTCGGCGAGCGGTCCGTTGGCGAAACCCGCACGGTCGATCTCGTAAACCACATGCCTGGCAGGTCCGGCGGGCAGTTGCGTTATGTCGATCCGATCGGTCAGCCTGCCACCGATCTTGTCCATCGCCCGGCGCGATCGCCAGTTGGTCTCGCCGACGCGAAACACCGCCCGCTCGACGCACTTGAGCGCGTGACCAAGCATCAGCCGCTTCATCTCGCGGTTGTATCGCCCGCCCCAGTACGCGCGGGCAAGAAACGTCCAGCCGATCTCGACCGAGCCGCCTTCGGCCGGATCGAAATTCTGGAAGCGCGACGAGCCCGCCACGCCGCCGTCGAGCCGGTCAACCACCGTCAACGCCCCGCCATGCGCGAGCGCATCGTCGAAATAGTCGCGAAATACCGGCTCCTGCCAGCGGTCGTGCGCGGGATGGACATCCCAGATCAGCGGATCGGAAGCGACCGCATAGAGCGCGCCCCAGTCGCTGGGCCGTAGCGGCCGCAGCAGCACGAGCTTCCCCTCGAGCGTGGGCTGGCGATCCAGGTCAGCCGGCGACATCGCTCAGCGCTGCGAGGAAGCGGTCGATGTTCCCTTGCGTCAGCCCGGCGACGTTGATCCGGCCCGAACCGGCCATGTAGATGCCGTGCTCGGCTCTCAACCGGGCGATCTGCTCCTTGTCGAGCGAGAGCATCGAGAACAGCCCGTTCTGCCTCGCGATCGGCGTCAGATCGAGGCTGCCGACCTGACCCGCCGCCGCGAGGCGATCGCGCACCTGCCGCATGCGCTTGCGCATCGTATCGAGCTCTTCGAGCCATTGCGCGGTCAGATCGGGATCGCCCAACACCAGCCGCACCGCCGCCGCGCCGTGATCGGGTGGCATCGACCAGTTTGCGCGCGCCAGCGCCGCCGCGTTCGACATGATCGTGGGCAGCCGGCTGCCCTCACGTGCCATGACGTAGAACGCGCCGACCCGGTCGCGGTAAAGTCCGAAATTCTTGTCGCAACTATACGCGACCAGCGCTTCTGGAACTGCCGCAAGGACCTTGCGCAAGCCCGCGGCGTCCTCTTCCATTCCATGGCCAAGGCCCTGGTAGGCAAGGTCGATGATCGGCATCGCCTTGCTCGTGGCCAGCGCGGTGGCGATCGCGTCCCACTGCCCGGGCGCGTAGTCGATCCCGGTGGGGTTATGGCAGCACCCGTGCAGCAACACGGCCTCGCCCTCGCCCGCGCGGCCAATGATCTGAAGCACGGCGTCGACATTGGCCGTGCCGTCCTCGCGGTCGTGGCCGAACGGCACTATCTCGAGCGGCAGATCGGCGAGAATTTGCGCGTGATTAGGCCAGCTTGGTACGCCAAGATGCACGCGGGTCACCCCCGCCGTCCGGGCGAGCGCAACCGCCAGCCGCACGGCACCGGTTCCGCCGGGGGTCTGCATGCCCTGTATCCGCCCGCCCATCGCGGGGTCCGCGCCGAACACGTACGGCATCAGCGCCTCGACGAAGTCCATATCGCCTTCGGGTCCGAGGTAGGCTTTGGAATCCTGCGTTTCGACCAGCCGCGCCTCTGCCGCCTTGATCGCGCCGAACACCGGCGTGCCGCCCTGCCCGGTGCGATAGACACCCACGCCGAGGTCGATCTTGTCGGGCCGCCGGTCGGCCGCGTGAAGCTTGATCAGCGCGAGGAGCGCGTCGGGAGCCGCAGGGGCCAGGCGTTCGAGCATGGAGCGCTTCTACCGCACGTACAAAGGGCCGCAACAGCCAAGCTGCCGCGGCCCTGTCGCTTTTGAGGCAGAATTTCTTGGCGCGAAGCTAGAACGGCAGCCAGCGCTGCTTCTTCGAAAATTTCATGTAGCCGGCGTTGATTCCAAGCCGCAGCCCCGCACCGACGCGGATCGGGATCAGCACCACGTCGCCCTTGCGCATGTACGAAGCGTTGAGCCCGCCGATCGCATAAGCGGCGCCCTCTCCGGCCGGATAACGTTCGAACAGCTCCTCGCTGTCGAACAGGTTGTATACGAGAACGAACGTATTGCCCGCGTTCGCGCCGACATCGAAGCCGATCGAGGGGCCGGTCCAGTAAACCGGCTTCTGCCCTTCGACTTTGTGGTACAGCGTGCCGGAGCCGTAACGCGCGCCGAGCATGAACGCCCCGCCCGCTTCGCGTCCGACGATATAGGCGTTGGGCTCGCCCTGCTTGGCAAGCAGGTCTTCGATCATCCGTGCGACGCCCTCGGCGCCCTTGCCGAACACGCCTTCGGCCGCCCCGATCAGATCGTCCTTCTTGTAAGTATCGCCCTGCGCCGCGGCGACCGCCGGTGCGCCCGCGGCCTGAGTCGCCGCGGTCGAGGGGTCGGTGCTGGTGACCACCGGGTCAGCCCAATCGGACGCGACATCGGCCGGCACATTGGCAGGAGGCGTCGGCGAGTAAGTCGTGGCGTTGTCGTATGGCGCCGGCTCGCCGGGGGTTTCAGCCGCCGGTTGCGCCAGGTCGCCATCGATTCCGGAATTGGGATCGACCGTGTGTATCTGCGCCAGCGCCGGCGACGCGGCGAGCGAAGCCGCGCCCGCCGCTGCCAGAGCGGCGGCGATCCATCCGTGGCGCACGAGGCGCGTTATCTTGCCCATGATTATCCCTCCGTTCCCCGCAAGGGGATTTGTCCACCGCGCAAGAGAGTCCCCAGCGGGTGAAGCGGCAATGAATGCGCGACCAAGCGAATCCGATTTGCGGCGAACCGAGTCGCGCAGGGGCCCATCTCACCCTCTTGCCGCTCCCGAGACCCCTCGCTATAGGCCCCGCTCGCCGCTGCGATCCGGAGACGTGGGTGAGTGGCTGAAACCAACGGTTTGCTAAACCGTCGTACTGGTAAATCCGGTACCGAGGGTTCGAATCCCTCCGTCTCCGCCACGATCAGGCATGCGCTTCTCGCCAGATCTCCCGGTGAACCCGCGACAACTGGAATCCTGGAAGCCCTCGTACGCGTCTTGTTGCTCGGACTCATCTTGTTGCTGGTCCACAGTTGCCAGGGACGATAGAGCTCCTTCCCATGTGGCAAGGTCGCACCATACCTCTTGCGAGCATTGTCATCGCACTGGCGGCGGGGGCCGGATTGGCGATGGCGGGAATCAGTCTGCTGCTCGTCGCGGCAACGTTGCTGGTGTGGATCGCGACGCTCTGGTTGGTGCAGCCGGCGCCCCAGACCGTGGCCGAAAAGGATCGTGAGGGGGTACAACTCACTCCGGCCGGCATGCGCGACCTGATAGAACACTCAGGGCTGGCGACCGCAATCCTCGACGGTAACCGGATCATCGTGGCAAATGCGGCCGCTCGCGACGCGATCGGACCGCACATCGTTGGACAGGACGCACGGGTCGCCTTTCGACACCCGGCGGCGGTCGACTTGCTCAACCGTCCGCCCGGCGGCAGCGCGACGATCCAGGGGCTCACGGGTCCGCGGAGCAGTTGGCAGATCACCCGCCAGCCGTTCGGCGATCGCTTTTCACTGGTCGAACTGATCAACCGTACCGCCGAGATCGACATCAGCCGCGCGCATACCGATTTCGTCGCCAATGCCAGCCACGAACTGCGCACGCCGCTGGCGTCCATCATTGGCTACATAGAGACGCTGCTCGATGATCGCGACACGATCGGGCCGGAGCAGGCCACGCGCTTTCAGACAATCGTGTTGCGCGAGGCGAAGCGGCTGCAGGAACTGGTCGCCGACCTGATGTCGCTGTCGCAAGTCGAAGCGGAAAAACACGACCAGCCGCGCGAAGAGGCCGATCTCGTCGCGCTCTCCAGCCGGGCCGCGCGCGACGGTGCCGGCGACAGGTACGAACGGCTGCAATTCACCGGGCAGAGCGCGCCGCTGATGGTGCGCGGGGACACCAAGCAACTCGAACAACTCATTCGCAATCTGGTCGACAACGCGCTGAAATATGGAGGCGTCGGCACCGAGGTGACGGTCGAGCTGGAAAACGACGGTCGCGGAATGGCGGTGCTCAAAGTGCGCGACCACGGTGACGGAATTCCCTCGCAGCACATCCCGCACCTCACTCGCCGATTCTATCGGGTCGATCCCGGCCGCAGCCGGGCCGCAGGGGGTACCGGGCTGGGACTGGCGATCGTCAAGCACATCGTCGAACGCCATCGCGGGCGGCTCGATATCGCGAGCCGGGCCGGCGACGGCACCACCGTTTCGGTGCGGCTGCCGCTGGCGAAGTGAGGCTCAACTGCTTGCCGCATTGCGCCACCGCGCTGTCGTCAAACTGTAACATTGGCGCCCTACTCGGCGTCAAACGAAGGGGATATTGATGACACACAAACGACATATCGCGCTCGCCCTGCTCGGCACTGCTGCGCTCGCCGGATGCGGCGGCGGCACCAGCGAAGGCACGCGCAATTCGGTGCGCGCCGTGGGTTCGTCGACCGTCTATCCGTTCGCCAAGCTGGTGGCGGAGAACTTCACCCGCTCGAACAGCGGTTTCGCCTCTCCCATCATCGAATTGACCGGCACTGGCGGCGGCATAGAGCTGTTTTGCCAGGGTGTCGGCGCCAGCACGCCCGACATCGCCAACGCCTCGCGCCGGATGAAGGCGAGCGAGTTCGAGAAATGCAGCAAGAACGGCGTGACCGCGGTCACCGAGATCCAGGTCGGGCTCGACGGCATCGCTTTCGCTTCGAAGAACGGCGGGATCGACATGAACCTGACGCCCGAGATCGTTTACCGTGCGCTCGCCGCCAACCCGTATGGCAAGCCCCAGACCGCCAAGACCTGGCGCGATGTCGACCCGTCGCTGCCGGCCAAGCCGATCCTGGTCTATGGGCCGCCCTCGACTTCGGGCACTCGCGACGCGCTCAAGGAACTGGTGCTGATCGCCGGATGCGACGCGAACGCTGAAATGAAGGCGCTCAAGGACAGCGACAAGGACAAGCACGAGCAGGTCTGCACCGAAGTGCGCACCGACGGCGCGTATGTCGATCAGGGCGAGCAGGACAACCTGATCGTGCAGAAGATCGAGGGCAACGCCGATGCGATGGGCGTGTTCGGATATTCCTACCTGGAAGAAAACACCGACCAGATCCACGGCCTGAAGATGAACGGGGTCGAGCCGACTTACGAGAACATCGCCAGCTTCAAGTATCCGGGCGCCCGGCCGCTGTTCATTTACGTCAAGAACGCGCACCTCGACGCGATCCGCGGCTTGCGCGAATTCGTCGGCGAATGGAGCCGCTCGTGGGCCAAGGATGGCCCACTTGCCAAGATCGGCCTTGTTGCAAGCCCGTCCGACGTCGCGGCCAAGAGCCAGGCGGCGGCAACCCAGTTCACTCCGCTCTCCGCAACCGAACTGAAGTAGAGCCACCACTCGCGCGATGTCGCCAACCTTGCTGCTTTTGCTGGCCCTCGGGCTAGGGCTGGTCGCATGGCTGGCGGCACGCGCGCGGGCGTGGAGCTTTCGCCGCGCCGCGCCAAACGTCCGCCTGGCAGCGCTGCCGACGTATTACGGCTGGTACGTGGCCCTATGGGTGCTGGTTCCGGCTATGCTGTTCGCGTTGGTATGGAGCACGGTCTCGCCACCGCTGGTGCTGCATTCCGTGCTGGCCGATCCGGCGGCCGCCAATTTGCCGCCGTTCGGCATGCAGCGCGATACGATCTTGGCGGAAGCCCGCGCGGTGGCGACGGGAGCGGCCCCGGCGGTATTCAATCCGGCCGGGCGCGCGCTGGTCGAACCGTTCAGCGAGGCACTACGCCGGTTCAACCTCATCGGTCTTGCAGTTCTGTTGATAACCGCGTTTCTTGGCGGGACCTGGGCATACCTGCGGCTCAAGCCGCATTTTCCGGCGCGAGAGAAAGTCGAACGCGGGGTAATGGCTGCGCTGGTGCTCGCTTCGCTGGTTGCGATCTTCACCACGCTGGGCATTTTCGTCAGCTTGGTGTTCGAGACCTTCCGCTTCTTCGGCATGGTCAACCCGGTCGATTTCCTGTTCGGCACTCATTGGGCGCCCGACCCCATGAGCAGCGCAGACGCGGTCGATGCGTCGCGCTACGGCGCGCTGCCGCTGTTCTGGGGGACAATTTACATCGGCGCGATCATCGCCATGCTGGTCGCCATTCCGCTAGGCCTGATGAGCGCGATCTACCTGACACAGTACGCCACGCCGCGCTGGCGCAAGTGGCTCAAGCCGACGCTGGAGATCCTCGCCGGCGTGCCGACGGTGGTCTACGGCTACTTTGCTGCGCTGACCGTTGCGCCGCTGGTTCGCGACGTGGCGCGCTCGCTGGGTGTAGCCAACGCTTCGAGCGAGAGCGCACTCGCCGCCGGTCTCGTGATGGGAGTGATGATTATCCCGTTCGTGTCGTCGATGGCCGATGATTCGATTGCCGCCGTCCCGCAGTCGATGCGCGACGGCAGCTTGGCGATGGGCGCGACCACCAACGAGACCATCCGCCGCGTGCTGGTCCCTGCTGCGCTACCTGGCATCGTAGCCGGGGTGATGCTCGCGGTAAGCCGGGCGATCGGCGAGACGATGATCGTGGTGATGGCGGCCGGAGCGGCGGCCAACCTGTCGGCCAATCCGCTTGAATCGATGACCACGGTGACCTTCCAGATCGTCGCCATGCTGACCGGCGAAGGCAGCTTCGATCACCCCGCGACCCTTAGCGCCTTCGCGCTCGGGTTCGTGCTGTTCCTCGTAACGCTGGCGCTCAATTTCGTGGCGCTGCGCGTCGTAAAGCGGTTCCGCGAAGCCTATGAGTGATCTGGCCACCACCCGCACGCCGGCGTTCGAGGCGCGGCTGAAGAAGCGCTACGCGGCTGAGCGGCGGTTTCGGCTGGCAGGTCTCGGCGCGATCCTGTTTTCGGTGGCGGTGCTCGTATTTCTGCTCGCGACGATGACCTTCAACGGGATCGGCGGCTTTCAGCGCGTCACTTTGGCCGTGCCGATCGACTTCGGTGCGGTCGGCGTGAACCTGCCTGCGGGGGTGTCAGACCAGGGCGAGATCGTGAGCTCGCTGGAAAGCCAGGGGCTGCCGCAGATCGTCGAGTTCAGCGCCGAGCGCGGTCTCGGCAAGCAAGCCGCCGACGAGCTTGGCCGCGATGCCTGGCGAACAGTGGCGGAACAAGTCGCAGCCGATCCGGCGCTGCTCCGGGGCAAGCATACGTTCGACCTGCCCGCGAGCGGCGATCTCGCTGCGGCGCTGGGCCGGGATGGACAGGCCCAACTCCAGCCGCTTGCCCGGCAACTCGCCGCACAAGGCAAGCTGGCCAAACGGTTCGACGCCGGCTTCCTGACCCGCTCCGACGCGACCGACCCGCAGCAGGTTGGCATCTGGGGCGCACTCAAGGGATCAATCCTGACGATGATCGTCACGCTGGCGCTGGCATTCCCGATCGGCGTGCTGGCCGCGCTGTACCTTGAGGAATATGCGCCGCGGAATAGGTGGACCGACCTGATCGAGGTGTCGATCAACAACCTCGCCGCGGTGCCGTCGATCATCTTCGGACTTCTCGGCCTGGCACTGTTCCTGACGCTCTTTCCCAATATGCGGTCGGCCCCGCTGATCGGCGGCATGACGCTGGCGCTGATGACAATGCCGGTGATCGTGATCGCCGGGCGCAATGCGATCAAGGCAGTGCCGCCGTCGATCCGCGACGGTGCCATGGCGCTCGGTGCCTCGCCGATCCAGGTAGTCTTTCACCACGTCCTGCCGCTGGCCCTGCCCGGCATCCTGACCGGCACGATCATCGGGATGGCGCGGGCGCTCGGCGAGACTGCACCGCTGCTGATGATCGGCATGCGCGCTTTCGTCGCCACGTCGCCCCGCGGGTTCACCGATCCGGCGACCGTCTTGCCGGTGCAGATTTTCCTGTGGTCCGACGAGATCGACCGCGGCTTCGTCGAGCGCACCAGCGCTGCGATCATCGTGCTACTGCTGTTCCTCCTGCTGATGAACGGCGTGGCGATCTACTTGCGCAATAAATTCGAGAAGAAATGGTGACCGAGACGAGCTCCCAATCCGAAGCCAAGATGCGCACGCGCGACGTGTCGGTGTTCTATGGCGAGAAGCAGGCGGTGGATTCGGTGTCTATCGACATCCAGACCGAATACGTCACAGCCTTTATCGGCCCGTCGGGCTGCGGCAAGTCGACCTTCCTGCGGGCGCTCAACCGGATGAACGACACCATCCCGAGCGCGCGGGTCGAAGGCTGCATCGAACTCGATGGCGAAGACATCTACCGCTCGAAGATGGACGTGGTGCAGTTGCGCGCACGGGTCGGCATGGTGTTTCAGAAGCCCAACCCCTTCCCCAAGTCGATCTACGAGAACATCGCCTACGGTCCGCGCATCCACGGACTGGCCGAGGGCAAGCCCGAACTCGACGCGATCGTCGAGAAATCGCTCCGCCGCGCGGGGCTGTGGGACGAGGTGAAAGACCGGCTCAGCGAATCAGGCACCACGCTATCGGGCGGCCAGCAGCAGCGCCTGTGCATCGCCCGCGCGATCGCCGTACAGCCCGAAGTGATCCTGATGGACGAGCCGTGCTCGGCGCTCGATCCGATCGCCACTGCGCGGATCGAGGAACTGATCGACGAACTGCGAGGACGTTATGCAATCGTCATCGTCACCCATTCGATGCAGCAGGCCGCGCGCGTCTCGCAGCGGACGGCATTCTTTCACCTGGGGAAAATGGTCGAATACGGCCACACCTCGGACATCTTCACCAATCCCCGCGAGGAGCGGACCAAGGATTATATCACGGGCCGATACGGCTAGGAGTACGGCTGATGGCGGAACACACGGTCAAGGCGTTCGACGAGGACATCACCCGCCTGCGCGCGCTGATCGCCGAAATGGGCGGGCTGGCGGAACTCGCCATCAGCGATGCCATGCAAGCGCTCGTCAGCGGCAATGAAGAGCTTGCCCAGAGTGTGGTCGAGCGCGACAAGCGCCTCGACGCGCTCGAGACCGAGGTAGACGCCCTCGCCATCCGCACGATCGCGTTGCGCGCGCCGATGGCCGACGATTTGCGCGAAATCATCGCCGTGCTGAAGATCGGCGGCGTGGTCGAGCGGATCGGGGATTACGCAAAAAACATCGCCAAGCGCGTCGGCAGCATCGAGCGCCGCACCCGTTTCGAGCCGCTCACCCTGCTGCCCGCGATGGCCGAAATCGCCGCCTCGATGGTCCACGACGTCCTGACCGCATTCGCCGCGCGCGACCCGGTGCTGGCGCGCGAAGTGATCGAGCGCGACGACAAGGTTGATTCGTTCTACGACAGCATCTTTCGCAATCTCGTAAGCTACATGGTCGAGAACCCCGCCACGATCAGTACCGCGGCGCAACTGCTGTTCGTGGCGCGTAATCTCGAGCGGATCGGCGATCACGCCACCAACGTCGCCGAGATGGTCCACTTCGCCGCGCTCGGCACGTACCCTCCCGACGCATGACCGCGCCCAAGCTCCTGCTCGTCGAAGACGATGCCGCGCTTGCTGAATTGCTTGAGTATCGCTTCGCCGGCGAGGGATACGACGTGCGGCTGACCGCCGATGGCGACGAGGCGCTGGTTCTTGCCGCCGAGGAGACGCCCGACCTGGTCATCCTTGACTGGATGATCGAAGGCACCAGCGGGATCGAGGTGTGCCGCCGGCTGCGCAAGGGCGCGAACACCGCGCGCGTGCCGATCATCATGCTTACCGCGCGCGAGGCCGAGGATGACCGTGTGCGCGGATTGGAAACTGGCGCCGACGACTATCTCACCAAGCCGTTCAGCCCGCGCGAGCTGTTGGCGCGGGTCGCCGCGGTGTTGCGACGTGTCCGTCCGGCTCTCGCTGGCGAAACCCTGGAGGTGGGCGATCTGCGGCTTGATCCGGTCGCGCACCGGGTCGAGCGCAAGGGTGTGTCGATGCGGCTTGGCCCGACCGAGTTCCGGCTGTTGAAGCACTTCATGGAAAACCCGCAGCGGGTCTTTTCCCGCGCCCAGTTGCTGGATTCGGTGTGGGGCCAGGAAAGCGAGATCAGCGAACGAACGGTGGATGTCCACATCCGGCGGCTGCGCGTGGCGATCGCCGTTGTCGGGGCAACGGATCCGATCCGCACATTTCGTTCGGCAGGATATGCGCTCGAGCCCGTTTAGGGGACCCACAGCCGCAGAACGAAGGTTTGCAACGGTGAAGGCCGCACGACATAGATAGCGCCTTGCAAATCAATCAAATCATGGACAGCGCGTGGCCCGGAAGCATCCAAAGCACGGTTCCTACGAGAACGACCTTGGCGAGGACGAACAGGCGCCGGCAACGGCTGTCGCCTGCTGGCTCTGTGCGCGACCAACCGGCAAGACCATCGTGTGGCATCATCCAGTGCCAAAGAGCCGGGGCGGCCGCGACGTCGTGCCTATGCATCCAATCTGCCAGCAGACGTTGATCGCCAACTTCACCAACTCCGAATTGCAACGCCACGCGATGGATGTGAACGCGCTTCTCGCCAACCCCAGCGTGCGCAAATTTGTCGACTGGGTTGCGAAGAAAGACCCCGATTTTACCGCCACGACGACCAGGAAGCAGCGCTGATCGAGCGGCTGAAGCTTTGCTTCACTTCTGCTATGCGACGCCGATGACATTGCCGATTCCGGAAACTGCGCCACTCATCCAGGTTGCCGCGCTGTATCGCTTCGCGCCGATAGTTGACTGTGCGCGAGTGCGCGGAAGCCTTCAGCGCATATGCCGCGAGCATAAAATTCGCGGCACGCTGCTTGTGGCTGCCGAGGGGATCAACGGCACCATCGCCGGTTCGCGCGAAGGCATTGCACGAGTGGTGGATCACATACGCGCGTTGCCGGATTGCGCCGATCTTGCCGTGCGGTTTTCGGCCGCTGCAGTCATGCCGTTTCACCGCATGAAGGTTCGCATCAAGCCCGAGATCGTCACAATGGGCCAACCGGGAATCGACCCCGCGGTGAACGCGGGGACTTATGTCGCGCCGCAAGACTGGAACGCACTGATCGATGACCCGGACACGATCGTCATCGATGCGCGCAACGACTACGAAGTGGAAGTTGGCTCGTTCACAGGCTCGATCGATCCGAAGACCACCACGTTTCGCGAATTTCCGGACTGGTTCAAACGCGAACGCGAACGGCTGCTCGGGTCGGCACGTCCTCCGAAGGTAGCGATGTTCTGCACCGGCGGCATCCGCTGCGAAAAGGCCTCCGCTTATCTCAGGCAGGAGGGTGTCGACGACGTGTACCACCTGAAAGGAGGTATCCTTGCGTACCTGGAGACGGTCCCCGAGGAAGTGAGCCGATGGGAAGGCGAATGCTTCGTGTTCGATCAGCGGGTGGCGGTTGGCCATGCGCTGGCCGCCGGATCACATACGCTGTGTTTTGCCTGCCGCCGAGCGGTCAGCCCTGCTGACACCACATCGCCGCTGTACGAAGTGGGGGTGAGCTGCCCTGCCTGTCATCACGCGCGCGATGAACGGCAAAAGTCATCCTACCGCGAACGTCATCGGCAGGAACAGCGCGCTGCCCGCCACGGCCGCGCGCATGTCGGCGCGGTTATGGAAGGGGCGGGTGAGGATCGTGGCGAGTGAGCCCGTGCTCTATAGTTTTCGCCGTTGCCCCTTCGCAATGCGCGCCCGGATGGCGCTCGCTGTCAGCGGTACCCGTTATGCATTGCGCGAGGTACGCCTTGCGCACAAGCCGGCAGCCTTGTTGAGTGCTTCGCCCAAAGGTACTGTGCCCGTGCTCGTTTTGAGCGACGGAACGGTGATCGATGAGAGCCTTTCGATCATGCGCTGGGCGCTCGCCCGGCACGACCCCGAGGGCTGGCTCGAACGCGACGATCCCGCTCTGATCGCGCACTGCGATGGCCGGTTCAAAGCCGATCTCGACGGGTACAAGTATCCTCACCGTAACGGGTCTAACCCTTTGATACGGCGCGAATGCGGGCTGGAATTCCTGCGCACCCTCGACGTTCGGCTGTCCGGGGCTGGACAGTTATCCGGCCCCCGGCGCGGCATCGTCGACGCGGCAATCATGCCCTTCATTCGCCAGTTTGCAGCGGTCGATCGGGACTGGTTCGCGGACCAGCCCGTTCCTCATCTCAAGACTTGGTTGTCCGGCCATTTGGGGTCGTCGCTGTTCGAGGAGATCATGGCGCGAGTCGCACCGTGGTCGCCCGCAGTCCCGGAAGTTGAAATATCCCAAGCAAACGAGGGTGACTCCGAGGCTCAGCATACTGCGCCGGCCGGGACACGGGCCCAATGAGCGTGGCGTTCCGCCGTGACAGCGATGAAGAGCACCTGGAGCCTAAATTCGAGCTGGCAATCCCCGCCGGGCCAAACCTGGTTACGCCGCGCGGCCTTGCGCTGATCGGCGAAAGGATCGCCGAACTCGAATCCGATCTGCAGGCCGCGCAGGACGATGCGATCGCAGCAGCGATCAGGCGGGACCTGCGCTACTGGCACACACGGCAGATTACCGCCGACGTCGTGCCGCCACCGGCGGGAGACAAGGTGGAACTGGGCGTCCAGGCGCGTGTCCTGTTGAACGGCAAGCCAAGAACATTCCGGATCGTCGGAGACGACGAGGCGGACCCGGCGGCTGGCCTGGTTTCGTTCAAGGCACCGCTGTGTCTCGCGATGCTCGGCGCCGAAGTGGGCGAGGTGCTGCCCTTCGCCGGTGTGGCAGACGCACTCCAGATCCTCGAGATCGAAGTGCCAGAGGGGTAAGCCGGCCATCTCGTCGGCGCAACCAGCCGTCGCCGCGCCGGTTCGCCAGAAACTTGTATCGCTAAAATAGACCGGACAGCTTGCCCAAGCCGGCGTGCACTTCCCTTCCAGCCTCGGCACGGGCTAGGGCCGGGCGATCGTCGCGCCACCTGGAATTGTCATGACCCCAAGCTCCCCATCGATCTGGCTCGCACCGCTGGCGTTGCCCTGGGTGCTCGCTGGCACCGCAGGCGCCGCGCAAGATCGGGATGAGGCCAGGAACTCCTCGCCCACGGTAATCGTGGTTACCGGCAACGGCTTGCCCGATACCCCGGCGACACCGGCTTACGATACCACGGTGCTTGACCGGGCGACGCTCGTTTCGACCGGATCGGGGCGGATCGAGGATGCGCTGTCGTCGGTCGCTGGTTTCCAGCAGTTCCGCCGGTCCGACAGCCGCTCGTCCAACCCGAGCGCGCAAGGCGTCACCCTGCGCGCGCTTGGCGGCAACGCCTCGAGCCGGGCACAAGTGCTGCTCGACGGGGTGCCGATGGCCGATCCGTTCTTCGGCTACATTCCGTTCAGCGCAATCGCGCCCGAGCGACTGGCGAGCGCGCGGGTGACTCGCGGCGGCGGTTCGGGCCCGTTCGGCGCAGGCGCGCTGGCGGGCACGATCGAGCTGACCAGCGCCGATGCCGGAACGCTCGGTCTGGTGAGCGGCCAGGCGCTGGTCAACGACCGCGGCGAGACCGAGGCCAGCGCGACGATTGCCCCGCGCCTCGGCGCGGGCTTCGCGGCCCTGTCCGCGCGGTGGGACCGTGGCGAGGGGTTCTGGACCACCCCGCGGGCCCAGCGCGTCCCGGCCAGCGTGCGCGCGGCCTATGATGCGTGGTCAGTCCAGTTGCGTGGCGTGGCCCCGCTGACCGACACCATCGACCTTCAGGCGCGCGGCCTCGCGTTCCATGACGCGCGCACCCTGCGGTTTGCCGGCGCCGACACCACGATGGAAGGGCACGACGGATCGCTCCGCCTGGTCGGACGAGGCCGCTGGCAGTTTGATCTGCTCGGCTACGTTCAGGCGCGCAACTTCACCAATATCGTCGTCAGCTCGACCGCATTCGTGCCGACGCTGGACCAGCGCAATACCCCGGCTACCGGTGTCGGCGGCAAGTTCGAGCTGCGACCGCCGACCGGCGAGACCAACGTGCTGCGGCTCGGTCTCGACTACCGCAAATCGAGCGGCGAGCTGTTCGAGAACGCGATCAGCACCGTCACCGGCGCGGTCACCCAGCGGCGCAACGCCGGCGGGGTCAATAGCGACCTCGGGCTGTTCGTGGAGGACGACGTCACGCTGGGCTCGCTCACTCTGACTGCCGGCGCGCGAGCGGACCGGTACAGCATCACGCGCGGGTTCTTCATTGCGCGAAGCGCAGCGGGCCTGACGGTAACCGACACCGCTTATCCAGACCGCGCGGGCTGGGAAGGCTCGTTCCGCGGGGGCGCGGTCGCGCGGATGGGCGGCGGACTCCGTCTGCGCGCGGCGGCGTACACAGGACTGCGGCTGCCGACGCTCAACGAACTGTACCGGCCGTTCACGGTGTTCCCGGTCGTTACCCAGGCCAATTCTGAGCTCGCGAACGAGCGGCTGGAAGGATACGAGGCCGGGCTCGATTTCGCGCCGGCGGCGGCGGTCGATTTGTCGCTCACCGCGTTCGACAACAAAGTGAAGCATGCGATCGCCAACGTCACCGTTGGCCCCAACTTGCGCCAGCGGCAGAACATCGACGCGATCCGGGCGCGCGGCGTGGAGGCCAGCGCGCGCATTACCATGGAAAGCTTCGGGTTTGCCGGCTCGCTTGCCTGGACCGACGCCAGGGCGCGCGGGTCCGGTGCGGCGGCCGCGCTCGACGGCAACCGCCCTGCCCAGACCCCGCGATGGTCCGCCAGCGGTACTTTGAGCTGGCGGCCGACGACCGACGCAGTGCTCGCCGCAACGCTGCGCCACGTCGGCGCGCAATTCGAGGACGACCTGGAGACCGACGTCCTCCCCGCCGCCACCACGCTCGACTTGTTCGCGCAGTTTCCGCTTTCGCAGCGCGTGGCGCTTGTGGTGCGCGGGGAAAACCTGACCGATGAAACCATCGTCACCCGAAACCAGGGCGGTTCGATCGACTATGGAGCGCCGCGCGCCATTTGGGCAGGCGTCAAGATTGGCCTTTGAGCAGTCCTCTTTCCGCCCCGAACTTCGCGCCCGCGTTCTCGTGAGCCGGACATGGACGCGATAAATCAACGAAAACCCGGCCTGTAGCGAGCATTCGATTTCGCACACCATGCGTTCGGCTTCGGCTGCGCTCAGCCGGCGGCGACGAATTTCGCAACAGCAATGCCCACATTTACCGCCGGCGCGACGAATAAAACCTTGTTGTTGTCCGACTTCATGGCCGCGCCATAGCACTGGTTCGCGCCGCAGTTGCGCTACTGCCGCCGCATCGCTCGCATTCGGTAAATGGCGGAGAGGGAGGGATTCGAACCCTCGATACGGTCTCCCGTATGCCGCATTTCGAGTGCGGTGCATTCGACCACTCTGCCACCTCTCCGCGAGGGTTCGTGCACTTGGTTCCGCAAAGGACCCTGGTCGAAACGAGCGCGCCGCCTAGCCGAGCGCCGTGCACTTGCCAAGTCCCCACCTCGCGCACGCGGACCTGTGCGGGGAACAACCCCGCGATGACGCTTGTTTGGCAACCTCAGAGGCTTATATTTCCCCCATGGATCGCGCACAGTTCTTTTCTCCCCAGGCCGGCCGCACGATTGAGGCGCCGCGGCACATATCAGCGCGTTTCGCGGTCGGAGAGGTCGTGCGCCACCGGATGTTCGATTTCCGCGGGGTGGTGTTCGATATCGACCCGGTGTTTGCCAACAGTGACGAATGGTACGAGGCAATTCCCGCGGCGGTCAGGCCGAGCCGGGAGCAGCCGTTCTACCACTTGCTGGCCGAAAATGCCGACAGCAGCTACGTCGCCTATGTCAGCCAGCAAAACCTGCTACCCGACGCCGAAAACGGCCCCGTCGATCACCCGCAAGTACCCGAACTGTTCGAGCAATTCGACGAAGGCCGTTACCGCCTGCGTCGCGGACTGAGCCACTAGCTCTTCAGCTTCCACCCCGATCGCAGCAGCAGGTACGCGGCGAGCGCCAGCAGCGCGTTGAACATACCCAGCCCGAGCGCGCTGTGCACCACCGCCATGTTGCTGTCGCCAATATCGCTGCGGCCGAGGAAGCCGAAGCGGAAGCCCGAGATCACGTAGAAGAACGGGTTGGCGCGGCTGATCGCCTGAAACACAGGCGCGAGGTTGTGGATCACGTAGAATGTGCCCGACAGCAGGCTCAGCGGGGCAACAACGAAGTTGGTGACCGCCGCCGCGTGGTCAAACTTTTCCGCCCAGATCGAGGTTATCAGTCCGAGCAACGCGAGCATCGTGGCGCCCATCAGTCCGAACCAGACCACTGCCCAGGGATGCGCGATCGCGAGACTGACGCCGGGAAACAGCAGCATCGCTGCGCCTACCGCGAGGCCCACGGCGATCGCGCGGGTCACCGCCGCGCCGACGATGCCAGCCATCAGCTCGCCGTTCGAAAGCGGCGGCATAAGCAGGTCGATGATGGTCCCCTGGATCTTGCCCGAGAGGAAGCTGAAGCTCGAATTGGCAAACGCGTTCTGCATCATGCCCATCACGATCAGGCCCGGCGCAACGAACGTCGCGAACGGCACGCCGAGCACCTCGCGCGACGATCGGCCCCCTGCCCCCCCAGTGCGAGCGTGAAAATGACCAGAAACAGCAGCGTGGTGACGGCCGGGGCCCAGATCGTCTGCGTCTGGACCTTGAGAAACCGGCGAACCTCCTTAATATAGAGGCTCCACAACCCGATACGATTGATCCCGAGGATCACCGGTGTCCCTCGCGGATGAAATCCTTGGCGTGACGCAGTTTCGCGCTTTGCGTTTGACACCGAGGGAGCAAGTGACTGGGCTTGATCGGGCATGGCGCGGCGACTAGTGCCAAGCGCCTTTTCACGCAAGCGTACCGAAGAACAGGATTAGAACCGACCCGATGAGCTGGACCGACGAACGCATCGCCACCTTGAAGAAGATGTGGGAAGGCGGCTCCACCGCCAGTCAGATCGCCGAAGAGCTGAGCGGGGTCAGCCGCAATGCGGTGATCGGCAAGGCCCACCGCCTGGGCCTCAAGGCGCGGCCGTCTCCGGTTAAGCCGAACGACGACAAGCCCGAGCAGAAGGCAACCGCGGCGCCGCCCGCCGCCAAGCCCATTGCCAAGCGACCCGTTGCCCCGACGCCGCGCGCCGCGGACCCCGAGCCGCGCCCTGCCCCGCGCTCGGACATTCCAAGCCAGCCGCTCCCCAATGCCTCGTCCTCGATGCCGCGGATCGTTTCGGTCGGCCCAGGCGGCTTCTTGCGCCAAGGCCCGGGCGATCAGCAACCGCCGATCCCGCCCGCGCCCCCGCGCCGGCTGGTACCCGCCAAGCCCAGCGTCGATATCGCCGAAAAGACCACCTTGCTCGATCTTAACGACCGGGTCTGCCGCTGGCCCATGGGCCATCCGGGCGAGGCTGATTTCCATTTCTGCGGCGAGGCGGTCAACCCCGGCTTTCCCTATTGCGTGGCGCACTGCGGGCGGGCGTATCAGGCCCAGCTGCCTCGTGGTGCGCGCCGTCCCCCTCCGCCACTGCCGTTCGGCGGGCCGCGGGTTCGCTAAGGATCACGAATTCAAGGGCCCGGCCGTCGCAAGACGCCGGGCCTTTTGCCTGAAGGGAGTTATTCGATGCCGCTTTCGCTTCACGCCGCTTTCATTCCGGGCGCGCTGCAAATGCTGGGAACCACGCGCGGACTGATCGACAAGGCCGAAGCCTGGTGCAGCGAGCAAGGCAGTGAGCCCGGCGCCATCATCGGCGCATGCCTCCATGACGAGATGCTTCCGTTCGCCTACCAGGTCAAAAGCGTCGCCACTCACACCGCCGGCGCGATCGACGGTCTGCGCGCGGGCGTTTTTTCGCCGCACATGGAAGCGCCGCCGCAGGATTTTGCTGGCTTGCGCGCCAAGCTTGATGAGGCGGTGACGACCGTCGAAGTCGTAACCGAGGACGAGCTC
This sequence comes from uncultured Alphaproteobacteria bacterium, assembly GCA_963781525.1. Classification (GTDB taxonomy): domain Bacteria; phylum Pseudomonadota; class Alphaproteobacteria; order Sphingomonadales; family Sphingomonadaceae; genus Tsuneonella. The sequence continues at coordinate 444,341 of CAWAGD010000006.1, read as the reverse complement.
GAGGCGAAAATCGGCACGCCGATGCACTTCCAGATGCGCGAGTTCCGCATGCCATTCACGGCGGAGGACTTCCTGCTCAGCTTCAGCCAGCCAAACTTCTATTTCCACGCGGCGACCGCCTACGACATCCTGCGGATGAAAGGCGTGGCCATCGGCAAACGCGATTTTCTCGGGCGAATGCGCCTCCAGCAGAGCTAGGAGCGCGACTCGGGCCGGCGCGCGAACCAAATCGTGTGGCGCGGGCCCTTGTTGTTGGGGCGCGCGCGAACGAACCGTTCCTCGACCGCGAAGCCGGCGTCGTCCAGCCGCTTGACGAACTTGGGATCGGGGCCGGCGGACCACACCGCCAGCAGGCCGCCGGGTGCCAGCGCATCGCGTGCGCGCGCGAGCCCTGTGCGGGTATAAAGCCGCTCGTTGCCCACGCGCACGATCCCGTCGGGTCCGTTGTCGACGTCGAGCATGATCGCATCGTACAGCGGCGAAGTGCCGTCTCCGGCGTCGTCGATCAGTGCGGCGACATCGCATAATTCGATCGTGACGCGGTTGTCGGACAGGGTATCGCCGGTCAGTCCGGCGAGCGGTCCGCGCGCCCAGTCGAGGATCTCGGGCACGATTTCGGCCACCGTGACATGACCCTTGGGCCCGATCCGAGCGAGAGCGGCGCGTAAGGTGAACCCCATGCCGTAGCCGCCGATCAGCAGTCGGGGGGCCGTATTTTCGAGCCGATCGAGCGTCAGTTCGGCGAGTTGCTCTTCGGAGAAGCGCATCCGCGTGCCCATCAGCTCGTCACGCCCGAGCATGACGATATGGTCGGTTCCGTGGCGCACCAGCTCCAGCGTCTCTCCGCCGGGAATGCGGGCGGTGGCAATGGTTTCACGTGGGATCATGTCGTCTCGGCCTATGGCATAAAATGAAAAAGGCCGCGAGGTTGCCCCCGCGGCCTTTTCGATAGTCATGCGCCGGACTTAGTCGTCCTTGAGGAACGCCGGGATGTGGCTTTCGCCGCCCGAAGGACGATCGTCGCCGCCGCCTTCGCGCCGGGGACCACGATCGCGGTCGCCGCCGCGTCCGCCGCCGCCGCCACGGCCGCCGCGGTCACCACCGCCGCCACCGCTGCGGGGCCCGCGACGATCGCCACGGTCACCGCCGCCACCGCCGCCCGAGCGGGGCTCGCGGGCTTCACGCGGGGGACGGGTGTCCTCCAGCGCTTCGCCGGTTTCCTGGTCGACCACCCGCATCGACAAGCGAACCTTGCCGCGCGGATCAATCTCGAGAACCTTGACCTTTACTGCCTGGCCTTCGGACACGACGTCGGTCGGCTTCTCGACCCGCTCGTTGCGCATCTCGGAGACGTGCACCAGACCGTCCTTGCCGCCCATGAAGTTCACGAACGCACCGAAATCGACGATGTTGACGACCTTGCCATCATAGATCTTGCCGACTTCGGCTTCTTCCACGATGCCCGAGATCCACTTGCGCGCGGCCTCGATCTGGCTGACGTCGCTCGAACTGATCTTGATCAGGCCTTCGTCGTCGATGTCGACCTTGGCGCCGGTCTCGGCGACGATCTCGCGGATCACCTTGCCACCGGTTCCGATGATGTCGCGGATCTTCGACTTGTCGATCTGCATCGTCTCGATCCGCGGCGCGTGCGCCGACAGTTCGCTACGGGAGGAACCGAGCGCCTTGGTCATCTCGCCCAGGATGTGCGCGCGGCCGGCCTTCGCCTGGCTGAGCGCCTGAGTCATGATTTCCTTGGTGATGCCCGCGACCTTGATGTCCATCTGCAGCGAGGTGATGCCCTGCTCGGTTCCGGCCACCTTGAAGTCCATGTCGCCCAGGTGATCCTCGTCGCCGAGAATGTCGCTGAGCACGGTGAACTGGTCGCCTTCGAGGATCAGCCCCATCGCGATGCCCGAGACCGGACGGGTTACCGGCACGCCGGCGTCCATCATCGACAGGCAGCCGCCGCAGATCGTCGCCATCGACGACGAGCCGTTGCTCTCGGTAATGTCCGACAGAACGCGGATGGTGTAGGGGAAGTCTTCCTTGCTCGGCAGCACCGCACGCAGCGCGCGCCATGCCAGCTTGCCGTGACCGATGTCGCGGCGCGAAGGCGCCCCGAAGCGGCCCACTTCGCCGACCGAATAGGGCGGGAAGTTGTAGTGCAGCATGAAGTTCGAATACGACAGCCCTTCCAGGCCATCGATCATCTGTTCGCTGTCCTTGGTGCCCAAGGTGGTCGTGCAGATCGCCTGCGTTTCGCCGCGGGTGAACAGCGACGAACCGTGCGCACGGGGCAAGAAGCCAACCATCGCCTCGATCGGGCGAACCTGGTCGGTCTTGCGCCCGTCGATCCGCTGGCCGTCCTTGAGGATCGCGCCGCGAACGATGTCGGCCTCGATCTTCTTGGTCAGCTTGCCAGCGGTCATGCGGGTCTGGCCGTCGAACTGGTCGGACGCGTAGTGCGCCTTGACCTTGTCGCGGGCGGCGTTGAGCATGTTCGAGCGAGTCCGACTTGTCGGTGGTCTTGTAGGCGGCCGCGATGTCGTCGCCGATCATCGCCTTGATGGCCGACTTCATTTCGGCCTTGTCGTCGGCAGTGTTGACGTCCCACGGATCCTTGGCAGCCTGCTCGGCCAGATCGACGATCAGGTTTACGACCTTCTTGATCTCGTCGTGCGCGAACATCACGCCGCCCAGCATAACCTCTTCGGTCAGCTCCTTGGCTTCGGATTCAACCATCATCACGGCGTTGCCGGTGGCAGCCACGATCAGGTCGAGGTCGCCATTGGCGGCATCGCTCTGCTTGGGGTTGAGGGTGTATTCACCGTCGACGTAGCCTACGCGCGCGGCGCCGATCGGGCCCATGAAGGGCACGCCGGAAATGGTCAGGGCAGCCGAGGCGGCGATCAGCGCGACGATGTCGGGCTCGGTCTCGCCGTCGAACGACATGACCTGCGCGATCACGTTGATCTCGTTGTAGAACCCTTCGGGGAACAGCGGACGGACGGGACGGTCGATCAGGCGGCTGGTCAGCGTTTCCTTTTCGGTCGCGCCGCGCTCACGCTTGAAGAAGCCGCCCGGGATGCGCCCGGCGGATGAAAACTTTTCCTGGTAGTGGACGGTGAGGGGGAAGAAATCCTGGCCCTCTTTCACTGACTTGGCGGCGGTCACGGCGCACAGCACCACGGTCTCGCCATAGGTGGCCAGCACGGCCCCGTCGGCCTGGCGGGCAATACGCCCGGTTTCCAGAGTGAGGGTCTTGCCGCCCCACTCCATCGATACGGTTTTGGTGTCGAACATGTAGGTTTTCCTTCGCCCGCCGGCCCAATTGCATCGGCGGGATTTGCTGCCGGGTAATCCGTCCCGGTACGGTGCGGGGCTTTTCTGTCGCCCCAAAGGCCGGATGCCGGATGCATCCGCGCCCCTATACGAGAAAGGGCGACCCTCGGGCCGCCCCTTCGAGAATTCTTACTTGCGAAGCCCGAGCTTCGCGATCAGCGCATTGTACCGCTCGACGTCGATCTTCTTGAGATAGGCGAGCAGGGTGCGGCGCTTGTTGACCATCATCAGCAGGCCGCGGCGCGAATGGTTGTCCTTGTGGTGGCCCTTGAAGTGCTCGGTCAGGTTGCGAATACGCTCGGTGAGGATCGCGACCTGGACTTCGGGACTGCCGGTATCCTTGGGATCGCGGGCGTTGTCCTTGATGACTTCCTGTTTCTTTTCGGCGGTAATGGTCATTCAAACATCTTTCACGGTATCGGGGAAATTGAAGCCGCGGACGACTTTCGCCGTCCCCCCTTCGGTCTCCATCAGCGCCACCGGCACGCCGGCGCATCGCGCGAAAAAGAGCCCGTCGGGCAAAGCTTGATCGGACAAGGTTTTGCCCTGACGGGCGGCCTGCGCGCTTGTCCGATCGAGTTCGTGGGCCGGGATACCGTCCAGCCCCGCCTCTAACGGCAGGAGGTGATCTTCAAGCGGCGCGCCCTTACCGATTTCGTTCAGCAAGTCCAGCGAAATCGCCTGTTCGAGGGCGAACGGACCCGCCTTCGTACGCCTGAGATAAGTGACATGCCCGGCCGTTTGGAGAGCGCGTGCGATGTCCCGTGCAAGGGACCGGACGTACGTGCCCTTGGAGACGTGGGCGCGCAGGGTGACTGCGTCTTCCGAGGCGGATACCAGGTCCAGCGCGAACACCGTCACGCTTCCGCGTTGCCAGTTCCACCTGCTCACCCGCCCGCGCCAAGTCGTAAGCGCGCTGGCCGTCGACCTTGAGCGCCGAATAGGCCGGCGGCACCTGCTCGATCGGTCCAGTGAAGCGCGGCAATACGGCCGCGATCGCGGGAGCTGTCGGCCGGTAGATCGCTGCTCGCCACCACCGCGCCTTCGGTATCGAGCGTGTCGGTCTCGTCGCCGAAGCGCAGCGTGAATTCGTAGACCTTGCTCGCGTTGAGCATCCGCCCGGCTAGCTTGGTCGCCTCGCCCAGTGCGATTGGAAGCACGCCTTCGGCCAGCGGATCGAGCGTACCGCCGTGGCCGATCTTGACCTTGCCGTAGCCCGCTTCACGCAGATTGCGCTTCACGGCAGCGACCGCCTGGGTCGATCCGAGCCCGCGCGGCTTGTCGAGGATCAGCCAGCCCGAAGGCGGCAGGTGCGGCGTCACGCCCAGACCGCGCGCGCGACCCATTCCGCCAGGCCAAAGAACTCAGCCTTGGGCCCATTCGACCGGCGGCCCGACTACGCGCTCGATGATGCCGCTGTCGGGAAACGCCCAGGTAATCGCGATCAGCACCACGAACAGCAGCATGCCGAGGTTGCGCAGCTTGGCGTAATGCACCGCCATCGACGCGGCGGCAACAGCCCTTCGACGATATGCGAGCCGTCGAACGGCGGGATCGGCAGCAGGTTGAACAAGGCAAGGAACACGTTGATCAGGATGAACAACTGCAGCCCGCCGAATACGTACTCGCTCACTCCCGCGGGCGGCCCGTCGAGCGATCCGGCATACAACCCGAGCATCGACTGCGCCCAGCGTCGCCAGCACGATATTGGTTGCCAGGGCCCGGCGGCCGCCACCAGCATCATGCCGAGGCGCGGATTTCTTCAGCCGGCTGAAATTGACCGGCACCGGCTTGGCCCAGCCGAACACTGGCCCGCCGAACAATGCCAGGGCGCCCGGGACCAGAAGCGTGCCCACCGGATCGATGTGGCGGATCGGGTTGAGCGTGAGCCGCTTGCGCTCCTTGGCGGTCGGATCGCCTAACGCCAGCGCCGCCCATCCGTGCGCGACCTCGTGGAATACGATGGCGACGATCAGGCACGGGACGAGGAGCAGCGCAAGCTGAAGCGTTTCGGACATGCCGCTCATGTAGTGCTGCCGAGTGCCTCCGCTGAAGTGGAGGCGACCAATTGCTTCGGAGAAGTGCCTTCGGCACAGCGCGACATAGCGCTCGTTGCCGCCGACTTCGGTCTGCTCGCCTTCCTTGACTGCGGCACCCGAAGCATCGACCCGCAAGTTCATCGTCGCCTTGCGCCCGCAGTGACACACGCCTTTGAGCTCGACGAGCTTGTCGGCGATCCCGAGCAGCGCTGCCGAGCCGGGAAACAGTTCGCCCTGGAAATCCGTACGCAGGCCGTAGCAGATCACCGGGATGCCATCGTCGTCCGCCAAGCGCGCGCATTGCCACACCTGTGCGGGCGTCAGGAATTGCGCCTCGTCGATCAGGACGCAGTCCAATGGTTCGGTGCGGTGCGCAGCGGTAACGGCGCCCCACAGATCGGTCTCGGGCGAGTAAAGGTGCGCGTCGGTCTCGAGACCGATGCGGCTGCGCACCATGCCCTCGCCGCGGGTGTCGAGCCGCGCGGTCCACAGCATCGTGCGCATTCCGCGCTCGCGGTAATTGAAATCCGCCTGCAGCAGGGTCGAGCTTTTCCCCGCGTTCATGCTGGCGTAGTAGAAATAGAGCTTGGCCATCAGTCCTCGGCGGCTGGATCGTCGCCCAAGTCCCGCGCAACCTTCGGATCGGTCAGCAACCGTTCGATGCGCTCGGCCTCGTCGAAGCTTTCGTCGGGCTTGAACTGCAGTTTCGGCGCGAACCTGAGGCCGAGGCGCTTGGCCACCTCACGCTGGAAAAACGCGGTGTTGGTACGCAGCGCCTTGAGCACCACGTCCTCGTCCTCGCCCAGCAGTGGCTTCACGTAAGTGATCGCGTTGCGCAGGTCAGGCGTCATCCGCACCTCGGTGACCGAGACCGTGTGGGCGGTCAGTACGTCGTCGTGCACCTCGCCGCGCGCGAGCAGCTCGGACAGGATATGGCGCACCCGCTCGCCCACCTTGAGCACGCGGACCGATTGCTGTTCGGGCGTGGCGGGCTTTTGCACCATCAGGCGGCCTCGTCCATCTTGGCAAGGATGCGCTTGAGTGACGTCATGTTGCGCGCGGTGCCACGGCAACCGAGCCGACGCTCGATGAAAGCCGCGGTGAGCTTGCTGCCCGCCACCCCGTCAAGAAAATCGATGTACAGCGCGCGATCTCCGGCAGCGAGCTTCTCGGGCCCGCGTTGGGCGTAAGCTTCGATAATGTCCGCGAACTGCTCGCTGGACGGCTGGCCGGCGAGGAAGTGGGTGTGGACGAACTTGTCCTCCCCTGCCCGGTGAAACGGATTGCCCTCGATCGCCGCGCGCACTTCGTCGCGGCTGCGGACCGCGACGAAGCTGTCAATATCGAACCGGTCGCGCAGGATGTAGGCGAGCTTGTCCGACAATCCGTCAGACGGCCGCTCGTCATGCGAGAACAGCACGTTGCCGCTGGCAACGACCGTCTCCACCTCCTCGAAGTCCTCGCGCTCGAGCGCCTCGCGCAAATCGACCATAGCCAGGCGGTTGCCGCCGACATTGATGCTGCCGAGAAATGCGGCGTAGCGGGCCATGCGCTAGAGAATCCGTTCGCGTTCCTCGACCTCGAACACTTCGAGGTTGTCACCCGGCTTGATGTCGTTGGTATCGGCCAGCACGACGCCGCATTCGAGCCCTGCGCGCACCTCGTCGACGTCGTCCTTGAAGCGCCGCAGCGACTGGATGGTGGTCGCCGAAACGATGACGTCGGCCCGCGTGAGACGGGCGAACAAGCCCTTGCGGATGGCGCCTTCCAGGACCAGCAAACCGGCTGCCTTGTCCTTCTTGCCCGCAGGGAAAACCTGCTTGACCTCTGCGCGGCCGAGCACGTTCTCGATCCTGAGCGGGCCCGAGCACACCGGCCATTTCCTTGCTGATCTCTTCGGTCAGGTGATAGATGACGTCGAAATACTTCATCTCCACCCGGTCGCGCGTGACCAGCAGGCGCGCCTTGGGGTTGGGGCGCACGTTGAAACCGATGATCGGTGCCTTTGACGCCGCAGCGAGCATCACGTCGCTCTCGGTGATTGCACCGACGCCTGCGTGCAGCACGCGCACCTTGATGTCGTCGTTCGAGATCGCGTGGAGCGCGTTGACGATCGCCTCGACCGAACCCTTGACGTCGGCCTTCACCACGACCGGGTATTCGACCACGTCGCTCTTCAGATTGGAGAACATCGTGTCGAAGTTGGTCGGCGCGAGCGCGGTGCGCTTGGCGGTCGCCTGCTCCTGGCGGTATTGCGCCACTTCGCGCGCCCGCTGTTCGTTCTCGACCACGGTCATCTGTTCACCGGCATCGGGCACGCCGCCCAGGCCGAGCACTTCGACCGGCACCGACGGCCCGGCTTCGCTGACCTGCTTGCCCTTGTCGTCGACCAGCGCGCGCACACGGCCGCTCTCGGTGCCGACCACGAAGGTGTCGCCGCGCCTCAATGTGCCGCGAGTGACCAGAACTGTCGCGACCGGACCGCGACCCTTGTCGAGCTGCGCCTCGATCACGATCGCTTCTGCATCGCGCTCGGGATTGGCCTTCAGTTCGAGCAGTTCGGCCTGGAGGAGAATCTTCTCGACCAGCTCGTCGAGGCCGGCGCCGGTCTTGGCCGAGACTTCGACATCCTGCACGTCGCCGCTCATCCCCTCGACAATCACTTCGTGCTCGAGCAGGCGTTCGCGGATTTTCTGCGCGTTGTACTCGGGACGATCGGATTTGGTGATCGCCACGATCATCGGCACGCCGGCCGCCTTGGTGTGCGCGATCGCCTCGATCGTCTGCGGCATGATCGCGTCATCGCCCGCGACTACCAGGATCACGATGTCGGTGACGTTGGCGCCGCGTGCGCGCATTTCGGTGAACGCGGCGTGGCCGGGGGTGTCGAGGAAAGTGACCTTGCTTCCCTGCTCGCCCTTCTTACCCGACTTGGTGGTGATCTGGTAGGCGCCGATATGCTGGGTGATCCCGCCGGCCTCGCCCTTGACCACGTCGGTCCCGCGCAGCGCGTCGAGCAGCGAAGTCTTGCCGTGATCGACATGGCCCATGATCGTGACAACCGGAGGACGCGCCACCAGCGTGTCGTCGGCATCGGTGTCTTCGCTCGACACGATATCGACGTCGCTTGCCGACACGCGGGTTACGTTGTGTCCGAACTCCTCGACCAGCAGTTCGGCGGTATCCTGATCGATCGTCTGGTTGACGGTGACCATCATTCCCAGGTTGAACAGCGCCTTGACCAGATCGGCGCCCTTTTCGGCCATCCGGTTGGCGAGTTCCTGCACCGTGATCGCCTCGGGCACGACCACGTCGCGGACCTGCTTTTCGCGCGGAGTCGAAGGACCTCCGTGGACGCGGCGTTCCTTTTCGCGGGCGCGCTTGAGCGCGGCGAGCGAACGCGCACGGCGGCCTTCGTCTTCGTTGAGCGCGCGGGTGACGGTCAGCTTGCCCGAGCGCCGAGTATCTTCGCCGCCGCGTTCGGTCCTGTCGGCTGGGCGCTTTTCGTCCTTTTTCTTCGGCTCGGGGCGCTTGACCTCCGGACGAGCTACGGGCGTGAAACGACGCGGCGCGGTTGCCGTTTCGCCAACTTCGGCGGTGTCTTGGCTGGCTTCGGCGCTTGCTTCGGCGCTGGTTTCAACTGTCGCATCTTCGGAAGGGGCCTCCTCGGCCGCCGTCGGTGCAGGCGCGGTCTCGGCGACCGGCTCGGGCGCAGGCGCTTCGGCGGCATCGCGCTTGGCGTCGGTACGGCGCTTGTCGCCCTCGATCGCCTGGATGCGTTCTTCTTCTTCACGCCGACTCGCCTGTTCGGCAGTGCGCAGCCGATCTTCGGCCGCTTCACGCTGGAGGCGGGCGACGCGTTCCTGCGGGGTCTCGTTCGAAGACGCAGGCTTGCGCGGCGCGGGCGCTGCAGCGACCGGAGCGGGCGGCGGAGGCGGCGGGGGTGCGACCGCTTCGGGCACAGGATCGGGAGCGACCTCGCCCGGCTTGCCGACCAGGCGGCGACGCTTGACCTCGACCACTACCTTGTTGGTACGGCCGTGGCTGAAGGTCTGCTTGACCTCGCCCGCGTCGATCGAGCGCTTGATACCAAGCGGCTTGCGTTCGCGCGGAGTGTCGGTGCTGTCGGTCATAAAACTGGTCTTCGTCCTTCGATCAATCGTCCGGGTCGGCGAGCTTGGGCTCACCGGAATTCGTTGCGGGGCGTGTAGCGCCGAGGAAATGCATCAAGCGCCCCAGCGCGAGAGACACCCGCGCGGCAGCGGCCGGATCAGCCAGCGCCATGTGGACGACGTTGTCGCGGCCCATTGCCACAGACAAAGCCGCCCGGTCCAGTGGCAAGGCCACTCCGGTCTGGCCCGAACCTTCTGCATCACTTCCCACCCGCCACGCCTGGTCGAGCTTTCGGCTGCCGTCGGCGCTCGCATCGGATGCGTGAAGCAGCAAATCGACCGCGCCGCCGCGCGCGTGTTCGGCGATCCGTTCGGACCCCAAGATAAGGTGTCCGGCGCGCATTTCGAGGCCTAGCCGATCGAGCAGCACGCGCCCCAGCGCGTCCTCGATCCGCTGAGGCAGGTCGTCGGGAATGGTCAGCGCTTCCCCCTTGAACGCCCGGGCCAGCGCGCCTTTCAGCTTGCCCTTTGCCAGAGCGGTTTCGAGTTCGCTGCGCGAAACGCTCAGCCACGCGCCCCGGCCGGGAGCACGCGCCAGCGGGTCGGGCAGGACCATGCCGTCTGGAGAAATAGCGAGGCGCACGAGCTGGTCGCGGGTACCGTGCTCGCCGGACAATATGCAGCGACGCTCGGGCTCGGCCTTGCGCGGACGCGGGTCAGGGCCCGTGAAGGAGCTACCTTCACGCGGGTCCCGGCCCGAAGCCTCAACGATGTCGGGCGTCAGGCGCTCATTGTTCGGAGTCCGCATTCACGGCCTCCTCAGTCGAAGCCGGAGCCTCTTCGTCTTCGAACCAATGCGCGCGGGCAGCCATGATAATCTCATTGCCCTGTTCTTCGGACAGGCCGTATTCGCCAAGCACGCCGCCCTTGTCCTCGGGCTTGGGCTTGTCGCTGCGCAGGCGCGGTCCGTCGCTCGGGGTGGGCTGGCGGCGGCGCGGGGCTTCGCGCTTCTTGGCGATCAGCTCGTCGGTCGCCAGATCTGCGAGATCGTCGAGCGTCTTAATGCCTGCCTTGCCGAGCGTGACCAGCATCGCCTCGGTCAGGTTGGGGATTTCGGCAAGCGCATCTTCGACGCCGAGCGCGCGACGTTCCTCGCGATAGGCGGCATCGCGGCGCTCAAGCGCCTCGACCGCCCGGCTTTGCAACTCTTCGGCGAGGTCGTTGTCAAACCCTTCGATGCCGGCAAGCTCGGACAAATCGACGTAAGCGACTTCTTCCAACTCGGCGAAACCTTCGGCGACCAGTAGTTGCGACAGCGTTTCGTCGACGTCGAGCTCTTCCTCGAACGTCTTCGAGCGCTCGGAGAATTCGCGGGTGCGCTTCTCGCTCGCCTCTTCCTCGGTCATGATGTCGATCTGGTGGCCGGTGAGCTGGCTGGCCAGGCGCACGTTCTGGCCGCGGCGACCGATTGCCAGGCTGAGCTGGTCGTCGGGCACCACCACCTCGATGCGATTCTCGTCCTCATCAAGCACGACGCGGCTGACGGTCGCCGGCTGGAGCGCGTTGACCACGAACGTCGCGGTGTCCTCGCTCCACGGAATGATGTCGATCTTCTCGCCCTGCAATTCCTGGACCACCGCCTGCACGCGGCTGCCCTTCATACCAACGCAGGCGCCGACCGGGTCGATGCTCGAATCGCGGCTGATCACGCCGATTTTCGCGCGGCTGCCCGGATCGCGCGCAGCGGCCTGGATGGTAATCACCCCGTCGTAGATTTCAGGCACTTCCTGCGCGAACAGCTTCTTCATGAAATCGGGGTGCGCGCGGCTGAGGAAGATCTGCGGCCCGCGGTTGTTGCGTTCCACCTTGGTAATCAGCGAACGGACGCGCTCGCCGACACGGGCGGCTTCGCGCGGGATCTGCTGGTCGCGGCGGATGACGCCTTCGGCGCGGCCGAGGTTGACGATCACATGGCCGAATTCGACCGACTTGATCACCCCGGTGATGATCTCGCCACCGCGGTCCTTGAATTCCTCGAACTGGCGCTCGCGCTCGGCGTCGCGCACTTTCTGGAAGATCACCTGCTTGGCGCTCTGCGCGTCGATGCGACCAAGATCGACCGGGGGCAGCGGATCGACAATGAAGTCACCCAGCTTCGCGTCGGGCTGCAGCTTGGCGGCCTGCTCGAGGCTGACCTGCTTGAAGTAATCCTCCACTTCCTCGACCACCTCGACCACCCGCCACAGGCGCAAGTCGCCGCTCACGGGATCGAGCTTGGCGCGGATGTCGTTTTCGTTGCCGTAACGCGAGCGCGCGGCTTTCTGGATCGCCTCTTCCATCGCCTCGATGACGATGCCCTTGTCGATCATCTTTTCGGTCGCGACCGAGTTGGCGATCGCGAGCAATTCGGCTCGGTTGGCGGAAATCGAACTGGCCATCAGCGGGATCTCACTCTTCTTCTGTCTCTAGGATTTCATCGGCGTCACCCACCACTTCCTCTGCTCCGGAAGTGTCGAGTGGCTTGGTGGCGGCGATCAGCGCGTCGGTAAGGACGAGCTTGGCAGTATGGATCATGGCGAGCGGGACGGTGACCGGCCCCGCCTTGCGGTCGTCGACGGTAACCTGGTCGCCGTCGATGCCGGTCAGGTCCCCCTTGAGCGTGCGCTGCCCCTCGGCCGACTTGTCGAGCACGATGCGCACTTCGTGCCCGGTCCAGTTGGCGAAGTCCTTGGCGCGCGTCAGCGGGCGGTCGATCCCGGGCGAGCTCACTTCGAGGTGGTAAGCCCCCTCGATCAGTTCTTCACCGGCTTCGTCGAGCGCGTCGATCACCGCCGACACCCGGCGCGAGAGCGCGGCGCACTGTTCGATCACCAGTTGCCCGGTCGCCGGATCCTCAGCCATGATCTGCAGCGCCTGCGCACCGTCGCCGGCTTCAGACTGCATGATCTTCACCCGCACGAGTTCGAACCCAAGCGCGGTCGCTTCGGGTTCGATCAATTCGGTCAGGCGGGCGATGTCGGCCAAACGGTTCTCTATATACGTTGCGGCAAGCGCGTTTGGCGCCGGCCCCTTTCGGCGCCAGCCCCTCAGTCTTGCGATGTGGGATTGAGCCGCGCAGATAGGCCGGGCAAACGCCGAACGCAAGTCCCAACACGAGCAGGCCGTCAGCTCTCCTCGGCCTCCATCAGCCCATGCTTGCGGATGCAGTGGCGCAATTGATCGTAGGACAGTCCGAGCGCCTTTGCGGTCTGGCGCTGGTTCCATCGGTGGCGGCCGAGCGCGTGTTCGACGATCGCGCGCTCGTGCGATTCGACTGCACCGCGCAAATCCCCGATCTGGTCGTAATCAGGTGCGCCTGCGCCTTGCCCGGCAGCGGGAGCCCTAGGTGCGCCGCTTTGCGTCTCTGAGATCGCCGGCTTCGTGCTCGCCGGCTTCCACGGGCTCTCGAACGGATCGAACACCACGTGAGCGACCGGGCTGCGGGCATCGTTCCAGCGATAGACCGCGCGCTCGACCACGTTTCTCAGTTCGCGCACATTGCCCGGCCACTGGTGGTTTTCGAGGCTGTCGCGCACATGGTCGGCAAAACCCGGCCATTCCTCCCACCGCAACTCCGACGCCATCCGCCGGCCGAAAAACTCCGCCAGCACGAGGATATCCCCCTCGCGCACCCGCAGCGGGGGCAAAGTGATGACTTCGAAGCTCAATCGGTCGAGCAGATCGGCGCGGAAGTCACCTCGCTCGGCGAGCGACGGCAAGTCCTCGTTGGTTGCGGCGACGATCCGCACGTCGACCCGGATCGGCCTGTTCGATCCGATGCGCGCGACTTCGCCATACTCGACCGCGCGCAGCAACCGCTCCTGCGCCTGCATCGACAGCGTCGCCAGTTCGTCAAGGAACAGCGTGCCGCGATCTGCTTCCTCGAACCGGCCCGCGCGCGAGCGGGTGGCGCCGGTAAAGGCGCCCGCCTCGTGCCCGAACAACTCGGCCTCGATCAGCGTTTCGGGCAGCGCTGCACAGTTCATCGTCACCAGCGGTTCGCCCCAGCGGGTCGACAGCCGGTGGAGGCGTTCGGCGATCAGTTCCTTGCCGGTGCCCCGCTCCCCGACGACCAGCACGGGACGGTGCATCGGCGCGGCCTGACTGGCGCGCTCGACCGCGTCGAGAAAGGCTCCCGACTGCCCGATAAACTGGCTTTCCCGCTCCATGCCCAACCTATAGTGGAAATTCCCATTTGTCGGCAAATGAAACCATCGTGCCGTTCGTCGAAAACCCTGCGCTATCCGTAAATCGGAATTGGCACGCACCTTGCTCCTCTGTGAACATTATTCACCGGAGCACCCTACCAATGTTCGACCGCCGCTTTCTGCAGACCCGTCTCGGCCAGGCCGCGACCGCCAGCGTCGCCGCAATGGCGCTGTTCGTGGCGCTCAGCAGCCAGATCCAGGCGACCCCTGCTTACGCTTCGGACCTGGTGATCCACACCGTGGAGCTGGCGTGAACAAGCCGACTTCTGACGATCCTTTCGACCCCCTAGGGCCGGAGCGCGATACCCCCCGCCGCGGTTACCAGTCCTCCCGCGACGATAGCGCTTCGGCCCGCCCCTCCTCAGGTTCGGGGCGGATGAGCCGGATCGAGGAAGAAGTCGAACGCCTGCGCCGCAGCCGCACCCCCACCCAGTCCGCCCCGCGCCGTTCGTCGGAGCGGGACATCGCTAACTACGGAGTCGCATTCATGGGTATCTTCAGCCGCACCCGGGACATCGTCGCGGCCAATTTCAACGACATGCTCGACAAGGCGGACGACCCGACCAAGATGATCCGCATGATCATCCTCGAGATGGAGGAAACCCTGGTCGAAGTTCGCGCCAGCGCCGCGCGCACGATCGCCGACCAGAAGGAAATGCACCGCCACACGACCAAGCTCGAGCGGCTTCAGGCCGACTGGGCCGACAAGGCGCAGCTTGCGCTGAGCAAGGACCGCGAGGACCTCGCCCGCGCCGCGCTGGTCGAACGCAAGAAGGCGGCCGACATGGGCGACCAGCTCAAGCAGGAAATCGCCGTGCTCGACGACGCCCTGCGCGCATATGAGCAGGACATCGACAAGCTGCAGGTCCGCCTGCGCGAAGCGCGCAGCCGCCAGAGCGCGATCGCCGCCCGGCTTGAGAGCGCGGAAAACCGCGTCAAGCTGCGCAGCCTGATGACCAACGAGCGGGTCGACGATGCGCTCAGCCGGTTCGACCAGCTCGAACGGCGGGTCGATTACGCCGAAGGCCGCGCCGATGCGCTGAGCATTGCCGATGGCAGCGGCAAGCCGACGCTGTCGGACGAGATCGCCGCGCTGGCTGGCAAGGATCAGATCGACGACGAACTTGCAGAAATGAAACGCGCGCTCGGCCTGGACGAACAGTCCGGCGACGACAAAGCCAAGGAGGGCTGAAGACCGTGGATTTCGAGACAATCACCGTAGTGGGCATTTTGTTCATCGCCCTGCCGTGGATCATTCTTCACTACATAACGAAGTGGAAGACTGCCGCGACCATCACCACCGACGATGAATTGTTGCTCGATGAACTCTACAGTCTCGCCAAGCGGCTCGACGCGCGGATGGACACGGTCGAGCGCCTGGTCGTCAGCGACAATCCCGAATTCCGGCCCGCCCGGCTGATCGCCGACAGCGAGGTCGACAACGTGCCCTTGCGCGAACTCGACCGGATGATGGCCGAAAAGAAAGGAATAGCGAAGTGAACAGCCCCCGCACCACGCTTTATCGCGACAAGCAGAACAGCAAGCTGATGGGGGTCTGCTCGGGCATTGCTGACTATACAGGAGTCAATGTCCTGTGGGTCCGGCTCGGCTTCATCGTCCTGCTGCTTACCGTCGCGCCGATCCTGCTGCCCGGGTATTTCATCGCCGGGATGCTGCTCAACAAGAAGCCGGCGCATCTCTACGTCGATCGCGAAGAGCAGAAGTACTGGCAGCGTGTCCGTCAGAGCCCGCAGCGCACCGCGCGCGAAATCCGCGGCAAGTTCCGCGACATCGACCGCCGCCTGGCGGACGTCGAGACCTACTACGTAACCAGCAATCCGCGTCTGTCCGCCGAAATCGAGCGGTTGCGCTGAACTGTCCAAAAGGAAGTTTTTCAATGGATCTTGGCGCACTCATCCCGATCTTCGCACTTTCGATTCCGATCGTCGCGATCTGGACCAAGCATCAGCAGAAGCTGGCCGAGATGAACGTTCGGTCGACTGCAGAGACCACGGCCGAAAAGGCGGCGCAGTACACCAGCCACGTCAAAGAGCTCGAAGAGCGGGTCCGCGTGCTCGAACGCATAGTGACCGACAAGGGCTACGACATTGCGACCCAAATCGAAGCGTTGCGTGACCAGCGGCGCGTCGATGCGGGCGACAGTGGTGTGCCGATCGGCAGCGAACGGCGGGAGCGCGTCTGATGGAGCCAAGCGACCTCGTACCGTACCTCGGATTCCTGATCGGTGGCGGGTTCATTCTCGGCGCATTCGGAATTCTCGCGTCGGTCCATAATACCCGGCTGAGGATCAAGCACGGCTATCCGCTGCAAGGCACCTGGGGCCAGTCGCTGCGGCCGGCAAGCGACAAGGATGCGGCCGCCCGGGTCCAGTTGCTGACCCAGGAGAACGCGCAGTTGAAGGCAGAAGTCGGCTCAATGCGCGAACGGCTGGAGACCATCGAGCGGATCGTCACCGACGGGGGCTATCGCCTGACGCACGAAATCGAACGCCTGCGCGACACGAGGGAGAAAGTGCAGTGAGCTTGTGGACCGCCATCGTCGTGATCGTCGCCATCGGTTGCTTCACCGAGATCATGAAAGCCAGGTATCGCGCCCGGCACGGGATTACGACCGACAGGCAAGGCAATGAAGCGCCTGGCGTCGCCGCACCCGATCGCTCACTCGAACGCGAAGTGACCGAACTGCGCGAACGCGTCCGCGTGCTCGAACGGATCGCCACCGACAGCAACACCACCGCCGCCCTCGAATCGCGCCGCGTATCGGACGAGATCGAGGCGCTGCGCGACACCCGAACGTCGTAAATACGCAAAGTTCGAGAAGAGGACTTTCGATATGAATGCACAGATCGTCCTGGCCGCCACCTCGTTGACGGCGATCGCCATCGTCGCCTTCGCGATGCTGCGGGGCTGGCAGGGCTGGCTCTCGCTCAAGGAGCACGAACTGGAACGCGAACCTGTTTCCGCGCGTCCTGATCGCGAGCCCGATACCGGCAGCGCGCTCGGCGCCGCGCGGATCGAGCTGTCCGACCTCAAGGAGCGCATCCGCAAACTGGAAGCGATCGCCAGCGGGGTCGATCTGTGAGCGCGATCCGCAGCAGCGCGGCCCAGGCCGGCATCGGCCTCGGCAGCGCAATCGCCGTGGTGATCAGCTGGAGCCTGCACAAGTCGATCGTGTGGGCCACGATCCAGGGCTTCTTCGGGTGGTTCTACGTGATCTACTATGCGCTGACGCGGCCCGGCGGGCTGGGGGTCTAGGCTCAGCCGGCCCGGTCGGTTAGAGGCGCGCCATGCGCGACCTTGCCGACATCGCCGAAGAGTACGATTTCCTCGATGCCGACGACCGCTATCGCCTGTTGATCGAACTCGGGCGCGATCTCGAGCCGATGCCGCAGGCGCTCCAGACCGAAGCCACTCTCGTTCGCGGCTGCTCGGCGAGCGTGTGGGTCTATCCCACCGGCGACGCGCGCGCCCTCCACTTCCTTGCCGACAGCAACGCGGCGATCACCAAGGGCATCGTCGCGCTGGTGATCGCAGCGGTGCAGGACAAGCCCGCTGCGGAAATTGCCACGATGGACGTCGCAGCCGCGCTCGCCCCGTTCGATCTCAGGAATCAACTGAGCTCCAACCGCACCCAGGGCGTCCCCAACATGATCGCGCTGGTCCAGGCGCACGCGGGACGGCTGGTAGGGAAATAGCGGCGCAGGGTCAGGCTTGGGCGCTCTCGCGCACAACCGCGACGCCCGCCTCGCGCTGCGCCTTGAGTTCGGCCTTCAACTTGGCCGGGTCGCGGGCGAACACGAAGCCGAAGCTGACCCCGCCTTCCTTGCCGATCGTCGCGTGGTGGAGCTTATGCGCCTGGACCAGCCGCTTGGCGTAGCCGCTCCGGGGCACCCAGCGGAACCAGCGCTGGTGCACTAGCCCGTCGTGCACCAGGGTGTAGATCACGCCGTAAAGCAGCACGCCAAGGCCGATCCAGGTGCCGGGCCACCACGCGCCAGTGCCCATGATCATCGGGCTGCCAGCGGCGAACATCGCGATGCTCAGCGCCGCGCCGGCCAACGCATAAAGATCGTTGAGTTCGAGCGCGCCTTCGTGGGGTTCGTGATGGTCGCGGTGCCAGCCCCAGCCGAATCCGTGCATGACGTACTTGTGGCTCGCCCAGGCGATGCCCTCCATCGCCAGCACGGTGGCAAGGACGATCGGGATGGCAAGGAAAGCGGACATCACCCTGGGCACATAGGGATTAGCTGCGCTGGGTGCGACCATTTCTTGCGGCAGGATGTGCCGCCAGGTCCACTCCCGTTAATCTTAAAAGGTTCAAACATGAATGCGAGGCTGATTCTCCGGCCCATCGAATGGAGCATTGAACATGCGCACCCGAACCAGATTTGTCGTTTCCGCGATCATCGGCAGCGCGGCGCTCGCCGCTGCCGTTCCTGCGCAGGCGCAAGGATATCCGCAGTACGGCAACAACGGCGGCTATGAGCAATCGCGTGACCGGGACAGCGGTCGCTACGACAGCCGCGACGACGATCGCTACGAAAGCCGTGACGACGATCGCTACGACCGCCGCAACAACTCGCGATACGATGACCGTGGCCAGGCCAACGCGATCCGCGTCCAGATCCAGCAACTCGAACAGCGCATTCAACGGGCCGACAGCCGCGATCGTATTTCCGAGCGTGAAGCGGCGACCCTGCGCCGTGCGGTCTACAATCTGCGCCAGCAATATCGCGATTACAGCCGCAACGGGCTTACCCGGCGCGAGGCGCAGATCCTGCAAAGCCGGATCCAGCAGCTTCGCCAGCGGCTAGGCGACGAACGCCGCGACCGTGACGGCCGTCGCGGGTAATCCTTGCCGGCACACATCAGGGCGCTCCGCTTCAGGGCGGGGCGCCTTTTTGTATCTTTAGTGGGCGGGAAAGAAGAACCGGGTGATTTCTTCACCGATGCGCGCCGGGCGCAGCGTGCCAGCGTCGACGCAGCACCAGCTCGATCGGACCTCGGCCAGCACTTCTTCGCCGCGCGCGATGACCGTATGGTAGAATGCGCGCGCGCCGTGGATCTTCTCAAGTACGGTGCGCGCGATCACATCGTCCTCGAGGAACGCGGGGCGGCGATATGTGATCTCGTGCTTGAGCGCGACCCACAGCCGTTCGGCAACCGCATCGGATGGGGCGAGCTTGTTCCAGTGCGCCAGCACTGCATCCTGTACCCATCCCAGATAGCGCGCGTTGTTGACGTGGCCCATGAAGTCGATGTCGCCAGGGACGATACGAATCGGGAAATGGAACGGAGTTGCTGACATTCCTGTCAATTAGCGCAAAACTCTCGTTAAGACCACCGCGACATTCCGTTACATCGCTGCGGCAACTTGCGACCGATTGTATTTCTGGCGTTCATTTTTTCGGACCTATTTCTGAATGTGCGGGACAATCCGTACAGATCAAAGGAACCGAAGATGACCATTGCCAACCAGCTCGTCGCCTCGGCCCTCGCCGCTTCGCTGGCGCTGGGCATTGCCGCTCCGGCCTCGGCCGCCGTGTTCAATCCAGGCTCGCTGCGGCAGGAAATCGCGCAGCTCGATAACAAGATCGATCGCGCCGAAACCCGCCGCACGATTTCCCACCGCGAAGCCCAACAGCTCGATCGACAGGTCGATCGCCTGCAGGAGACCTTTCGCATTTATGCCCGCGGAGGGTTCACCCGCTACGAGCTGGCCAATCTCAACAACGGCATCGAGCAAGTGAAGCGCCAGCTGACCATTCAGCGCCGCGACGACAACAACCGGCCCGATGCCGGCCGTTACCACGCCCCGCGTCACCGCTAAACGCGAGGCCCTATCACGGCCAAGATTTCCCATCTTGTCCGCCCGGGGGCGGCAGGCCTAGCCAACCGGCATGGCCAGCCGCCCCCGCACTTTGTACGAAAAGATCTGGGACGCTCACGTCGTCGAAACCCGCGACGCCGATGGCCTCGAGGGCACCGCCCTTATCTATATCGACCGGCACCTGGTGCACGAAGTAACCAGTCCGCAGGCGTTCGAAGCGCTGCGCGTGGCAGGACGCCCGGTGCGGCGACCCGACCTGACGCTCGCCGTCCCCGATCACAACCTGCCGACCACAGCGCGGCTCGACGCCAGCGGCCAGCGCGTGCCGATCGCCGATCCCGAAAGTGCCGCGCAACTCGCCGCCCTCGAGCGCAACGCACCGGAATTCGGAGTGGCGTATATCGGTGCGACCGACGCGGCGCAGGGTATTGTCCACGTCGTCGGACCCGAACAGGGCTTCTCGCTCCCCGGCGCGACCATCGTGTGCGGCGACAGCCACACCGCCTCGCACGGCGGGATCGGCGCGCTCGCGTTCGGCATTGGGACCAGCGAAGTCGAGCACGTGCTCGCGACGCAAACCTTGCTGTTGCGCAAATCGCTGACAATGGAGATTCGCGTGGATGGCGGGCTCGGCCCCGGCGTGACCGCCAAGGACTTGGTCCTGCACATCATTGGCGTGATCGGCACCGGCGGCGGGACGGGCCACGTGATCGAATATCGCGGCGCGGTGTTCGAAACGATGAGCGTCGAAGGCCGCCTGACCGTGTGCAACATGAGCATCGAGGCGGGCGCGCGCGCCGGCCTGATCGCGCCCGACAATATCGTGTTCGACTATCTCGAAGGCCGTCCCTACACGCCCAAAGGTGATGACTGGAACCGCGCGGTTTCATGGTGGCGGACGCTGCACACCGATCCCGGCGCGGCGTTCGACAAGTCGGTGGTGATCGATGCCTCGCTCATCGAGCCTACCGTAACCTGGGGCACCAGCCCGGACGACGTCGCGCCGATCGGCGGCAGCGTGCCGCTGCTCGATAGCTTTGCCGATCCGGGCAGGCGCGAGGCGGCGCGCAAAAGCCTTGCCTATATGGGCCTCGAACCGGGGCAGAAGCTGTCCGAGATTGCCATCGAGAACGTGTTCATCGGCAGCTGCACCAACAGCCGGATCGAAGACTTGCGCGCCGCCGCGAACGTGCTGCGCGGTCGCCGCAAGGCTGCCGGCGTAAAGTGGGCTATCGTGGTGCCCGGGTCGGGCCTGGTGAAGGCGCAGGCAGAGGCCGAGGGTCTCGACAAAGTGTTCATCGAAGCAGGCCTCGAATGGCGCGAGCCGGGCTGCTCGGCCTGTCTGGCGATGAACCCCGACAAAGTTCCCCCAGGCGAACGATGCGCTTCGACCAGCAACCGCAACTTCGTCGGTCGCCAGGGGCCGGGGGCGCGGACCCATCTCCTGTCGCCGGCGATGGCCGCTGCCGCTGCGGTCACCGGCCGGTTGACTGATGTTCGCGAGTTGGTCGGCTGAACGAGCGCAAGTCCGCCTTCGCGCCAGTCGCCGCACCCGATGCACGGGTGTTGATCCTCGGCAGCCTGCCGGGCGAAGTCTCGCTCTTGGAACGGCGATATTATGCGCATCCGCAAAACCTGTTCTGGCGCTTGATCGGGAATGCGATCGGGCACAACCTGATCGTGCTCGATTACGACGAGCGGCTCGAGGCGCTGCGCAGGGCGCGCATTGCGCTGTGGGATACCGTCGCCTCGGCTACCCGCATCGGCAGCCTCGATGCGGCGATCCGCGACGCCGAGCACGCGCCGCTCCCCCAACTGGTCGCGACGCTGCCCCAACTGCGCGCGGTTGCGTTCAATGGCCGCAAGAGCGCGGTAATCGGCCGCCCTCAGTTGTCCGGCAGCGACCTTGCGTTGATCGATCTGCCGTCTTCCTCGCCGGCCTACGCGTCGATGCCGCTGGCGGACAAAGAGCGGCTTTGGGCGCACCTAGCCGATTTCCTCAGGTGACCCCTTGCGCCGGTCCCGGCGCGCCCGCATGGATAGTGGATGACCAGCAAGATTTCCGGAAAAGCGATTGCCGCGGGCGCAGCGATCGGCTCCGCCGCGGTTGCGGCCGCGTTGCTTTATGCGAGCAAGCGCAAGGACAAGAAGCCCACGCAGCCGCCCGTAATCCCTTCGGGCGAGCCGCCAGAGACCGACTGATGGACACTTTGCGCGAGATTGATGGGCGGGCGATCCCGTTTGGGGCCAAGAACGTCGATACCGACGTGATCATTCCCGCGCACTGGCTCAAGACGATTACCCGGCAGGGTCTTGGACGCGGCGCATTCGAGACCGTGCGGGCGGTGACGGGCAACGTGTTCGACGATCCCCAGTTTACCGGCGCGCCGATCTTGATTGCGGGCGACAATTTCGGCTGCGGATCGAGCCGCGAGCATGCTGCCTGGGCCTTGCGTGACCTGGGTATCCGGGCGGTAATCGCGCCGAGCTTTTCGGACATTTTCTCGGGCAATGCCTTCAAGAACGGCATCCTGGCGGTGGTCCTGTCGCAGGACGAGGTGGACCGGTTGCTCGAAGTGGCGCGGACAGATCCGATCGCGATCGACCTTCAACGCCAGATCGTCACCACACTGTTCCAGGATCGTTTCGCATTCGAAATCGATCCGTTTCGAAAATCGTGCCTGCTGGAGGGCCTCGACGAGGTCGGGCTGACACTCGCGCGCGCCGCCGAGATTACCGATTACGAACGCAGGCAGGCACAGGACATGCCATGGCTTGCTCATGGAACGGAGATAGCCGCTTGAAAGCTCTTCGCACACACGCCGTCGGCGGTCCCGAAACGCTGACGCTCGACGAGATCGACGAGCCCACGCCCGCCAAAGGCCAGGTCCTGGTCGCGGTCAAAGCGTGCGCAATCAATTTTCCCGACACGCTGATTATCCGCGATCTCTACCAGTTCAAGCCCGAACGCCCGTTCGCGCCGGGCGGCGAGATTGCCGGCGTGGTCGAAGCCGTTGGCGAAGGCGTCGAGCAGTTCAAGGTGGGCGACCGGGTATTCGGCGGGGTGGGCAACGGCGGTCTGGTCGAGAAGATCGTGGTTGATTCCAGGCGAATCTTCCCGGTGCCCGAAGGCGTGCCGTTCGAAAAAGCGGCGTCGCTGATGATGACGTATGGCACCACCATCCACGGGCTTCAGGACCGCGCGCACATCAAGCCGGGCGACGTCATGCTCGTCCTCGGGGCGGCCGGCGGCGTCGGACTATCGGCGGTCGAGCTCGGCAAGGCTTTTGGCGCCAGGGTCATCGCTGCCGTTTCGAGCGAGGCGAAAGGCGAAGTTGCCCGCCGCGCCGGCGCGGACGAGGTCGTCATCTACCCGCGCGACCAGATGGACAAGGACGCCTCGAAGGAGCTTGCCGGCAAGTTCAAGGCCGCCTGCGGACCCGATGGTGCGAACATCGTCTATGACATCGTCGGGGGCCAGTATTCTGAGCCCGCGCTGCGCTCCATCGCGTGGGAGGGCAAGTTCCTGGTGGTCGGATTTCCGGCCGGCATCCCGAAGATGCCGCTCAACCTGACGCTGCTGAAAAGCTGCGACATCTGCGGCGTGTTCTGGGGAGCCTTTACGGCACGCGAGCCGGAGAAGTTCCGCGCTCAGGCAGACGAGTTGTTCGACCTGCTGAAGGCCGGCAAGATCGACCCGCTGATCTCCGAGACATTCCCCCTCGAACGGGGCGGCGAGGCGATCGCCAAGCTGGAAAACCGGGAAGCGGTCGGCAAGCTGGTCGTCACGATGGCCTAGTCCACGGGGACTAGTCTAGCCGCCCTTGCAGCCCTAAAAGCCCGCAAAGCAATTCGAGAGGACCAGAATGACCGACTTTAACGATCGCGAGCGCGGCGAGGAGCGCAAGTTCGCGATGGACGAAGAAACCGCCTTTCGCGTGGCCGCACGGCGCAACCGGCTGCTCGGCCGCTGGGCAGCCGAAAAGATGGGCCTCACTCCCGAAGAAACCGATGCTTATGCCAAGGCGGTGATCCAGGCGGACTTCGAGGAAGCCGGCGACGAGGACGTAATCCGCAAGTTGCTCGGCGATCTCACCGGCGCGGGATGCGAAGTGGATGAGGCCGAAGTGCGCGCAGCGCTCGACGACAAGTCGGTCGAGGCCCGCCGGCAGCTGATGAGCGAGAGCTGAGCCGATGGCGATGCCCGCCGCTGAAATCGAAGCCCTGATCCGGGCCGCGCTGCCCGATGCCAGCGTCGAAATTCGCGATCTGGCAGGCGATGGCGATCATTATGCCGCGCATGTGGTTTCAGGGGCATTCGCCGGAATGTCGCGCATCGCTCAGCACAAGCTGGTGTACAACGCGCTCGGCGGGCGCATGGGCGGCGTGCTCCACGCCTTGCAACTGACCACCGCCGCACCCAACTGATACGCGCACGTTCAATTCGAAGGGTTCGGTCATGTCCGACGTCAATCAGCGCATCAGCGACCTCGTCCAGGCCAACGAGGTGGTCCTGTTCATGAAGGGCACGCCGTTGTTTCCGCAATGCGGCTTCTCCAGCAAGGCGATCGCCATCCTCGACCACTGCGGCGCGAAGTACGAAACCGTCGACGTGCTGCAGGACATGGAGATCCGCCAGGGAATCAAGGGCTTCAGCGACTGGCCGACGATCCCCCAGCTTTATGTAGGCGGCGAATTCCTCGGCGGCAGCGACATCATGATGGAAATGTACGAGGCGGGTGAGCTTCAGCAGCTTCTCAGCGAGCGGGGCGTCACCCAAGCCGGCTGAACCCCCAACCGACCGCGCAAGCTTCGTGAGAAAAGAAACCCGTCCGGCTGAATAGGCCGGACGGGTTCTCTTTGGGGTATCTAGGGTGCTTGAGGTCGGGGAAGCGGAGCTGGAAGACTGGGCTCCGCCTCATTTTGGAAAGACTGTTGGGTGTCGGTTATCTAGCATGACCCGTGCCAAATGCCCTTCGGCGCGCATCTTGTAGCGGTTCGATGGTTAACGGCGCGGAGACTTGCGCGCCATTGTAAGTGTTTCCGACAGCAGATCGGCCAAGCCCGGTCTTGGCAAGCAACCGATCGCGCGCCACAGTTGCGCGATGGACACCGACCAGCCGCCCGCATCGATCCCCGCCGCGACGGTAGTCGTTTTCCGCAACTCGCCCGACGGGGGCGCTCC
Source organism: uncultured Alphaproteobacteria bacterium (assembly GCA_963781525.1). GTDB lineage: Bacteria > Pseudomonadota > Alphaproteobacteria > Sphingomonadales > Sphingomonadaceae > Tsuneonella. Next base: position 419,563 of record CAWAGD010000006.1, on the reverse strand, counting down.
GCAGATCCTGATGATCACCCGCCACCGGTCGATGGCTTTCGCCGGCGGAATGGCGGTGTTTCCCGGCGGCCGGCTCGACGAGGCGGATTATGCTCTCGCCGCAGATGTGGCGGGCGCCCTCGATGCCGAAGAAGCGGCCCACCGCATCGCGGCTATACGCGAAACGCTCGAAGAGACCGGCCTCGCGATCGGCCTCGTCCAGTCGCCGACAGCAGATGAAGCGGCGGCGGCACGCAAGCTGCTCCTTCAGAACGGTGCGCTTGCGCCTGTGCTCGACGCGATGGGCTGGACGCTCGATCTGGCGGCAGTCGTCCCGTTCGCCCGCTGGCACCCCAAGAACGAGCGCTTGCCGCGCATTTTCGATACCCGCTTCTATCTCGCCAACCTCGGCACCGGGGCGGTCGAGCTCGAGATCGATGCAACCGAGAACACGCATTTGTTCTGGACCGGAGCGGCCGAAGCGATCGAGGCCTCCGCGCGCGGCGAGATCGCGCTGATTTTTCCCACTCGCCGCAATCTGGAACGGCTGGCCGGCTTCGCTTCGTTCGCGGACGCCCGCGCGCAAGCCGAGGCGATCCCGGTGAAAACGATTACCCCGTGGATGGAAGAACGCGACGGCGAACGCTGGCTGATGATTCCCGACGATGCAGGCTACCCGATCGCCGGCGAACCGCTGGCGTCCGTCGCCCGCGGCTGAGTAGCGCGCCCGGCAGGAAACTCCGCCGCCGCGCCGTCATCTGCGCGTTTTGGCGCTTTGATTGCGATCCGGATCGATCGATTGCGGGCCCGCGAACATCGGCGCGTACTGCGGATCCATCGAATGATGGCGCGCCCGGCAGGACTCGAACCTGCAACAACCCGCTTAGAAGGCGGGGACTCTATCCAGTTGAGCTACGGGCGCGCGCTGGCCTTGGCATAGCGTGCTTTTCGCACGCCTCAAATCACGATAACCCGCAGCGATGAACGATCAGGTCACCCGCATCGAAGGCGAGGCCGCCGCGCCGCGCCAGTTCCGCTATTACGACCTGATCATGGCGGCATTCGTTGCCATCCTGTTGCTTTCGAACATCATCGGTGCCGCGAAGCCGAGTTACGTGACCCTGCCGGGCGGAACCGAATGGTCGTTCGGCGCGGGGGTGCTGTTCTTCCCGATCAGCTATATTATCGGCGACGTCCTGACCGAGGTTTACGGATATGCCCGCGCCCGGCGGGTGATCTGGACCGGGTTTGCCGCGCTCGCGTTCATGGCCTTCATGGCGTTCGTAGTGGTCTCGCTGCCGCCGGCGAAAGGCTGGCCTGGCCAGCCGGCCTATGAGTTCGTGTTCGGCAATTCCTGGCGGATTGTCGCAGCTTCCATGATCGCATTCTGGGTCGGGGAGTTCGCCAACAGCTTCGTGCTCGCGCGGATGAAAGTCATGACCCGGGGCAAGCACCTGTGGACCCGCACGATCGGATCGACCGTGGTGGGCCAAGGGCTCGACAGCCTGATCTTCTACCCGCTGGCATTCTATGGGATTGCCGGCTGGCCGCCCGAGCAGCTGATGCAGGTCGTGCTGTCGCAGTGGGCGATCAAGACCGCTTGGGAGGCTTTGCTCACGCCGCTGACTTATCTTGTGGTCGGCGCGCTCAAGCGGCGCGAAGGGGTTGAGGTGTTCGACGAGGGGACCAACTTCTCGCCGTTCGGCCGGTCGCAATAGCAAAAGGCCGGGCCTTGCGGCCCGGCCTTTCCTCCCCCGTCAAGCAGGTTGGCTGCTTTAGAAGCTCACCCCCGCCGCGATGCCGTAGCGGCGCGGTTCGAGCGTGAACACGTTGGTGAACAGGCCCGAGGATTGATCGGTGTTGTAGTGGCCCGTCACCGCACTGCTATCGAAAATGTTCTGGATGAACCCGCGAACGAACCAGCGATCGTCCGGACCGTTGAGCTGGATTTGCGCGTTGGCTTGCGCATAGCCCTCGATCCGGTCGTTGTTGGTGTTGAAGATGTTCGAGTAGCTCTTGCCGGTGAAGGTGAGATCGGCGCGCGGAACGAGCGTCATCCCGTTGGCGAATTCGGCCGTGTATTGCCCGCCGACCGAAGCCTTGACGTTTGGTGCTTGCGGCAACTGGTTGCCCTTGATGCTGATCGGAATGCCGTCCTGGCTCACGGTGAGCGCGCCGAACGAAGCGAGCACCGGTGCAAGCGGGGCCAACGCCGGATTGACCAGTCCGATACCCCCCGCTGCCCCGGCCGCCAGCGCCGAGCAGATACTGAACGCACCGGTGGTGCCCGCCGCCAGGCCGCTGCCGGCCGGGAAGGCGGTTGGTGCCTGCAAGCCGAACGCAACCGTATTGATCGTGCCCACAAATGCGGCTGCATTGGCTCCGCTGCCTGCCACGGTCGGGGCAACTGCGCAGTTTGACGCGTTGGTGATGTCCTTGATAATTACTGCGTCGCCCCGCCCACCTGACGGATCACGCAAATCGGCAAACAGTTGGTCGCCGGTCACCTTGGTGTGCAGATAGCTGAAATTCATATTGAACAGCACGCGCGGGTCGGGACGGACCAATGCTTCCGCTTCCACGCCGTAGATGGTGGCGTCGATGTTATCGTTTACCGACGTGCGCTGAACAATGCGGCTGATCTGCAGGCCGCCATATTTGTAGTAGAAGCCGGTCAGGTTCAATGTGAACTCGCCGTTGGCGAACGTGTTCTTGGAGCCGACTTCAAACGCATCGACGAATTCCGGCTCGAAAGATTCGGGAACAAGTCCAGCCAACGAAAGCGGGGGGTTGATCCCGCCCGATTTGTAACCGCGCGAATACGAGGCATACACCAGGTGATCGTTGTCGATCTGGTAATCGAGCACCGCTCGGCCGGTCATCTCGCTAAAGCTGACCTCACGCCGCTGGTAATCCTGGATGCCCGGACGGCCCTTGTCCGCGTCGAATTTGGCGAATCCGGGTGAAGCGAATGCATTGGCCGTGCCGTACGGCACCTGGAAATCGAACAAGGTCGTGCGTGCCACCGAGCGCTTCTCGTCATGATTGTAGCGCACGCCGGCGGTGAACTTCAGCTTATCGGACAGATCGACATAACCTTCGCCGAATATGCCGTACGATTTAAGACCCTGGAACGCCGAGTTGTTCCGGTAGGTTGGTGTCGCCGCGAAAGAGGGAGGCGCGCCGGCGCCAAGCGCGGTGGCTGCGCCGATCACTGCTGCGGCGTAGTCCAGTCCGAAGGAATCGACATAGTAGTCGCCCACGCGCGATTTGGCATCGACGTAGATGGCGCCGAGCAGGAAGTTGAACCGTCCGTCGAAGTCGCTCGTAAGAATGCCTTCGATCGAATAGTCCCTGCTCTTGCCAACCGAGCGGTCGAAATCCTGCGGAGTTGCAGAGCACAACGAATATCCGCCGAAGACGCCCGTCCCGGTTTCCTCAGGCAGCGAGGTGCATAGGGGTCCGGCGGCGCCCGATGGTGTCAGCGCATTGGCCGCGGGCTTGAAGTAAGCGCCGATTCCGGGCGCATTGGCAAGCGCATTGAAGTAGGTCAGGCCGGGCGTGAACCCGCTGCGATCCTGCACCGCATTGTTGTAATCCTGCGAAGAATCAACCGCGCTCTTGTGATAGAACCCGGTGACCTGCAGGTTCATCGCACCGAATTCCTGATCGATGCGCGCCTGATACTGCTCTTCGCGAGTAGCATAAGTCGGATTGTAATCGGTGGTGATCTGGCGCGGATCTGCGGGATTTCCGGCGTTGCGGTAAACGTTGGAGTTGGGGTCGTAGACGCTGCCCAGCGAGATGCTGTTGGTGAACCCGGGGATGACCCCATTGAGCCCGCCCAGCGCGATGCGATTGAATTCACGCGAAGTCAGGATGCTTGCCAGCGTGGCGTTTCCGTTGGTCACCCCGTTGGTCAGGTTGCCTGGCAAGCAACCCAATACTCCCGTCGGATCGGTTTGGCAGAGCTGCTTTTGGCTGCGAAGCCGATCGTCTTTTTCGTGAAAATAGTATGCCATCAGGTCGATGGTGGTCGTCGCCGTCGGCTCCCACCGCAGTGATCCGCGCACGGCGTACATGTCACGCCCGTCGATGCGCGAATTGTCGAAAGTATTGAGCGTGTAGCCGTCACGATTGAGATAGAACCCGGCAACCCGCACGCCCAGCGTATCGCCGATCGGCAAGTTGATCATGCCCTTGGCCTTGACCGAATTGAAGTTGCCGTATTCCCCTTCGGCCTTGGCGTGAATGCCGGTCAGGTCCGGCTTGGCGGTAATGAAGTTGACCACGCCCGAGGTAGCGTTTCGTCCGAACAGGGTGCCCTGCGGTCCCCGCAGAACCTCGACGCGCTCGAGATCGAAATATTCCGTCTCGAACAGGCGAGTGGCCAGCAAGGGGGTTCCATTGACGTGGATGCCCGTGGCGCTGTCGCACGACGCGCCGACGCACAAGTCACCGACGCCGCGAATGGTAAAGCTCGAGCCGGTGAAGTTGCCCTTGGTAAACGTGACGTTGGGCAACGTAAGCTGGAGATCGGAGGCGTTGTCGATCTGCTGCGCTTCCAGCGCTTCGGCTGTAAACGCGGTCACCGCGATCGGGACGGCCTGCAACGATTCCGCGCGGCGCTGGGCAGTGACGACGATGACGTTGCCGCTTTCGACAGGACCAGCGCGCTCGGTCTGATCCGCCGGGCTATTTGGTGAAGTGTCCTGAGCATAAGCGGGGAACGAGACGATCGATGCGCAAATACCCGCAAGCAGGGCTGCTTTTACCCTCATAAGTCCTCTCCTCGATCGGGCCGTCGTGATCGCAGCCTCTATCGGGGTGAACGCTAATGCAATTTCCGGTATGCTGGCAATAGATAGCTTTATGCCCTGTGGATTGGGGCAAATGCGTAACTTTCTTGCGATGCGGTCCGCAGTGGCGGCCGCACGGTTTACCTTACGGAAACCGCGGGCTTGCATTGATCGTGGCAGCTTTACCACATCGCGACGTCATTCGAGCGCGACGTCAGACGAGCGAAGCGCTTTCGGCGATCGCGGTGATTCCGCGCCGGCCATCTCCGTCACGGCCGAGCTGGACGATGACGTCGATCACGCTCGCGGCATATTCGATCGTGTCGCTGCGGGTCAGGCCGATGCCGGTCTGCATGACCATCAGCGCCAACTGGTCGAGCGCGCCGCGCAAGCTGTTGGCGTGAATCGTCGAGAAGCTTCCGGGGTGTCCGGTGTTGATCGCCCGCAGGAAGCTGACGCTTTCCGCCCCGCGCAATTCCCCCAGCACGATACGGTCGGGGCGCAAGCGGAGCGCCGCCTGGAGCAGTTCGTTGGCGGTGACTTTGGCCTCGCCCAACTCGCCTTTGACCGCGACCAGGCCCACGCCGTTCTCGCCGGGCAGCTTCAACTCTGGCGTATCTTCGACCAGGATGACCCGCTCCTGACGCGGGATTTCGCCCAGCATGGCGTTGAGGAAGGTCGTTTTGCCGGTGCTGGTGCCGCCCGAGATAAGGATCGTCCGGCGCGCCGCGATGGCGGCGCGCAGATAGGCGATCGGTTCGGCCTGCGGATCGGGCATGACCTTCGGCGAACCGCTTGCCAGCGGGCCGGAATCGTACGCGTCGAGCGGCAGATCGAGTCGGCGATGGCGGCGGATCGCCATCACCCAGTGCTTGCGTGCGGCCGGGGGCCCGCAGAACTGCACCCGGGCGCCGTCGGGCAATGTCGCGCCGAGCAGCGGATGCTCGCGGTTGATGCCTTGGTGGCTGACCCGGGCCACTTGCTCGGCCAGTCGCTGGACCAGCCGATCGTCGATCTCCGGCGCATCGATCCGCTGCATGCCCGGCTCGGCGGCGTCCTCGATCCATACTTCGCCGGGTCGGTTGACGATGATCTCGGTGATCGTATCGCGCGCTAGCCAGTGCGCAAACGGGGCGAGGTAGGCGTCGAGATAGACGCTGCGCTCGGCCGCGCTTGCAGCGGTCTGCAGGGGGTGAACTTCAGCGGTCACTTGACCGCAGGAACCTGACTGAAGTCGAGATCGCGCGCCGTGAAGACACGTATCGGTTCGCCCTGGCGCACGCGCACGGTAGGCGCGATCTGTCCGTCCTGCTGGAGCGCGGTGCTCGCCGCACTGGCCCCGCCACCGAGCACGACCGATGCGCCGCCAGTCGCCAGCCCGCCGACAACCGACAGCAGAACCGCCGAGCCGAAGCGCTTGAAGAAGTGACTGTTGACCGATCCGGCGAGCCCGGTGGTCCCATCGAAGCTGATCGCCGGCGAGGCGAGGTTGACCGAGGCGCCATCGGGCCGGATCAGCCGCGTCCAGATGACGTAAGCCCGCTTCTGCCCGCCTTGCAGGCCCGACTGGTACTGGCCAATCAGGCGGCTGGAGCGGGGCACCAGCACACGGGTGCCGTCGAAGCTGCGCACGTCCTGGCTCACCACCGCGCGCACAAAGCCCGGCACGTCGGTATTGATCGCGGTTTCTAGCACCGCGGGGATCAGCGTGCCCTGCGTAACGGTGGTCTGCGGGTTGACCATCGGACGCGCTTGCGCGGTCCCGCCGCCGACGCCGCCGACCTTGCTGGCAAAATCGCCCGCGTTGGCGGTGACGGCCTCACCGCTTGCCGGGGCCCCTTCGACGCCCGGCTGTGCGAGGCTGCCGGCATCGAACACCACGGTCGGATTGGAATAAGGGTTGGTCACCGGCATCGGCGATCCGCTCGGCATATAAGAGAGAACGGGCTGCGGCGCGGGATCGGCGCGCGGCATGCCGGCGGGCTGGGGTTGAACAGTCTGTGGAACCATCGTCACCGCTTGCGGCGGGATCACCACCGGCGCTTGCGGGACCTGCTGGCCGCCCACCCCTTCGGGCTTCTCGGTACGCGAGGCGTTCATCGACCACAGTGTCACCGCACCGAGCAAACCGACGATCGCCACGCCGGCGGCGAGGCCGAAACCGTCGGACTTGCCCTTGCGCTGGGTGACGGCGGGGAACGCATTGCGACTGGCGAGATCGATGATCTCGGCGGTCTCCCCGTCGCGCGGGTCGACATCGTTTGCGACCGTTTCGCCGGGTTTCCTGGCCGGTAGGCGCATGGCGAGGCGCATTATCGTTTCTCCCCTGGAACCTGGCTATCGCTCCGCGCGAGCATGGACTGTTGCATCACGCCGGCCACCGCAACCGGGCCGCTGTTGACCAGCGTGGCGTTGTCCTTGCCCGATCGCAGCACGATCTCGCGCGGCACGCCGTCGACTACGATCACGTCGCCGCGCACGGTGAAGTTCACCGGACCTTCGGTGCCTGCGGCGTCCTTGATCAGGATCGCCGGTACCGGGCTCCCCGCAGGCCACGCGAGAAAAGTCGCCGTCCCGTCGTCATACGTGCGCGCGGGGAGGAGCTTGCGGTCCCCCTTCCCCGCCCACGCGAAGTTGAGCGCGGCCGGGTCGGTCACCGGCTGCGCGTCCGACAGCGCGGCAATTTCCTCCGAACTTGGTGCGCCAGCCGCCAGCTGCGGCTTGGGCTCATCGGGATAAGTGAACTTCAGCACATAAAGCGGCTTGGCGCTGGCGCTGGCCACCAGGTCGAACAGGTATGTGTGGCGATCGGTCACCACGGTCATGTTGGTCGTGGCGTTGGCAGCGAGAGGTTTGACGAACAGCAAGTTCGCCCGTTTGTTCGGCGTGACCTGCCACGCCTGCGAATTGCCGATCGCGACGTTCTCGATGTGCTCGTCGTCAGCGAACTGGATCGTCGCCTGGACTTTGGTCCGGCCATCGATCCGCACCACGTTACCCGCATCGTAGAATTTCTCGACGATGCGCGCATCGTCGGCAAGCGCCGGCGCACTCAGCGCGACGAGCGACAGCGCAGGAATGAGCGCACGGATCATTTCACTTTCTCCGACAATCGCGGCGCGGGAGCCTTGAATCGGCTGCCGATCCCTCGCGCGCGCGACGCTCCGCCAGGATTAAGCGGCGCGACCTGAGCGCCGGGTGAAGCAACGTCGCGCGAAACCACGCGGGTATCGCGGGCGCCGCCTCCCATGGACGAGCCTCCGTCGTTGGCGGCAGGCGCAACCGCGAACGAGGACACCGGAATCCGGCGATCGAGCGCGGCCGACGAAGCTTGTCCGGGCGCGGACTGATTGATCGGAGCAACGATCGTCGGTGCCGGCGCAGACGCAGCGGCACCGCGTTCGGCCTGATCGGGCACCAGCCCGAACACCCGCCAGCCGGACACCATCGTTCCGGTCACCTTGAGCACCATGATCATCAGCGCCATGTGCACCGCGCCGATGACGAAGAACGCCATCGCCGCCTGCGGATCGACCATTCCCGGCGTCCGCGCGAGCGCGGCGAGCACTGGCACCGCCAGCTCGAGCATAACGCTGCCGCCGAGCACCGCGAACAGCGGCACCAGCGCAAGCATCACCAGACCCTTCAGCCAGCCGGCGAACAGCCCGCGCGTGCCAGAAAACAGCGCCATGACGACAAATACCGGCCCGACCGCGATAATCACCGCCAGCGCGATGCGCGCGGTCACCAGCACGCCGACCGTGCCCAGCAGGAACAGCATCGCGCCGAGCCACATCATTCCTTCGGGCGAGAAAGCAGAGATGTCCTTGCCCTCAGCCTGTCCGGGGCTGGCTTGCTGGAGAGCCTGAAACACCACGTCGATCTTTTGTGCGAAGACCTGCGTCGCAGAGCCTTGGCTGCCGGTGATGATCGTCGCGATCTGGTCCGGCCCGCCCACGGCGAGGTTCCACACTACCGAGCTATAGGCGACCCAGCTCGTGACGAATGTCAGGACCAGCCCCAGCGTCATCATCCGCGGGGTCAGCGAGCGTATGCCGAGGCTCGCTCGCCCGAGCAGCAGGTTGATCGCGAAGAACGCGACATACAGCGTCAGCAGGATCGTCAACACGGTGAGCAGCGCGCCGCCGGGTGCAAACAGGCGGCCGAATGCCGCCGCGGTGGTCTCGCCCGCGACGCAGTCGACCGCACGCAGCGCCGCCGCGACGCCGTTGCCGACCTCCTGCGCCGCTGAATTGCAGGCGGCGCTCATTCGGCTGCCAGGCGGAAGGGCACTTCACCCTCCACACCAGCTTCGATTTGCGTCCCGCCGGGCCACGCGTGGCCGGTGAGCGCGGGGAACCAGTCGGCGGGATTGTCGCCGACCGCTTCGCGCAGCAGGTCGAGCCGGCGCACGGAGCTTTCGCGGCCCGACAGCACGCTGAGCACTTCGGGCGCGCCCGAAAGGTCGAGCCGGACGACGACACTGGCATCGGGCTGGCGGATAAGAAACGCGCGGCTGTGCGCGGGAAGCGACCGGATCAGCGCCAGTTCGTGGCTGGTAAGTCCGAAGCCATCGCAATAATCTTCGCTGCGCGCACGCGCGTTCGGCATGAAGATCATCGTCGCGGTCTGCTCGACCAGCGCGGTGGCGATGCGGCTTTCGAGCGCGTCGCGCGCCGACTGGGTGGCGAAGCCGACCAGCGCGTTGCGTTTGCGCAAGGTCTTGAGCCAGTCACGGATGCGCGCGGCGAACACCGCGTCGTCGAGCGCCTTCCAGCCCTCGTCGATCAGGATCATCGTCGGCTTGCCGTCGAGCCGCTCCTCGATCCGGTGAAACAGGTACATCATCGTCGGGGTGCGCAGCCGCGGGTTTTCGAGCAGCGCGGTCATGTCGAACCCGAGCACGCGCTCGGCCAGATCGAGCCGGTCCTCGGCGTTGTCGAACAGCCAGCTATTCTCGCCGCCCGCAATCCACGCCGCCAGCCGATCGGCTAGGTCGCCTGGCTGAGGCCGCTTGGTGCCTGACAGCAACTCGCGGAAATGCCGCAGGCGGCGCAGCGACGCGTCGTTGGAATAGGCGGCATCGACCGCTCCAGCGATCGTCGCCAGTTCCTCGGGCCCCTCGGCGGCGAGCAACACGCCGAGCCAGTCGCGCAGGAAGGCGCGGTTGCCGGGGGTATCGGGCAGGGCGAGTGGGTTGAACCCGGTCGGTTGCCCGCTGGCGATCCGGTCATACCGGCCGCCGATCCCGCGGATGAACAGTTCGGCCCCGCGATCCTTGTCGAACAGGATCGTGCGCGGAGAAAACTTCTGCGCCTGCGCGGCGAGGAAGTTCATCACCACCGTCTTGCCCGAGCCCGACGGGCCGATGACGGTGAAGTTGCCAAGATCGCCGTTGTGAAAATTGAAGAAGAACGGCGTGCTGCTGGTGGTCTGCAGCAAGGTGACCGCCTCGCCCCAGTGATTGCCCTCGGCCTGGCCCAGCGCCATTCCGTGCAGGCTCCCGAAGCTCGCCATGTTGGCACTCGAGATCATCGCCCGGCGCGCGATGTACGCCTCGTTGCCGGGGAACTGGCCCCAGAACGCCGGCTCGAGATTGGTATCCTCGCGCACGACGATCGCGCCCGTGTCAGCCAGCGCGGCGGCGCAGGCGGCGGTCGCCTCGTCAAGTGCAGGCAGGTTCGCCGCACGCACCAGCACGGTGAGGTGATGATCGCCGAAGCCGACCGCGCCATTGCCCAGCGCATCGCGCGCGGAAAGCATGTCGATCCGCTCGGCCATCGCTTCCTCATCGGCCGATTTGAGCCGCCGGATAGCGAGGTCCATCCGCTCGCGCGCGGTGGTGCGTTCGGACGGGGCGTAGCTTTCGGACACGACCATCTCGAACGGCTGGCGCAGCAGCGCATCGATCAGTCCCGGGCTGGTCGCCTCAGGATAGTCCTTGAGGCTGAGGATCGCGGCAAAATCGGGCTCGCCCGAACCGCGCAATTCCATCGCGTCGAGCCCAAAGCTCGCCCGGCGATAGGGCAGCATCTGGCCGATATCGGTTTCTTGCGCGGGCTGACGGACCGGGCGCATCTCGCCGTTGTAGAGCGCGCTGAGCAGCTCGAGGATCTCGTTGTTGGCCGCGCCGCTCGGGCCCTGGTAATCGTCGAGCAGCGCCGCGCCATAAGCCTGCAGGCTGGCCACCAATCCGGTCGCGGCGGCCTTGAGCGCGCGTATATCCTTGGGATCGGCCTCGAGCTGGCGCTGGTTCTTGCGCGACCACATCTTGGCCGCCTTCTCGGCCAGACCAGCCTTGCCGCGCGCGGGGCGGCGGATCAGGGTGACGAACTGGTCGTTGACGAACAGCGATCCGCTGCCAAGCCGTTCTTTCCAGCGTTGATCGAGGTGCGCGCTCAGCGGATCGGGAAATTGAGCATCGAGCTCGATCTCGACCCGCCGGCGGATGACGTGGTGATAGAGCACGAAGCGCGCGTCGAGCGTCGAGCGCAACATGACCTCGCGGGTCGCCGCATGATGGTTGAGCGCGTCGCTGTCTTCGGTTTCGAACAGCAGGCCGGGCACCTGGAGCGCGGTCATCACGCTGCCGTCGCGCAGCAGCACGGTGGTGCCGTCGATCAGCCGGGCATACGGCAGCCGATCGCCCGCGCGCGCTTCCTTGGCGCTCCAGGCGGCAGCTCCGATCCACTTGCTCATGGGCACTTGCTCAAGATGCGGGCCTTTTCATCATGCAGCGTAGCTGTTGCAGCCCCAGCGCTTCCAGTTGCGGACGCGCGGGCATTTGCTGACTTTGGTCAGCCACAGGTCGAACACCCGCGGCTCGCGCAAGCACGCGAAATACCCGAACGCGTGGAACAACAGCGCTGCGGGCAGCGCCCACCAGCTGCCGGTGATCAGGAACAGCTCGGTGGTCAGCGCGAAATTGACGATGAAATAGTTGTACGTCACGCCCGCGAACATCTGCGGCCGGGTCAGCGCGCGATGGACGGGATGGCGGACGAGTTCCATCGTTCAGGCGCCCGCCGCCGCGCCCTGGATGCCGGCGACGATCGACGCGGCGCCGAACAGGATGAACACGCCGATGATCACCGTCGCTCCGAACCGCCAGTTGAGCCGGCCGGTGAGCATCATGAAGCCGACCGCGGCCACCGCCATCACGGCAACCGCCGTAGCGACGTTGCCGAGCAGGGTGCCCTGCAGCCAGCCCAGCGCGGCGACGATCGGCCCGGACCCTTGCGGATCGGTGCCTTGCGCGTGTGCAGCGGTCGATGAGACGGCTAGTGCGAGTGTTCCGAGCATCGTTCGGGGGCGAATGAAGCGCTTCATTGACTAGTTGGACTTTCTAGAATGGTCGGACAGGCGACCCATGATGGATGCTACGTACGTTTGGGTCTCGCGGATACGCGGAACCCCGCCGGCGGCGATCACGCGTCCCGGACCTGCATTGTAAGCAGCGAGCGCTTTTTCGATGTCTCCGTCGAAGCGATCGAGTTGCTCGCGCAAATAGCGCGCCCCCCCTTCGAGGTTCGCGAACGGATCGTTGGCGTCGACCCCGAGATCGCGCGCGGTACCAGGCATCAGCTGCGCGAGGCCTCGTGCGCCGACCGGTGATACCGCGTTCGCGCGCCAGCGGCTTTCCTGCCACACAAGTGCCTCGATCAGTGTCGGGCTAAGATCGAACCGGCGCGCAAGCTCGGCGACTTTGACGGCATATAACGATGGGACCACCCCCGCTTGGCGCGCCGCGTCGGCGATCGCCTGCGGCGGGACGGCAAAATCGGCGGACAGCTCGACGATGTCAGCAGCAGGGACCTCGGCGGATCGTGCGGGAGCGACCAGCGCGCCGGAAATCCACCGCGGCCCGTCGGCGCCGATCTCCATCACGTCGGCATACGCCGGCGCGCTCGAGCACAGCGCGGCGATCATGACGAATCCGCTCAATCCCAAGTCGCCGACCCTGGCGAGAATCATCGCATACCCTCCGTTCGGAGCCCTTGCGTACACTAACCGGCGACGCGGTGACAGACTGCTGAACGGGCGACCGAACCGCCGAGACTACGGTGCTGCCCCGTATCTGGCAATGCGCGTGTTTACCGCGCAGCGGCAGGCGAGCCTTTGTCGGCAGTCACGCGCAATTGCCGGGCGTAAAACCAGCCGATTCCGATCAGGCTGAAGCCGAGCACCATGAACGATGCAATTCGCGCCAGTCCTTCGAGTCCCGCCGCGTCGACCAGGAACACCTTCAGCACCGCGACGACCATCAGCACCAGCGATCCGATTCGCCAGCTCCGCTCGTGCGTGCGCGCGCCCCACAGCAGGAAGCCGATCGCCAGCACGATCCCGCCGAGCGATCGCAGCAAGTCCTCTCCTTGTCCCACCGGAGTAGCGGTGAGCAGCGACCCGGCAAACAGCTGCCGAAGCTCGCTCAGGGCAAATGCCGCGATGATCGCCATCGTCGCGCCGTCCAGCGCCCAGCGGACCATCGGCGCGACACTCGCAAGCCATCGCCGCAGCGTGACCACCGCCGCGAGGCCCACTGCAAAGGCGGGAACCAGAAAGTTGACCAACGCCACCGCGCCGACCGCCTGTTGGCTCCATAGCGGGTTGTGCAGCACGAGCGAGAACCACGCGAAATGCATGAGTGCGGCCGCCGCCAACCCGATCGCCGCCTTCGGCCATTCCCGCGCCCAGGCGAGCCACGCCGCGGCGAGCAGGATCGCTTCCCATGCGGCGCGTTCGATCACCCCGGATGCTACGAAATTTTCACCCGCGAGGGCATTGAAGAAATGGCGGAAGACGACATGCGCGGCGATCGCCCCGATCGCGATGGCGAGGATGCCGCCCACCCGGCGTGATGTTCTTCCTGGAAGCCCGCTAACACTCCACGCCGCGCCCCCCGCGATGGCGGGCAGCATCTTCAGTGCGACCACGCTCAGCGTCGGGAGGTCGGCAGTTTTCAACGCCGTGCCGACCAGTGCGAGTCCTCCGGCCTGAAGCCAGTGGAACACTGGCTCGACTGCCCACGCCGCAGCGATGATCGCCAGCGTGGCAGTAACGCCGACCAGGTTACTTGCCCGCCAGGCGAACAGCGCGGCCAAGCCCGCGGCCGTCCAGGCGAGCGCACCTGCGGGCACGACTTGCGCAAGCGCACCGAAGCCCACCAGCGCAGCGGCCGCGTGAACCGCCAGATGCACACCACCGCGCTGTGTCTCTGCCGAAAACCCCGCGAAGGCGATCGCGGCTGCCGGGAGGCACGCCAGTGCCAGCAGCGCCATCGCCATCGCGGGGTTGGGGCTCTCGGGTATCGGCGAGCCGAAGTGCCACAAGGCGGCGAGCGCGAGACCGAACGCGACGCCGCCAACTTGGGCAAGATCGAGCGTGCGGCCGTGCCCGCGGCCGATTTGCGCGAGCGGCGCGCCGGCGAATATCGTTGCAAGTGCGGCGCAAACCGCGGCGAGCTCGCGCGGCGCCGGCATCGGCCAGACAAGCACCAACGCGAGGCCGATCCCTGCGGCCACAGCGTTCGCCTCGCGCATCGCCGGCTGGCGCCACCCGAACCACGCGAGCGCCGCGCCGAGCAGCAGGTAAAGCGTCCACGCAAGCGCCCCGAACCCGCCCTGCTGGACGAGTGCCGCGAGTTGCACCGCCGCAACTGCCGCAGCGCCGATCCGCACCAGCTCTGGCGGCCGGGCGCCACCCTCGGACAGCGCGGGCACGAATGCGCCGAGCAAGACGAGATATGCACCCAGCACCGCAACGTCCAAGGTAGCGACGCTCGCGCCTGCGACAAGCAAGGCGCCCCACCCCAGCCCGCCAGCGAGCGCGGCGGCTCCCAGCCACGCGCGATCCTGCCGCCGCCCGGTGAGCGCCAGGCCGGCAGTGACCAACCCAAGATATAGCGTGAGCAGTGGGAGGTTGGTCTGCTCGCTCCCGACCAGCGCAGGGGCCGCAAAGCCACCGACCAGCCCGAGCACCGCGCTGGGCATCCCGAAACGATACGACAGCGCGATCGCCGCCGCCGTGACCGCCGCCAAGCCGAGAAATGCGAACGTCGAGCCGATCAGGCCATAAGCGCTGCCGGCGAGGTAAAAGGCGGCGTAGAGAGTCGCCAGCCCCGCGCCTGCGAACGCCTGAGCCACCCGCGGATCAGCGACCCGTTCGCGCCACCGGTAGGCCGTCTCGGCGCCGACGATCAGCGCGATGCCGAACAATCCGGCCAGCACAACGCGGACGGGCGGCGTGAGCAGCCCGGCATCGATCGACCAGCGAACGAGGAAAAACCCCGCCACCGCCAGCGTCACCCCGCCCGCCCAGATCGGCAGCAGGCGCCCGAATACGTCTTCAAAGTCGAAGCGGGGTCGCCACCGGGTCGACTGGGGGGATACTTGCTCGACTGGCGATCCGCTCGGCATCGCTGCAATCGCATCAGCGTCGGTAGGGACGACGCGTTCAGCAGCTTTCGCCGCGACCGCACCGGTCGGCGCCCCGCCGCGCAACAGCGCGGTCTCGCGTTCCAGCGCGTCGACCCGGCGCCATAGCCTGACAGTCGCGACGGCGAGAATTAGGATCGCGAGTAGCTCCATGTGCGCGCCACGGTCCACTGCGGCGAAACATTATTCAAGTGCCCGCGGAACCGAATCCCCGCTCTGATCACTAGGTCAAGGCATGGTGGATGATGTCACTCGCTACCCCTTGACGGGTCGATTTCTGCTGGGCCGCACGCGACATGCGATGGGCGAGCGGGAGAAAGAGCTGCTCGAGTCGTCAATCGAGGAGGTTGCCGAGTACGACCGGCCGTACCGCATCCTTGCTCGCGGAGAGGTTGCCTCCCGCAGCACGATGCTGATCGACGGGTACATCCTACGTACGATTTACGAAAAGCACCGCCGTTATATCGTTGGCTTTCACGTGCCCGGCGATTTCGTCGATCTTCACGGCTACGCGCTGAAAAGGCTCGATCACGATGTGGTGACGATCGGGCCTACCAAAGTGGGGTATGTTTCGCACGAGCGAATTGGCCACATTCACGAAAACGAACCGCACCTGTCGCGGCTATTCTGGTTCGCAACGCTTCTCGACGCGGCGATCCACCGTCAGTGGATCCTCAAGCTCGAGCAGCTGAAGGCCAGCCGCCGGGTCGCGCACCGGTTGTCGGAAATCTGGTACCGGCTTGGCATGGTCGGGCTCGGCCGGCCGAACGGCTTCCGATCCCCGCTGACGCAGATCGACCTTGCGGACATGTGCGGCACCACCCCGATCCACATGAACCGCGCGCTGGGCGAATTGCGCCGTGAGGAAGTCGCCGAGTTTCGTCGCGGCCTGGTGGTCGTGCGCGAGCGCGAGCGGCTGGAAGCGCACGGGGACTTCGATCCCGCTTACCTTTATGGCGAAGGCCTGCTGCGGGTTGGTCACGAGCTGGACGGCGACACGGTGACCGCGCGCTAGCCGTGCGCCCCGAACAAATTGGCGATCGCGACACTGATCCGCAGGTTCAGTGCGTGCGCCGCGGCAATACGATCGATGTAGTCGCGATGGATCGCACCGTATCCTTGCGCTCCGCCGTCGGGGTAGTCGCCAGGCTCGTCGACCGCGAAGTCTCCAGCACCCGCTGCCTGTATCGGATAAGCGCGCCGCAACTGTTCCAGCGCCTCGTCGATCCGCAAGGTAAACACCATCTCGATCACGTCGGTGCGGCTGATATCATTGGCCCGCGCGAACGCGGGGATGCCGACCGCCTTCAGAAACATGTGCTGCAAAAGCGCCAGCCGCAGCGCCTGAAGCACGCCGATCTCGCGCCGGACCTGCTCACGCCCGGTGAAAGCGCCGTCGTCAGGGATGAGAGCGAGCAATCGGTGCAGCTTGAGCGCATCGACCCGCAGCCGTGACGCGAGGCGGCGGAACACCCCATTGCGATCGTCCCGGGTAAGGTATTCGGCCAGCGCTGCGCAGGCAGGCGCGAGGTGCTCCTCGACCCCACGGTAGGTACGGCTCGCCCAGTAGGCCGAATTGAACAGTTCGCCGAACGCCGCCACCGTCTTTATGCTGGCGAGCGAATTGGCCGCGCGCACCAGCCGAACCATCTGCCGGCCGCGTGCGCTTTCGCTCAGCAGCGCGGCGATCTCGTCGTAATTGCTGTCGGCCGCGCTGCCGAACCCGGCGATGACGTTCACCGGATAGCCGAGTTGCTGCAGGATCGCGTTGTGCGGGATCGCCCGGATCTGCCGCAGTGAGAGGTCGCGATCGGCGGCAAGATCTGATTGTCGGCGCGCCTTGCGGCTGCCGGTCTCGACCAGCATGCCGAGCCCGAACGCAGTGATCGCGCGGGCATAGGTCTTGCTTGCAAGATACTCGCCCTGGTGATCCCTGATAGCACGATAGAAATCGAGGCTGAGATCGGTACGTTTGTAGATCGGGTCGGGCGCGGCGTCCGGGCCGGCCACCACCGGGTGTAGCGTGGCGATCCGCGTCAGCGTCGCCAGGGCAAGCTCGGGCGTAGAGAAGAACAGGTAGCCATCGCCCCCCTGGAAGCTCGCCTCCGGTTCGAGCTGAATCCCGGCGCGCGCGAACCGCCGCCGGGCCCAAGGGCTGAGCGGCCATTCGAGGCGGTCGGCAAAGCTCGAGGGGTGCGCGCCGCGGCCGATGCTTTCGCCGTGCGTATCGAACACCAGCGCGGCCACGTCGGTCAGCCCGTTGGCTTCCATTGCCGCGGCGAGGCGCCCCTGCAGCCGCTCGATCGCAAGGCTCGCCGGGATCTGGCCGACGAAGCGGCCAGCATCGGAAAACCCGGTCTGAATAGCGATCCGCCCACGCCGTCGAGCGTATTCTTGATAGGCTGGCTCAGCCAGCAGCGCGTCGAGCAACCGGCCGCCGTGCTCGAGCGCGGTCTCGGTTTCGAGCAACGGCGACACGTCGACTTTGCCGTCGATCCCGAACAGCCGCGCGAAATACAGCGCAGCGAGGACCGTCGCGGGCTGTTCGCATTCGGCGATCAGCATGCGGATCGGCGCGTCGGCATCGATGTGGTGAAGTATCTGCGCCATCGCCAGGAACTGACGGATCGCGGTCGAGCTCTCCATTGCCAGCGCGGCGAAATTCGCTCGCAGCGGCGCGACCTCGGCGAGCAATTCGCGCAAAGTGACGATCGCGCTCCGGCTGGCGAGATCGATCGCGTGATCGTCGGGCAGCCGGCGGCGTATAGCGTTGTGAAGCTGGCTCGCGTTGACCCGAAAATGGATCCAGCCCATGCCGAGCCCATCGGCGCGCATCGCGGCGGCGATCGTGCGCAGCGCTATCGCGTGGTCGGCCCCGCCTGCGGCGTCGGCCTCGCCAGCATCGCTTTCAAGCTGATCGATCAGCGGCGCGAGCGACAGCAACTTGTCGGCATGATCGGCGGTCAGGCGATTGGCCGCGGCGGACAGATCGTCGGGATCGCCAAGGTCCGCAGCGAAATCAGCCGCGCGCGCAGCGGTGTAAGTTGAAGCGCGTTGCAATATTTCGACCAGCCGATGCCTGTCGTCGATCCGGGCAAGCGAGGCAGCATAACGCGCGAGCCGCTCGGCCTTTTCCGCCAGCCGAAAGCCGACCGAGGTGTGCCAGCCGATATCGGTCCGCCCGTCCATGTCGTAGCCGACCCAGGTGGCGAAGCGAAAAGGCAGTGCATCGAGCTCCCGCCAGCGATCGGGCCAGTCGATACGCGCACGCGTCAGCAACGCGCTTACCACCTGGTCGCGGGCGTCCTGGGCATGGGTGAGCGCGCGCACCGCCCGGTCGTGCTCGTAATCGAGGGTGATCGCCGGGCGCTCGCCGGGAACTGCGCAGATTGCGGCAACGTCGGCGCGCGGCCCGCTCGCGGCCTGTGCCACTGCGTCCGACTGCGCTGGTCCGAGCAGGAAAGTCGGGTGCGCGGTGAACACCGCGTGGAGCTGCGGTTGCGACCAGCGCGCGGCGAAGGCGTCGAACGTTTCGTCCTGGCCGACGAGCGCATCGAGCGCAGCGGGCGCGCCCGGCGGATCGACCAGGCAACGCAGTCGCTCGGCGCGGCTCATCAGCGCGCTGCATTCCAGCTCTGCAATCATCTGTTCGACCATGCCGAGCGGCAGCTCGCCGCTCTCGATCGCGCGCGACAGGTCGAGAGAGAGTTGAAACACCGGGTTGAACAGCGGGGTTTCGGCGGTGCGCAGGTGCAACGACTGCATCCGTTCGACGAGGTCGGCGACCGTCTTCATGGACGCAGTGCCGCAGCCTCGCGTGCGAGCCGTTCGACGGCTTCGCGCTCGACCCGCCCCTTCGGAGAGACCCAGCTTCCGCCGACGCACAGCACCGGCTCGAACGCCAGCCATTCCGCCGCATTCTCGCGCCCAATCCCGCCGGTCGGGCAAAAGCGGCATTGGGCGAATGGCGCGGCGAGCGCATTCAGTGCTGGCAACCCTCCGGCGGCCATCGCCGGGAAGAACTTGAAATGGGTTAGGCCCAGATCGAGCCCGCGCATGATATCACCGGCAGTTGCGATGCCCGGCAGGAAGGGCACCCCTTCAGCGATCGCCGCACGGCCGACCGGCTCGGTGAGCCCGGGCGAGACGATAAACTGGGCACCGGCTTCGAGCGCCTCTGCCAACTGGCGCTCGTTGGTGACCGTGCCTGCGCCGACGATCGATCCCTGTACCCCCGCCATCGCACGGATCGCGTCGAGCGCGGCAGGCGTGCGCAGCGTCACTTCAAGCACCGGCAGGCCGCCGGCGACCAGCGCCTCGGCCAGTGGAACCGCGTTTGCCAGATCGTCGACCACGATCACCGGGATAACCGGCGCAATGCGCATGATCGCGTCGATTGAAGTGACCCCGCTCATAGCCCCGCTGCCGCAAGCATAGCCGATGCGCCGTGTTCGGCCGAGTCGGCCCCGGCGCGAAACATAGCGAACAGTTCACGTCCCGTTCCGTGCTGGTCTTCGCTCATCTGCGCCGGTTCGCGGCTCGACAGATCGGCCGTGGTGAAAAGCGCGCCGCTCTCCGCGCACAGGCGCACCACGTCGCCGTCGCGCAAGTGAGCCAGTGGGCCGCCACCGAGCGCTTCAGGCGTGCAGTGGATCGCAGCGGGCACCTTGCCGCTCGCGCCGCTCATCCGTCCATCGGTGACCAGCGCGACGCGATAGCCACGGTCCTGCAGCACGCCCAATACCGGGGTCAGCTTGTGCAGTTCGGGCATGCCGTTGGCGCGCGGCCCCTGAAAGCGGACCACGACGATCACATCGCAGTCGAGCTCGCCGGCGACAAATGCTTCGGCGACCGCGCGCTGGCTGTCGAACACGCGGCACGGCGCCTCGATCGTCCATCGCTCGGCATCGACCGCGCTGGTCTTGAAGCACGCGCGGCCGAGATTGCCCTGCACCAGCCGCATACCGCCTTCGACGGCGAACGGCTGCGCCGCACCGCGCAGGATCGTCTCGTCGCCGCTTGGACCCGGATCGCGCCATGCCAGCGCCTCTCCGTCAAGCCATGGCTCGAGCGCGTAAGCGCCCAGATCGTCGCCGTGTACCGTCATAATGTCGCGGTGGATCAGCCCCGCATCGAGCAACTCGCGCACCACGAAGCCGAGCCCCCCGGCCGCTTGAAAGTGGTTCACGTCGTCCGCGCCGTTGGGATAGACCCGTGCCAGCAGCGGCACCGCGTGACTCAATTCGGCCATGTCGTTCCAATCGATCTCAATCCCCGCTGCCCGCGCAAAGGCGGGAATGTGCAGCGCGTGGTTGGTCGATCCTCCGGTCGCCAGAAGCCCGACCGTGGCGTTGACGATCGCCTTCTCATCGACGCACCGGGCCAGGGGCCGATAGTCGTTCCCGTCGCGCGATATCGCCGCTAGCCGGTGGACCGAGGCGCGGGTCAGCGCGTTGCGCAACGGCGTGCCCGGGTTGATGAACGCCGCGCCGGGCAGCGAAAGTCCCATCAGGTCGAGCATCATCTGGTTGGAGTTGGCAGTGCCGTAGAACGTGCATACGCCGGGCGAATGATAGCTGGCGGCTTCGCTTGCGAGCAGCTCGGCGCGGGTTGCCTTGCCTTCCGCGTAGAGCTGACGAACTTGCTGCTTTTCCTTGTTCGAGATGCCCGTCGGCATCGCGCCGGCAGACAGGAACATCGTCGGCAAATAACCGAACCGCAGACCCCCGATAAGCAGGCCCGGCACGATCTTGTCGCACATGCCGAGCATCGCGACGCTGTCGTACATCGAGTGGCTGAGGCTCACGGCGGTGGCGAGCGCGATGACGTCCCGGCTGAACAGCGACAGCTCCATGCCGTCGGTGCCCTGGGTGACGCCGTCGCACATCGCCGGGGTCGCGCCGGCGACCTGGCACGTCGCACCGACCTCGCGCGCCCATAGTTTCATCTGCGGTGGGTAGGCGCCGAACGGCTGATGCGCCGAGATCGTGTCGTTGTAGGCAGTGACGATGCCGATGTTGGGCCCCGAGCGCGCGGCGATCGAGGGCTTGTCCTCGCCCGTCGCGGCAAACCCGTGCGCGAGGTTGGAGCATGCCAGCGCGACATTGCGGTCGGCATGGGCGTCGCCTTCGCGCTCCATCAGGTCGAGATAGCGGCGCCGGCTGTCGGCAGATCGTTCAACGATCCGTTGAGTGACCCGGTGGACGGTGTCGTTCAATTTACTCATGCCCGTCTACTCATGCCCGTCTACTCATGCCATGTGACCCCGTCGCGCTCGGCAAGCGCGATCGCTGCACTCGGCCCCCAGTTACCGGCCGGATAGCTCTTGGGCTCGAGACCCTGTTCGGTCCAGTTGGCGCGGATCGCGTCGATCCACTCCCATTGCGCCTCGACCTCGTCGCGGCGGACGAACAACGTCTGGTCGCCCTCGATCAGGTCGAGCAGCAGGCGCTCGTAAGCGATCCGGTGTACCGCGCCGGCGAGCGCATCGGGCATCGAAATATCGAGCGGCACCGGGCGCAGGCGAATGCCGTCACGGTCGAGGCCCGGCACCTTGGCCATCAGCGACAGGTGCACGTTCTCTTCAGGCTGGATGCCGATTACCAGTTGGTTAGGCTTGGTCTTGGCTCCGCGCCCTTCGAAAATCGAAAACGGCACGCTACGGAACTGGATGACGATTTCGGTAACGCGCTCGGGCAGGCGTTTGCCGGTGCGCAAGTAGAAGGGCACCCCTTTCCACCGCCAATTGTCGACGTGCGCCTTGATCGCGACGAAGGTCTCTGTGCCGCTGTCCTTGCCAAGTTCGTCGTCGTAGCCCGGCACCGCTTGCCCGGTGACCGCCCCGGCGCGGTATTGGCCGGTGACAGTCTCTCCTTCGCTTACCTTGCGCAAGCTCCGCAGCACCTTGACCTTCTCGTCGCGCACCGCGGTCGCGTCAAAGCTCGTCGGCGGCTCCATCGCCACCAGCGCGAGCAGCTGGAGCATATGGTTCTGAACCATGTCCCGCAGCGCGCCGCTGTCGTCGTAATAAGCGACGCGCGACTCCAGCCCCACCGTCTCTGCCACCGTAATCTGCACGTGGTCGATATAATTGGCGTTCCAGATCGGCTCGAACAGCAGATTGGCGAAGCGCAGCGCAAGCAGGTTCTGCACCGTCTCCTTGCCCAGATAGTGGTCGATCCGAAAGATGCGGTCCTCGCTGAACGCGCCGGCGACCGCGTCGTTGATCTCGCGGCTGGTTGCGAGGCTAGTGCCGAGCGGCTTTTCCAGCCCGATGCGGACATTCGCGCCCGCGAGGCCGGCCGACCTCAGGCCGGCGATGGTCGGCTCGAACAAGCTGGGCGCGGTCGACAGGAAGATCGCCAGCCCTTGCGCCGGCGTGCCGACTTTTTTCGCCAGCTCATCGAACCCTTCGAGTGTGGAAGCGTCGAGCGCCTGGTACGACAACCGGTTGAGAAAGTCGGCCAACCCGCCCCGCCGGCCCGCGGGCAGGTATTTCTCCAGCGCCGCACGGGCAAAATTGCGAAACTCGCCGTCGCTCATCGCCGAACGGGCAGTACCGACGATCTTTAGCCCAGAGTCCAGCAGGCCATCGTGCGCCAGCGCGCAGAGCGATGGCAGCAACATCCGTTGCGAAAGATCGCCGGTTGCACCGAACAGCAGCAGGCGGTCGGCGGTGAAGCGGGTGTCGGTCATGGCGCTCCGGTCGGGTTGCGCTTGGTCGGCGCGAGGATCTTTCCGACCCCTAGCAACCCAGCGCCCCGGGGCAAAGGAAAGGCATATTTATTCAGCTCGGCGCGGGCAGCATCCGCCGTCCCAGTTCGATCGCCCCGCGAATGCCGGCGTCGTCACCCAGCGCGGGCGGGACGATATAGCCTTCGAGACGCGGATCGAGCGCCGGGTGCGCGATGTATCCCGCCAGCCGACCCTCAGTCAGGCGGCGCAATGCAGCCACAAGCCCGGGGGCCTTGCTCACTCCCCCGCCGAAAATCAGCCGTTCGGGCATATGGAGCAGCACGAGGGTCATGGCAAAATCAGCCAGGTAGCCCGCAATGGTCTCGACTTCGGCGGGCCCGAGCTTGTCGAGGCTGCTCCCCCACCGCGCCGCGATAGCCGGACCGCTGGCAAGGCCTTCGAGACAGTCCCCATGCAGAGGACAGATCCCCGCGAAGCTGTCCGCCGAGTCACGCGGGACGCGTACGTGTCCCGCCTCGTAATGGCTCATGCCGCCGATCGGGACGCCCCGATGCAGCACCCCGGTGCCGATCCCGGTGCCGACAGTCGTATAAGCCATGACCGCCAGGCCTTGTCCCGCGCCGGCCAGCCATTCGCCCAGCGCGGCGGCGTTGACGTCGGTTTCGATGGCCAGCGGCGCGCCGAATTCGGCGAGCGCTTGCGGGTACGATGCGCCGCCCCAGCCGGGTTTGGGTGTCGTGGTGATCGCGCCCCAGTCGGCCGCGGAGCGATCGAGCGACAACGGCCCGAAGCTGCCAATGCCGAATGCGTCGATCGTGCCGTACTTTGCCTCGGCCTCGCGGAAGAAGCCGGCCATTGCAACAAAGGTGGTTTCGGGTCGCTCGGTTGGAATGCGCCGATGCGCAAGGATCGCGCCGCGCTCGTCCGCCAGCGCCAAGATGAATTTGGTGCCGCCCGCCTCCACCGCGCCGATCAGGCGGCCGCTCATTCACCGATCCCGGTGACGATGATCTCGCGCAAATGGCCGCGCGCGCGGTGCTCGGCCAGAAAGATCGCCTGCCAGGTTCCCAGCAGCATCCGGTTGCCTGCGAAAGGAACCGTCAGCGCGCTGCCGGTCAGCATCGCCTTGATATGCGCGGGCATGTCGTCGGGGCCTTCGTCATCATGCTCGTAGCCGTCCTCTTCGGACACGAACCGGTCGAGCCAGCGGATCAGATCGCGCTGCACCGCCGCGCTCGCGTTTTCGCTGATCAGCAGGCCCGCGCTGGTATGGCGGCAGAACAATGTGAGCGCCCCGGTGCCGAGGTGCGACCGCGCCAGCCACGTGCTCACCTCGCCGGTCAGGTCGATCAAACCCTTCCCGGCGGTCGCTATCCGCAACTCGCCCTGGGCGACGGTCATTCTTCGTCGGCCGCCGCGAGCGTGCGGCGCGCTGACTTCAAATGCGGGATGTCATACATCTTGCCGTCGATCCCGACGGTTCCGGCATCGGGCGCGGCGGCGAACGCGGCGACCACGCGGCGCGCGAAGGCTATTTCGTCCGCGCTTGGCGTGAAGCTCTCGTTGATCGGCGCCACTTGGGCTGGATGGATCGCCAGCCGCCCGGAAAATCCTTCCGCGCGCGCCTCGCGACTGCTCGTCAACAGGCCCGCCTCGTCTCGAAAATCGGCGTGAAGTGTCTCGATCGCCGGCACCCCCGCGGCGTGCGCGGCCATCAGACTGAGCGAGCGGACAAGCCGATAGGTGAACAGCCACTCGCCATCTGAACCGCGGTTGCCGGTTGCGCCCAGCGCGGCGGCAAGGTCTTCGGCGCCCCACGTCAGTCCGCGCAGCCGGGTCAGGCCCGCGGTAGCATAATCGCCCAGTCGAAACGGCGCGATGGCGGTTTCGCTCGCGACCGGGATCACACCGATCAAGCCCGGGGTCAGCCCGTGCGCCAATTCCATGTGATCGAGCAGGCTGCAAACTTTCGCTACGTCCTCGGGCCCATCAGGCTTGGGCTGCATGATCCCGTCAGGACGCGCGGGGACCACGGCGGCAAGATCGCTCTCGGCCAGGCCGCTGTCGAGCGGGTTGATCCGCACCCACAGCTGCGGCGCGCCGTCCGCTTGGCGATCGAATTCGCGCAGAAATGCAGCCACCCGCTCGCGCGCGCTAAGCTTGTTGGCCGGCGCGACCGCGTCTTCGAGGTCGAGAATGACGGCGTCCGCCCCGCAGCCGGCGATCTTGGCCAGCTTCTTGTCACTGTCGCCAGGTACGAACAGCAGCGAGCGCAGGGGACGATTTTGTACGCCGGTCATGCCGGTTTCTTCCGCTGGAGCCCGCTACGCTTGCAATGCGCCACCAGCGTGTCCTCTTGGTTGAAGGCGCGATGGATGAATGTAACGATCCCTGCTTCGGGGCGCGATTTGCTTGTTCGCAGTTCGGCCACTTCGGTTTCGATCCGCAAAGTATCGCCGATGAAGACTGGCGCCGGAAAGCGCACTTCGTCCCACCCAAGGTTGGCCACCGCCGTGCCCAGCGTGGTGTCGCCGACCGATACTCCGACCATCAACGACAGCGTGAAGCATGAATTGACCAACACGCGGCCATATTCGCTGCCCTTCATGTACTCGGCATCGAGATGCAGCGCCGCCGGATTGTGGCTCAGCGTCGTGAACAGCAGGTTGTCGGTCTCGGTCACCGTCCGCCGGATCGGGTGATCGAAGGTTTGCCCGACCGTCAATTCATCGAACCACAGGCCCGGCATACACGTCTCCTTTGTTGGCGGACTAGCGCGGGAAGCGGAGGAATGACAACAGGAGGAAACCTGTGCCTGCCCGCGCGTTCGAGACCCGACATGCCAATCGCCATTTCCGTAACCTTCGACTTCCGGCTCGACCAGCCGACCGACGTGATCCTCCAGTTCGAGGCGGCGGCGATCCCGGAGCAGGACATTCTCTCATCCGAAACACGGCTAACCTGCGCCGAGTACGCTCGGGTGCCGGCGCACGATGCCATCGGCGAACGCGTGCTGTTCGAAGCGCAGGGGCGCATCGAAGTGGGCTATGAGGCGCTGGTAGAGGTCAACCGGCTGGCGCCCGATCTTTCGCGGCTGGAGCAACTTTCGCCCCACGACTTGCCGGGCGAAACGCTCGAGTACCTGCTCGATTCCCGCTATTGCCCGGCAGACCGGTTCCAGCCGTTCGTCGAGGATGAGTTTGGCGGGACCGCCGGCGGCGCTCGGGTCCGGGCGATCCGCGACTGGATCGAACGACACTTTTCCTATGAGCCAGGCAGCAGCACCGCGACGACGACCGCGCTCGACAGCTTCGTCGAGCGCCGGGGCATCTGCCGCGATTTCGCGCATGTCATGATTACGCTGGCCCGCGCCTCGACGATTCCGGCCCGCTACGTGTCATGCTTCGGGCCAGGGGTTTCTCCGCCCGATTTTCACGCGGTCGCCGAAGTTTTTCTGGCTGACGAGACGACCCCGGGAGGCGGAGCGTGGTACATCGTCGATGCGACCGGGATGGCCGCGCCTGAGGAAACGGTGAAGATCGGCATCGGGCGCGATGCGGCCGATGTCAGCTTCCTCACCAGCTTTGGTCCATCCGATTTCGGCGACAAGTACGTGACGGTCACGCGCCGGGCGGATTAACCTTTCGCGGTTCGCCGTCCCGCAGGGGGACGCGCGGCACCGTGGGCTGGAACCGCCGGGCGGGCTGCCGCATAGCTTGGTTATGAATTCGATAATCAGATGGATCGGCGGCGCGACTGCCGCGGTGCTACTGGGCTTTACCGGCGCGGCACTGGCGACCGGCCAGTTTTCCCTGGCAAGTCAGCCGACGGCGATCGAGCCCACTGCGCCTCGCGCCCCCCTCGCCGTTGCCGGGCCCGCCGCGCAATACGCCAGCGCGACCCGCGAGCCGGACTTTACCGTTAAACGCATTTTGCCGATCGAAGGCGCTATTCGTTACGGCGAATGGCACTGGGACGACGCCAACGTTCCCGACGGGCCGATCGTGATGACGGTCGATCTCGACGCCCGCGTGCTGTCGGTGTTCAAGGGCGGGTACGAGATCGGCGCCGCTGCGGTACTGGTCGGGACCGACGAGTATCCGACCCCGCTTGGCACCTTCCCGATCCTTGCCAAGCAGCGCCACAACAAGTCCGAGAAATACGACAACGCGCCAATGCCGTGGAGCATGTTCCTGACCGGCGACGGGGTGGCGATCCACGGCGGCCATGTGGTCGAGAACGGCTATGCCAGCCACGGGTGCATCTCAGGCCCTGACGCATTCATTGCGAAGATCTTCGCCATTGCCAAGCCGGGCGACAAAGTCATCGTGACTCGCGGTGAGACGATGCAAATGGGCGAATCGATCGTCTGATCGCGCACTAATTCCGGCGCGGTGGTTCGCGCTCGAAGCGCCAAGCATCGGCCTGGGTCAACGCATCCTTCTGGTGCCACGCCCGCCGCGCCATCACCCCGCCAAGCGTCGCGTGGTGATCTGCGTGAAGCTGCCGGACCATCTGCGCGACCGCGGATCGCGCGGGTTCGACCCCGAAGCCAGCCAGGATCGAACAGACCAACTCGGTCTCGACCAGCCGCGAGTGTCCCCAGTGATACCAGGCCACCGCGTCCTCCCAGAAGACCGCAGCGGCGGAGATGTTCGCGACCGCGTCCTCGACAGCCTGTTCCGCTTCTTGCAGGAACTCGGCGCTGCGCACGATGGCCAGCGGATCGAGCCACGGGGCGGCCGCCAGCGCATCGCGCATCTTCACCCGATCGAACCGAAGCTCGTCGTTCGACGGGTCGTGCGCCGCGGTCAGTCCGGCCGAAGCCACGACCGCGGCCAATTCGGCGCGGCGCCAGCGAAGCAGCGGGCGGAGGACCCGGTATTCCCCAAGCGGGTCTTTCCCGATGACGATCCGTTGTGCGCGAATGCCGGCAAGGCCAGCCAGCCCGCTCCCGCGGTTAAGCCGCATCAGCACGGTTTCAGCCTGGTCGTCCGCATGGTGGGCGGTGGAAAACACGTGGGTGCCCCGCGTGCCGAACGACCGGCACAGCGCTTCATAGCGGGCATTTCGTGCTCTATCCTGCAGGTTGCCGGGTCCCACCGTGACGACGGTCGTCTCATGAGGGATCGCCAATTCGCCGCACAGCCGGGCGACCGCTTTCGCCTCAGCCGCCGCCTCGGTCCGAAGTCCATGATCGACCGTCGCGGCAATCACCTGTCCGGGCAGCGACGCGTGGGCAAGCAAGAGCAGCGCGAGGCTGTCCGGACCGCCCGACACAGCCACGCCGAACTTGCCGCCATCTCCGGCCTCTGGCCAGATCCGCAGCAGGTCGGCGTGAAATCGCTCTACGGCAGCGCTATCAATTGCATTTCACCTTGTTGCGATCGGCATCGTACTGGCTTTTGAGCCGCCCGGTCGCCACCGCCGGATAAGTCTCCCCGAACTCCGCCAGCGCGATGCAGGCGCGCTTGGTGTCCTTCATGCCGATCATCGTCTCGGCGAGATAAAGCAGGCTATCGGGCGCGCGGGCGCCCTGCTTGTCGGTTTGATAGTTCTTGAGGAACCACGGTGCCGCTTCGCTTGGCTTGCCGCCATCAAGATAGGCGCGACCGAGCAGGTTACGGCCAAAACTGATCTGCGAATGGCGCGGGTACTTTTCGACGTACAGGCTCAGCTGCTGTTGCGCTTCGGGGAAGAACCCGGCGTCCCACAGCCGGAAGCCGTAGTCGTATTCGTCCTTGCCCGGATCGTCGGTCTGCGGCTTTGCGATCGCCTGTACTGCCGCGAGGCGCTGCGCGGTCGGGCCGGCGGCTTTGGCGGGGGGTGTTGGCGCTGGGGTCCGGGTGGCCGGGGATGAAGACGCAGCGGGCGTGGGCGTGGGCGTCGCTTCGACCGCGACCGGCTTGGCCCCGGCCGCTGCGGCAGCACCGGTGGTTACTTCGAGCGCACCGAGCCGGGTGCCAAGCAGCGTGATCGCGTTGGTATTCTCTTCGGTCTGCGAGGTCAGCCGGGCGATCTGCCCTTCCATCGCGTCGAGCCGCGCGAGAATGTCGGTTACCGCGGTGGTGGACGGCCTGGCGGCGGTGCCGGTCGGCTGCGCGGCGGAAACTTCAGGCTCGAAGTATTTGCCCTCGTTCCCGGGGAAGACCTTGCGCTGCAACGCGCGAATTTCGGTCTCGGCCTTCCTCAGACGCGCGTCTGTCGACCCGTCCTGGGCGCTCGCCGGAACTGCGAGCGCGGCGATCGCCAGCACCGCCAGCGGAGCTACGATTGCGCGGTGTACAGTAATCCCCATCATTCTTTTTCCCGTCACTTTGTATGCTTGACCGTTCTTCGCCTTGGTCGGGCGAACCGCGGATTAACGGCCGCATGGTTACCGTGTGCCGTTGGGGGTTGTCGAGCGACCGGGGGGCCTAAGCGGGGAAAAGCTCCGCGCTCAAGCCCCTGGCGCTCAAGTCCCCGGCGCGCCAGTTCCGGTCGGCGCGCTCCCGTTGAGCGTCCCCGCTGCCGCAGGACCACGCGCAAGAAGCGCTTCCGCAGTCACAGGCACATCGCGCACAATACCCTCGCTCTCGGCAAGCTTGGAAATCGTCCTGCCGCCGATCGTAATCGCCAGCGCATCGGGCCGGCCGGTCCACACTTGCGGTGCGCTGGCATCGGCTGGCACGGTGTAAGCCTCACCCTTGGCCATCTGTTTCTGCATCAACTGGGTGCCGCTGCCGTCGTAAAATTTGACCCACACCCCGTCTTCCAGCGCCGTGAACACCACCGGCCCGCCGGGCGCGGGGGACGCGACGGCCGCTGGTTTGACGCCCTCAGACGGCGCTTTGGCGACGACGCGTTGTTCATCCAGCAAGGAACTTGGCCCCGACCCCGGAGACAGGACTTTGTTGTAGAACACCACGCCGCCGGCGAGGAGGAGGATCAGCGCGAACAAGCTGAACAGCGCGAGCCCTCGCGAAGGGATGCGCGCTGGGTCGCCAGGTTCGAATGATGCCGCGCGATAGCGGTCGCCGCCCTCGTTTGCGGCCAGTGCGGCGCGAACCTCGTCGGCCGTGGCGCGCTCGTCCACCCCCACCGCGCGAGCGTACGATCGGGCGAATCCGGTCGCATACGTCTTGGCGGGCAGGGCGGCGAAATCGCCCTTCTCGATCAATTGCAGGTGCCGTTCGGGGATACGCGTGTCCGCCGAAAGCTGCGCGAGCGTCATGCCGGCGCGTTCGCGCGCTTCGCGAAGGCGGTCGCCTATGCCAAGCAACGGCAATTGTCCGTCGTGCGGACCCGTGTCTTCGTCCATTTAGCGTCCCGAAATTTTTACGACCCTCGCCCCATGCCGAGAGAGACTGGCATGAGGCAATCTGTCAAGCGCACCGACACCGCCGCCTCCCTGCTGGCACGACGAAGCGCACCTTACGCGCGGCGAAACCTACTCTGTGTCAATCGCGTTGGCTTCGGCCCAAGCCTGCAACTCGGTTCGAATGCTAACGGTCGGCGAAGAGATCAGCCGTTTCACGGTCGCTTCGAGTTGAGGAAGATCCACCTTGCGGACAAGCTCCTTGATCGGCCCGACCGCCACCGGGGTGATCGAAAACCGCCGAAAACCGAGCCCGAGCAACGCCAGCGCCTCGAGCCGCCGCCCGCCCATTTCGCCGCAGACGCCCAGATCGACGCCAGACCCGGCAGTTCCCTGGGTGACGCGCGCGAGGAAGCGCAAGATCGCGGGGCTCAGCCAGTCGTACCGCTCAGCCAACTTGGGGTTGGCGCGATCGGCAGCGAACAGGAACTGCGTGAGGTCGTTGGTGCCGACCGACAGAAAGCTGATCTTGGGCAGTAACAGGTCGAGCATCTCGGCCAACGCGGGCACCTCGAGCATCGCGCCGTAGCGGATCGCTTCGGGCAGCAATCTCTTCTGCCCTTTGAGGTAGGCGAGCTGCTTGTCGAACACCGCCTTGGCGGCATCGAACTCCCACGGCTCGGAGACCATCGGGAACATGACGTAAAGGGTGCGCCCTGCGCCGGCTTCGAGCAGCGCGCGCGCCTGCGATTTCAAAAGGCCCTCGCGCTCGAGCGCCAGCCGCAACGCCCGCCAGCCCATCGCCGGGTTCTCGTCGTTCTCGGCTTCCGCCGGACTGAGATATGGTACTGCCTTGTCGCCGCCGATATCGACCGTCCGGAAGATCACCGGCTTGTCGCCCGCCGCGTCGAGCACGTCGCGATAGAGCCGGGTCTGGCGCTCGCGCGCGGGCAACGTAGCCGACACGAGGAACTGGAATTCGGTGCGAAACAACCCGATGCCATCGGCGCCCACCAGCGCCAGCGAGGGGATGTCATCGCGCAGCCCGGCATTCATCATCACCTGGATACGCGTGCCGTCGCGAGTGAACGGCTCGATATCGCGCATTTCGGCATAAGCGGCCTGGCGTTGACGCGATAGCGCGAACCGCTCGCCGAAAACGTCGCTGGTCTGCTGGACGGGGCGGATGTGAGCGATGCCCTTGTCGGCGTCGAGCAGCACTTCGTCACCTTCGCGCACTATCCCGCGCAAGCCTCGCACACGGCCGAGGACCGGCACTCCCATTGCCCGCGCGACGATCACCACGTGCGCGGTCAGGGAGCCTTCTTCGAGCACCACGCCCTTCAACCGCCGCCGGTCGTATTCGAGCAGCTCCGCAGGGCCGAGATTGCGCGCGATGAGAATGGTGTCCCGCTTCAGTCCCTGAGTAGCGGCGGTACCGAGTTGGCCCGAGACGATCCGCAGCAGGCGGTTCGACAGGTCCTCGAGGTCGTGCATTCGATCGGCAAGCAGGGGATCGTCGATCTCGCGCATCCGCATGCGGGTGCGCTGCTGTACGCGCTCGATCGCCGCTTCCGCCGTCAGTCCGGAATTGATCGCCTGATTGATCCGCCGGCTCCAGCCTTCGTCGTAGGCGAACATCTTGTAAGTCTGAAGAATGTCGTCGTGTTCGCCACCACCGCCAAACTCGGCCTGGCTGGCCATCGCGTCGATCTGGTCGCGCATCTTGTCGAACGCCCGGTACACCCGCTGGCGCTCGGCTTCGATGTCATCGGCAACGACCTGATCGATGTGAACGCGCGGCTGGTGGAACACCGCATGGCCCCCGGCGATGCCCTTTACCAGCGTCAAACCCTGGACCATCTGCGGGCCGGTGGCAGCCTCGCCCAAAGTGCCGGATTCTTCGTCGACCAGCCCGGCGTGGGCGATCAATTCGGACAGCACCATAGCGACCGTTTGCAAGGCCTCGATCTCGACGTCTTCGTACCGTCGCGGATCGGCGTGCTGAACGCATAAAGTGCCCACCGCGCGCTCCCGGTGAACGATCGGGACGCCGGCGAACGAATGGTATTTGTCCTCGCCGGTCTCGGGACGGTAGGCGAAATCGGGATGCGCAGCGGCTTCGGCCAGATTGAGCGTCTCGACGTGCTCGGCGATGATCCCGTTGAGGCCTTCGCCGACCGCCAGTCGAGTGACGTGAACCGCGCTCTGCTCGAGCCCCCGAGTGGCGAACAGTTCGAGCAGGCCTTCGCGCAGCAAGTAGATCGAGCACACCTCGCTATCGAGGTTCTCGCCGATGATTTCGACTACGCGGTCGAGCTTGCCCTGCGGGTGCAGCCGCGAGGCCATGACCTCGTGCAGCTGGGTCAGTATCTGGCGGGCGGCGGCAACTGCGGTCATTGGCTCGGCGACCTAGCGCATTGCCCTCGCAAAGGGAAATATCCCACGACAGGAAAAGGCTTTCTCCGAAACGAAATGGCGCGCGCGAACACCTGCTTGCAGGCATCCGCTGCGCGCCATCCCTCCCGTCAACCGGTCGCTTCCGGGTCGCCGCAACTTGATGCGGCGCCTAGATCTCGTTGAGCTCTTCCTTGATGCGGAGCTTGGCCCGCTTGAGCTGTTGGATCGTCCCGGTATCCGGCACCGGCCGGCCCAACTCCTCGTGCAGCCTGGCTTCGAGGCCGGCGTGCTTGGTCTGGAGTGCGCTGGTGTGGGACGAAGACAGCATCGTGTGTTCTCCTTTTGCGGGTTTGCGACCCCTGCATCAAGGCGACTCGTGCCCGCGGGGCATCGAGCCGCGCAATGAGTATAGAAACACAACGATGGGACCTTGCGAAGCCCTCACGATAGCCTAATCGACCAACCGCGTGGCAGCGCGCGACGAGCTGAGATTTAGAGCCGGCAAGACCGGAGGCGGGGACAGGTTGACCGAACAGGAACTGAAGAAGCTGCTCGCTTCGCTCAGAACCGAGCATCGAGACCTCGACGCTGCGATCGAGGCGCTGACCGGCGCCGGGTCGACCGATCAGTTGCAGATCGCCCGGCTCAAGAAACGCAAGCTGCGGCTCAGGGACCAGATCGGGATCGTCGAGGACCAACTGCTGCCCGACATCATCGCGTGAGCCCGTTAGCGTGAATTTGGGGTAAACTGTCCCACCGCGGCACGAGTCGAAAACACTTCCGGATTGTTCGGTTACGATTGTGGCGGCCCGGACTTAGGAGCGGTAGCCCGACGACGATGGCCATTCCGACCGACATCAACAAGCCGATTATCGAGGCGTTGTACTGCGAAGCGCTGGTGCTGGCCGACGAAGTGCGCGCTGCGTTCGACTTGGCACCGCCGCGCTGTGCCGAGGAGGACATGGTCCGCATCGCGCTTTCGTGCGAAGGCCTGCGGACGACCACGCGGATGATGCACGTGCTCGCCTGGCTGCTCAACCACCGCGCCTATTTCGCCGGCGAGCTGTCCGAATTCCAGCTGCGGCGCCATGGCGTGCTGCCGCCCGATCGTGCCCCCGATCCGGAACAGATGGCCCAGCTCGAGCCGGAAACCCGCGTGCTTATCGGCGAGACCGAGGCGCTGCACGGTCGCATCGCTCGGCTCGACGGAGCCTGGCGCGAGAAGTTCGTCGTCCAGCCGGTGACCGTCCATGGTCTGCGCGAGCGGCTCGGCCGGGCCCTGGGCTCGCTGTAGGGGCTTTGCTTCAGACTGCGGCAAGCGCACGCTCCCAACGCGCCAGCCGTTCGTCGCGAGTGCCGACTTCGATCCCAGGCGTGAAGTGGCGCACCGGCCCTCGCATCGCCGCGGCCGCCGCTTCGAGTGAAGCGAACAGTCCGGTCCCGGCCGCAGCCAGGATCGCGGCGCCGAGCGCGGTCGTTTCGACCATGTCAGGCCGCTCGACCGCGATGCCCAGCATGTCTGCAAGGTCCTGCGCCATCCAATCGTTGGCGCTCATCCCGCCATCGATCCGCAAGCGCTGCCACGGAGCGCCATCGGCGGCGAAAGCTCGGGCAAGATCATGGGTCTGGTGCGCCATCGCCTCGAGCGCCGCGCGGGCGATCTGTGCCTTGCCGCTGGCAAAGCTCAGGCCTGCGATCACACCGCGTGCATCGGCGCGCCAGTGCGGTGCCCCGAGACCCGATAGCGCGGGAACGATCGTCACCCCGCCGCTGTCGGCCACCGACCGTGCGAGTGCCTCGGTCTCCGACGCGCTCGAGATCAGCCCAAGCGAATCGCGCAGCCATTGAACCAAGCTGCCGGCGACGAACACCGATCCCTCGATCGCGTAAGTCCGGCCGCCACCCTGCTGCATCAGCACGGTTCCGAGCAGCCGATGCGCCGATCTTGGTATGTTTTCCCCCATATTGGTGAGTACAAACGCGCCGGTGCCATACGTCGCCTTGGTATCTCCGAACGCGAAGCAACCCTGCCCGATGGTCGCCGCCTGCTGGTCGCCCGCGAGCCCGGTGATCGGAATAGCACGTCCGAACAGCGCGGTTTCCGCCAGTGTGCCGTGCGTGTCGACCACTGTCGGCAGCAAGCTGCGCGGCACACCGAACAGCTCGCACAGCGGTTCGTCGAACTGCGCCCCGTCGAGCGCAAGAAGCTGCGTTCGGCTGGCGTTGGAAGCATCGCTTACATGCGCCCCGCCCGACAGCTTCCACACCAGCCAGCTTTCAACCGTTCCCAGCGCAAGCCGCCCGGCCTCGGCCGCGGCACGCACTTGTCCGTCGTTATCGAGCAGCCAGCGCATCTTGCTCGCCGAGAAGTAGGGGTCGAGCACCAGACCCGTGCGCCGTTGCACCTCCGGTTCGTGACCCTGGTCCTTCATCGCGGCGCAGAAATCGGCCGTGCGCCGGTCCTGCCACACGATCGCGCGGGCGAGCGGCTCGCCGTTCTCGCGGTCCCAAGCAACCACCGTCTCACGCTGGTTGGTGATGCCGATCGCGGCTATCCGCTCGGAACCGATTTTCGCCATGACCTGCTCCGCACACGCGAAAGTGTGCCGCCAGATCTCTTGGGCATCGTGCTCGACCCAGCCCGGCCGAGGGTAATGCTGGGTCAGCGCCCTCTGCGCTACTGCTGCGACCCTCCCCGAAAGATCGAAGGCGATCGCGCGGGTCGAAGTGGTGCCGGAATCGAGAACCAATACGTGATCGGACATATGCGTGACATGCGACAACGTGCACACCATATGCAAGATCATGGCAGGACCGCCCCCCAAACCATGGCCGACAGGCCTGACAGAGCAGGTTGAACCACTCGTGCGCCGGGTTCTGGCGCCTAATCCGTCGCCTTATACGTACACCGGCACCCAGACTTACCTTGTCGGCAGCGCAGACCGGATAGCCGTGATCGACCCCGGGCCCGACGATCCGGTGCATATCGAAAACTTGGTTGAGGCCATCG
The DNA here is from genome assembly GCA_963781525.1 of uncultured Alphaproteobacteria bacterium. GTDB lineage: Bacteria > Pseudomonadota > Alphaproteobacteria > Sphingomonadales > Sphingomonadaceae > Tsuneonella. The sequence continues at coordinate 383,950 of CAWAGD010000006.1, read as the reverse complement.
GCGGCGCGCAAGTGGCGGCGATCATGTGCACCCACACTCACCGCGATCATTCGCCCGCCGCCGGGCCACTGGCCGGGCTAACCGGCGCCCCGGTCGTCGGCTGCGCGCCGCTGGTGCTCGACGACAGCGGCCCGCGCGCCGACGCCGCGTTCGACCGGACTTACACTCCCGACCGCGTCCTGCTCGACGGCGAAGCCATGAGCGGCCCCGGCTGGACGTTGACTGGCGTGCATACGCCGGGGCACACCTCGAACCACTTGTGCTTTGCCCTCGAGGAAAGCGGCGCGCTGTTCACCGGTGATCACGTGATGGGCTGGTCGACCAGCGTGATCGTTCCGCCCGACGGCGATATGCGCGACTATATGGCGAGCCTCGACAAGCTCCAGGCGCGTGACGACCGAGTCTATTACCCCGCTCATGGGCCGCAGATCGACAACCCGCGCCAACTGGTGCGCGGGATGATCGGCCACCGCCGCCAGCGCGAGAACCAGATCGTCCGCATCCTGTCCGAAGACGGACCGCTGCTCGCTGCCGATTTCGTGCCGCGGATGTACAAAGGGCTCGACCCACGCCTGACGGGAGCGGCCGAAATGAGCGTTACAGCGCACCTGGTCGATCTGGAACGTCGCGGCACGGTCACACGTTCGGATGATCTATGGACCGGAACCTAACCGCCGAGCGCGACGCCACCGGCGTCGGCCAGCCCGTGATCGATGAACGCCCACTCGCTCGCATCCAGGCAGTGCCGTGGATGATCGTGATCCTTCTTCTAGCCGCAGTCGCCTGGCTTGGCTGGCGCGCGTTCTTCTACCAGGAGGAGGGCGACCCGGTTGGCAGCGCGCTGCTTGCATTTGAAAAGCAGAACTCATTGAACGTGTTTTCCAGCCGGTTCGAGGTGGTCGCCGAAAGCGAGGACGCGCGCGGACTTCTAGGGGTCGAGTTGCTCAAGAGCCGGCAAGCCTCGATCCTTCCGGCCACCGTCAATTATCGACTCGATCTCGCAAGCATGGACCGCGACGCCTTTGCATGGGACGAGGCCAGCGAAACGCTGAGCGTGGTGCTGCCGGTGTTGCGCATCTCGAGGCCCAACCTCGATGAGGCAAAGGCCCGCATATTCACCGAAGGCAACTGGGTCACCGCTAAGGCTCAGGCCGACCTGTCGCGCAACAACTCACTGCAGGCCGAGCGCAAGGCGGCGGAGTTTGCCAAGAACCCCGAAGTGCTCGCTATGGCCCGGCAGGCCGCGAAGGATGCCGTGCGGCAGAACCTGACGATCCCCTTGCAAATCGCCGGATACGAGAATGCGAAGGTGGTGGTGCGCTTCGAAGGCGAGAAGCCCACGGCGAAATAGCGCGCTCCCTTTTTTGAAACGGGAGAACTTCGTTTCATCTCCAAACGGCGCTATCCCGTTCTTTTTCCAGCCGCAGCAGTTTCTGAAAAGCGACCTGCTCAACCTGATAGCCTTCGCGGCGGTGGCGTATGCGGCAATTGCGATGCGCCGCCAGACAGACTGGCACGCGCGATTGCATTTGGGATCGATGCTGACAGCCCCCGCGCTCGGCCGCGTGCTGGCGATGCCGCTGCTTAGCCTTGGGCATTCACGGCAACGCGCGTCATGCCGATGGCCGTTCCGAGTGCGTGAATGAGCTGTCACCGGCGCGTGCTTGGCCGAATCCATCCCGCATGGTCGGCGACCGTCGCGGCATGCCTCGCCATACTGCGCTATACGAAGGACTTACTCATTCCCCAATCGGCGTGCGATCTATTCTTCGATAACGCAGGCTAACCGGCGCGAGTATCGACGGTCTGGTGTTCCCCGCTCCGCCGAACAGGCCCTTGATCGCACGGCGCTGACCGGCCATCTGCGAAGGCATGAATGATCAGCCTCGCTCCATCCTTTCCGGCCCCGACTTGCTCGCCGAGATCGACGCCTTGCGCAAAGATCGCAACGCAGTGATCCTGGCGCATTACTACCAGCGGCCGGAAATCCAGGACATCGCCGACTTCGTAGGCGACAGTCTCGAACTGTCGCGCAAGGCCGCCGACACCGATGCCGATGTCATCGCGTTCTGCGGGGTCAAGTTCATGGCGGATACCGCTAAGATCCTGAGCCCCGACAAGATCGTCGTGCTCCCTGACATGGACGCCGGCTGCAGCCTCGAGGATTCGTGCCCGCCGGACAAGTTCAGGGCATTCCGCGAGGCGCATCCCGACCACATCGCGCTGACTTACATCAACTGCTCGACCGAGGTGAAGGCGCTGTCTGACGTGATCGTCACCAGTTCGAGCGCCGAGACGATCATCAGCCAGATCCCGCCCGAACAGAAGATCATCTTCGGCCCCGACCGGCACCTGGGCGGCTACCTTAGCCGCAAGTTCGGTCGCGAAATGCTGCTGTGGCCGGGCGTGTGCATCGTGCACGAGGCGTTCAGCGAGACCGAGCTCCTCAAACTGAAGGCGAAGCATCCTGGAGCGCCGATCGCCGCGCATCCTGAATGCCCACCGACGATCGTCGACCACGCGGACTATGTCGGTTCGACCAGCGGCATCCTGCAGTTCGCCAAGACTTTTCCCGGTGACACGCTGATCGTCGCGACCGAGCCGCACATCATCCACCAGATGGAGCTTGCGCTGCCTGAGAAGAACTTCATCGGCGCGCCCGGTGCCGACGGGAATTGCAGCTGCAACATCTGCCCGTACATGGCGCTCAACACGATGGAAAAGCTCTACGCCGCACTGCGCGATCTGGAGCCCCGCATCGAAATCGAGGAAGGCCTGCGCCTGCGCGCCAAGCGCAGCCTCGACCGCATGCTCGGGATGGCAAGCGGCACGATCGGACTGGGCGATCTCGGCAGAGTCTGAAGGGGTGGCGCGCTGCGCCCGCGTCGCCTAGCAAGGTCGCATGAAGACATTTGCAGCGGTCGCCGCCCTCGCCCTCCTCTCCGCCTGCACCTCTACTCCGCCGCTCGAGACAGCGAGCTCGGCCGGCGATCCGTATCTGTGGCTGGAAGACATCCACGGCGATCGCGCACTGGCGCAGGTCAAGCAGTGGAACGCCAAAACAGAAGCCGCGCTGACGGCTGACCCGTCCTTCGAACGCGACCGCGTCGAGGCGCGCACAATCCTCGACGACGAAAGCCAGATCGCACAGCCCGGGCAAGTGTTCGGCGACCAGGTGACCAACTTGTGGCGCGACGCGGCCCACCCGCGCGGGTTGTGGCGGCAGTCTCCGCTCAGCGCGTTCCTCGCCGGTAAGCCGCAATGGCAGACGCTGATCGATGTCGATGCGCTCGGTAAGGCGGAGGGCAAAAGCTGGGTCTGGCACGGCGCCAACTGCCTAGCGCCCGATTTCAACCGCTGCCTCGTGTCGCTCAGCCCCGGCGGCAGCGACGCGGACGTCGTCCGCGAGTGGGACCGGCGCAGCAAATCTTTCGTCGAGGGCGGTTTCATCGTACCCGAAGCCAAAAGCGACGTAACCTGGGCCGATGCTGACACGCTACTGGTCGGAACCGACTGGGGCGCCGACGCGATGACCACCTCGGGCTACCCGCGGGTCGTCAAGCGCTGGCGGCGCAGTACGCCGCTGGCGAGCTCCAAGATGGTCAAGGAAGGCATCGCCACCGACATTTCGGTGGGCAGCTTTGCAGTGATGGACGGTGACAAGCGCTACCTGTTCGTGTCGCGCGGGACGAGCTTCTACGCGAGCGACACGTGGCTGATCGGCGCGGATGGCGCGCTGATCCGCACTCCTGTTCCGGACACCGCGGACATCCAGGGCGTGATTGGCGGCGAAATGATCGCTTTCCTCAACAAAGCGATGGGCAGTTTTCCGGCGGGCGCAGTGGTCTCTTGGCCGATCGAGGAGGTCCTGTCCGGCGGCAGTCCCACCGCGCGACTGGTGTTCAAGCCGAGCGGCAAGCAGGCGGTGCAGGGCGTCTCGACTACCGACCACGCGATCTGGGTTTCGCTGCTCGACGACGTTTCGGGCAAGCTCGTATCGCTGACCCGGAGCGCGAACGGCTGGGCGCAGCAGGCCGCCTCGCTTCCCGCCAATGCTACTCTGGCGATCGTGTCGAGCGACGACGCGAACGACATGGCGTTCGTCACCGCGCAGGGCTTCATCGTGCCGCCAACGCTCTATGCCGTGTCGCTCGATGGCCGGGCGCGCGCGCTGCAGTCGTTGCCCGCCCGGTTCGACGCGAGCGCGATTGACGTCGAGCAGCACTTCGCCACGTCAAAGGACGGGGCGAAAATCCCATATTTCGTCGCACGTAAGAAGGGCGCAAACAGCCCAGCCGCGGCACTTGTCCATGCCTACGGCGGCTTCCGCGCCGCCCAAACGCCGACCTATCTCACCACCGAGCCCTACCGCGCCGGCCCGCTGGCCAAGTGGTGGGTCGAGGACGGGCAGGTCTATGTTCTCGCCAACATCCGTGGCGGCGGCGAGTATGGCCCCGCGTGGCATGAAGCGACGATGCGCGAAAAGCATCAGAATGCGTTCGACGATCTTTACGCAGTGTCCGAAGACCTTGTGGCACGCGGACTGACGATCAAGGGCAAGATCGCCGTTTCGGGCCGCTCGAACGGCGGCTTGCTCGCCGGTGCGGCGATCACCCAGCGGCCGGACTTGTTCGGGGCGGCAATTATCGGCTCGCCGCTGCTCGACATGCAGCGCTACAGCCACCTGCTAGCCGGCGCATCGTGGATGGAAGAATACGGGAATCCCGACCTGCCCGCGGACTGGGCCTTCATCTCGAAGTACTCGCCCTACCAGAACCTGCGCCGAGGCGTGCAATACCCGCCGGTGTTCTTCTATTCATCGACCGAGGACGACCGCGTTCACCCGGGTCACGCGCGCAAGATGGCCGCCAAGCTTATCGATTACGGCAACCCGGTCTATTTTCATGAGTATCTCGAAGGCGGTCACTCAGTCGGCGCGGACCACGCCGAGGATGCCGTGCGCGCCGCGCTGCTTCACGCCTATCTCAAACGGGTGCTGATCGAAGGCAATCGGTCTGCACCTTGAGGCGTCATCGCTTTCCCTTCGCCAGGACCAGCGCCACGCTGACCAGAGCCATACCGGCGATATCCGGCAAGCCGAGCGTCTCGTCGAACGCCAGCCATCCGACCGCCGCCGCGATCGCGGGCTGGGTCAGCAGCGCCATACCGATCACCAGTGGTGGAAAGTGCTTGAGCGCGTAGACCAGCAGGCCCTGACCCAGCACCTGGCTGGAAAGCGCCAGGCCGACAATCGGCAGCCACCCTGCCGACCCCGGGAGCACCGGCTCACCGAGCGCCAGCGCGATCACCAGCAACACTGGCGCGGCCGAGGCGCACACGAGTGCCAACACGCCCCACTGCCCCATCGTTGCGCGGGCGGATTGTGCCGGCAGCAGATAAAACACGTAAAACAGTCCCGCGAGCAGGCAGAACAAATCGCCGACAAGTGTAACGGTCGAAATTTCCAGGCTGCGCCCCATCAGGATCGCCGCTCCACCAAGCGCCGCGGCTAGCGCGAGCCACTCCCGTCCGTGCGGCGCCCGGCGCAGGGCGACCAGGCCCCACAACATCAGGATGATGCTGCCGGAGTTGCCGAACAGCGTCGCATTGCCAAGCCGAGTGCGCTCGATGCCGATGTGCCAACTGGCCAGATCGGCGGCGAAGAAAGCGCCCGCGGCAAGCAGCATCGACACAGTCCGCAGCGGGGGCCGACCCAGACTGCGCTCGCCCAACGCAAGCAGCGCGAACAACGGCAGCGGGAGCAACATGCGCCAGAAGCCAGCCGAGACCGGCCCGGTGTCGGCGAGCCGCACCAGCCATGGGCCCAGTGCGAGCGCGGCATTACCGACCAGCAGCGCGGCGAAGTGACGCAGCCGGGGGGGCAAGTTTTTCTCTGCCTCGGTCTCGGTTGCGCTGGCCATGGCCGCGCCCTAGCTCGGTTGCCAAACGAAACCAGCTAAAAGGATTTGCCCCCGATGCACGATGCCTTGTTCCAGCCAATCGACCTGGGCGCGATCCACGCCAAGAACCGCATCCTGATGGCCCCGCTGACCCGCGGTCGGTCGACCCAGCCCGGATCGGTGCCCAACGACATGATGCTGGAATACTATCGCCAACGGACCGGAGCCGGGCTGATCATCAGCGAGGCGACGGGGATCAGCGTCGAAGGCCTCGGCTGGCCCGCGGCGCCTGGCATCTGGAGCGAAGATCAGGTGGAAGGCTGGAAGCCCATCACCCGCGCTGTGCAGGAGCAGGGCGGCGCGATCGTGCTGCAGCTGTGGCACATGGGCCGATTGGTCCACCCCGACTTCCTCGGTGGCAACCCGCCGGTGTCGGCGAGCGCGACCTGCGCGCCGGGCCATGCGCATACCCCGACCGGCCGGCAGGACTATCAGCCAGCGCGTGAGCTCGCCAAAGAAGAGATCGCCCGCGTCGTCGGTGATTATCGCAAGGCGGCGGAGAACGCGAAGAACGCCGGGTTCGACGGCGTGCAGCTTCACGGCGCGAACGGCTACCTGGTCGATCAATTCCTGCGCGATGCGACCAATTTGCGGTCTGACGAATACGGCGGCAGCCCGGAAAATCGCACTCGCTTCCTGCGTGAGGTGCTGACCGCGCTGATCGACGTGTGGGGCGCGGATCGTGTCAGCGTACGCCTATCGCCCAATGGCGAGACGCAAGGATGCGACGACAGCGATCCAGCAACTACGTTCGGAGCGGCGGCGCGAGTTTGCCAGGAGCTGGAACTGGGCTTCGTCGAATTGCGTCAGCCTGGTCCCCAGGGCACCTTCGGGCAGACCGAGGTGCCGCAGCAGGACCGCGCGATACGCTCAGTCTACACCGGCCCGCTCGTACTCAACAGCGACTACACCGCCGAAAGCGCCGTGACCGACGTGACCAGCGGGCGCTGCGACGCGATCGCTTTCGGCCGCCCGTACATCTCGAACCCCGATCTGGCCGAGCGGATCCGTGTAGGCGCGGACTGGGCGCCGAACGTCAACGTGCCGGCGAGCTGGTATCTGCCGGGGCCGGCGGGTTACATCGATTATCCGGCGATGGAACGAACTCCGGCGGCGGCCGCCGCGGGCTGAGCCTTACTGCGCTGCCGGCGGTGTAGAGGTCGCGTTGACTTCCGCCGCCGGAGCGGAAACTGTTGCAGATGATCGCGCCGCAGGCGCTTCGCGCGCTTCCCTTTCGTCGTCTGAAGGGGCAGCCTCACCGTCTTCACCACTGGCCCCTTCCGAAGCGCTCTCGCGCAATGGCGGACTCTTGGATTGCACCGTTGACAACGGCAGCATCCCATCGCTGATCGATCCGCCAAGCACCTGGCCCGCGGCAGTCTTGCGCTCGTCCGGCTTCGAATCTTTGGCGTCACCGCACGCCGACAGAGCGAACAGCAGGGCCAAGGCAGAAAAAGCGGCAACGCGCATCAAGGGGTCTCACACGGCTTCAGCGCAGCAAGAAAGTCGCCGGCCCGGGCGAGCAATGCCGCATCGAAGGCCTGCGGCGCAAGGTCGATCCCCAGCTTTGCAAGGCTGGTGACCCCGAATTCGGCAATTCCGCACGGCACGATCCCACCGAAATGCGCCAAGTCCGGAGCAAGGTTGACCGAGAACCCATGCATCGTCACCCAGCGCCGCACGCGCACGCCGATCGCGCCGATTTTGGCTTCGGATCCGTCGAGGTCGTGGGTCCAGATGCCGATCCGCCCCGGCGCGCGCCACGCCTCCAGGCCTATATCGCCAAGCGTCGCGATCACCCACCCCTCCAGCGCGTGGACGAACGCGCGCACGTCGCGGCCGCGCTTGTCGAGGTCGAGCAGCACGTAGCCGATCCGCTGGCCCGGTCCATGATAGGTATAGCGGCCGCCCCGCCCAGCTTCGACCACCTCGAAGCGCGGGTCGAGCAGCTCATCGCCCTGCGCGCTGGTTCCGGCGGTGTAGACCGGCGGATGTTCGAGGAGCCACACCAGTTCGCGCGCCTGACCGGCGGCGATCGCGCGATTGCGCGTCTCCATTTCAGCTAGCGCATCGCGGTACGGCACCAGTTCAGCGGACATCCGCAATTGGATCTCGGAGGGGAGCGGAGTGGACATTGCCGATTGCGTGCAGCCGCGCGCGGCGGTTATCAAGGGGTTCAAGGGTCGCAAAGGGGATCGGGCAGATGAAATTCGACATGACCGCTGCGTGGAGCGAGGCCATGCGCCTGACTGCCGCTAACCGCCAAGTCATCGCAGTAGTCGCGGGCGTGTTCTTTTTCCTTCCCTATCTCGCATTCATGCTGTTGTTCATGAACCAGATGTCCGCGCTCGAGGCGGCGCAGACGGCCAATCCCGATCCCGACGCGATGGGGCAGGCGATGATGGGTTTTTACGGCGATATCTGGTGGTTCGTCCTGCTGGCGATGGTTATCCAGGGGATCGGCATGCTCGGCTTGCTGACGCTGCTGACCGATCGCAGTCGTCCGACAGTCGGCGAGGCGCTCAAATCCGGCGCCAAGCTGTTCCTTCCGTATTTCGGCGCGCAACTGCTCCTAAGCGTGGTTTTCGGCCTGCTGATACTGGTACCGATCGCGATCGGGGCTGGAACATCAGTGGCGGCCGGGCTGCTCGTGGGGTTGGTCGCCGTCGTCGCTTTCTTTTACCTGTTCACGAAGTTCATCCTCACGCCTGCGGTGATTGCGATCGAACGTCAGGCTAATCCGCTCACTGCTCTCAGCCGCTCCTGGCGGCTCACCAAGGGCAATTCTGTGCGGATTTTCCTGTTTATGTTCCTGCTGTTCCTCGCGGTCGGCGTGGTCGGCGCGGTGTTCAGCATGATCGTCGGGCTAGTCCTCGCGCTTGGCGGCGCCGAGACTGCATTGATCGGCCAAGCGGTGATTTCCGGCCTCGTCAACGCGGTGTTCTATGTGATCTTCCTGGGCGTGCTTGCGGCGATCTATCGCCAACTCGCCGGTACGTCTGCCGAAGCGGTGGGCGACACGTTCGACTGACAGTTCAGTCTTTCCAGCCCCAGAACAGCCGGCACGGCAGCACGTTGAGAGCTTCGAACCCGCTGTCTATGCGACGGAAATGCTTGGCCATGAAATCGCGCGCCGCGGCGCTGAACTGATAGACCAGGAACGCCCCGCCTGGCCGCAGAACGCGGTGCGTCGCCGCGACGATCCCCGGACCAACTCCATCGGGCAGCGTCGAAAATGGCAGGCCTGACAGCACGTAGTCTGCGTGATCGAACCCGTGGGCGCGAACGATCTCTTCCACATCCGCCGCGCTGCCCAGAACGGCCTTGAAGCGGCCATCGGAAATGGTCTTGCGCAAGTAATCGATAAACAGCGGATTGGTGTCGATCACGACCAGCGTGCCGTCGCGCCGCATCCGCTCGAGCACGGGGCGGCAGAATGTCCCGACGCCAGGACCATACTCCACGAAGAGCTGGCATTCGTCCCACTTCACGGGCCCGAGCATCTTGTCGATCGTGAACCGCGACGAGGGGATGATCGAGCCAACCATCTTGGGATGCTCGACAAAGCCGCGGAAGAACACTCCCCACTGGCCAAAAAAGCGCGCGATCCGCTCGCCGAGGCGTTCAGGCCGGCCGATCGCCATCTCGTTGGGGGTGGTCAAGCTTCGCGCGCCCTGTTTGCCGCCCGCTGAAAGGGCCCGTTTTCGAGGCGCGGCACTGACAGTTTCGCGAGCGCATTGCAAGCACCCGGCGTCACCGCTAGCCCACCTGCGATGGCTGAAATCGACTCTGTCCCGATAGCCGAAGATGGCCTCGTGGAAGCACCCCGCAAGCCGATTTCGCGCGAGCGTATGGCGCTGTTGTTCATGGTCATGCTGGTGACTGCGGCCGGCAACACGGCGATGCAATCGGTCATGCCGTCGATCGGTACCGAGTTGGGCGTCGCGGACGTGTGGATCAGCCTTGCCTATACCTGGTCGGCGCTCCTGTGGGTGGTCTGCGCGCCGTTGTGGGCGCGCCGGTCTGACCGGCGCGGGCGCAAGGGGATGATGGCGCTGGGCCTGATCGGCTTCATTTCCAGTTTCGCGCTGTGTGGAGTGATCCTGTGGTTCGGGCTGGCGGGAGTCCTGCCGGCCTTGTGGACGCTGCTGCTTTTCGCCGCTGCGCGCAGTCTTTATGGCGGATTCGGCTCGGCCGCACCGCCGGCGGTCCAGGCTTATGTGGCCAGCCGCACCCTGCGCGCCGAGCGCACACAGGCAATGGCGCTGATCGCTTCGAGTTTCGGCCTTGGCACGGTCATCGGCCCCGCGCTCGCGCCGCTGCTGGTGTTCCCGGCGACAGGCCTGCCAGGGCCATTTTTCGCTTTTGCGCTGTTGGCGGTGGTGGTCCTGATCGCGTTGCGCGTCACGCTGCCGAACGACGACCCGATGTTTCCAACACGCAGCGAAGTCGTCGGCGCGCCTTACGGAGCCAATTCGAACCCGCAGGTCTCGGACGGGGCAGAGGAAAATACGTCCGGAACCGACGGGGTGGGCGAAGACATTCCGCGCCTGTCGTGGCGCGACCCGCGACTGCGGCCCTGGCTGGTAGCCGGGCTAGTGGGCGGACACGCGCAAGCGGCATTTCTTGGCATAGTTGGCTTCTTCATCCTCGACCGGCTCGGCCTGCGCGCCACGCCCGGCGAGGGGACCGGTTCGATCGGTCTGGTGCTCATGTGCGGCGCGATCGCCACTTTACTGGCGCAGTGGGGGCTGATCCCACGGCTCAAGCTGGGCCCGCGCAGTTCCACGCTGTGGGGCATGGCACTGGCAATCGTCGGCATCCTGGTGTTCGCCGTCTCGAGCGAGCTGCATTCCATCGCGCTCGGCATGGCGATCTCCTCGCTCGGGTTTGGCCTGTTCCGCCCCGGTTTCACCGCCGGGGCCTCGCTCGCGGTGTCGCGCGCGGAGCAGGGGCAGACCGGCGGTATCATCGCCTCGGTCAATGGCGCGGCATATGTGGTCGCCGCGCCGATCGGGGTGTGGCTTTACGGGCATCACGCGTGGATCGGGTTCTTGACGATCTGCGCGCTGTGCGTAGCGGTGTTCGTGCTTGGCTGGCGTTCGCTCGCAAGCGACGAAGTGCTCGAGGCACCGCGCCCAGCCTAGAGACGCGACTAGAGGATTTCCTCCACCGTCTCCGGCGGCCGGCACAGCCGCACGCCCTTGTCCGTCTCAACCAGCGGCCGTTCGATCAGCCGCGGTTCGGCGATCATCGCGTCCAGGACCGTGTCGTCGTCGGCACGTGTCAGGCCGCGTGCCTCGGCATCGGTATTGAAAGTGCGCACGCCCTCACGCGGGGCAATGCCGGCATCGCGATAGAGCCGGGCAAGCTTTTCCCGTGTCGGCGGATCCTGCAGATATTCGACGACCGTCAGGTCGATGTCGCTGCGGCCCTGCAAGATCGCCAACGTTGCGCGCGATTTACCGCATTCGGGATTATGCCAGATCGTTGCTTTCACGTGCCGCTCCTTTGTCGCGCCCCTTATCGCAGCGCCGAACTTCCACCAAGCGCCCTCAATTATGTTGTAAATGAGAATTAGTCGCAATAAAGGCTCGCAGAACAAACGATAATGATTCGCAAATGGGGTTACATGAAGCTTTCCACCGTCCGTTCAGCGCTGCTCGCTGCGACTGCTTTCACCGCCAGCGCGTCCGCGTTCGCCGAAGATTCAGCGCCGGGAGATTACCTGCCTGCTGGCATCGTCGTTACGGGCCAGCGTGACGGTTACGCGACGGACGACGGCTCGACCGGGACCAAGACGCCGACCCCGCTGATCGATGTGCCCCAGACGATCGCGGTGATTACCGAGGATCAACTCGACGATCAGGCGATTACCCAGCTCGGCGATGCGCTGCGTTATGTCCCCGGCGTTACCCTCGATACCGGCGAAGGCCACCGCGACGCGATCTACATTCGCGGGCAATCGAGCACCGCCGACTTCTATCTCGATGGTCTGCGCGACGACGCGCAATATTATCGGCCGACGTACAACGTCGCCCGGATAGAGGTGCTCAAGGGCGCCAATGCCCTGATCTTCGGGCGCGGTGGAGGCGGCGGCGTCATCAATCGGGTCAGCAAAGTTGCCGACCCGCTATCCGCATCGGTAGACTTGGATGCCAGCGTCGATAGCTTCGGATCGTTTGCGCTCGCGGCCGATGTCAATCAACCGCTGGCCGATGGCGTCGCTGCGCGGATCAACGCTACGTACGAGGATTTTGCCAACAGCCGCGACTTCGTAGGCGGCCGTTTCATCGGCGTCTCGCCTACCGTGTCGGTGGAGCTGGGCGAAAACACCCGCGTGTCCGCGTTCTACACTCACGATGATGACGATAGGACGACCGACCGCGGCAATCCGTCGCTGAATGGCGCACCGCTGACGGGATTCGACCGCACGTTCTTCGGCGATCCTGCTTTCAACCGCGCGACCAACGTCGCCAACATCGTCCGCTTGCGGCTGGACCACGCGTTCGCTGAAAACCTTCACGCGAACCTCACCGGGCAGTTCGCGGACTATAACAAGTATTACGGAAACGTGACCCCGAACGGCACCAACGGCACCGTCGTCACCCTGAGCGGCTACACCAGCGGTACCGACCGGCAGAACTGGATCGGTCAGGGCAACCTGGTTTGGTTGGCCGATACCGGGCCGCTGTCGCATACCTTGCTCGCAGGCTTCGAATTCGGCGACCAAGACACGCTGGCCGACCGCACCGAGGCCGATTTCGGCGGCGGCGCGCGGACGGTGACCATTCCGCTCACCCGCCGACTCGCGGTTCCTGCGGCCAGCCCGGGCGTGCTGTCCCGGCAGACATCGTCCGACCTGACGTTCGGTTCGGGGTACGTGCAGGATCAAGTGGAGATCGGCCAGCACCTGCAGCTGATCGCCGGCCTGCGGTTCGACGAATTCCGCCTCGATAGCGTCAACCTGATCAATGGCCAGGCTTTCTCGCGTACCGACCGCAAGTGGAGCCCGCGCTTTGGCGTAGTGGTCAAGCCGGCTGAGGCGCTTTCGCTCTACGCCAGCTACGCGACCAGCTTCCTGCCCCAATCGGGCGATCAGTTCAGCTCGCTCGACAGCAGCACCGCCAATCTCGACCCGGAGAAATTTCGCAATCTCGAGATCGGCGCGAAGTGGGCGATCCATCCTGGCTTGTTCGCTACCGCTGCGGTATTCCAGCTCGACCGATCCAACACCCGCGCCGCCGATCCCAACAAGCCGGGCTTCGTGCTGTTGACCGGCGAAACTCGCGTTTCCGGCTTCGAGGCCAGTCTGACCGGAAGACTGACGCCGAACTGGCAGACCAGCTTCGGCTATACCTACCTCGACGGCGAAATCCGCTCGGACACGACTGCCGCACCGGCGGGCCGCCGGCTACAGCAGCTCCCGCGGCATCAGGCGAGCGTATGGACCCGCTATGACCTGACGCCCACGTTCGGGTTGGGTCTGGGCGCGCTTTACCAGGGCGAACAGTTCGCTTCGATCAGCAACGCAGTAACTCTGCCCGACTGGGTGCGGATCGACGCCGCTGCGTTCTGGGACGTGAGCGACCGCCTTTCGCTGCAGCTCAACGTCGAGAACCTGTTCGATGCGGACTATTTCTCCAGCGCCCACGGCGACAACAACATCGCGCCGGGAGAGCCGTTCGGCGTGCGCTTTGGCGTTAAGGTGAAGCTCTAACCTAGTCCGCCCGGTTCATTGCCGGCACGGCTCGCGCGGCGTCTTCCGGACTGATACCGGGAGCAGGCGCGGCGCTGATGGTCTCGATCCGTCGCGCCACCCGGCCCGCGCGTTGCACAGCGCGCACCAGCCGGGGGTAGACCCCGCAGCGGCACAAGTTGGGCACTGCGTCCTTGATTTGATCTTCTGTCGGATCGGGGTTTTTCGCCAGGAGCGCGGCGGCGGCCATCGCTATGCCCGGCGTGCAGAAGCCGCACTGGATCGCAGCTTCCGCAACCAGCGCCTGCTGCACCGGATGGCTGCGATCGCGGCTCAGGCCCTCGATAGTGGTAACGTAGCGCCCTTCGGCCTCGGCGACCGAGATCAGGCAGCTGCGCAGCGCCTCGCCATCGACGATCACCGTGCATGCGTGGCAATCGCCCACCCCGCAGCCGTATTTGGTACCGGTCAGGTTGGCCGCGTCGCGCAGCGCCCACAGCAAGGGTGTCGCGGGATCGATGTCGAAGCGGACGGGCCGCCCGTTGACGGTGAGCGCGGTCATCGGGGGCGCTTATCGATCAGTCGCGCCAAGAGCGATCGATGCGGTCGATCTTGCGCTTCCACGCCTCGAAATCGGCCTTGCCCGGCCCGCCCGGAAGCGCGACCTGTCCGAGATCGCGCTGGTGCACGGCGATCACTTCCTGCGGCACGGTGATCGGCTCGCCCTGCGACAAGACGGCGATCTGGATCTCGCACGCGCGCTGGAGCGACCATGCGGTCACGAACATCTCCGCGATCGTCCGGCCGATTACCACCGGGCCGTGGTTCTTGAGCATCAGGATCCGCTTTCCCGAAAGGTTTTCCAGCAGCCGCTCACCCTCTTCGGCGCGCACCGTCACGCCCTCGAAGTCGTGGTAGCCGATCTGGCCCTGGAAATTGCAGGCGTAAAAGCTGATCGGCAGCAGACCGCGGCTGTGGCTCGATACCGCCATGCCCGCGGTGGTGTGCGTGTGGCAGATCGCGTGCGCGCTTTCGATGTGGCGGTGGAAATAGGCGTGCTGGGTGAAGCCCGCTTTGTTGACCGGGTAATTGCCCGAAAGCACGTTCCCGTCGATGTCGACCTTGACCAGATTGGAGGCGGTCACTTCGTCGTACATCAGGCCGAACGGATTGATCAGGAACGCATCGTCCTCGCCCGGCACTTTGACGCTGATGTGGTTGTAGATCGATTCCGACCAACCGAGATGGTCGAAGATGCGATAGCACGCGGCCAGGTCCAGCCGGACCTGCCATTCGGCATCGCTGCAGTCGATCCGCGGCTTGAGCTGGGTGGCCATCGGGACTCTCCTTACGTTCGCGTTGCTTCGCGCTACTTATCGCATGCGGGTTGTTCAAGCGCCAGCAGCGCGAAGCTCGCCAGCCAGTGGGAGCCCATGTAGTCCTCGCCGATATGCGGCAGACTGGCGGCAATGTGCCGCTGGGCGACCGCCGCGAAGCGATCGGGTTCACCGAGCGCGGCGCCGATGGCGTTCCAGCACCACGCCCGACTGAGGTTAAGCCCGTCGAGATGCGCGATCTTGCCGTCGGTGCGGTCGGAGACGTGGACCGGCTCGAACAGCATCGGCGGCGTCGCGGTGTCCGCACCCGGCAGGAAGTTGGCGAACCACGCCGCGAACGCGTCGCGGTCGAGCACCCGGCTCGTCAGCAGCGCCGCGCAGAGCGCGGGCGAGAGGAACTCGTCGCCCCCCGGCTCCCACCCGCGATAGTCGGTTCGCCCACCGAACCAGACAAGCGTGCGTTCGCGGATCAGCGCCGCCAGCTCGGTGTCGCGCGCCTCAGCCCACTCGAGCGCGAGCACCAGCGCGAAAGAGGTATTGAAGTGGGTGCCGACGGTGATCGGGTAAGTCAGCTTGGGCAAGTGCTCGCGGAACTGCGCGGCGAAGCGGCGTGCGAGCGGTTCGAGCGCCGCCGCCCAGCCGGCATCGTGCCGATCGGCTTCGGCATGGAGTGCAAGCAGCCACGCCCAGCCATAAGGGCGCTCGAACGCCGCACCAAACGGGCGGTCGAGCCGCGCGAGCTCGCCGGCGACTTTCGCGGGCACCAGCATCGCGTTGGCGAGTACCCGGATATCGGCCGCTTCGGCCATGTCGGGGAACAATCGGAGCAGGCGCAGTACCTGCCAATATCCGTGAACGCAGCTGTGCCAATCGAAACTGCCGTGGAAGATCGGATGGATCGCGGCGGGCTCGGCGAGGTCCTCCGGCCCATTGAGCACCTGATCGAGCTTGAACGGCCAGCGGTGGCTAAGATTGGGCAGGGTCATGCGCACAAACGCGCTCGCCTGTCGTCCAGTCAGCTTCATGAAAACCCCAGAAAATAAAGCAGCGCGATGTTGGCCACGAGCAGCGGGACCGCGGTCGGTATCTGGGCCTTGATGACCGCGTTGGGATCCTTGAGTTCGAGCAGCGCGGCCGGCACCAGGTTGAAGTTGGCCGCCATCGGCGTCATCAGCGTGCCGCAGAAGCCCGCGAGCATGCCGATCGCCGCGATTTTAATCGGGTCGCCCGACCATACCCCGACGAGCACCGGCATGCCCACTCCTGCAAACATCACCGGAAATGCCGCGAACGCATTACCCATGATTACCGTGAAACCCGCCATACCCAGCGCATAGACCGCTACCGCGCCCATCTGACTGCCGTCTGGAATCACCCCTTGCGCGATCCCGCCGACCACTTCGCCGACCCCGGCAAGCGCGAACACCGCACCGAGGCTGGCGAGCATCTGCGGCAGCACAGCGGCCCACCCGACGCTGTCCATCAGGCGGGTGCCCTCGGCCAGCGGAGCGACCGGTCGCGGGCGAAGCCAGGCGTAGCAGGCCGCCAGCGCCAGCAGCACGCCAGAGGTGAGGGCGACGAGCGTGACCTGCTTCACGTCGATTACCTGTGGCAGCCGCTTGAAGGCTAACGTCCCGAGTAGCGCCACCGCGGGAATGATTAGCGCGGGCAGGAACAGCTTGTTGCCGCGCGCACCGGCCTCCACCCGCCGTTCTTCAGGCGAGGTGGTCGGCCGCCTGCCTTTGCCCATGAGCTTGAAGCCGGCGACGAGCACCAGCCCGAGCACGATCAGGCCGTTTCCGATGTCTCCCAGCAAGTCGCCCGCCCAGAAGCTGGTCGCCAACAACGCGTAGAAGGCCGCATTGCCCCAGCGCTTCGGGTTCGACCCATCACCTGCCGAGATAAGAGCATAAGCGAAAAAGATCGCGCCGCCGACCGCGTAAACGAAGTTGAGGCCGATCATGCCTGTGGTTCCCGTTCACGCGCGAGCATGCGGTCGAGCAGCCACAACCGGGCCGCGTGGATGGCAAATGCGCACAGCGCGGTAGGGATCGCCCACTTGGCAAGATCAAGCGGTTCGGCCTCGATCCCGAAACCCTGCAGCACGCCGACCATCAGCAGGATCGAACCGATCGCGATGAAGATGTCCTCGCCGAAGAACAGCCCGACGTTGTCCGTTGCGGCGGCAAGCGCGGGGATGCGGTCGCTCGTCGGATCGGCACCCTGTCGCTCGGCCGCGGCTTGCGCCATCGGGGCAACCAGCGGGCGCACGGTCTGCGCCGGGCCGGCAATCGAAGTCAGGCCGAGCGCCGCGGTGACTTGGCGGAGCAGTAGATAGCCGATCAGCAGCCGGCCGACAGTGGCGCCTCGCAACGCCGCGATCGCTGTGCGCGCACGTTCCTGCAGGCCGTGGCGCTCGAGAATGCCGATTACCGGCAGCACGATATAGACCACGCTGACATAGCGCGAATCGTTGAATGCCTTGCCAAACGCGGCGAGCACGCTGAGCGGATCCAGCCCCGCCGCGAGCCCCGTGACGAGGGCGGAAGCGGCCACCACCAGCAGCGGATTGAACCGCAGCACGAAGCCGACCACGATCACCGCGATACCCAGCAGCACCCACATCAGTCAGACTCCCCCCATCCGCCCCCACCCGGCGTTTCGATCACAAAGGTATCGCCGGCCAGCATGTCGGCCGATGCAGTTGCGCCAAGCAGCTCGGTGCTGCCGTCGGCGCGTTCGATCCGATTGACGCCTAGCGCGCCATCCGCGCCTCCGGCCAAGCCCGCAGGCGCGACTTTGCGGCGGTTCGAGAGAATGTTGGCGCGCATCGGCTCTCGAAAGGCAATCCGCCGTGTCGCGCCGTCGCCGCCGCGCCAGTGGCCCGCGCCGCCGGACGCGCGCCGGATCGAGAATTCCTCCACCAGCACCGGGAAGCGGTCCTCCAGTACCTCGGGATCGGTCAGGCGGCTGTTGGTCATGTGGGTTTGCACGACATCGGCACCGGCGAAGCCAGGACCTGCGCCCGCTCCCCCGGCTATCGTTTCGTAATACTGCCGCGTCTCGTCGCCGAAGGTGAAATTGTTCATGGTGCCCTGGCTGCCGGCCTGCGCGCGCAGCGCGCCCAGCACCGCATCGGTGACCACCTGGCTCGTTTCGACATTGCCTGCAACCACCGCTGCGGGCCATTCGGGGGAGAGCATCGATCCTTCGGGAACGCGAATTGCGACAGGCCGCAGGAACCCGTCGTTCAGGGGGATCGCGCTTCGGGTCAGCGTGCGGATCGCATAAAGGCACGCGGCACGCACGACTGGTCGCGGAGCGTTGAAATTGTCTGCCAGTTGCGCGCTGGTGCCGGCGAAATCGAACGTAGCGGTGCGCCGCTCGCCGTCGACGGCGATCGATACGTGCACGGCGGCGCCATTGTCCATTTCGACGGCGTGCCGACCGTCCGCCAGCCCGCCAAGCAGGTCGCGCACCGCCCTTTCTGCAAAGTCGAGCAGGTGTGCCATGTACGCCGTGACGGTCGCCGGACCATGATCGGCGGCAAGTCCCAGCAACCGCGCTGCGCCCCGGCGGCACGCGGCGATCTGGGCGGCGAGATCGGCGATGTTTTGATCGATGTTGCGTGCCGGGTGCGTCCCCGCGCTCAGCAATGCGCGCAGCTCGGCCTCGCGAAACACGCCGTCGCGCGCGATGAGGACATCGTCCAAGACGACGCCCTCATCTTCGATCCGGGTCGAATTCGACGGCATCGAACCGGGCGCGATACCGCCAACGTCCGCATGATGCCCGCGCGCCGCCACGAAATAGTTTGGGGCGGTGTCGTCGCCGGCGAACACTGGAGCGATCACGGTGATGTCGGGGAGATGCGTGCCACCAGCGTAAGGCGCGTTAAGTGCGTAAGCATCGCCGGGCTGCATGGCGCCCGCGCGATTGGCCATTACCGTCCGCACGCTGTCTCCCATCGAGCCCAAATGCACCGGGATGTGCGGCGCATTGGCGATCAGGTTGCCCGCTGCATCGAACACCGCGCAGCTGAAATCGAGCCGCTCACGGATGTTCACCGAGCTCGCCGAGTGCTGGAGAGCTGCGCCCATTTCCTCAGCCACCCCCATGAACAGCCCGCCGAAGATTTCCAGTCGAACGGGATCGACCGCGGTGCTCGCAGCCTCGGCGCGCATCGCGAGGGTGCGGGTGAGTACCAACATACCGGTCGTCTCGAGGTGGCCCGCCCAGCCGGGCTCGATGACCAGCGTTGCCACCGGATCGACCACCAACGCTGGTCCGGCAATCGTTTGATCTGCCGCGATCAGCGCCCGGTCGTAGACCGGTGTCGAGCGTCTTTCGCCGGCCATGGTGGTGTCGATTTCGGCGAGTGGCGCGCAAGGCTCGGTTCCCGTCGCGAAGCTGAGCGGATCGCCACGCTCGGTCCGCGCGACCGCCTCGATCCGGAGCATGTCGACGATCAGCTCGGCACCGGTGTCGTAGCCGAACTGCGTGCGGTGAGCTTGGGCAAAGGCCGCGCGCATCGCGCTTTCGCTTCCGAGCGGGACGGGGATCGTGCTGTCGCCCGCGGCGAGTTGGATATGCGCCTCGCCGACGATGACGACCCGTTCGCCTTCGACGCCTTGAGCCTTCAGTTCTCCGCGCGCTTGCTGCGATAGCCGCGCCGCCGCTTTGGCGAGCGCCTCGCCGCACCCCGCGAGCGGCAGCGCAAGGGTTGCCTCGCGCACCGCACGAAGATCGGCGAGGCCCATGCCGTACGCCGACAGCACGCCGGCGAGCGGATGGACCAGCACCGTCTCGATGCCAAGCGCGTCGGCTACCAGGCATGCGTGCTGCCCGCCCGCGCCGCCGAAGCAGTTGAGCGCAAACCGGCTGACATCGTGACCGCGCGCGACCGAGACACTACGAATGGCCTTAGCCATGCTCGCCACCGCGACCGTGATGAAACCTTCGGCGGCCTGCTCGCGGGTCATCCTCCGGCCGGTAGCGCGTTCGACGCCGGCGAGCACTTCGTCGATCACACATTCCGAAGCGCCTCGATCGAGTTCTTCGTTGGCATGTTTACCGAACACCGCGGGAAAAAATTCGGGCCGAAGCTTGCCCAGTACAAGGTTGCAGTCGGTCACCGTCAGCGGGCCACCCTGGCGGTAGCACGCCGGTCCCGGCTGCGCGCCCGCACTTTCGGGCCCGGCGAGGAAGCGCGCACCGTCGAACCGGCAGACCGAACCGCCGCCCGCCGCCACCGTATGAATACGCAGCATCGGCGCGCGGATGCGCACGCCCGCGACGCGGTTTTCGCTGTCGCGCTCAAAGGTCCCCGCAAACAGCGACACGTCGGTCGAGGTGCCGCCCATGTCGAACCCGATTACCCGCTCGTAGCCCGCGGCCCGGGCAGTCTCCGCCATGCCGACGATGCCACCCGCCGGCCCGGAAAGGATCGCGTCTTTGCCGCGCAGCGCGCTCCCCGTTGCAAGTCCGCCGTTCGACTGCATGAACAGTGGTTCGTGATCGGGCCCCAGGCGCGCTGACAACCTGGCGACGTATGCCCGCAGGAGCGGCGTAAGATACGCATCGGCGACCGTGGTGTCAGCCCGGCCGATCAGCTTCGCGAGCGGCGAGACGCGGTGGCTCACCGCGACCTCCTCGAACCCGGCTTCGCGCGCCAGCTCGGCGATCGCGGCTTCGTGCGCCGTGTGGCGATAGCCGTGCATCAGGCAAATCCCGACCGCGCGGATGCCGCGTGCTCGCGCGGCCCGCAGTCCTGCAAGCGCCGCTTCCTGATCAAGCGGCCGCAGTATTTTCCCGTCGGCCGTAACGCGCTCGTCTATCTCGAGAACTTCGGCGGGAAGCGGCTCGGGCTTGACGATCGCGCGTGCGAAGATGTCGGGGCGCTCTTGCGTGCCAATGGCCAGTGCGTCGCGAAAGCCGCGTGTGATCGCCAGCAGCACCGGCTCTCCTTTGCGCTCGAGCAGCGCATTGGTGGCAATGGTTGTCCCGATGCGGATGTCGGCCGGCGGTAGCGACCCCTCGCCCACTCCCGTCAGCCGCCCCATCGCCTCGATCGCAGCATCCTCGTAGTGCGCCGGATCGTCGGACAGTAACTTGGCGGTCAGTATCTCGCCAGCGGGCGAGCGCGCGACGACATCGGTGAAAGTGCCCCCGCGATCGATCCAGAACTGCCAGCGGGCGGTCATCGGCGCCGCTATGCCGCAGCGGCGCCCGCACCGCAAACAAGCTCGCACGCTTACGAGGAGTTAACCATCGCGCGCGCATAGCCTTCAGCAAGGGCGCATCGGGGGTATCAATGGACGATCTGCTGGCCGAATTCCTGGCCGAAACCCGCGAGATGCTGGCAGCTATCGGGGGCGAGCTGGTCGCTTGGGAGAGCGATCCGGGGGACCGCGCGCGGCTGGATGCGATCTTTCGGTTCGTCCACACCGTCAAGGGCAACTGCGGCTTCTTCGATTTCCCGCGAACTCGAGGCGCTCAGCCACGCCGCGGAGGACGCATTGTCCGAAGTGCGCGCGGGGCGGCGCTCGGCCAGTCCACGCCTGGTAACCGCGGTGCTGGCCATCGTCGACCGGATCGGCGCGATGATCGATGCAATCGAAGCGGGCCAGGAAATCCCCGTGCGGGGGGACGACGTGTTGATCGCGGCGCTCGAATCGGACAGCGACGATTTGCCCGACCTGATCGACAATCACTTGCCCGATACGCAAGGGACTCGTTCCGTCTCGTCCGGGCATGGCGCGCAGCGGTCCATCCGCCTGCCCACCGGCCTGCTCGACAGCGTGATGAGCAGCGTGTCCGACCTCGTCCTGGCGCGCAACGATCTTGCCCGGCGGATGCGCGATGCCGGGGTCGACCCGACGGTGCAGGGCCCGTTCGAGCGGCTCGCGACGATCCTCGACCAGGTTCGCGACGCGGTCACGCGCATGCGCATGCAGCGCATCGAACACTTGTTCGGCGCGCTCCCGCGCCTCGTGCGCGATCTTTCGGCAGAGCTCGGCAAACAGGTCATGATCGATCTCGAAGGCGGCGACGTCGAGCTCGACCGTGAGATGATCGAGATGATCCGCGATCCACTCACGCACATCATCCGCAATGCGATCGATCACGGGATCGAGAATCCCTCCCAGCGTCTCGCTGTCGGAAAGCGCGAAATCGGCACGCTGCACATCTCGGCGCACCAGAGCGGCAACCGCATCATGCTGGCGATAGCGGACGATGGCCGCGGGATCGACGGTGCGCGCCTTGTTGAAAAAGCTATCGCGTCAGGCGCGCTGGCGCGGTCCGATGGCGACAGCCTCGACGAGGCCGGACGCCACGCACTGATCTTCGAGCCCGGCCTGTCGACCGCGGCCGAAGTGACCGCAGTCTCGGGCCGCGGCGTGGGCATGGACGTCGTGCGCGCCAATATCGAGCGCATCGGTGGCTCGATCGAGGTTACCAGCCAACTCGGTCTAGGCACCCGGATCGTGCTGAGCCTGCCGCTCACGCTCAGCATCATCCCGTCGCTGACGGTCGGCGCGGGTGACCAGCTGTTCGCCATGCCGCGCTCGTATGTCGACGAAATCGTCCACGGTCGCGCGAGCCACATCGAATTCGCCCGCGCGGGCGACGCGGTCCTCGTCACCGTGCGCGGCAAGCGCGTCGCCTGCCTGTCGCTCGGCGAGCAACTCGGGTTACCGCACCCGTTGCCACCTGAAGACAGCACGCTGGTGCTGGTCCGGCTGGCGAGCGGCGATCTGTTCGCGCTCGCGGTCGATCGTATCTTCGATCACGAAGAACTGGTCATCAAGCCGTTGGCGCCTGCGGTCATGGGAACCGGGATTTACGCCGGCAGCACCTTGCTCGACGACGGCAATCCGGTGCTGATGCTCGATGTTGCGGGCATTGCTCGAAAAGCCAGGGTCATCGGCGATGGTCAGAAGCGCGCACGTGCTGCCGAGGACGCCGTCCATGAGCAGACCCGCCGCGGGGTACCGGCGCTACTGTTCGTCGGGCTCGACGGAAGCCGCAAGGTGGTCCGCCTGGGCGCCATCCAGCGGATCGAGCGAATAGCGGTGTCAGGCGTCGATCTGGCCTCCGATCCGCCGCGCGCCGTGATCGGCGAAGCCTTGTTTCCGCTTGCGGGAGTGGCCGGCGCGAGCCTGCCGGTTGACCAGGTCAGCGTGCTTCGTCTGGGCGATGGCGACAGCGAAATCGCCTTCGCCATCGACCGCATCGTAGATACCGTCGATCTCACCGGAGAAATTGCGCCCGCGCGCCGTAGCGGATTATCGGAAGGCACCGTGCTGATCGACGGCGTGCCGGCAGAAGTGCTCGATACGCACTGGCTGTTCGCCAGCTTCGCGTCACCGCCGCGTTCGCTCAATGCGCCCGTCTGCCGCCTGCCTGGCGGAGACCAGTGGGCGCGCACAATTCTGGCGCCGCTGATCGAGAGCGCCGGCTACCACGTTGTCGACGAAAGCTTTGAAGGCGACGCGGACGTCGTCATCGCCACCGAAGCGGGTGGCGAGCCAGTCGGCACCGGTGCTGTCATCACGCTGTGCACCGATCCCGAGAAGGCCGGACAGCTGCCGGGCGCGCTCTACCGCTACGATCGCGCCGGTCTGGTGGCCGCACTCGCGGCACTGCGCAGCGGGAGGGCCGCATGAACGATCTCGTCGTCATCCTTGAAATCGCCGGTCGCCGCGCGGCGCTGCGCACCGCCGATGTCCAGTCGGTGGTCGAGCTCGAGGCGATCCAGGCGGTACCGCGCGCACCGCGCTTCGTGCTCGGCTTGAGCGCGCTGCGGTCCAGTACGCTGACCGTAATCGATGCCGCCGCGGCGATCGGCCTGCCTTCTCGCGGGGCCCCCGAGGCGGGCGCGCGAGCGGTGATCGTCGACCATGCCGGCCACCGCTATGCGCTAGTGGTCGATGACATCGACGACGTCGCGGAAGCGCTGAGCGATCCCGCGCCCGTGGCAGGAGAATCGGGCGCCGGGTGGGAGCGGGTAAGCAACGGCCTGATCGAAACCGATCGCGGCCCTGCGCTGCTGATCGAACTGGGCGCGCTGCTTGCGGGTCCTGTACCGATGCCGGCTTAAGGGGATGGTTACGCCTCTCGCCTAACTGAGGGCTAAAATAAGAACGGGACCGCGATCGCAAATGAAACAGTGCCTTATCGTCGACGACTCACGGGTGATCCGCAAAGTGTCGCGCCATATTCTCGAGTCTCTGGGCTTTGCCGTCAGCGAGGCCGAGAACGGGCGTGAGGGGCTTGACCGCTGCGCCGAGGCGATGCCCGATGTAATCCTGCTAGACTGGAACATGCCGGTCATGAGCGGCATCGAATTCATCGTCCAACTGCGCCAGCGCGCCGGCGGCGACAAGCCCAAGGTCGTATTCTGCACCACCGAAAACGACGTGGCGCACATCCGCGAGGCGATCAGCGCCGGCGCGGACGAATACGTCATGAAGCCGTTCGACCACGAGACGCTGCAGATCAAGCTTCAGCTCGTCGGCTTCGCCTGAGGAGCGGGCGTCGTGGACCGGCCGGCTCCCCTAACCGGACCGCCCCGCATCGCAGCCGCTAGCCGCGGCCGGACGATCCGGGTGATGATCGTCGACGATTCGCTCGTCGCGCGCACCGTATTGTCACGGATCGTCGAAGCCGCGCCCGAGTGCGAGATTGTCGCCAAGGCGACCACCGGCGAAATGGCCATCGCGCGGCTCGGCGAAACCCCGGTCGACGTCGTCCTGCTCGATCTGGAAATGCCCGGCATGGGCGGCATCAGCGCACTGCCCAAAATTCTCGAGCTGGCCGACGGCGGGCAGGTACTGGTCGTGTCTTCGCTCACCGCCGAGGGGGCCGAACATACCCTCAAGGCGCTGTCGATGGGCGCGGCCGACACCTTGCTCAAGCCGCGCGCGGGCGGATTTGACGCCGAATACGGCCGGGCGCTGATCGCCAAAATCCGTGCCTTGGCCAATCGGCCAGTCGGCAATGAGGCTGCAGTTCGTCGCCCGCCGCCCGCATTGCAAAGGCTCAACTCCTTCCGAGACGAGCCGCTAGCGCTCGCGATCGGCGCCTCCACCGGCGGCATCCACGCGTTGTGCCTGCTCCTCGCTGCGCTGCCCAGATCATTCAACCTGCCGATCCTGGTTGTACAACACCTGCCCGAAAGCTTCATGACCACACTCGCCCGGCAGCTTGCCGCGGCGTCAGACCGCCCGGCGGTGGTCGCCGATGCAGGGACCGTCGCCGAGCCCGGGCGGATCCATGTGGCGCCCGGCGATGGGCACATGATCGTACGGCGAGACGGCCGGCGGCTGGTGACCGGGATAGCACATCACGCGGTACCGAGCGGCTGCACACCGTCGGTCGACCCGCTGTTTGAATCGCTGGCAGATGCACTCGGCGGACGAGCGCTGGGCGTGGTCCTGTCAGGGATGGGCCGCGATGGCGCGATCGGCGCGGCGCGGCTTGTCGCGGCGGGCGGCACGCTGTTCGCGCAGGACGCTGCGAGCTCGGCGGTCTGGGGGATGCCGCGCGCGGTGGCCGAAGCCGGTCTTGCTACCGCCGTCCTGCCACCCGAGCAGATCGCCGCACGGCTCGCCGCGATCGTCGCCGGCGCGCGGGCGGTCCGCGCATGAGCGAGATTTCCCACCGCATCGTCGCAGACCTGCTCTACGCGCGCACCGGCCAGCAACTGACCGCCAATCGGCGCTGGCGGATCGATACCGCGCTCGCCGGGCTGTTCCGCGAGCGCGGGATCTCCAACCTCGACCAACTGGTCTGCCTGCTCGCCGACGCGCGCGAGGAAAACCTGACGCTCGAGGTGGTTGAGGCGCTGCTCAATAATGAGACGTATTTCTTCCGCGACCGGGTGATGTTCGATCTGCTCGCCAACGAAGTGCTGCCCGATCTTGCCGCCAAGCGCGCCGACACGCGGCGCCTGTCGATCTGGTCGGCAGGATGTTCGACCGGGCAGGAGGCGCTGTCGCTGGCCATGCTGTTCGCCGATCAGCCGCTACGCTGGCAAGGCTGGCGGATCGACATCCTTGGTACCGATATCTCGAGCCGCGCGATCGATGCTGCCCAGGGCGGGCTGTACACCCAGTTCGAGATCCAGCGGGGGCTCGGGGTGTCGCAGATGCTGCGCTGGTTCAATGAGACCCCCGACGGCTGGCGCCCCCGTCCCGAGCTGCGCCGGCCGATCCGCTTTCAGCGCCGCAACGTGCTCGACGCTCCACCCGATCCGGGCCGGTTCGATCTGGTGCTCTGCCGCAACGTCCTGCTCTATTTCGCTCCGGCCAATCGCGACAAGGCATTCGCGCGGTTGGCGGAAGCGACCGCATCTGACGGCTGGATGATGATCGGCGCGGGAGAGACCGTGACCGGACATTCGGAATCGTTCGCCCCGGCGTGCAATACCAGCGGGCTCTATCGCCGGGTCGCGCCCACCTTTCAGGTTCCCGGAGCCAAGGCGGCGGGAAGGTAAATTTCCGCTTAGCTGTTCGTTAGGCAATCCACGCTATCGGTTTTGGTCGGCGCCGCCGTTGCGCAGCGCCTTGGGGGTCGCGGTGAACGCACAGGGTAGAAAATCTGCGTTAGGACCGCGCGCGCTGGTGTTCGCACCGCTCGGCATCCTTTCAGCGATATTCGGCGCGTTCGCAGGCTTGCTCGTGGTCAGGCCCCAGCTCGCGCCCGGCTCCATCGTATGGATCGCATGCATGGGTGTAGCAATTTACGCCGCCGCGGTTCTGGCGCTGGGCCGCTTCGGTCTCTCCCACGTCGTGCGGCTCGAAGATCTCGGCCGGACCGACAGCTTGACCGGACTACCCAATCGGCGCGCGTTGCACGAGGATGCGTTACGTACCGCACGCCCAGGCGAGGAAGTCGCGGTGGCATTGATCGACCTCGACGGATTCAAGCTGGTCAACGATCATTATGGTCACGTCGTCGGAGATCAGGTGCTGGTCGAATGCGCGCACGAGTTGCGCGAAATGTGCGCCGACGAGGCGCGTTGTTATCGGCTGGGCGGAGACGAGTTCGCAGTGCTGAAGGTCGGGCCAGTCGCAGGCACGATTCTGGAGGGCATCTGCCGCACGCTGATCGAGCGGCTCGGCTCTCCGGTGCCGGTTGAGGACCGTCGCATACTGCTGGGGGCGAGCGTCGGGCTTTCGCGCTCCACAGGCTGCGACGGGCTTAGCTCTTCCGAGTTGCTGCGCCGTTCGGACGTCGCGATGTACGCTTCCAAGCGCGGCGGCAAGATGCGCTGCACTTGGTTTACCGACGATTTCGACCGCAATCGCGAGGCGACCCAGCAGCTCGATGGGGAATTGCGCGACGCGCTGGCCAAAGAGGAATTCGCGGTACTTTACCAACCCCTCGTTGATGCCCGTTCGGGCGACATCGTCGGGGTCGAATCGCTAATCCGATGGCAACGGCCGGACGGCAAGAAAATCGGCCCCAACGTGTTCATCCCGGTCGCCGAAGAATCGGGACTGATCAACGGGATCGGGCTGTGGGTGCTCGAACGCGCCTGTCGCGATGGGCTGGCCTGGCCGTCGATCAAGCTGTCGGTCAATATCTCAGCCGCGCAATTGCGGAACCCGGAGTTTCCGATCCAGCTTGGCCAGATCCTCGAGGAGACGGGCTATCCGGCGCACCGGCTAGAGCTCGAGATCACCGAGACCTGCCTGGTCATCGACCCGCTGATCGCCGAGCGGAGCCTTGGGGTTATCCGCGGATTCGGGGTCAGCATCTCGCTCGACGATTTCGGCACGGGCTACGCTTCGATCGGGTTCCTGCGCCAGTTCCGCTTCGAAAAGCTCAAGATCGACCGTTCGCTGGTAACCCAGGCCCAAACCGACGAAGGCAGCCGCGCCATGATGCTGTCGAGTATTTCGGTCGCCAGGGCCATGAACATGGACGTGACCGCCGAGGGCGTCGAGACGGAGGAACAGGCCGATCTGGTGCGCGCCGCCGGGTGCGACCAGATCCAGGGCTGGCTCTATTACAAGGCAATGCCGGCCGCTGAAGTAGCGGCGCATCTGGGCAAACCCGCAAGCCACGCAGCATCGAGGGCAGCATGAACGCGATATCCAAATTTGAAGCCGAAACCCTGAGCGAGGAAATCGCGAGCGTCACGCTTGCCGATGGTTCGGTCGCCAAGGATGCCATGCGGCAGCCGCTGCAGATGTGGTTCAACAACCTGCCGCTCGACCGCAAGTTCAAGTTGCTCGCGGGCGGACCGCTGGCGGCGCTGACGCTGGTCTCCCTGTCATTTTTCACGGTGCTCTGGGCCAGCGACGTCGCCGGTACGCGCCCGGTGATGTTCGGGATCGCGGCGCTATGGGCCTTTACCGCGGTTGTTGCTGGCATGGGGCTGCGGCGCAGCCTGATCGATACCGCCGCGCCGCTTCGCGAAATCACCGGAGACATGGTCGCCTTGGCCTCCGGCGATCGTGGCTTCAAGCTACGCTATCTCAATCGCACCGATGAAATCGGTGACATGGCTCGCGCGTTCGAAGTGTTTGTGAAATCGGGCCACAAGCTCGACGAGATGTTCGACGATCGTAAGAAGGCCCGCGAAGAGCAGAAGCACATGCTGCTGCAATTGAGCGCAGACTTCGATCGCGAGGTGAGCGATGTGGTGACCGCAGTCGCGTCGGCGGCCGACCAACTCGAAGGCGCGGCGAGCACGATGGCGAGCGCGGCCGAGCAGGCTTCCAACCAGATCGACATCGTCTCGCGGTCGATGAACGAGGCGTCCTCGGGCGTTTCGGCGGCCGCTGCGGCAAGCGACGAATTCGCCATGTCGATCGGCGAGATCAGCCGCCAGGCGGCGCATTCGGCGGTTTTGGCGCGCGACGCGACCACCGCCGCCGAGCAGGCCGACGGCACCGTCAAGGCGCTCGCCCATTCGGCGGACCAAATCGGCGAGATCGTCGAATTGATCGGCTCGATTGCCCGGCGCACCAATCTGCTCGCGCTCAATGCGTCGATCGAAGCCGCGCGCAGCGGCGAAGCGGGCCGCGGCTTTGCGGTGGTCGCCAGCGAGGTCAAGGAGCTCGCGGCGCAGACCAGCAAGGCGACCGAGGAAGTCGCCAGCCAGATCACCGCGATGCAGGAATCGACCGGCGACAGTGTCGACGCCCTGAAGGCGATCGCCGGGCAGATCCAGCAGCTCGAGGCAACCGCGGTGTCGATCGCCTCGGCGGTCGATCAGCAGTCAGTCGCCGGGCAGGAACTCGCGCGTAACATCGACACCGCCGCGCGCGGTACGGGCGAAGTGACTGCCAACGTCGTCCAAGTACGCGAGACCGCGCTGTCGACGGGCGCCACCGCGTCACAAGTCCTCAGCTCCGCGAGCGAGCTCAAGGGCCAGGCCTCGATCCTGCGCAGCAAAGTGGACGGCTATTTGCGTCACGTTCGGGCGGCGTAGACGCCCGGGCTAGATGGGCCAGCTAGTCGCCCGAACCGTCCCCGTTGGTTCCAGCATGGCCGGGCGATTGCGACCCGGATCCCGAAGCGCCTCCTTCCCACCAGTAGGGCGCCCGCTTGCCCCCGCCGGTTTCGACTTCGTTCATCGTCTTGGCGTCATAGAGCTTTCCGCCCAGCATCACCCGGTCGATCTTGTCCGAATTCGCGATGTCGGCACTCGGATCAGCATCGAGCACGAGCAGATCGGCCAGCTTGCCGACCTCCAGGCTCCCGATATCCTGCGCCATGCCGAGCGACTGGGCCGAGACGATCGTCCCTGCTCGCAGAGCCTCGGTCGGGCTCATTCCCCCACGCACAAAGCTCCATAGCTCCCAATGCGCCGCAATGCCCGGCTGCTGACCATGCGCACCGATAGAGATTTTCACCCCGCGGTCGGCCAGCTTCTTCGCCTCGCGGGCGCTGTCGTCGTCGACGAATGCCCACTCCGGTGCCTTCACCCGCCGCGCGTTGTCCGCCAGCAATTGCTTGGGCGGGGTGTGGACCATCAGCGGATTCTCCCACACATTGGTCGCCTGGCGCCAATACGGATCGCCCGCGAGCCCACCATACGTAACCACCAGGGTCGGCGTGTTGTTGGTGCTCGACTGGCCGAAGAACTGGAGCACGTCCTCATAGAAGTGTTCGACCGGCACGTTGTGCTCGATGGTTGAAATCCCGTCGGCGATCAGGCTCATGTCCATCCCGAACAGGCTACCGCCTTCGGCCACGTCGAGCATGTTCTCCGCGCGGGCCGCCGAAGCTACCTGCTGGCGCTGCTCGCGCCGCGGCTGATTGTAGTTCTTGACCGAGTGGCCGCCCTGCGCCTTGATCCGCCTAACGTGGGCGAGCGCTTCATCGTAGCTATCGATCCGGGCATAGACGTCAGCCGCCTTGGCGCCGTAGATGATCTCGCCGGTGGAGAACACCCGCGGGCCGAGCATCAGTCCGGCACGCTGACGTTCCGAAGCGACGAAAATCTGGCTCGCCTGCGCGCTCGGATCGTGGATCGTGGTAGTGCCGAGCGCGAGCGCCTGGATCAATGCCCAGTTCTGCTGCGGGACAAGGTCGCCCTCCCCCTCGGGTCCGTGCGCGTGCGCGTCGATCAGGCCGGGCATGATGGTCTTGCCGGTGGCATCGATGATTTTTGCGCCGGGCGGGACCGGGGTGCCGGAACGGGGCCCAACCGCTGCGATACGATCGTCTTCGATCACCACCACCCCGTCGTCGATCGTGCCCGCGGCATCACCGGCCATAGTCAGCAGCTTGGCGCCGACCAAGGCGATCGTCCCGCGATGCTTGGCAGCCGGCAGCGTCCGCCCAAGCGACATCCCGCTCGTTGGCGCAACGAACTTGCGCGCGTCCTTGTCTTGCGGCGCGTCGGAAAAGAACGCCGAGCGGGCCGCGGAAAACACCTGCGGCCCCATTGTCCAGTGGAGTCGGGCCCCGCCGTTCGACCAATGGATATAATCGGCCCCGCCGCTGGAAACCTTGGTCACCGGCAGCGCGCTGCCCTTCTCGTCGACCCCGACTGCTTGCCCGCCTGGCATCAGCGGCATCGCAAATACCTCGTAGTTCTGGCGGAAGGCGACCGTGCGCCCATCGGGCGAGACGCGGTAGTCATTAGCCATTTCGCCCTCGGCGTGGACCCGGCGTGCTTCGCCGTTCATGTCGGTCGAGATGAGCTGCTGCTTGCCTTCCGCGCTGGCAACCATGAACAACCGCTCGCCATCGGCGCCGAATTGAGGAGCGGCTGTCCCGCGGACCACCAAGGCAGGCGCGCCGCCGCTGGCGGGCACCCGGTAAACGCCTGGGTTTTCCGACCAATCGGGCGACGTCAGGTACCCCCCGCCGCGCTTTTCAAACACAATGGTGCGTCCGTCGGGTGAAAATGCCGGATTGGCGTAGTGCCCCGGTTGCGTGGTCAGCGCCTTTGCCGCGCCACCGCTCGCGCTCACCGTCATCAATTGACCCAGGCCGGCGTCGGTCCACGACACATATGCGACGCGCGATCCGTCGCGCGACCAGGCGGGATAAAGCTCCAACGCATCGCCGCCATTCGACACCAGCCGCCTGGGCGCGCCGCCGCCGGTCGGCTTGAGCCACAAATGCCCGAGCGATTCGTAGATTATCTGGCGTCCGTCGGGCGAAATCGAGGCGAACCGGATCATCTTGGCGTCGAAACTATCCTCGCCCACCGGAATGCGCGGGTGCGGTGCGTCCGCGATCGCGCGCGTGTCGTCGATCCGGAACGGAATGACGCTGGCTTGTCCGCCATCGGTCGCGATTCGGCGGATCTTGCCGCCCGCCCAGAACACGATGCTCTTGCTGTCCGGGGTCCAGTCCATGTTCGGATAGACCCCGGTGACCGCCCAGGTCTCCTGCACGTCGCGATCGAGATCGTGATAGATCTCGCGCTCGATCCCGCTGGCGATGTCCTTGATCCACAGGCTGGTCTGGCCAATGTTGCGCCGGACGAAGGCAATGCGCTTGCCGTCGGGTGACGGGGTCGGCCGGACCGAACCGCCCAGGCCGCCGACCGCGGTGGTCGTTACCCCGGTGGCGATTTCGTAACGTTCGATGTCGAACACCTCCCCATTCGAATCCTGCGCGTATTCGAAGATCGGACCAGGAGTGACGTTCTTGGTGAAGTACACCGCCTTTCCGTCAGGCGCGAAGATCGGCTCGCCGAGCTCCTTCTGGTACGTCTCGTTCGGGCGCGCGACCAGCTTCACGCCGCCGCCGCCTGAGACATGGTACAACCACACCTCCCCAGTGCCGAGCGAGCGGCCGGTGGTGAAATGCTTCTTTGCCACGATGTACTGTCCGTCGGGGCTCCAGCTTGGCTGGTTAAGCAGGCGGAACTTCTCGTCGGTCAGCGCGACCTTGCCGCTGCCATCGGCGTTCATCAGCCAGATGTTGTCGCCGCCCCCGCGGTCGGTGACGAAGGCGATCCGGCGCCCATCAGGCGAAAAGCGTGGCTGCACTTCCCACGCGAGTCCTTCGGCGATGCGGGTCGGCGTGCCCCCGGCGATCGGCATCGTGTAGATATCGCCCAGCAGCGAAAACGCGATCGTCCGCCCGTCGGGCGACACGTCGAGATCCATCCACGTGCCTTCGTCGGTGCGGATCGGCACTTGCCTGAGCGTCGCGCCGCGCGGGGCCATGACGTCCCATTTGCCTTCATCGGCCTTGATCTCGGCGACGGGCGTCGCGGCAGCCGGCTGGCCGCTGCCCGAAAGGGGCAGCTTGCCAGTTTCGGAATCGGGATCGGTCGCCTCGTTTTCGGGCGCTTCGGTCGCCTCGACCGGCTTGTTTGGATCGACCGGCTGGCCCTCCTGCGCATGCGCTGCTGACACGGCGAGAATTCCTGCAAGAACCGACGCGACCGAATATTTCATGAGCGTTCCCCGATTTGATCGGCCCCGGTCTAGTGCGCGCACAGCCGCCCGTCACCCCGCCAATCGACGAACCGCAGCCGTGCAGTGTCCATGAGAATCGTTGCACAACGCAACGGAACGATTTACGTTCGCGTCAACCAGGAGAGAGACAATGGGCCTCACCGCTTGCGACCACGACGTGCTGATCGTCGGCGCCGGAATCTCCGGCATTGGCATGGCCGCGCATCTCGAGATGATGTGCCCGCATCGCAGCTATGCGGTGCTCGAGCGACGCGCCGATCTGGGCGGTACATGGGACTTGTTCCGCTATCCGGGCGTCCGTTCCGACAGCGACATGCACACGCTGGGCTTCAAGTTCGAACCTTGGAAGCACGAGAAGTCGATCGCCGATGGTCCGGCGATCCTCGATTATCTCCACCGCATCGTCGACGAACGCGGCATCCGCGACAAGATCGTCTATGACAGCAAGGTCATCGCCGCTGACTGGCGTTCGGACGAAGGCTGCTGGCGGGTCACCGTCGAACGCGAGGGCAAGCGCGAGACGCAAACCGCCAACTGGTTGTATCTCGGCACCGGCTATTACGACTACGACGATCCATACGATGCCGGCTTCGATCTTTCGGCGTTCGAGGGCCAGGTGATCCATCCGCAGTTCTGGCCCAAGGACCTCGATTATCAGGGCAAGCGGGTGGTCGTGGTCGGCTCCGGCGCGACCGCGGTGACCATCGTGCCTGCGATGGCCGACCAGGCGGCCCAGGTCACCATGCTTCAGCGCACTCCGACCTGGATGTTCTCGCGCCCGGCGAAGGACGGCTTTGCCAATACCTTGCGCAAGTACCTGCCTGAGAAGCTCGCTTACCGGATTACCCGCTGGAAGAACGTGCTGCTGCAGGACGTCGCCTTCAAGCGCGCCCGTTCGGCCCCGGAAAAGGTCAAGGAAGCGCTGCACAAGCGTATCCAGGACGCGCTCGGCGATCGGTACGATCCCGCCACGTGGACGCCGCCATATAACCCGTGGGAACAGCGCCTTTGCCTGGTTCCCGACGACGACCTGTTCGCCGCCATCCGCGACGATAAGGCCGACGTCGTCACCGGGCATATCGACGCGTTCGAAAAGGACGCGGTGGTGCTCAAGGATGGGCGGCGACTGCCCGCCGACATCGTCATCACCGCGACGGGCCTCAAGCTGGCAGTCGCCGGTAAAATTGCGATCAGCCAGGACGGCGCGCCCGTCGCGTTCAACGATCGGTTTTATTACAAGGGCTGCATGTTTTCCAATCTGCCGAACTTTTCGGTGGTGTTCGGCTATCTCAATGCGAGTTGGACCTTGCGCGCAGACCTTAATTCCGAATTCGTGTGCAAGGTGCTCAATCATATGGAAGCGGTCGGCGCGAACGTCGCCAACCCCGCGCTTGCCGAGGACCACGGGTTGGTCGAGGACGACCTGTTCGATTTCTCGTCCGGATACATCCAGCGCGGCAAACACATCATGCCCAAGAGTGCGGTCGACCTGCCATGGCGGTTGAACCAGGATTACCGCTTCGACCGCAAGGCGTTGTCGAGCTCGCCGATCGACGATGGCGTGCTCAGCTTCGAACGGGTCGAGGCCGGCGAGGCGCATCAGCTCGAGGCCGCCGAGTAGCGAGGCACCGGCAGCTAGGCACTGGGCTCCAAATCGCCTAGCGGATGCGAATGTCTGAACCCGGCCGTATCTGGACAGCTGCGCTGATTGTGATCGGCGACGAGATTCTTTCCGGGCGCACGCATGACAAGAACATCGCCCAGATCGCTACCTGGCTGCAGGTTCAAGGCATCCGCCTGGCGGAGGTGCGGGTCGTGCCCGATATCGAAGATCGTATCGTTGAAGCGGTCAATGCCCTGCGCGCGCGCAACGACTACCTGTTCACCACCGGAGGGATCGGCCCGACGCATGATGACATCACCGTCGACGCGGTCGCCGCGGCGCTCGGTGTCCCGGTGGTCATCCACCCCGAAGCGCGCGCGATGCTCGAACGCTACTACACCGGCCGGGGAACCGCGCTGACCGATGCACGGCTGCGGATGGCGCGGGTGCCGCAAGGAGCCGAGCTTATTCCCAACCGCATGTCGGGCGCGCCGGGTATCCGTATCGGCAACCTGTTCGTCATGGCAGGCGTGCCGCACATAACCGCGGGCATGCTCGATGCGTTGACCGGCACTCTCGAAGGGGGCGCGCCGCTGCTCGCCTGCACAATCGGTTGCTGGGTCGCGGAGAGCGAAGTGGCCGACATCCTGCGTGCCGCCGAGCGCGACAACGACGGCGCGCAAATCGGCAGTTACCCATTCTTCCGCGAAGGCCGGGTAGGCGCCAATTTCGTGGTCCGCTCGACCGACTCCGATGTCGTCGAACGCTGCGTGGCGCAACTGTCGCACGCGCTCGAACACGCCGGCCATGCCGTCCACTTAGGCGAGATCTGAGCGACCAACCGCGCGTTAACCCCTTTTCGGTAGATCGGCGCAATCCGGCAGCACGGGAGGGCAGGCGGCGGGTGACTTCCGTTTATCTCACCATCGATACCGAATACGCTGCGCACCTTCCCGGAGCGAACGGCACACCGGGCACGCGCGCGGACAATTTCGCTCGTTCGATCGCGTGTGAAACCGGCGCTGGTGCGGTCGGCATTTTTCACCAGATGGACGTGCTCGATGCGCACGGCTTGAAGGCCGTGTTCTTCGTCGATCCGATGCCGGCATTGTTATGGGGCGTGACAGCGATTGAGGACGTTGTTGCCCCGATCGTGGCCCGGGGGCACGATGTTCAGCTTCACTGCCATACCGAATGGCTTAAATACGCAGCCGGCACTCCGCTCGAGGGTTTTCGGAGCCATCGCAACCTCAAGGACTTCGCGCTCGACGAACAGCGCCGGATTCTCGGCTTTGCGCGCGACACCCTGATCGCGGCGGGCGCGCCATCGCCGATCGCTTTCCGGGCGGGGAACTATGGTGCTAACGACGATACCTTGCTCGTGCTTTCTGAGCTGGGGATCGCCTACGACTCCTCGCATTGCCCGGCACTCGCCGGCCGCGGAGCATGTGCCATATCGCTTGGTCCGGACGATCTGCGCCCGGTCGCGCATGGCGGCGTAATCGAGGTGCCGACGGCGTGCC
The DNA here is from genome assembly GCA_963781525.1 of uncultured Alphaproteobacteria bacterium. Taxonomy (GTDB): domain Bacteria; phylum Pseudomonadota; class Alphaproteobacteria; order Sphingomonadales; family Sphingomonadaceae; genus Tsuneonella. The sequence continues at coordinate 347,922 of CAWAGD010000006.1, read as the reverse complement.
TAGAGAGCTTTCGCGGGAAACTGCGGCACGGCCAGCTGACCGCGCTTTCGTTCGCAGAGCTCGTCGCCGCGGTGCGCCATGCGCGCGACGAGAACATCGCCAGCGTCACGCTTGTGTCGCATAGTTTTGAACTGCTCAGCCGCGACCGGCAGCAGATCAATCGTTTGGTTGCGCGCCGCTTTGCCCGCTTATGCGCGGCAATTGACAAAATGTCCGGCGTTTCGACTGCGACTTACGCCGCACAGCCGCCAGCAGATGAACCGGGCGGCGATGCCCCTGCCCGCTTGCCGCACAATCCGGTGAGGGGCGGAATGCGGATGATCGAACAGGCCGTTTCCAACGCGTTCTACAGCCGCCCGCTCCGAACCGGCACCCAGCAGGCGGTAGCGATCGGAGCGGTCCTCTTGACCTGAGGGGAGCGGACTGCCGGCCAATCCGGTAGCTCAATAGGTTTGCGACCGCTTGTACTGATAGATTTCGATTTCGGTCGAGCTGTCCCGTGAGGCTGTTCCTGCCTAATGGATCCAGATCGCTGAGCCGGTCGTCGAGACGAGCTGGGTCCCCCCGGACACGCTCACCGAAACAAGCGTCGCCAAACGAGAAAGGCCGGCGAATCGCTTCGCCGGCCTTCTTCAAATCGGTGGTGTGAAGGCGCCGTTACGCGCCTTCGATGTCGGCCGTGTCGATCTTCAGCCCGGGGCCCATCGTGCTGGTCAGCGAGACCTTCTGCACATACTTGCCCTTGCCGCCGGTCGGCCTCGCCCTGACGATCGCGTCGGTGAACGCCGCGAAGTTCTTCTTCAGGTCCGCATCCGAGAACGACAACTTGCCCAGCCCGGAGTGGATGATGCCCTGCTTCTCCACGCGAAATTCGACCTGACCGCCCTTGGCGTCCTTGACCGCCTGTTCGACGTTCGGGGTTACCGTACCCAGCTTGGGGTTCGGCATCAGGCCCTTGGGACCGAGCACTTTGCCCAGGCGACCGACCACACCCATCATGTCCGGAGTGGCGATCACCCGGTCATAATCGAGGTTACCGGCCTGCATGTCTTCCATCAGGTCTTCGGCGCCGACTTTGTCGGCTCCCGCGGCCAGCGCCTTGTCAGCGTTTTCACCGCGCGCAAAAACCGCGACTTTGACGGTCTTTCCGGTGCCCGCCGGGAGCGACACCATGCCGCGAACCATCTGGTCGGCATGGCGCGGATCGACGCCGAGGTTCATCGCAACTTCGAGCGTCTCGTCGAACTTCTTGCTGGCGTTGTCGCGGAGCATCTTGAGCGCGTTATCGAAGCTGTAGAGCGTCTCGCGATCGATCTGCGAGAGGACTTTTGCCTTCTTGGTCTGCTTTGCCATCGTCTCAGCCCTCCACCACTTCGAGGCCCATCGAGCGCGCGGAGCCCTCGATGATCCGGGTCGCCATCTCGATGTCGTTGGCGTTCAGGTCCTTCATCTTCATCTCGGCGATCTCCGACAGCTTGGAGCGCGCGATCGTCCCAGCCTTGACCTTGCCCGGCTCCTTGGAACCCGACTTGAGGTTGGCAGCCTTCTTGATCAGGAAGCTTGCCGGAGGCGTCTTGGTGACGAACGTGAAGCTGCGGTCGGCGAACACGGTAATCACGGTCGGGAGCGGGATGCCCTTTTCCATTTCACCGGTCGCGGCGTTGAACGCCTTGCAGAATTCCATGATGTTGACACCGCGCTGGCCCAGCGCGGGGCCGATAGGCGGTGACGGGTTGGCAGCGCCCGCAGGCACCTGCAGCTTGATATAGCCGTCGATCTTCTTGGCCACGAATGGCCTCCTTTCTCACTGTCGCCGGCGCTTTCGCGCGAGGCTCATGGTAAGCGGTCTGACGAGCCGCTGTAAGGCGACTCTCCCGCATGGGCTCCCGATGCTGACGCTGGGGAAGGCGCGCGGATAGTCGCAGGCGCGGTGAAAAGCAACCGAAAGGAAGGCAAAGAGACGTCTCTCCCGCCAGGAAACGCGGTTCATCGAAAGTGTCTGGCTCCGACGAGCGCCAATCCATACCATGTGCAACGATGCCGAACGTCTTCTCAACGCGCACGATGCGGATGGCTACGATCAGGGCGGCGACTTGCAGCGTTTTGTGCCTGGTCCTGCTGCTCGGCGCGGGAACGTCCAGCGCCGGGCAAAGGCGTACGCCTGCGCTTGATCCGGCAGCACGGATGCCGCGGCCCACGACCGCCGAAATCGACAACGCGCTGGCAATCGGCGGCGAGGATATCGACGCGCGCAAGCTGCGCACCCGGATGACCGTCGCCGTCTCGGTCAATGGCACGGGCCCGTATCACTTCGTGGTCGATAGCGGTGCGGACACCTCGGTCGTCGGCGAACGTCTGGCGAGCACTCTCAAGCTGCCCGCCGGCAGCGCGGTGCTGCTCAACGGCGTCACCGAAAGCGCCTGGGTGGACCGGGTGCTGGTGAGCCGCCTGGAGTTGGGACCAACTTCGGTGTTCGATCTGGAACTGCCGGTGCTGAAAGATTCCGACATCGGCGGTGAAGGCATGATCGGCCTGGATGCGCTGGTCGAACAGCGACTCTCGCTCGATTTCGAGAAGCGCACGATCAGCATCGACGAAGCATCGACCCCTGCGCCGTCGCTGGACGGAGAAATCGTCGTCACCGCCCGGCTCAAGCGCGGACAACTGATCCTTACCCAGGTGAGTGCGGGCAAGACCCAGATCGATGCAGTGGTCGACACAGGATCGGAACTGACCATCGGCAACACCGCGCTGCGCAATCAACTGTTACACAGGTACCCCGACAAGTTCGAAACGATCGAGGCGTTCGGTGTGACCGGCGCGCGTGCCACGTTTCAACTGGCGCGAATTCCCGAGCTGCGGCTCGGATCGATTACGTTTCAGGATGTGCCAATCGCGTTCGCGGACATACCGCCGTTCGAAGTATTCGGGATTGCCGACAAACCTTCGCTGCTTCTGGGCACCGATCTCATGGAAACCTTCCGCAAGATCAGTCTGGATTTTCGGGCGCGCAAGGTCCGCTTCCAGCTGCGTCGCTGTGGCACTTCCGGGATTGTTCTTTCGACAAGCCCCGCTTACGCCACGCGCATCAAGTCGGATCGAGGGACCCCGGCGGTGTGCTCCCGCTAACCGGGACCACCCGCGGTGCTTACTTGACCAGTTCGACTTCCTCGAACGCCAGCTCGACCGGAGTCGCGCGACCGAAGATCGACACGCTGACCTTGACCCGCTGCTTGTCGAAATCGAGTTCCTCGACCACGCCGTTGAAGCTGGCGAAAGGTCCCGCGTTGACTTTCACCTGATCGCCGATGTCGTACTCGACGGTAACCTGGCGCTTGGGGGCAGCCTTGGCCGCTTCCATGCCGCCGAAATAGCGTGCGGCGTCGCGTTCCGAAATTGCCTGCGGCTTGTTACCCGAGCCGAGGAAGCCGGTAACCTTGGGCGTGTTCTTGACCAGGTGATAGACGTCGTCGGTCATCCTCAGCTTGGCGAGAACGTACCCGGGCATGAACTTGCGTTCGACCTGGACCTTCTTGCCGCGCTTGACCTCGGTGACGGTTTCGGTCGGCACTTCGACCGCCTCGACCGCTTCAGACAGCCCGAGCCGCTCGGCCTCCGAGATGATCGCGTCGCGAACCTTGTTCTCGAATCCCGAATAGGCGTGGATGATGTACCAGCGAGCCATACTTGCGTGTTCTATCCCGTAAAAAGCGTCAGGCGAGCGACAGCAGCCAGCGCATGATTGCGCCGAACAGGGTGTCGATCCCCAGGAAGAAGACGGCGAGAAGCACCATCATGATGCCAACGAAAATCGCGGTGCGGACCGTTTCCTCGCGGCTCGGCCAGACGACCTTGCGCCCCTCGGCGCGCACCTGGTTGAGAAATTCCGCGGGGCTCGTCTTGGCCATGATTCGTCAGCTCTCGCCTGCAAAAGATCGTGCGTTTTTCCGGGATGGGACCCTGCTTGCAAGCCCCCTTTACAATTAAGGGACCGTACCGCCCCGGTTCAAGGACCGGGAGGGCTGGCAGGTGCTCCATCTGTCGGAAAAAGCGGCCCCGCCATTAGGCCGCGTGCTGGGCAAAAGCAAGCGGGGCCCGCCACCTCGCGGCGACGGGACCCGATCGGCGCATTTTGACCGTTGCTGACTAGCGCCAGCCGAACAGCCGCGCCATCAGGCTCGGCTCTTCCATCGGGCGGATGGGGCCGTGGATCTGGTGCCGCATCGATGCGTCGCTGTGCGAGCGAGGTTGCACCCAGCGATCGGGACGACTGCTGCGGAAGGAAAGACCTGACATCGACGAACTCCGTGAACCGAATTGCCCCACCGGTTATCGTGCTCAACGCTCGCCCTGCCGCGCCGGTTCCCGCCTAACGGGCGCCTAACCCGCTGTTTACCGTAGCGAACCGCGCCATTGTAAGAGGTGCGGCCAATCGAGCAACGATCTTCAGCTGCGGATCGATAGCAACCACAATTCCAGACACAGCGTCGTCCAGGCCAGTTTCGCGCCTTTCGTGGTAGACAAGCTGTCGGTCCCCATCAGCACCTTTAGATCCTGCGGTTCGAGCCAGTCGCGGATCATCGCATTCGGGCTGAGCAGGCTGTCATGGACCAGACTGCGAAGCTGGCCAGGTTTTTCGATCCAGTCACCCATGGGAAGCCGGAAACCGCTCTTCGGCCGTTTGGTGATAGCTGGTGGCAGATCGGCCATGAATGCGCGTCGCAACAGATCTTTTCCGTGAAACAGGCGGATCTTGGCACTATCGGGCAACGCCACCGCCCGCGGGGTCAGTTCCATGTCGAGGAAGGGGACGCGCTGCTCCAGCGAGGCCTGCATGGTGGTGTAATCCCCGCGATGCAGCAGGTTATTGGGCAACCACGATTCCAGATCGAGAACCTGCATTCGCTGCAGATCGCTCCATTGTGACGGATAGTGATCGAGGCGTTCCCTTACCCAATCGGCCGCCCGGAAAGGATCGGCACCATCCGACATCAGCGACTGGACCAGTTCCGCCGGCGCCGCTTGGTTTTGAAACCAGCGCATCCACCGCGACGCCTGATCTTTTTCGCCGAGCGCGTCGAGCGCGATCCCGGCGCGCCCGAGCTTCTGATATGGAAGTAACCCCCGCAGACCGGGGGGCACCAACCTGGCATAGCGATCGAATGCGTATTTGGGATAGCCGGCGAACGCTTCGTCGGCGCCTTCCCCGGAGAGCACCACTTTTACGTCGCCAGCGGCAACGCGCGCCATTTTGAACATGGCGACATCGGCGGGGTCGGGGAACGGGCCGTTCGCGGAGCCGGATAGCAACGGCGCGAGCTCCGCAAAATCGTCACCGGATACCGACACTTCGGTCAGGCTGGCGCCGATGTGCTCGGCCATCTGGCGCGCATAAGGCAGCTCGCTGCGCTCACCTTTGGTCGAGGCAAAGCTGACAGAATAAGCCCGAATGGGCTCGTTCGAAAATTGCGCGAGCTGGTGCGCGATGATGCTCGAATCGAGACCTCCGCTCAAGAAGCAGCCGAGCGGCACGTCTGCAATGGCGTGATGGACGACCGAATCAGCTACGAGCGCGCGCGCAGCCGCCGGATCGAGCCGAACATTGGCCTGCCGCTCCTGCTCGACGGCCTGCGCAACGCTTGAGAAGGTTTGCTGCCGCCGGCTGCCATCGGGCGCGATGACCAGCGCCGTTCCCGGAACCAGGCGCTTGATCGACGAATAAAGGCTGTTTTCACCGATAGGGTAACGCTGGACCAAGGTCTCGAGGACCGATGTCCGATCGATTTGCGGTGTATGTCCAAGCGTACCGATCAGCGCTCCGATTTCGGACGCGAACAGAATGGCGTCCCCGGCGCTATGGTAGAACAGCGGCTTGATTCCGAACGGATCGCGCGCGAGGATCGTTTCACCGCTGCGCCGGTCGGCCAGGGCGAAGGCGTACATCCCGCGCAGGCGCGCAAAGCCTTTTACTCCCCAAACCTGGTAAATCGCCAGCACGACCTCTGTGTCCGAGGCGGAGCAAAACGCGTACCCCGATCTGCTCAACTCACCGCGCAGCTCGCGGTAGTTGTATATTTCTCCGTTGAAGACGATTTCGGCGTGCCCGTCGCCGGATGACATCGGCTGCGCGCCGCCGTCGAGGTCGATAATGCTCAGGCGCGTGTGCCCGAGGGTGGCGTTGCCGGCCTCCACCTGGCCGGACCCGTCCGGGCCACGGTGCCGCAAAAGCCGAAGTTCGAGAGGGCCCGGTCGGCGGCCGCTCGAAACCAGCCCGATTATGCCACACATACAGATCGGCTCCTGGCGAGCGCTGAGTGTCCTTCGGAAAAGGAACTGACCGCCACAGGTCGACGCACCACTGTCAGCGGACGCTTCGGCTGGGCTGGCGACGGGAGAAATCGCGGTGCCACTCGGCGCCCGTACCGCGCAGCCGGTTCCACAGATATCGAACGCGGCCGAGGATCTTGATTGTGTAATACACCAGCCAGTCGGGTTTCGACCGCCAGGGGATCGGCGCGCGGCTGAATGTGTCTGCGGCGACAGGCTCCGCCATTAATTTGCGCAGCTCGATGTTACCCGCCTGCCAGCGCGCTTCGCACGCGAGAAGGTTCTTCAATCGCAACGGAGCCTCCACGATCGACCGGACCTGGTGGGCGCCGTCACGGTCGACCCGTCTCTGCGCGCTTGGTGCAAAGAACCACCGGACGAAAGTATCGTCTCCGCTCACCAGCGGAAACCGGCCGATCTTAGCGGCCCCCTCGCGGGACAAGCCGTACACCCCGGTGCCACCGACACCGGTCGACAGGTAAGGCTGATTCGACCAGACACGATAATAAATGCGCGTCCACCAGTCCGAGTTATCGGTCTGCACGATCGACGCGGGGGACGCGGCCATTACGCCGGGCTCGCGGAGCGCACGGGCAAGCGCCATCAACGACAACGGGTCAATCTGTACGTCGGCATCGACGATAATGACGGGGAAAGCCGTGGTCTGCTCCAGGGCTGCATTGATGGCCTTGGCCTTCGAAGCTGCACTTAGCTCGATTATCTCGGCTTCCGGAGCCGCCAGAAGCGCCTCGCTTACGGTATCGTCCGAGCACCCGTTGCACGCGACGATCACCCGGGGCTTGCGCTCTGCGGGCCAGCGGTCGAGCATCGAACCCAGCGTTCTGGCTATCAGTCGCTCTTCGTTGTGAGCGGGCACGACGACAGTGAAAGGGGCTTCGATTTCGGAAATTTGCGAAGAAGCTGTCATCGAAAGTGTCGGGATCCTGTCGCAAGCAAGGAGCCTACGGGGTAGAATCCTTCTACCATGTGGCCAACTTGCGCTATCCATTTTTTCGCCGAGTGGCTTTTGCGGCGAAAGTCGATGATAGTTTGCCTTCGATAAGTTTTCTCGGCTGATGGCGGGCCGTCCCTGCTGAGCTGTCGAATTCAACCGGCTGGCCAGCCCCTCGAAGGAGCAAGCAATAGACATCGGGATCGCCATCGCCGCCTTTCGCTCGGAAGCCTTCATAACCAATTGCCTGTCGAGCATTTTCGATTCCGAAGATGCGCGCATTCGGGTCGTGATCGTCGACAATGCGAGTGACGATGGGACGGTTAGCGCGGTGCGTGCGTGGGCCCACGAGAACGCCGGGCGCTTGAGCTTCGAGGAAGGTTTGCCGGGCGAACTGTCGCACGCGTCAGCCGACCTGACGTTGCTGCTTTCACCCGTCAATGGAGGGTTCGCGTGGGCGACCAACCGCGGTCTCGAGCTGCTTTTGGGCGACAAAGGCCTCGAGCTGTTCTGGATCTTGAATCCGGATTGCGAAGTCCTTCCCCGTACCGCCCGGACACTGATCGCGGCGGCCGGTGAAGGACCCTTTGCGCTCATGGGCGGGCGAACGCTTTATCGGGACGATCCCGCGATCGTCCAGACCGATGGTGGCCGGGTATCGCTGTGGACAGGAGTGTGCAGGTGCATCAACGAAGATCGCCCGGCGGCCGACGTGGCCTTGCCTGGAGCGGCTGAAATCAATTTCCTGTCCGGAGCGAATTGCGTCGCTTCGCGGCAGTTCATCGAATCGGCGGGACTGATGCCTGAAGACTATTTCCTGTATTACGAGGAGGTGGACTGGGCCATGCAGCGCGGCGCGCTGCCGCTACGCCCGGTGGCAAATGCGGAGGTCATGCACCGCGGAGGGGCGACTATCGGATCCGGGACTTTGAACCGCCGACCGTCAGCATTCTCCAACTATTTCAATTATCGCAACCGCATTCGTTTTTTGCGCCGATTTTCACCCGGCGCGCTGCCGGTGGCGTATTTCTACGCTACCGCCAAAGCGTGCCAGCTGGTCCTCGCGGGCGCATTCGACGAAGCTCGTGGGCTGATGACTGGCTTGCTCGGACTGCCTCCGCCGCGCACCGTACGCCGAGTGCTCGGGCCGGCGGACCACCCGGGAGCTTTCGGGCCCGCGAAGAAATAAACCGGCTCCGAAAGGTCCGGCCCGATCAAAGGCAGGCCCGAAGATGTTTACCGAGATTATCGAGCCCAGGCCGCGGGCGACGACGGGTTCTCTCATCCAGTCATTTGAAAATTGGCAGGGGCGGAGGGACTCGAACCCACGGCCCTCGGTTTTGGAGACCGATGCTCTACCAGCTGAGCTACACCCCTGCGCTGGAAGGGGCGCCCTGTAGGTGCAAAAGCGCTGCATCGCAAGCGGCCAAACCCTGATAAAGGCGCCGACCTGATGCGATCGTCCGACCCACCGATCATCCCCAGCGACCTTCTGTTGCTCGCCTATCGCAACGGGATTTTCCCGATGTCCGACGGGCGCGATGACCCGGACGTGTTCTGGGTCGAGCCGAAGCAGCGGGCGATCCTGCCGCTCGACGGGTTTAAACTGTCGCGCTCGCTCGCAAAGGCGATCCGGCAGGAGCGCTTCAGGGTGACCTGCAACGCTGCGTTCGACCGGGTCATCGCCGAATGCGCGGAGCCACGGCCAGACCATCCCGAAAGCTGGATCAGTACGCGGATCATCGCCAGCTACCGCGCGCTGCACGCCGAAGGCCATGCCCATTCGATCGAATGCTGGCGCCCGGGCCCGACGGGGAGTGAGCTGGCGGGCGGGCTGTATGGCGTAGGGTTCGATGGCGTGTTCTGCGGAGAATCGATGTTCAGCCGCGCCGACAATGCCAGCAAAGTAGCGCTGGCGTGGTTGGTCGCGCTGCTGCGGCGGGGCGGAGCCCGGTTGCTCGATTGCCAATTCATCACCGGCCACCTCGCTTCGATGGGCGCGGTGGAGATCGAGCAGGCCCGCTATGTGGCGTTGCTGGGCGAGGCCGCGGGAGTGGGAGCAGGTTCCGGCGGGGCAGCCGGCGCGGCCGCGCTGCCCGAGGCCTTCGGTGCGCTCGAAGATGAGGCGTCGGGCTTGGGCTTGTCGCCGGCAAAACTCATTTTGCAGTCTTTGACCCACACGTCGTAAATCGGGTGCTCGACCACGTTGAGGCTGGGCGATTCCTTGAACAGCCAGCCCGAAAACGCCTTCGCCCAGCCTTCGTTGTCCCGCGCGCCCCGGACGAACACCTGGGCGAATGCGCCCGTCTGCTTGGGAAACTCCCACGGTGCGGTGCGATCGCAGGCGGCCAGGCGGACGATAACGTCTCCCCAGCGCTTGGCTTCGCCAGGCTTCATCTCGAACGATCGCGACAAGTTGTTGCGCTTGTTGAGCACCCCGATGACCGCGACACGGTCCTTCATCGGCGTGCCCTCGCCCGCATCGACCGGGCGGACTGTCGAGGGTGCGCGCATCGCTTCGGGAATATCTGTTTCGACGGCGCGCGGCGGTGGCGGCCCTTTCGAGCAGCCGGCAAGCGCGACAAACGCGCTAATCGCAATGGCGACGGCCGGGCGCATCGTCAGGCGTCCGGGCTCCACGCTTCGTAATCGCCGCTAGCGCCCGCGCGACGGCCGCCGCGCTCGAGTGCGCCCTGCGGGCGATAGGCAGAGGTCGTGCCGGTCGCGTTGGGGGTGTGGTCGGTTTCCCATATGCGGGGTGGCGGCAAGTGGCTTTCAGGAATGCCGTCAAGCGAGCCGTGCAGCCAGCCGTGCCATTCTGCAGGCACGTTGCTGGCGTCATTGGCGCCGGCATATATCACCCAGCGGCGCTCGCTGCCGGCGAACGGCTGGCCCGATTTGACCGGCTTCTTCGAGCGAAAATAGCGGTTGCCAGCGAGATCGGTGCCGACCTGCTCGCCGTTCAGCGAGCTCCACAGCGACGTGCCGATGGTCGCGCCATCCCACCAGGTGAAGATCTTGGAGAGGAAGCCCATGGGCCGCGCGGTTAGCCGATTCGCATGCAAGCGCCAAGCGCTAGAAGTCCTACCAGGAGACGATTGCGCCCGGAGCTATACCCAGCTGCGCCGCGCGCCCACCGGGAATTTCCAGCACCGCGCCGGTAAGGCCCACGGCGCTGACCGGGCTGAGCGAATAAGGCGTGGTGTTGGCCGCGATGTTAAGGATGCGTCGATCGGTTCCGATGAAAATGATGTCGAGCGGCAGCGGTGTGTTCTTCATCCAGAAGCTGGCGACGTCCGCCGGCTCGCGAGGAAAGATCATCCCTTCGTCCGGGCCCAGTTCGGTGCGGAACATCAGGCCGCGCGCCTGCTCTTCCTCGCTGCCTGCGACCTCGACCCGGAACGCATGCTTGCCTTTGGCGGTGGTTACGGTGAGCGGGATCACGGCGAGCCCCGATAGCGGATGCGTCGCGCGACCGGCGTTGGCGGCGGGCGTGGCCTGTGTCGCCGCCTGCGGAGAGCATGCGGCCAGCAGAGCAAGCGCGGCAAGAGCGAATGGGCGGATCATCATGGTTCCTCGGATTGGGCGGCCCATTGTTCGGCCGCAATAATCGTCGGCGCGTCGATTACCGCGCGCGCCGCTTCGAATCCATGCCCTGCGCGCAGCATTGCGCCGAGCTGCTTCTGGCGAAGATCGCGATCGACCGCCCCGCCCCACGGCCCCAGCCGCCGGCGGGCCGCGAGCGCCACCGCCGCGCGGCGCGCCTCGGCCTCCCCGGCGCGCACTTCTTCGCGCAGTTCCTGACCGATGCCCGCCGCGCCGAGCGCCTGGTCGACGCGGCGCGGGCCGTACCCCCGGCGCAGCAGGCCGCCGCTTTTGGCACGGGCATAAGCTTCGTCGTCGATATAGCCGAGCGCGACGAGGCGCTCGACAATGTTCGCAGGTTCAGCCGGGCGTTCGCCCTCCCAGCCGCGTTCGCGTAGCTTGCGTAACAGATAGCTCTCGACTTTTGCCGCGCTGGTGGCGAAGCGCGCGACGTAGCCCAAAGCCAGTTCCTCGAGCCGCGCATGGTCGAGCGGACGGGGTTTTGTCCGGGGTCGGGTACGATCGGCTGACATGCTCGGCCATAATCGTGCCACACTGTGTAACGATTGGGAAACCTTGAACCACGTGCATTTGGACGCGCACGGACGCACTGCATGCAACAGCGCCGCGAAAGGCGCGCAGACGACGGGTTATTCGCTCCACACATGAACGATTCGCAACCGAAGCCTACGCCTAACGACTGCCCGCTCCCGCGGCGTCGGGCGGACTTCGCCACCTTCGCGGAGGCGATCGACTATGCTGCGCGCAGCAGCAAAGGGCTCAACTTCCACGACATGCGCGGCGATCTGGAACGAGCCTATTCGTTCGCCGCGATGCGCGAAGACGGGCTGGCGATGGCGCGCCGGCTTGTCGCCGCGGGCATCGGCAAGGGGGAGCGGGTGGCGCTCGTCGCCGAGACCAGTGCCGAGTTTGCCGCGCTGTTCTGCGGTTGCATCTACGCCGGCGTGTGGCCGGTGCCACTTCCCCTGCCGACCACCTTTGGCGGCAAGGACAGCTATATCGACCAGCTCGCGGTCCAGCTCGAAAGCGCCGATCCGACGATCCTGCTGTACCCGGCCGAGATCGGCGAGATGGCGCTCGCAGCCGCCACTCGTCAGGGCTGCCAGGGGATGAGCTGGGAGGATTTCGCGGCCACTGATGCGCCCGACTGCGCGCTGCCCGAAGCGCAGCCCGACGACATCTGCTACCTGCAGTATTCCTCCGGCTCGACCCGTTTTCCCACCGGTGTGGCGGTCACGCACCGCGCGCTGCTGCACAATCTTTTCGGCCATGCCGCCAGCGTCGATCTCGGCACCAACGACCGCGTGGTCAGCTGGCTGCCGTGGTACCACGACATGGGGCTGGTCGGCTGCCTGCTGTCGCCGATCGCCAACCAGGTCAGTTGCGATTACATCAAGACCGAACATTTCGCGCGCCGTCCGCTCGCCTGGCTCGATCTGATCAGCCGCAATCCTGGCAACACGCTGAGCTATTCGCCGACTTTCGGCTACGACATATGCGCGCGGCGGATCTCGTCGCAGAGCCAGGTTTCGCAGCGCTTCGACCTGTCGCGCTGGCGTACCGCGGGCAACGGCGCGGACATGATCCGGCCCGATGTGATGCAGTGCTTCGTCAACGCGTTTGCCGAAGCGGGCTTCCGCGCGAGCGCGTTCACGCCGAGCTATGGCCTTGCCGAAGCGACGCTGGCGGTCACCGTCATGCCGCCCGGTGAAGGCATCCGCGTCGAACTGGTCGAGGAGGAGCGCCTGTCAGGCGCGCCGCGCGATCTTTCGCGGCCCGCGCGCTACCGCGCGATCGTCAATTGCGGGAAGCCGCTGCCGGGCATCGAAGTCGAAATCCGCGGCGAGAAGAGCCAGGTCAAAGGCGATCACCAGATCGGCAAGGTCTGGTGCCGGGGCGAGAGCGTGATGCACTCGTATTTCCGTAACGAAGAAGCGACCAACGACTGCCTCGTCCCAAGTGACGACGGCAAGGGGGCCTGGCTCGATACCGGCGACATGGGCTATCTCGGCGACGGCTACCTGTTCATCGTCGGCCGGGCGAAGGACATGATCATCATCAACGGCAAGAATCACTGGCCGCAGGACATCGAGTGGGCGGTCGAGCAGTTGCCCGGGTTCAACCACGGCGATATCGCCGCGTTCTCGGTCGAAGCGGAAAACGGCGAGGAAGTGCCCGCCGTGCTGGTCCACTGTCGCGTGTCCGACCCCGAAGAACGCGTCCGCCTGCACGACCAGATCCGCGACAAGGTGCGCTCGATTACCGGCATGAACTGTGTCGTCGAGTTGGTCCCGCCGCGCACTTTGCCCCGCACGAGTTCGGGCAAATTGAGCCGCGCCAAGGCCAAACGCCTGTACCTGTCGGGCGAGATCGAACCGATCAAGCTGCTTGAGGCGGCTTAGAAACACGCACAAATGATTCAACCTGCTGCTGCACCTGTGGCAACACGGGCTTGAAACGCGCGCCAACTGTCTTATCATTCTAACACAGCGCGACGAGAGGCAACATGGCACAGACGCAGACCAAGACCGCGACCGAACTGGAACTGACAGCTCCCGATCCCGTGCCGGTGGTAACGGCCGAAAAAGCGGCCGGGCTGGTTCCGGTTTCGGAAGAGAAGAAATCAAAGCTTGCGGAAAAGGTCGACAGCTTCGTTGCCGACCTCGTGGCGGAAGACGCCAACTCGCCCGAATTCGGTCGCAAGGTCGATCAGATCACCAACATGGGCCGCAAGGAAATCATGGCGGCGTCTGGCATGTCCAACCGTTTCCTCGACCGGCCGGTTCGCGCGATGGACAAGGACGAAGGCGTCGGCGCCAACCTGTCCGAACTGCGGCGGGTGGTCGAGGACCTCGATCCCGGCAAGCGCGGGGCCAAGAGCGGCACTCGCAAGATCCTCGGCATCATCCCGTTCGGCAACAAGCTGACCAATTATTTCCGCAGCTACCAGAGCGCGCAGACGCATATCCAGTCGGTTCTCGGCCACCTTGCCAGCGGCAAGGACGAACTGCTGATGGATAACGCGGCGATCGACGTCGAGCGCCAGAAGCTGTGGGAGGCGATGGGCAACCTCGAACAGATGATCCACATCTCCAACACGCTCGACGCCAAGCTTGAGGAGACCGCCGCCGACCTCGACGCGACCGATCCGGCCAAGGCCAAGGCCATCCGCGAAAGTGCGCTGTTCTATGTCCGCCAGCGCACCCAGGACCTGCTGACCCAGATGGCGGTCAGCGTGCAGGGCTACCTCGCGCTCGATCTGGTCAAGAAGAACAACGTCGAACTGGTCAAGGGGGTCGACCGCGCGAGCACGACCACCGTCGGCGCGCTGCGCACCGCGGTGACCGTGGCCGAGGCGATGACCAACCAGCGGCTGGTCCTCAACCAGATCACCGCCCTCAATTCGACCACCGCCGGGATTATCGACAGCACCAGCAAGCTGCTGCGCGAGCAGACCGGTAAAATACACGAACAGGCCGCTGCCAGCACGATCCCGCTCGAAACGCTTCAGCGCGCGTTCCAGAACGTCTACGACACGATGGACGAAGTCGACGCGTTCAAGCTGCGCGCGCTCGATTCGATGAAGCAAACCGTCACCACGCTGTCGAGCGAAGTCGAGAAATCGAAGGGGTACATCGCCCGCGCCGAAGGCCAGAACAAGGCTTTGTCCCAGGCGCCCGAATCCAAGCTGCTGAGCCTGGACAGCTGACTTGGCCGACCTGACGCGAGACAGCGACCGAGTGCTTCAGGACGCCCGGCAGGTGCGCGACGACAATCGCGCGGGTGGCCGCCATCGGCGGGCCGCGACGGAGTTGATCGGCCAGGGCTCGCGCAAGCTCAAGCAGCGCCACTGGGGCAAGAAGCTGCGCAATATTGTGATCGCGCTGTTCGCGATCTGGGTCGCGACCGGCGTGATCGGCACGATCTTGAGCGGGATCGGCTTCATGGGCGTGATGGCGCTGATCGTCGCCAGCGTCGTCGCGGTCGTCGTGCTCGGTAAATACCCGAAGATGAAAGTCCCGCAGCGCGCGCAGCTCAACCAGGGCGATGCGAAACAGCTGGTCGGCCGGACCGAGCTATGGCTCGAAGCGCAGCGCCCGGCTCTCCCGGCACCGGCGGCCAACATGGTCGGCAAGATCGGCGTCCAGCTCGATGCGCTCGGGCTGCAGCTCGATGGTCTCGACCAGAACCATCCGGCGGCGCGCGAGGTGCGCAGCCTGGTGGGAGAGACGCTGCCCGAGATGGTCGATAGTTATCGCAAGATCCCTGCTCACTTGCGTAGCGAGGAACGCGTCGGTGCGACGCCCGACGACCAGCTGGCGAGCGGCCTGGGCAAGATCAGCGACGAGATCGAACGCGTGACCCGCCAGCTTGCCGAAGGTTCGCTCGACGATCTTGCGGTCAGGACCCGCTACCTCGATTACAAATACGGCGAGGACATCGCCCTTCCTTCCCCAACTCCCGTCACACCCAAGGACCCCGTCTGATGCGCGTCGCCATTCCGCACCAACTCGATAACGACACCGTGCGCCAGCGGCTCAAGTCCAAGAGCCACCAGATCGGCGACCACATCCCCGGCGGCGGCGCGGTGCGCACTATGTGGCCGACCGAAGACCGGATGACGATGGACATCTCGGCGATGGGCCAGGCGATCCACGCGCACGTCGACCTCGAACCGGGCCAGCTGGTGTTCGAGGTGCCGCTGCCGGCGGCGCTGTCGTTCGTCGAGCCGATGATCGCCAGTGCCATCCAGAGCCAGGGCAAGAAGCTGCTAGGGCCGCCCGCGGGCGACTAGAGCGACCGCCCGTGCTCTAGAAACTCGACCGGGATCCGCAGGGCGGCCGAGGCTATCCGCGTTTCGCGCAGGAACAGCACCAGCGCCCACATCATCAACCCGACCGCGGCCAGGAACGTGCCCGCGGCGGCGCGTTGCAAATCGGCCCCGGCCAGCTCCTCGACGAACAGCAGCGCCACGGTCAGCCCGATTGCAATGCCGCTGATCACCAACAGCAGTATGGCGCGGATGATCAGGCGGATGCGCTGATCGACCAGCCGCATCTCGCGCACCACCATGTCATGCTCGTCACCGTGTGTCTCGCCATGGCGCGCTTGCAGCGCCCGGCTACGGTCGACGATCCGCCCCAGTCGCGTCGATAGCAGGTTCATGATGTTGCCCATCGCCACCAGCACGAACACCGGCGCGAGCGCGAGCTGGATGGTCTGCGCGATCATCGGCGCAGTAGATAACGCCTTCGCGCGCCATTGGAACCGAATCCGCCGATGAATCGCTAACCTGTCGAACGACAAGGGATACATCATGGCGGCACGTGCATACTGGACCGGCCAGATCAGGTTGGCGCTCGTCTCGATCCCGGTCGAGGTCTACGCGGCGACCAAGAGCGGCGCGTCGATCAGCTTTCGGCAGATTCACGAACCGAGTGGCAAGCCGATCAATTACGAGAAAGTCGTCCAGGGCATCGGCCCGGTTGACCGCGACGAAATCGTCAAGGGCTACGAGATTTCCAAGGGCAACTATGTCCTGCTCGACGACGACGAGATCGAGGCAGTCAAGATCGAGAGCAAGCGCACCCTCGAGCTGGTGCAGTTCGTCGACGCCAACGAGATCGACGTGTTCTATTTCGAAAAGCCCTATTACGTCGTTCCGCAGGACGAGCTGGCCGAAGAGGCATTCGTGGTTCTGCGCGAGGCGCTGCGGGCGAAGAAGAAGGTCGCCATCGGCCAGCTATCGGTGCGCGGCCGCGAACAGCTCGTCAGCCTCAAGCCATGCGGCAAGGGCATCGTGATGGAGACACTGCGTTACGAGGACGAAGTCCGCCGGGCGCAGACCTACTTCAAGGACATTCCTTCCTCCAAGCCTGCCAAAGAGATGCTCGATCTGGCCGGATCGCTGATCGACCAGAAAAGCGCGCCGTTCGACGCCAGCGAGTTCCACGACCGCTACGTCGATGCGCTGAAAAAGCTGGTCGAGAAGAAGGCGAAGGCCAAGGGCAAGAAGGTGATCGAGGAAGTCGACGAGCCCACCACCGGGCGCGGATCGAACGTCATCGACTTGATGGCCGCGCTCAAGAACTCGGTCGGCGGCAAAGCAGCTCCGGCCAAGAAAGAATCGCCCGCCAAGAAAAGCGCTGCAAAGAAGAAGGAGCCGGCGGGCAAGGCAAGGAAACGCGCCTGATGGAGCTTAACTCGCCGGTTTTGATGCACTGGCTTGACTGGGATCTGCTCACCCGCCTCGGTATCGCCGCGGTGCTGGGCCTGGTCCTCGGGCTGGACCGCGAAATGCGCGGCCTCGCGGCGGGAATGCGCACCCACGGACTGATCTGCTTTTCCGCCGCGGCGATGACCGTCTCGATCATCTCGCTCTATCACCAGATGGGCGGACAACGGATGGATCCGTTGCGTATTTTCGAGGCCACCGGGTCGTTCATCGGCATCATCGGCGCAGGGCTGATCGTGTTCAGCAAGGGCGAGGTCAAGAACCTTACCACGGCCGCCAACCTGTGGCTCGCGGCGGTGATCGGCATCGCCTGCGGCGCGGCGCAGTGGCCGCTGGTGGCGATCGGGGGGGTCATCTCGATCGTGATGCTGACCGTCCTTCGCGCCGCCGAGCGCCGCTTTTTCCCCGATGAGGATGCCACCCCATGAGCCGGATCGATCCACTCAAGGAATACAACAAGAAGCGTGACTTCAAGAAAACCGCCGAGCCATCGGGCAAGCGCGCGACGACTTCGGCGGATAAGGAAGGCGGCCGGCTCGTCGTCCAGAAGCACGATGCCACGCGGTTGCACTGGGACTTGCGCCTCGAGGCCGATGGCGTGCTCAAGAGCTGGGCCGTCACCAAGGGCCCCTCGCCCGATCCCGATATCAAGCGGCTTGCGGTGCAGACCGAGGACCACCCGATGTCCTACGGCGACTTCGAAGGCACGATCCCCAAGGGTGAGTATGGCGGCGGCACGGTGATGCTGTGGGACCGCGGCACGTGGGAGCCGGTGCCGGGCAAAAGCTGGAAGGACCTTGCCAAAGGTCATCTCCATTTCCGCTGTCACGGCGAGCGGATGAAGGGCGAATGGTTGCTTATCCGGCTCAAGCGCCGGGGCAACGAAAAGCGCGACAACTGGCTGCTGCGCAAAATTCAGGACGAATATGCCGAACCAGGCGACGTCTTGGTCGAACACGCACTGACCAGTGTTCTTACCGGCCGATCGATGGCCGAGATCGAAGCCGACGTCGAAGGGTCGCACTCGCTCAAGGGCAAGAATGGCGATGTGTTCGTCAGCGAGATGGCCAAGGCGGCGAAACACAACGCGAGCAAGGCCAAGTCGAAGCCGAAAGCCAAGGCCAAGGCCAAGGCCAACAAGCCCGGCAAGCCGCCGAAGTTCCGCGAACCGCAGCTCGCCACGCTGGTCGACAGCGTCCCGGCGGGCAATCGGTGGATGCACGAGATCAAGTTCGACGGCTACCGCCTGCTGATCGCGGTCGCGGGCAGCGAAGTGCGTATCTATACCCGCAGCGGCAAGGACTGGACCGACAAGTTTGCGCCCCTGGCGACGGCATTCAGCCAACTCGGCCTGCCTTCGGCGCTGATCGATGGCGAGGTTGTCGCATACGGCGATGACGGCAACCCGGATTTCTCGTCGTTGCAGGACGTCCTGAAGCGTGGGCATGGCGCGCAAAAAGACAGCGACAAGTTTGCCTTCCACGCGTTCGACCTGATCGAAGCCAACGGCGACGACCTGACCAAGCTTGGCAATATCGAGCGCAAGGAACGGCTGGAGGCGCTGCTCGCCGCCGCGCAACCGCCGATCCATGTCGCCGACCATGTGATCGGCGCGGGCGAAAAGCTGTTCCGATCGATGTGCGATGCGGGGCAGGAAGGGATCATTTCGAAGGCGATCGACGCGCCCTATCGCTCCGCGCGGTCGAAAAGCTGGGTCAAGGTCAAGTGCACCCGGCGGCAGGAATTCGTCATCATCGGGTGGAAGAAGTCGAGCGCGGCAGGCCGCCCTTTTTCATCGCTCCTGCTGGCGCAGAACGAGGCCGGCAAGCTGACTTACAAGGGCAATGTCGGCACCGGCTTCAACATGGACACGTTGAGCGACCTGGCGGAGAAGTTTTCGAAGATCGAGCGCTCCGACGCGCCTGCCGAAGTCGACCGCGTTTCGCGCCGCGGTGTCACATGGCTCGAGCCGAAGCTGGTCGCAGAAATTGCGTTTGCCGAATTTACCGCCGACGGAAATGTGCGCCACGGCAGCTTCCTCGGCCTGCGGGCCGACAAGCAGGCGGATGAGGTGGTGCCCGAGGTGCCTCAGGAAGCTCCCACCGGGGACCCGGCTGAAGAGGTCAAGATCTCCAACCGCGACCGGGTGATCTTTCCCGAATCCGGCGAAACCAAGGGCCAGCTGGCCGATTACTATGCCGCGATCGCCCCGCTGATGCTGCCGTGGGCTGCCAACCGCCCGGTCAGCCTGGTGCGCTGTCCGCAGGGACGCGGCAAGAAGTGTTTCTTCCAGAAGCACGACAGCGGTTCGTTCGGTTCGTCGGTCCACCATGTGCCGATCCGCGAAAAGGACGGCGATATGGAAGACTATCTTTATGTCGAGGACGCCGCCGGCCTGCTGACATGCGTGCAGATGGGCACGATCGAATTCCACGGCTGGGGCGCCCGGACGGACGACGTCGAGGCGCCCGACCGGATGGTGATCGATCTCGATCCCGACGAGGGGCTCGATTTCGAGGATGTGAAGAAGGCTGCCCAGGACTTCCATGACCGGCTCGAGGACCTGGGGCTGGTCAGCTATGCGATGCTTTCGGGCGGCAAGGGCGTGCACGTGGTCATCCCGCTGACCCCGGGCCACTCGTGGGAAGAGCACAAGGATTTTTCCAAGCGCTTCGCCGAGGCGATGAGCATCGCCGAACCGGACCGCTTTCTTGCCAATATGAGCAAGGCCAAGCGGGTGGGAAAGATCTTCATCGATTACTTGCGCAACCAGCGCGGCAGCACCGCGGTGCTGCCTTACTCCGCCCGCGCCCGCGAAGGCGCGCCGGTGGCTGTGCCGGTCTCGTGGGACGAGCTTGCCGGGTTCCCATCAGCGCACGAGTTCTCGATCCTCGATGCCGACAAGCTTCTGGAGCGCGCCAAGAGCAAGGCACTCGCCGGCTGGGGTTTTGCCGAGCAGTCGCTGCCGAACCTTTAGGAAAGTCCCTTGGCCATATCCATGCGGCCCGCGTCGCCGACCGAGCTGCCGCCGTCGACATCGAGGATCGCGCCGGTGATGTAGCTCGCTGCGGGCGAGCACAGGAACACCGCGGCCTCGGCAATTTCGCCGATCTCACCCCAACGTTTCATCGGGATACGGCTCTCGCTCGCCTCGCGCATGCCGGGCATCGGAGAAAGACGGTCCATGCCTTCGGTCCCCGCGATCGGGCCAGGCGAGATGCCATTGACCCGCACCTCGGGGCCCCATTCGATCGCCAGCGTGCGGATGACCTGGTTGACCCCCGCCTTGGCCGCGCAAGCGTGGATTTGCATCGCCATGGCCTGGTCGGCCTGCCCCGCGGTAATCGCGATCAGCGATGCGCCGGGCCGGTTGAGCAAATCGTGGCACGCGCGAAAGGTGTTGAAGGTGCCGAGCAGGTCGATGTCGACCACCGTCTTGAACGCGTTGGCCGACATGCCGAGCGCAGGGGCAAGGAAGTTGCCTGCTGCGCCGGCCACCACGATGTCGAGCTGGCCGAAGTCCCCGACGGTCTGTTCGAGCGCGGCGCGGATGGCAGCGTAATCGCGTACGTCAGCGGAAAGGCCGAGCGCCTCGGGCCCGATCTCTCCGGCCGCGCGCGCGGCCTTTTCGGGATCGCGCCCGCACACAGCCACTTGCGCGCCCAGCTCGGCGAAGCGCTTGGCGATGCCGAGATTGATCCCGCTGGTACCGCCGGCGATGAAGGCGACCTTGCCTTCGAGCAGCCCTTCGCGAAACGTGCTCACGTCGCCAGCCACCTACATCGACCTTGCGATGATCATCTTCATGATCTCGTTCGATCCGCCGAAGATGCGTGTGATCCGGCTGTCGCGGAACATCTTGGCGATCGGATATTCGTTTATGTAGCCCCAACCGCCATGGAACTGCAGGCACTTGTCGACCACTTCGCCCTGTAGCTCGGTCAGCATGTACTTTGCGATCGAGGCAGTCGTCACGTCGAGCTCGCCACGCAGCAGCTTGGCGATGCAATCGTTGAGGAACACTTTGCCCGCGGTCGCCCGCGCCTTGAGGTCGGCGAGCACGAACTGGGTGTTCTGGAAGTCCCAGATGGTCTTGCCGAACGCCTTGCGCTGCTTGACGTACTCGACTGTCGTATCGAGGGCTTTTTCAATCGTGCTCATCGCGCCGACCGCGATGACCAGCCGCTCCTGCGGCAGCTCACCCATCAACTGATAGAAGCCCTTGCCCTCCACCCCGCCGAGGACATTCTCCGCAGGGATGAACACGTTATCGAAGAACAGCTCGCTGGTATCCGAGGCATCCTGCCCTACCTTGTCGAGTTTCTTGCCGCGCACGAAGCCTTCGGCGCCTTCGGTCTCAAGGCACATCAGGCTGATGCCCTTGTGCCCTTCGGCGGGATCGGTCTTGGCGACGACGATGATGAAGTTCGCCAGCTGACCTGACGAGATGAAGGTCTTGGCGCCGTTGAGGCGGTAGCCGTTGCCTTCCTTGATCGCGGTCGTGGTGATGTTCTGCAGGTCCGATCCCACGCCCGGCTCGGTCATCGCGATCGCGCTGATCATCTCGCCGGTGACCAGCTTGGGGAGCCACTTGTTCTTCTGCTCCTCGGTTCCGTGGCGGACTACGTAGGGCAGGATGATTACGTTGTGCAGGCTCGAGGCAAAGCCATCGACGCCCTTCTCGGCCTGCTGGTCGAGTACCACCAGGTCGTGGCGGAAGTCGCCCCCATGGCCACCGTATTCGACCGGCACCGTCATCCCGAGCAGGCCCGCCTGGCCAGCCTCTTCCCAGAATGCGCGCTCGACCATGCCGTCCTCGCGCCACTTCTCGACCCGCTTCTCGGGCGCATGCTGTTCGAAGAACTTGCCGACCGCGTCGCGGAAGATCGCAATTTCCTCGTCCTGCATGAATTCGGGATCCGGAACGTCGATGACGGGCATGGCTGGTCCTCTCAGGATTTATGTGGTTGGAGCGAGCCTATCAGGCGGGTAGCGATCCGCAACGCATTTTGACGCTTACGTTAAGGGCAACGCATGGAAGCGCCGGAACTCCTCGGTCATGGGCCGACTTCGCAAAGCTACATCTCGCAACGGACCAAGCTGCACTACGCCGACTGGGGCAACCCCGACGCGCCGCCGCTGATCCTGCTTCATGGCGGGCGCGATCACTGCCGCAACTGGGATTGGACCGCCGAGGCCTTGCGCGGTGACTGGCACGTAATCTGTCCCGACCTGCGCGGCCACGGGGATAGCGAGTGGAACAACAACGGGCTCTATTCGACGATGGGCTACGTCTACGATCTGGCCCAGCTGGTTCACCAGCTGGGCCTCGCGCCGGTGACGATCGTCGCGCACTCACTCGGCGGCAACATCGCCACCCGCTACACCGGGCTGTACCCGGACAACGTCCGCCGACTAGTGGCAATCGAAGGCCTTGGCCCCAGTCCGAAGCAGATCGAGCAGCGCCGCGAGCGGCCCTATGGCGATCAATGGACCAGTTGGATCGACAAGAAGCGCGAGGCGAGCGCTCGCTCGGTCCGCAAATACGCCACTTTCGAGGACTGCCTGGCGCGGATGCGCGACGCCAACAGCTACCTGTCGGCCGAGCAGGCCCGCCACCTGACGCTCCACGCGGTGATGCGAAACGAAGATGGTACCTTCAGCTGGAAATTCGACCCCCATCTCCACGCCTGGCCGCCCGAGGACGTGCCGACCAAGGGCCAGCACGCACTATGGGGCGCGATTACCTGCCCCACGCTGATGATCTACGGGGCGGATTCGTGGGCCTCAAACCCAGAAACGGACGGGCGCCTGCAGTATTTCGGCGATAATGCCAAAGTCAGCGAATACGAACGCGCCGGCCACTGGGTGCATCACGACCGGTTCGACGATTTCGTCGAAGAAGTGCGGGCGTTCATCGCCTGATCCTACCGTTCTGCGGCAATATCCCTGATCTCCTCCATCCGATCGAGGTATGCCTGGCCAACGCAAGTTTCGTCGGCACATCGTTCCCGGTATGCCAGGAAGCGGTCGCGCGAGCGGCGTAGGTCGGCGCGCTGCCGTTCGCTGCCACGGCTTAGCGCCGAATAGAACAATGATGACATCTGCCGATCGAGCGAAGCCAGGCGGTCGCTGCTGCAAACCATCCGCTCGCTGCGTGATTGCCCCGCCCGGCAGCTGAAGCTTGGAGACGCGGCCTTAGCCCGCTGCGGCGCTTCGGCGGATGCGCTGCGAGTGGGCACGCTCGTGGGTTTCGCCGTAATCGGGGCCGGACGAGGCTGTGCTGGGGCTGGCGGCGGCGGCTCAACTGCTTGGCGGGCTACCGGCGGATTGCGGGTCCCGGCCGCGGCGACTTGCGGCGCAGCGTCGGTCGGGCGGTAAACTTCCGATTTCAGATCGAAAGTCGCCAGGCGGTAGATGATCGGTTCGGCACCCTTGATCTGGTAGACCAGGCCGCTGCCATCAGCGGCAGCCTGGGCAGCATACTCGATCTCGGCGGTGAGTTGTCGCTTGCCGTCGAACGCGCGCTCCGCGCCGGGGGGCACCTGCAGGACAAATCGCCCGCTGCACACCGTAACATCGAGCGTCTCGTCGCGGCTTTTGACGATCGGATCTTCGACCCGCACCAGCGAGTAGGTCGAGAGGGTGTCGAGGTTGACAGGGTCCGCGTTGCGGATCTGGATGGCTTCGTCGAACGCCACCTGTTTCAAACGGTCGTACGTGGCTTGAGACGAGCAGGCAGCCTTTAACCGCTCGGCGAGCGATCGCTCTCTCTGAACGCGTGCCTGCTCGGCGCCATCCTTCGGCTTGGTCGAACCGCACGCGGCAAGCTCGAGAGCCAGCCCAACAAGCAGTAGCGATGCGATCGTTTTCATTCCGGTGGTCTCCGTAAGGAGCCTAAACGCACGATCGCGCCGACTGCTCCTTACAAGAGTGGAAGAATGAATGGTTTCTCAAGCATCTTTCGGGCTCATCGCGGTGAGCGTGCTTTCGTCAGGCGACCGTTCCGGCCTCGCGGAGCTTGCCGATCTCGTCAGGGCCCATCCCCAGCGAGCCGAGGATGCCTTCGGTCTGGTCACCAGGCATTGGCGCCGGCTCAGGCACCGCGGTGCGGGTGACCGAATAACGCGGCGCCGGCGAAGGTTGCAATGAAGCGCCAACCTCGACGAAGGTGCCCCGCGCGATGTTGTGCGGATGGCGCGCCGCCTCGCTCATCGTCAGCACCGGCGCATAGCAGACGTCGGTGTGCTCCATCAGCGCATCCCACTGGCTCCGAGTTTTTGACTTGAACAAGGCGGTAAGCTTGTCCTTGAGCGATCCCCACGCCTTGCGGTCGTGCTGGGCGTCGAAGTCCGGGTCGTCGGACAGCCCTGCCAGCCTGCGCAGCTCGGCGTAGAACTGCGGTTCGATGGAGCCGATTGAAACGTACTTGCCGTCGGCTGTCTCGTACGTATCGTAGAAATGCGCGCCGGTATCGAGCAGATTGACCCCGAGGTCTTCGGACCACACGCCCATGTTTTTCATGCCGTGCATCATGCTCATCAGCACCGCGGTTCCATCGGTCATCGCGCAGTCGATCACCTGGCCCTGCCCGCCGCGCGCGACATTGAGCAACGCGGAAACCATCCCGAACGCCAGCATCATCCCCCCGCCGCCGAAATCGCCGACCATGTTGATCGGGGGGGTGGGCTTGCCGCCCTCACGACCGAAGTGCGCCAGCGCGCCGGCGAGCGCGATGTAGTTGATGTCGTGCCCCGCCCACGGCGCGTAAGGCCCGGTCTGCCCCCAGCCGGTCATCCGGCCGTAGACAAGCTTTGGATTGTCAGCCAGCAGCTCGTCGGGTCCGAGCCCCAACCGCTCCATCACGCCAGGACGGAAACCTTCGATGATGCCGTCTGCACTGGCGGCGATCTTGCGCGCCAGCGCGACGCCCTCGGCGCTTTTCAGGTCGATCGCGATCGACTTGCGTCCGCGCGCGAGCACGTCCTTGCTGGTCACCGGCTGCGAGCCGCCACGACTGCCACTCGCGCGGTCGATGCGGATGACCTCGGCGCCGTGATCGGCGAGCATCATGCCGCAAAACGGCCCCGGCCCGATGCCGGCGAATTCGACGATGCGGGTGCCGTGCAGCGGTCCGGGCATTACTTGCCCTTCCAGTTCGGCGCACGCTTCTCGGCAAAAGCGAGCGAGCCTTCGCGCGCGTCTTCGCTGACGAATACCGGCGCGATCAGCTCGGCCTGACGGTCGTAGCGTTCCTCCATCGGCCAGCCGCGCGATTGCTTCACGATCGCCTTGGACACTCGCACCGCGAGCGGACCGTTGGCGACGATCTTCTTCGCCAGTTCGAGCGCGCCGTCTAGCGCCGCGCCTTCGACCAGGCGGTTGATCAGCCCGAGCTCATACGCGCGCGCCGCATCGATGAACTCACCGGTCAGCGCCAGTTCCAGCGCGATCCGCTGCGGGATCTGGTCGGGCAGCATCATGACCCCGCCCGCCGCAGCCACCAGGCCACGCTTCACCTCGGGAATGCCGAACTTGGCGTTAGCGTTAGCGACCACCAGATCGCATGCAATCATCAGTTCGAGGCCGCCCGCGAGCGCGTAACCCTCGACAGCGGCGATCAGCGGTTTCTTCGGCGGAGCCTGGACGATCCCGCCGAACCCGCGGCCTTCGATGGAGGGCGATTCGCCGCGCAGGAAGCCCTTGAGGTCCATCCCCGAACAGAACGTGCCGCCTGCGCCCGTCAGAATACCGACCCGCAACTCGTCCTCGGCATCGAGCCGGTCCATCGCCGCCGCGATGCCCTCGGCCGCGGCCTTGTTCATCGCGTTCTTCGCTTCGGGCCGGTTGATGGTGACGATCAGCACGCCGTCACGAACTTCGGTCAGCAGTTCCTCGCTCACGATCGCTCTCCCATTTCGCTTTGCAACTTGTCTTGTGCGGGTTGTCGGCAAGGTTTACGCTTGCGTCAACCTGATTCCCTGAGCGAAGGATTTGCAAGATGGCCGAAGCCTATATCATCGATGCGGTGCGTACCCCCCGGGGCGTCGGCAAAGTCGGCAAGGGTGCGCTGGCGCACATGCACCCACAACATCTTGCGGCGACCGTCCTCAAGGCAGTTGCGGAGCGCAACAATCTCGACACCAAGGATGTCGACGACGTGATCTGGTCGACCAGCAGCCAGAAGGGCAAGCAGGGCGGCGACCTGGGCCGGATGGCGGCGCTCGATGCGGGCTACGATATCACCTCGTCCGGCATGACGCTCGATCGCTTCTGCGGCGGCGGCATAACTTCGGTCAACCTGGCCGCGGCGCAAGTGATGAGCGGAATGGCGGACTTGGTGGTTGCCGGCGGCACCGAGATGATGAGCTACACCTCGTCCTCGATGCAGGAAGAGATGCAGGCCGGCCTCCGCCCGCTCGGCATGGGCGCGGGCAACGATCGTCTGCGCGGGGTACACCCGCAGAGCCACCAGGGCGTGTGCGGCGACGCCATCGCGACGCTCGAAGGGTTCACCCGCGAGGAGCTCGATGAACTCGCGTTGCGCAGCCAGCGCAACGCCGACCGCGCGATCAAGGAAGGCCGCTTCGACAAGTCCGTGATACCGGTTACCGATGAAAACGGCACGGTGGTGCTCGATCGCGAGGAATTCCCGCGCCCGCAGACGACCGCCGAGGGCCTCGCAGCGCTCGAGCCCAGCTTCAAGAAGATCGCCGGGGTGCCGATTGACGAGAAGGGCACGACTTTCGGCGGGCTGGTGAAACAGAAGTACCCCGACCTCGAGATCGAGCATTTCCACCACGCCGGGAACAGCTCGGGTGTGGTCGACGGCGCGGCGGCCGTGCTGCTTGCATCGAAGGATTACGCGCAGAGCCACGGCATGAAGCCGCGCGCACGGATCGTCGCCACCGCGAACATGGGCGACGACCCGACGCTGATGCTCAACGCCCCGGTCCCGGCGGCCAAGAAAGTGCTCGCCAAGGCGGGCCTGACCAAGGACGACATCGATATCTGGGAGATCAACGAGGCGTTCGCGGTGGTCGCCGCCAAGTTCATCCGCGATCTCGAGCTGCCGGAAGACAAGGTCAACGTGAACGGAGGGGCGATCGCGCTCGGTCACCCAATCGGCGCGACCGGTTCGATCCTGATCGGCACCGCACTCGACGAGCTCGAGCGGACGGGCGGACGCTATGGCCTGATCACCATGTGCGCCGCGGGCGGCATGGCTCCGGCAATCGTGATCGAGCGGCTCGAGGATTTCGTCGACTGAAGCACTCGCTAACCGGATCGAAAGCCAAGCGGCGGGTTTTGACAAAAGACCCGCCGTTTGTTATTTGGTTTCATAAGAAACTATCATTCCGGGAGAATCGCCATGGCCGACTTGTTCGAGAATCCGATCGGGCTCGATGGATTTGAGTTCGTCGAATTCTGCGCGCCGGAAAAAGGCATGCTCGAACCGGTGTTCGAGTGCATGGGCTTCACCCGGATCGCGCAGCACCGCTCGAAGGACGTGCACCTGTGGCGCCAGGGCGGGATCAACCTGATCGCAAACTACGAACCGCGCAGCGCCGCGTGGTACTTCGCCCGCGAACACGGCCCGTCGGCATGCGGCATGGGCTTCCGGGTGCGAGACGCGCGCAAGGCATATGCCGAACTGATCGAACGGGGCGCCGAGCCGGTCCAGGTCGAAACCGGGCCGATGGAGCTGCACATTCCCGCGATCCGCGGGATCGGCGGTGCGATCGTCTACCTCATCGATCGGTACGAGAAGGATGGTCAGGGGCTGTCGATTTACGACATCGATTTTGAATACCTGCCGGGTGCCGAGCGCCATCCCGTCGGTGCCGGGTTCAGCCACATCGATCACCTGACGCACAACGTCTACGGCGGGCGAATGAAGTTCTGGGCGGACTATTACGAAAAGCTGTTCAATTTCCGCGAGATACGTTTCTTCGACATCAAGGGCGAATACACCGGCCTGACTTCCAAGGCGCTGACCGCGCCCGACGGCAAGATCCGCATCCCGCTCAACGAAGAGGGCGAAGGCGGCAAAGGCCAGATCGAGGAATTCCTGCGCGAATTCAACGGCGAAGGCATCCAGCACATCGCGCTCATCTGCGACGATCTCGTCGCAGCCTGGGATCGGCTCAAGCAGTTCGGCGTGCCGTTCATGACCGCCCCGCCGGAAACGTACTACAAGATGCTCGATGAGCGGCTGCCGAGCCACGGCGAACCTGCCGAGGAACTCAAGACGCGCGGTATCCTGCTCGATGGCACGATCGAGAATGGCCAGCCGCGCCTGCTGCTGCAAATCTTTGCGCAGGCGCAAGTCGGTCCGGTGTTCTTCGAGTTCATCCAGCGCAAGGGCGACGAAGGTTTCGGCGAAGGCAACTTCAAGGCGCTGTTCGAGAGCATGGAGCGCGACCAGATCGAACGCGGCGTGCTGAACGTCGAGGAGCCCGCAGAATGACTGCTCACCCGATCGCCCTGGGCGGCATCCACCACGCCGCTTATCGCTGCAAGGACGCCAAGGAGACGGTCGAATGGTACGGCCGCGTGCTCGGCATGGACTACACCACCGCATTCGCCGAGGACCACGTTCCTTCGACGGGCGACTACGACCCCTACATGCACGTCTTCCTCGACGCGGGTAACGGCAACGTGCTGGCGTTCTTCGAACTGCCCAACCAGAGCGAGATGGGCCGCGACGAGAACACCCCGGCGTGGGTCCAGCACTTGGCATTCAAGGTGGGCAGCGAGGATGAACTGCTCGCCGCCAAGGCGCATGTCGAGGCCGAAGGGATCGAGGTCCTCGGGCCAACCCATCACGGTATCTTCAAGTCGATCTATTTCTTCGACCCCAATGGCCACCGGGTCGAACTGGCGGCCGACATCGGCACCGACGAGCAATACGCCGAATTGAAGCGCGTCGCGCCGATGATGCTCGACGAGTGGTCGCAGACGAAAAAGGCGCCGCGCCATGCCGACTGGCTGCACGAAGCGGCGCGCGCCGGGAACGCCAAACAGGGATAGCGTTACCGGTAAATTTACCGCTCCCCGCCTAGACCGCGCGCGACATTAGTGCGGGATCGAAATGCGCGGCGAAAACAAACCGGAAGTGTGTGTCATCGGCCTGGGCTACATCGGCCTGCCGACTGCCGCGATCATCGCGCGGGCAAACTGCCGCGTAACTGGGGTCGACGTGTCGCAATCCGTCGTCGACACCATCAACCGCGGCGAAATCCATATCGAGGAAGTCGATCTCGATGGGCTGGTACAGGGCGTGGTCCAGCGAGGGATGCTGACCGCCTCCACCGAAATCCAGCCGGCCGACGTGTTCGTCATCGCCGTCCCCACTCCGTTCGAGAAGGACGGCAGGCACACCCCCGACGTCAGCTTCGTGATCGCCGCCGCGACCAACCTTGCGGTCGTACTCAAGAAGGGTGATGCGGTTATTCTCGAATCGACCTCTCCGGTCGGCACGACCGAAGCGCTTCGCGACCGGCTTGCGGCGCTGCGGCCAGACCTGAAGATGCCCGGATTGACCAGCGAAACGCCGGACGTGTCGATCGCCTATTGCCCCGAGCGCGTGCTCCCCGGCCGCATTCTAGAAGAACTGACGCACAACGATCGCTCGATCGGCGGTATCACCCCGCGCTGCGCGCGCAAGGCGCTGGCTTTCTACAAACTGTTCGTGCGCGGAACTTGCGTCACGACCGACGCGCGGTCGGCGGAAATGACCAAGCTGGTCGAGAACGCTTATCGCGACGTCAACATCGCATTCGCCAACGAACTGTCGATGATCGCCGACCGCATAGGCCTCGACGTGTGGGAGGTGATCCGCCTCGCCAACCGTCACCCGCGCGTCAATATCCTCCAGCCGGGACCCGGCGTCGGTGGTCACTGCATCGCCGTCGACCCATGGTTCATCGTCCATAGCGCTCCTGAGGAAGCCAAAGTTATCCGCACCGCGCGCGAGGTGAACGATGCCAAGATGCACCATGTGCTCGCTCGTGCTAGACGCATGATCGAGGCCAATCCCCACGTCCCCGTCGCCTGCCTCGGCCTCGCATTCAAGGCCAACATCGACGACTTCCGCGAAAGCCCCGCGCGTTTCGTAGCCGCCAGTCTGGCCCGCGAGTTCGGCAGCCGGGTCCGAGTGGTCGAGCCGTATGCGAACGAGTTGCCTGCGGAGTTCGACGGCACCGGCGCGTCACTGGTGGACATAGACGCGGCGTTGGAAACCTGCGGCGTGCTGATCGTGCTGGTCGACCACGACCTGTTCCGGGTCGTCCCGCTCGAAGAACGCAGCCATGCGGTGGTTTACGACACCCGCGGCATCTGGCCCGATGTCGCTCGCGTGCCCGCCCCGCGAGATCTCCGCCTGGCCTCCTAGCCCCGCCCACCCTCGACGAACGCCGCCACCGCAGCGATCAGTGCCGGACGGGTTGGCGATTCTCCCGGTTCGAGAGCACTCAACGGGCCGCTCAGCAGCAATCGCTCCAGGTCGGCATCGTCCCATGCGACATGGATTCCCGGGCGGGCCTCCACCGAGGCGGCGGTGGCCATCTGGTGGTCATTGCGATGCTCGCCCAGCGCCACTCGCCGAGGATAAAGCACGAGCGGCTTGCGCGCCCTCGCGGCGGCAAAGATTGTTCCGATCCCCGCATGCCCGACGATCACTTGCGCCTGGCTCGCGAGATCCTCGAAATCGGCCGGAGCGAGAAATTCATGCTGCTGGATCGCCTGGGCGTGAGCCAGGTTGCCACAAGTCTGCGCGACGATCCGAAGCGAATGCGAGACCGCCAGCCGATCGAGCGCCTCGAGCAGCCGTGGAAACGGCAACTGCGTGCCGACCGTCGCCAAGATCATAGCACCGATCCGAAATACCGTGCGCCGGTAGTTTCGGCCACTTGCGGCCACTGCGTTACCCAGCAATCGACATGGGTCCGCGCCAGACGGCCCGCCATCGACATTTCCTCCGCATTGGCGACGCCAGTCGCTGTTGGCCTTCCCGATGCGTAGCCAGGCCATGTTATGCATCGCGGCTCTGGCGGTAGTACTGCTCGCGCGATCTCCGGTGGCGGCGGTCTCGGCGAAGGGTGATGAACAATGACCCGGTTGCTGTGGCGCGCCGTGCTGGCGGCGCTCGCGCTGATCGCGGTTGGCGCACAACTCGATCGGGCGAGTTACCTCCGCCCCGAACTATCGGTGTTCGTCCCGCGCCCGTTCCGTAGCTTCGCGCAGCCGCCGACCGCGCTGCTCGCGCTGTCTGAAAATAACCCGAAGGCCGCGCTGGCGGAGACCCGGCTTCTGGTCCGCCGCCGGCCGATGCCGGCCGAACATCTGTTCATGCTTGGCATGGCCGAAATGGGAGATGGCCGTCCGCAGGGGTTCGCAAACGCCGTTCGCACGGCCTCGACGCGCGGCTGGCGGTTTACCCCGCTACAGGTGACCGCGGCGCAGGCGGCGCTTCTTGCCGGCGACTTGCCGGGTGCGGCCAATCGCGTCGCCGCCCTGTGGGCGGGCGACGCGGGCGATCCGGCGGTCGTGCCGCTCACCAAGGCTTTGCTCGAGGCACCTGGCGGAGCAGAGGCATTCGCCGTGCCGCTCGCCCAAACCCACGTATGGTCGAACAATTTCGTTGCTCAGGCGTCTGGCATCACATCACCGACAAACGCTCTGAAAGTCGTCATGGCGGCCTACCGGGCGAATGCATCGTTCGACTGCGTCACCTTGCGGCGCTTCGCCGACGTCATGCGCGCGCGCGGCGAAGTCCTCGCACCGGGCGCGCTCGCTTGCCGTCCATGAGAATGCATCGGTGAGCACTACGGCGGACCGAGAACGATCAGCCGGTCCCTCGCGCCGGCTTGCGACGCGAGGCCCAGGCCAGATCGTGGTCCAGCAATGCCGTCACCTGGAGCTGCTTTGTGCGCAGGGGCTTTGCGGGTCTCGGACCGGTCACGTTGCGCGGCGACCGGCGAAAACCAGGAGGTCTTTCGCAAGCACAGGTGACGCTGCGCCGGACCACACATCGCGAGGGGTGAAAACGTCATCGCGCGCGTCCGCCGTGCGCTCACCGTCCAGATGTCCACCAACGTGCTGCCGCGCACGACATGGTGGTTGTCATACAAGTTCACCGCCGGGTCCCGCAATAGAACTGCACCCCGCGCAGCCGCAGCCGCGGACAGTCGGCAATGGTGCGCGCCAGTTTGACCGGGCGAGCAGGCCTTCTGGGGCTACCAGGAATTGCGCATTCTCACGCGAGGCGTGTTGCAGCGGTTCGAAGCCTTCGGCGTGTATCTTTGCCCGGTCATGTCCGCGCCGCCTCCGCGGATCGGCTTTAGCGATCCCGCCACTGTCGAGCCACGCGAAGTGGGCAAGCGCCAGATGGCGCTTTACCCATTCGCAGCCGTGTTCTAACTTCACCGGGCAGCCGTCGATTTCCTTACCGCTTGGGATGAGCAGCGAGGGACTGCCGATCGGCATGATGTTCGCCGCTCGGCACGCAGACGAGGCGATGTACCGGTTGGCCGCGCAGTTCGAAAAGGAGATACCTTGGTCAGCGCGTCGCCTAATGGTCTGCTCCAGACGTTGGCGAGACCCGCCATCAGGGTGACATCCCTGCTGCCGCGCTTTGCTTATCCCGGCGCTATTTCGGATCGCCAGGCCGATAGCGTCGCTCGACATGCCCTTTAAGGTCCTCGGGGGAGAAATAGACCGGCCTGAGTTTTCCGCTTACATATCGGTCGATCTGATCGCGGAAATGCGCTGAGGCCGGGTCGCCGCTCTCGCCGCCCGCGGTCACCGCCCATGCCTTCACGCGCCGCCCGAATTCGACCACCGCGACGAAACTGTTGCCGCTCGTTCCATAATAGCGCTTGGTGTTGGGATAGCTCCGGGCGCCGAACGAGGCGAGGCTTCCCCATTGCGCCGAGGTAAAGGGCACCGGAGTACTGGGCTTCGCATCGTCGAAATGAGGCTCGATCGCATCGTCTAGCCGCTGGAACCGGTTGATAGTTCCCCATGCGACTTGCCACGTCCCGAAGTCTCGGGTCAGTCGGTCAACCGCCGATTGCAGCGCGGCGAGCTTCGTCTCGGGCGGCACACGCGTAGCGATGTATTCGGGAACGTTGACGCGCTCCGCCCGCGCAAATTCGCCGACGTCGCGCCACAGCGTGTCTCCCCAAAACACCGCGAGCGACGTCGGCTGCGACTGCGCGCTCCAGCGATAATCCCACCCGCGCAGCATTGCGATCGGCCTGGCCAGTGCCGTGCGCTGCGGATCGCCCGGTGGGAGCGCATCGAACGCTGAAATCAATTGCGGGACAATTGTCGCGAACGCCGGCAGGTAGCTGTCGAAAGCCGCTGCCATCAGCCCGTCGACGGTGAAATCGTTGCGCTTCTTCAGCAACAAGTCGGCGTGAATCCCCCGGGCGTTTTGCCCGGCGGTATCCATGTATCTTGGGTACTCGGCCGCCTTGGGGCTGTCCGGCCCCGCTGCCGTCCAGGGCGCATTGTTGGTGTTGACGACATAGCCGGCCTTGGGGCCTACCGCCTGCGGCAGCCGCTCCAGCGGAGTCAGGCCATGCCAGTCGGTCGCCGGATCTGCCCCATCGACTGCGCGGGTGTAATCAAACCGATCGTCGCGGATCGGCACGAATTGCGGATGGAGGTAGGCTATGTTCCCTTTTGCATCGGCAAAGATCGTGGCGTTGGACGAATTGGCCTGCCGCTTTGCCACGCTCAGAAAGGATCGCAGATCGGTTGCCTTGGTCCGCAGCCAACTTTGCTCCAGCGCCGCGATGGGTCGCCACATCAGCGCTTCGGCGATCCACTTGCCTCCGCGGTTCGCGACGATCGGTCCATGATGGGTGCGGTAGGTGGTGAAGGTGCGGCTACCCATCGACCCGTCCGCATGGCGAACTGCGATTGTCACAGGCCGCGCGGTCACTTCGCGCAGCTCGTTGCCGTAACGATAAACTCGCTTGCCACCGGCCTGTTCGACCACCGTTTCGGCAAATTCGTCGACGACATCGACACCAGACGAGGTATGCATCCACCCCGCATGCGCGTTGAATCCCTGGTAGATGAAGAACTGCCCCCAGGTCGACGCACCGTAGGCATCGAGCCCCGCATCGCTTGTCATGTGTAATTCGCTGCGGAAGTAGAAGCTGGTGTGGGGGTTGATGAGCAACAGCGCGTGGCCGCCGACCGTGTTTTTGGGCGCAATTGCAATACCATTGGATCCCACTGGTTCTTGCGGACGGCGTCCCAATTCTTCGTCGGTCATCGCGATCTTGGCGTCGCCATAAAAGCTCGCGAGTTCACTGAGTGAAATTCGCTCGATGTCGCCGCCGATGCTTCCTTCGGTGAAAGAAAGCGCCATCCACGGCTCAAATCGGGTCAGCACCTGCGGCCGGACCGCCGGGTGCGTCGCAAGATAGTAATTCAGCCCGTCCGCCCACGCGTCCATCAATTCGCGCAGCCAGGAGGGGCTGCGATGGTACTGCGCCTGCAAGTCAGTTGGATCGACATACAGCCGCTGGCGCAGATCGGCCCACACCGAGCCCTCTCCCTTAGCCTCCGCGGTCCGCCCGAGCGCGGTAAGATAATTCGCCTCTATGCGCGCGAAATCGTCTTCGGCCTGCGCGTATATCGCGCCGAACACTGCGTCCGCATCGCTTTTCCCGTGCACATGCGCGATGCCCCAATCGTCGCGCGTGATCGTCACCCGCGCTGCCTCGGCCCGCCACCGGGAAACGTCAGCAGATTGAGCATATGCCGGGATCGGTGACGCCAGCAGGGCAAGGGTGAACAGCGCGCGCGCAAGTCTATCCATGGCGAGAGGTTACGGGCGTTGCTAGCGGGAGACAATATGCCGGCTTCTTCGGGCGTCAGCGCAAGCTCGAGACAGTGTCCTAAAGAGGATCGCCGGGGCGTCAGGCGGCGCGCCGATCAGCGTTTAGCTGACCAGGCACGCGACACTGCTTGTATCCGCGTTCTGCTTGAAGCGATCCTGCAGCCGGCTCAATGCTCGATCTAGCGGGAGCCGGTTGTCTCGGCGCGAACGGGCACGCCAGCCGACCGCTCGCGATTTTGTCTTCCGCATCTATGGTTAAATCAGCAGAGATTCCGGCCGTGCGCCTAAATATTGCGGGTCGTGTATCATGTCAGGCGATCGATCGTTGAGTGGGAGGAGCGCCTTCTGCCCGCGCTTGAGGAGGAATGAGAAATGCTGAAGACACGCGCGCTTGGCAGCCAGGGATTGCAGGTTTCGATGCTTGGGCTGGGCTGCATGGGAATGAGCCAATCCTACGGTGCGTTCGACGATGGCGAATCGATCGCGACGCTTCACCGCGCGATCGAGCTTGGAGTGACGTTCCTCGACACCGCGGAAGTCTACGGTCCGTTCACCAACGAGGAACTGCTCGGACGGGCTTTGAAAGGACGCTGGGGCGAGGTTTTGATCGCAACCAAGTTCGGCTTCGACATCCAGGACCGCACGATCAAGGGTGCCAACAGCCGGCCCGAACATATCCGCGCCGTGGCTGAGGACTGCCTGCGTCGGCTGGGCACCGATCATATCGACTTGTTCTATCAGCATCGTGTCGATCCCGCGGTGCCGATCGAGGATGTCGCGGGCGCGGTCGCCGATCTCATCAGCGAAGGCAAAGTGCGCTTTTTCGGGCTGTCCGAAGCAGGCGCGGAAACGATCCGCCGGGCGCACGCCGTTCACCCGGTCACCGCGCTGCAAAGCGAATATTCGCTGTGGGAGCGCAACCTCGAAGGCCAGATCATTCCGCTACTGCGCGAACTCGGCATAGGCCTGGTTCCTTTCAGTCCATTGGGCCGAGGGTTCCTCACCGGGACCGCGAAGCGGGCGGAAGACTACCCGGAAGGCGATTTCCGGCGCGGCGACCCGCGCTTCACGGGCGCCAATTTCGACGCGAATATGCGCGCTGCCGACGCCGTGCGGGCGATCGCCGAAGAGAAGGGCGCGAAGGCAGGCCAGGTAGCGCTCGCCTGGCTGCTCCATAAGGGCGACGACGTCGTTCCAATTCCCGGCACGAAGCGGCGCACCTTCCTCGAGGAAAACGTGGCCGCCGCCGACATCGAGCTTAGCGCCCAGGACATGGACCGCCTGGACGAGGCGCTGAAGCCCGAGGCGGTATCGGGCCCGCGCTACAACGATCGGCAGATGTCGATGATCGACCGCTGAGTGCGCTGCACTGCGACCAGCATGCAAATGAGAATTCTTAAACGGGTATCACGATGAGCGGACCAAAGCTTTTTCAACCTATCACCGTCGGCGGCCTCGGCTTGCGCAATCGCATCGTGATCGCGCCCATGTGCCAGTACTCGGCCCAGAACGGCTGCATGACCGACTGGCACCAAATTCACCTCGGGCACCTGGCGTTGTCGGGCGCCGGCCTGCTGACGATCGAGGCCACCGCGGTCCTGCCGGAGGGGCGCATCAGCTATGGCGACGTCGGTCTGTGGGATGACGCCACGGAGGCGGCGATGGCGCGCGTCCTGGACAGCGTGCGGCGCTGGTCGGACATGCCGATTGCCATCCAGCTCGCCCACGCCGGACGCAAGGCATCGACCGACCTGCCGTGGAAAGGAGGAGCGCAACTGTCGCCGGATGACGCCAACGGCTGGCAAACTGTGGCTCCTTCCGCGTTGGCCTTCGCCGCCGCAGAAGCGCCGCCAGTCGCGCTTGACCGCGCCGGCATGAACCGGGTTCGCGACGCTTTCGTCGAAGCAGCTGTGCGCGCGGCGCGGCTTGGCATCGACGCGGTGCAGCTCCACGGTGCGCATGGCTATTTGCTGCACGAGTTTCTCTCGCCACTGTCGAACCGGCGCGAAGATGAATACGGTGGCAACCTGGAAAACCGCATGCGTTTCCCGCTCGAGGTTTTCGACGCCGTGCGCGCGGCTTTTCCGGCTGACCGAGGGGTCACCTTCCGCGTGTCGGGGACCGATTGGGTGGACGGCGGCTGGGATATCCAGGGAACGATCGCCTTTGCCCGGGCGCTCGAAGCGCGCGGGTGCGCTGGCATCCACGTGTCGAGCGGCGGACTCGATCCTCGGCAGAATATCCCCGTGGGCCCCAGCTATCAGGTCCCGCTCGCCCGGGCCGTGAAGCAGGCGTGCGGTATGCCGGTCGTGGCGGTCGGGCTGATTACCGATTACGAGCAGGCCGAGGCGATTATCGGGACCGGAGACGCTGACATGATCGCGCTGGCCCGCACGATACTGTACGATCCGCGATGGCCGTGGCACGCGGCTGCACATCTTGGCGCGACGGTTACCGCGCCGCCGCAGTACTTGCGCTCGCAGCCACGCCAGTTCCGCGATCTGTTCGGCAGCGGATAACCGTTGCCTTTGCCCCCAGTCATCAGGCAATTCACGATACATAGCGATGCTGTTCGCGACGCCCAGCATGGCTGCGCCGTGGATCAGCCACTGCCAACTACGAGCGGCCCAGCGTCAGGCTGCTGACACCCGAAGCTGACGAGCTTCACGCAGCCGCAGAGGGCGGTGCCTACTTGCTTACGCTATCCACCCTGACCTGACGGAATTCCGATTCCCCGGTCCACTCCGGCCAGCGATCGCCCATGGCGAGATCACGTCCTACTTCCAGAGCCAATTCGACATCCTGAGCGGCTGCTGCGAAGTCGATGTCTTCGCTCCACGCGTCACAGGTCTGGTGGTAACACCGCATATAGCTATCGAGCCAAGCCTGGCCGGCGACGCGGCCACCGATGCGCAGGTCAGGCACGCCGCTGATGGCCATGAACAGCAAGGTCGGAACGCCCCGCTTGGCGAGCGAAAAGTGGTCGGCACGATAGAACAGGCCGCGTTCCGGCAGCGTCTCGGGTGTTACAGTGCGGCCGTGCGCTTGCGCTGCTCGCGAAAGATCCTCTTCGAGACTGTTTTGTCCCTTGCCCACGAGCATCACGTCCTTGGCAGGACCGCCGGTCTGAAGAATATCGAGAGTGATGTTGGCCACCGTCTTGGCCGCGGGATAAACCGGATTGACCGCGTATGTCTCCGAGCCGAGCAAGCCGCGCTCTTCGGCGGTCCAGAAGCCGAATACGACGCTGCGCCGCGGGGCGGGACCGCGCTTCAGTGCACGCGCGATTTCAAGCAACCCCGCAACCCCCAGCGCGTCGTCGTTCGCGCCCGGACGGATGGTGCGTCCTTGTGCGTCGGGAGCCCCTTTTCCGTAAGCATCCCAGTGAGCGCCATACATGACGATTTCATCGGGCCGCTCGGATCCCGGCAGCTTGGCGAGCACATTCTGGCTCATGAGACTTTCGTGGACGACGGGGACATTGGCCGAGAACGTTGCCGGCAGAGGGACCGGTCTGAAATCTGGTGATCGTGCGGCGACGCGTTGCTTTGCCAGATCGAGCCCACCCGCCTTGAATAGCTGTGCTGCCGCATCGCCCTGCAACCAACCTTGAAGTGCCAGCCTGTTCGCGGCACCGGCGATGTCATAGTTTTCACCGGCGGGTGCGGTGACGGTATCCCAGCCGTATCCCGCGCCGGGCGTATCGTGAACGATCAACGCCGCGATTGCGCCGCGCCGCGCGGCTTCTTCGAATTTGTAAGTCCACCGACCGTAATATGTCATTCGCCGGTCGCCGAACTTTCCCGCTGCCGGTTCCCCCGCAGTCGCTTCGAAATCGGGGTCGTTGACAAGGAAGACTGCGACCTTGCCCTTGAGGTCGACGTTCTTGAAATCATCCCAGCCGCGCTCGGGCGCGGTGACGCCGTAACCGACGAACACCATCTGCGCGCCGGCAACCTCGATGCGGTCGACCGGGCGGACGGTGCTGACATAGACGTCGCGAGCCTGAACCAAGGGGATAGTATTCCCGCCAACAACCGCTGCGAGCGTGCCATTACCCAGCTGGGTTCGGACCAGAGGCACCGCTTGCGTCCACTTTCCGTCTGCAGCTCCGGGCTGGAGACCGGCCGCCTTCAGCTGATCGGTGAGCCAGGCCACGGTCCGGGTTTCCCCTGCCGTCCCCGGTGCGCGACCGCCGAATGGCTCGGAAGCCATCACTTTGACGTCCTGCGACAGCCGATCAGGCGATATGGCGGATATACCGGTCGGCGCGGATGCCTGCATTGAAGTGCACCCGGCGGCCAGCATCAATGTCGCAGCGAGAGAAAGATTTTTCATCATGCTGCGACGTAGATCAAAAAGCTCAAACAAGGCAATCGCTTGGAGCTCAGGTTTATTAAACCGACGTCAGGCGCGCAATGGCCGTCTCCTTGCAGTCCCGCGCTATCGGAACTGAGGGGTGATCACCGCCAGCGTCCTGCCAGGCGCGCGAGCAGAGCGCTGGCGAGGTTCGCGCCGGCGCTTTCAACCTCGACCGAGGGTGCCCGCTCCCTTTCGAAGCCGTTGGCCCCCGCCACGAAGCGGCCTGGTCCGCGGGTAGGTCCATTGCCGTCATCGACGAAAGTCGCCAGAATCGTGCCGTCGCGAAGATCGGTGACCGCCACCTTGAAGCGAATTCCAAGCGGTGTGTCCGGGGCGGGCGCCTGGACGATCGCCAGCATGAGGTCCGCCATCCGCGCGATACCGGCCATTTCCGCTTTTTGCCGGTCGCTCGGCCCGTCTTGGCTTGCGGCAATGGCGCGCATCGCCACCGGGCGATCGACGAGGCGGATGCCAGCCGACATCAGCCGTCCCTGGAACGCTTCCATGAAGCGCCACTCTGCTTCTTCGCTCATCAGGCTCGAGCGCGCGTCGCCCGGCGCCTCGCGCAGGCCAATGCGGGTTTCCTTTTCGTAGGCGGCCACGCGCGCGCCTTCAGAATAGCGACCGCTGCGGGAGACTGCCGCGGCCGCGCCTTCCGCCGACTCTCCGTGTTCGGTGATCACGGTGTCCATGCCGGCCGAGGTCCGGTCGCTGAGTTCGCGGTTCCAGAACACCACCAGCCGCGGCGAGCCCGCCCGGCGGTAGTCGCCGACCGACTGCCCTTCCCCGAACGCCGACGGGTCGATTCTGGGAGGCGGAGGCGCCATGACCGGCGGCAGGCCTTCGCGATACTGCGCGGCGGCCGGGCTGGCCAGGGCCGCGACTGCGAGTGGGGCTGTCAGGATCAGGGCCGCGTGACGCATCGTCAATCTCCCGCGATCTCGATGAGGTAGTATTTGACCTCGTCGCGTTTCATCGAACGCTCGCGATAGACCCCGGTGGCATAAGGCTGGATGATCACCCGCTGCCAGGCGGAAGCCGGTTCGACCGGATATTGCACTTCATCCATGAAGCTCGATCGCGCCCGGATGGTAAGCGGGCCGCCGGTGCAGTTGACGAAGCGGGCGCTGACTTCCACCGTTTCTGTATCGGTCCGGCGGGCGAAGAGTGCCTCGACCAGCATCCTGCGAGTCAGACCCTTGTCGGTAAACTGGACCGCATTGAGGTCGATCGGAGTCATCGCGCGCTCGACGTTGGCCAGTAACGCAGCCCCGCCATAAGGCGCCGCGTTGCGGGCCTTGCCGGTCTTGCACTTGAGCACCTGGTTTTCGCGCGCTGCTGCCGGCCCCTGGGGCACTGCCAGCGCCAACGCGGCGAGCGCGATACAGGCCGCCGCGCCGGCCACCGCCACGCGGCTCATTCGACGGTTTCCCCGGCTTCAGGCACTTGCGCGTTGGGATCGAGCGCCATGGTCTCCATGGTGGCGCAAGCGGCAAGAGCCAGCGCGGCACCCGCGGTGGCCATGATACGAATGACGGTTTTCATGGGTATTCCTCCTCAGCGATACACGACGTCGTCGGTGGCGGCGCGCGACACGTCGTAACTGTTCGACCAGA
This sequence comes from uncultured Alphaproteobacteria bacterium, assembly GCA_963781525.1. Classification (GTDB taxonomy): domain Bacteria; phylum Pseudomonadota; class Alphaproteobacteria; order Sphingomonadales; family Sphingomonadaceae; genus Tsuneonella. Next base: position 306,961 of record CAWAGD010000006.1, on the reverse strand, counting down.
CTATCGCGCCGCTCTCCAGATCGACCAATTCGAAGGTGATCTGGGTAAAGCGCTGGACCGTGCCGCTGCGCGCATCGCGCGCGTCCTGCGAAGCGATGTTCCCAGTAAGCCGGAAATCGGCGCCGAATTGAGCCTGGGTCATCCCGACGGTCCCGGTGTCGGTCACTCCCTCGCGCTTCAGAGCCCGTTCTTCCTCGATCATCGAAGCGTTTTGCCGGGCGATGAACATCATCCGGCCGTCGCTGGCGCGGTTGAGGCTGGTACGAAGGCGGTCGGTGATCAGGTTCTGATTCATCCGCTGCGAACTTTCGTTCGTGAAATAGCGGCTATCGACGATCACCCTTGGCGGCGTAGTGCGCGCCGAGATCACCGAATTGCTGAAGATGTCTCGCACCATCTGGTCGGCCATGGACAACAGATCCCGGCTTTCGATGCCGACTCCCTGTACCGGCCCCTTCATGCCGGCGTCGATGTCGACCGACTTGCCGCGCCGCTGGGCTGCCGCCGGATCGGCCGCCATTCCGCCCGCTATGGCGATCGTACATGCCGCTCCCGCGAGCGCCTTTCTGATTCCCGATTTCACCGTATTGTCTCCCGTCCCTTCGTGGCCGACTGGTCAGATCGTTCCGTCCATCAGCCCTTTGCGGAAATCTGCGTCGCGCTTGGCGGCTTCTTCCTTCTTGGCTCGCCATTCCGGCGCAAATTTGGGCGTGCCGGGAATGCCTGCCTTCCACTGAGCGGGCGAACGATCCGTCGACCACGCAAGCGAACACTTCTGCTTGCCCGCTTCGCGCATGGAAGCGGCCGGAGCGGCGCCTCCGGCGAACGCGACTGTGCCCGCCGCGCCGGCGGCCGGGGCCGCACTTACGAACACGGCATCGGGCAGGCTGTCCCAGTACCGCACATCGGCCTGGGTCTTGGTCGCGTCCGACAGGCTTTTGGCGCCGATGCTGGCGAACATCGAGAACATGCTGCCGACCGAGCCAAGCTGGCTGGAGAGCAGGCTGGCCGCGCCCATGGCGACGTCGCTGATCGCGCCCATCGTCTCCTTGTAGGCGACCTTGCCGTTCATGATGGCGTCGAAATGGCGCCCGCCACGCGTGGTCGCCTGAAAAGTCATGTCACCGGCGCGCACCAGGTTGGTTTTCCCGAACACCGGCGTGGCTGACGTGTCGGGCCAATAGTCGATCGATGGCGCCAGCGTGACCAGTTGCCCGCTGTTGCCGCGCAACAGCTTGACCGGTCCGGCGCCCGTCTCGGCGATTACCAATCGCGTACTCTTCGGCGCCGGCGCGACGAGCTTCGCGTCGATCTTGGTCGCCGCGGCAAACGAGTCTTCGGCCAGCCGCTCGTTACCCATGCACCGCGCCGACCAACCGGCGAGGTAGTTCATCAACGCGAAGTCGGACTGGAACTCCTCGCTTTCGGAAATCGTGTCCTGGTATTCGGCCGAGGCGAAGCTGGCTCTCGCGTTGCCGTAGTCTCCCTCGCGCAGGTAAAGCAGGCCGCGATAGTAGTACGCCATGGCCCGCTCGTATGGATCGCCCTTGAAATCCTTGATGCTTTCCTGGCTGAACTTGCTGCGCGCGGCTTTGGCTGCTTCGTCGTTATTGTAGATCGCCTCGATCCGGTCGAGCGCTGCGTCAAGCGCCCACTTGGCGGCGTCGTATTCACCGGTCGCCATCGCTGCCACGCCAAGCTTCGAGAAGTTGCCAACCGCATTGTATTCGGCATCGCGCAACAGCGCCGAATAGAACGGCCGCAGCGGCTCGGGCTTGGCGTCGACCCACGCACGGCCGCCATCGGGCAGGTCGGCGGCGAAGATAGCACGACCTCGCGAGAGCGCAGGCTTGCCGACAAGGTCGATCGCCTTGACCGGCTTGGCATTGGCGACGCGGGCCTTGACCATCTCGTCGTCAGGCTCTTCGTACGGATTATAGAAGAACACCTTCACCTTGCCGGCCGTCTCCGGCTTGATCGCGGCGAACGTCATCTCGTATTTGCCGGCGTTCTTTACCTGGTCGAACGTCCCGCACGACTGGACTTTGTCGCCCCCTTTGCCTCCGTAGGCGACGACGCGCTTCCAGCCCGGACGCGGCCCTTTGTCGCGGCCGGTTTCCTCGCGGTCGGTCGAGAATACCAGGTCGACATCGGTGACGTATCGACAGGCAATGTTCTCCTTGTCCATCAGGTCGAACAGGAAGGATTGCGCGGCGACCTTCTGGCCGGTCTTGCTGTCGGTCACGAAGCCGTTGCTGGCCTGCAGGTCGATCAGGTAGCTTTCGCCCGGGATTGCCGGGATGACCTGTATCTGTCGGTCCTCGACCGGCGCCCCTGCACGCGTCGAGACCGCTAGCGCGGCGAGGCACACGCCGGAAATGGCGCGCGCGAAACGGCTGATGTGCATCTGCAATCCCCCCATTGGCACGATCACGCCCCCAATCGATTTGAGCGGCGATCTCGTGTTGCGGTGCGGGGTGTATGGACGGACCATCTGGCTCGATAGCCAAAATAAATTTAGGTAGAGCCGTGGCGCCAGCGCGCCTATTCGTCGCGGTCTGCCGGGGGGTAATCGTTCATGCGGCCAATCATCGTCATCGACGATCACGAGCTGGCGCACTCCGGCATCCGCCTGTTGCTGGCGTCGAGCGAGCGGTTCACTTTGGCCGGTTGCTTCGGCCTGGCTCGCGCAGGGATCGAGGCGGCGCGGGCATTGCCCGAGCGGGCGATCGTCGTGCTCGATCTGGAACTGCCCGACATCGACGGCTTGGCCGCGTTGCTGGAAATCGTCTCGCGCGACCTGGCCGATGTCGTCGTCCTTACCGGGGTCGCGCGGCCGGACGTGCTGCGGCAGGTCATCGCGCACGGTGCGCGCGGGCTTGTGTGCAAAGGCGATCCGATCGCGGAAGTCGACGCTGCGCTATGCGCCGTGGATGACGGGACGACCTTCGTATCGCGCTGCGCGGCCGAGCTGCTCGGGCGGGCCGTCGCCGCGCCAATCCACTTGTCCGATCGCCAACAGGCGATCCTGCAGTTGATGTCGAGCGGGTGCAGCAACAAGGAAATCGGCTACCGGCTAGCGATCAGCGCGCCCACCGTTTCGTTTCATCTGGCCGAAATTCGCCGGAAGTTCGGCGTCGACCACAGCCGTCAGCTGGTCGAGAAGGCCCGCAGCGCGGGGGTTCTCGCCAGCCCTTTCACGTAAGGGTGATCGAGCATTTCGCGGCATAACGGCCGCACCAGCAGCAGTTGCGAGCGCGCCGCGGCCGCGATCCGCGTTTCGGCACTCGCGTTGCCCGACACGAACACCGTCGGAGCCAAGCCCGAAGAGGCCGGCGCTGTGCCCGCGGAATCGATTTCGACGAAAGTCAGCCGTCCTTCCAGTTCCGCAAGATCGCTCATTGTCGCCGCGGTCATGGCGTCCGCCACCGGGTTGGGGAGGACGACGGTCACGACCGTGCCGCTCTCGATCTCGATCGTGTAGCTTCCATGCAGCAACGCCACGATTTCGGCGATGGCGCGCCACCCCGTACCGACAGGCATGTCGGCCGGCAGGTTGTCGCCCGCGTGCTCGTTAAGCCGGTCGGCGACCGCGCGGGGCATGCCCGGCCCGGTGTCGCGCACTGTCAACCGCAAGAGCTTGTCCTCGCATGCGCATGCCAGGGTGACGCTGCCCGCCGCGGTGAACTTGAACGCGTTGTTGAGCAGGTTCGAGACAAGCCTGGCGAACAGCGCTTCGTCGACGATCGCGGCGCATCCGCGCTCGGTATCGACCAGCAAACCGATCCGGCCGCGCTGGGCGATCGGAGCGTAGATTTCAGCCAGGCCTTCGAGCGTGGCAACGATGTCGCTCGAGGCGAGCGCGAGAAAGCGTCCGTCGCGGTTACCGATCGACACGCTCGAGGCAATGATGTCCTCCAGATGGTGGGCGGACGATTCCAGGAGCCCGATAAGGTCCGCAGCCGGGGCATCCTGCGCGCCTGCCGACTTGCCGAAGTAGACCGCGCTGTTGAGCGCGTGCAGCACATGCCGTGTGTCGTGCGCGGACCCTTCGAGCAACCGGTCGCGCGCACGCACCTCCGTCAATGCGCGCGCACGATCGTCGGCCAGGCGCGCGGCTTCCTCGCTTAGCGCCAGCTTGTCGAGCAGTGCCTTGCGCGCATTCTGCTCGGCCGCGATGCGGTCGATATAGAGCTGCCGCAAGTGCAGGCCCAGGGCCAGCGAACCCATCAGGCACTCGAACAGGCCGAGCGGGCCGACCCAGTGCCAATTGACAGTCAACTGCGGCGCCAACCCGGAAATCGCCAGCGCCGAATAGGCGATATAGATCGCCATTATCGACCACGCGACGAACAACGGCCAGTATACCGCATTGCGGCGAACTGCGTGGACCCCGATAAGCGGCATCATCAGCGCACCGCCGACGACGTACAACCACCCGAGGGCCTGAAGCGGCAAAGCCGGCAGCGCAGGAAGGGCAAGCATCGCAAGCGAACCGACCTGTAGCGCGATACCGAGCCAGATCATCGATCGCAGCACCAGATCGAGGCGCGGCAAAGTCGTGCGCGTGTCGAGCGCCGCTCGTCCGAACTGCATCATGAAAAGGGTGAACAGGACGCGCAGCACGTGTCCCAGCGTCGCTGCCACTTCCGGCCAGCGATAGAGCAGCACGATCGTGGCGTACCCTTCGGCATTGAAGGTATTGAGCGCAAACGCAGCTTCCGCCGCGCATAGCCAAAGGAACGCGCGTCGGCCGGTGACGGCGAAGATCACGCCGTTGATAAACAAGAGGATGAGGCTGCCGGCAACGACACTGGCGATCAATGTTATGTTGGCGCGACGCGCTTCGAAAAACGAACCGAACGCATTGATCTCGAACGGCATCCAGGACGACGAACGATCCCGAAAGCGGAACAAGTACGTTACCGCTTGCCCTGGCTGCAGGGATACTTCGGTAGCGACCGACTGATAGCGGCTCAGGCTGCGGCCGACCGCGTCGAGATCCGAGTACGCGAAGACGCGGACCGGCGTAAAAGCATCCATCCGGTACAAATCGAACTCGTCAAGGGTACCGCGGCCGGTCGACAGGATCCACGTCCCTGGCCGGTCGCCGGCATTGCGAAAGCGCAAAGCGCCCGCGACTGTGTCACCCACCTTGCCGAATTGGGTCGACGCATGGCCGACCGCCTTCATGTCGCTGAGCGTGTGCGCATCGATCTTGGCCGCAGGGCTGATCTGCTTGTAACGCACGGCCTCGCGCAATGAGCCCACGCTATCGCCTGGATAAAGATCTACGGTAGGGATCGCAGCATCCGCTTTGGCCGCGATCAACAGCATAGCAAACACAGCGAGCAATTGGACCAAACGCGCGATAACTGCCCCCCCGGCGCTTCGCATGACCTAATCCGCGTCTGCTTCGACACACGCGCCGTTGTCAACTCTGCCAGCCCATCAGCAGCGCGTTCTCAGCGATTCTCGCAGCGAACCTGCGGGGGCCCCTCCCAGGATACGCAACATGCAATCATGGGATTCCTCGCGATAATCCGCGTCACGCCAGCGCTCAAAGAGTTCCCGTAAGACAAGGGCTTGACGATCGCGTCGAGGCGGTTAGCTTACACCTAACAAACGGGTCGCCCGAAAACCAAAGGACAATTGGGGGCGAACAGGATGGCGCTAAGGCGCACGGGGTTTACGCGCGGAAATCTGGCCGCCGCAGTAGCTACATTCACGATCGCGATGATGCCGGTATCGGCATACGGGCAGGCCGGCCCCGCGACGGTAAGCGTGCCGACGCGCGACGAACTGGACAATATTACCCGCCCGCGGATCGAATCGCAGCCGCAACTTGCCATCGAAGGCGGAATCGAGCGCTCGCCCTGCCCTCTTGCCGACCCGCAATATCGGGACATCCCGGTCACGATCGACCGCGTGACGTTCAACAACCTCAAGGGCGTGACTGCTGAAGAGCTGGAGCCAGCTTGGAAGCCTTTCGCTGGAAAGCCGCAATCGGTCGCCACGATCTGCGAAATCCGCGATGCCGCGGCAACCATCCTGCGCAACAAGGGCTATCTTGCGGCGGTCCAGGTGCCGACGCAGCGGATCGAGAACCGCGAGGTGCGACTCGAGGTGCTCTACGCCCGCATCAGCGCTATCCGCGCCCGCGGCGAGACTCACGGGGCGGAGAAAAAGCTCGAGGATTATCTCGGCCGGCTCAGCCAGGACGAAGTGTTCAATCGCTATCGTGCTGAACGCTACTTGCTGCTGGCGCGCGACCTGCCGGGCTACAATGTTCAGCTGACACTCAAACCAGCGGGCACAGCTCCCGGCGACCTGATCGGCGAGGTCACGGTTGTGCGGCGCCCGTATGCGGTCGATTTCACGCTCCAGAACTATGCCGCCAAAGCGACCGGACGTTGGGGCGGCCAGTTGCGCGCGCAATTGTTCGGCCTGACGGGCCTTGGCGACGTAACCACGCTGGGCCTCTATTCCACGGCCGACTTTAGCGAGCAGAAAATCTTTCAGCTCGGGCATGAATTTCGCCCGGGCGGCGAAGGTCTGACGGTAGGCGGGCAATTCACGTACGCCTGGACCAAGCCCGATCTCGGGCCAGCCGCCGCAGCGGGCCCGGCGCTCAAGGCGCGCACGCTGTTTGCGCAAGTCTATGCCCGTTACCCGTTGAAGCGGTCACAAGGATCGAACCTGTGGCTGGGCGGCGGGTTCGATTTCATCGACCAGGATGTCGACCTGATCGGCAAGCTGACCCGCGACAAGCTGCGCTTGGCCTGGCTGCGCGCCGATTTCGACGCGGTCGACTTGCGCAGCGCCCGGCCCCGTTGGCGCGCAGGCGCCGCTGTCGAGCTGCGCCGGGGCCTCGACGTGTTCAACGCCAGCCCCAATTGCCGCGGCGTCGCCTGTCCCGGTACGATCACGCCGCCGAGCCGGCTCGATGGCGATCCGACGGCAACAGTGGTGCGCTTGAGCGGCGTCGGCGAATATTCGCTGGGCCATGACTTTGCGATCGCGCTGCTGCCGCGTGCGCAATACGCTTTCGATCCGTTGCTGAGCTTTGAGGAATTCACTGCGGGTAACTACACCGTAGGGCGCGGCTACGATCCGGGTGTAATCCTCGGCGATAGCGGCATTGGCGTCAGCGCCGAGCTGCGTGGGCCGCGCTTCAAGGTGTCGGACGGCCGCGATTTTCGCATGCAGCCTTACGTGTTCGGCGATGTGGCGCGTGTGTGGAATAAGGGTCCGGGAGGCGAAGACCATCTGAGTTCGGCTGGCGCAGGTGTGCGCGCCGACTTGGGCGAACGGTTCCAGCTCGACGCCGCGGTCGCCGTACCGCTTGAACGCGCCGGCCTCCAGACCAAGCGCGGCAACCCCCGGTTCCTGCTTACTCTGACTACCCGGCTACTCCCCTGGAGGAACGACTGATGCTTACGGATCGCAGACGTAACGCCCTAACTTTCTGCTCTTCGCTGGCGATCGCCACGGCCCTGGCAGCAGTGCCGCAGATCGCCGGAGCGCAGTCGTTCCAGGGCAGCAGCACCGTGGTCGCCGGCAGCGCAACGGTCACGACTGGAACAAACACCACGACCGTCACCGTCCAGAGCCCTCAAGCAGTAATCAACTGGAACCCGACGGACACCGCGACCAGCCCGGGAACGCCGATCAACTTCCAGCCTGCCGGCACCACGGCGACGTTCCAGTCGCCGAGCGACTTCGCGGTCCTCAACCGCATCCTGCCAGCCGATGCGAGCCGTCCGGTGGTGTTCAACGGGACGGTGATCTCGCAGCTGCAGAGCGCGAGCGCTACCACGCCCGGGGGTACGGTCTATTTCTACAGCCCTGGCGGCATATTGGTCGGCGCGAGCGCCGTGTTCAACGTCGGCAACCTCGGACTGACCACGCTCGATCCCGTGATCGACGGCAATGGCAACTGGTACAATGGCAACGTGGTCCAGTTCCAGCAGGGCAGCAATGCCTCGATGGTGAACATACAGCCGGGCGCGCAAATTACCGCCACGCAATCCAATTCTTACGTCGCCTTGGTCGCGCCCTCGGTGCAGAACAACGGTGGCGCGATCAGCGTCAACGGCTCGGCAGCGCTGGTCGCGGCCGAAGCGGCCACGATCACTTTCAGCCCCGATGGCCTGTTCGACATTCAGGTCGACGTAGGGACCAGCGCGGAAACCTACCAGGGCAGTTCGGGCAACACCGCCTTGGCGAACTCGGGCAGCATCACCGGTCCGGCCGGTACGGCCGGCAGCGACAATCACAGGGTCTATCTGGTCGCGGTGCCCAAAAACCAGATGCTCGCCCACGTGATCGTGGGGTCCGGCAGCGCCGTGGGCTTCGATCTCGCGGGCGCCGCCGATGTCGACGGCAACGCAATCGTGCTGTCGGCCGGATATGACATCGTGAACGGCGCCCTCGCTGGTCCCTCTGCGGCCGGAAGTGGCGGCGGCCGCATCCAGATCGACAACAGCGCATTGACGTCGGCGGTCACCGCCAAGGCGACTGATACGCTCTTCGCCATCGCGCGAGCAGGCACGCTTTCTTTTGCGTCGGACGCGAGCCTTTCGGCTGCCAATACCGCCGCGATTCTGGGCTCGGATGGGGGAACCGTCACGGTCGGCGGCAATCTCGTGGTCAGCGCCGATCGCAGCATCCCGATTTCGGGCGCATCGTCAGATGCCGGCTTGGCGCTGTTCGACCTGATAACCGGCAGCAGCGCGACGGTTGCCGGCGGCCTGACTCTTTCGGCCAATGCATTCACCGACGGTGATGGCAACGGGAAGGTGACGGGTGGTACCGCGCAAGTATCACTGTCCGACAGCTCGCTGTCGGTAGGTGGGAATGCGGTGGTCAGGGCCCAGGGGCTCACCAACGGATCCAGTACCCCGATCGCCGCCCAAGGCGGGTCCGCGGCCCTGCTGGTCAATGACGCCGGCAGCGTCACGGTTGGCGGGGTGACCCGCATCAGGAGCGAAGCCGTATCGAGCCTTGGCGCGAACGCCGCCGGCGGCCAGAGCACCCTGGCGGTTTTCACCGGCTCGAGCTTCACCACCAACCAGCTCAACGTCAGCTCGGACGCCGACGGGCTGGCGGGCGGCCCTACCGCCAATCCGGGCATGGCCACCGGCGGCAGCGCGGTGATTACCGTTTCCGGTGCAAACTCCACTCTCACCGTTCAGGCTGGCAACTCGGTCGGCAATGGGAGTTTGGGCGAGCGCGACCTCCTGTCGGCCGAGGCATTCGCCGGCGACGGGCTAGTTGTGGGCGGCACCGCGCAAGGCGGTAATGCCAGCTTCAACGTCACAAATGGCGCGATCGCCAACCTGCCGATCGATCCCGGTGCAGCTGGCTTCAACCGGATGTTCGCGCGTGCTTATGGCGGCGATACGTTGGGCGCCGGTGGGACCGGTGGATCAGCCACCGGCGGAACGGTTTCGCTCAATATCAATGGCGGGACGCTCAATGCTGGCAACTTGATACTGCCAAGTTCTTTCGCACTGGGAGGCTCGGCCAGCGCAGCGGTCACAGGCGCGGCCAACGGTGGCAACGCTTTTGGCGGACAACGCAACGTCAACATTGTCAACGGCACGCTCAACGGCAGCTTCGCAGGCGGCGGACCTGGCGCGCAGGGCGGCAGCGGTTCGCTGACCGGAATTGGCGGCAACGGGACCGGCGGCACCGCTAACTTCTTCATGGACAACGGTAAGATTACCGCCGCGACCGATGCTTTCGGCATAGCCCGCGTGGTTGCCTTCGCTCAGAATGCTGGCGGCCTCGGCATGGTCGGCGGCAACGCCACCGGAGGCGTCGTTAACGCTACTATTAAAAACAACAGCGCGATCAACGCCACCGGCGCGGGCAGCGTGGTCGCCTTCAATTCGTTCAACACCACGCCCGATGCCACGTCAGCCGGAGTAGTTTCGGCCGGCGATGCCGCGGGCGGCACGGTCAATGTTTCAATTTCCAATTCCCTCATCAATGCCGGGGAGTTCTCGGTCTATTCCAATGGCTTGAGCGGCAGCATCATGACATCGTCGGGCGCCGGCGCGAGTGCACACGCCGGCAACGCATTGGGTGGCTTCGCCCGCCTCAGCTTGAACGGCGCGACGATCAATGCAGGAATCGTCGGCTTGGGAGCGGCGGCGCAAGCCGGAAGCGTCGACGATATCAACGCGGCCAATGGCGGAAACGCAATCGGAGGCACCGCGCAGCTCATTGCCCAAGGCGGCGCCAGCTCGATCAACGCCACCGCTGGGCTCGAAATCGACTCTTCTGCTTCGGGCGGAGCAGTATTCAGCGGCCTGGGTAACGGCGGCAACGCGAGCGGTGGTTTTGCGCTGTTGCAGGCCACAGGCGGCGCCACCTTGACCGTCACCGCGCCAACCGTTGTCGTCAACGTCGATTCCAGCGGTGGTTTCGCTGCGGGGAATGGCAACGGGGGCAACGCCACCGCTGGTTCGTCACGGGTCATCGTCAACAACGGCACAATGATGCTCAACGGCGATCTCGAAGTCGACGGCGGCGCCAGCGGCGGAGATGGCGTCAATGGCGGAGCCGGGTTCGGCAGCGCCGACCCGAACACTCCGAATGCATTCATCGGCGTCAACAACGGCACGTTGACGGTGGACGGCTTCACCGCGCTGGATGGGGACATTAACGGTGGGAACGGCCGCGATGGCGGCAACGGCGGCAATGCCGGGAGCGGTTTTGCCCAGATCTTCGCGGGCGATAACAACGGCAGCGGCTTGCGCGGACTGATAAACCTGCAGGACGCGCTGATCGAAGCCAGCTCCAACGGCGGTTCGGCATCCGGCACTGGCAACGGCGGCAACGCTGCTGGCGGCCGGGCCTGGATCTTCGTCGACGGCGGCGACATCGCGATCGCCGGAAGTGCGGAGCTCGAGGCAGCCGCGACTGGCGGCGATGGTCTGAACGGGGGCAACGCCATCAGCCTTCTGCCGCAACGCCAGCCGCGCGCGCTGATCGGCTCGTTCAACGGCACGGTCGATATCGGCGGAACTGCTTTGTTGACCGCATCCGCGTTCGGCGGAAACGCGGCGCAACCGGGCGGTGGGCGAGGCGGCATCGCGCTTGCCGGCTCGGCCGGAATCGATGCCCAAAGCCAGAACGGCCCCAGCGAGGTGTCGGTCGGCGGCTTGTTCATCGACGTGAATGCCACCGGCGGCTTCGGCGGCGAGGGGCTGGCTGGACAGGCGGGCGGCGCCGGCGGCGAGGCCTATGGCGGCAACGCCTTCGCCCAAGGCAACGCAGGGCGCGGTGTTCTGAACGTCAATGGCGACACGTTCATCATCGCCGACGCGCACGGCGGGTCGGGCGGCCTGGGCGGCATTGGTAACTCAAGCGCTGCGGGCGGCAACGGCGGTGCGGGTGGCAGAGCGATCGGCGGAGGGTTCTCCATCGGTACGGTCAGCGGATTCGACACGCCTGTAAACCTCGGCTCGGCGAATTTCGGCCAGGTCATCGGCTCCGCGCAGGCCTATGGCGGCGCTGGCGGGGACGGCGGCAGCGGAACGACCCAGGGCAACGGCGGCAACGGCGGCGTCGCCTTCGGCGGATTTACGGGCATCTTGGTGCGGGGCTCGCCTGCGACGTTCGGCAATGTCGTCTACGATGCCTCCGGACACGGCGGGGACGGCGGCAGCGGAACGGTCGGCGGCAACGGAGGTGACGGGTACGCCGGCGATCTCAGTGTTGTAGTCACTCAGCGGTTCAACCGAACCGAACGCGGTTCGCTCACGGCCGGAAACCTGTCATTATTTGCAGGTGGCTACGGCGGCAGCGGAGCGACTGCCGGCAGATCGTTTTATTCAGCGGCCTCGGGCACGGAAAACGGCTTCTTCATTCGTCAGTCGGATGTGGCACTGAACAGCGTTGCCCTGTTCACGACCGGCGACCTGGCTCCGAACGTGACAACGACCATTCTGCAGGTTCAGGATTCCGCGACGGGCATTCCGGTACCGACGCAGGTAACGGTCGCGCCCGAGCCGTTCGACATCAACGTATCACAGTCGACGGTCAACATCGCGAGCGGGTTTCTGGCCAGCACGCCAGGCAACATGCTCGTGTCCCTCGACAGATCAACTTTCAACGTCGCCAACCTGACGCTGGATGCGGGCAACTTCGTACTGCCCGCGGCCCGCCCGGCAACGCTGGGCACGTTCAACGTTACCGGCAACTTCGACGTTTCGTCGGGGCTCGATTTCCTCGCTTATGCCAACTTCAACCTCGCCGGCGGCGGGATCTTCGACAGTCACGGGTCGGTGCTGACCGGGGACCTGACATCCAACGGCTCGCTCGATATCACCGCCGCCGGTTCGATCACCACCGGCGCGGTCGATGCGGTAAGCGTTTTCCTCGAGGCAGGCACGAGCGTAACCGCGGCAGCCATCACATCAGACGGTGCGCTCTCTCTCTCCTCCAACGGTGCGATTGCCACCGGCGACCTGGCGGCGGGCGGAACCACCGCTGGAGCGGGCAGGATCGCGATCGCTTCTACGTCAGGTCCGGTCAGCACTGGGAAAGTTCGGAGCACGGGCAATCTTGATATTCAAACGAACGGTTTCATCACCACCGGCTCGGTCGCGGCGGCGAATGTATTTCTCGCGGCAGGTCAAGGCATCACCGCGATGGCAATCGATTCCGGCGGGGCGATTTACCTTTCTTCCCTCGGAGCGATTACGGCGGGCGATCTAGCCGCGGGCGGAACCAGCGCTGGGGCGGGCAAGATTGCAATCGGTTCCGCTTCTGGCCCGGTCAGCGTGGGAGCGCTGCGCAGCACGGGCGATCTCGGGATCCAGACTGGCGGATCGGTCGCTGCCGGCAACCTGATAGGGAGGGACGTGCTCCTTCTCACCGGTGGAAGCCTCACCACCGGCTCGATTCTGGCGGCCAGCGGTAGTCAGGCGAATGGCGCGATCTATTTCGGCAACTCGAGCATGGTGAGCGATGTTGTGAGTGTGTACCAGCCGTTCCGGGGCCAGACCGGGCTGCTGCCGATCTTCCAGGCAACTCCAGTGGCGATCGGCGGCTCGGCAACCTTCGGCGGGTCAATCCAGGGGGGGTCACTGGTTGGGGCGGCGCAAGGCGCACTGACCGCCCAGGCAATTACCGCGGCCAGTTACATCGGGCTTCGGGCCGGTGGCGTGGCGACCGTAAACGGCGCCTGGCGCGCGCCCGACATCGAGCTCGTCTCGGGCGACATCGCGATCAGCCAAACCGGCTCGCTCGATGCCCTGTCGGCCGACGGAACGATCTTTCTAGGGTCGACCAACCCGGCCGGGGTAATCATCGGCGACGGACAAAGCGGCAGCGGTTACACACTCGACAACGGCGAATTCAGCCGCCTCAAGGCGGGCGAGATCGGCGTCATCGGTATCGATGGACCACAGTCCACCGACATGACCATCGGCAACCTGTCGATCGCCGGCAGCCAGCTCTACGGGGCCAACGGCACTGTGGTGTTCGCAACCGGCGACAGTGCAACCGAAACCCCAGGCGGGATCTTGCGCATCGCGGGCGCGGTCAACGCGACCGGCTTTGCGCCGGCCAACGAGATCGACCTGCTTTCCGGAACCGTTGAGATCGAGGCCGTCAACGGCTCGTTGAAAGTCACCGACGGCACGAACAACCTGGGCGGACTTGTTTACATCGAGGCGGACCGCATTCACGTGGCAAGCGACGCCATCCTGACCAAGCTTCGGGCCGATCCGCTTTACGCCGGCCATATCACCGATCTCAACACGGCGCCGGCGGTCGCGCGGCCCGATGGCGTGCTCAACGCACTTGGGCTCGAGCTTTACCCGACGCAGACGCTTTACGTGCAGAACACCGGCACCGGTAGCAAGCCAGCCGGTTTCTTGACGGTGTTCGACAAAACCGAAGTAGTCGCTCCGCACCAGCCTCCGACGGGCGGTGTCGAAGTTGTCATAAACGGGCAATTCCAGACCAGCACCGGCACGCTGACGGGCCGCGCGGCATCCGACCTGGTGCAGGCAAACGCAAAGACGGAAACCGACGCGTTTGCCGGTTTCAGCAGCACCAGCCAGTTGAACGGATGCCTGTTCCTGGGCGGAGCCTGCGCGGGCGCCCTTGCGGCAGACCCGGTCGCTTCGATCTCGAGCGAGATCACCGTGGTCACCGGCGCGGCGCTGGACGATTCGCCAACCGCGCCGACTGCGGATGATGCCGACGAAGGGGAGGACGGCTCGAGCGAAGACAAGGACGAAGACGACGACGGGGATCCCGGCGCTTCGCCGATCGCCCCGCCAACTCCCCTGATCAACACGCGCCAGCTCAATCCGAACGTCAACGTGGTCGAACCGGTGTCCGGCGCGGGCAACCCCGCGCTGTTGGGGTCAGCGGTCAACGAAGATACCGCTCAGGGAGACGAAAAGTGAGCGCTCGGACACTCGCAGGGGTCGCGCTCGGCGCGCTGACGCTTTCCCTCGCCGCCCCTTCCGCCGCACAGAGCAACGCGCCGCTGTCGATCCGCAACACCTTCCGGGTGGGCTCGTCGGGCGTCGCCTGCACCGCGCAGAACTCACCGAACGATCCGCGTATCTCGGGGATGTTCGACCGCGCATACAAACTCAGCTGCCGCGATGCGGCGGGCGCCATCGGCAGCTTGATTGCCGTGCGGCGTACGATCGCGCTGTCGGCCGAGCCGAGCGCATTGAATTTGATAGACATGGCGTGCGGGGATGCCGGCCGTGCCGAATTAAGTGGGATCGGCGCAGTCGACACGGTGACCTGCCGCGATGGCAAGACCAAAGTCGACTACCGGCGTTACGCGGTCGAGCGTGGCGGGGTGCACTACCTGGTCGAAGGTCTTGCAGGCTACGACCCTGCCCTGCGCCTCGCGCTTGCTTCGGTCGTCAACGGCAAGCCCCAACCAGGAGAAATCCGCGTCGCCTCGACCGAAGTCAGCGATCCTGCAGCTTTCGCCCGGGTTCAGGCCGGCCTGCTCGAAGCGAACGATGCAGTGGACGAGGGGTATAGCCGCAACAACGGCGGCAGATTTGCCGAATCGGCAGAATTTTTCGACGCCGCCGCTGCGCGCAATCGGGATAATCCGGTTCGCCTCGCCGAGGCCTTGGCGAACCAGGGGCTGCAGTTATCGAACCTGGGCAACTTCAAGGCCGCGGATCGGCTGCTCGCCCAGGCCAGCGGCAACGTTGCCCGCCGCGACGGCGTGACCCAACGGCTGCTGCGAAATTATCGCGCGATCAACCTGCTCAACCAGGGCGAATCGGTGCAAGCGCTTGCTGTGCTGACCGAACAGGTTGCCCCCGTCTCCGAGAATTTCGAAGAAGAGGCGCTGCGCCAGGGCGTGATTAATTCACCGCTATCTGACCAGATCAATCGCGAGAACGCGGGGCTTCAACGGCTGGGGGGGCTCGATCCCGGACTGACCGCCGCCGAGCGCGCAGAAATACTTGATGGCCAGGCCCAGATGCTCGCCGGCATCGCAAATCGCCAGCAGGGCCGCATGGTGGAGGCCGCCACGCTGCTCAATGGCGCCGCGCGGCGAATCGAGGCTGTGCGCGACGGTCGGGTCGTCTCGACCGGCTTCCTGCGCTCCGAAATCCAGATCGAACTGGCGTTGATCGCCGAAGCGCAGAGCCGCCATGACGAAGCGGCGGGTGCGTTCGACCGGGCAATCGCGGCCATCGACGAATCCTATCCCAATTCGCCCGCCCTGCTCGCCGCCATGGCGCGCAAGGCCGCTTTCCTGGGCCGCAGAAGCGACGTTGCCGGGGCGCGCGCGCTTTACGAGCAAGTCGTTGCTGCGGCTCCCGGCATTCCCGATGTCGGGCCCACGCTTCGCGCGCTGTTGGGACCCTATTTCTCGCTGCTCGCCGGTGCCGGGGGCAACGATGCAGCTTCGGCGATGTTCAGCGCATCGCAGGTCCTCGAGCGGCCCGGGGTTGCGCAGACTCAAGCAATCCTTGCCCGCCAACTTTCTGAAGGCAACGACGAGGCATCCTCGCTGTTTCGCCTCGCCGTCGGCCGCAGCCGCGAAATCGCCCGGCAGGAAGGCGATGTCGCGCAGATGCAAGCGCTCGCCAAGCCGACCCCGGCGGACGTGGAGAACTTGCGCATCGGGCTGGAGACTTCTCGCTGCGCTGAAGCAGGAACAGGCCGCGCTGACCTCGAAGCTTTCGGCCTTTCCGCGCTACAACGTGCTCGCGCCGCAATCGCTTGGCATCGGGGAGCTCCAGTCGGCGCTGCAGGCTGGCGAAGGGTACTACAAGCTGATCGTCGTCGGCAGCGACCTGTACGGCCTGTTCACGACCCCTGCGGGCTCTCGTGTCGTCGCTATTCCGGGCAAGCTCGCCGATATGGAAAAAGACGTCCAGACTCTCCGCGACAGCGTGGTGACCATCGTCGGCGGCCAGCCCATCATCGAGCCCTTCGACGTCGTTCGCGCGCGGGAGCTTTATCTCAAGTTGTTCGCGCCGATCGACGGCGAGGTGCAAGGTCTCAAGCACCTTATCTTCGAACCCGATGGGCCGATGCTGCAGTTGCCGCCTTACCTGCTGGTCACTGCCGACCGCGGGGTAACCGCCTACACGGAGCGGACCAAGCACCCTAAAGCAGACGAGTACGATTTCACCGGGATCGACTGGCTTGGTCGCGGCCGCAAGATCTCGATCGCGGTCAGTCCTCGCGGATTTCTCGACATTCGCGCGCTCAAGCCATCACAGGCCCAGCGCGCGTATCTGGGGCTGGGCCACAACGCGGCCCCTCCAGCTCGTCCGGTGGGGGTCGTGGCGACCGAGTGCGACTGGCCGATGTCGGTCTGGCAAAATCCGATCTCGCCCGCGGAATTGCTGTTCGCCCAGAGCAAGCTGGCGAGCGGTTCGAGCGAGGTGCGGACCGACGCGCGATTCACGGATACTGCATTGCTCACCGACCCGACCCTGGACCAGTACCGGGTGCTGCACTTTGCTACCCACGGCCTCGTTTCGGCCCCCCGTCCGGGATGCCCCGCGCGGCCCGCGCTGGTTACGTCGTTCGGCGATAGCGGTTCGGACGGACTACTCAGTTTCCGTGAAATCTTCGACCTCAACCTCGATGCGGATCTCGTCATCCTGTCGGCGTGCGACACGGCAGGGTTGGCGACCGTCGATGCTTCCCGCGACGCCGGTGTAAGCACGGGCGGCAACTATGCGCTCGACGGCCTCGTGCGCGCATTCGTTGGCGCGGGCGCGCGCACAGTGATCGCCAGCCATTGGCCTGTGCCGGACGATTTCGATGCGACAAAACGCTTGATCAGCGGGTTACTCGACGCCGCGCCGGGCGTGCCGATCGCCGAGGCGCTCGAATTGGCGCAGGAAGCACTTATGGACGATCCGCAAACATCCGATCCATATTACTGGGCAGCGTTCGTCATCGTGGGCGACGGCGCGAAGCCTCTCATGGCAAAAGAGCCGGCAAAGGTAGCGCTGTCTGACTAGCCGCTGCCAAGAGCAGCGCTTGAAATGCACATTCGATTTTTGGCTGCTGCGAATCTCTATGATTCAGATAGCCGCCTGACGTAGCCTGGTTCCGAGCGACGCGATCGCCGCAGGCTGGCGGGGTGCGCGTATACCCGGGAACAACCCGGCTCCGAATGCTCTTCAATCACTACGCCGAAGGCACATCGTCTTTTGGTCTGGTAAGGAGATCGTTTGTGAAGAAAATCCTCATCGTCCTCGCTGTCTCCAGCGGCTTGCTCCTGTCAGGGTGCAATGCAGTCCGCGGCGCTGGCAATGACCTGGAATTGGTCGGCGACTGCGTTGATGGGCATCGGGGTAATTGCTGATCAGCTAACCTCGACCTACGCCGCGCGCGGGTTGTCGGCGCGCCGAGAGCACAAAAAGAAAAGCAGGTTCTCCCAAGCCCGTCCGAGGGCCGCCCGCACGAGGCGGCCCTCGGACGGGCCGTACCATTTTCCGTTGAAAGCTGTGTGGTTTCATTGATCCAAACGACCCCCTGACCGTTATTGGCTGTCTCAGCACGCGCCGAACCGATGAGCACCGTCCCTCCTGCCCCTGCTGACGGCTCGGGGGCCCTTGTAGCTGTCCATCATGCGAGGGCGCAGAGCACGGAGAGGCCAAATGCGGGCGCCGCGAGATTGGCAGGAAGCACTTGTTTTCAGCGAACGATGACTGACGGCTCATGTCCGGCTCACCGTACAGCGATATATATCGAGCTGTCGGCGAACTCGTGCTCTCGGTACCAAGCGCAAAGCCGATCCCAGATTAAGCGGCACGAGCCTTGCGAAAGCTGTCCCGCCGTATCGCTGGCAGAGGCGATTGGCGGGGGCTGCACCATTACAAACGTTGAGATTGCCTCGCGTGGTTACGGGGTCGAGGGAAAAGCGCCGGCGCTACCTGGCAATGATGTCGACCGCGCCACAAGACGGACGCGGCGGAACTGCTGGTGCCTTAGATCTGGTCCATACCCTCTTCTGTCATGCGGATATCCGACAGCTTGCGCTCCCATGCAAAAGCATGGCCGATGATGGCTTCCAGATCGGCATAGCGCGGCTTCCAGGGAAGGACGGACATTATCCGCCGATTGTCGGCAACAAGCGAGTCCGGGTCCCCCGCACGTCGGGGCCCGAAGTGCCGGGTAAGGGGGAGCCCGGTTACCGTTTCCACCGCGTCTAGCACCTCGATCACCGAAAAACCGCGGCCGTAGCCGCAGTTCATCGTCAGCGATTGATCGGGCTGCGCGATCAGCGCTTCCAATGCCAGAAGGTGCGCCGAAGCGAGGTCCGAAACGTGGATATAATCGCGCACCCCCGTGCCATCGGGGGTTGCGTAATCCGTCCCGAACACCCCGACGTACTCGCGCTTGCCGAGCGCCGCCTCGACGGCGACCTTGATAAGATGGGTGGCGCCCTGCGTGGACTGTCCGCTTCTCGCCTTCGGATCCGCGCCCGCGACGTTGAAATAGCGCAGAGCGCAGTAATTGAGCGAATGCGCCTCGGCAGTGTCGGCAAGCATCGCTTCCGTCATTAGCTTGCTTCTGCCGTAAGGATTCACTGGCACCGTGGCCGCATCCTCAGTGACCGGAGAGGTTTCAGGTGCACCGTAGACGGCGGCCGTTGAGCTGAAGATGAAGTGCTTCACACCGGCCCGCACGGTCGCGGCGATGAGCGCACGGCTCTTGACCGTGTTGTTCAGATAATAATCGAGCGGCCTTTCCACCGACTCCGGCACGATGATCGATCCGGCAAAGTGCATGAGCGCCTGGATCTGTTGCTCGGCAAAAATCTTCCCAAGCAGGTCGGCGTCGCCGACATCACCTTCGTAAAACGGAACGCCATCGGGAACCGCCCACCGAAAACCGGTGCTCAAATTATCGATCACCGCCACGGGCCAGCCGGCGTCGAGCAATGCAAGCACCGCGTGGCTGCCGATATAGCCTGCGCCGCCAGACACCAGAACGGCTGGGCGTGAGGTCATTGCTTCATTCCGCAATTATCATCGCCCCTCGCAAGTTCGCGGCAACCAGCCGGGCGATCACGCTGCATGCTGGGCAGCAGTGACCCTTGGCTGTGCGGCCGGCGCGAGGAATGTCCGGCGGAATGTAGCCAGCGCCTGGCCAACGATCTGATCCATGTTGTAATAGCGGTAAGTGGCCAGCCGTCCGACGAACGTGACATCGGGCTCCTGCAACGCGAGAGCCTCATATCGTTTGAACAACGCCTGGTTCTCGGGGCGGGGAACAGGATAGTAAGGGTCTCCATCGGCGCATGGATATTCGCGCGTGATGCTTGTATTTGCGTGCTCCTGACCTGTCAGGTGCTTGTACTCTGTAATGCGAGTGTAAGGCACCGTTTCATCGGGATAGTTCACCACCGCGACCGGTTGCAACCATTCCTGATCCAGCGTTTCGTGCTCGAAACGAAGCGAGCGGTAGGGCAGCTTGCCGAACCGGTGATCGAAATACTCGTCGATCGGGCCAGTAAATACGAGGTGGTCGTGCGGATAGGCGTCGCGCACGTCGCGGTAGTCGACGCCGAGCAGCAGGTCGATATTGGGATGGTCGAGCATCCGTTCGAACATGGCTGTGTAACCACCGGCCGGCATGAACTGATACGTATCGCCGAAATAGCGATCGTCGGTATCGGTGCGCGTGGGAACGCGCGAGGTCACCGTCTTGTCGAGCTCCGACGGATCCAGGCCCCACTGCTTGCGGGTGTAACCGCGGAAGAACTTTTCGTAGAGCTCGCGGCCGACCGCAGACACCACCACGTCTTCGGAAGTGGTTACGATATCCAGTTTTTCGCGCCGGGCATCGTAAAACGCCGCCGCCTCTGCATCGGTGGTCAGATCGAGCCCATAAAGCGCGTTGATCGTAGTGCGATTGATAGGGATCGGAACCAGCTGCCCGTCGACTTGGGCCAGCACCCGATGTTCATACGAACGCCAATCGGTGAACTTCGAAAGGTATTCGAAAATGTCCGCACTGTTGGTGTGAAAGATATGCGGGCCATACTGGTGAATGAGTAGCCCGGCATCGTCCAGCAGGTCGTAAGCGTTTCCGCCGACATGCGGCCGACGGTCGACGACGAGCACTTTCTTGTCGAGCTGAGAGGCCAGACGCTCGGCCATCACAGCGCCGGCGAACCCGGCACCAACCACCATGACATCATAGCCTCTGTCGCGCAGCCCGTCGGGCGAAACGATCGCCATCGTCGCGGGCGTCCGCCGCAGGCGATCGCCGATCAGGCCCGACATTGCCTGCACGGTCTTGCTCCAATCCATCGTGGCCAGGATCTTGTCGCTTTCGCGGCGCCACCCTCCGTCGCCATTCTTGAGATCGAGCGCCCGCTCGCAGGCGAGCACGAACTCGGCGGGCTCACTAGCAATCTGCACGCCTTCCAGCTCGCCGTAATGGCGGATCACGTCGGTGATCGGCGTCGAGACGACCGGGCGCCCGGCCGCCAGATATTCAGGAGTTTTGGTGGGACTGATGAAACGCGTCGCATCGTTGATCGCGAATGGCATCAGGGCGACATCCCATCCGCTGAGGTACGCAGGAAGCTCGCCGTAATCCTTGTTGCCCAGGTAGTGGATATTGGCCCGGCGCGGCAGGTCCTCCTCGCCAATCTTGACCACCGGTCCCACCATCACCAGCGACCAATCGGGACGGGCGTCGGCGATCGCGGCGATCAGGTCGAGGTCCATCCGTTCATCGATGACGCCGTAGAAACCAAGCCGAGGCCGAGGAAGATCGATCTGATCGGGAGGATCGGCAGCGACCGTGAGGGCTTGGGCGAAATGACCGCAGTCGACGCTCGAGGGGAAGGGATAGACGTCGGGGTGGCGATCGCGTTTGGCCTCGTACAGGCTGTATCCGCCGGTAAAGACCAGATCGGCGCGCGCGATCAGCTCGGTTTCCAGGGGTAAAAGATTCGCGGGAGCGAACCTGAAGTTCGCCAGCTCATCCATGCAATCGTAAACGATGCAGTCGGCGCGAAGGTGCCGCGAAAACGGCAGCATCATCGGGGTGTAGTACCACAGGACGATCGCGCCACTGACCGGGCCGATTGCCGCATCCAGCAACGCTGCCAGAGCCGATTGGCTGTCATCTTCGCTCAGCCCTTCAGGCAACCGTGGGGTAACGATGGTAACCCCACGCGCGGAGTCCTCGCGCACGTCGAGACGAGCTTGGCCGTGGTCCAGAGGTTCACCGGGCTCTTCCCAAAAAATCACTCTGTTCGACGCGGCAAAGCCAGTCATCAGATGTTGGGGCCGCTGAAACACGAAATCCCAGCGCAAATGGCTGAAGCAGAAGATCGTAGTTTGGTCATTCCGTTCACCGATTTCAGATGAAATCACTGAGCGGCCCGGAGGTGCCGATGCCATATTGAGCTTCCCTGCTATTGCTTCTGGGGAACCAACAGCAGATGCTATGGTTCCGAATTATGCCGAAATATCAGCAGGATAACCTATGTTAAAGCCTGAGCGCCGGGGTTTCCCGCGACTGGGCCCACTGGAACCGCTCCAGAAGTGGGGCGGAGCAGAGTGCACGGTTAATCGGGTGGGCAATGACTTTATCGATCAGCTGAAAGAAACGGGGCACCACGAACGGGAATCCGATATCGCGTTGCTCGCTGAACTTGGCATCCAGCGTATCCGCTTTCCCATGTTGTGGGAACGGATAGCGCCCCGTTTTGGCCGCGTCCCGGACTGGAGTTGGACCGACCGCAGGCTTGAGCTTCTCCGCAAATTCTCCATCGATCCGATCGCCGGACTGCTCCACCACGGGAGTGGTCCTGCGCACACCTCCCTGGTCGACGACGACTTTCCAGAAAAGTTCGCTGGTTTCGCGGGCGAGGCGGTGGCGCGGTATCCGTGGATCATCGACTGGACACCGATCAACGAACCTTTGACCACTGCCCGGTTCTCCGCGCTGTATGGCTTATGGTATCCACACGCCCGTGATGAACGCACGTTCTGGACTGCGCAGCTCAATCAAATCGATGGCATTCGCTTGGCAATGCAGGCGATCAGGAAAGTGCAGCCCGGAGCACGCCTAATTCAGACCGAGGACCTTGGCCGCACGTATGCGACCGAGGGGCTGGCCGACCAGGCGGCATTCGACAATGAGCGCCGCTGGGTCACCTGGGACCTGCTGTGCGGGATGGTCGGACCAGGGCATCCGCTGTGGCCGCGCTTATGTGATTTCGGCTTTGGACCCCGCCTTCGCGCGATACACGACGATCCTTGTCCGCCCGACGTGATCGGTATCGATCACTACCTCACCAGCGACCGGCTGCTCGACGAAAGGGTCGATCGATATCCGCCCGCCACCCGGGGCGGCAACGCGACTACGCCTTACAGCGACGTCGAGGCCCTGCGAGTGCTCACTCCGCCCCCTCGAGGCCTGCAGGGTGCACTGAAAGATGCCTGGCAGCGGTACGGACTGCCGATCGCGATTACCGAGGTGCACAACGGCTGTTCACGAGAAGAACAGGTTCGCTGGTTCGATGAAGCCTGGAGCACCGCTCAGCGACTACGTGCCGATGGGGTGGACGTGCGCGCGGTCACCGCGTGGGCGCTGTTCGGCAACAGGGGCTGGAGTACCTTGCTCACCGCGAAGGGCGAATACGAGTGCGGCGCGTTCGACGTGTCGTCGGGATCGCCGCGTCCGACCGCGCTGGCAGACGCCATCCGCTGGCCGGGGCAGCCCCGAAACTGCCCCGGCTCGGGTTGGTGGCAGCGCGATCAGCGGCTGGAATACCCGGCGGCTGCGCGTCCCGCACCGATTGCCGAATACGTCGCAGCCGGCACGGCAAGTTGTTTGGATCGCCGCTGCCCAATCTTGATAGTCGGGGCGACCGGTACGCTCGGGCGCGCCTTTGCCCGGGAGTGCCTCCAGCGCGATCTTTCGTATCAGATTACGGACCGGAACACGCTCAACATTCTTGACGATGGCAGCATCAATGCGGTCCTTGAGGATATTCGTCCATGGGCCGTCATCAACGCCGCCGGGTGGGTCAGGGTGGACGAGGCCGAGAGCGAACCCGAAGCGTGCCGCGCTGTGAACGAAGTTGGATCTATCAGCCTGGCCCGGGCCTGCGCAGAGCGAAGCATTTCCACGCTAAGCTTTTCGAGCGACCTGGTATTCGATGGGACAGCAAACCGCGCCTATCTGGAACACGACGAGCCCGCGCCCCTCAACGTCTATGGCCATTCGAAAGCCGCTCTGGAGGCAGCCCTGGCAAGCTTGCCCGGCAAGCACCTGACAATCCGGACCGCTGCTTTCTTTTCCCCTTTCGACCGACATAATTTCGCGGTCCATTGCGTCGAGCGTCTGCAGGGAGGAGAAGTGTTTGAAGCAGCTTCGGACTGCATCGTTTCGCCGACGTACGTACCCGACTTATGCCGCTCTGCGCTCGATCTCCTGCTGGATGGGGAAACAGGCATTTGGCATCTTACCAATGGCGAGGGGGTGACATGGCTTGAATTTGCCCATCGATTGGCTGCCGCGGCCGGTCTGGGGCAGGGAAGCCTCGTCGGACGCAGCCATCTGGAAATGCAATGGCGAGCCCGCCGACCCGCGTCAGTTCCGCTGGCGAGTGCTCGAGGCCATCTCCTCCCGACGCTGGAGTCAGCGATCACCCGTTTCACACAGGATCAGGCCAGGACGAAGGCAACCTTTACGCCGCGCGCTGCTTGAGGCGAACTCGGGTTGGGCTGAGCGCGGTGCCGGTGCGCACGGCGCGGAGCGCGGCCAAAGCCTTGCTCGCCGGACTAGTTGTTGGTGCCGCGACAACCGCGTTAACCGGCGAAAACAACGCACGCGTGGTCGACATCGACATATCCGGTGCGCTCAAGCTAGGTGCGATGACCACAAACGAAGCGCGCATTGATATCGATGCCCGGTCTGCAGCGGCGGATACCCTGCGGGCAATCGAACGACGTTCTGGCCGGCGCGAAAGGGCGCGGCATATCGCACCTGTCACACTGACCCGCGCTGCATCAGCGCGCTAAGAATTGGCGGCAGGAAGGTTTTTTACACGCTATTTCAGAGAGTTTGGAAATCTCCGGCGAGCTTCGCCGGAAGAACAAATGGTGCCCAGAAGAGGACTCGAACCTCCACGCCCTTGCGAGCGCCAGCACCTGAAGCTGGTGCGTCTACCAATTCCGCCATCTGGGCACACGTTTGGCTGACCGGTCGTCTTGGTCCGGCTGCCGGGTAGGGGCGGGCCGATAGCGGGGGGCAGGCGGCCTTGTCAACTTGTGCTTCGCGAGCGACCGGGTTGCGAGCGCTGCGCGTTTGCGGCAGGGCGGCGGCCTTACTCACTCGGCGAGGCAAAGAAAGTATGGCACGGCGCGATCCGCTCAACGGCAAGCTGGTGACGATCGTCGGCGGCAGCGGTTTCCTGGGCGATCATGTCGCGCAGGCGCTGCTTTGCCGAGGCGCGCGCGTGCGAATTGCCAGCCGCCATCCCGAAAAAGCCTTTCGCTTGAAAACGCTGGCCCAACTCGGCCAGATCCAGTTCGTGCGCTGCGATGCTACGCGCAAGGATAGCGCCGCGGCGGCAGTTGCCGGAGCGGATGCCGTGGTCAACCTTGTCGGAACATTCGACGGCGACGTGATGGGCACCATCTGCGGCGGCGCAAAGAACACCGCCGAAGCGGCGACCGAGGCGGGCTGCACGGCGATGGTGCACGTCAGCGCAATCGGCGCCGATGCGGATTCGCCGGCGAGCTACGCGCGCGCCAAAGCCGCGAGCGAGAACGCCGTCCGCGATGCCTTTCCCGCCACCACCATCCTGCGCCCCGGCGTTTTGTTCGGCGAGGACGATCGCTTCGTGCAGATGTTCGCCGGGCTGATCGCCGGCATTCCGGTCCTGCCAGTGTTCGCTCCCACTGCGGAGCTGCGACCGCTGTTCGTCGACGACGCGGCAGCCGCGGTCGTCGCGGCGCTCGCCGATCCCGCGGCGCACGGCGGCAAGGTTTACGAAATCGCCGGGCCCGAGAGCATGACGATGCTCGAGCTCAACCGGCGGATTGCGGCGAGCCAGAACCGCAAACGCAGCTTCATCCCCGTGCCCGACGCGCTGTCGGCGCTGTTCGCGATGCTACCGGGAACGCCGATGAGTTCGGATCAATGGATTTTGCTGAAAGGCGGCAACCGGCCGTCGGGCGCGTTGCCGGGGCTGAAGGAGCTCGGCGTGACGCCGCGCCCGCTCGGGCTGTTCCTCGACCGCTGGATGACCCGCCATCGCAAGTACGGCCGGTTCAACGAGAGCATCGCCGGCTAGTCCGACCGCTAGGCTTGTCCCAACGGCGCCGATCCTTCGTCGGCGATAAGCGCCAGCGGCTCGACGATCAGTGTGCTGCCGTCAAAGCCGATGATCCGCACCCGCGCGCCGGCGGGCAACTCTGGTCCGCGCGCGGTCCAGTCGCTGTCGCCCTGGTGGATGCGCCCCTCGCCGTGCTCGATCGCCACCGTCACCGTGCCGGTCTGCCCGACCAGGCGGCCGACCCGGTTATTGAGCAGCGGATCAGTGCTTTCGATCGGCTGCTCGCTGAATATCCTTCGCGCGGTGTAGACCGCGATCAGCGACAGGAACACGAAATCGATGACTTGCAGCGCGACCCCGAAATCGAACACGAACGTCAGCGCGCCGGTCGCCAGTGCGGCGAGCGCGAGCCAGATGAGGTAAACGCCGGGCACGAGCATTTCGAGCGCGGCGAGCGTCAGCCCGAACGCGATCCATGCCCAGCCCGCATCGATGTCGGCCAACCAGTCCATCAGGCGTTATCGGATCCCGTGCGCGGCACCGCAGCCCGCGGGCCTGGCTTGGCCAGCGGCACCCCGGAATCCCTCGCCGCTGGACGCGGGGGAAGCTGCACGCTCTCGCCGGGCTTGGCGATCTCGCGCACCAGTTCGCCGATGCCGCCCAAAGACCCGATCAGCTGGGTCGCCTCGATCGGGAACAGGATCGTCTTGGCATTGGGGCTGGTGGCGAACTTGCCGATCGCCTTGGTGTATTCCTGGGCGATGAAATAGTTGATCGCCTGGTTGCCGCTCTGCGCAATCGCGTCGGAAACCGAGCGGGTCGCCTGGGCTTCGGCCTCGGCAGCGCGCTCACGGGCCTCGGCATCGCGGAAAGCGGCTTCCTTCTTGCCTTCGGCAGACAGGATCGCCGACTGCTTTTCGCCCTCGGCGCGCAGGATGCGGCTGGCGCGCTCGCCCTCGGCCTCGAGAATCTCGGCGCGCTTGAGCCGTTCGGCCTTCATCTGCCGCGCCATTGCCTCGGAAATATCGATCGGCGGGCGAATGTCCTTGATTTCGACCCGGGTGATCTTGAGGCCCCACGGGGAAGTCGCGTGATCGACCACGCCCAAGAGACGGGCGTTGATCTCATCACGCTTCGACAGCGTTTCATCGAGGTCCATCGAGCCCATCACCGTGCGCAAGTTGGTGGTCGTGATCGCCATGATCGCGCCGTAGAGATTGTGCACTTCGTACGCAGCCTTGCCGGCGTCGAGCACCTGGAAGAAAACCACCGCGTCGACCCCGACCATCGCATTGTCGCGGGTGATGATCTCCTGCCCTGGAATGTCGAGCACCTGTTCCATCATGTTCACCTTCTGGCCGACGCGGTCGACGAAAGGCGTGATGATGTGGAGACCGGGATTGGCCGCCTTGGTGAACTTGCCGAAGCGTTCGATGGTGTAGACATAGCCCTGCCGCACGACCCGCACCGCCGACATCATAAAGATGAACAGCACCGCGACGACCAGTACCAGCGATAAACTCAGACCCATGACTTATGCCTCCTCAAGCCGAAGTATCGTAGCGGCAGGGGTGCGGCGGGCAAGGAAAACCGGGCGCCCGGTGTTACACCGGGCCGGCGTTTTGCAATAACCGGCAAGCGCGCCTCCTGCTCTCGGCAAACAGGGGTATCGCGACGCGTGAAAGTGCGACTTTCCAAGCGGCCGGTGCGTTGTCTTCAGCGCGCAGGTCATCGGGGCGCTAGAGCCGGCACGTAGCGCTATAATATGCCCAACACCGACTGGGCATCTGCGGGGGGGCCGCTCGCGGCGCGACTGGACGGTAAATACCGGGCTTCGCGGAGTGACCCCGATCACGTTGGTCGAGGAGCGCAACCGCCAGATCGGATCGATCTTCACGCTGTCGGTGCGCGGCAACTTCTAGCCTCTGCCCCCCTCTTTTGAAAATAGGCCTCCTCAAAGCTTGCGCTTGTACAGCCCGAGCATCCGCTCCCACGCGCGTTCGGCCTGCGGGGCGTTGTACACCGGGCTGTCGGGCACGCACCAGCCATGGTCCGCCGGATAGACTTCGATTTCGGCCACCGCGCCGGCCGCGTCGGCCGCCACGCGCAGCGCGGCCTTGGCTTCGGGCTGCTTGGCATCGTCATTCTGCGCAATCGCGAACAAGTAGCCGGTGTTCGATTGCAGCATCAGGTGCGGGCTGTCGGGCTTATCGGTGACCAGACCGCCACCGTGGAAGCTCGCCGCGGCCTTGACCCGCGCAGGAACGGCCGCGGCGGTGTAAACCGTGTACGAGCCGCCCATGCAGTAACCCTGGTTGCCGACCCCGCGGCTTCGATCGACCGCCCGCTGGCTGTCGAGCCACGCGACCAGCGCCTTGCCGTCGCGGATAATCGTCTGCGCGGTCGCCTTGGCGCGCCATGGACCGACTTTCGCGAAGCCATCATTCTTCATGAAATCGGCAAAATCGGCGAACTGCGGAGCGGGCACGTCCCGGTAGTACGGGTTGGCGACAAGCACGGCATAGCCCTCGCCGGCCAGGCGCCGGGCCATCGCTTTCTTCGCTTCGCGCAAGCCTGCGATGTCGGGCCACAGGATTACCGCGGGGGCCTTTGCGGCAGGGTGCACGAAGAACGCGTCCATCGTTCCGTCGCTGGTGGGTATCGCGACCATCGTTTCGGTCAAACCGCTGGTTCCGCCGCTGCTTTCCATCGAGGTGCAGGCGGCCAGCCCGGCGAGCGCGCCGGCGGCGGCGAAGTCACGGCGGGACAGGCCTGTCCGCTCAAATCCGGTCACGTCGGTGTCATCGCACATCGTGTTGGCTCCTGGCTTGCTCTGATTGCCCGGCAACCTAGCAGCCGCACGTGGCGCGTCCAGCCGCGAGGCCGGTTGCAATGGTAGACTTGCGGTGCAAGACGGTATGCCAACCGCGCGGACGCGGGACCGGGAGGACACGATGCGGTTTATCATGGCGTTCGCGGCAGCCCTCGCGCTGGCAGGTTGCAGCATGGCGGAGAGCGATGCGGGCGATCACCCCGCAGTGACTCCGCCGACCGAAGGGGTGACCGACGCGATGATCGCGGCGGCCGACGGCGGCGAGTGGCTGACGTACGGCCGCGATTACGCCGAGCAACGCTTTTCCCCGCTCACCCAGATCGATGACAAGTCGGTCGGCAAGCTCGGGCTTTCGTGGTTCGCCGATCTCGACACCGCGCGCGGGCAGGAAGCGACCCCGCTGATGCATAACGGCGTGCTTTACGTGACCAGCGCGTGGAGCAAGGTGTACGCCTACGACGCCGCGACGGGACAGCTCAAGTGGTCGTACGATCCCAAGGTCCCGCGTGAAACGCTGGTCCGCGCGTGCTGCGATGCGGTCAATCGCGGCGTAGCGCTATACGGCGACAAAGTTTACGTCGGCACGCTCGACGGGCGGCTGGTCGCGTTGAACCAGGCCGACGGCAGCATCGCGTGGTCGAAGCTCGCGGTGCCCGATCAGAACAACTACACCATCACCGGCGCGCCGCGCGCGGCCAAGGGGCTGATCCTGATCGGCAGCGGCGGCGCGGAGTACAAGGCGCGCGGCTATCTCGCTGCCTACGACTGGGCGACCGGCAAGGAGGTATGGCGCTTTAACACCGTACCCGGCAATCCTGCCGACGGATTCGACAAGGACGGCGTCAACGCATCGGCGATGGAAGCCGCCGCGAAGACCTGGGGCGGCGAATGGTGGAAGCTGGGTGGCGGCGGCACGGTGTGGGATTCGATCGTCTACGATCCGCAAACCAACCTCGTGCTGTTCGGCACCGGCAACGCTGAACCGTGGAACCCCAACGCGGTTGACCGAGGTACCGGCGGCGCGCTCTACACCGCGTCGATTGTCGCGGTCGATGCCGATACCGGGCAGTACCGCTGGCACTTCCAGGAAACGCCCGAGGATCGGTGGGACTTCGACAGCAACGCACAGATCATGCTCGCCG
This sequence comes from uncultured Alphaproteobacteria bacterium, assembly GCA_963781525.1. Taxonomy (GTDB): domain Bacteria; phylum Pseudomonadota; class Alphaproteobacteria; order Sphingomonadales; family Sphingomonadaceae; genus Tsuneonella. Next base: position 277,191 of record CAWAGD010000006.1, on the reverse strand, counting down.
ATCTCGAGATCGGCGGCCAGCAGCGCCACGTCGCGATGCACGCGCCCAAGAACGGCTATTTCTACGTAGTCGACGCCAAGACCGGCCAGTTCATCTCCGCCAAGCCGTTTGCAACGCAGAACTGGACCACCGGGATCGATCCCAAGACCGGCAAGCCGACGATCAACCCTGAGGCGCGCTACGAGCAGACGGGCAAGCCGTTCATCTCCTTCCCGAGCGCGATGGGCGCACATTCGTGGCATCCGATGAGCATGAGCGCCACGACCGGCCTGGTTTATATTCCCACCAGCGAAGTCGCCGCGGCTTACCTCGCGCAGCAGGGCTGGAAAGAGAGCGACATCGGTTTCCAGATCGGCCTCGACAGCGGCAAGACCGCGATGCCCGCCGACAAAGCCGCGCGCGCCGCCGCCAAGGCGGCCACCACCGGCTCGCTGGTGGCGTGGGACCCGGTCAAGCAGGCCAAGGCCTGGGTCGTTCCCTATCCGGGCCCGTGGAACGGCGGCACGCTGGCGACCGCAGGCAACCTGGTGTTTCAGGGCACGGCGGGAAGCGAATTTCGCGCCTACCGCGCCGATACCGGCGCGAAGCTGTGGTCGTTCCCGACCCAGACCGGGGTCATTGCGGCGCCGATGACTTATTCGTTGAACGGCGAACAATATGTCGCCGTCCTTGCAGGCTGGGGCGGCGTGTACGATCTTGCCGCGGGCATCGTGGCCGACAAGTCGGGCCCGGTGCGCAACATCAGCCGGCTGCTGGTGTTCAAGCTCGGCGGAATCGCCAAGCTCCCTGAGGCCCCACCGATGGCCAAGCAGGTACTCGACCCGCCGCCTTTCACCGGCACCGTCGAGCAAGTCGCGCACGGCGGCGACCTTTATGCGCGCTATTGCTCGGTCTGCCATGGCGACGCGGCCATCGCGGGCGGACTGGTTCCCGACTTGCGGCACTCGGCGGCGATCGGCTATCCCGACGCGCTCAAGTCGATCGTCATCGACGGCGCGCTGCGGCACAACGGCATGGTCAGCTTCGCAACCGCGCTCCGTCCGGCCGATGCCGAGGCGATCCGCCAGTTCCTGATCAAGCGGTCGAACGAGGACAAGGCGCTCGAGGGACAGGCCACGGCTCGCAAATAGCGCGGCTACTGCCTGCCCTAGCGTATTGCGGTTTGCACGCGCGCCGGGCGTGGTAAGTTGCACGCCACAACCGAATCGAATTCGCCCTGATAGCGAACACTGGAGAGCCCGATGCCCGAGACTTATGCCAACCTGATCGACGGCGAGCTCGTCACCACGCAAGCGACGATCGAGGTCATCAACCCTGCCAACGAACAGGTCATCGCCACCGTGCCGGCCTGCGGGCAGGAAGAGCTCGATCGCGCAGTCGCCGCGGCGCGCCGCGCATTCATCACCTGGAAAAAGACCCCGATCGAGGAACGCCGCCGGGTGATCAACGGCATCGCCGCCGCAATCAAGGATAATGCCGACGAGCTGTTTCGCCTGCTCACCACCGAGCAGGGCAAGCCGCATGCGCAGGCGCAGATGGAAATCTTCGGCGCCGCCGGAATGGCTGCCGCGCAGGCAACGCTCAATCTCGACGAAGTTGTCAACGAGGATAGCGACCAGCGTCTGTCGCGCACCCGGCGGGTGCCGGTGGGCGTGGTCGGCGGCATCGTTCCGTGGAATTTCCCGGTCATGATGGCGATCCAGAAGATTGTCCCAGCACTGCTGTCGGGGTGCACCATCGTGCTCAAGCCCTCGCCCTTCACCCCGCTGACGACGCTGAAGATCGCTGAGCTGATCAAGGACATCGTGCCGGCAGGCACGGTCAACATCATCACTGGCGAGGACACTCTCGGCCCGCTGATCACCGAGCACCCCGATATCGACAAGATCACCTTCACCGGCTCGACCGCGACCGGCAAGAAAATCATGGAGGGCGCATCGAAGGACCTGAAGCGCATCACCCTCGAGCTTGGCGGCAACGACGCCTCGATCGTGCTGCCCGATGCCGACGTTTCCAAGGTCGCCGAGCAACTGTTCTGGTCGAGCTTCTCCAACGCCGGCCAGATCTGCGTCGCGGCCAAGCGGATCTACATTCACGAAGACATCTATGACGAACTCAGCCAGGCGATCGCCGAATATGCGAAGAACGTGACCGTCGGCGACGGCGCGCAGCAGGGAACCGGGGTGGGGCCGATCCAGAACAAGAAGCAGTTCGATCGCGTATGCGAGCTGATCAAGGACGCCAAGGACAACGGCTACAAGTTCCTCGTCGGTGGCGAGGTCGATCCATCGGGCTCGGGATACTACGTGCCGATCACGATCCTCGACAATCCACCCGAGGATGCGCGGATCGTGGCCGAGGAACAGTTTGGCCCGGTCATGCCACTGATGAAATTCTCGACCACCGAGGAAGCGATCGCCCGCGCCAACAACTCCGAATACGGTCTCGCCGGGGCGGTGTGGACCGGCGACACCGACAAGGGCGTGGCCGTTGCCGAGCAGCTCGAGACCGGGACGGTATGGGTCAACGAATACCTCCACCTGTCGCCGTTCGCCCCGTTCGGAGGCCACAAGCAATCGGGCTTCGGCGCCGAATACGGGATCGAGGGTCTCAAGGAATTCACTTACGCGCAGGTGATCACGGTCAAGAAAGACGCCTTCGCCTGATCTGAACTTAGCAGGAGCGCGCGAGCCCGCAGGTGGGCGCGCTCCTGCATTGTGCAGCTCCATCCATTCGGCCACAGCGCCGCGCGATGGATGCCCTGCTCACCTCTACCGCGCTGGTCGCGCTCGCCGAGATCGGCGACAAGACGATGCTGCTGGCAATAGTCCTCGCCACCCGCTTCCGCCGCCCGCTGCCGATCATCGCCGGCATATTCTTCGCGACCATCCTCAATCACGCGCTCGCCGCGTGGGCCGGCAGCCTGGCGGCCGACTTTTTCGCCGGGCACACTTTCCGGTTGATCGTTGCGGCCAGCTTCATCGCCATGGGGCTGTGGACGCTGGTGCCCGACAAGTTCGACGAGGCCGAAGCACCGGCGGTAACCGCGCGCGGCGCGTTCGCGACCACGCTGGTGGCGTTCTTCATCGTCGAGATGGGCGACAAGACCCAGTTCGCCACGATCGCCCTGGGCGCGCGTTTCCATGATGTGCTCGCGGTCGCGGCGGGCACCACCATGGGAATGATGATGGCCAATGTGCCCGCCGTGCTGCTGGGCGATGCGCTGGTCAGGCGCGTGTCGCTGAAAGCGGTCCGCATCGCCGCCGCCGCGCTGTTCATTGCGGTCGGCAGCATGATGCTGGTGCAGGCGCTCTGGCGTCCCGGCCATTAGCGCGTAGAGTGGCCGCCATCACACTGGTGGGAGGCGCGCAAGACATGGCGAAAGTGATCGGCCTGGGAGGCCTGTTCTTCAAATCGGAAAGTCCCGAGGCAACGCGCGAGTGGTACACTCGCGTGCTCGGCATCGAATTCGAAGGCTGGGGCGGAGTGGTGTTCGAGCCCGCGACCGCCGCAGCGCATCCGGGCGCGGGCACGGTGTTCAGTCCGTTCGATGCGAGCAGCGACTATTTCGCACCGTCCGAGGAGCGCTTCATGGTCAATCTGATGGTCGATGACTTGGAAGCGATGCTCACCCGTTGCGCCACCCACGGGGTCGAGCCGATCCTGCGCATGCCCGACGAGGCAAACGGCAGCTTCGCGCATATCGTCGATCCCGAAGGCCGCAAGATCGAGTTATGGCAGCCGAAACCGATGGCCTAGTACGCCGGACAGGGGTCAGCCAGCCGGCGCGGCGACGGGCGCGGAGGCCTTGGGAGTCACCCGCCAGATTACGTTGCCTCCATCATCGGCAATCAACAGCGCTCCGCGCGCATCGAAGGCGACCCCCACTGGTCGCCCGCGGACGGTGAAGTCCTTGTCGGTAAAACCGCCGACGAAAGTCTGCGCCTTGCCGCTCGGTCGCCCCGCGGTAAAGGGGACGAACATCACCGCGTAGCCGTTGGGCTTCTGACGGTCCCAGCTTCCATGCTCTCCGACAAAGGCGCCGCCCTTGTACTGCGCGGGAAACGATGAGCCGTTTTCGAATATCAGTCCCAGCGCCGCGACGTGCGACGAAAGTGCGTAGTCAGGCGGGATCGCCTTCTTGACCAGGTCCGGCCGTTGGGGGCGAACCCGTTTATCCACGTGCTGGCCATAATAGCTGTATGGCCACCCGTAGAACCCGCCTCGCTGCACGTGGGTCATGTAATCGGGCACCAGATCGTTACCGAGTTCGTCGCGTTCGTTGACCACCGTCCACAGCTCGCCACTGGCCGGGTTGAAGGTCAGCCCGTTGGGGTTGCGCAGGCCGGTGGCGTACAGGCGCTTGGCGCCGTCTTCGGGATGAATTTCCCATATCGCCGCCCGCCCTTCTTCCGCCTCGAGCCCGTTTTCGGTTATATTCGAGTTGGACCCGACGCCAGCATAGAGCTTGCTGCCATCGGGGCTGATCGCCAGATCCTTGGTCCAATGGTGGTCGATCTGGCCCTTGGGCAGGTCGGTCAATCTGGTGGGTTTGCCGAGCGAGGTCTGCCCCGGTGTGAAGTCCCACCGCAGGATGGCCCCGGTCTCCGCGACGTAGAGGTATCCGCCGTGGACCACGATCCCGAACGGCGAATCAAGCTTGGAGGCGAGCACCGTCTTCTGGTCAGCCTTGCCGTCCCCGTCGGTATCGCGCAGCAGCAGCAGGTCATTGGCGGGCGGCTTGTCGGAATGCGACGCGCCGAGGACCAAGCCGAATATGATGTTCTTGGGACGGGTAATCGGTTCAAGGCCGGGACCACCGGATTCGACCACCAGTACGTCGCCATTGGGCAAGCCGAGCACCCGGCGCGGGCCGGCGAGGTCAGTCGCGAACGGCGTGATGGTGAACCCCGCCGGCACCGTCGGCATCTGGCCATCCTTCCAACCGACGATGTTGGCGATGCCCATCGGCGGCAGCAGGAACTGGTCGGGTTCGGGCAGGAACGGGTTTGCCCCGATCTGGCGCGAAGGGTCGATGATCGGCTTCGAACACCCGGCAAGCGCGAGCGCGGCAAGCCCGGCGGCAGTGACGAGCAGCCGCGGGTTCATCGCCGGTCTCCGGTCGCCACGTGGAAGAACGACAGCCGGTGGCCGAGGTGGCCGGTGACGATCAGCAACAGTACGGTGATCACTGACAGGATCAGTCCGGTGGGCACAACCGACGTCCAGCCGTCACGCGCGTGGACGAAATTGTTGAACAGCGAGATGACGAAGATCGCGAGGTTGCCGACAAGGTGTATGTATCCGATCGTCGGCCGGTCGCCGCGACTGCCGAGGAAGAAATCGATCAGCCCGAAAACCGCCGCGATTCCTGCGAACAGTGTTCCAAACGCGAGTAGCCATTGCGAGAAATTGGTCCACTGGATGACCGCCGTATTGGCATAGGCGATGTCGGTCAGGAGCGCCCCTACGAAGCAGACGATGGGGAACGGGACCAGCATGGCGTGGATCGGAATTCCGCCGATCGTGGCCTTGGGAGTTATGCGTGCGGACATAGGGGACCTGTCGATCGAGTGGCGGACACCCGATTAACGCCGATCGCCCTACATGTTTCCTAAATTGCAACTCCGCCTTTTTATCGGCGGCTGAGCGCGGCCTCGCTGGTAGCCATCAGTTGCGCCATGATGTCCGCTACCGGCTCCTCGGTCTTCACCATGCCGACCGATTGTCCGGCCATCAGGCTCCCGTTCTCGATATCGCCGTCGATCACCGCGCGACGGAGCGCGCCAGCCCAGTAATGCTCGATCTGAAGCTGCGCCTCGCCCATCTCGACCGCTTCGCTGTCGAGCAGCGCCGCGACTTCGCGCTGCTTGGCAGTAAACAGCTCCGAGCCCTGATTCTTGAGTGCGCGGACGGGAATTACCGGCAGGCGCGGATCGACCTGCACGCTGGCGACTGCCTCGCGCGCGCTGGCCCTGAAGAACGCCTTTTTGAAATCCGGGTGGGCGATGCTTTCGGTGGCGCAGGCGAAGCGGGTGCCGAGCTGGACCCCGACCGCGCCCATTTCGAGGTATCCAGCGATCGCCTCGCCGCGCCCGATCCCGCCGGCGACGAACACCAGATATTCCTCGCTCAGTTCGGGAAGCATTTCCTGCGCCAGCACGCTGGTCGAGACGGGGCCGATGTGGCCGCCGGCTTCCATCCCCTCGATCACCAGCGCGTCGCCGCCGGACCGGAGCAGCTTCTTGGCCAGCGCAAGCGTCGGCGCAAACACCACGACTTTGGCGCCGAAGCCCTTGATCGCCTCGACGCTACCCTTTGGCGGGATACCACCCGCGAGCACCACATGGCCCACACCATGCCGGCCGCACACCTCGATCAGGTCGAACAGCATGGGGTGCATCGTGATCAGGTTCACGCCGAACGGCTTGTCGGTCAGCGCCTTGGTAGCGGCGATCTCGGCATCGAGCAGTTCGGGAGTCATCGCTCCGCAGGCGATCACCCCGAACCCGCCGGCGTTGCTGATCGCGGAGACGAGATTACGCTCACTGACCCAGCTCATCGCGCCGCACAGGATCGCGTAGTTGCTGCCTAGGAATTCGCGCCCGCGCGCCATCAGGCGCTGCGTTTTGGGATAGCTGCTCATCCGAGCGCGCTTACGGGTTGGAAACGCCGCTCACAAGTGCGGGACCGATCAGCGCGCTGCAGCCCATGAAGCGTGTTGCCGGCGCGTCAACTCGACAAGGTCGCCCATCACCACCGGCATGTCGATCAAGTGCAGGCCCCAATCGTCGAGCCGCACGCCCCCCGCGACAACGTCGCCGGTGACGTCGTCGACACGCGGGTCCGCCACATTCCCATTGACCGTCACTGCAAGGTAGTTCGCGCCGTCCTTCGCCACGCACTCGGCCGAGATCAGCCCAGGGACCGCGACGAAGTTGGTCGTCGGCAAGGCCTGGCCTTTCGCCCACTCGTTCATCGGATTGCTCGAAGTACCGACCCCGCCGGTCGAGAAAACCGCCTGGGTACTGCCCGGACGCCCGAGCAGCGCGGCTGGATTTACGCACACCGTGTGCATCCCGGCGCCCTTCGCGCGCGCGAAGCGGCTTGCCGGCGGCGGCGGAACGTCGCGGCGAAACGACACGTAAGTCACTAGGCAACCGTGCTGGTCGGCATGCCTGCATGTCGGCATCCACGCAAAGTCGCCCGCCGCGGGATCGCTTGCTGAGCGCTCGACGTTGGTCCCCAGTAGGAGAGCCGAGACGATCCTGGCCCGCTCATCGGGCGAATCCATGCCCTTGAGCAATTGGGCCAGCATGCCGCTCCCCTGGCTGTGCCCGATGAGCACGACCCCCCGCCCATTATTGTCGCGAGCGAGGTAGCTGCGCCACGCGGCGCGCACGTCGCCAAACGCGAGCGCGCGGTCGGCGTCGCTCGCGCCGCCCGTCATCGCGCGGCGCAGCGCAGTGAGCGTGACCTGGCGGTAGAGCGGGGCGAAAACGCGGCAGTGCTGGCGAAAGCGTGCGGCCTGCGCGTGCGCGACGCGCAACTCTTCGGCGCCGGCATGCATGTCGCTGTTGCCGCCGGGATCGTTCGACACGGTGGGATAGACGTAGAAGCAATCGAACGGGCGGTCCGCATCGGGCACCAGCGGTTCGGCGTGGCTCGCTCCGCTCGCTTCCACCACGGTGATCGACTGATCGGTGGCGCAGGCATCGATGCGGTCGGGCCGGCAAAGCCAGGTTTCCTCCTGTGCGTAGTCCGGAGCTGCCGTATCCTGTGAGAACGACGGCGACCCGAGCGCGCCGAGCACCGCGGCCACAATCAATCCGAATCGCATGAACCCTGCTCCCACGTTATCTTCCCGATTGAAGAATGCGGTATGGCGCGCGCGAGGTAAAGAGCAGCGGTGCGGCTAGGCCGTTTCCTCGCCGGATTCGTCAGGCGCGTCGAGGCCATACGCGGTGTGGAGAACGCGCACCGCAAGCTCGGTCTCGTCCTCGTCGATCATCACGCTGACCTTGATCTCGGAAGTTGAGATCGCCTGGATGTTGATGCCGCGTTCGGCGAGCGCCTTGAACATTGTCGCGGCGACGCCGGCGTGGCTCTTCATGCCGACCCCGACGACGCTGATCTTGGCAATCTTGCTATCGGTGATGATGCGGTTGAAGCCGATGTCGCCGCGCTTGTCCTCGAGCAGAGCCTGAGCACGCGCGAGATCGGCCATCGGGACCGTAAACGTCACGTCGGTCTCACCTTTGTCGCGGCCGACGTTCTGGATGATCATGTCGACGTTGATCGAGGCGGCGGCGAGCGGGGCGAAAATGTGCGCCACCGCGCCGGGCTTGTCGGGCACGCGGGTGAGGATCACCTTGGCCTCGTTCTTGTCGTGCGCGATGCCGGTCACGTGCTGGCGTTCCATTTCGCCGTTCTCCACTAACTGGTTCATTTCGGCCTCGGACACGATCAGCGTGCCGGGCAGTTGGTCGGCGGGAACCGCATCGTCGCCGATGAAGCTGGAAAGCACCTGTACCCGCACGCCCTCCTTCATCGCCAGCCCGACCGAGCGGGTCTGCAGTACTTTGGCGCCGACGCTCGCCAGCTCGAGCATTTCCTCGTACGTCACTGCCTTCAGCTTGCGCGCCTTGGCGACGATCCGCGGATCGGTGGTGTAGACGCCGTCGACGTCGGTGTAGATATCGCACCGATCGGCCCCGATCGCCGCCGCGATCGCGACCGCCGAGGTGTCCGAGCCGCCCCGCCCGAGCGTGGTGATGCGGCCGTCGTCGCCGACGCCCTGGAACCCCGGAATGACCGCGATCTCCCCGGCAGCCATGCTGGCAAGGAGTGCCCCGCTCTCGACGTCCGCGATGCGTGCTTTCGCGTGCGCTTCGATGGTATGGACCGGTAGCTGCCAGCCGAGCCACGAGCGCGCCTTGCAGCCCAAGGCCTGGAGCGTCAGCGCGAGCAGGCCGCTGGTCACCTGCTCGCCGCTGGCGACGACGACATCGTATTCGGCCGGGTCGTAGAGCGGGTTCGCCTCGCGGCAGAAATTGACCAGCCGATCGGTCTCGCCCGCCATGGCGCTGACCACCACCGCGACCTCGTTGCCGCGCGCGGCCTGCTTGCGCACGATGTTGGCCACCCGGCGGATGCGCTCGGTCCCGGCCATCGACGTGCCGCCGAATTTCATCACGATGCGCGCCAGTGCACCACTCCCCGCTGGATGCGTTATGGCCGCGCTGTTACGGGTGCCGCATGGTCGATGCAACACAGCGCTCGGATACCAATTCTTTGGCGGTACCAACGGCCGGGGGGCGGACGATCCGCGCCGAAGAGGCTGCGCACTTCGGCAAGCTGGCGCGCGAATGGTGGGACCCGAAGGGCTCGTCGGCGATGCTGCATCGGCTGAACCCGGTGCGACTCGCTTTCATCCGCTCGGCAATCGATCGGCACTGGCCGGGCGCGAGCGAGAGCCTGCGCCCGCTTGCCGGCAAGACCGTGCTCGATGTCGGCTGCGGCGCAGGCCTGCTGTGCGAACCACTCGCGCGGCTCGGCGCGCGAACGACCGGTCTCGATGCCGCGCCCGAGAATGTCGCGGCGGCCACCGCACACGCCCAGGGCTCGGGGCTCGATATCCGCTACCGCGCCGGTGAGCTGAGCGAGCTGGGTCCGGCCCAGTTCGATCTGGTCACCTGCATGGAAGTGATCGAGCATGTTGCCGAAAAGCGCGCGTTCGTGAGCGCACTCGCGGATCGCCTCGCGCCCGGCGGGCTGATCGTGCTTTCGACCCCCAACCGTACAGCGCAATCGCGCCTGCTGCTGGTCGGCGCGGCCGAAGCGGTCGGGCTGGTGCCGCGCGGCACGCATCACTGGGACGATTTCATCACCCCCGATGAGTTGCGCGAACTGCTGGCCGAAGCGGGACTGGCGATGAGCGAGCCGACCGGGATCGCCTTTTCGCCCGGCAAGGGGCTGCATCTGTCGACCGACCTGTCGCTCAACTTTATCGTCACGGCCGCGCCGAGCGCCTGAGCCCGGCGGCAAGCGCGGGATCGTCGGTGAACAGCGCATCGACCCCGGTCGCCGCGAGCATACCCCACGCAGCCGCGTAATTGCCCGTTCCGGCGGGGTCGCTGCCCACCTTCATCGGCGCGGGCAGAAAGGCGTTTTCCTTGCGCAGCGTCCAGCCGTGCACCTTGAGCCCCGCCGCGTGCGCCCGATCGACCACGCCGGTGGGCTTGCCATCCATGCCAATGATCTGGCGAACGTCGGGACCGATCGCGTCGGCGTACTTGGCGATCGCCGCCAGGCCGCTCGGCGTGAGCATCTCGGCATAAGTCACCCCCGCCTCGTCCGCCGGGCCTCCGTCGGGGGAGACCAGCTGGACCAGCCGCGCGCCGGTCAGCCTGTCCAGCCGCTGGAGCGGCGCGATTTCGAAGCACTGGATAAAGATCGCTGCATCGGCCTTGTCGAGGCCTGCCTTTTTCAAAGCAGTGACCAGCAAATCCACCGTGTCGATCCCCTGGGTCAGCAGGAAGGTCGGATGCTTGAGTTCGGGATAGAGACCGATCGTGCGTCCGCTTTCAGCCTGCTTCGCGCGGACCAGCGTGAGCACGTCGGCCAGTGTCGGCACCTGATAAAGCCCGTCGTAGCGCGCGTTGCCGGGGCGCAAGTCCGCCAGCCGCTCGCGGGCGCGCAGCGTGCGCAGTTCCGCCAGCGTGAAGTCCTCGGCGAACCACCCGTTGATCAGCTTGCCGTCGATCTCCTTCGCGCGCCGGCGGTCAGCGAATTCGTCGTGGGCGCTGACATCCGTGGTGTCCGACAGTTCGTTCTCGTGCCGCGCGACGAGTTGAAGATCCTTCGTCGACACCAGATCGAGTTCGATGAAATCGGCGCCTTCGTCGATCGCGCGTTCGTAGGCAGCGAGCGTGTGTTCGGGCCGCTCGCCGCTCGCACCCCGGTGGGCGATGATGAGTTGCGCGTGTGCCGGAAACGCCAGCGCGAGCACCAGGATAAAGCCGGCAAAGGCAAGCACGATTCGCATGCGACCGGCTTGTGGCGAGGCAGAGCTGAACCTCACCCGAGCGCTGCACCGATCGCAGTGCGGGCCTGCGCCTCGCGCGCCGCCCAATCGCCAGAGATACGTTCGACCCGCACGCCGGCCTGCGTCAGCATATCCTCGGCGATCTGCGCGAACTCCGCGCGTGCCTCCTCGAGCCCGAAAAAACGGGTGCTGTCGAACACCCACGGTACGTCGGGCGCGAACAGCAAATAGAGCTCCGCCTTGTCGTAGGTGAGTAATTCGTCGGGCACCCGGCCGAACAGCATCCGCGCCCAAGCGGCGGTCATCAGCGGATCGGTATCGAGCAGGACCAGCGGCGGGCGGCCGGCGCAAGTTTCGCGCATCGCCCGATCCTGTTCGCGCGCGATCGTCAGCAGATCGTCCATCGCAAATTTGGTCGTCACCGTCTCGGCGTAAGTACGGCCGTACTCGGTGACGAGCGGGCACCCCCATTCGCTCGCCAGCAGCTCGGCCAGGGCGGACTTGCCGGTGCTCTCGGCGCCGTGGAAACAGATTCGAATCATGCCGGTTTCGCGCCTCCTGCGCGGGTCCATTCGCGCAAGCCGATCACCGACAGCACGAGGAATGCAACGTAAAGCCCTGCGAGCAGGTGCAAGTCGCGGATCGCATAGAGCGCGATCGAAACCGTATCCACGACGATCCACAGCACCCAGCTCTCGATCCGGCGGAAGCTGAGCAGGAGCTGCGCCGCGATGCTCATGCCGGCTACCGCGCTATCGGCCATCGGCAGCGCGGCGTCGGTATACCGCGACAGCGACAGCCCGAGCGCCACGCTGACCAGCGCGGTCGCTGCGCCCCCTGCGATCCGCGCCGGCCACCTGAGCCAGCCGACCGCCACGCCATCGTCGGCGCGGCGGGCGCGGGTCCACAGCCACCAGCCCCATGCGTTAACTACGAAGAAAAACACCTGCAGGCCCGATTCGGCGTACAGCTTGGCCTCGAACAGCACGATGCCGATGCAGGTAACCATCGCCATCGCTGCGGGGAAGTTCCACACCGATCGGCGGATCAGCAGGACAATGTTGGCGAGGCCGAGGATCGCCCCGGCAATTTCCAGCGGACTCACCGGATCAACCCAGTTCTGACTCCCAGACGTCGGCATCGAATCCGACCAGCACGCCGCCGCCGTACTCGATCACCGGGCGCTTGATGGTAGTCGGCTGGGCGTCCATCAGGCGGATCGCCTTTTCAGCATCGAGGCCTTCCTTCTGCGCGGGTTCGAGCCCGCGGAAAGTCGTGCCCTTGCGGTTGAGCACCGCTTCCCAGCCGACCGCTTCGACCCAGCCGCGCAGTCGATCCTGGTCGGCGCCTTCCTTTTTGAAGTCGTGGAATTCGTAGGCAATCCCCTTCGCGTCGAGCCAGGCACGGGCCTTCCGCACGCTGTCGCAGTTGGTGATACCGTAGAAATGGATCGTCATCGTTGGCTTCCGTTAAAGCGGTGAACGCGCGGCTCGGGGCAGGCGAACAGCGTGTACTCGGCATAATAGCTTTCGCGCCCCTTGTGCTGGACCGCGCGGTGCTCGGCAAGCCTGCCCCATGCGCGCGCCGCCGCTTCATCGTCCCATTCGCTGATCGCGACCACTTCGCCGTCTTGGGCGGTGTACGACTTGAACGCGCGGTAGCCCGGCTGCCGTGCGGCCATTGCGGCCATCGCGTCGGCGTCGGCATCGTACGCGGCGGCATCCATGCCGGCGCGCTTGCGGTTGCGGAACACCACCAGATACATCAGCGGCGGCCGTGGCCACAGGCACGCATGTTACACATGTTACACTGTCCTGGTGCCAAAAGCCGAACCGCACTGCGCGGGGCGGAATCATCGGTGGAAGACGGTCGAACGCAAGCCATGTCGGCGGGTTATCAGGCCAATCCGGTGTAGGACAGCCTCACCGCGTGAGATGCGCATCGGCGATCGCCACCGCGAGTGCGTCGGCGGCATCGGCCCCGGCGACCTGCGCTCCCGGCAACAGCACCTTGAGCATCGCCTGGACTTGCGCCTTCTCCGCCGCGCCGGTCCCGACCACCGCCTTCTTGACCAGCCGCGCGGCATGCTCGCCCACCGGGACGCCTGCGCGCCCGCACGCCGCCAGCACAGCGCCGCGCGCCTGGGCGAGCTTCAAGGTCGATTGCGGGTTCTTGTTGGCGAACACTTCTTCCACTGCCACCCGGTCAGGCGCGTGGACCGCGATCAGCGCGGCGACCGCATCGTGCAGGTGATGCAGCCGCTCGGCCATCGGCGCCCGGGCATCGGTCGGCACCTGGCCGTTGGCGATATGAGCGAGCCGCGATCCTTCGGACCTGATCACGCCCCAGCCTGTGCAGGAAAGCGAAGGGTCCAGGCCCAGAATGATCATGGCTCGATGATCAAAGGCGCAGACCCATTCTGGGCCCGATCTGCATCATGGCCAGATAAAGCAGCACCGTCAGCACGCAGCCGGCGGCTAGCGCGAGCCAGAAATTGACCCCGCCGCGCAGCAGCGCCGGGATGAGCAGGAACATCGGCAAGCTCGGCAAAACGTACCAGAACGTGGCCTCGGAATGGATCGCCATGTTTCCCGGATCGGGCCGCTGGTGCCACAGGAAGATCATTCCGAGCACCGAGATCAGCGGCAGCGACGCGACGATCGCCGCAGTCGCGGGCAGTCTCCGTCCGATTTCCGATATCGCCGCGATCATCGCCCCGGCGAGCAGCGCCCTGGCGAGCAGCGCCCACATCAAGCCAGCTTGTCCATTACCTCGTCGCTGATCGTGTAGTTGCCCCACACGGTCTGCACGTCATCGTCGTCCTCGAGCGCGTCGACCAGCTTGAAGAGCGTCTGTGCTTCGCCCTCGGCGACGTCGACCGTCAGGTTCGGCTTCCACGCCAGCTTGACCGCCTCGGGCTCGCCCAACACCCGTTCGAGGCCCCCGGCCACTTCGTGCAAGCTCTCCATGTCGGTCCATATGCTGTGGCCATCGTCGCCGCTTTCGACGTCGTCGGCGCCGGCGTCGATCGCGGCTTCGAGCACTTTGTCCTCGTCACCCGCGCCGGCCGGATATTCGATCAGGCCCTTGCGCTCGAACCCGTGACTGACCGCGCCGGTCGCGCCGAGGTTGCCGCCGTTCTTGGCGAACGCGGTGCGCACGTTGGTGGCGGTGCGATTGCGGTTGTCGGTCAGCGCCTCGACGATCAGCGCCACCCCGCCCGGGCCGTAGCCTTCGTAGCGCACTTCCTCGTAGTCATCGCCTTCGTTGGCGCTGGCCTTGTCGATCGCGCGTTGGATGTTGTCCTTGGGCATCGACAGCGCCTTGGCGTTGTTGACCGCCAGCCGCAGGCGCGGGTTCATATCCGGGTCGGGCGCGCCCATCTTGGCCGCGACGGTGATCTCGCGGCTCAGCTTGGAGAACGACGCCGAGCGCTTCTTGTCCTGTGCGCCCTTGCGGTGCATGATATTTTTGAACTTGGAATGGCCTGCCATAAGTCCGTTCTTGCCAGTAATTACGTGTTAGCGAAGGGCGCATTAGCCGCATGAGCGGGCAACCCACAAGTGCCGGCCTGTCGCCGGAAGCGGCGAACGGCGGCCTGTCGATGCGCCTGCCTGCCGAGTGGCGCGGCTTCCTCGCATTCCTGCGTCACCCTGTGCTGCCCGACCGCGCGCAGATCGCGCTCAAGGGGTCGGCGCGCGCGCTGCCGCCGCTGTTCGGGCTCGACATGGCTCTGATGGCGGCCGTGTTGGGCGCCATCGGACTGGCGACCTGGTTAGGCCTCAAGCTGCCCGAGCATATGCTCAACGAGCTCGATCTGACCCCGATGCTGATTGCATTCATGGTGGTAGGCGCGCCGATCGCCGAAGAGACGCTGTTCCGCGGCTGGCTGTCGGGCCGGCCGGGACACGTGACGGCCGTGCTGGCACTGCTGGCAGGCGGCGCGGTAATGCTGTTCTTCAACGAACCCAGCTTGAAGATCGCCGGTATGGCCGGAAGCGTCATCGCCGCCGCGGCGGCGCTGTTCGCGCTGCGGGGCCGACCGCCACTCGGCTGGTTCCAGCGCCATTTCAGATGGTTCTATTATACCAGCGCGCTGCTGTTTGCGGGGATGCACCTGACCAATTTCGGCGGCGCTCCGTCACCCGCGCAGCTGCCGCTGGTGCTGCCCCAACTCCTGCTCGGCCTGATCCTGGGCTATCTGCGGGTCAACCGCGGGCTGCTTACCGGAATGGCGCTACATATCCTCCACAACAGCGTATTTGCCGGCCTGCTTGTGTTGGGCGCGTCGTAGCTCTCCAGCTTATCCGTTGACCACCGTTCCGCCGTTGGGGTGGAGCACCTGGCCCGACATGTAGCTGGAATCCTCGCACGCCAGGAACAGGAACGCCGGGGCAACTTCGTTGGGCTGGCCGGGGCGACCGATCGGTGTGTCCTTGCCGAACGTCTTCATCTTTTCGGGGCTCGCGCCGCCGAACGGGTTGAGCGGGGTCCAGATCGGTCCCGGCGCCACCGCGTTTACGCGAATGCCGTCGCCGATCAGGTTCTCCGAAAGCGAGCGAGTGAACGCGGTGATCGCGCCTTTGGTTGCGCTGTAATCGAGCAGCTCCTTGGCTCCCTGATACATCGTCACCGACGTGCAGTTGACGATCGCCGCGCCTTTCTTGAGGTGCGGCCGCGCCGCCTGGACGAGGTAGAACATCGAGAAGATGTTGGTCTGGAATGTACGCTGAAGCTGCTCCACGGTGATGTCGCGGATGTCCTTGTCGGGATGCTGCTCGCCGGCGTTGTTGACCAGCACGTCGAGCCGCCCCCACTTGTCGATCACCTTCTCGACCAGCGCCTTGCCGACTTCGGGATCGCCGAGATCGCCGCGGTGGAGAAGCGCCTCGCTGCCCTCCTTCTCGATCGCCGTGGCGGTGATCCTGGCGTCGTCATCCTCTTCGAGATAAGCGATGGCCACTTTGGCGCCTTCGCGCGCGAACAGCACTGCGGTCGCGCGGCCGATGCCGCTGTCGCCGCCCGTGACGATTGCGACTTTGTCCTTCAGGCGGCCCGACCCCGGATAGCGCGGCTCCCATTCGGGCTTGTCGCGCATCCGGGTCTCATGGCCCGGCATTTTGGGTTCTTCGCCGGTTTCCTCGACGAAAGCCTTTTCGACGGTTTCGGTATCCTGGGCCATGCCGCGCTCCTCGACTGCGTTCGAGGAAGGAATGAACGAAGGTCCAGCGGTGTTCCGGATTCAGCCGAGCCCAAGCGCGTTTTTGTAAAGCTCGAGGATGGTTTCCATCTCGGCACGGTCGTCGGGCTTCATCTTACGCAAGCGCACGACCTGGCGCATGATCTTCGCGTCGTAGCCGACCGCCTTGGCCTCGGCATAAACGTCGCGCACGTCATCGGCGATGCCCTTCTTTTCTTCCTCGAGGCGCTCGATGCGCTCGATCAGCAGGCGCAGGCGGTCGTCGGTGGCATCGGCCATGTCGTAAAAGCTCCGGTAAGGTGAGAATCGGTTGCCGGCTCGATAGCCAGAGCGCCGGGACCTTTGAAGACCGGTTGGAAAACTTCTCAGCTCGCCGCGTTGCGCGCGAGGCTTTGCGTCCATCCGCGCGAGTTGTTCGGGCGTCGCTTCGGACTGGTGGTTGGCCTTCCACTCGCCGGCCGACATCCCGTGGATCAATGCGCGGGCCGCCGTCTTGTCTCCGGGATAGCCGGCATCGACGATCCAGTCGGCCAGACAGTTTCGGCAGAACCCGGCGAGGCCCATCAGATCGATGTTCTGTGCATCGGAGCGGTGGCGCAAGTGACGCGCCAGCCGGCGGAAAGCGGCGGCCGCTGTCGCGTCGTCGAGTTGGTCGAGCGGGTCTGGCGCACTCATCTCTAGAATTCCTTGTGTTGCCCTCGCGCCCTGCCCTAGGCGGCGCGGATGCAAAAGCTCGAACCGCGCAAGCGCAAGGTCAAGGTCCTGGCTACCGTCGGCCCAGCCAGCAAGTCGCCCGAGATGCTCGAAAAGCTGCTGCGCGCCGGCGCCGACGCCTTTCGCGTGAACATGAGTCACGGCGATCACGCGACTCACGCCGAAACGATCAAGGCGATCCGCGAGCTCGAAAAAGCCGCCGGCCGTCCGATCGCCATTCTCGCCGACCTGCAAGGCCCCAAGCTGCGGGTCGGGGTGTTCAAAGGCGGACAGGCGGTCATCCGCCACTCGGGCCACTTCACGCTCGATCGCAACCCCGAGCCCGGCGACGAGACCCGCGTCGAACTGCCGCACCCCGAATTGTTCGCGGTGCTTCACAAGGGCCAGCGCCTGCTGATCAACGACGGCAAGATACGCCTGCGGGTGATCAAGGCCGAGGCCGACAGCGTCCTGTGCTCCGCCGAAGTCGGCGGGGTCATTTCGGATCGCAAGGGCGTCAACGTGCCCGATGCCGAGATACCGATCCCCGCGCTGACCGACAAGGATCGCCGCGACCTGGCCTTCGCGATCGAGCAGGGCGTCGACTGGATCGGCCTGTCGTTCGTCCAGCGGCCGGAGGATCTCGCCGAAGCGCGCAAACTCATGGGCGGCTCGTCCGTTTCGGGGCCAGCGCTGTGCGCCAAGATCGAAAAGCCTTCGGCAGTCCGCCGGCTCGAGGAAATCATCGAACTCAGCGACGGGATCATGGTCGCGCGCGGCGATCTGGGGGTCGAGCTCGATCCCGAAGAAGTGCCGCCGCTTCAGAAGCGGATCGTCAACCTCGCGCGTACCGCCGGCAAGCCGGTGATCGTCGCGACGCAGATGCTCGAATCGATGATCGAGAGCCCCACGCCGACGCGTGCCGAGGTGTCGGACGTCGCCAACGCGGTTTACGACGGGGCGGACGCGGTCATGCTCAGCGCCGAGACCGCCGCCGGCGAATGGCCGACCGAAGCGGTCGCGATCATGGACCGGATCGCGGCCCAGGTGGAGCGCGACGAGGCGTATGTTTCACGCGTGCGATTCCTCGATACGCCTCCTGACCGCACGACGGCCGATGCGCTCAGCCACGCTTGCATGACAATCGCCGATACCGTCGCGATCAGCGGGATCGTGGTGTTCACCGGTTCAGGGAGCACCGCGCGCCGCGTGGCACGCGAGCGTCCGAGCGTGCCGATGCTGGTGCTGACGCCGTCGATCAGGACCGCGCGCAGGATGGCGTTGCTATGGGGCGCACACCCGGTGACCACCAAGGACATCGGCAGTTTCGAAGAGATGATCGCCAAGGGCAAGCGGATGGCACTGCGTCAAGGTTTTGCCACGGCGGGGAGCAAGCTGATCGCGCTTGCCGGGGTGCCGTTCGGCACGCCCGGAAGCACCAACCTGCTGCATGTGGTAACTCTGACGGGTAACGAGCTCGAACCGAGCCGGGTCAGCCTGGCAGCCGACGCAGTTAGGCGCTGATCGGATCGTCGTTATCGTCCGTCAGCAGCAAGACGCCCATTCCTGCCGAGCGCCTGACTTTTTCCGGCAAAGGAAATCCTGCGGCAGGGAGTGATGCTAGCAGCGCAAGCCGCGCTGTTCTGCAAAGGCGGCCCGCGTCAGGCTGCCGCCTGCGAGAGTCGCGCGCGCGCCTCGGCTTCACCGATCAGGGGCAATAACGCGTGCATGTCGGGTCCATGCTCGCGCCCGGTAAGTGCCTGGCGCAAAGGCATGAAAAGTGCCTTTCCCTTGCGACCGGTTGCCGTCTTCAGGTTTGCAGTCAGGCTGGCCCAAGGGTCTCCGCTCCAGACCAGTATCCGACTTGCTTGGGCGACGAACGCGCGATCCTCGTCGGATAAGGCCGGCACTTCGATCGGACCGGTGATGACCTCCCACCAGTCAGCGGCGCCGGCAACCGTTTCCAAGTTGGGCCGAACGGCCGACCAGGCGGCCTGATCCATTCCTTCAGGGAGACGATCGGCGACTTGCGCGTAATCCAATTGATGGACGATCGCGTGGTTGAGCCGTTCAAGCTCAACATCATCGAACCGTGCGGGCGCACGCCCGAAGGTGGCGAGGTCGAAACTTTCGATCAGCTTTACACGGTCTGCAACCGGTTCGACGGGCAACGACGTGCCGAGCCGCGCGAGCAGCGCCACGACGGCATCGGGCTCGATCCCGCGTTCGCGGAATGCGTCGCAGCCGAGCGCGCCGAGGCGCTTGGAAAGCTTGCCCTCGCTGCCTACCAGCAATGCCTCATGCGCAAAGTCGGGCAGCGATTTTGCTGCGCCGAACCCTGCAGCATGAAGTGCGGTAAACATTTGAATTTGCGCAGCAGTATTGCTGACGTGATCCTCACCGCGCAACACGTCGGTGATGCCCATGTCGATGTCATCGATCGCACTGGGCAACATGTACAGCCACGATCCATCGGCTCGGCGCACGACCGGATCGGACAGCTGCGCGGGTTCGAAATGCTGGGGTCCGCGAATACCGTCGAGCCATGCGATCGGCTGATCGTGGTCGAGCTTGAAGCGCCAGTGCGGCGCCAGGCCGTCGGCAGCATGACGCGCATGATCCGCTTCGCTCAATGCCAGCGCCGCGCGGTCGTAGATCGGCGGCAGGCCGCGCCCGAGAAGGACTTTGCGCTTGAGCTCGAGCTCCTGTGCGGTCTCGTAGCAGCGGTAGACGCGGCCCGCCTCGCGCAGAGCCTCGAAAGCTCGTTCATAGATCGCAAGCCTTTGCGACTGGCGCTCAACTTCGTCGGGTTCCAGTCCCAGCCATGCCAGGTCGGAATGGATCGCATCAACGTATTCCTCGCGGCTGCGGGCGGCGTCGGTATCGTCGATCCGCAGCACGAAGCGGCCGCCGTTCTTGCGGGCAAGCAGCCAGTTGTGCAGCGCCATGCGGATGTTACCGACGTGGAGCAGGCCGGTGGGGGAGGGGGCAAAGCGGGTGACGGTCATCGGCTGAGTTCGAACACGGCGTGCTCCGCGCGCAAGTTGGCCAGCGATGGCTTGATTGCCCGGTCGCCGGCGAAGAACCATGCCCCTTCGCACCGCACGCCCTTGTCGGCGAGCAGTTCCCGAAAGTCGGTCACGGTGAGATGATGGATGTTCTGCGTTTCGTACCAGCTTACCGGCAACTGCCGTGTGACCGGCATGCGGCCCTTGAACAACAACGCCGCCCGCATCCGCCAATGACCGAAATTGGGAAAGCTGACGAACGCCTGCCGCCCGACGCGCAGTAGCTCGTCGAGCATACGGTCAGGCCGCGCCGCCGTTTGCAGCGTCTGGCTGAGGATCGCGTAATCGAACGCCTTGTCGGGGTAATCGGCGAGGTCACGATCGGCGTCGCCCTGCACCACCGACAAGCCGCGCGCGACCGAACGTTCGACCAGTTCGGCATCGATCTCCATCCCGCGCGCGTCGCAGTGTCTTTCCGACTGCAGCGCCGCCATCAGCGCGCCATCCCCGCACCCGATATCGAGTACGCGCGCGCCGGGGCGCACGTGGCTGGCGATCACCGCGAGATCGGGGCGCAACTGGCTCATTCGATGAACCCCTTCACCACCCGATCGAGCGCGGCGTGATCGAGCAGGAAGCTGTCGTGCCCGTGCGGGGCGGACAACTCGACGAAGCTCACCGCCGCGCCCGCTGCGTTGAGCGCGTGGACCACGTGGCGGCTCTCGGCCGTGGGATAGAGCCAGTCGCTATCGAAGCTGACCAGGCAGAACCGCGCCGGCGTGCCGGCGAACGCATCGGCCAGCTTGCCGCCGTGCTCTTCGGCGATGTCGAAGTAATCCATCGCGCGGGTGATATACAGATAGCTGTTCGCGTCGAACCGCTGGGTGAACCCGCTGCCCTGGTAGCGCAAATAGCTTTCGACCTGGAAATCGGCGTCGAAGCCGAAGCTTTTGGCGCCCTTCGTGCCGTCGGGCCGGTCCTGCAGGTTGCGGCCGAACTTCTCGGTCAACCCGCTTTCGGACAGGTAAGTGATGTGCGCTGCCATTCGCGCGACCGACAGCCCTTTGTCCGGCGCGCGGCCGGTGGCGTAGTATTCGCCTTCCTGCCAGTCGGGATCGGCCATCACCGCCTGGCGGCCCACTTCGTGGAAAGCGATGTTCTGCGCCGAATGGCGCGCGGTGCTGGCGATCGCCAGCACGCGCGCGGCGCGGTCGGGAAAGTTGGCCGCGAGGCTGAGCGCCTGCATCCCGCCCATCGAGCCGCCGACCACCGCGTGCAGTTGCTCGATGCCGATGCCGTCGAGCAGCGCAACCTGAGCGCGAACCATGTCGCGGATAGTGATGACCGGGAATCGCTTGGCCCACGGCTGGCCGTCGGGTGCCGGGCTAGCCGGCCCGGTCGAACCCATGCAGCCGCCGATCACGTTGGCGCAGATGACGTGGAAACGGTCGGTATCGATCGGCTTGCCAGGCCCCACCATCCGCGCCCACCAGCCAGGCTTGCCGGTTAACGGATGGGCGCTCGCGACGTACTGGTCGCCGGTCAGCGCATGGCACACGAGGATCGCGTTGCCCCCGTCTGGAGCCAGGTCGCCATACGTTTCATACGCGACGACGACGCCATCGAGCGCCTGCCCGCTATCGAGCGGCAGCGGCGCGGCAAGCGCAAAACTGCGGGCGGTGGGTGCTGCCATGGCGGCGCGGCTTGGCGGCAAGCGCGCGGCGCTGTCAACAAGTCTCGGGCCGGGCGGGACAAGCAGGATTTTGTTCGCCTGGACGAGACTGCCCGCTATGCGTCCGAGCACATGAACGACCGACCTATTCCCAAGCCCTGGATCGCGGGCATTCACGCCTATACGCCGGGCAAGTCGAGCGACGCCGTTGGCCAACCATTGATCAAGCTGTCAGCGAACGAAAATCCGCTCGGCACCTCGCCGGCGGTGTTCGAGGCGTTGGGCACCGCGGCACCGCCCAATCGCTATCCCGATCCCGACAGCACCGCCCTGCGCCGCGCGCTGGGGGCCAAGCACGGCATCGATCCCGCACGGATCGTCTGCGGCACCGGGTCGGACGAACTGCTCAACCTTGCCGCGCAGGCATTCGCCGGACCCGGCGATGAGGTGCTGTTCCCGCGCTACAGCTTCGTGGTCTATGACATCGCTGCGCGGCGGTGCGGGGCGATACCCGTCGAGGCGGCAGATGCCGACTATGGGGCTGATGTCGATACGCTTCTCGCGGCGGTGACCGAGCGCACGCGGGTGGTATTTCTCGCCAATCCGAACAATCCCACCGGGAGCTTCGTGCCGCGGGACGAGGTCGCCCGCTTCCACGCCCGGCTGCCGGCCGACGTGCTGTTCGTGCTCGACCAGGCTTATGCCGAGTACCTGACGCCGGACAACGACGACCACGGTCTTGCGCTGGCGGCCAGCCATGCCAACGTCCTCGTCACGCGAACATTCTCGAAGATCCACGGTCTGGCCGGCGAGCGGATCGGCTGGGCGACCGGCGCGCCCGAGCTGATCGGCGAACTCAATCGCATCCGCGGCCCGTTCAATGTGACCAGTCACGGACAGGCCGGCGCGCTGGCGGCGCTGGGCGACGACGCGTGGGTCGAACGATCCCGGGAGGAGAACGCCGCCGAGCGGACGCGCTTCGTCGCGGCGCTCGAAGCGCTGGGCAATCACGGTATCCGCCCGCTGCCGAGCGAGGGCAATTTCGTGCTCGTGCTGTTCGAAGGCGCACTGACCGCCGAAGCGGCGATGGCGGCGATAGCCGAGGCGGGATACGCGGTGCGCCACCTGCCCGGGCAAGGCTTGCCGCATGGCCTGCGGATCACGATCGGTCCTGGTCCCGACATGGACAAAGTGACTCAGGCGATTGCGCGGGCAGCGGACGACGCGGCATGACGTCTGTCAGGTCGATCGATCGCGTCGCGGTGATCGGGCTGGGCCTGCTCGGCGGCTCGGTCGGGTTGGCGATCGCCGAAAACCTGCCGGGCTGCATCACGCGCGGGTTCGACGCCGACCCTGACGTGCGCCGCCGCGCGGCTATCCGCGGCCTCGTCGGCGAGGTGTGCGAGACCGCCGCCGACGCGGTCAGGGGGGCGGATCTGGTGATTTTCTGCGTGCCGGTCGGCGCGATGGGCCATGCGGCGGCCTCACTCGCCCACGCTTTGCCCGGCGGCGCGATCGTCAGCGATGTCGGTTCCTCGAAAGCGGCGGTTGGCGAGGCGCTGCGCGCAGCGCTGCCGCGCGCGGTGGTCATCCCGGCGCACCCGGTGGCCGGGACCGAGCGCAGCGGGCCCGACGCTGGCTTCGCGCAGCTGTTCCGCCACCGCTGGTGCATCCTCACCCCCGCGGAAGGCACCGATGGAGAGGCGATAGCGCGGCTGTCGGCGTTCTGGGAGGCGCTCGGCGCGAAGGTCGAATTGATGGACGCCGCTCACCACGACCTCGTGCTCGCGGTGACCAGCCACATCCCCCACCTGATCGCCTACACGATCGTCGGGACGGCATCGGATCTCGAGCAGGTGACGCGCGGCGAAGTGATCAAGTATTCAGCCGGCGGCTTTCGCGATTTCACCCGCATCGCCGCGAGCGATCCGACGATGTGGCGCGATGTGTTCCTGACCAATCGCGAGGCGGTGCTCGAGATGCTCGGCCGCTTCACCGAGGACCTGACCGCTCTCCAGCGCGCGATCCGGCGCGGCGACGGCGAGGCCCTGTTCGACTTGTTCACGCGCACCCGCGACATCCGCCGCTCGATCGTCGAACAGGGGCAGGATGACGCGCGACCGGACTTCGGCCGCAGCGATCACCAAAGCTAGCGCCGAAATTTCTACGCGTTGAGCGCGTTGATCGCCGCGTGGACGCGCGCTTCGGCTTCGGCGCGGGGCAGGCCGGGGGGGATTGTCTCGCCGAAGCGATAGGTCACAGTTCCCGGCCGCTTGACGAACCGGTGATAGAGCCTTCCGCTATCGACCGCGACCGGCACCACCGGCAGACCGAGCAGCTTGTACAGGCCGGCAAAGCCCGATTGCAGCGGCGGCTGGGTTCCGTGCGCGACCCGCGTACCTTCGGGAAAGAGCGCCAGCGGACGGCCGACCGCGACCAGCGCCTTGGCCGCGGCGATCATCGCGCGCAGTGCCTTGGGCCCCTGATCCCGCGCGACCGGCACGAGGCCATACGCGAGCGCCGCGGGGCCCCATAGCGGGACCGAGAACAGTTGCTCCTTGGCGAACACCGATGGGTTTTCGAGCAGCGCGGGCTGATCGATCGCCTCGAAGAAGCTTTCGTGCTTGAGCGCGTAGAACGCCGCCCCGCGCGGCGCCTCGCCCTCGATCCGGACATGAATGCCGAGCAGGACCCGCGCGCAAGCGCGGTGAAACTGCGACCACCCCCGCACCACCTTGCGGAGCGCGACCGGACTGATCGGAACCATCAGCAGCGAGGCGGCGCTGTATCCCGCTGAGCCCAGGTAAAACACGAAGTAGAACAACAGGCTACGCAGCAGTGCCATGATTTCAGCTCCCCTGCGGAAACAAACGCGCAAGCGAGCTCGCCAGCAGCTTGTTGTATTCGAGAAACAGAATGCCGAGCCGGGGGCGTGAGGGCACCGCGTCGCGCACGATCGTGACCCCCGGAGGCAGCGCAGCGGCGAGTTCGCCCGCGGCGCGGCGCATGTGCCAATCGGTCGTCACCAAGCGTAGCGCGTGATAATCGTGATGCGCCGCCCACGCCGCGGTTTCCGCCGCGTTGCCGCGCGTATCGACCGCCGCGAAGCCGAGCGTCACGCAGCATTCCATGGTCCGCGCCGCCACGCGGTATTCGGCGGCGAATTCGTTCGGCTTGACCTCGGGGTCGACCCCGGTGACCAGCATGGCATCGGCTTTGTCCTTGCCGAGCAGGTCGAGACCGCGCTGGATCCGGCCCGCGCCACCGGTCGGCACCACGATGGCGTCGGTCCGCACCGCGCCTGCCGGCTGGGGCAGCGCGGCGGCGAACCACAGGAAGCCGAACACGTAGAGCAGCGCGAGGAATGACAGCGTGCGACCGATCACAGCATCCTCCGCAGCGCGCTCAGCACTGTCAGCCGCGCAGTGACAATGGCGATGATCACCCCGGCCAACGGAATTGCAGCGATCAGCAGCCAGTCGGTAGTCGCCAGTCCGCCGCCCGCCACCATGCCCGAACCGAGCGCCGCGAATTGCCGGCCGAGCACCAGCACCGCGAGCGTGCCCAGACCAAGGCCCACCGCTCCCCCCGCGGCCGCGTCGAATCCGACCGAACGCTGGAAGATGCGCGCGATCTGCGCGTCGCTGCCGCCGAGCAGGTGGACGATCTCGATCGTCCCGCGATTGCCACCCAGCGCGCTGCGCGCCGCCAGCCACACCGCCGCCGCGCTCGTCAGCGCGAGCAGCACGACCAGCGCGATCGCCAGCCACTGCAGCGAAGAGATCGCGGCAAACACCGGTCCCAGCCAGGACGATTGCGCATCGACCCGCGCAGCCGGCGCGGCCGGCCCCAGCGCCTTGCGCAGCGCGGCCAGCCGCTGGGCATTGGCCGGCCCGCGCAACTCGATGTCGATCAGCGCTGGCACCGGCACAGCATCATCGCCCGCGCCGCCGAGCCAGGGATCGAGCAACGCGTCGAGTTCGTCCTGAGGCACCACCCGCAGGCCGGCGACTTCGGGCATGTTCTTGAGCGCCGCCTCGGCTGCGCGGGTCTGGCGGTCGCGCTCAACGGTCAGCGGTTCGACGATCTGCACCGTGGCCGCGCCCGACAGCTCGCTGCGCGCGGTACCGGCCAGGTTGCTCAACGCAAGGCCGCCCGCCCCGGCGATCACCGTCAGCGCGACCATGATCGCGATCACCCACGGCATCGGGCCGGCGAGCCGCGCGTGCGGCACAAGCGCGGCCGCCCGCTCGCCGCCGAACGGCACCAGGCTGCGCGCCACCGCACGGGCAAGAACCGGCGGGCGCTTCACAGCATCATCTGCGGACGAGGCTCGCGCCGAGGCGGAAAGCGCAACGCGCCGGTGGGGTCGCTCAGCCGCCCTTTGTCGAGCCGCATGATCAGCGAATCGGGCACCTTGCGCAGCAGGTGGACGTCATGTGTAGCGACGACGACGGTAGTGCCGAGGCGGTTGAGCGCTTCGAACAACCGCAAAAGCTTCAAGGCCATGTCGGGATCGACGTTGCCGGTCGGCTCGTCCGCCACCAGCATGTCGGGCCGACCGATCACCGCGCGGGCGATCGCGACGCGCTGCTGCTCGCCGCCCGACAGCGTGGCCGGTCGCGCTGCGGATCGGTGCGACAGCCCGACCCATTCGAGCATGTCGGTCACGGGTTTGTGCAATTCGCTCTCGCGCACCCCCGAAACCCGCAGCGGCAGCGCGACGTTGTCGAACGCCGACAGGTGCGAGACCAGGCGGAAATCCTGGAACACCACCCCCAGCCGGCGGCGAAAGGCGGGAAGGCGGGCGCGGGGCAGGGTGATGACGTCGGTCCCGAACATGCGGATCGCGCCCCGCGAAGGGCGCTGCGCCAGGTAGAGCAGCTTGAGCATCGATGTCTTGCCGGCCCCGCTTGCCCCGGTGAGGAAGTAGAAGCCGGCCGGGTGCAGCGTGAACGAAATGTCGCTCAGGATCTCGCGGTCGGTGCCATACCGCAGGCCGACGTTGTCGAACGTCACGACTTCGCCGTTGTCGGGATTCACCGCAACTTGCCCGGGCAAGACAGAGAAAAGCGCGAAGATCCCATCGTCGCGGGGGCTATAGCCCGGCTTCCATGTGGAAAAAAGCCGTCTGCGGGCCCGATGCACGTCAGCGACTCTTGTGCGTAACGCCCGTCTGCGCCAGATTCGTTTACTATGATCATCTCCTGCCCCGCCTGCGCGACGCGATATGTCGTGCCGGACAGCGCCATAGGCGCGGAAGGGCGGACGGTGCGTTGCGCCAAATGCCGTCATAGCTGGTACCAGGACGGGCCGGCGCTCGAATTGGCGGAGGCCGCGTCTTCGGTCGGGCCCGCCCCTGCGGGTACCGAACCGCCGCGGCCTGCCTCGCCGCCTCCCCCAGCTCCCCCACCTCCCCCGCCGCCGGTCGCGGACGAAACCGCCGGATTTAGCCGAGCTTACGCCGATGAGCCGTCTCGCTGACCCGCCCGAACAGCCGCCGGCGTGGGATGAGCCGGCCCCCACGGTGGTCGAGGCCGCGCCGGCCCAGCAACCCGAGGCGTCCGACTATGGCGAGGAAGTCTCGCAGTTCGATTACGCGCCGCCGTTCCGCCCGCGGCGCAACCTGCTCAAGGTGTGGACCGCAGCGGCAGCGCTGTTCGCGGTGCTCGCGCTCGGCACGGTCGCGGCGGTCAGCTACTGGGGCTTGCCTGACTGGGTTCCGATCAGCCGGCCGACTTTCGCGCTCGGGCAGCCGGATCTCGTGCTCGACTTTCCCAAAGCGCAGCAGGAGCGCCGCACTTTGCCTAACGGCACCGAATATTTCGGCGCCAGCGGTACGGTCAAGAACGTGGGGCGCGAAACGCTTGCGGTACCATCGATCCTGATCGTGCTGAGCGATGCGCGCGACCGGGTCGTCTACAGCTGGGAGATTGCGCCACCCAAGCCAAGTCTCGCACCGGGCGAAACGATGACCATCAACCAGGCGGTGACCGACGTGCCTCGTTCAGCCAAGTTCGCCGAGATCGGCTGGAAGCCGAACTGATCGGTCAGCTTTCGGCGAGCACTTCCGCCACCGAAGCGTACGGGTAACCGAGTTCTTCCGCCACTGCCTGATAGGTCACTTTACCCGCGTGGACGTTGAGCCCTGCGGCGAGATGCGGGTTTTCGCGCAACGCCGCCCGCCAGCCCAGGTCCGCAATTCGAAGTGCGTGGGGCAGCGTCACGTTGTTGAGCGCGTAAGTGCTTGTCCGCGCGACCGCGCCAGGCATGTTGGCGACGCAATAATGGACGATGCCGTCGACCACGTAGGTCGGCTCGGCGTGCGTGGTCGCGTGGCTGGTCTCGAAGCATCCGCCCTGGTCGATCGCCACGTCGACCAGCACGGCGCCGGGCTTCATGCACTTGAGCATGTCGCGGGTGACCAGCTTGGGCGCGGCGGCGCCGGGGATCAGCACCGCGCCGATTACCAGGTCGGCCTCGCACAGCATCTGTTCGATGTTCGCCTGGTTCGAAAAGCGGGTCTTGGCGCGGCTTTCGAAGTGATTGCCGAGCCGCTCGAGCACTTCGGGGTCGCGATCGAGAATGGTCACGTCGGCACCGAGGCCGACGGCCATCTGCGCCGCGTTGAAGCCGACCACGCCGCCGCCGATCACCAGCACCTTGCCGGGCAGCACGCCCGGGACGCCGCCGAGCAGCACTCCGCGTCCGCCGTGGGCTTTTTCCAGCGCGGTGGCGCCGGCCTGGATGCTCATTCGCCCGGCGACCTGGCTCATCGGCTTGAGCAGCGGCAGGGTGTTGCCGGGGCCCGTGACCGTCTCATAGGCGATCGCGGTGACGCCCGACTTGACCAGATCGGCGGTCTGCTCGGGATCGGGCGCGAGGTGGAGATAGGTATAAAGCACCTGGCCTTCGCGCAGCCGCGCGCGTTCGATCGCCTGCGGCTCCTTGACCTTCACGATCATCTCGCACTCCGCGAAGATCGGCTCGGGCCCATCCTTGATGACCGCGCCCGCCTGTCGGTATTGGCCATCGTCGGAGCCGATGCCGAGCCCGGCACCGGTTTCGACCCATACCTCGTGACCGTGTGTTACCAGTTCGCGCACGCTTTCGGGCGCCAGGCCGACGCGGTATTCGTGGTTCTTGATTTCCTTGGGGCAACCGATGCGCATCGCCGGGTCTCCTTTTGGCGCGCAGTTACAGTTGCAACCAATCGGCGGCAAGGGTGATCGCGCTCCATGCGTCGCGGGTTCGTGCCGTCACGCACTTGTCACACAACGATCATAAGACCGGCACCGAACAGTAATGCAGCCGTCACAAGAGGATTAACCGCGTGCCGATCAATCGACTTTCACTATCAGCGGCTGCGCTGGCCCTCGCAGCGGCATGGACTGCCCCGGCAAGCGCGCAAGACGCCGCCGTCGCGCAGGAACTCGCCGCGATGCGCGCGCAGATGGCGGCAATGGAAAGCCGGATAGGCTCGCTCGAGGCCGAGCTCACCGCCGCCAAGGCTGAAGCGCGAGCGGTTTCCCCTGCCGCAAGCGCAGCGACCGTACCCGCCGCCAGCGCGATGGCTTCTGCGGGTTCGGTCGCTTCCGACCGCGGCACGCAGATCGCCTGGAAGGGCGCGCCCGAGGTGACTGGGGAAGGCGGCTGGAGCTTCAAACCGCGCGGCCGGCTGCAGTTCGACATCGGCACCGCCAGCGGCCCCGCCGGTTTCACCGACGCGAGCACCGGCTTCGGCAGCGAAGTGCGCCGCGCCTACATCGGGTTCGACGGCAAGCTGCCCGGCGGTTTCGGTTACCGCGCAGAGATCGACGTTGCGGCAAGCTCAGTCGAGATCACCGACCTTTATCTGACGTACCAGGCGTCAAAGCAGGTCGGCCTGACGATCGGCCAGCACAAGCCGTTCTGGGGCCTGGAGGAGCTCACCAGCGATCTGTTCACCAGCTTCACCGAACGCGCGGCGGTCAATACCGCGTTCGGCTACGAGCGGCGGCTCGGCGCGAGCGCAACTTACGCCAACGGCCCCGTTCTAGTGCAGGGCGGCGCCTTCACCGACAATGTCGCCGACCTCAACAACGACGAGAACAATTCGGTGTCGCTCGATGGCCGCGCGGTGTTCATGCCAAAGGTCGGCCCGGGCCAGCTCCACCTCGGCGGGTCGGTCCACTGGCACGATCTCAACGATTCGGCCGCCAGCGTGCGTTACCGCGTGCGCCCGTTCATCCACACGCCCGACGTCCGGTTCATCGACACCGGCAATCTCGGCGCGGTCAGCGAGCTCGGTTATGGGCTCGAGGCAGCGTATATCCAGGGCCCGTTCCATGCCACCGGCGAGGCGCACTGGCAGCGGGTAACGCGCCCCGGGGCGCTGACCGATCCGACGTTTTTCGGCGGTTACGCCGAAGTGGGGGTGTTTCTCACCGGCGGTGATACGCGCGGCTACAAGGGCGGCGCCTTCGATCGCGTCAAGCCGAAGAATCCCGTCGGCCAGGGTGGACTGGGCGCGCTTCAGATCAACCTGCGCTACGACTACCTCGACCTGATCGATGCCGGCGTGATCGGCGGAAAGCAGAATGGCTACGACCTGGGCCTGGTGTGGACCCCGACCGACTACACGCGCTTCCTGCTCAGCTACGGCCACGTGGTCTACAGCGACGCGGCGATCCCGGCCGCGGGCGGCGATCGCGATTATTCGGTAGACGCCGTGGGCATGCGGGCTCAACTCGACTTCTGAGTGGAGGGCCCGATCGCCCAGCCGGACAAACAAAACCCCGCCGGCGCGAACCGGCGGGGTTTTTCGTAAGCTAGGCTGGCTGGATCAGAAGTCCCAGCTCACCCGGCCGTAAAGGAAGCGTCCGCTGAAGCCGAACGGCGACTGCGAGGAATACGGCAGGAATGCCGCGTTGCCCCCGAAGTTGACCCCGTTGACGGTGCCGAACGGCAGGCGATCGGGGTACTCGTCGAGCAGGTTGTTAGCGCCCACTGCCAGCTCCAGGCGGGGAATGGGCTTGAAGCGGGCTTCGAGGTCCACCACCCACTTGGGTGACAAGGTGATGTCGCCGGGCGCATCGCCCGCGCCGATGTTGATGTCGTCGCGGATGGCGGGATTGCTGGCCGAGACCGCCTGGCCGTTGGCGGCAACCGTTGTCACGCTGTCCGGAAGGAGGACGCTGCCGAACCGGTTCGCGGTTACCGTCATCCCGAATGCGCCCAGATCCCAGTTCGCGCCCACGTTGATCTTGTTGCTCGGCTGGCCCTCGATCAGGCGGAAGCTTTCCTGGCGTGCGAACAGGCGCTGGGTGGTGAAGGCGGAGAATGCCCGGCGATCGGTGATCTTGGTATTGTTACGGTTGTAGCCCAGGTTGAAGCGGAAATTGCCCAACCCGAAATCGGGCATCCGGTAGCTGGCGACCACGTCGATCCCCTGCGTGCGGGTATCGATGCCATTGGTGAAGAACCGCGCCGAGGTGCCGATCACACCCGCCGATTTGAGGATGTTGACGACGTCCGCGCCTTGCAGGTTCTCGGTCAGAACGATCCGGTCGTTGATCTTGATGTTGTAGTAATCGACCGTGACGTTGAGGCCGGGGACCATCGTGAACACGACGCCAGCGCCGAGGTTGACCGATTTTTCCGGTTCG
This sequence comes from uncultured Alphaproteobacteria bacterium, assembly GCA_963781525.1. Taxonomy (GTDB): domain Bacteria; phylum Pseudomonadota; class Alphaproteobacteria; order Sphingomonadales; family Sphingomonadaceae; genus Tsuneonella. The sequence goes on along the minus strand of CAWAGD010000006.1, from coordinate 245,924 downwards.
AGCGGCTCCGAACCGAGCGCGACCGCGATCGGCGAACTGACCGGGAACGTGCCGATCTCGATCAGCTGACCGCCGACGTTGTTGGTCGACGTGGTCGAGAAATACTGCTGCGCCATGCCCGGTGCACGAAAGCCGGTCGAAGCCGAGCCGCGCACCGCCAGCCCGTCGATCGGCTCGAACCGGGCGGCGACCTTACCGTTGAGCGTGCCGCCGAAATCGGAGAAATGTTCGTAGCGGCCGGCGACCTGCACGTTGAGCGCATCGGTCAGGTCCGAATCCAGTTCGACGTATCCGGCGTAGCTCCGGCGGGTTTCGTCGACCGCGGTGGTCGGCGAAAAGCCGGGGAACACCTGCGATCCCGGCGCGGCGCCATTGGTGAACGCGAACGGGCCGGCGACGTAGCTCTCACGCTGGCCCGGTACGATCTTGTAGTTCTCGTCGCGATATTCGACCCCCGCGGCGAGCGAAGTGTCACCGAACCCGAGGTTCACATCGTGCTGCGCGTCGAAATTGACCGAGGTCTGGCCCGAGCGCAACCCGCCTGCGCGGAAGCGCCGCGGGCTGGCGAGGCCGCCGAGCGAAGTGTTGAAGGTATTCTCGACCGAATAATTGAGCCGGTTCGAACCATAGTTGAGCGACAGGTCGACGTTCCAGCCCGCGGTTTCGCCGCGCACGCCGACGACACCGGCAAGATCGGTGATCTCGCTGACGATCAGTGGCAGGAAGCCATTGGCATAGAATGGCTTGCCGCCGTTGGCGAAATCGGCGTTGCGCGCGTCGTTCGGACGGCGGAAGAACCCCGCACCGTTGCCGTCGCGCACACCGTAGGTACCGAACTCGTACAGTTCGAAGCCGGTGTCCCATAGATCGGCCCCGGCATTGACGACGAAGTTGTAATCCTGCGACCGGCCGTCGCCATAGCGGTGGTTGATGCGATTGATGGTGGTTTCGCGCGGGTCGCCGATACCGGCGTACTGGCGGCGGGGATCGGGGCCCGAGCGATTGGTCGGATCGCGATCCTTGTATTCGCCGGTGACGTTGAAATAACCGGTCTCGCCCACCGGCACGCCGACGTTGGCTGCAAAAGTCAGCGTCTGGCCGTCGCGCCGCTTGCTCTCCTGTTTTTCGTAAGTGATCGCCGGGTCGCCGGTTGCAGCGGTCGTCGGCGAGACACTGGCGACGTCGAACACGTCTTCGAGCGTGGTGACGTACTTGCCGTACGTCACTTGAGCACGACCGCCTTCACGCCGCTTGAGCTGGATGTTGATCACCCCGGCGATCGCGTCCGACCCGTACTGGGAGGCGGCGCCATCGCGCAGCACTTCGATGCGGTCGATCGCCAGCGGCGGGATGGTGTTCAAGTCGACGCCGGCCGAGCCGCGGCCGACCGAACCGTTGAGGTTGAGCAGCGAGGAAATGTGCCGCCGCTTGCCGTTGACCAGCACCAGCACCTGATCGGGCGCCAGCCCGCGCAAAGTAGCCGGGCGCAGCGAATCCGTGCCATCGGTCAGCGAGGGCTGCGGAAAGTTGAACGAAGGCACCAGGTTGTTGAGCAGCCGGTTGGTTTCGGTCGAGCCCTGGTTGAGCAGCGCGTCGTTCGAGATGACGTCGATCGGCACGGTGCTGTCGGCGACGGTGCGGTCGGTCCGCCGGGTGCCGGTAACGATGATCTGCTCCTGGGGAGTAGCTTCACCTTGTTCCGAAGCGACGGTTTCGCCGGGGATGTCCTGCGCCAGGGCGGGCTGTGCGGTGGCGGCAACGAAGACGGCCGCGGCCGAACCAAGCAGCGAAAGGCGATATGACATATGTAAAACTCCCTGTTGCCTCAGGAAATAACAGGAGAATGGCCGAAGGCTGCACATATTGTGCTTACGCCTGAACGATTGCACGCCGGTGTTGCGCTTGCGTAACACGGCAGAGGCGCGGCCCGCGCGCTGGCGGTCGCTCAGAGGGGGTTGCCGTCCTTGTCCCGATAGATGTCGCGCCGGCCGACGTGGTTGGCGGGGCCGACCAGCCCGTCTTCCTCCATCCGCTCGATCCATTTGGCGGCGGTATTGTAGCCGACGCCCATCTGGCGCTGGAGCCACGAGCCCGAAGCCTTCTGGTTCTCGAACACGACCTGGCACGCCTGGCGGTACTTGCGTTCTTCGGGATTGTCGGATGCCGTAAGCTCGTCGTCGAACCCGAAGCTGTAGGAATCCTCCGGCTCCTCGGTGACTGCGTCGACATAGTCGGGCTTGCCCTGCCCGCGCCAGTGTTGCGCCACCGCCTCGACTTCCTCGTCGGACACGAACGGGCCGTGGACACGAACCAGGGCTCCGGTGCTCGGCTTGTAGAGCATGTCGCCCTTGCCCAGCAGCTGCTCGGCGCCCTGCTCGCCCAGGATCGTGCGGCTGTCGATCCGGCTGGTGACGTTGAAGCTGATGCGCGTCGGCAGGTTGGCCTTGATCACGCCGGTGATGACGTCGACCGAAGGCCGCTGGGTGGCCATGATCAGGTGGATGCCGGCGGCGCGGCTTTTCTGGCTGAGCCGCTGGATCAGCACTTCGATCTCCTTGCCGACGGTGACCATCAGGTCCGCCAGCTCGTCGACGATCAGCACGATCTGCGGCAGCGCGACGTACTCGAGCTGCTCTTCTTCGAACAGTTCCTCGCCGGTGTCGGGGTCGAACCCGGTCTGCACCCGGCGCCCCAACGGTTTGCCCTTGGCGTTGGCGGTCTTCACCCGCTCGTTGAACCCGGCGATGTTGCGCGCGCCGATCGAGCTCATCCACCGATAGCGCCGCTCCATCTCCTCGACCGCCCATTTCAGCGCGCGGACCGCCTTGGACGGCTCGGTCACCACCTGCGACAGCAGGTGCGGGATGTCGTCGTAGCTCTTGAGTTCGAGCACCTTGGGATCGATCAGGATCAGCCGGCAATCGTCGGGCGTGAAGCGATACAATAGGCTCAGCAGGATGCAGTTGAGCCCGACCGACTTGCCCGAACCCGTGGTGCCCGCGACCAGCAGGTGTGGCATCGCGGCGAGATCGGCCACGATCGGCTCGCCGGCGATGTCCTTGCCAAGGATAATCGGCAGCGTGCCCTTGGCATTGACGAACGCCTCGCACGCGGCGAGTTGCTTGAACGCGATGGTCTGCCGGTCGGCGTTGGGCAGTTCGATGCCCATTACCGTCTTGCCGGGGATCGACGAAACCCGCGCGCTGATGGCGCTCATGTTGCGGGCGATGTCCTCGGCCAGGCCGATCACCCGGCTGGCCTTGATGCCCGGAGCCGGCTCGAGCTCGTACATCGTCACCACCGGTCCGGTGCGAACCGCGGTGATCTCGCCCTTGACGTTGAAATCGTCGAGCACCGTCTCGAGCAGGCGCGCGTTGCGCTCGAGCGCGAGCTTGTCGAGCTTGGGCGCGCTCGTAGCCGGCGGGTCGGTCAGCAGATCGAGGCTGGGCAGCTGATAGCTGGCGAACAAGTCCTTCTGCGCGGTCTTGCCCGCCGGCTTGACCGCCTTGGGCGGCGCCGTTGGGTCGGCGATCTCGGGCGCGCGGCGTTCGGCGAATTGCGGCGCGTCGTCGGGCGCGGCTTCGCGCTTGCGCGCGCGGACCCTGGGCATGAAAGGTGCGTCGTCTTCGGGAAGCTCGCGGGAACGCTTGAGGAAGCGCGGCAGGGTCAGCAGCTGGACCCAGTCGAGCGCGAATACCCGCGTCACCCCGGCGACGCCCCCGGCCAGCGCCAGCAGCGCGAGCGCAAGGATCGCCCATCCCGCAATGCCGTCACCCAGACGCCCGGCGACCGCGCTGATCGCCTGCGCGCCGAGCAGGCCGGTGATACCCCCGAGCGAGGCGGGGAGCGAGCCCCCCGGCCGGTCGAATGCCAGCGCGAGCACAGTCCCGAGCAGCGCCATCGACAGCAGCAGCAGCCCGGTCGGCCGCCACCAGCGGGTCCGCCCGTCGCGATCCTCTTCCTCGACATCGCGCCACAGCTTGCGCGCGAACACATACAGCAGCGGCAGCAACAGCACGCCGGTTGCGCCGAACAAAAAATACGTCCGCTCGGCAAACCACGCCCCCGCCGGACCCATCCAGTTGCGCACGTCGTCGCCCGCGGCCGCGGTCGAGGCGCTCGGGTCGGTCTGGGTGTAGCTGGCAAGTGCGAGGCCGAGGAACAGCATCGCGGCAAACAACGCCGCGGCGCCCGCCATTTGCGAAGCCCGGCGCAACGAACGGCGGAAAGCCGCGCGCCAATCCGTCGCGGGCGCTTTCCCGATTGCGCGTGTCGCCATTGCTGCTTCCCCTAGGCCGTCCGTTGCGCGTTATCGCAGGGACAGGAGTCCGGCGTCAAGAATCCTGCTTGAGCGCCAGACCGTCGATCGCGGCCCAGCGCGACCAGCCGAGCTCCTTGGCCCGCTCGAAGGTCATTCCGCCAAGCGCGATCGCGGGCATTTCGGCCAAAGCGGCCAGCGCGTGGAATTTCTCAGGGCCGAGCGGGGGAATATTGGGATGCGTGCGGGTGGCGAAAACCGGCGAGATCATCGCCGCATCCGCCCCGGCGGCGTTGGCGTGGGCGACCTCGTTGGCATCGTGCACGGTCACGATACGCAGCAGCTCAGGCGCCTCGCCGACCGCTTCGGGCGGGCCGTAAGAGCCGATCGCACCCCAGGTCAGCGCTTCGTCATCGCTGCCGGAAAGGATCGCCAGGTGCCCGCCGTCGCTGACCAGCGGCATCAGTTCGTCCCAGCGCGCGCGGCGGTTTCGGGGATCGAGATGGTAGTGGCGGAAAACGAATGCCGATCCGCGCGGCAACCCGCGCAGCGCACGGGACAGCAATTCGTCGTTGCGGGCATCCGACAGGAGCCAAAGATCGGGCAGTGACTGGCGCGGTCGCATACCATCGCTATAGCGCATGGCGCCCATGAATGCAGCCTTGCGCCTCCAGGAAGTCCACGGTCGTGTCGCGCACGCCTGCAAGATCGCGCGTCGTGAGCCCGCCGAAGTGACGCTGATCGCGGTCAGCAAGACGCACGGCGCGCCGGCGATCGTACCGCTGCTGGAGGCAGGCCAGCGCGTCTTCGGAGAAAACCGCGTGCAGGAGGCGCAGGCCAAATGGCCGTCTTTGCGCGAAAGTTATGCCGGCGTGGCGCTCCATCTGATCGGCCAGCTCCAATCCAACAAGGCGCAAGACGCCGCAAGCCTGTTCGACTGCATCCACTCGCTCGACCGCCCCAGCCTTGTCACCGCGCTTGCCAAAGCGTTCGACAAGACTGGCCGGCAAGTGCCCTGCTTCGTCCAGGTGGACGTCGGCGAGGAACCGCAAAAAGGTGGGTGCCCGGTCGCCGGATTGCCTGCGCTCCTCGCCCAGGCGCGCGACGCGGAAATTCCGCTCGTCGGCCTGATGTGCGTCCCACCCGCCGATATCGAGCCCGCCCCGTTCTTCGCGCTGCTCGACAAGCTCGCGCGCGATCACGGGCTCGAGGGTCGCAGCATGGGCATGAGCGGCGATTTCGAGACCGCGATCATGCTGGGGTCAACGCATGTGCGGGTGGGCACGGCGCTGTTCGGTGACCGCGGCGAGGCGGCCGCTACTTCCAGGCGAAGATAAGGCGGCCCGGCCCCAGTCGCTCGAGCACATCGCCGATGGCGCTCTGGGCGAAGGCGAAACATCCCTGGCTGCGTCCGATGCGGCCCTGCGCGGCGGCCATTGCCGCGCTGACATACCCGGCACCGTGGATCACGATCCCCCGGCTTTCCGCCATGTCGTTGTCGGGATCGAGCCCGAACAGGCGGCGCGAGCGGCCATGCTTGCCATCGTACGTCGGTCCGGTGAGGAAGGCGCCGCGCGACGATGCATTGGAATCGGGCTGGTTTGAAAGCCGCTGCACCCACCCGCTGCGATCGGGATCGGAACCGCTTCCGTGCGCCACGAGGTGGCTGGTTGTCTCACCGCGTGCCACATCGACCAGGTGGAAGCGCGGCTCGCGTGAGGCTTGCGCGAAATCGACAATACCGATCCGATCGCGCTGACCGACGCGGCCTGCATGGGTGTCGAGGGCCGCCATCGCCCGCGCGAACAAGCGCGGCATGGACAGATCGGGCTCGGCGGGTAGCGGCGCCGAATGGGGTTGCCAGAGGCGCCGCGCGGGGACGCTCGAAGCGAGCGGCAAGGCAACGCCGACTGCGACGATCCCCGCGCCGGCTATGAACCTGCGGCGATCCGAAAGGGACGATTCAGGGGTTGCGGCCATGTCCCGGTGCTAGCTGATTTGGTCTGTCGCTACGCTGTATGCCGTCAGGCCGGGCGCCACTTCGGCCGATCAGGCATTTTCCAGTTCGGCCTGCCGCTGGTCGCTCGCTGCCTCGAGCAGCGCGGCCTCGATCGTCTTCAACCGCGCCGGCGCGGTGATCTTTCCCCCCGTCAGGTCGGTCACGTAGAACGTATCCGCAGCACGCTCGCCGTAATTGGTGATGTGCGCGCTGAACACCACCAGGCGGCTTTCGAACAGGGCGCGGGCCAGGCGATTCAACAGCGCGGCGCGGTCGCGCGCGTTGACTTCGATCACCGTGAAGCGGCCCGAGGCCTGGTTGTCGAAGCTGACCACCGGGCGCACGTCGAAGGCCCTGGCGCGGCTATGCGGAAGAGGGCGCCGGGCAAGTTGCGGCACGAGTGCGCTGCGATTGGCGAGCGCGTCGGCGATCGCCTGCTCGATCCGCTGCAATTGCGCAGGCTCGCTGAACGGCGCGCCGTGCGGGTCCTGCACCAGAAAATTGTCGACCGCCCATCCACTGCGCGTGGTGTGGATGCGCGCATCGATAATGTTCGCGCCGGCAAGGTGAATGCCGCCGGCAATGCGGTAGAACAGGCCCGGGTGGTCGGCCGCGATCACCGTCACCAGAGTTGCCCCGCGCGCGGGATAGACCTCGCAGTGGACTGCAAGGTGATTCTCGTCCTCGTGGCTCACCCCGTATTGGACCATGTTGAGCGCGATGATGTCGTCGGGCTCGGCGATCCAGTAGCTGTCGTCGAAGCGGTCGGCGTAAAGCTTGAGCAAGCTCGCCTTGTCGCCCAGCAGCGCGCCGACCGCCGCCTTCTTCGCGGCGACCCGATCCTTGCGCCCGTGCTTCATGTGGCCAAGCCGCACGCGCTCTTCGGCAGCGTCGTACAGTTCGCCGAGCAGCTGGCCTTTCCACGAATTCCACGTCCCCGGCCCCACCGCGCGAATATCGACCGCAGTCAGCAGCATCAGGTGGCGCAGGCGCTCGATCCCCTGCACCTCGGCGGCGAAATCCTCGATCGTCTTGGGATCGGTCAGGTCGCGCTTGAATGCGGTGCGGCTCATCAGCAGGTGCTGGCGCACCAGCCATGCCACCAGCGCGGTTTCGCTCTCGTCGAGCCCGAAGCGCGGGCACAGTTGCTCGGCGACCTCGCCGCCCAGCACCGAATGATCGCCCCCGCGACCCTTGGCGATATCGTGCAGCAGCACCGCGACGTAAGCCGCGCGCCGGCTCGCCACCTGATGGATTATCCGCGTCGAGCGCGGGTGATCGCCGGCCAGCTCGCCTTTTTCGATGCGGGCCAGCAGCCCGATCGCGCGGATGGTGTGCTCGTCGACCGTGTAGTGATGGTACATGTCGAACTGCATCTGCGCGTTGACCCGCGCGAAATCGGGCACGAAGCGGCCGAACACGCCTGCCTCGTTCATCCACCGCAGCACGCCTTCGGGGTCGTTGCGGCCCGCGAGCACGTTGAGAAACAGCGCGTTGGCCCGGGGATCGTCGCGCACCTCGCCCTTGATCAGCCCCGCGTCGCGCGCGGCCTGGCGCATCGTTTCGGGATGGATTTCAAGGTTGTTCGCTTCGGCCAGCTGGAACAGCTCGATCAGCCGCACCGGGTCCTTGCGGAACCAGTCGTCCGACGGCGTCGCGATGCGCCCGCCGAACACGCGATATCCCTTCAACTCCCGCGCCCGCGGAGTGAAGCTTGCGAGCAGGCCCTTGCGGGCGCGGCTCTTTGCGAACTGCTCGTCGATATGCGCGAGGAACACCCCGGTCAGCGAGCCCACCTGCTTGGCCTGCAGGAAGTAGAACTGCATGAACCGCTCGACCGCGCTCTTCCCCGGACGATCGGCGAAGTTCATCCGCGCGGCGACCGCGCGCTGCAGGTCGAAGGTCAGCCGGTCCTCGGCCCGTCCGGTGATCGTGTGCAAGTGGCAGCGCACCGCCAGCATGAACCCCTCGGCGCGGCGAAAGCTGCGGTATTCCGCCGCGGTGAACAGCCCGACATCGACCAATTCCGCCGCGACCCGCACTTTGTGAATATACTTGCCGATCCAGTACAGCGTCTGGAGGTCGCGCAAGCCGCCCTTGCCGTCCTTGACGTTGGGCTCGACCACATAGCGGCTGTCGCCCATCCGCTTGTGCCGGGCATTGCGCTCCTCGAGCTTTTCGGAAACGAACTGCTTCTCGGTGCCCTTGACGACCTCGTCGGCGAAGCGGCGGGTCGCCTCGTCATAGAGCGGCTGGTCGCCCCACACGAAGCGCCCTTCGAGCAGCGCGGTGCGGATGGTGAGATCGGCCCTCGCGAGGCGGATCATTTCGTCGACCGAGCGGCTCGAATGGCCCACTTTCAAGCCCAGGTCCCACAAGTAATAGAGGATCGCCTCGATCACTTGCTCGCACCACGGCGCGTTGCGGGTAGGATGGAGGAAGGCGATGTCGACGTCCGAATGCGGCGCCATTTCGGATCGGCCGTATCCCCCGACGGCGATCAGCGCGAGCCGTTCGCCGGTCGAACGGTTGCCGGCAGGGTAGACGTCGGCGATCACGTGATCGTGGATCGTGCGCACCGTCTGATCGATCAGGAACGCATATCCGGCGGTGATCTCGTGCCCCGCTGACGGCTTTTCGACCAGCCGCCGCTCAAGCTCGGCGCGGCCTCGTTCGAGCGCCGCCTTGAGCGCGCCGACGATGGCCGGTCGCGCGCCTGTCCCTTGCACCGCGGCCAAAGCAGCAATGTGCTCGGCCAGCGCGCGGCGGTCGATAACGCCGCGCTGATTGGGGACGCGCGGCTGGCTCAAGGGGCCCCGGCGTTCGCAGATTCCACCAGCTCGGTGTATTTGGTGCGCAGCGCGCGCTTGTCGATTTTCTGCGTCCCCAGCCGCGGCAGCGATTCATCGACCTGCCACAAGTGTTGGGGAATCTTGAACTTCGCCAGGCGCTCGGCGAGGAATTCCTTCAAATCGTCGGGCTCGACGCTGCGCCCGTCCTTGGGCTGATAAACCGCCGCCGGAATCTCGCCCATGCGCTCGTCCGGAAGCCCGAATACCGAACATTCGGCGACATCGGGATGCGCGTAGATTTCCTGCTCGACCTCGAGGCAGGAGATGTTCTCGCCCCCGCGGATGATGATGTCCTTTTTGCGGTCGACGATGAACAGGTACTCGTCCTCGTCGAGGTAGCCGAGGTCGCCGGTGCGGAACCAGCCGTCGCTGGTGAACGCGGCAGCGGTGGCCGCGTCGTTCTTCCAGTAGCCGTTGAAGTTGGCGACCGAGCGGAACGCCACCTCGCCGGTCGCGCCCTGCTCCAGCGGCTTGCCGGAATCGTCGATGATCGCGATCTGGACGATCGGGCGGCTCGCGCGCCCGGTGCTCCCCGGCTTGGCGATATAGTTCTCGTTGAAGTTGCCGCAGCCGACGCCGTTGGTTTCGGTGAGGCCATAGCCGAGCAACGGGAAGCTGTCGGGAAACGCCTTCTTGATCTTGTCGACGTGCTCGACCGGACGCGCCGCGCCGCCGCCGGCAAAGCTCTTGCACGCGGTAAGGTCGTACTCTTCGCGATGCGGATGGGTGGCGATCTCGAGGCTCATCAGCGGAACGCCGACGAAGTAGCTGACCGCCTCGTCCTGCATCAGCTGCATCGCGTGCGTCGCATCCCACTTCGGCATCAGCACCAGCTTGCGGTTGATCGCGAACGACTGCAGGAACAGGGGCACTTCGCCCGTCACGTGGAACAGCGGAACCGCGACCAGCGCGCTCGGCTGGCTGGCGCCGGCATCTTCGCCGCGTTCGGCCATCACGAGCGCCGCCATTGCGCTCTGCGCGACATAGCTCATCACCCCGTGAACGACCGACCGGTGATCGCACCACGCGCCTTTGGAGCTGCCGGTCGAACCTGAAGTGTAGAGGATCGTCGCGATATCGTCGGGCGCGAGTTCGGGCAGCGCGGCGGCCTCGGGATCGGCCCACGCCTCGCGAAGTCCTTCGGCAGGATCTCCGCCGTGGCCGAATACGATAACTTCCGCGCCGTGGTCGGTCCCTTCGAGCCGTGCCGCGCGCTGGGCGTCGGCCAGCACCAACTTGCACTCGGCAAGCTTGACCCCGTAGGCCAGCTCCTCGCCGGTCCAGAACCCGTTGAGCAGCGTCGCGCAGCCGCCCGCCATCACCGCGCCCATGTAGGCGATCAACCAGTTGGCCGAATTGCGCGCGGCGATCCCGATCCGGTCGCCCCTGGCGACGCCGTGCCGGGCGATCAGCCCCGTGGCGACCGCACGCGCCGCTTCGTATGTCTCGCCGAAAGTGAGGCGGGTGTCGCCATCGATGAGGAATTCGTTTGCGCGGTTCTGCTCGCAATAATGCGCAAAATAGTGGGCCAGGCTCGGCGGCGCATTTCTGAATGCCGGCAATTCGACACCGAAGCGTTCAAAAGGCACGGTTTCGAACGGCGCCCCCGGTGCGGTCAGGGCGTCCATCGCCCGGTTGAGCGCATCGTCCAGCTCGGTGGCCATCGGCAGCAGGTCCTCTCTATCGTGTTTCGGCTCGTGTTTCCGCCCCGGCGTTCCCCGCGGCTTTCCCTGCGCGGCGCGCTATGGCAAGAGCCGCGCGCGCCCCGGTCGGGCGCGTCAACGGTTAAGGATCATTCGTGCTGCTGTCACTACTGGCCGAGAGCGTTCAGGCGTCCGGCGGCGCCTACCATTTCGAAGACCTCGGCCTGCGCAGGGGCATCGACCTCGGCTTCTTCGAATTGCGGTTCTATTCGCTCGCCTACCTCGCCGGGATCGTGCTCGGCTACTGGCACCTTACCAAAATGGTCCGGGCGCCGGGCAGCCCGATGGCGCAGCGCCATGCCGATGACCTGTTCTTCTACTGTACCCTCGGGATCATCATCGGCGGACGGCTCGGTTACGCGGCGTTCTACACCGGCGGCGAGACCGGCATCCCGTCGATGTTTACCCATTTCACCCCCGGCCAGTTCCCCAGCTGGGACCTGCTCCGGCTGTGGGACGGCGGAATGAGTTTTCACGGCGGCATCATCGGCGTGCTTGGGGCGATCGCGTGGGTCTGCTGGCGCGGGAAGATCAACTTCCTGCGGACCGCCGATTACATCGCGGTCAACGTGCCGGCCGGCATGTTCTTCGGACGCCTGGCCAACTTCGTGAACGGCGAATTGTGGGGCCGCCAGACCGACGTGCCGTGGGCGATGGTGTTTCCAAGCGACCCGCTGCAACTGCCGCGCCACCCCAGCCAGCTGTACGAGGCCGGGCTCGAGGGCGCGCTGCTGATCGTGATCATGATGCTGCTGTTCTGGAAGACCAAGGCCCGCTGGCGGCCCGGCCTGCTCGTCGGCGTGTTCACGGCCGGCATCGCGCTGGGCCGTTTCACGGTCGAATTCTTTCGCGAGCCCGATTCGCAACTCGCCGAGTTCGCGCGCCAGTCCGGGCTGTCGATGGGCCAGTGGCTGACGATCCCGCTGATGATCATCGGCGCCGGGCTGGTGATCCGCGCGCTGATGCGCGCCCCGATCGGAACCCAGGCGGGCCAACCCGCCCCGGCATGAGCGACACGGGCGGCGAGGGAATGTCACACGCGCCGATGTCACAGGCCCCGATGTCGCAGGCAGATGTGTTCCGCCGGCTGATACGCAACACCGGGCCAATCAGCCTGGCCCAGTTCATGGGCGAATCCAACGCGCGTTACTATTCCGCCAAGGACCCGCTCGGCAGCGATGGCGATTTCATCACCGCGCCCGAAATCAGCCAGATGTTCGGCGAGCTGATCGGACTGTGGCTGGCGGACCTCTGGATTCGCGCCGGACGCGAGGAACCGGTCCATTTCGTCGAGCTCGGTCCCGGGCGCGGAACGCTGGCGAAAGACGCCCTGCGCACGATGAAGCGCTATAATCTTGTACCCGAAGTGCATCTGGTCGAGGCGTCGGTTCCGCTCAGGAAGCTCCAGGCGGAAGCGGTCCCGCAGGCGCGCTTCCATGACGATTTGTCGAGCGTGCCGATGGTCGGGCCGGTGCTGATCGTGGCCAACGAGTTTCTCGATGCACTCCCCGTGCGCCAGCTGGTCCGCTCCGCCGAAGGCTGGCGCGAGCGGATGGTCGGGCTCGATGACGACCGCTTCGTCTATGTTACCGGGACTACGCCGATGGATGCCGCGGTGCCGCCCGAGTGGCGTGACGCTCGCCAGGGCGCGATCGTCGAGACGTCGCCGGCCGCCGCCGCGGTGACGTACGAGATCGCCGGGCGGCTCGCGAGCCAGGGCGGCGCCGCGCTGCTGATCGATTACGGCCACAGCGACATGCGCGGCGGATCGACTTTCCAGGCGGTCAGGGCGCACCGCAAGGTCGATCCGTTCTCTGCCCCAGGAGAAGCGGACCTGACCGCGCATGTCGATTTCGCGACCCTGGCGCGCATTGCGCAGTCGCGCGAAGCCCAGTGGATGGGGACCGTCCCGCAAGGCGAATGGCTGCGCGCGCTGGGGATCGAGACGCGCACCGAGGCGCTTGCCATGCGCGCTCCACATTATCGCGCTGAGCTCAATGCCGCGCGCGACCGGCTCATCGCCGACGACCAGATGGGCACGCTGTTCAAGGTGATGGGGCTCGCCGCGCCGGGCTGGCCGCGCGGCGTGGGGTTCGAGGATCAGTGAAGGACATTTTCATGCGTATTTCTGTGGCGACCCTGGCGCTGATGGCGGCGATGCCGCTGGCGGCCGCCGAGCCGGTCGCCGGTTCGTGGATGACCGCCTCGCGGGACGCGATCGTGCGCATCGGGCCGTGCGGCGCGGCGGTGTGTGGCCGGCTCGCGCGGTTCCTGGTGGTGCCGCCCCAAGGTGCGGACCAGCGCGATGTGCACAACCCCGATGCCAAGCTGCGCGCGCGCAAGCTGCTCGGGATGCCCATCCTGACCGAATTCCATCAGGACGGCGCGGTGTGGCGCGGGACGATCTACGATCCCAAGGCCGGCAAATCGTATCGCTCGATCATCCGCCGGCTCGATGCCAACCGGCTCGAGGTCAAGGGCTGCATCGGTCCGTTTTGCCAGACACAAGTCTGGCGCAAGGGAGACTAACGCGCGATGCGTCGCTCAAGCCACAGTGCAGCGGCGTCGGGAGAATTCTTTTTGACAGGTCGATCGACCATGAAATTGGCCTCGCGCATCGTCGCCACCGGGATCGCGCCCACCAGCGGTCTCAGCGCCGAGACGAAGCGCTCGTCACGCGCCTTGGCCGGGGCGACCAGCAGCATCGCGTCGTATGCCGGAAGCGCCGCCTTGGGATCGCGCAGCACGACCAGCCGATCGGCCGCGATCCGGCCGTCGGACGAGAACGCGCTGATCACGTCGGCATCCCCGCTCGCCAGCGCATCGTACATGAAAGTCGGCGCAAAGCTCTTTTGCCGCAGCGCGCCTAGGCCATAGGCGGCGTCGACCCCCCGCCATTCCGGACGGCGGAAGAATTCGAGGTCGCCGCCGATGGTCAGGTCGCGGCCCTTGGCAGCCAGATCGGCCAGCGATGCGATGCCCAGATCTCGCGCGCGGCCCTGCTGCATCGCGAAAGCATAAGCGTTCTCGAACCCCAGCGCGCCGAGCATGCGCGCTCCGCTGGTCCGCTGTTCCCACGCGGCTATGCTGCCGAGCATCGCGCGCCGGTCGGCCTGATCGGTGCGCTTCATCTCGTTCGCCCACACGGTGCCCGAATAATCGACGTACACATCGATCTGGCCCGAAGTCAGCGCGCGGTGGATCACCGCTGAACCGAGCCCCTCGCGATAAGTCACGGCGTAACCGGCGTCCTCCAACCGATGGCCGATTACGCGCGCGAGGATGTACTGCTCGGAAAAATTCTTTGCGCCGATCACCACTGTATCGCGCGGCTGGGTGCGCCCCGCGAAAACCGCGGCGAGCAGACCGGCGGCGATCAACGCAAGCCCGGTCCACGCCAGCATCGCCCGCCGGGCCTTGAGTCCGCGTTCGACCAGCGCCAGCAGCCCGTCGGCAAGCAACGCCAGTCCAGCGGCGGCAAAGCATCCGGCAAGCACCAGCGGCCAGTTCTGCGTTTGCAGCCCGGCAAAGATTGGATCGCCGAGGCTCGGCTGGCCGACCGTGGTGGACAAAGTGGCCGCGCCGATGGTCCACACCGCCGCGGTGCGGATGCCCGCCATCACGAACGGCGCGGCCAGCGGCGCTTCGACCAGCCGCAGCTTCTGCCACGCGGTCATCCCCACCGCATCGGCCGCTTCGAGCACGCCGGGGTCCATTTCGGCGCGCGCGGTGATCGCATTGCGCAGGATCGGCAGCAGCGCGTAAAGCGCCAGCGCAAGCAGCGCGGGCAGGAAGCCGAGCGTCGGCAGCCCTTCGCCGAACACGGCGCGCAAGCTCAGCAGGATCGGGAAAAACAGCGCCAGCAGCGCGAGCGCCGGCACTGTCTGCACCAGGCTCGCAAAGCCGAGCGCCATCTGCGCGACAGTGCGCGAACGGGCAGCCCATACCGCCAGCGGCAGGGCGACCACGATGCCGAGCGCGAGCGCGGCAGCGGACAGCAGCACGTGGGCGGCAAGCTTGTCGCCCAGCGTCAGCAGCGTGACCCAGGTTTCACTCATGGAGCTAGCTCGGCAAGCGCCTTGGCTTGCGCGCGGGGCACCGCGACGAGAGCCTGCGCCATTTCGCCCCCCGCCCCGGAGAGCAGCGCGCGCGGGGTCTCGTCGGCGACGATGCGCCCCGCGGCCATCACCACCACCCTGTCCGCCAACAGCAGCGCCTCGGCCATGTCGTGCGTTACCATCACCGTAGTGAGCCCGAGCCGGTCGTGCAGTTCGCGTACGCGCCTGCCCAATGCATCGCGCGTGATTGGATCGAGCGCGCCGAACGGCTCGTCCATCAGCAGCAGCGCGGGCTCGGCGGCGATCGACCGCGCTACCCCGACGCGCTGGCGCTGACCGCCCGACAATTCGTCCGGCATTCGCCGCGCGTGCCCCGCGTCGAGCCCGACCAATTCGAGCAACTGGGCGATGCGCGCTTCAGTCAACGGCGAGCCGGACAAGCGTGATCCGATGGCGATATTCGCGGCCACGTTCATGTGCGGGAACAGGCCGATCGACTGGAACACATAGCCGATGCCGCGACGCAGCTGCGCGGCAGGAACGCTACGCACGTCTTCCGCGCGCACGCGAACCTCGCCGGAATTGGGTTCGATGAGGCGGTTAGCCATCCTCAGCAGCGTCGATTTGCCCGAGCCCGACTGGCCGACCAGCGCCATGAACTGTCCATCGGGCACATCGAGCGACACCTCGTCCACCGCGGTGACGGCTTCGAAGCGTTTGCTGACGTTGAGGAATTGGAGCATTCCGGACAACCTAGCGGCGCCTGCCGCCGCTGGCGAGAGCGCTAACTCCGGATCGCCGTAAGCGGGATCGTCAGGTCGACTTCAAGCCCGGCAGGGGCAAAGCGACGCTCGATCGTGCCGCCCAGCTGCCCTTCGATCGAACCGCGCATCAGCCGCGATCCGAAGCCTTCTTCCCCCGGATCGTCCGCTGCCGGCCCGCCGCGCTCGCGCCAGGCGATCGACGCCGCGTCGCCATGCTCTAAGCTGTGGATCTCAATCGATACCGATCCACCATCGACCGACAACGCGCCGTATTTCGCCGAATTGGTCGCCAGTTCGTGGAACGTCAGCGCCAGCGGCGTGGCGGCGCGCGGTCCAATCGAGCAGCCATGCCCGGAGATCATCACCCGGTCGTTGGCGTCGGAATAAGGCGCCATCAGCTCGACCAGAAGCCCGCGCAAGCTGTCCCCCTTGACGCCTTCCATCGGCCGCACGAAATCGTGAGCCCGGCCGAGCGCGCGGATCGTCTCGACCAGTTCCTGCGCGAAGCCCGCCGCCTCGGGGGCTCGCCGAGCGCGCAGCGAAATAAGGCCTGCGACGACTGCGAAGATGTTTTTGATCCGGTGCGAAAGCTCGCGCGCCAGCAAGTCGCGGTTTTCAGACCGGCGGTGGCCTTCGTCGATGTCGGTCAGGGTACCGTACCAGCGAACCAGATTGCCCTCCCGGTCGTGGACCGGCAGCGCCCGCGCCAGCGTCCATCGCCAGCTGCCGTCGGCCTGCCTGAGACGGTATTCGCATTCGAAGGGCCGACCGCCCGCGAAGCTTTCGTGCCAGTCAGCGGCAGTCCGCTCGCGATCGTCGGCGTGTATCAGATCACTCCAGCCGGCAACGTCGGCAGGCCGGGCGGCGCCGGTGATCAGATCCCAGCGGCTATTGAAATAATCGAACCGTCCTTTCCCGTCGGCCGACCAGACAATGCCAGGGACCATGTCGGCGATCTCGCGCATCGCCCGCACGCTCTCGCTCTCGCGCGCGAGCGTGGCGAGTCCTTTGCGGCGGGCATCGAGCCGCCGCATTACCGCCTGCGCCAGAACCTCGAGGCCCTGGCGCTGAAGGTCGCCGAGACCTGCCGGGCGAACTTGCGTGTCGATCACGCACAACGCGCCGAGCGGCACCCCATCGGAGGATATCAGCGGCGCGCCGGCGTAGAACCGGACATGCGGGGGACCCGTCACCAGTGCGTTATCGCTGAATCGAGGGTCGATCGTTGCATCGGGGACGATCATCAGCTCGCTGCCCAGCATCGCGTGAGCGCAGAAACTTTGCGACCGCGGCGTCTCGGGCGTATCGAGTCCGCTGCGGGCGATAAACCGCTGACGCTCGGCTTCAACGACACTGACCAGCGCAACCGGCGTTTCACACAATTGCCCGGCGAATTCAACGATTGCGGCCAGCTCCGGGTCGTCCTCGAGCGCGTCGAAGCCGAAGGTCGACAGCACAACCGTGCGCCCATCCTCGCCGCGATGCGCAATCGGAGTTGGGGCAGCGGTCACCCGGCCAAGATTAGCAGACGTGGTCATGTGAATTTGCGATCCAGTCCTGCTAATACTGCAGAAAACGATGGAGTTCAAAGTATTTGCGCGGAGAAACTAATCTGCGCGCAAACTGCTGGAATCGAAGCGTTTGCTTGTCAGCGGTGCGCTCGGCTATGCGCCCCCAACCAATTGGAGAGAGCTGTTGCGCGCGACCCCCGACTTTGATTTCCAGCTCGGCGAAAGTGCCGAGATGATCCGCGAGGCGACCGCCCGCTTCGCGGACGAGCAGGTCGCGCCACTGGCCGAGAAGATCGACCGCGACGACTGGTTTCCGCAAGCGTTGTGGCCTGCGATGGGCGAACTCGGCTTGCACGGGATCACCGTCGAAGAGGAATGGGGCGGACTCGGGCTGGGTTACCTGGAGCACGTTATCGCGGTCGAGGAAATCAGCCGCGCGAGCGCCTCGGTCGGCCTCAGCTATGGCGCGCATTCGAACTTGTGCGTCAACCAGATCCGCCGCTGGGGCAACGACGAGCAAAAGGCCCGTTATCTCCCCAAGCTCATCAGCGGCGAGCACGTCGGCAGCCTGGCGATGAGCGAAGCCGGCGCGGGATCCGACGTCGTCTCGATGAAGCTCAAAGCCGATCAGGTCCAGGGCGGCTACGTGCTCAACGGCACCAAGTTCTGGATCACCAACGCAACGTATGCCGATACACTTGTCGTCTATGCCAAGTCGGCGCCGGAGGGCGGCTCGAGAGGCATCACCGCATTCCTGATCGAAAAGGACATGCCCGGTTTCTCTATCGGCCAGAAGATCGACAAGATGGGCATGCGCGGCAGCCCCACCGCAGAGCTGGTGTTCGACGATTGCGAAGTGCCTGAAGAGAACGTGATGGGCCCGCTGCACGGAGGCGTCGGCGTGCTGATGAGCGGGCTCGATTATGAACGCGTGGTCCTCGCGGGACTTCAGCTCGGCATCATGCAGGCCTGCCTCGACACGGTCATCCCGTACGTGCGCGAGCGCAAGCAGTTCGGCAAGCCGATCGGCGCGTTCCAGCTGATCCAGGCCAAGATCGCCGACATGTACGTCGCGCTGCAGTCGGCGCGCGCCTATACTTACGCCGTCGCCAAGAGTTGCGACGCCGGCCACACCACCCGCTTCGACGCCGCCGGCGCGATCCTGCTGGCGAGCGAAAACGCCTTCCGCGTCGCGGGCGAGGCGGTCCAGGCGCTGGGCGGCGCGGGCTACACCAAGGACTGGCCGGTCGAACGGTATCTGAGGGACGCCAAGCTGCTCGACATCGGCGCGGGGACTAACGAGATCAGGCGCATGCTGATCGGGCGAGAGCTGATCGGCGGAGACAAGGCGATGGCACAATGAGCGCTTCGACCAACAAGTGGCTGATCGCCGCTGCAGTGATGAGCTTGGCCGCCTCGCTCGCGCACGTCAGCGCGATCATTGGCGGAGGCGATTGGTATCGGTTTTTTGGAGCGGGCGAGCAGATGGCGAGGCTGGCCGAGGCGGGCTCGCCCCGTCCAGCCATCATGACGGGCATCATTGCCGCGATCCTCGCTGGATGGGCGCTTTACGCCCTATCCGGGGCGGGCGCGATCAGGCGCCTGCCACTGCTGCGCACTGCGCTGTCCGCGATCGCGCTGGTCCTGATGGCGCGCGTCATCATGGGCTTTTTCCGCAGCGCCTTCCCGCCCGAGGTCGGCATGGCCTTCATCGTGGTATCCTCCCTCATCGTTGCGGTCATGGCGGCGGCTTTCGCCATCGGGACCGTCAAAGCCTGGCCGCGCCTTTCGCGACGTGCGGCATGACCGCTCCCACGCTAACCACCAAGCTCGACCGCGAGAGCGCCGAGGCGAAGGCGCGGTTCGCGCATAACAAGGGTCTCGCTGACGATCTACGGGCCAAGGTCGCGGAGGCCGCGCTCGGCGGGTCGGAAAAGCACCGCGAGCGCCACGTGAGCCGCGGCAAGCTGCTCCCGCGCGAACGGGTAGAGCGATTGCTCGATCCAGGCTCGCCGTTCCTCGAAATCGGGCAACTGGCCGCTAACGGGATGTACGAAGGCGACGTCAACGGCGCCTCGATGATCTGCGGCATCGGGCGGGTCAGCGGGCGGCAGTGCATGATCGTCGCCAACGATCCGACTGTGAAAGGCGGCTCGTACTACCCGATGACGGTCAAGAAGCACCTGCGCGCGCAGGAGATCGCGCAGGAGAACCGGCTGCCGTGCATTTACCTGGTCGACAGCGGCGGCGCGAACCTGCCGTACCAGGCCGAGGTGTTTCCCGATCGCGAGCATTTCGGGCGCATATTCTTCAACCAGGCGCAGATGTCGGCGCTTGGCATCCCGCAGATCGCCTGCGTGATGGGCAGCTGCACCGCTGGCGGCGCCTATGTCCCGGCGATGAGCGACGAGAGCGTGATCGTGCGCGAGCAGGGCACGATCTTCCTCGCCGGCCCGCCGCTGGTGAAGGCCGCGACGGGCGAGGAGATCAGCGCCGAGGACCTCGGCGGCGGCGATCTCCATGCGAGGAAATCGGGCGTGGTCGATCACCTCGCCGAGAACGACGAGCACGCGCTGACCATCGTGCGCGATATCGTCAGCCATCTGGGCGCCAACACGTGCGCTGCACAGAACATCGCGGTGCGCGATCCCCGGCCGCCCAGGTTCGACGCCGAAGATCTGTACGCGATCATTCCCGACGACGTGCGCGCGCCGTACGACGTACACGAAGTGATCGCCCGGCTGGTCGACGGCAGCGAGTTCCACGAATTCAAGGCGCTGTACGGCAGCACGCTGGTGTGCGGCTTTGCGCACATCTGGGGCATGCCGGTGGCAATCCTTGCCAACAATGGCGTGCTGTTCTCCGAAAGCGCGGTCAAAGGCGCGCACTTCATCGAACTCGCCTGCCAGCGACGCATTCCGCTGCTGTTCCTGCAGAACATTTCCGGCTTCATGGTCGGCGGCAAGTACGAGGCGGAAGGCATTGCCAAGCACGGCGCCAAGCTGGTGACCGCGGTCGCCACCGCCACCGTGCCCAAGGTCACCGTGGTGATCGGCGGCAGCTTCGGCGCGGGCAATTATGGCATGGCGGGGCGCGCCTACGGCCCCCGCTTCCTGTTCACCTGGCCCAACGCGCGCATATCGGTAATGGGCGGGGAGCAGGCGGCAAGCGTGCTCGCCACCGTCCACCGCGACGCGGGAAAGTGGTCGAAAGAGGAAGCCGAGGCGTTCAAGGCGCCGATCCGCCAGAAGTACGAGGATGAGGGCAACCCATACTACGCCACCGCGCGCCTGTGGGACGATGGCGTGATCGACCCGGTGCAGACCCGCGACGTGCTCGGGCTGGCGTTTGCGGCCACGCTCGAGGCGCCGATCCCCGAGCGGCCTGCGTTCGGCGTGTTCCGGATGTAGCGCCCGCGGGGTCGGCTTTCTCAATCGTTAGCGGAAAATGGCACTCTTCAACTTAAAGCCGTAGGCGCCTACATTCGCGCCGCAGGACGGGAGCGAACGATGAGCGGGAAGAGCGATCAACTCGGCGGTGAGAAAGCGCGGATGATGCGCCTTGCCGAAAAAATGATCGAAGAGCGCGGCGACGCGGTCAGCCGGAGCGCGCTCGCTGCTTATGCCGGCGTCCCGCGCGCACGCATCGAAGCGCTGTTTCCCGACGAGGACGACTTGTTCGACGCGGTGGTCGAAGGCTGGTTCATCGATCACGTGGCGATCATGGAAGACGTTCTCGCAAGCGACCTTCCCCCCAACCGCAAGATCTATGAATTCTTCGCCCGACGCTTTCTCCTGCAGCGCGAGCGCTACCGCGCCGACCCGGCGGCGTTCAAGGCGTATTGCGAGCTCGGCGCGGCGCAGTTCGAACGGGTGCGCAGCTATGTCGACCTGGCCGATCACTACTTGTGCGAATTGATCGCACAAGCGCAGGCCGAGGGTGCGTTCGAAGGTCTGGCGATCGACCACGCGCTGAGCCTGATCAACCAGATGGTGCTGCCGTACACGATGGCCGACGTGCTGACCTACATGGACGAGCGGCTGAGCGAGGAGAAGCTCGGCAAGATCGTCGACACGCTGTTCAAAGGCCTTTCGGCAGCCGACGGCGGCGCCCGCGGGGTGCAGGGATTGCGCGCGGCCTAGCCGCCGCCGCTACCGCCGATCATCGTCACCCGCCCGACCGACGGCACCTGCACAAGCGGGCTGGCGCGGAAATAATCCTCCATCGAATCCAGGTCGAGCGGGCCGACAACCGGATCCTTGCCGTCCTTAAGGGCGGCGAACCCGTCGCCGCCGGCGGCGATGAAATTGTTGACCGTAACGCGGTAACTGGCGGCGGGATCGATCGGTTGGCCGTTCAGCGCGGCGGCCACCACCCGCTGCCCGGCGGGCTTTGCCGGATCGAGCGTCATGGTGAAGCCTTGGCTGACCGCCAGCACGTTCCATTCGTTGATGTTGGCGAACTGCTGTTCGAGCACCCGGAGCAATTGCGCCCCGGTGTACGTCATCGTCACCAGCGTGTTGCCGAACGGCTGGACCGCATAGATGTCGCCGAACGTCACCATCCCGCCTTCGCGCGCGATCAGGTCGGTGCGCACCCCACCGGGGTTCATGAACGCCACTTGCGCCCCGGCGCCGCGGGTCGAGGCGAGTTGCGCGTCGGCCAGAAGGTTTCCCAGCGCGCCTTCGGGCCGCGTCCGGTTGGCGGTGGCCGAGATCCGCCCGACCGGACGGCTTGAGACTTCGGCCGCCGCGGTGACATATTTGGCGACGTATGCGGCGACCGCGGGGTCGGGCGCGAAGGCCTCGAAGCCTGCATTGAGCGGACGGCCTTCGCCCGCGCTCTGCACCGGCACGTTTTCCGCGGCGATGGCAGTCACGTCGTTCAGGCTCGGATCGATCGTGAGCGCGATGTCGCTCAGCATCGTGCCCCCAAAGCCGGCGCTGGTGACGAGGAAGCGCCGCGTCGGATCGACTTTCGAAAAGTCGCAGATGTAGGTCCGGTGCGTATGGCCCGAAATCACCAGATCGATCCGCGGATCGAGCTTATCGAGGATGGTGCGTAGATCGCCGGCCATCGCGCCGCAGCCGGTGTAGCTGTTGCCCGGCTCGGGCACGAGGCCCTGGTGGATTGCCACCACTACCGCGTCTGCCCCCTCGGCGATCACTTTCGGCACCAGTGCGTTGATGGAATCCGCCTCGTCCTCGAAAGTCAGCCCTTCGATCCCGGCGGGCGAGACGATCTGCGCGGTCCCCTTGAGCGTCAGGCCGATTACCCCGACCGCGATCGCATCCCTGCCGCTGCCAAAGCGCTTGATCCCGTATCCGGGGAACAGCGTATTACCATCGGCCATCGTCACGTTGGCGGCCAGAATCGGGTAATCGGTGCCCTTGTAGCCCGGCTCGACCGCGCACGGTTCGCGCATGGTGAATTTCTCGCAGCCGCCGTTCTTCAGCCGCTTCAATTCCTTCCACCCTCGGTCGAACTCGTGGTTGCCCACCGACGTGAAATCGAGGCGCAGCCGATTCATCACCCCGACGGTCGGCTCGTCGAGGAACAGCGATGAAGCCAGCGGACTGGCACTGACCAGATCTCCCGCGCCGATCACCAGGCTGTAGGGGTTCTGGCCGCGCAGCCGGGCGACCGCGCTGGCGACCCAGGCGGCGCCCCCGGCGTAGATTTCCTGCTTTCCGCCTTGCCCGTCTTCGAGCACGATCGGGCGCTTGATCGGCTCGATATTGCCGTGAAAATCGTTGAGGCCGACGATGCGGACGGTGACTGGCGCCGGGCCGGTCCGGGGCACCGTGGCGCACGCAGCGAGGGCGGCGGCGAGCGGGAGAGCGAGGAGTTTGCGGGTCATCGCCGCGTGGACTGCACCGGGTCGGCACCCGCTTCAAGGGCATTTTGCGGTGCGCGCTTGCGAGAGGTATAAAACAATTAAAATCCGCCAGTTATGAAGCATAAGCGCGGAACCGGCCGGCGGTGGCGGCGTTCGGGAGTTCCAAGGGTAAGGGAGGTCGAACCAGGAGCCCACTTGCGATGTCGCTCGATCCCCTCGCTCTCGCCGCCATCCTCGCCCTGCTGCTGGTCGCCGCGCTGCTGTTGTGGTGGCTCTACCGGTCGCGCCGGACTGCGGCTTTACGCGACCGCTTCGGTGAGCGGGAATACGCCCGCACGGTGAAGACGCACGGCGCGCGTCGAAAAGCGGAAGCCGATCTGCTCGACCGCCAAAAACGAGTCGCCGAGCTCGAGTTGCACCCCCTGGCTGCGGCCGACCGAGTGCAATTTGGCGAACGATGGCACCGCGCAAAAGCCCGGTTCGTCGATGACCCCGCCGCCGCGGTGAGCGACGCCGATAGCGTGATCGGGGCGGTGATGCAGGCTCGCGGCTACCCGGTCACCGATTTCGATTCCCGCTTCGAAAGCCTGACCGTCGATCATGGCTCGGTCGCCCGCCACTATCGCGCCGGCCACGATATCGCGGTCATGCAACTTGGTGGGCAAGCGACCACCGAGGAACTGCGCCAAGCGATGATCCACTACGAGGCGCTGTTTACCGAACTCGCGGATGATGGACCTACGAGCGGTGGGAAACATCCGGTGTCGGACGGTTTGGGGACGGCTCAGCCCGCTATTCTGGAACCGTGACCCGCGCCAACACCTGCGCGGACTGGCCCGGTACAATGCGCCTGACCCGCATGCGCAACGGGACGCCGCGGCGGTAGTTGGTCGCCTCGAGCACAAACAGGGCGCCGTTTGCGAGCGCGACGCCTGTCGGGCCCCATGGCGCCTCACTGCGCACGGCTATGGAGCGCTTGCCACTCGGAGACACTGCGAGAACGCGCCGTTTCGCGGCTTCCGCAATGTACAGTTTGCCATTTCGATCGACGGCGATGCCAAAGTTCTCGGCGGCGAGACCTGCCGCGGCTATCCGACTCCGGCCATGCCGCGGAAGGACGCGCACCGCACTGGCTTGGCGAAACCAAAAGGAACCGTCAGGCCCCCAAGCCACGCCTGAGACGTCGTTTATCAGCGCCGGCGTGAACCGCCGGTCTTCGGCCGCGCTGCCGAGCAGCAGTTCGGCGGCCCGGCGCGGACATTTGCGATAAAGCAACGGTAGCCCGGCTTCTCGCCCCGCGCCGCGCCCGGTCTGGTCTGCATGGTAGCGACAGCCGCGCGCGTCGGCCATGATGCCGAGGCCGCGCGTGGTCGGTTGCACCGGTCCGACCAGCTTGCGGTAGCGCCCCTGGGGGGAGATCGCCCAGACCGCTTCGGTATAGCTGTTGCGCGAAGGGTCGTAAGCGCTTTCCTCGCCGACCAGGTTGCCCGCTCGATCAATCGCCAGCGAGTGGGTGTGGACTCCCCGGTGCTCGCGCAACAATCGCAAGCGCCCGTCGCGGCCGATTTCCCAGATTCGCTCCAAGTCACTGAAATAGACCCGGCCATCGGCGCGAACCGCGATCCCACGCGCGGGATGCGCTGCCGCTCCATGGGAAATGCTTAGCGCGAACAACAGCGCGATCGCGGAGAAAGCCCTAAACGTCGAGGTTGGCCACGTTGAGCGCATTTTCCTGGATGAATTCGCGCCGCGGCTCGACCACATCGCCCATCAGTCGCGTGAAAATCTCGTCGGTCACGTCGGCATCCTCCACCTTGACCTGCAGCAGCGCGCGGTTCTCGGGGTCGAGCGTGGTTTCCCACAGCTGCTCGGCGTTCATTTCGCCGAGACCCTTGTAGCGGCTGATCGAGAGGCCCTTGCGGCCCGCGGCCAGCACCGCGTCCAGCAACTGCGACGGCCGATTGATCGCACCGTCGATGATGATGGGAGCGGCTTCACTACGCTGTTCGCCCTCGACCTCGTCCTCTTCGGGTGCCGGTTCGGGCTCGGGCTCGACATCGGCGGAGGTCTTGGTGAAGCGGCTCGGCGCCGAGAATGCAGACGCGTGTTCCTCGGCCAGGCGGTGCAGTTTGCGTGCTTCGGCGCTGTCGAGGAACTTGCCTTCGATTTCATGCGCGTCGGTCACCCCGCGCCAGGCGCGCGCGAACAGGATCGATCCGTCCTCCCGCCGCAAGACGCTCCACTGAGCCTCTGGGTCGCCCAGGCCCAGCAGGCCGGCGGCGCGTTCGAGCGCGGCCATGCGTGACGTAGGGTCGAGCGCGGGATTGAACGCGCCGGCCAGCGCCATCTGTTCGATCACCGCCGGATCGTACTTGCGCGGAACGAACCCGAGCAGCGCGCGAATGCGCAGCGCGTATTCGACCAGGCTGCGCAAGTCCGCGCCCGGTCCGTGCGCCCTCGCTGGTCTCCAGCACGCGGCCGTGCATCCCCGCATCGACGAGGTAGCGGTCGAGAGCGGCCTGGTCCTTGAGATACACCTCGCTGCGCCCTTTGCTGACCTTGAACAGCGGCGGCTGGGCGATGAACAGGTGTCCCGCCTTGACGATCTCTGGCATCTGCCGGTGGAAGAACGTCAGCAGCAGCGTGCGGATATGCGCGCCGTCGACATCGGCGTCGGTCATGATGACGATCTTGTGGTAGCGCAGCTTTTCGAGGTTGAATTCGTCGCGCAGGCCGGTGCCCATCGCCTGGATCAGCGTGCCGACTTCCTTGGATGATATGATCCGGTCGAAGCGGGCGCGCTCGACGTTGAGGATCTTGCCCCTGAGCGGCAGGATCGCCTGGTACTTGCTGTCGCGGCCCGACTTGGCCGAGCCTCCGGCGCTGTCGCCCTCGACCAGGAACAGCTCGCACTTGGCGGGGTCGCGCTCCCGGCAATCGGACAGCTTTCCGGGCAGCGAGGCAACGCTCATCGCGCCCTTGCGGCTCATCTCGCGCGCGCGGCGCGCGGCCTCGCGCGCGGCTGCGGCGTCGACGATCTTCTGGATGATGGCCTTGGCGTCGGCGGGGTTTTCCTCCAGCCACTCCGACATCTTTTCGCTCATCAGCGATTCAAGCGGCTGCCGCACTTCGGAACTGACCAGCTTGTCCTTGGTCTGCGAGCCGAATTTGGGGTCCGGCAGCTTGACCGAGACGATCGCGGTCAGGCCTTCGCGCATGTCCTCGCCGGTGAGGCCGACCTTCTCCTTTTTCAGCAGGCCCGAGCGTTCGGCATAGCTGTTGATCGTGCGGGTCAGCGCGGCGCGAAACGCCGCGAGGTGCGTGCCGCCGTCACGCTGCGGGATGTTGTTGGTGAAGCACAGCACGTTCTCGTAATACGAATCGTTCCATTCGAGTGCGACGTCGATGCCGATGCCGTCCTTGTTGGCACTGACCGAGATTGGCTCGGGCACCAGAGGCTGCTTGTTGCGATCGAGGTATTTCACGAACGCGGCGATTCCGCCCTCGTAATACAGATCGTGCTCGAGCGGTTCCTCGTGGCGCAAGTCGCGCAGCTTGATCCGCACGCCCGAATTGAGGAACGCTAGCTCGCGATAACGATGCTCGAGCTTGTCGAAATCGTACTCGGTGACGTTCTTGAAGGTGTCGTTCGAGTGCATGAACGTAACGCGGGTACCGTTGCGCTCGCGCCCTTCGCCCTTGACGATCAGGGGACCCACGGAGTCTCCGTGCTCGAAGCGCATCCAGTGCTCTTTGCCATCGCGCCAGATGGTCAGTTCGAGCCATTCGCTGAGTGCATTGACCACCGAAACGCCGACGCCGTGCAGGCCGCCAGACACTTTATAGGCGTTGTCTTCCGAAGTGTTCTCGAACTTGCCGCCCGCATGAAGCTGGGTCATGATGACTTCGGCCGCCGAAATGCCTTCCTCGGCATGGATACCGGTCGGGATGCCGCGTCCGTTATCCTCTACCGATACCGAGCCGTCGGGGTTCAATTCGATCAGCACCAGGTCGCAATGCCCGGCCAGCGCTTCGTCGATCGCGTTGTCGGAAACCTCGAACACCATGTGGTGCAGACCCGAACCATCGTCGGTATCGCCGATGTACATGCCGGGCCGCTTGCGCACCGCGTCGAGGCCCTTGAGGACCTTGATGCTGTCGGCGCCGTACGCGTTGTTGCCGGTGTTGCCTGAGGCGTTGTTCTGAGTGCTCTCGTCCATGCCGATTATATAGGCACCCGAGCCCCATTAAGGAACCCGCGCAGGCCCCTTCCATCCACAATCGTTTCCTGCTCAAGTCGCCGACGATTCGATGGGGAGATTCCGATGAAAAAAGCGTTGCTTGGCCTGACCGCGAGTGTTCTGGCCATATCACCGGTGTCGGCGCAGGTCGCGACCGGAACGATGGGCCCGCTACGCGCCGACCAGCAGCAGTATTTCTCGCTCTACAAGGAGCTGGTGGAGACCGACACTTCGGTCAACGGGGGCAGCTGCACCCAGGCCGCCGCGCAGATCGCCACCCGGATGAAGGCCGCGGGCTTCACCGACGATCAGCTGATCCCCTTCGGCGTGGCCGAGCATCCGCTCGATGGCGGCCTGGTCGCAATCCTGCCCGGCACTTCGAGCACGCTGAAACCGATGCTGCTGCTGGCGCACATCGACGTGGTCGCCGCCAAGCGCGAGGACTGGGTGCGCGATCCGTTCAAACTGGTGGAGGAGAACGGGTACTATTACGCCCGCGGCGTCCTCGACGACAAGTTCATGGCGGCGGTCTGGGCAGACACCCTGATCCGCATGAAGGAGGCCGGCACCAAGCCCAAGCGCACGATCAAGATGGCGCTCACGTGCGGCGAGGAAACCGACACCGCGTTCAACGGCGCGGCGTACCTTGCTTCTGAAAGGCGCGACCTGATCGACGCGGCATTCGCGCTCAACGAAGGCGGCGGCGGCCGCACCGATGGCAAAGGGCACCTGCTGGTCGAATCGGTCCAGGTCGGTGAAAAAGTCTATCAGGACTTCAAACTGACCGCGACCAACCCGGGCGGGCACAGCTCCGCGCCGGTGCCGCAGAACGCGATCTACGACATGGCGCGCGCGCTCGACAAGATTTCGAGCCACGAGTTTCCAGCCGAATTCAACGACACCACGCGGGTGTTCTTCGCCAAGGCCGGCGCGCTGCGGCCGGACGATACCGGCAAGGCGATGATCGCGCTGACCAAGGACCTGAACGACGCCGAGGCGATGGCGCTCGTCAACCAGGACAAGTCGCTCCATTCGCTGCTGCGCACGACTTGCGTCGCCACGATGATCGACGGGGGACACGCGCTGAACGCGCTGCCACAGCGGGTCGAGGCGAACGTCAACTGCCGCATCTTCCCTGGCCACACCCCGGCCGAGATCAAGGAGCAGCTGACGCAAGTGATCGGCGACCCGTCCATTTCGATCGCCTTACGCCGCGACGACAAGCCGGTCGCCAAAAGCCCGCCGCTCGATCCGGCGCTGATCGGACCGATGGAAAAGCTCGCCGCCAAGTACTTCCCGGGCGTGCCGGTGGTCCCGTCGATGTCCACCGGCGCGACCGATGGGGTCTACACCGGCGGCGCGGGCATCCCGACGTACGGGGTGCCGAGCGTGTGGAGCGATCCCGACGGCAACGGCACCCACGGGCTCAACGAACGGGTCGAGGTGAAGGCGGTCTATACGGCGCGCGACTACCTGTTCGATCTGGTCAAGGCGCTTTCGAACAAGTGACGGCGGACGCAAAAGTGACACCGCAGCACTTCGCCGAGCGCCTGGCCGAGCCGTTCGGCTCTTTCCCGCAAGTCATGGCCGACTGGGCGGGATTCCAGCCCGACAAGATCGCCCTGCGCGACGAGCGGGGCGAGCTGTCGTGGGCCGCGCTGGGCGATCGGGTCGAGCGGATCGCGGCGAAGCTGCAGGCAAGCGGTCTCGTACGCGGCCAGTCGGTGGCGATCCTCGGCAGCTCAACGATTGCCTACGCGCTGGTATTCCTGGGCGCGGTGCGAGCGGGCGGGGTGGCGGCGCCCCTAACCACCAGCGCGAGCGCCGAGCAGCTTGCCGGAATGGCGGCCGACAGCGGCGCGCGGCACCTGTTCATCGATCGCGCCAAGGCGACCGAGTTGGGGGAAGGTTTCATGCCCGAGCTCGAGCGGATCGTGCTCGACGAGGAGCTCGACGCGTGGATGGCGCCCGCGGCCACCCGCGCCGCGCCCTTCGAACCGGATGAGCGCGATCCGTTCAACATCATCTATTCGAGCGGCACGACCGGCATCCCCAAGGGCATCGTCCATTCGCATCTGATGCGCTGGCGCCAGTTTGCATCGACCGCAACTTCGTTGCTGGCGGCCGGCGGGCCGATCGTGAGTCTTGCTTCCACGCCGCTCTATTCGAACACCACGATGGTCGCGTTCCTGGCGCCGCTGCTGGCGGGCGGCACGGTGCGGGTCATGGGCAAGTTCGACACCAGGCGCTGGCTTGGCCATGCGCAGGCGGACCGGACGACGATGACGATGCTGGTGCCGGTGCAGTACCAGCGCTTGATGGACGAGCCTTCGTTCGATGACTTCGATCTGTCGTCACTGAGGCTCAAATATTGTACGTCCGCGCCGTTTTCGGCCGAGCTGAAGCGTGAGGTGCTGCGCCGGATGCCCGGTGCGCTGGCCGAGATTTATTCGATGACCGAAGGCGGGGTGGTGTGCATCCTGCCGGCGCACGAATTTCCGGACAAGCTCCACACCGTCGGCCGGCCTGCCCCCGGAAGCGAGCTCAAGGTGCTCGACGACGGTGACAACCCGGTGCCGCCGGGCACTCCCGGCAATCTCGTCGGCCGGTCGGGCACGATGATGTCAGGCTACAAAAACCAGCCCGGCAAGACGCACGAGGGCTACTGGACCGACCCCGCGACTGGCGAAGTGTGGCAGCGGATGGGCGATATCGGGCGGATCGACGCCGACGGCTTCGTCGAATTGGTCGGCCGCGCCAAGGACATGATCATCTCGGGCGGGTTCAACATTTTCCCGAGCGATCTGGAAGCCGTGCTCGAGGCCGATCCGCGCGTGGCCGAAGCTGCGGTGGTGGGAATGGAGAGCCGGCGCTGGGGGGAAACCCCGGTCGGCTTCGTGCGGCTGCACCCGGAGACTCCGGACGCCGCCGTGACCTCGATCATGACCGAGACCAACGGCAAGCTGGGCAAGACCCAGCGGTTGGCGGCTTTGCTGGCGATCGACGAAATGCCGCGCAGCCACATCGGCAAACTGCTTAAGAGCGAATTGCGCGAGCGCGCTGCGTCGCTGCTGACGATCGACTGAAGCGACGAGCCGGGGCCCGGGGCCGCAACCCCGGACCTAGCCAACCTCAGGCAAGGGTGGCGCCGAGCGTCAGACCGCTGATCGCAGCAGCAGCGAGGAACGCGAGGACGTGGGAAACGATACGCATGATAGATCTTTCTTCGAGTGGTTGTACGCCGTGTATCCGGCGGCCCTGACGGACCACCGACCCCGGTGCTGCACTTGAAATAATATTACGCTGGGCTTTTCACAAATGAGAAGAGCGCGGCACGTGTTGCATCAGGCGCAACAGACGAGCCGGTTTATCTCACGGGAAGACGCCGGGGATGTGCAGTTACACGCAATCGGCTCAAACGGCGGTGAGACCTTCAGCTGCCATTTCCACGAAACGAACGCGGGATGGAGTGAAAACGGAGCGGCGGCGAGGGAGAGAAGGCCGCCGCTCCGCATCAAATCGCGGGCCGCCATAACGGCGGGGGCGAAGCGCGCTTCTGAAACCCGGGAGATGGGTTGCAGGCGCTGGCCGGGCGGCCGTTTCGGGGGAGAGGACTGGCAACGCCCGGTATGCGGAGGGTAATATTATGTCAGGCGGCTTTACACAAATGAGTAAAGCGCGTGACATGTTGCGCGCCGCGCAACTCAGCCTCCAGTAGCGCGCCGCGTGCGTGGGGTGAGACGATAGAGGCAATCGGGTCACTGGACAGTCCGCCGCCCAAGGCCTTAACGGCGCGGGATGGAACCCAGCCAACTCCCCGATTCCATCCTTATCGTAGACTTCGGCAGCCAGGTCACCCAGCTCATCGCCCGCAGGGTGCGCGAAGCAGGGGTCTATTCGGAAATCGCGCCGTTCACGACCGCGCAGGAGGCGTTTCGCCGACTGCAGCCCAAGGGCATCATCCTGTCGGGTTCGCCCGCTGGAGTGCCCGACGAAGGCAGCCCCCGCGCGCCGCAAGTGCTGTTCGACAGCGGGCTGCCGATCCTGGGCATCTGTTACGGCCAGCAAGTTATGACTCACCAGCTTGGCGGCGAAGTGCGTCCGGGCCATGAAACCGGTGAAGGCGGCGAATTCGGCCGCGCCTTTCTAACCGTCACCAAGCCCTGCGCGCTGTTCGACGGCCTTTGGTCCGAAGGCGAGCGCCACCAGGTATGGATGAGCCACGGCGACAAGGTCACGCGGTTTGCCGAAGGGTTCGAAATCGTCGCCACCAGCGATGGCGCGCCGTTCGCGGTGATCGCCGACGAATCTCGCAAGTATTATGGCACCCAGTTTCACCCCGAAGTGGTCCACACCCCCGATGGCGGGCGGCTGATCGCCAACTTCGTGCGACACGTCTGCGGTCTCGCCGGCGACTGGACGATGGCCGAATTCCGCAAGACCAAGATCGCCGAAATCCGGGCCCAAGTGGGTTCGGGCAAAGTGATCTGCGGCCTTTCGGGCGGGGTCGACAGCGCGGTCGCCGCGGTGCTGATCCACGAGGCGATCGGCGAGCAGTTGACCTGCGTGTTCGTCGACCACGGACTGATGCGGATGAACGAGGCCGACCAGGTCGTCACCCTGTTTCGCGATCACTACAACATCCCGCTGGTCCACGTCCGCGCCGAGGAGATGTTCCTCGCAGGCCTCGCGGGCGAAACCGACCCGGAGAAAAAACGCAAGTTCATCGGCAAGGCGTTCATCGACCTGTTCGAGGCCGAGGCGAACAAGATCGGCGGTGCGGACTTCCTTGCCCAGGGCACGCTCTATCCCGACGTGATCGAATCGGTATCGTTCACCGGCGGGCCCTCGGTGACGATCAAGAGCCACCACAACGTGGGCGGCCTGCCCGAGCGGATGAACATGGCTCTGGTCGAGCCGCTGCGCGAGCTGTTCAAGGACGAAGTGCGCGTGCTCGGCCGCGAGCTCGGCTTGCCCGAGGCGTTTGTCGGCCGGCACCCCTTCCCCGGCCCCGGCCTAGCGATCCGCATTCCCGGCGAGGTGACCAAGGAACGCTGCGACATCCTGCGCAAGGCCGACGCCGTCTATCTCGAGGAAATCCGCAGTGCCGGGCTGTACGATGCGATCTGGCAGGCTTTCGCGGTGCTGCTGCCGGTGCGCACCGTCGGCGTGATGGGCGATTTTCGCACGTACGACTACGTCCTCGCCTTGCGCGCGGTGACCAGCACCGATGGCATGACCGCGGACATCTACCCCTTTGAAGCCGCGTTCCTGAGCCGCGTCGCCACCCGCATCGTCAACGAGGTCAAGGGCGTGAACCGGGTGGTCTACGACTACACCAGCAAGCCGCCCGGCACGATCGAGTGGGAATAGGCGCAAGCCAGGCCTGGGATGCGGCCGACGCAGCCGCCGCGCGCGCGATTGAAGAGAACTGGCGCGGGGCGCCGATGGTGGTCGGGCTGGCGGGGGCCCAGGGCTCCGGCAAATCGACGATGGCGCCGCGTCTTGCCGGGCGTCTCGCTGCCACCGGCTTGCGCGCGCACGTGCTGGCGCTCGACGATTTCTACCTCACGCACGACGAGCGAGCGGAACTCGCCCGTTCGGTGCATCCGCTGCTCGCGACGCGCGGGGTGCCCGGAACGCACGACATCGCATTGCTGAACGGCGTTCTCGATTCGTTGCTTGCGGGAAGCAGCGCGGCCGTCCCGCGGTTCGACAAGACGGCCGACGATCGTGCGCCTGATGAATGCCAGATCACGGGGCGGGTCGATGTCGTGCTGCTCGAAGGCTGGTGCATTGGCGCACGTCCGCAGCCCGCCGCCGCCCTCGTTGATCCGGTCAACGCGCTCGAGCGGGATGAAGATGCAAACGGCCTGTGGCGCCAATGGGTCAACGCGCGTCTGGCGACCGATTACGCCGCGCTGTTCGCCCGCCTTGCGGCGCGCATCCTGCTGCGTGCCCCCGCGTTCGATGTCGTACTCGCCTGGCGGACGGAACAAGAGCGCGCGTTGCCGTCAGCGGGCATGGAAATATCCGCGATCAGGCGCTTCGTTGACCACTACGAACGCATCACGCGCTGGATGATGGAGGACGAACCGGCAGATCTGGTGCTTGACCTCGATCCCGCACGCCATCCATCGATCAGGGCCTGAAGCGCACCCCGGTCATGCGCTCCGACTCGGCCCACAGCCGCTCGGCCAGCGCCTCGTCGCGAACGTGCGGATGGACGCCGCCGGCAGGGGTGTCGGGGCCAGCCGGTGCGGCGACATCGCAGTTCTCAAGGTAGACGCCGCCTTTGCCCTCGAGCAGCGACGAGGTGGCGGCCCACACGGTGGTCGAGGCGCCTTGTTCCTCGGTCTTGAAGCGGTCGTTCACGTTGCCTTCGGCATCGATCCACCCCATCGCGACCTGCTCTTCCGTCGAGAGGTGACGCTGGAGTGGGGTCATGATCCCGCCGGGATGAACCGCGAACGCCCGCACCCCGTACGGTTCGCCGAGCTTGTCGAGCTGCAGCGCGAACAGCGCGTTCGCGCTCTTGGCCTGGCCATAGGCGAGCCACTTGTCGTAATCGCGCCGCTCAAAATGCGGATCGTCAAGGTCGAGCCCATTCAGCCGGTGCCCGATTGACGACAGCACCACCACCCGCGCCGATCCGCTCGCTTCGCCGGCCGCCGCGAGCAGCGGCCACAGCCGCGCGGTAAGCTGGAAATGCCCCAGATGGTTGGTGGTGAACTGGCCTTCGTACCCGCGCGCATCGCGGCTCAACGGGCTCGCCATGACCGCCGCATTGGCAACCAGGATATCGATGCCAACCCACCGGTTGGCCACTTCTTGCGCGAAAGCGTCGATCGAGGCAGGCTCCGCCAGGTCGAGCGGCAGGATCGCGATCTCGCCTTCCAGGCCGCCCAGCACCTGCTCGGCTTGCCCGGTGCGCCGCGCGCCGACGATCACCTCGGCCCCGGCGCTCGCGAGTGCGCGGACCGTCTCGGTGCCGATGCCGGAATAGCCGCCGGTGACCACCACCCGCTTGCCCGCAAGGTCGACGCCGGCGACGACTTCCATCGCGGTCGAACGATAGCCGAACGGTGATCCGATCGATTCCTGTCGGGTTGTCATAGGTTTATCTCCTTGGACTTCGTGCAACCGAGGCAAGTGGTTCTCGCACGACCCTCGCACAGGGAAACTTCCGGCGCTAACCTTTGTTGTCTCATCGTGCGGGCCGAGGAACTCAGGCCCGCGAACAGGAGAGATATGCCATGAACAGGAAGCATGCGCTCGCACTTGCGGGCCTCGCGGGCGCTTTCGCCCTCGCCGGGTGCGCCACGCTCGAAGAAGAGGCAGTCGACGCCACCTCAGATACGTACAATGCCGTTCTGACCGGCGCCAATGAAGTCGGCGGCGGTGACCCCGACGGCTACGGCAAAGCCGAGATTTCGGTGTCCGACGGCCTCGGACAGGTATGCTGGGAAATCCACGACTTGCGCGGGCTCGATCCGATCACCGCCATGCACATCCACTTCGGTCGTGCGGGCGTGAACGGACCTCCGGTGTTCCCGCTCGAAAAGTCGAACGAAGGGCGCTGGCAGGGCTGCCGGGACGGCAAGGAGTGGACCCAGAACCGGCTGCAGGGCAATCCGTCGGACTTCTATGTCAACGTCCACACGACAGCGTATCCCAACGGCGCCATCCGCGGTCAGTTGACCGACTGACGACGGCGGCTTGGGGCCGCTTGAAGGCACCAAAAAAGGGGCTCGCACGCAACCGCGGACGAGCCCCTTTCGGTGTGTCTTTGCGTCGATGTGTCGTTGCGTCGATGTGTCGTTGCGTCAGTTGGCCCGAGTGTAGGGGACGAAATCGCTCAGGAACACGTTGCCGGTGTAGAACCCGCCGTTCGCATCGAACGTCGTCACGATATCCTGCCGGCACAAATTCGAGCTGTACTGGCGCGTGAGCATCGCGTCCCCATCGTCGAGGTCGCGCGCGTTGGCCGGTACGTTGACCCAGATGGTCCGGCCACTGCCATAAACCACCGCAGTGCGGTCGATGATCTGCGATTGGCTGTTCACGCGGGTGTTGATGCAGCTGCGCGGCTCGCCTGCGACACGGCCTTCGAGCAGCTTGGCGAGTTTCTCGTCGCCGTTCAGGCGGGCGCGGGCGTCGGCCGGACCGGCGGTGAGCGCGAGGCCCGCAAGCGCGGCGAGCGAGAGAGCGATCTTGTTCATGGCCAGGTCTCCTTGGATTACCGCGCCCAATAGCACGTTACGGCTGAACCCGCGCTGACTGCCTGCCCATCAAGCGGTTCCGCCCACCGTCAGGCCCGCCACCAGCAGCGTCGGTTGGCCGACCCCAGCCGGAATGCTCTGCCCGCCCTTGCCGCACACCCCCACGCCTTCATCGAGCGCGAGGTCGTTGCCGATGCCGGTCACTCTGGTCAAAACGCTCGGCCCATCGCCGATCAGCGTCGCGCCCTTGATCGGCGCGCCGATCTTGCCGTCCTCGATCGTGTAGGCCTCGGTGCAGCTGAAGGTGAACTTGCCGCTGACGATATCGACCTGTCCGCCGCCAAAGCTTTTGGCGAAAATGCCTTTCTTGACCCGGCTCAGCAGTTCGGCGGGATCGTCGTTACCGGCGCGCATGAAAGTATTGGTCATCCGCGGCATCGGCGCGTGGGCATAGCTTTCGCGCCGTCCGTTGCCGGTCGCCGCGACGCCCATCAGCCGTGCGTTGAGCCGGTCCTGCATATAGCCCTTGAGGATGCCATCCTCGATCAGCACAGTCTCCTGAGTCGGAGTGCCCTCGTCGTCGATAGAAAGCGAACCGCGCCGATCGGCGATGGCGCCGTCGTCGACGATCGTCACCCCTGGCGCGGCAACGCGGCTACCGATGCGGCCGGTAAAAGCGCTGGTGCCCTTGCGGTTGAAATCACCCTCGAGCCCGTGCCCCACCGCCTCGTGCAGCAGCACCCCGGGCCAACCCGGGCCGAGCAGCACGGTCATTTCGCCCGCCGGCGCTGCCACGCTTTCGAGGTTGGTCAGCGCCTGGTCCACCGCCATGTCGATCGCGCGGCTCCAGTTGCCCTCCTCGAACAGCGCGTCGTAGAGATAACGGCCGCCCATCCCGAACGAGCCGGTCTCGCGCCGCCCGTTGGCCTCGGCGACCACTGACACATTCAGCCGCACCAGCGGGCGGATGTCACGCGCGACAAAACCGTCGGGCCGGACGATCTCGATCGCGCTCCACGATGCAGCCAGGCTGGCGGTGACTTGCGCCACCCGCGGATCGCGCGCGCGGGCGGCGGCGTCGATCTTCTCCAGCAGCGCGACTTTCGCGGCAAACGGCACCGCGTCGAGCGGGCTCGCGTCGGTGTAGAGGTGCCGGTTGCTGCGCGGCGGCGGGGCGGCGCGCGTGCCGGTGGCCGGATCGAGCAGACGCAGCGTCTCGCCCGCGCGGCGGATGGCGGCGGCCGAGATCTCGTTGGCGTGGGCAAACCCGGTCATCTCGCCCGACACCCCGCGCAGGCCGAACCCGGCGTCGCGCGAATAATTGGCGACCTTCAACCGGCCGTCATCGAACGAGAACGCCTCGGTCGCGGCGAACTGGAGGTAAAGCTCCCCGTCATCGCAAGCGCGCAAGGCCTCGGCGGTGATCGATTTTGCCTCGTCGGGCGTGAGTTTGCCGTCGGCGTACAGCAATGCATGAGGGTCTGAGGTCATGCGCCCGATATGGGGCCGGCGACGCGCTTAATCTAGGGTGTCGCGCCCGAGGCGATGTCGCTCAGTCCAGCCTGCTCGGCCCCGTCGGCCGGTCCTCCGGCGAGCACGAAGCGCCGGTCGCAATAGCCGCAATCGACATAGCCGTGCTCGTCGATCTCGAGCCACACGCGCGGATGGCCAAGCGCGCTCGGCGCGTAGCCTGGCCCGCCGCGGATCGCGTCGGCCCCGTCGCAGGCGACGCGGCGTTCAGTGACGAGGGACACTTCGGGCGGGGGAATGCTCATACCCCGCGCCGATAATGTGTTTTTGGCTTGGCCTCAAGCGTCCCGGCGTCCTAGTGCCCGCGCCATGTCGACCGAACCTGCCATCAGCATCCGTGACCTCGTCAAGCGTTACGCAGGCGTCAAAGGCGAAGAGGGCAAGCTGGCGCTCAAGGGCGTGAGCTTCGACGTGCCGGAGGGCCAGATATTCGGCCTGCTCGGCCCCAACGGCGCGGGCAAATCGACGCTGATCAATATCCTGGCGGGGCTGGTGATGAAAACCTCCGGCTCGGCCGAAATCTGGGGCTTCGACATCGACGCCAACCCGCGCAACGCGAAGCGGTCGATCGGCATCGTCCCGCAGGAGATCGTGTTCGATCCGTTCTTCACGCCCTACGAAGTGCTCGAGAACCAGGCCGGGTTTTACGGCGTGCCCAAGGCGCTGCGCCGGTCGGCCGCGCTGCTCGAGGCGGTGCGCCTGGCCGACAAGCGCGATGCGTATGCGCGCACGCTGTCGGGCGGGATGAAGCGGCGGCTGCTGGTCGCCAAGGCGATGGTGCACGCGCCGCCGATCCTGGTGCTCGACGAGCCGACCGCGGGAGTCGATGTCGAGCTGCGCCGCCAATTGTGGGAGCTGGTCACCCAGCTCAACCGCGAGGGCGTGACCGTGGTGCTGACCACGCACTACCTCGAGGAAGCCGAGCAACTGTGCGACCGCATCGCGATCATCAACCACGGCGAGTTGATCACCGACAAGCCGACCCGCGAGCTGGTCGGGATGATGGCCGAAAAGGTGGTCGAGATCACTGTCGACCGGGACATGGCAGCGCCTCCGGTGCACGAGGCATTCAAGAAGTCCGAGAAGAAAGGTGATCGCACCGTCGCGATCACGTACGACAAGGACAAGATCACCGCAGGCCAGGTGCTCGGCCTGGTGCAGAGCCAGGGCTTCGTGATCGAGGACGTCACGACCCGCGAGGCGGACCTCGAGGACGTGTTCGTCAGCCTGACCAGTTCGGCGGCCTAACCGGCGCTGTCCGGCTCCTAGAGACGACCACCCAGCTCGGCATCGCGCACCTGCAGCGCGGTCCAGGTGTAAGGCATGCTTTCTTCCAGCGGCGTCGAACAATGGCGGCAGCGGCCGACTTGACCTCCGTGCACGCGGCGAACCGCGCTCTGGTCGACACTATGCCGCCCGAACGCGCACGACAGATGCGCAAGTTTCAACATTCCACGACCCTTCCCGTCCGACCCCCGTCATGATCGGGATAGCCGCTTCGGTGCGGAGTGAAACGGGCTAGCGCCGAACCGTTCGATTCCTGCCGCGCGCCGAAAGGAACCCGGCGGTTCCGCGGGAACTTCCGGGTCGCTCTAGCGTGCGGCGGCGCGGCGCAGCCGGCTTGCGGCATCGAGCGCTTCTTTTTTCGATGCGCTCGAGCAATTCGTGACGACGATGTGTTCGAGCTCCGAAGCGGCGCCGCGCAGCATTCCCTGCAGCGCTTCCTTGTCGTCTTCGGCGGCCGCCAGCTGGCGTCGCAAGGCGGCTTCGTTCGATTGCTTGTCCATGACCCGTCCCCGGCGATCCGTCGCTGCCAGATATACGCCGAGCCCGGTGCCAGGCAAGGGTTCGCGTCGATGCCGCTTGCGCCCGCCTGCGCCGACGTGTTCAAGCACCGACGATGAGCTTGCCGCAACACGACGTAATCATCATCGGCTCGGGCGCGGCAGGGCTGACCGCGGCGCTGGCGCTGGCCGAAACACGCCGGGTGCTGGTGCTCGCCAAGGGCACGCTGACCGGCGGCAGCACCGCGTGGGCGCAAGGCGGGATCGCCGCGGTGCTTGCCGCGGGCGACACGTTCGAGGAGCATATTCGCGACACGATGGTCGCTGGCGGCGGCCTCAACCGGGTCGAGACGGTAGAGTTCGTGATCGAGCATGCCCCGGCGGCGATCGGCCGGCTGAGCGACTTGGGCGTGCCGTTCAACAAGGAGACCGACGGTCTGGGGCCGGCGCTCCACCTGACCCGCGAAGGGGGACATTCGCAGCGGCGCATCGTCCATGTCGACGACGCGACCGGCTGGGCGGTGCAGGAAGCGTTGCTCCGGGCGGCCGAGGCCAATCCCAACGTCACGCTGCTGCCGGGCCGCGTGTGCATCGACCTGATCACCGGCCGCAACGCCGAGCGATTTTCCGGCAGCGGCCGCGTCTGGGGGGTCTACGCGCTCGACGAGGCAACCGGCCTGGTCGAGGCGCATGTCGCCCGCGCGACGATCCTCGCCACTGGCGGAGCCGGCCGGGTGTACCAGTTCAGCACCGCTCCCAGGGGCGCGACCGGCGACGGGATCGCAATGGCGTGGCGCGCCGGGGCGCGGGTTTCCAACATGGAAATGATGCAGTTCCACCCGACCTGCCTTTACAACCTCGAGACCAAGAACTTCCTGATCACCGAGGCGGTGCGCGGCGAAGGCGGCCTGTTGCTCAACCCCAAGACCGGGCACCGTTACATGCCCGACTACGACGAGCGCGCCGAACTCGCCCCGCGCGACATCGTCGCGCGCGCCAACGACAGCGAGATCAAGCGCGACGGCCTCGATTTTGTCCACCTCGACATCAGTCACCAGAGCCCCGAATTCGTGCGGCACCATTTCCCGACCATTCACGAAAAGCTGCTCGGGCTCGGCATCGACATGACCACCCAACCGATCCCGGTGGTGCCGGCGCAGCACTATACCTGCGGCGGGGTGCTGATCGGCCTCGACGCCCGCACCGATCTGCCCGGGCTGTGGGCGGCCGGGGAAGTGACCGAGAGCGGACTTCATGGCGCCAACCGGCTGGCTTCCAACTCCTTGCTCGAATGCTTCGTGTTCGGCGAAGCCGCGGCCATCGACATCCTCGATTGCTGGGACGATCTCGACGATCCCCCGGCGATCAAGGAATGGGACGCAAGCCGGGTGACCGATTCCGACGAGGAAGTGGTGATCAAGCAGAACTGGACCGAGATCCGCCGGTTCATGTGGAACTACGTCGGCATCGTGCGCACCACCAAGCGCCTCGAACGCGCCGCCCGCCGCATCCGCACATTGGGCCAGGAGATCGACGACTACTACGGCGCGTTTCGCGTGACTTCGGACCTGATCGAACTGCGCAATCTCCACCAGTGCGCCGACCTGATCGTCCGCAGCGCGTTGAAACGTCACGAGAGCCGCGGCCTGCACTTCACGCTCGATTATCCCGAGACATTGCCCGACGCGCGCGATACCGTGCTGGTACCTTGAGGGAGGGATAAGTGGCGCAAGCGCGGGCCAACGGCATCACCATCGAATACGACGAGCACGGCGATCCTGCCGCGCCCCCGGTTCTCCTCGTCATGGGCCTTGGCGCGCAATTGACGTTGTGGCCGCAGGAACTGGTCGATGCGCTGGTCGAACGCGGCTTTCGGGTGATCCGCTACGACAACCGCGACATCGGCCTGAGCCACAAGTTCGAAGGCGCCAGGGCGCCGGGGATGGTCAAGCTGTTGCTGCTCAGCAAGTTCGGGATCAAGCCGAAGGTCCCTTACACGCTGGCCGACATGGCCGAGGACGGGATCGGGCTGCTCGATGCGCTCGGGATCGACAAGGCGCACATCGTTGGCGCGAGCATGGGGGGGATGATCGCGCAGCACATGGCGTTCAGCCATCCCGACCGGGTGCTTACCCTGACCTCGATCATGTCGACCACCGGCCATCGCAAGCTGCCCTCCGGCAGTCGCGAGGCGATCGGGGTGCTGACCAAGCGCCCGGCTTCGATGGACGAGGACGCGCTGGTCGAACACGGGGTCAAGGTCGCGCACGCGATCGGCAGCCCGGGTTATCGTCCCGATCCCGACAAGCTGCGGGAGCGTTCACGCGCACTGATCCAGCGCAGCTTCTATCCCGCGGGAATGCCGCGTCAGTTCGCCGCGATCGTTGCCGACGGCGACCGGCGCGAACGGCTGCAGAGCGTGAAAGCGCCGACGCTGGTGATCCACGGCGAGGCCGATCCGCTGGTGCCCTTGCCCGGCGGGCAGGATACCGCGGCGCACATCAAGGGCGCGTCGCTCAAGACCATCCCCGGGATGGGTCATGATCTCCCGCTCGAGCTGGTCGACGACATCGCCGACGCGATCGCCACCCACGCCAAAGCCACGGCGGGCTAACTCAAGGCTGGAGAATTCCGGCGACGAGCCCGCGTTCGCAGGCCTCGTTGGCAGGCACGTACCAATTGTAGAGCGCCTTTTCGAGCAGCTCGTCCATCGGCACATCGGTGCCTTCGATCAGCCGCTTGAAGTTGTCCTCTTCCAGTTCGATGCCGGTTTCGAGCTGGTGGACCATCGCCGTGAGCATCGGGATGCTCGTCCGGATAGGTCCGTCGAGCTGCATCGTCTTGCACAGCTGGCGACAGTGGATCAGCAGCGTCGCATCGGCATTGAGGTAGCGGTCTTCGCGCGGGAACGCGGCCATGAAGGTGACCCCGGACGAATAGACGATCGTCTTGCCGATGAACACGAATCGGCGGCGCTTCAGTCGCTGGCGCGCCGCGTCGACCTCGACAATCATCCGCCGCGCCATTTCGGGGTCGCCGCCGAGGGTGGTCATGTCGATCGTCAGCGGGGCGTCGTTGTCCTCGGCCTGCGCCAAAGCATCGCGCAGCGTGCAGGCCATTGCCTCGTCGACCGGGCCGATCAGCGAAATGTCCGCCGTGTCGGTAAGATTGGGGGCTGCCGGTTTGCGATCATCTCTTGCCATCAGTTTCCACCCTGCCGTTGGCTGAACATCCATGGTGCAAGAAGCCGAAGGCGTAAGTTCGGTTCCCTGCCGGACGCGCGACTTTAACTGGAGTTAGTTATTGACATTAATCACTAAATGACACGGCCCTGGGCGTGGAAGCAGTCGTTCCGACGAATGCTTTTCTAACGAGGACGCGGCGCGCGGAGCCGCAACTCCCGTCGGTCGTCTCATTTCCGGCAGTTCCCGTGCCGGTATTGCGCAATCGGGAAGCAAAGTTGCCTTGCCGGATTCGTTTGATTCAAAGCGGGTCGGGGACAAAAATATTTTTGCAAAAGTGATTTTGGCTCTTGCGCC
Source organism: uncultured Alphaproteobacteria bacterium (assembly GCA_963781525.1). Classification (GTDB taxonomy): domain Bacteria; phylum Pseudomonadota; class Alphaproteobacteria; order Sphingomonadales; family Sphingomonadaceae; genus Tsuneonella. Next base: position 203,624 of record CAWAGD010000006.1, on the reverse strand, counting down.
ACGCCAGACCCTACAAACTCCGGCGCGTCGCGGCGTTGCAACCATCTAATACACCGGCTCGATCCGGCCCGCCAGCACGGTTAACGGCCGTTGACCCTATTGCGCCGGCGTCCGGGTTGATTCACAATCACTAGGTACGGGCCGCTGGGGGACCCACAAGACCTAGTTTTTCGGGGTCGCGACCACCATATCGCGGCGATACGAAAAGCGCGCCTTGCGGATGCCCCGGAACGGCTCGCCGGGGACAAGTCGGGGATAAGTTTCTGCCCCTTCGGTCGGCTGAAAATGGTAGGCGGGGCTGTCTCGCCGAATCGAACACATGCGGAACATCGGGCGCGAAGCCCGCGGTCGGCAAGCAAACAGGACGGGCGGGGACACGATGGATTTCAGGACTGGAAACGAGGCGGCCATGGGGCTCGACGAAGCAACTGCGGATACGATCGAGAGCGAGAGCGCTCCGGCCAACAAGGCGGCGATGACGATGGACAAGCAGGACAACGGCAGCGAAGCGCTGGTATCTGAGATGGCCGCGGCAGCCATTTCGGGGGCCATGGCCGAAGCGGTCAAGGCCGCGGCCAAGCCCGTCGAGGACGACAGCAAGAAAATCGCCGATCGCCGCTTCACGGTGGTCACCGATAATTCGCGCGACGCGCTGCTGACCGATTTCGGCAAGGAAACGCTCGACGACCGCTACCTGCTGCCGGGCGAGAACTACCAGGACCTGTTCGCCCGCGTCGCCGATGCTTACGCCGACGATCAGGAGCACGCGCAGCGGCTGTACGATTACATATCGAAGTTGTGGTTCATGCCGGCGACCCCGGTGCTGTCGAACGGCGGCACCAACCGCGGGCTCCCGATTTCGTGCTATCTCAACTCGGTCTCCGACAGCCTCGAAGGCATCGTCGGCACCTGGAACGAGAACGTCTGGCTCGCCTCGCGCGGCGGCGGCATCGGCACTTACTGGGGCAACGTGCGCGGGATCGGCGAGCCGGTCGGGCTCAACGGCAAGACCAGCGGGATCATTCCGTTCGTGCGGGTGATGGATTCGCTGACGCTGGCGATCAGCCAGGGTTCGCTGCGGCGCGGCTCGGCGGCGTGCTATCTCGACGTCAACCATCCCGAGATCGAGGAATTCCTCGAGATCCGCAAACCGTCGGGCGACTTCAACCGCAAGGCGCTCAACCTGCACCACGGCGTGCTCATCACTGACGACTTCATGGAAGCGGTCCGCGCGGGCGACAAATGGGACTTGAAGAGCCCCAAGACCGGCGAAGTGCGCGCCACCGTCGATGCGCGCTCGCTGTTCCAGAAGCTGGTCGAGACGCGGCTGGCCACCGGAGAACCGTACATCGTGTTCTCCGATACGGTGAACCGGTCGATGCCGCTGCATCACCGCCAGCTCGGGCTCAAGGTATCGACCTCGAACTTGTGCTCGGAAATCACCCTGCCGACCGGGGTCGACCATCTCGGCAACGATCGCACCGCGGTGTGCTGCCTGTCGTCGCTCAACCTCGAAACGTGGGAGCAGTGGGAAGGCGATCGCCGGTTCATCGAGGACGTCATGCGCTTCCTCGACAACGTGCTGCAGGATTATATCGACCGCGCGCCTCCCGAAATGGACCGCGCCAGGTATTCCGCGATGCGCGAGCGCAGCGTCGGCATGGGCGTAATGGGGTTCCACTCGTTCCTCCAGGCCAAGGGCATCGGTTTTGAAAGCCCGATGGCCAAAGTGTGGAACCTGAAAATGTTCAAGCACATCGCCGCCGGGGCCAACGAAGCCTCGATGGTGCTGGCCGAGGAGCGCGGGGCTTGCCCCGACGCCGCCGACCAGGGCGCGATGGAGCGCTTTTCGTGCAAGATGGCGATCGCGCCGACCGCGTCGATCAGCATCATCTGCGGCGGGACATCTGCCTGTATCGAGCCGATCCCGGCCAACATCTACACCCACAAGACGCTGTCGGGCAGTTTCATCGTCAAGAACCCGTACCTGGAAAAACTGCTTGAGAAGAAATCGAAGAATTCGAACAACGTGTGGAATTCGATCCTCGAGAAGGGCGGATCGGTCCAGCACCTCGATTTCCTGACGCCCGAGGAAAAGGCGGTCTACAAGACCAGCTTCGAGATCGACCAGCGCTGGCTGCTCGAATTCGCCGCCGACCGCACGCCGTTCATCGACCAGGCGCAGAGCCTCAACCTGTTCATCCCCGCCGACGTCGACAAGTGGGACCTGGCGATGCTCCACTTCCAGGCGTGGGAGAAGGGCATCAAGTCGCTTTATTACCTGCGTTCGAAGTCGGTCCAGCGCGCCGGGTTTGCCGGCGGGGTGGAGGCCGACAACACCTCCGAAGCGCCCAAATACGAACTGCCGACCACCGACTACGACGAATGCCTCGCCTGCCAGTAAGGCGCGGCGCGGCCGGCGGCTGAGCCTAGCGGTTACACGAAATCGGTTGCCCGCCGCCGCGGGTCATGGCAACCGCCACTTTGCGAACGATTCGCAACAATGAGGATTTCATCTTGCGCAAGTGGCATCGCTGGCTGTCGGTCGTTTTCGCCGTGTTTCTGGTCTATATCGCGATCACCGGGTTGCTCGGCCACCTCGCCGCGTGGTCGGGTGAAGCCGCTTCCGCCGGGGTTGCCGAAGTCGCCCCGCCGGCAGGCTTCGTGTGCCCCGAAGGCTGGCGCTGCATGCCGCCCAAGCCCGAGCAGAGCGGGTTAGCGTCGCTGACCGGGTTCTTCCACCATATCCACTCGGGCTCCGAATTCGGCAAGGCGGGCGAGGCGATCTCGTTCTTCTCCGGCCTCGCGCTGCTGTTCTTCGCGCTGTCCGGCGTGTGGATGTACGTCCGCATGTGGCGCGAGCGCGCACGGCGCGGCGCGACACGCCGCTGGTTCTGGAAGTAAGCCGGGCGCCCACGCGCCGCGGCTATTTTCCTTCGGGAAGGTCCTCGGACTCGTCGGCCTTGTCGCGCCAGCGGTCGCTCTCCTGCGCCTGCGGCTGGCTCTTGATCCGAGCCCTGATCCGAACCCTGGCCCTGCCCCTGCCCCTGCCCCTGGGCTGACCCCTGCTCGGCGGTTCCGCCGAAGCGGTCGGGGTGGTTGGGCAAATCGCCTTCGAGCGCCTGATCGCCCGGCTGGCCGGAACGCGGATTGGCCTGTTCGGACTGCTGACCGGAAGCGGCGCGGGCGGCATCCTCGCGCGGGCCGGTGCGCGGCGGCTCTCCGGGCGCGCGGTTCTGGGTGTTGGTGACGTCGCGCGAATCGTCGGGTTCGTATTCGGCCATGGAAAATTCCTTTCGCCAGTCCAACGCCCTTGCGCTCGCGCGGGTTCCGCATGCCGCCGGGGCGGGGCGCTTATCCCCGCATCAATCTTGAGAATTGCCTTCGAATGGGGCGCCGAATCGGCTATGTTGGAGGTTCGCTAAAAAGCCATCCAGAAAGCCCGGAGCCACAACATGTCGTTGCTCGAAGCCCGCAACACCTACAAGCCCTTCGAATATCCGTGGGCCTACGATTTCTGGAAGCGCCAGCAGCAGGTCCACTGGCTGCCCGAGGAAGTGCCGCTGGGCGAAGACTGCCGCGACTGGGCGCAGAAGCTGTCGGATCACGAACGCAACCTGCTCACGCAGATATTCCGCTTCTTCACCCAGGCCGATATCGAGGTGCAGGATTGCTACCACGACAAGTACGCGCGGGTGTTCAAGCCGGTCGAGATCAAGATGATGCTCGCCGCCTTCTCCAACATGGAGACGGTCCACATCGCCGCGTACAGCCACCTGCTCGACACCATCGGCATGCCCGAAAGCGAATACGGCATGTTCCTCGAATACGAGGAGATGCGCGCCAAGCACGATTACCTGCAGGAATTCGGCGTCGACACCGACGAGGATATCGCCCGCACGCTGGCGATGTTCGGCGGCTTTACCGAAGGGCTGCAGCTGTTCGCCAGCTTCGCGATGCTGATGAACTTCCCGCGCTTCAACAAGATGAAGGGCATGGGCCAGATCGTCAGCTGGTCGGTGCGCGACGAGAGCCTGCACTGCGAAGGCATCACCCGCCTGTTCCACGCCTTCTGCGCCGAGCGCGGCTGCCTGACCAAGGCGGTCAAGGAAGACATCATGGACATGTGCCAGAAGACCGTGCGGCTGGAGGACGACTTCATCGACCTCGCGTTCGAACAGGGCCCGGTCCCGGGGATGAGCCCGAACGAGATCAAGCGCTACATCCGCTACATCGCCGACTGGCGGCTGGGCCAGCTCGGCTTCAAGCCGATCTACATGGTCGAGGACCACCCCCTCCCCTGGCTCGCCCCGCTGCTGAACGGCGTGGAGCACGCCAACTTCTTCGAAACCCGCGCGACCGAGTATTCGAAGGCCGCGACCAAGGGCAACTGGGGCGACGTGTGGTCGAGCTTCGACTCGCGCCGCAAGGCGAAGGCCGGCGACGGGCGCGAACGACGTGGCCGAGATCGCCGCGAGCGAGCCGGGGTTGTTTGGGGATGATGCTGGGGCTGTGGCGGCGGAGTAGATGATTAGCTGGCGACCCGTAACACTACTTGGCCAAGTTACTCAGGAAGGCGGCTGCAAGCTCTCTAAGATGAGATTTCTGAGCATCGTTCAAATTATGGGGATGAGCTACGATCCGGATTTCACTGCTCGGAGATGGCTTCGGGAGCAAATAGCAATGCGCTCGACTCCAATCGGCGAGTTCGGTCAGATGCATCAGCTCGTGGTGAACAGACGAATCAAGTATGCCTACGGAGCCTTCGAATTTAAGGCGTCCAGCATTTCATCGGCATATGCATACAGTCGAAGCGCTGAGCCGACAGCTTCGCGCGACAAGGCCGCTGACAAGTTTGTCTCAAGCGCCATCAATCTGTTCGACTTGCTCGAACGACATCGGAAATCGCTCCAGTACGAAAGCTGGTACCAGAAAGTTTGGCGTAGCAAAAATAGATACGTTTCTGCGAGCGATCTATAGCACTTTGCAGCAAGAATCCTGAGAAATCCAATTCTCGTATGACTTTACGCAAGCTAATGGCTTGACCGCTGAGTATAAACGATAACGTAAGGGATACTCGCCAACGAAAGGTATCTGAAGAGGTGATCAAGTTAACGTGTTTCAACCTTAGGCTAGATCTGTTCGATTGTTACATGTTCATCGGCGCGCGCGAACTTTTCAATCTCGGACAGGCGCAGACTTCGAGCGAAGTTGATTTAGCCATAACGCCGCATCGAGCGCAGATCGCTAAGGGGTTCATCGCATTCGGAGCGTCTCGAGCCTGACAATTGATTCAGAGATGAAAACCATGGTGACTCTCTTTGATTGACAATGTGCGTGCTTAGCGAAATTTCGTCGAGGTATCCAAGAATATTCAGACTTCCTCTGAAAGTCCTGATGAAGTAGGATATTCTGGATCGCAACATGGAATTACGGACTGGCATAGAACGCTGCCATGGCATTGGCTAAGCGCCTTCATATTTTTTAGATTCGCAGTTAATCGATGGTCTCAAACTTCTTTTGAGATCCTTAATGTCTTTGATGCTAAAGACCGGGAAGACTTTAGCCCCATTTTGATTAGAGGTGACTCCCGCAGCTTCATCTCGACGCGGAACCGGCATTAAGGCCACGAATAGTCAACACCTCCGTTCGCTCGGCCATCGACTTCGCGCAAATGACCTCGAATTCGCATAGGCGATATGAGGAAAGTCTTGAGGGGTCGATTGCACAACGATGAAGCAAGAACCTTTGTGAACGAGGGAATCCTCGTGACCAGCAATGTAGTTTCGGAGCTATGCGCAGATGACGTGGAGGGCAATACTTCTGCACCGACCGAACCATTGACGTGCGTGAGCCTCTAATTGATTCGAAGACCGTCGAGAGGCCGGTTCTCTGCTAAGTATGATGCGTTGCAGCGTGCTGGCGCTCTGCGATACGTGCTAGAAGATTCGCCTCGAGATGTCATCAACCTCCGCGAGCCGCGGCTGATAGGAGCATCGTAGCGTACTGCCGCTTGCTCTACGCGTTTGGTGGAATTCCGAACTTCCAGGCCGGCCGCAAATCCAGCAGTATCGGGCCATCGACGCTCGCGGCAGTCGACTGCGCGATCAAGCGCGTCCATTTTGAACGTTCGGCTAATCCACGAGGATCTTGGCGGCGATGCTATGGCGGCAACAGCGCAGCAAAGGCTTGCTGTAGGAAAACCTGGCCTAAAGAAAAAGAAATAAATAGATTTGGTTAATGCTCCCTCAAGCACCACCCACCCCTGAACCCGCCGTCATACCCCCGCGCGCCGCCGTGCTCGGTCATCCAGTCGGCCAGCCGCTCCTCGCTTCCGTCCGCCCGCACCCGCTTCACGATCGCCAGCGTTCGGCCGTAGCGGTCGGTGGGTTCGTCCCAGCGGGTGGTGATCTGGAACGCGCCCCGGTTGAGCCAGTCCTGCAGCGCGCGGGTCGAGGTTTCGGCCTGGGCGGCCTCGGCCGGGCAGCTCGCCTTGAGCTCGGCGGTGTCGATGCCGGTGACGCGGAACTTGGCCTCGCCGATCTTGAAGGTGTCGCCGTCGATCACGCAGCGCACGCCGCGCCCGTATCCGCAGCGGGTGAACTGGCCCTCGACCGTGCGCCGGCGCGCCCTGCAGGAAGCCGGGCGGCTCGTAGAACCCCGGCGTCTGGTAGATCGCCGCCGCGGTGACGAGGAAGATCAGGAAGATGTACGGCCGCGTTTCGTGCCACGCCTGCGCCCAGCTCTTTCGCGGCCGCCGGAAGCGCGCCGGCTTCACCCCGTAGCTGCGCGCCTGGGTCCACCGCTGCCACGCCGGCTTGCGGCGAAAGCGCACCACCTTCGGACCGGAATTTTTATCAGACCGGGGCCAAGGGTTGCGCGGCGGGCGAGCCATGATCCATTCTAGCGCGCTCCTCCCGTGCCTCCAAGTCGCGAAGAGGCAGCCGACTTGCGATCTCCCAGTGGCGGTGTTCTCGCCAATCTGCGCCCGCCCCTGTCACCGAACCATTAAGGGCTGACACGTAGCGGCGCGCGATCAACCAAGCCGTAACCGTTGCCGCGCTAGATCGCGCGGGTGGACCTGCTGCTGCCCCTGCTCTCTCCGGCGAATATCGCGACTTACCTGATCGCGATCAATTTCGCCGCGTTCGCCGCCTTCGGCATCGACAAGATGCGGGCGGAAGCGGGCGGCTGGCGCATCCCGGAGGCCCGCCTTCTGGGGCTCGCTTTCTTCGGCGGATCGCCCGGCGCTTATGCCGGCCGGCAACTGTTCCGCCACAAGACGCGCAAGCAACCGTTTTCCAACGCGTTGCACAATGTCGCGATGGTGCAGCTCGTCGGCCTGACGGCAGCGGTGACGTGGGTGCTGGCGGGCTGATCCCGGCGCTGCGCGCGGCTGCCGCCCGCTCGCGGCTCGTCAAACCATTTTCCTACACGGGCAAAATTTGCTCCATCCTGCCGGATGACCGACCAGACCGACGAGCGCCGCCCCTGCGGGGCTGCCGCATCCGCCCTTGCCGATCCCCTCTCCGCTGCCTCGGAGCCGCCGCTCGACGCCCACGGGTTCGATCCCGCCGACTACAAGTGGCTGCCCGTTCGCCGCAAGCCGCGCAAGGATGGGTGGACCCCGCAGCGGCAGCGCGAATTCATCGCCGCGCTGGCCGAGACCGGCTCGCTCGAGCACGCCGCGATGCGGGTGGACATGAGCCCATCGTCCGCCCATCGCCTGCGCCGCTCTCCGGGGGCGGAGCAGTTCTCCGCCGCGTGGGACGTCGCGCTGCAGCACGCCGCGCGGGTGCTGCTCGATACCGCGTTCGATCGCGCCTTCAACGGATCGACCGAGCCGGTGTTCGACCGCGAGGGCCAGCGGGTCGGCACGCGCTATCGCCAGAACGACCGGCTGCTGATGTTCCTCCTGCGCGCCTACATGCCCGAACGGTTCCGCCATGCGCACCGCGACTGGCGCGGCGAAGGCGAGCCGCTGCCCCCCGCGCCCGCGCCGATGGAGGACGTGCTTCGCCGGATCGAGCCGGTCATGCCGGCCGAGCCGCACAAGCTGCTGCCGCCCGACGAGCTCGACGACGCGCTGGAGATCGCCGACATTCTCGATGGGGAGCTGCCGCACTGGCATCGCGGGCGGGGTAATGCGGAACCGACGCCCCCGCCCGACGCCGCGTTCGAGGCCAGGCTCGAACGGGCCAAGCGCGGCGAGACCGCGGATTCCGGGTGAACTTTGCGTGAACTTTGGCGGGGCGGTCATGGGCGAATCCCGGGGCGCTGCTGGCCATTCGGCTCGCGCGTCCCACCGCCCGGCGCAGTAGCGGAACCGGGACCGGCTGCCTGCGCTTACGGCTATGCGCCCGTTCGTCGGGCAGGCAATCAACGAAAGGACAGTGACATGGTCGAACCCAAAGGCACCGGCGGCGCGCACCCCGGCACCAATCCCAACCAGTTCGCGCAAGTCGGCTCGGGCGGCTCGCTCGGCGGCGGGCAGTTCGAACAAGGCGAAGGACAGAGCGGCTCGCTCCAGTCGGGCGGCGGCGGCACCACCCCCGATCAGGCGGCGATCAGCACCGAGACCGATCTCCCGTCGGGCGAGGGCCAGGTGTCCGACAGCGGCGCCGGCGGCCAGGCGGAGCAGCAGCAGCAGGAGCAGCAGGAGCAGCAGAGCGAGCTCGACAGCGAGCAGCAAAGCAAGCTGCGCGGCGAGTAGGCCCCAGGGCGCGGTCGCTCTCCCCGCCGGAGGGCGGCCGTCCCCTTACCCCAGCGCGATATCGGGCGCGTCTTCCTGCTTCATGCCGACGGTGTGGTATCCGGCATCGACGTGGTGGACTTCGCCGGTGACCCCGCTGGAAAGGTCCGACAGCAGGTATAGCCCCGCGCCGCCGACATCCTCGATCGTCACGTTGCGGCGCAAGGGCGCGTTGAGCTCGTTCCATTTGAGGATGTAGCGGAAATCGCCGATCCCGCTTGCCGCCAGGGTCTTGATCGGGCCGGCGCTCAGCGCGTTGATGCGGATGCCGTCGGGGCCGAGGTCGTTGGCGAGGTACTTCACGCTCGCCTCCAGCGCCGCCTTGGCGACGCCCATCACGTTGTAGTGCGGCACGACCTTTTCCGCGCCGTAGTAACTCAGCGTGATCATGCTGCCGCCCGCGCTCATCATCTGTGCGGCGCGCTGGGCGACCGCGACCAGGCTGTAGGCGCTGATGTTCATCGTCATCAGGAAGTTGTCGAGACTGGTGTCGAGATACTTCCCGCGCAGCTCGTTCTTGTCCGAAAAGCCGATCGCGTGGACCACGAAATCGAGGCTGTCCCACCGGGTCCTCAAGGTGTCGAAAGCGCCGTCGAGCGCGGCCATGTCGGACACGTCGCAATCGAAGCAGAAGTCGCTGCCGAGTTGCGCCGCGAGCGGGATCACCCGCTTGCCGAGCGATTCTCCCTGGTACGAAAACGCCAGCTCGGCGCCGTGCTCGGCAAGCTTCTGGGCGATACCCCAGGCCAGCGACTTGTCGTTGGCAAGGCCCATGATCAGGCCCCGCTTTCCTGCCATCAGACCCGTCATCCAATACCCTCTTTCTGCATGCGCTCGAGCTCGCGCGCGACTGCCGCCCGCGCCCGGTCGTCCGCCTGGCCGATGCGGTTCTCCGCTTCCTCGGGCGTTTCGGCGAGCGCGGCGTTAAGCTCCGCCCCGATGACCATCCCTAAGCCCACGAGATAGAAAAAGAAAAGCGCGATCATGATGCCCGCCAGGCTGCCGTACGTCGCGTCGTAGCTCAAGAAGCTGCGGATCGCCGGCGGCAGCGAGACCGTGACCCCGATCCACCACAGCGTCGTTGCCAGCGCGCCGGGCCACTTGGGATAGCGCCGGTTGCGGTATTCCTTGGGCGTGAGCGTGTAGAACAACAGATAGAGCGATCCGAATAGCCCGAAGGCGGGGACGATACGGGAGAGGCGCAGCTCGCCGATCGCGTGGCTCAGGTCGGGCAGGTAGGCGTCGATCACTTCCTGCGCGGTGCCGATCACCACTTGCGCCAGCAGGCTGACCATCAGCAGCACGACCGCGCCGAAGATCACCCCGGCGGACCACAGGCGGTATTTCCAGAAAGCGTGGGTTGCGCGGGTGCCGTATGCGCGGCGCAGGATGTCGCGGATAGTCTCGATCAGGCTGGAGACCGTCCACATACCCACCAGCCCGCCGAGCCACAGGAACCAGCCGCTGCGCTCCTCGACCACGCTGCGCGCGACCGGCTCGATCACGTTGGCGACCAGCGGCGGCAAGGCATAAAGCACCGCGTTGATCGTCGCCGCGCGCTCGCCTTCTTCGCCGATGATCGAGAATATCGCCGCGCCGAGGATAAAGAACGGAAAGATCGCCAGGATCGCCATGTAGGCAAGGTTGCCGGCATGGATGAAGCCATCGTTGTACGCGCCGATCAGCACGCGCTTGGCGATTTCCCAGGCGCGGGTGCCGGGGCCGACTTCGCTGAGCACGCGGCTGCGAAAACCCGGATGATGGCGGATCGCATCCTGCCGCCGCTCCTCGGGCGAAAGCGTGTGGACCGCGCGTTCCTCGGGAAGGGGCAGGATCTCTTCGCTCATGCTCCCAGGGTCCTTGTCGGCCTATCGCTTTCGCTGCTTTAGGCCGGCGGCCCTACACCCCGAGCTTTGACCGCGGGTTGCGTTCGTCCTGCCAACCTTCGAGCCGCTTGGCCAGTTCCGTGACATCATCGGGCAAGTCGATCTCGAGCGTAACGAGCTGATCGCCGCGTTCATTGCCTTTGGAACCCGCTTTTTTCGAAAAACCCTTGCCGCCGAGGCGCATGGTGGTCCCGCTGCTGGTGCCCGGCTTGACCGTCAGTATCACCGCGCCGTCAACCGTCGGCACCTTGACTTTGCCGCCGTAGACCGCCTCGGACAGCGTGATCGGCAGATCGAGCCGCACGTTGTCGCCTTCGCGGCGGAAGAACGGATGGCTGTCGACCGAGATGGTCACCAGGCCATCGCCAGCCCCCCCGGGACCTTGCTCGCCCTTCCCCTTAAGGCGCATCTGGGTGCCGTCTTCGATCCCCGCGGGCAACTTGAGGTCGATCGTCTTGCCGTCGGCGAGCGTGATGCGCTGGTCGGCCCGGCGCGCGGCGTCGACGAACGATACGCGCAGCCGATAGCCAATGTCGGCGCCCTTGGGGGGAGGAGGAGGCCGGCGCTGCGGGCCGCCCCCAAACCCACCGGGACCACCCTGCCCAAACTGGCCCGAACGCGCTGAACGCGCGCCGCCACCGCCGAACAATCCTTCGAACAGATCGCCCAGATCGACGCCCTCGGCGCCGCCCATTCCCTGGATATCCTCGGGTCGGAACCCGCCGCTGCCGCGTCCTGCGCCAAAACCACCGCCGCTAAAGCCGCCCCCGCCGCCCATTCCGGCGAACGGGTTGGCCGGATTGCCCTCCCCATCGATCTCGCCGCGATCGAACTGGGCACGCTTGGACTTGTCGGACAGCAAGTCATACGCGCGGGTAACTTCGGAAAAGCGCTCGGCCGCCTCGGGCTTGCCGGTGTTGCGGTCGGGGTGCAGCTCTTTGGCGAGCTTGCGGTATGCGCTCTTGATGTCCTTTTCGGTTGCGCCGCGCGCAACGCCAAGGACCGAATAAGGATCAGATGATTTGGTAGCCATTGAGCGTGTTAGCTAGGTGAGGCGGTTGCTGCGCGCAAGCAGCGAGACTTTCCTACAGCGCGGTCGAGGGTTACTGGAAGCCGAGGTGATCTCGGGTGCCGCAAGACGATGCGCTTGCTCCCTTCGGTCGATCGCTGTCGTTAGGGGCCAATCTCGCCCATTACTGTGTAACATGTGTAACACCTGACTGGATATTTCCGCTGAAACCTGACCAGAGCGCGCTTCCGGAAACCGATCCGATCGGCTTGTTCACCGCGTGGTTCGCCCAAGCGCGCGACAGCGAGCCGAACGATGCCAACGCGATGGCGCTCGCCACCGCCACGACCGATGGCGCGCCGTCGGTACGCATGGTGCTGCTCAAGGAGTACGGTGCCGGCGGATTTACCTTTTACACCAACGCGCAGAGCCGCAAGGGCAGTGAAATCCTCGCCAACCCGCAGGCCGCGCTGCTGTTTCACTGGAAGAGCCTGCGTCGCCAGGTACGGATCGAGGGACGCTTGCGTGAAGTCTCGGCCGCGCAGGCGGACGCTTATTTCCACAGCCGCGCATTCGTCAGCCAGGTGGGCTCGGCGGCATCTGACCAATCGCGCCCGCTCGATAGCCGAGCGACCTACATCGCCCGGGTCGAACAACTGGGCGACGCCTGCAAGGGGGCCGGCGAAGTTCCCCGCCCACCCCACTGGACCGGGTTTACGCTCGACCCGCAGGCGATCGAATTCTGGCTCGACCGCGACAACCGGCTTCACGACCGCCGCCGCTTCACTCGGGCTGCGGACGGTGGCTGGGCCAGCACGTTGCTCTACCCATGATGCAGGATGCCGTAGCGGCCCAGGCCCGCGCGCGCCTGACGCGCAGCGCCGCGTTCGCCTCGATCGCGATGGCGCTGTTCCTGCTCGCGCTCAAAAGCTGGGCGACTTGGCGCACCGGCTCGACCGCGATGCTCGGCAGCCTGGCCGACACCGGGCTCGACCTGGTGGCCAGCCTCGCGACGCTGTGGGGCGTATGGTTCGCCGCCCATCCGGCCGACGCGGAGCATCGTTTCGGGCACGGCAAGGCGGAAGCGCTGGCGGCGATCTTCCAGGTCATGCTGATCGTGGTCTCGGCCTCGGCGATCCTGTTCCGCGCAGTGGCGCGGCTGGCGCAAGGGGAGCAGACTGCCGCTGCCGGCGACGGCATCGCGGTGTCGTTGGTCGCGATTGCCGCGACGTTCGTGCTGCTGTGGTGGCAGCGCAGGGTGATCCGCAGCACCGGCAGCGTCGCGATCAAGGCCGACAACGTGCACTATCAGTCGGACCTGCTGCTCAACCTGGCAGTGATCGTGGCGCTGGTGCTCGATCAGTACGTCGGTTTCGCGATGGCCGATCCGCTGTTCGGCATCGCCATCGCAGGCTGGCTGATATGGGGGGCATGGCGCGCGGCGAGCGAGGCGATCGACCAATTGCTCGACCGCGAATGGCCCGAAGACAAGCGCCAGCGCTTTGTAGAGATTGCGGCCGGGCATCCGGAACTCAGCAACCTCCACGACTTGCGCACCCGCACCAGCGGGGCACACGATTTCGTCCAGTTTCACGTCGATCTGCCGGGCAGCATTACAGTCGAGCAGGCACACGACGTGATCGAGCGGGTGGAGCGCGATCTGTGCGAGCATTTCCCCGATATGGAATTGCTGATCCATATCGATCCGCAAGGCCACGTCGATGAGCCCGACAATCCGTTGGTCGAGGAAGACCAGTTCGCCAAACTCGAAAAGGATTCCGAATGAAGCTGCCTTATTGGCATGTCGACGCGTTCGCCGACCGGCCCTTTGCGGGCAACCAGGCCGCGGTCATGCCGCTCGACGCCTGGCTTCCCGACGCAACGCTGCAGGCAATCGGCGAGGAAAACAACTTCGCCGAAACAGCCTTCGTGGTGCGCGACCAGACAGGCGCGGCGGATTGGGAGTTGCGCTGGTTCACTCCCACCAACGAGATCCGCTTGTGCGGCCACGCCACGCTCGCCAGCGGGCACGTCCTGCTCGAGCATGCCCATGGCTTCGGGGGCGGCGAGCGGGTAACCTTCCGAACCCGCAAAGCCGGTAATCTCGAGGTCCGCCGTCAGGGCGCAGGGTACGAATTGGCGCTGCCCGCAATCTTGACCGAGCGCGGCGAGTTTGCCGAAGCGGTCGCGTTGATCGGCGCGACACCAGTGGAAGTCTGGCTGAGCCCGGACCGCTACGGCATCTATCTGTTCGCGTCCGAAAGCGAAGTTCGCGCGCTCGATCCGGACTTGCGAGGCCTTGGCGCGCTGGGCGATCACCAGTTCATCTGCACCGCCCCGGGCGAGGTCTTCGACGTAGTCAGCCGCGTGTTCGTGCCCGGCGGCGGAGTCGACGAGGATTCGGTGACAGGCTCGGCGCACGCGGCGCTGACTGCATTCTGGGCGGCGCGCCTCGGCCGCGACAGCTTTACCGCGCACCAGGCTTCCAGGCGCGGCGGGAACCTGACTTGCCGGTTGGCCAGAGAACCGGACGGCGACCGCGCGTGGCTTGGCGGGCCGTGCGTCACGGTGGTCGAGGGGAGCTTTTATTTGCCCGGGTAGAGTTCGACGATATCGGCCAGTTCCTGCACCATCGGCTCGATCGTGCCGTCCGAATGGCCAAGGCGCACGACCACCAGTTTACGGTCAGGCGCGACCAGAACGAATTGCCCGACGTGGCCGATCATCGCGAACAGCGACTTCGGCCCCCGCGCCCCGAACAGCGGATCGTCGCCGGCCGGCGCGCCGCGGTTGAGCCAAGTCTGCGCGCCATAGTTGCCGCGCCGGGGGCTCGGCGTGGTCATGAACTCGATCCAGCGGCGGGGCACAAGCTGGACCCCGCGATACGAGCCCTTGTTGCGCAGGAAATCGCCGAACCGTGCCCAGTCGCGCGCGGTGCCGTGGATCAGGCTGCCGCCGACAAGGGTGCCCGCCCGGTCGAATTCGGGCACCATCGAGGTCATGCCCAGCGGTTTGAACAGGCGGCTCTGCAGGTAATCGAGCACCGCCCGCCGGCGGGTCTCGGGATCGCGGCTGCGGGTGAGCGCGCGCGAGGCGATGTCGGCGAGAATGACGGTGGTGTTGCTCGAATATTCGAACTTGGCACCTGGCTCGGCCTCCAGCGGCTGGCTCTCGGCGAAGTCGGCCATGTCGTCGCGCCCGTCGAGGAAAAGCATCCGCACTTCGCCCGATGCGTAGGGCGGGTCGCTGGCCTCGCTGTGGCGCAAGCCGCTCCGCATCTGCAGCAGCTGTCGCAAGGTGATCTCCCCGCGCGAATCGCCCGGACGCTGCCAGCGGGGGATCGGCGGCGACTGGTCGAGGCGCAGCCGTCCGTCGGCGATCAGCATCCCGATCATTACCGCGGTCACTGTCTTGGCCATCGACCAGCTGACGAAGCGCGTCTCGGGCCCGTACCCGGGCGCATAGCGCTCGGCCGCGATATATCCGCCGTGCATTACCACCAGCGCGCGGGTTTCGCCGATCCCGTCCTTGGTGAACAGGTCGTCGACCGCGCGTGCAAGGTTCTCGGTCGGAGCACCGGGCTCTTTCGCCACCGCCGCAAGCGCGTCCTTGCTCAAAGGCGCAGGTGGAGGGGGCTGCGACGAACACCCGGCCAGGGCTGGCAGCAGCGCGAGCGCGGCGATAAGGCGGACGGAGAAGCGCATCGGCAGCCTGGCTGCATTCGCATGGAGGATTCCCGCTTGGCAACGGCAAAGACGCGTTCGGGGGCACGTTCGGGGCCGCGCAAGAGGAACCGGCTGGTGTGGAGCGGCGCCATCATCGTGGTGCTGCTCGCGCTGTGGGCGGCGTTCGGTTCGGCCGCGCTTGGTTATGCCCGGGCGGGCACTGCGTACGGCGCACGGGTGGCATGTTCGTGCCGCTTCGTTGCGGGTCGGAGCCTGGAGGACTGCACCAAGGACAAGCTTGCAGGAATGGAGCTGGTGACCCTGTCGGCCGACCAGGAGGCGAAAAGCGTCACCGCGCGGATGCTTATCTTCGCCAGCGACACAGCGACGTATCGCAAGGGCTATGGCTGCGTGTTGCAGCCGTGGGACCGCTGATCAGGCGGCTGCCTCGGTAGACTCGATCCAGCCACCGCCGACCACGCGCTCTCCGGCATAAATCACCGCCGCCTGTCCGGGAGCGACACCGAACTCGGGGTTGGCGAAGCGAATGGTCGCCGGTGCGCCATCACCCAATGAACCATCGAGGATGATCGGGACAGGCTTGGAGAGACTGCGCACTTTGGCAGTCAGCGGCGCGCCGGGCAGCGGACCTACGCGGTTGGTTTCGTGGAGTTGTGCGCCAAGGACGGCCAGCATCGCCCTGGGCCCAACGCGCACTTCAGCAGCTTCGGCGTCGATTCCGACGACATAGAGCGGTTCCGGCTGCCCGCCGATGTCGAGACCGCGACGCTGGCCGACGGTGAAGTGGATCACCCCCTTGTGCGTGCCCAGCTTTTGACCGGTCCGGGCGTGGACGACCGCGCCAGGCCGGCCGCCTTCGGGCCGCAGCTTCTCGACGATCCCTGCATAGTTGCCGTCGGGCACGAAGCAGATGTCCTGGCTGTCGGGCTTGGCCGCATTGCGCAGTCCGGCGGCGGCTGCCAGGCGGCGCACTTCGGGCTTCTCAAGCCCGCCCAGCGGGAACCGCAGATAATCGAGCTGGGCGTCGGTCGTGCCGTAGAGAAAATACGACTGGTCGCGGGCCGGATCGACCGCGCGGTGAAGCTCCGGCCCCGCCGCTCCCGGCACCCGGCGGACATAGTGCCCGGTGGCGAGACAATCCGCGCCCAGCTCGCGCGCCATCGCCAGCAGATCGGTGAACTTGGGCCCCATGTTGCAGCGGATGCATGGCACGGGCGTGCGGCCGGCGAGGTAGTCGTCGGCGAACCGTTCGACCACCTCTTCGCGGAACGCGGTTTCATGGTCGAACACATAATGCGCGATGCCCAGGCCATCGGCTACGGTGCGCGCATCGCGGATGTCGTCGCCCGCGCAGCACGCGCCCTTGCGACCCGTCGCCGCGCCGTAATCATACAGTTGCAGGGTAATGCCGATGGTCTCGGCCCCGCTGGCCGCCGCGAGCGCGGCGACGACCGACGAATCCACCCCGCCTGACATCGCCACGACGATCCGGCAATCGGCTGCCGCGCGCGGCAGGTCGAATAGCGCGGCAGCAAAGTCCCGGTCGAGCGCGGGTGAAAGGATTGCAGGAGCATTCACGGCGCGCCGCCCATACACCGCCGAGGCCCGGCAAGCCAGCGGGTCCGGCCGATGTCCTAAATACGCGTAAACGGGCGCTTTACCGGTTCTTGACCGATCGCCCGCTAAGACGATGGAATGTTCGAAAGCGCCATTACATTCCAGAGCACCGAAACAGGGGCCGCCGGCTCCCTGCGCGCGATCGACTGGGCCGAGATCGTCGCCCGGCTCGCCGCCACCCGGGATTTGCGCGCGCTGTTCGCGCGGCCGGCCGTTACTGGCGGCGGCTTCGCGCCGCAAACCGCCACCGGGATCGCTCGCGCAACTGCGGGCGAACGCGGTGTTAACCTTGCTGCTTTAGCGACTGGCAAATGGGCAGACCCCACAACAGCCGCCGCTGCCCGACCGACGGGCCGCGGCGAGCGGGATAACTGATGATCGAGAACCAGAAAATCCGTCCGGCTCAAGTGATCGGCCCACTCGGCGAACCGCTGGGCATCGCCGACTTGCCTCCGCCGAACACCCAGCGCTGGGTCGTGCGCCGCAAGGCCGAGGTGGTCGCCGCGGTCAATGGCGGTCTGCTGTCGATCGACGAGGTGTGCGAACGCTACAACCTCACGCTGGAGGAATTTGCTTCGTGGCAGCGCGCGGTCGATCGTTCGGGAATGCAGGGCCTGCGGGTTACCCGCATCCAGCATTATCGCGACTTGTACGAGCGCCAGCTCAAGTACTAAATTGCCCGCTCCTGCCCGGCTGTGCGCCCGTCACGCACGGCGTGCGAGATTAGGTTTTTCGATTCGTCTGGGTTACACCTCCGCTCACCGGCTCAACGAGGCCGGGGAACGCTCTGCGCATGTCACCGTTTAAGGCGGCGTACACTGCGCAAAAAACGGGCGCTTTAACAGGAGGAATGCTTTATGACTGGTTGGATTGTCGCTATCATTGTCGGTGGTATAGCCGGCTGGCTCGCAAGCATGGTCATGGCGCGCGATGCTTCGATGGGCATCGTCATGAACATCATCGTCGGCATCATCGGCGCATTGCTCGGCAATTTCCTGGCCGGTGTGCTGTTCAACACCGATTCCACGATCCAGACCTTCAACATCCAGGGTTTCCTGATCGCCATCGTCGGCGCGATCGTCCTCCTGGGCATCGTCAACCTCGTCCAGCGCGGCCGCGTCCGCTAACCGACGAGACTTTCACAATAAAACGGCGGCGGGGGCGCGATGCCTCCGCCGCCTTTTTATTGTCGATCCTCCCGCCAGGTAGCGGGCAAGTAAACCCGACCGCTGGCCACCTTGCGTGCAGACGCCTTTTTAGGCGGCGCGGAAAGTCATCGCTCCGCCGTTCATGCAATAGCGCTTGCCGGTCGGCTTGGGGCCATCGTTGAACACATGGCCGAGGTGTCCGCCGCAGTCGGCGCACAGGACTTCGGTGCGGGGAAGGCCGATCTTGTAATCGGTTTGGGTCACCACCGCGCCTGCGAGCGGCTGCCAGAAACTGGGCCAGCCGGTGCCGCTGTCGAACTTGGTCGACGAGGAGTAGAGCTGGTTTGCGCAACCCGCGCAGGCAAAAATGCCCTTGCGGTGCTCCCTGTTGAGCGGCGAGGCGTTGGGTCGCTCGGTGTCCGCCTGGCGCAGAATGCCGTACTGCACCCTGTTCAGTTTGGCTTTCCATTGCGCATCGGTAAGGCCCTTGGACCACGAACGCGCGTGCGCGGGCGTTCCGCCGCACGCGGCGAGTACGGGAACTGCGGCGGTGGCGCCGACCCACGACAGGAAAGAGCGGCGATTGCTGGCTTTGGTCATGTCTTTCATTCTCACGCGGCGCCGCAACCTAGCCTGAACGATCTAGAACTCGGTGATTTCCACTTCGAGCTTGCGGAAGCCGTGGACGAAGTTCGCCCGCACCCGCTCGACGTCGCCGGCCACATGGACGCGCATCCGCCGCTTGTGCATTTCCTCGAGCAGCACGCGTAGCTGAAGCTCCGCAAGCCGCGCGCCGACGCAGCGATGGATGCCGTATCCGAACGCCAGGTTGCGCCGCGCATTCTCGCGCGTGATGTCGAGCTTGTCGGCATCGTCGAACACCGCCTCGTCGCGGTTGGCCGAGATGTACCACAGGACAAGCCGCTCGCCTGCCTTGACCGTCTGCCCGAACAGCTCGCTGTCGGCGGTGGCGACCCGGCGCATGTGCGCGAGCGGGGTCTGGTAGCGCAGGCATTCCTGCACCGCGTTGGGGATCAGCGACGGGTCCTGCTCGAACAGCTTGCGCTGGTCGGGGAACTTGTCGAACGCGTGGATGATCCCGCTCATCGTATTGCGGGTGGTGTCGTTGCCGCCGACGATCAGCAGCACCAGGTTGCCCATGAATTCTTCCGGGCTCATCTGGTTCATCGCCGGCGAATGGATCATCATCGAGATGAGATCGCCGGTCGGCTCCTTGTTCGCCCGTTCATGCCACAGCTGCATGAAGTAGGCGCCCATCTCGCGCAGGATGCCCTGACGCTGCTCGTCCAGCTCGCGCACCAGCGCGATCTCGGTATCGCCCGCCCAGTCGGACCAGAAAGTCAGCAGCCGGCGGTCTTCCCACGGGAAATCGAACAGCAGGGCGAGCATGCCGGTGGTCAACTCGATCGACACGGTATCGACCCAGTCGAACACTTCGCCGCGCGGCAGGCTGTCGAGCAGTTCGCCGGTACGCTGACGGATATCGGCTTCCATATCCGTCATGTTGGAAGGCGTGAACTTGGGCGCGACGGTTCGCCGCTGGCCGGTGTGCTTGGGCCGGTCCATCGCGATGAACATCGGCAATTCGAACCGCTCGCGGCCAAGCTCGGCGAGCTTTTCATCGCTCATCGCTTCGAGAATGGTGATCCCGCCGGCCGACGAATAAAGCTCGGGCAGCGCTTCGACATGCTGGATCGCGCGGTGCGAAACGACGTTCCAGTGCGATCCGAACGGGCTGTCGGTCACTTTGTGCAGGTCGCCCGCGGCGCGCATTTCGGCGAAGATCGGCTGCCAGCGGTCCTCGACGTAGATGTCAGAGCGGCTGACGTCCCACTTTTCGGTATGCTCCGGCATTACCTGTGGGTTTTCGCGCAAGGCCTTGTCGAGCGCGTCGACCGCGCGCGGTTCGCTGCGCCATTTGAAGGGGGCTTCGGCGGGCTGGGTCGCCATCGGGAAAACTCTCCTGCTGGGCGACTCCGTGGCCGCCTCCTGTCCGCCGCTTATCCTGCGCTTGCTTACCGCAGTGTCAATAGTGCGTTGCGAATTGCGACCGAATTTTCGGCAGACCGCCGCGCTTCAGCGTTGGGCTACGCTCGTACCTTCAGACAGCCCTTCGCTTGCCTGGGCCGCCCTTAGCGCAAATCGCTTGCGTCTCGGCGCCAGACCCTGCGGCCCGGACTTCATCACCCGCCGCCGGAATAGCCGCGCGCCGAAGCGCACGAACAGGCTGACCCACAGCGCTTGCCACACCAGCGCGACCAGGTGCGTCCACAGCGCCGGTTCCTGCGCCGCGCGCGAGACCATCGCGTATGGCGAACTGAGCGGGAAAGCGAGTGCGGCCAGTTCGACCGGCGATCCGAGATCGCTGGTGGAGTAGGTGGCGAGGAAGAACACAGCGAGCTGAAGCATCGTCGCCGGCATCGACAGCGTCTGTACGTCGCGCACCGTCGGCGCCATCGCGCCGATGGTGAGGAAAATCGAACCGATCAGCAGGTAGGCCATCGCGAAATAGACCAGGAACAGCGCGCCGAACAGCGGCCAGCCGACCGCTGGCGCGGGAAGGACGAACCCGGTGCCGCCGGCGACCATGATCAGGCCGCCCACGCCGCCCCACACCGCGATGCCGACGAAGCTCACGCCCAGCATGGCGAACAGCTTGCCCAGGAACACTGCGTCCATCGGGATCGCGGCTGCGAGGATTTCGATGATCTTGTTGGCCTTTTCTTCGACCAGGTTGGACATGACCATGCCCGCGAGCAGCATCGTCAGCAGGAACAGCAGCGTCAATGCGGCGGTGGCGGTGCCGGCCCGCCCGCTTTTCCTGCTCGCGCCGCTGGTGGCGGTCGGTTGCAGGACGACTTTCGGGTAAGCCGAGCCGCGCCCGCTGGCGGCGGCGGCCGTCAGCGCCACGCCGCCGCGCCAGAGTTCGATCCGCTCGGGCGTGCCGACCAGCCGCGGCGCGTCGAGCGTACCGGTCAATACCGCGCCGAAGTTGCGTCCCGGTTCTGCCAGGATCGCCGCTGCATTTTCGCCGCCGCTGGTGACGCGTTGCATTTGCGGGAGGGCAATCATCGAGGCAAGCCGTTCGCGCGCGGCGATCATCGCGGCCGCGTCGGCTTGCGCCATCGCGACGGCCAGCACGGGAGGATCACTGTTCTCTGCCGCCTTGCGGCCGATCGAAGCTCCGCCAAGGCTGATCAGCCCGAACAACACTGGGCCCAACAGGAAGAACAAAAAGGCTTTGGAGAACAGGATCGCGCGGAAATCGCGCCGCGCGACGACGAATGCGGCTTGCGCCAGCGACAGCCGCGATTGTTCGGTGCGCTCGTTCATCGCGCCCGCTCCGCCGGGCTGGCTTCCTGCAGCGCGCGTGCGGCCGCCTCGCCGGCGATATGGACGAACGCGTCGTGAAGCCCGGCGCGCTCGATCGACAGCGACAGAATGCCGGCATCGCCCTCGATCAGCGCGCGCAACAGCGGCTCGATGCCGCTCTCAGGGAGCGAGAATAGCCAGTATCGCCCTTCGCTGCGGGCATCTGCTGGCAACGCGCCGCGCCACGGCCCGTCGGGCGCGGCGGTTTCGAGCCGCACTTGCGCGGGAATACGATCGCGCGCAGCGTCGACGCTCCCGGCGTAGGGGACCTTGCCCCCGGCGATGATCGCCACATCATCACACAACCGTTCGGCATGGGCGATCACGTGAGTTGAAAAGATCACGGTGGTCCCGTCGCCTGCAAGACGGCGGATCAGTCCTTCGAGCTTGCCCTGGTTGATTGCGTCGAGCCCGCTGAACGGCTCGTCAAGCACCACCAGGCGCGGGCGATGGACCAGCGTGCCGAGCAGTTGGACGGTTTGCGCCATGCCTTTCGAAAGTTGCCGGATGGTGCGGTCCGCCGCGTGGCCCATACCGTGCTCTTCAAGCAGTTCGCGGCCGCGTTGGCGACCCTCGGCCAGCGGCACTCCGCGCAAGGCGGCGAGGAAGGCGATCGCCTCGTCGGCCTTCATCGAGGGGTAAAGTCCGCGTTCTTCCGGCAAGTAGCCGATCAGGCGCGCGATATCGTGCGGGCGTTCGTGCCCGAACACCCGGCGGACGCCCGCATCAGGATCGATGATGCCCAGCAGCATTCTGAGGGTAGTGGTCTTGCCCGCCCCGTTGGGCCCGAGCACACCGTAGATCGCGCCTTCGGGCACTGCCAGGTCAACTCCGTCGACCGCGAGCGTGCCCTCGAAGCGCTTGACCAGCCCGATCGCCTCGATTGCCAGCGGCGGCGAAGCGGTCCGTGCCGAGTTGCCCCTGTCGAGCGAAGCGCTTAGCGGGGCGTTCATGCCACGGGCGTTAACCGTTCGGCGTGAACGGGAGCAACCCCAAGATTGGTTAACGGGCCGGCCAGCGATGATTTGCGCGAGCGGCTGGTTGCGCAGGCGCGGGCCGAAGGCTTCGCCGCGGTCGGCTTTGCGTCGGCCGCGCCCGACGCCGTGCGCGGCGAACGGCTTGGGCGCTGGCTGGAGAACGATCAGCACGGTTCGATGGAATGGATGGCGCGCCGGGTAGCCGAGCGCGCTTCCCCGCAAGGGCTGTGGGCCGATGCGCGGAGCGTCATCGCGCTTGGCATGAGTTACGCGCCAGGCACCGATCCGCTCGCGCTGGCCGATAGCGCCGACCGGGCGCGCATCTCCGTCTATGCGCAGGGCCGCGACTACCACGACACGCTTAAAAAGGCGCTCAAACGGCTCGCGCGCTGGTTGGTGGCCGAGGCGCCGGGCGAACAGGTAAAGGTGTTCGTCGATACCGCGCCGGTGATGGAAAAGCCTCTCGGCGCCGCGGCGGGGCTCGGCTGGCAGGGCAAACACACCAACCTCGTCAGCCGGACGCACGGTTCGTGGCTGTTCCTCGGCGCGATCTACACGACGATCGATTTCGCGCCCGACGTTGAACATGCCGACCGCTGCGGATCGTGCACCGCCTGCCAGGGCGCTTGCCCGACAGACGCCTTTCCCGCTCCCTTCCAGCTCGATGCGCGACGCTGCATATCGTACCTCACGATCGAGCACCCCGGCCCGATTCCGTATGAATTCCGCAAGGCGATGGGCAACCGGATCTACGGTTGCGACGATTGCCTCGCGGTGTGCCCGTGGAATTCGTTCGCCAGCGCGGCTGCTGCGAACAAGGCATTCCTGCCGCGCGCTGAACTGGTGGCGCCGCGGCTCGCTGATCTGCTCGCGCTCGACGACGCAGGCTTTCGCACGCTGTTCTCCGGTAGCCCGATCAAGCGCATCGGCCGCAACCGTTTCGTCCGCAATTGCCTGATCGCCGCGGGCAACTCGGGTGACAGGGCGCTGATCGAGCCGGCTGGCGTGCTGGCGAGTGACCCCGATCCGGTGGTGGCAGAAGCAGCCCGCTGGGCGCTGGCCGAGCTTACAGCAGTTCCTTGAGCGGCATATCAGCGTCGGCCAACAGGGTGCGATCGGGTATCGTGCGCGCCTCGATCAGCTTGCGGCCCTGGACGTAATCCTTGGTCGAGTTGACGCAGTCGAGCGCGATGACGCGCCCGTCCTTGAGATAGACCAGCGAGAAGCGGGCCTCAGCCGGATCGCCCCGCACCACCGTCTCATCGTACCCCAACGACAGACCGGCGGTCTGCAGCTTGAGATCGTACTGGTTCGACCAGAACCACGGGAACGCGCGGTACGGCTCTTCCACCCCCGTCAGGTGCTTGGCGACCGTGGTCGCCATGTCGTGGGCGTTCTGCACCGATTCGAGCCGGATGACCGCGCCGTCGGCCCAGCGGCTGGCATGCGCCGCGCAGTCGCCGATCGCATAAACGTCCTCGAGTGAAGTGCGGCAGAACTCGTCGACGTCAATCCCGTTGGCGCCCGCCGCGCCGGCTGAAACCAGTGGACCGGCGGCGGGCACGATGCCGATGCCGACGACCACCATGTCGCACTCGATCACTTCCCCGCCTTCGAGCAGGACGCGGCGGACCCAGCCGTTTTCCCCTTCGAGCCGCTCGACCTTGGCGTCGAGCCGCACGTCGACGCCCTGCGCGCGGTGATAATCCTGGTAGAATTCGCTCAAGGGCTCTCCCGCGACGCGCGCCAGGACGCGGGGCAGCGCCTCGAGCAGGGTGACCTGGCAACCGAGCTTGGTCAGCACCGCCGCCGCTTCCAGACCGATGTAGCCGCCACCGACCACCACGACCCGCTTGGCCCCGTTATCGAGCTCGGCGATGATCCGGTCGACATCGGCCTTGTCGCGCACCGCATGGAGGCCCGACAAGTCCGCTCCCGCGCACGACAGCCGCCGCGGATCGCCGCCGGCGGCCCAGATCAGCTTGCCGTAGCCAATCTCATCCCCGGTGGGGAGCTTGACCGTGCGCCCCGCGGGATCGACGCCGACTACCGCGGTGCCGGGCTGAAGCGTCACTTCGCGTTCGGGCCAGAACGCGGGCGGGCGGATCATTATTCGCTCGAACGGCTTTTCGCGGGCGAGGTATTCCTTCGACAGCGGGGGCCGCTCGTACGGCGGCAGCGGGTCGCGGCCGATCATCAGGATCGAACCCGCAAACCCCTGCTGGCGCAGCGCGATGGCGGCTTGCGCCCCGCCGTGCCCGCTTCCGACAATGATCACATCTGCCCGGTCCATATCGGGCGGGACTTGCCGCTATCGTGTGTCAGGTCAAGCCGGCACGCTACCGGCCGAGCAGGTTACGCGCCTGGCTGGCGATCTGCGCGAGCATCGCCGGGGCGACCGGGCTCTGCCCTTGGGCACGACCGATCATCGAGCGGAACTGGCGGATCTCGTCGCGATGTTCATCCGCCCAGGCATCGACCGTCGCCGCCGGATCGGTCTTGCCGTCCTTGCGCCGTGCCAGCCGGCGGAGAAAATCGAGGCGCATCTGCTGGAAATCGCGCGCCAGGCCCGCCACCAGCAGCCGCTCCCACACATCCGATGGGTTCATCAGCTTGGCGGTGCCTTGCGCCCAGTCGAGGCCCAGCCGTTCGCCAAGGCGGGTAAACGCCGCGGTCAGCGCGCGCGGATCGATGCCCGATGCGCGCGCGAGGCCCGCCAGCCCGACAATCCCGTCGATGTCGAAGATATGCGCAACTTTGGCCGCCAGTTGTTCGGGCACGCCGGCTTCGACGAACCCGGCACGCAGCCGCGCCGACTGTTGCCGCGATTCGGGAGCGAGCAACCGATCGGTCGCCGAGCCAAGCTGTTCCACGCCGGCCGACAAGTCATCGATTAGCTGCGATGGACTGCATGCGTTCCCCGCTGCACGCAGCAGATCGGCCATCTGGCCGCGTAACGCCGTCGCCAGACGCTCGAACAGCATCAACCGGGCCGTTTCGGGCATCGGTGTCGTTTCAACGGTGGCCCACAGGGCGCGCGCATCGAACAGTCGTTCGGCGGCAACGAACGCACCGGCGACCGAGGCGAGGCCGGCACCTTCTTCTTCGGCGAGCTCGAACGGATGGACCAGCCCCAACCGGTTGATCATGCGGTTGGCAAGCTTGGTTGCGACCAGCTCGGTACGCAGCCGATGGCCGAGGATCTGCTCGCGGAACGGCTTGCGCATCGGCTCGGGGAACGCCGCCATCAGCGTGTCTTCGAGCAGCGGGTCGGCGGCCAGCGGGCTGTCTTCGATCGACGCCTGGAGCACCAGTTTGGCCGAGGACAGGAGCACGGCAAGCTCGGGCCGGGTGAGCCCGGTTCCGTCCGCCGCACGCCGCGCGAGCGCGTCACCTTCGGCAAGCCCCTCGGTCTTGCGATCGAGCGCACCGCGATCCTCGAGCGCTTCGATCAGCCGCGTGTGCGATGCGGCCGCGGTCGCGCCGCCGCGCTGCGCGATCGACAGCGCAAGCGCCTGGAGCCGGTTGTCCTCGAGCACGAGATGCGCGACTTCGTCGGTCATCTGCTCGAGCAGCTTGACCCGCTTGGGTTCGGTCAGCTTGCCCGCGCGCATGGCCGCGGCGAGCGCGATCTTGATGTTGACCTCGTTGTCCGAGCAGTCGACGCCGGCCGAATTGTCGATGAAGTCGGCGTTGATATGGCCGCCGCCGCTGTCTCCGAGCAGCGCGAACTCGATACGGCCCGCTTGCGTGACGCCGAGGTTGGCGCCTTCTCCAATCACCTTGGCTTGCACATCGCATGCGTCGACCCGGATGGTATCGTTTGCCGGGTCGCCGACTTGCGCATTATTTTCGCTGGAAGCTTTGATGTAAGTGCCGATCCCGCCGAACCACAGAAGATCGATCGGGCTCTTGAGGATCGCTGCGATCAACGCCTCGGGCTCGAGCTCGGTCGCCTCGATTTCAAGCGCGGCGCGTACTTCTTTCGACAGCGAGATGGTCTTCAGGCTGCGCGCGAACACGCCGCCGCCCTTGCTGATCAGCTTGGGATTGTAATCTTCCCAGCTCGAACGGGGCAGGTCGAACATCCGCTTGCGTTCCTTCCAGCTGGCGGCTGGATCGGGATCGGGATCGAGGAAAATATGCCGGTGGTCGTAAGCGGCGACCAGCTTGATGGACCTGGACAGCAGCATGCCGTTGCCGAACACGTCGCCGGACATGTCGCCGCAACCGGCGACGCGTACCGGGTCGGTCTGCACGTCGACGCCCATTTCGAGGAAATGCCGCTGCACCGAGAGCCACGCGCCCTTGGCGGTGATCCCCATCGCCTTGTGGTCATAGCCGTTGGAACCGCCGCTCGCGAACGCGTCGTCGAGCCAGAAATCGCGGGCTTCGGCAATCGCATTGGCGACATCGGAGAACGCGGCGGTGCCTTTGTCGGCGGCGACCACGAAATACGGATCGTCGCCGTCGTGGATGACCACGTCCTCGGGGTGGACGATCTTGTCGTTCACGATGTTGTCGGTGACCGACAGCAGCGTGCGAATGAACGCCTGGTAGCTCGCCAGTCCCTCGGCGGCCCAGCCCTCGCGGTCGCGGACCATGTCGGGCAACTGCTTGGGATAGAAACCGCCCTTGGCGCCGGTCGGTACGATCACCGCGTTCTTGACCCGCTGCGCTTTCATCAGGCCGAGCACTTCGGTGCGGAAGTCGTCGCGCCGGTCGGACCAGCGCAAGCCGCCGCGGGCGACCGGCCCGGCTCGCAAGTGAATGCCTTCGACGCGGCGCGAATACACGAAGATTTCGCGCCACGGCACCGGTTTGGGAAGGCCGGGCACGAGCGAGGAATCGAGCTTGAACGCCAGCGCCTCGCGCGCGGCGGGGGCAAACGCGTTGGTCCGCAGCACCGCGTCGATCGTCGCATGGTACAATCGCAACAGGCGATCGTCGTTGATCGCGGCGACCTGGCTCAAGCCGCGGCGGATCGCCTGGTTCTCGTCTTCGGCCGCCTGCTCGCGGTTACCGGTGAACGCGGGATCGTGACGCGCGGCGAACAGCGCGACCAGCGGCCGGGTCACTTGCGGCGCGCGGCGCAGCGCATCGACGACCGTCTGGATCGTGAAGCCGATCCCGGCCTGGCGCAGATAGCGGTAGAATGCGCGCAGCCATTCGGCTTCGCGCGCGGTCAGGGCGGTCCCGACCACCAGCCGGTTGAAGGGATCGTCCTCGGCCACGCCGTTGAGCACCGCCGCGACCGCCTCCTCGATCGCGTCGGCCCTTTCGAGCACCTGCTGGCCGGCTTCGCCGTTCTCCAGTGCGATCGTGAAATCGTGGATCGTGCCCATCCGCCCCTGATCGAGCGAGGTGGCGAGTTCGCCGATGACCTGGAAACCGAAGTTCTCGAGCGCAGGAACCGCGTCGGACAAAGTCAGTGTCCCGGCGTGCTGGTAAACCTTCAGCCGCAGCCGGTCCGGGGCGTCGCCCTCCAACCGGTAGAGACGCACGCCGCGCGACGAAAGCTGGCCGGCGCTCTCGCTTTCGTTCGCCACCAGACGGCGCAGACGGCGGATGTCACGGCCCGCCTCGGCCGCGCCATAAGAAGTGCGGTAGGATGTCGGGAAGCTATCGGCATAGCGGCTCGCCAGCGCGGCGGCACGGGCGGGTTCTTCGTCCACCGCCAGTTCGCTTTCGACCGCTTCGCCCCACCCGCGCAGCAGCGCCTGGATCTCGGTCTCGATGGCGTGCTCGTCAGGCGCACCGTGGCTCTCGCGGTAGTCGAGCACGTAGCGCAGCAATGCAAGGTTGCCGCCTTCGACTTCGAGGCTCCAGTCGAGCGCCTTGGCGTCCGTGCCGTCTTCCAGCAAGCGTTCGATCCTCAGGCGCACCTGGGTCGACAGCATGTCGCGCGGCAGCCAGACGAACGCGAACAGGTGCCGGCTCAAGGGCGCCTCGACCAGCACCAGCCGCGGCCGCGGCCGATCGACCAGGCTCATCATCGCGGTCGATACCCGCTCGATGTCTTCGTCGGAAAAGCCGATCACCAGGTCATGCGGCAGCGCCGTGAGAGCGTGGACCAGCGCCTTGCCGGTGTGGCTCGCCCGGTCGAAGCCGAACTTGGTGTTGAGCCGGTCGAGCTGCGCCCGCAGCAGCGGCACTTTCGCCGGCGGGGTGGCGAGCGATGCGCTGGTCCACACCCCTGCATGGATCGACAGCGCGGTGAGCTCGCCGTTCTCGTGCCGGGGGATGATGAACAGATCGAGCGGCACGCGGCGGTGGACGTTCGACATCCGGTTCGCCTTGACGATCAGCGGCGCACGGGCGCCATCGGCGAACCACGCGAAGGCACGCTCGAACGAAGCATCGGCGAGGATCTCCTTTGCGCTTTTGCGACAGATCCCGAACCGGTCCGATTTGCTGCCGTCGCGATAGCGGGTGACGTGGCCAAGCTGGGTCAGCATGCCGCTCTCGAGCCAGCGGAGCAGCGCGCCGCCTTCGCTGTCGCCCAGGCGTTCTGCATCGGCGAGCAGCGTTTCGCGCATCTTGGGCCAGTCGGCCACCGCCGCGCGGACATCGGACAGCGTCACCGCCATGTCCTTTTCCAGCGCACGGCGCTCCTTGGCGTCGAGGCGCGGGGTCTCGATGTAGATCATCGATTCACGCCCGTCGCCGTCGCCGGCGGTTGCGGGCAATTCCACGAGAGTCCCTTGTGCATCGCGCCGCACGCGCACCACCGGATGGACCAACCGGTCGATCGCGAGGCCGTGCGCCGCGACCGTGGAGGCGACCGAATCGACCAGGAACGGCATGTCGTCGTTGATCAGCGCCATGCGCATGAATCGCCGGCCTTCGGCAGCCGAAGCGACTGCGATCGCAGGTTCGCCCGGCTCGCGGCGTGTCGCCGCTTCGAGCACGAAGCGGGACGCTTCGTCGAGCTGGTCAGCTGCAAAGGCGGGATCGCCGGGCAACAGCGAATCGGACATGCGCGCGGCGATCGCCTTGGCGAGCCCGCCGCCGCCTCCCTTTGCACGGGGGGACTTGCGGTTCGATTCAGCGGCTTTGCCGGCCATCCTGCGTGCTCCGTGAACCCGTCGCCTGAAGTTGGGGACGCGCGTGGGCCCGTGTTATTTTGTTGCCGCCCCGTGCAGCAATGTGGCGCGTTAGGACTTTGCCGCCGGGCCTGCAACCCGCCTTCCCGCACCCGGCGCTCCGCTTCGCGTGTTTATCCGGCCAGCGCCTCGACGGTCAATTCGAGCGAGCGTTCGCGCGCCGCCGGATCGAACGTGGCACCCGAAACCATGATCTCGTCGGCTTGCGTGCGCTCGACGAACCGCCCGATCGCCTCACGCACCGTGGCGGGCGCGCCAATCGCGCTCGCCTGGCCGATATGCGCGAGCAGGCTCTGCGCCTGGAACGGCAGCGTTTCGCGATAGCCGGCAATCGGCGGCGGCAGCATTCCGGGGTTGCCCGTGCGCAGCCGGACGAAGCTTTGCTGCTGGGACGTGGCGATCAGTTCGGCCTCGGCATCGGTCTCGGCGGCGAACACCGTCATCGCGGCCATGACATGCGGCCGTTCGAGCCATTGCGACGGACGGAAACGCTCACGGTACAGCGCCAGCGCCGAATCAAGGTGATCGGGCGCGAAATGCGACGCGAAAGCGTACGGCATGCCAAGCTGCGCGGCGAGATTGGCGCCGAACAGGCTCGATCCGAGCATCCACATCTCGACATTCGCGCCAAACCCCGGGGTGGCGCGAACGGTCATCCCGGGATCGCCCGCCAGTTGCGCGCGCAATTCGACCACGTCCTGCGGGAAGAACTCGGCCGCCTGGTTGAGGTTCTTGCGCAGCGCGCGCTGCAACTCCGGCCCTGCACCCGGCGCGCGGCCGAGGCCGAGGTCGATCCGTCCGGGGAACAGCGCGTCGAGCGTGCCGAACTGTTCCGCGATCACGAACGGGTTGTGGTTGGGCAGCATGATCCCGCCCGAACCGATGCGGATCGTCGAGGTGGCGTGCCCGACGTGTGCCAGCACGACCGACGTCGCACCGCCGGCGATCCCGTCCATCGCGTGGTGCTCGGCGACCCAGAAGCGCTTGTAGCCCAGCCGTTCGGATGCCTGGGCCAGGCTCGCGGTGGCAGCGTACGCTTCAGCGAGCGTGCCCCCTTCCCGCACCGGGACCAGATCGAGGATCGAAAGCGGGATCATCTGTCCGACAGCTGCGCGAGATACTGCGTCGCCGCGTTCCCTTGAGCGCTGTCCGGCGCTGCAGCGACGACCGACTGGAACGATTTCCTGGCAGCCTCGTCACGCCCGCCGAGCGCGGCGATCACCCCTGCTTCGAGCCCGATCGCGGGATCGCGCGGGTCGAGCGCCGCGGCCTGCTCGATCTGGGCCTGCGCGGCTGCGAGATCGCCGGTGCGGCGTGACAACGTGGCCGACAGCAGCCACGCTTGCGCATCCTCGGGCACCGCGGCCCGCGCCTGCGTGAGCGCGACGGCGGCTTCGTCGGTGCGGCCGAGCGCAACCAGCGCGCTGGCGCGGTCGAGCGCGATCGCCCCGGCCAACGCGGCGTCGCCTGCGGGGTCTGCCCGGTCGAGCGCGGCGAGCGCCTCGGCCGGCTTGCCTTCGGCGAGCAGCGCGCTGGCGGCGAGCGTGCTCATGCGGACCCGAAAGGTCGCGTCGCTGGCTTCGTCGCGCGCGGCGAGGAAGGCGTCGGCCGCCGTGCCCCAGTCGCCCGCGTTGCTCGCAGCCACGCCCAGGCAATGGCGGCCCGCGGCGCGCTGAAGCCCGGTGGTGCGCGACACCCATTCGTCAGCCAGCGCGCGGGCCTTTTCGGGATCGGTCCGCGCGGTATCGAGGCACACGTCGATCGCGGCGTACGCAGCAGGGCGGTCCGGCATCGCCGCGCTGCGGGTCGGCCGGTCGCGCAACTCGGGCGGCACCGCGCTCACCGGCGAGGACGTCGGGGCGATGCCGACCTGCATGATGAGCGGGACGAGGATGGACAGCATGGGATCGGCCTTCAGATGGTGGCGCCGTCAAAGCGTGGCAAGGGTGCCCAGCAACAAGGCGATATCCTCGTCGCGGCTCAGCCGGTGGTCGCCGTCCTTGACCAGCGTCAGGTGAACCGAGGGCGAACGCAGCGCCTTTGCCAGGCGCTGGGACACTTCCCACGGCACGTCGGTGTCCCGCATGCCGTGGATCAGCCGCACGGGGCAATCGAGCGCGATCACGTCGTCGAGCCGCCGATTGGCCTGGCCATCGGCCCAGAAAGCCGGATGCATGGGGGTCGGTTCGGGGCCGTAGGGATTGGCATCGTACACCGTCTCGCCCGCTGTCAGCCGCGCCTTGTCGGCGTCCGACCGGCCCCATTCGGTAAAGTCCGGCGCCGCGGCGATGCCCACCAGCGCGTGGAGCGTCCCGGCGAGCGTCTCGCCCACCAGCAGCATCAGCCATCCGCCCATCGACGATCCGATCAGCACGCAGCGGTTGGTCAGCCGCGCCGAGATCAGCGCGGCCACATCGTCGCGCCAGCCCGACAGCGTGCCGTCGGCAAAGGCGCCGTCGGACTGGCCGCACCCCGAATAGTCGAGCAGCAGGCACTCGCGGCCCTGCGCGCGCGCCCAGGCGAACACCGCGCTCGCCTTCCCGCCGGCCATGTCGCTCATGTAACCCGGCAGGAAAACCAGCGCAGGGCCGGTTCCTGGAGTGTGGCGGAAAGCGATCCGCCGCCCGTCGGCCATCTGGTGATACGCCGGCGCTTCCATGTTTGGGGTCAAATGACCCAGTCCACCGTCTGCATCTCGGTCACCGCCTGCCCCTTGGCGCGGCGCTGGACGACCATGATCCGGTTCAATCGCTGGATCGTGTCGCTGCCGGCGGTAACGTACAGCCCGGGCACCAGCGCGTGGACCAGCGCGCACAACCCGCCCCGGATCATCGTCAGGCCGAACCGGCCGGCGACGCCGAAATGCTCGCTGTAGGTTTCGTCGACTGCGCGCGGATGATCGACGAACAGGCGGTTGAACATGGCTTGGTCCCAGGTTGGCGGAACGCGCGCCTTAACAAATAACCGGGGCACTCTCCAATCGCGCAATTGCCGCTTGTCACCAGCCCGCACTCCGCGCCAAGGTCCGGCCGTTCCACAGAAAGGTCCGCAATGCCCGCATCGCCGCCTGCTGTTCCATCGCTCGCGATCGACCGGCGCAGTTTGCTTGCCGCGGGATTTGCAGGTCTCGGCCTGGCGGCGGCCCCGCTCGCCGCGCAGACTGCGCGCGGGTTCACCCACGGCGTGGCCAGCGGCGAGCCTTCGGCGCATTCGATGCTGCTCTGGACGCGCTACGCCGGCGCGCAAGATACCAGGCTGCGCTGGGAAATGGCGGAAGGCGAGGACTTCGCCCGCGTCGTCAGCGGCGGGAGCGCGGTCGCCTCGCCCAGGCATGACTGGTGCGCCAAAGTGGTCGCCAAAGGCCTGCAGCCGGGCACATGGTACCACTATCGCTTCATCGCGCCCGACGGCTCGCTGTCCGCGGTCGGCCGCACGCGCACCTTGCCCGAAGGCGCGACCGACCGGTTTCGCATGGCGGTGTTCAGCTGCGCCAACCTGGGTTTCGGCTACTTCAACTCCTATGCCCACGCGGCGGAGGCGGGCGAATTCGAGCTGGCGGTCCACCTGGGCGACTACTTCTACGAATACGATCGCGAGACGTATCCGACCACAAAGCAGCGCGTCGCCGGCCGTACCCCCGAACCGCTGACCGAGGCGATCCACCTGGCCGACTATCGTCTGCGCTATGCCAGCTATCGCCGCGATCCCGACCTGGCGCGGCTGCACCAGTTGCTGCCGATGGTCGCTGTGTTCGACGACCATGAAACCGCCAACGACGCATGGAAAGGCGGCGCGGAAAACCACACTCCCGCGACCGAGGGATCGTGGACCGCGCGCAAGAAGGCCGCGATGCGGGCGCGCGCGGAATGGATGCCCGTCAGCGACGACGTGTACGCGCGCTACGACATCGGCGATCTCGCCACGCTGTTCCGGCTCGAAACCCGGATCACCGCGCGCGACAAGCCGCTCGACCTGAGCGCCGTGGTCGCGGGGCTCGCGCCCGACCAGGCCGAGGTGGCGCTGCGCAATTTCCGCGATGGCGCCTATCTGGACGCCAGGCGCACCCTGACGGGTCCGGCGCAAGAGAGCTGGCTGGCCGAAGGGATGAGGGCCTCGGTCAACTCGGGCCGCAAGTGGCAGGTGCTAGTCCAGCAGGTCGTGATGGGATCGCTTCTGCTACCGCCGGCGGTGTCGCTCAATCTCGATCCCGAGCTGGAAAAGATCGCTCGCTCGCGGATGGCCGGGCTGCTGGCGGCGACCGCGGCGGGCATCCCGTTCAACATGGATGCGTGGGATGGCTATCCCGCAGCAAGGAAACGCCTGCTCGATTCTGCGCGCGAGGCGCAGGCCAACCTGGTCGTGCTGTCGGGCGACAGTCACAACGCCTGGGCCAACGACCTCGGCGGAGCGGGGGTCGAATTTGCTGGCGCGTCGGTCAGTTCACCTGGGGCGGAGACCTACCTGCCGTTCGTCAAACCGACCGCTCTGGCCCGCGCGCTGGTGCAGTCGAACGGCGCGCTCAAGTGGTGCGATACCTCGCGCCGCGGGTACATGGCGGTCGCGCTCACCCCGGCCAAGGCAAGCTGCGAATGGCGGTTTGCCGACACGGTAAGGAAGCGCTCGCCCGCGCACTCGGACAGCCGGCGCCTTGCGGCCGACTTTGGCGCGCGGCGACTGACCGAAGGGTTGAGCGGTTAACTTACCGCAGCTATATGGCGCTTCGATGAGGCACGCCCGCGCCCTGGCCACGACTACCACCACCCCGGTTTTCCGGGGACGGCCGGTCGCGCTTTAGCATCGCGTCCCGCCGTCGCCCGGTTTCGGGTGGAACGGCGTCATCCTCCCGAAATCGGTTCATTCCATCTGACGCCTTTGCCGCGCGCCGGGCTTTCTGCCATGGGCGCGCCAAACGACGGATGATGTGATGACCGAGCTACTCAAGATCAGCCTGCCCGATGGATCGGTGCGCGAGATGCCCCACGGCAGCACCCCGGCCGACGTCGCCGCCGCGATCGGGCCGGGGCTCGCCAAGGCCGCGCTTGCCGCGCGGGTGGACGGCGAATTGCGCGATCTCAACCGGCCGTTCGATGGCGACGCGCAAGTCGCCCTGGTGACCTCTCGCGACGAGGCCGAGGCGCTCGAGCTGGCGCGGCATGACTATGCCCACGTGCTGGCCGAGGCGATCCAGGCGCTGTGGCCGGGCACGCAAATCACCTTCGGCCCGGCGACCGACGACGGGTTCTATTACGATGTCATGGCGCCCGCGACCCGCGAGCCGTTCTCGGTCGACGACCTTCCCGCGATCGAGGACAAAATGCGCGAGATCATCCGCGCTGACAAACCGCTCGTCCGCGAGGTTTGGAGCCGCGCCGACCTGATCCGGCGTTGGCAGGACCACGGCGAGAACTTCAAGGCCGAATGGGCCGCCGAACTGCCCGAGCATGAGGAGCTGACGGTCTATCACTCGGGCCAGCCGGGCAGCGAAGGCGCCTGGCTCGATATGTGCCGCGGTCCGCATCTCCCCTCGACCGGCAAGCTCGATCCGGCCGCCTTCAAGCTGATGCGGGTGGCCGGCGCTTATTGGCGCGGCGACCAGAACAACGCGCAGCTGACGCGCATCTACGGCACCGGCTGGCTGAACAAGAAGCAGCTCGACGCCCACCTCCACCGCCTGGAGGAAGCCGCCAAGCGCGACCATCGCAAGCTGGGCCGCGAGATGGACTTGTTCCACCTGCAGGAAGAAGCGCACGGCAGCGTGTTCTGGCATCCGCAGGGCTACAAGATCTGGCGCGAGCTCGAAGCCTATATGCGGCGCAAGATCGATGCCGCCGGCTACCGCGAGGTCAAGACGCCGCAAGTGATGGACGCGCGCCAGTGGGAACAGTCGGGCCACTGGGGCAAGTACCGCGAGAACATGTTCGTCATTCCCGACGAAGTGCCCAACACCGAGGACGAGGGGCCGCTGGTGTCCGACGAGGCGCAGTGGATGGCGCTGAAGCCGATGAACTGCCCGGCGCACGTGCTGATCTTCCGTCAGGGCATCAAGTCGTACCGCGACCTGCCGCTGCGGCTTTACGAGAACGGCTGCTGCCACCGCAACGAGCCGCACGGTGCGCTTCACGGGCTGATGCGGGTGCGCCAGTTCACGCAGGACGACGCGCACATCTTTTGCCGCGAGGACCAGATCGTCGAAGAATCGCGGCGGTTCTGCGAGCTGGCCGACGGCATCTACAAGGATTTCGGGTTCACTTATGCGGTCAAGCTCGCGCTCCGGCCCGACCAGCGCTTCGGCTCGGACGAAGACTGGGACAAGGCCGAAGCCGAGCTGCGCCAGGCGGTGATCGAGGCCGGGATGGCAACCGAAGAATACGGCTGGGAGGAACTCCCTGGCGAAGGCGCATTCTACGCGCCCAAGCTCGAATGGCACCTGACCGATGCGATCGGGCGGACGTGGCAAGTCGGAACGATCCAGTCCGACCGGGTGCTCCCCGAACGGCTCGACGCGTCATACATCGGCGAAGACGGCGAGAAACACCGCCCGGTCATGCTGCATCGAGCGATTTTCGGCTCATACGAGCGCTTCATCGGCATCCTGATCGAACATTTCGCGGGCAAACTGCCGGTCTGGCTCGCGCCTACGCAAGCGGTGGTGGCGACGATCGTGTCGGACGCCGACGACTATGCCAGGGCGGTCACCGCGCAGCTGGAAGCCGCGGGAATTCGCGTAGAGGCCGATTTCCGCAACGAGAAGATCAATTACAAGGTACGAGAACACTCTTTAGCAAAAGTCCCGCACCTGCTGGTGGTCGGCAAGCGCGAGGCCGAGGAAGGGACCGTCGCGATCCGCACGTTGGGCGCGGAACACCAGAAGGTGATGTCGCTCGACGAAGCGATCGCGCTGCTGGTCGGTGAGACAACCCCGCCGGACTTGCGCTGAACGGCTGCCAGCGCGACACGGGCGGGACAAGGCAACGCGTTAAAAAGGCAGCACCCGGCCCGCGAAGATCAGCGCGAACGGACAGCCGGTTACGAGCGCGAAGCGAAGTAACTCGCACGCGGGGGACTCGTCTGTCAGGACACGGGCGACGGCTCTGGCCATGCGCGCAATGTGCGCGCCAAGGCCTAACGCCGGGTTAAAGGAGCCGGTCGGGCCCCCGCGTCGAGAGCCGGCATCTGCTGGCTCGCGCAGTGAAAGCCGCCGCCGCCAGCGAGGACCGCGTCGGCGGGCAGGCCGATCGTCGCGCGGTCGGGAAATAGCGCGGCGATCGCCGCAACCCCGTCTGCGTCATGCAGCGAGCCGAACGTCGGCACGACCACGAGGTTGGTGGTCACCGCGAAGTTGGCATAGCTGGCAGGCTCGATGAAATCCGCCCGCGTTATCAATCCGGGCGAAGGGATCTCGGTCACCTCGACCCCGAAATCCTCGGCGCGCGACCGGGCGTCGGCGTATATGGCGGCGTTGGGATCGTCCGGTCCGGTTGCGCGCGGAACGGCCAGCCGGTTGGGCCCGACGAAGCGCGCAAGGTTGTCGACATGCCCGTCGGTATGGTCGTTGAGCAACCCGTCGCCGAGCCACAGCACCCGGTCGAACGCCAGGTCCGCCGCCAGCCGCGCCTCGATCTCGTCGCGCGACAGGCCGGGGTTGCGATTGGGATTGAGCAGGCATTGCTCGGTGGTGGCGACCAGCCCTGTTCCGTCGCCGTCGATCGCGCCGCCTTCGAGAATCCAGTCCGCTTCGACAATCGCAAGCCCTGCATCGCGCGCCAGCTCGGCGCCGATCGTCTGGTCGCCGTCCATGAGGTACTTCCCGCCCCAACCGTTGAAGCGCGCGCGCACCGCGGCGCCGTCGGCGCGCACCAACGGCCCGGTGTCTCGCAGCCAAACGTCGCCGTATGCGCGCCGCTCGAGCTGGACCGCGCCGGAGACAAGGCTCCGTGCGCGCGCCTCATTGGCTGCGTCGCGCACCAGCAAGCGTACTTCCTGCCCGCTTTCGGCGACCGCATTGGCGAAAGCCGCGATCTGCTCCTGCGCGCGGCCAAGCACCTCGGGCCACTCGTCCGCCGCATGCGGGAAGCCGATCCACAACCAGTCCTGCGGCGCCCATTCGGGCGGCATGCGCGCGGTCATCGTCCGGTTGTCAGCAACCGCCCGGCGCGGCGCAATCCTTGTCGCGTACGGCGCGGAATTCGTCGCTGCTGCGCCAGTTGGGCCAGGTCGTGCCATCGGCCAACAGGCGGCCGAGGCGGTAGTAGAGCGCCAGGTCCGCAGTCATCCCGCTGAAGTCCCAGCTGTCCGACCACTCATCGCTCGGCTGGTGATAGCGGTTGTTGGTATAGTCTTCGGCCGCGGCCTTGCCCCGCGCGACGCCGCCGTTGACCAAATCGATTCCGCGGCCAAGGTCGAACATCGGCACGCCGCGTTTGGCGAAGCTGAAGTGGTCCGAGCGGTAGTAGTGGCCTTTTTCCGGCGTTTCTTCGGGTGCTTCGGTATAGCCTTGCTCGCCGATCACCTGACGGAACAGATCGTTGAGATCGGACTTGTCGCCCCCGGTCATGGCATAGTCGCGGGTCGGTCCGCCCGGCTGAAGCGCGTCGATGTTGACCCCGCCGACCGTCTGCGAAAGCGGATAGATCGGGTTCTGCGCGTAATATTCGGACCCGAGAAGCCCCGATTCCTCGAGTGTCAGCGCGATGAACACCTGGCTGCGCGCGGCGGGCCCGGCCCGGTGATTGGCATCGGCAATCGCCGTGATCGCGGCGACTCCGGTCGCATTGTCGACCGCGCCGTTGCAGATGTCGTCGCCCGTGGCATCGGGGGTACAGCGCCCCAGATGATCCCAATGGGCCGAATAAAGCACGTACTCGTCCTTGCGGGTCGTCCCCGGCAGTATGCCCACGACGTTGTGCGAGTTCGACTTGCGCACTGCGTTTTCGAAACCGAAGCTGGTGGTGAGGCCCAGCGGCACGGCCTTGAAGCCCTTGCGCTGGGCTGCCGCGGTGAGGGTGGCGAGGTCCTTGCCCGCCGCGCCGAGGATCGCTTCGGCGACCGGCTTTTGCACCCAGCCGTTGGCCATCGTCTGGTCGGCGCCGTCGTTCGCCGTCTGAACGTAATACTGCGCGCCGGTCCAGCTCGAATTGACGACGTTCCAGCCATAGGCGGCGGGGAACGTGTCGTGGACAATGATCGCGGCGGCGGCGCCCTGGCGGGCCGCTTCCTCGTATTTGTAGGTCCAGCGCCCGTAATAGGTCATCCGCCGGCCCTTGAAGAGGCCATCCTGGGTCTCTGTTGCGTAATCGGGGTCATTGACCAGGATCACCGCGGTTTTGCCGCGCATATCGATCCCCGCATAGTCGTTCCAGCCGAGCTCGGGCGCGTTGATGCCGTAACCGACGAACACCAGCGGACTGTTCTCGATACGCGTTTGCGGCGTCACCCGGTAGCTGGCCGCGACGTACTGGTCGCCGAACGAAAACGACAGCGGCCTGGCCCCGCCGTTTACCGTCAGCGGAGTGTAGCCGCTGCCGGTGATCTCGACCGTCGGCACGTCCTGCAGCCACTTGCCATGATTGCCCGGTTGCAGCCCTGCCCGCTTGAACTGTGCGACGATGTAATCGAGCACCTGCGGCTCGGCCGCGGTGCTTGGTCCGCGGCCTTCGAAATCGTCCGCCGACAGCCGCTTGGTCATTTGCTTCAGCAGGGGGATCGAGGGCCCGACCGCGGCCGCGGCGCTGCTGGCGGACGCTAGATCGGGGCCGGGGGCCATCGAGGTGGCGCAGCCGGTGAGCGTCAGCGCAGCAAACGCTACGGCGGCGAGCGGA
Organism: uncultured Alphaproteobacteria bacterium; assembly: GCA_963781525.1. Taxonomy (GTDB): domain Bacteria; phylum Pseudomonadota; class Alphaproteobacteria; order Sphingomonadales; family Sphingomonadaceae; genus Tsuneonella. The sequence goes on along the minus strand of CAWAGD010000006.1, from coordinate 164,232 downwards.
CGGATTGGCAGACGATTTGGCTGATGTGGCAAGGGGCGACCTCCCTGTTTGACGGCTTCCGCGCCGACGACCGGCCCGGGGCAGGCCCCTAGCCCTGCCACGCACGCACGCGGGACACAACCCGGCCACGCTTGCGCCAGGCGCGCGCATCGGCTTGGTAGGCCCGAATGACCGCGGATTGGCAGGAAGCGCTGGAGCGCGCGCGAGCACATGCGCCCTTTCTTGCCCACGCGCTCGACCGATTACCCGAGCTCGCGGTGTTGCTCGAAAGCGGCAAAGGCGAGGCGGCGCTGGCCTGGGCGGGAGCTGCGGGCGCGGGCATCGACGATGTCGGCCGCGCGCTCCGGCGCGAGCGGTTGGCCTTTTCGATCGTGCTGGCGGCGGGCGATCTGGCCGGCGTTTTCCCGCTGTCGCAAGTCATGGAGACCCTGTCCGCGCTGGCAGACCGCGCGCTCGACCGGGCGATCGGCGCGGCCATTGCCAAGCGGGTGCCTGACGTGGAGCCTGCGGGAATGATCGCGCTGGCGCTCGGCAAGCAGGGCGCACGCGAGCTCAATTACAGCTCGGACATCGACCCGATCCTGCTGTACGATCCGGCCACGCTTCCTCGCCGCGAGCGCGATGAGCCGGCCGAGGCGGCGCAGCGCTATGCGCGCGAGATCGTCCGCAGCCTGAGCGAAGTGACCGCCGACGGCTTCGTGTTCCGGGTCGACCTGCGGCTGCGGCCGGCTTCCGAAGTCAGTCCGCTGGCGATCCCGGTCGGCGGCGCCCTGACGCATTACGAAAGCTCGGCGCTGGCATGGGAACGCGCTGCCTTTATACGGGCGCGCGCGGCAGCGGGCGATATTGCAGCGGGCGAGCGGTTCCTCGCCGCGATTCGCCCGTTCGTGTGGCGACGCAGCCTCGATTTCGGCGCAGTCGGCGAAATCCGCCGGCTGACTTCGCGTATCCGTGCCAGCCACGCAGGTCCGCGCGCGCCGGGGCCAGGCTACAATCTGAAGTTAGGGCGAGGCGGCATCCGCGAAGTCGAGTTCTTCGCGCAGACGCACCAGCTGATCCACGGCGGGCGCGATCCATCATTGCGCGTGCGCGGCACGCGTGCGGCGCTCGACGCGCTGGCGGCGGCGGGGATCGTCAAGGCAAGCGACGCCGCCGCGCTCGGCGAAGCCTATGATCGGCTGCGGACGCTCGAACACCGGCTGCAGATGGTCGACGACCAGCAAACCCACGTGCTTCCGGCGGGCGACGCGCTCGACAATGTCGCGCGGCTCGATGGTCTTTTGAACGGAGCCACGCTGGTTGCCGAACTCGACGCGATCACCGACACCGTCGCGCGGCGTTACGACGCGCTGATCGAGGCCGACGGGTCCGCGGCCGCCTCGATCCCGGTGCGCGGCGATGCCCTTGGCACGCGGCTACGCGAACTCGGTTTCATCGAGCCCGAACGGATTGCAGAGCGCATTGCCGGGTGGAGCGACGGTCGCATCCGCGCGCTCCGATCCCAAACCGCGCGCGACGCCTTCGAAAGCCTGCTGCCGGCCCTGCTCGAGCGGCTCGCCGCGGCTCCCGAGCCCGATCAGGCGATCAATCGCTGGGAGCGGGTGCTGTCGGTTTGCCCGAGCGCGATAAACCTCTTCAATCTGCTGATCCAGCGGCCCGCCCTTCTCGACCAGTTGGTGCGTATCCTGGTGCTGGGCCCGACGCTGGCCGACGAGCTCGGTCGCCGGCCCGAGCTGCTCGACACGCTGATAGATCGGCGCGCGCTCGAGCTGCCGGGAAGTGCGGGCGACATCGAGGCGCGCATGAGCGCGGGCGAAGACCGTCACGATTACGAACACCGTCTCGACCGCATTCGTCGGATAACCGGCGAGTTGCGCTTCGCCCTGGGGCTGCAAACGATCGCCGCGGTGCACGATCCACTGGCGATCGGTCAAGCGCTCTCGCGCACCGCCGAAGCGGCGCTCGTGGCTGTGCAAAGCGCGGCGGTGCACGAGTTCGAGGCGGTCCACGGCCGGGTTCCCGGCAGCGAACTGGTCGTGCTGGGGCTCGGGCGCCTAGGCGGGGGAACGCTGACCCATGCCTCCGATCTGGACGTCATCTATTTGTTCACCGGCGACTTCTCGGGCGAATCGGACGGGCCGCGCTCGCTTGGCGTCACGCACTACTTCAATCGCCTCGCCCAGCGTGTGACCGCCGGTCTCAGCGTGCCGACCGCCGAGGGCGCGCTGTACGAAGTCGATACGCGGCTGCGGCCGCAAGGCGCGCAAGGCCCGTTGGCGGTCAGCTTCGACAGCTTTTCGCGCTACCAGCGCGAAGAGGCATGGACCTGGGAGCACATGGCGCTTGCCCGCGCGCGGCCGCTGACAGGGTCCGCCGCCGCGCGCGCCGAGTTGCAGGGGATCATCGACAGCGTGCTCGACCAGCCGCGCGACCCCGCGGTACTGCGCGCCGATGTGCTGCGGATGCGCGCCGAAATGGCCGCGCACAAGCCGCCGCGCGGGATCCTCGACGCCAAGCTGATGCGCGGGGGGCTGGTCGACCTCGAATTCCTCGTTCACTTCCTGCAACTGCGCGAGCGCATCGGATTTGATCCCGACTTGGGCAAGGCGGTCGACGCCCTCACTGCCGCCGGGCTGGTCCGACCCGGCGTGCGAGATGCGCTCGCGCTGATGACCCGGCTTCTGATCGCCAGCCGCCTGCTCGCGCCCGATGTCGCGGAGCCGCCGCCCGCCGCCGCCGCCGCGCTGGCCGAGGCTTGCGGACACGCCGACCTTGCCGCGCTCTTGCATGCTTTCGCGGCCGCGCGGCAGGAGGTTGCCCACGCCTGGGCCGATTCGTTCGACGAACCGCTGGAGACCTGAACCGTGAACACGCTGCCGACCAAGCCGACAACAGGCGACCCGATGCCCGACGTTGCGCTCGAGACGCCCGAGGGCGGCAGCATCAGGCCTTCCGACTTCAAGGGAAAGCCGGCGGTGATCTGGTTCTATCCAAAGGATAACACCCCTGGCTGCACGATCGAGGCAAAGGATTTTTCGGAATTAGCCGACGCCTTCGCTCAGGCGGGTGTCGCGCTGCTCGGCGTCTCCAAGGACGCGCCCAAGAAGCATCAGGGGTTCATCACCAGGCACAATTTGACCGTTCCGCTCGCGACCGACGCGGCGGAGGGCGGCCTGTCGGACGCGCTCGGCATCTGGACCGAGAAGCAGCTTTACGGGAAGACCTTCATCGGCATGGTTCGCACAACCTACCTGCTCGACGCGCAAGGCCGGATCGCGCGCGTGTGGGACAAAGTGAAAGTCAAAGGTCATGCGGCCGAGGTGCTCGAGGCGGCGCAAGGCCTGTGACGGCGCCTGAGCGCACCGTCGCCGGCGCGATCCGCGCCGTGCTGCTGACGGCATCCCCCACCGCCAAGGTCATGGGCGCGCGTAAGGCGATGCGCGACTGGCGGCTGGGGCGGCTCGATTTTGCGTTCGACCAACCCATGCCGGACCGGCCCGCGCGGCCCGATGCGCCCGAGCTGTTGCCCCCCAACCGCATGCCCAAGCGCAAAAAGGGCGGCTCGGAGCGTAATCGGATCGCCTTGTGGCATGCAGTGGCCCATATCGAGTTCGTCGCGATCGACCTCGCGCTCGATATGGCGGGGCGCTTCGGCGCCGAGATGGGCGAGGATTTCGTTTCCGACTTCCTGGCGGTAGCCGCCGACGAGGCAATGCACTTTGCGTTGCTCGACCGGCACCTGGCATCGTCGGGGAGCCAGTACGGAGCGCTGCCGGCCCACGACGGGCTGTGGCAGGCGTCCGAATCCACCGTGCAGGACGTCGCCGCGCGGCTTGCGGTGGTGCCGATGGTGCTGGAGGCGCGCGGCCTCGACGTAACGCCGCCGATGATCGCACGCTTGCGGATACAAGGTGACGAGACTGGGGCGCGCATCCTCGAGCGCATTTATGCAGACGAAATCCGCCATGTCCGGATCGGCGCTAAACACTTTAACGAATGCGCCAGAATCCGCGGCGAAGACCCTGAGAATCTCTGGATTTCGCTTGTGCGCAGGCATTTTCCCGGGGGCCTGAAGCCTCCATTCAACGACTCAGCGCGTTCGGCAGCCGGTTTATCGCTCAGCGCCTGCGCGGCGCTTGCTTCGTAAACTTTTTGCCGGTTAACGCATAATCCACGAGACGGCGGGGGGTTCCGATCAGTCTCAAAAAAGTTTTGCGAGCGGCGATTTGTGCCGCTTTGCAATGGGTTCGCTGCGGCGCCGGGGGGTGCCGCGACAATAAAGGACGGGTATTTTGGTCGCAAGCCTCTTCCAGCGTCAGGTCGTTGCCGCACTCGCAGCAGTCGGCGCATTCTTCACGATCGGCGCTTCGCCGGCTTTCGCCAACGCCAGCGCCGCTGCTGCCGACATCGCGGCCCCGGTGCGTGATGCCAAGGCTTCGGGCGTTTCGGGGTCGGACGAGCAGTTCAAGCAGTTGTTCTCCAGCTGGCAGTCGCTCGACCAGGGCGGTCCGACTTCGGTCTCGACCCCGATCGCGCCGATCCTGGGCGTGTCGATCCCGTCACGTGCACCACTCGCTGCCTCGTCCACCAGCAGCAGCTATGGCATGCGCACCCATCCGGTGCTCGGCGGTATGCGCGCTCACAAAGGCATCGATTTGTCTGCGCCGACCGGTACCCCGGTCTATGCCACCGCCGACGGCGTCGTGGAGCGGGCCGACTGGTTCTCGAGCTATGGTCTGTACGTCGCGATCGAGCACGGCAGCGATCTTGAAACGCGTTATGCCCACATGAGCCGCCTGGCGGTTGCTGCCGGCGAGCGCGTCCGCAAGGGCGAAGTGATCGGTTACGTCGGCACCACCGGTCGTTCGACCGGTCCGCACCTCCACTACGAAGTCCGCGTTGCGGGCCAGGCGGTCAACCCGATCCCCTATATGGCGGAAACCGGCAACGCCGGCGGGACAGCGCTCGCAGCCCGCTGATCGGCGAATAACGGCTAGCCGCGAACGGCAGCCAAAGACCCTTTGGGGAGGGTGCTGAAAGGGGCGATGGGTCAACACCCGTCGCCCCTTTTCGCTTGCTCGGTTGCGACATGAAACTAGTCTCCCGCAACGGGAGAACACGATGCATCCGACGATTCATGCAAATACCAGGCCCGATCATCCCGCGATCGTGATGGCGGGCAGCGGTAAGGTGGTAACCTTCGGGGAAATGGATGCTGCCGCCAATCGGGTAGCGCACTTGTTCCGCAACCACGGCATCGGACCGGGAGAAGCGGTCGGCCTGTGGCTTGAGAATCGCGCTGAATATCTCGAGATTGCCTGGGGCAACCAGCGCGCGGGCACGATCCTGGTGCCGATCTCAACCCATCTCACCGCCGATGAGGTCGCTTACATTTTGGAGGACAGCGGCGCCAAGTTGCTGATCAGCTCGGCCCAATTCGGTCCCCGGCTGGCCGAACTGCGCGATCTTGCACCGCACGTCGAGCAGCTGGTGTTCGATACCGATGCCGATGCGGCAGCGGTGCTCACCGGCATGCCGGCAGAGCCGATCGCCGACGAATCGCTTGGCCTGGCGATGCTATACAGCTCGGGCACCACCGGGCGTCCCAAGGGGATCAAGCCGGTGAGCCCGCCCGACCCTGATCATATGGCAGTCTCGCCGCTTCTGATGCTCGCCGCCCACGCGTTCGGCTGGCCAACCGACGGCAGCGTGGTCTACCTGTCGCCCGGCCCGCTATATCACGCCGCGCCGTTTCGCTGGACAATGACTGCGCACAGCCTGGGTGGCACGGTGGTGGTGATGGAGAAGTTCGACGCCGAGGCCGCGCTTGCAGCGATCGAGAAGTACAAAGTCACCGATAGCCAGTGGGTGCCAACGCATTTCGTGCGCATGCTCAAGCTGCCCGCAGACGTGCGTTTCCGCTACGACCTGTCCAGTCACAAGCGCGCGATCCATGCTGCCGCGCCGTGCCCGGTCGATGTCAAGCACGCGATGATCGACTGGTGGGGGCCGATCATTCTCGAATACTACGCCGGAAGCGAAGGCAACGGGATGACCTTCCTGACCTCGCAGGAATGGCTCGATCACCCCGGATCCGTCGGCAAGCCGATCATGGGTGTGCCGCACATCTGCGACGGCGAAGGCGAAGAAGTGCCGCTCGGCGGCGAAGGCGTGGTGTTCTTCGAGAACGACAGCCAATTCGCCTACCACAACGACCCGGACAAGACCGCCGAGGCAACCCATGCCAACGGCTGGACAACGCTAGGTGACATCGGCAAGCTCGACCGGGACGGGTTCCTTTATCTGACCGACCGGCGCAGCAACATGATCATCTCGGGCGGGGTCAACATCTACCCGCAGGAGATTGAGAACCTGCTGATTACCCACCCCAAGGTGACCGATGCGGCGGTGATCGGCGCGCCCGACGCCGACATGGGCGAGCGAGTCGTCGCCGTGGTGCAGCCGGCCGATATGGCATCCGCGGGCGAAGGCCTGAAGACCGAACTGCTCGACTATCTCGGCACCAAGCTCGCGCGGCTCAAGCTGCCGCGTGAAATCGACTTTCGCGCCGAATTGCCGCGGGAGGCGAATGGCAAGCTCTACAAGCGCAAGCTTAAGGACGAATATCGCGACCGCGCCCACGAACAGCCTCGGCAGGAGGCCTGATGATGGCCAGCACAGCGTCGAACGTCGCACCCGCCGAAATTGCCTGGGAGGTGATCGACCCCAAAGCCTATGCCGAATGGGATCACCTGCTCGGCACCTTCGACTGGCTGCGCGAGAATATGCCCGTCGCACGGATTGAGCGGCCCGAAGCGTTGCACCCGCCGTTCTGGCTGGTGACCCGCTACGACGATGTGATGCGCATCTCGAAGGACAACGCGACCTTCCTCAACAACCCGCGCACGGTGGTGTTCAGTACCACCGACGGAATCGATTTCGCGAAGCAGTTTTCAGGCGGCAGCGAGCACATGGTCGCCAGCCTGGTTACCTTCGATGCGCCGATCCACATGAAATACCGCAAGCTGACGCAGGATTGGTTCATGCCCAAGAACCTGCGCGGGATCGAGGGCGAGGTGCGTGCGATCGCCAAGTCCGCGGTTGACCGGTTGATCGCCAGCGGACCAGACGTCGATTTTGTCAACACCGTCGCCGCGCCGTACCCGCTCCACGTGGTGATGCAGATCCTCGGTGTGCCCGAGGACGACGAGCAACGCATGCTTACGTTGACCCAGCAGATGTTTGGCGGGCAGGACGAAGACCTCAATCAGTCAGGCATGAAGGACCTGCCGCCCGAGATGATAACCCAGATCATCGCCGGCGCGGTGAAGGATTTCGAAGCGTACTTCGCCAAATTGACCGCCGAGAAGCGTGCAAATCCGACCGGCGATGTCGCCAGCACGATCGCCAACGCCACCATCGACGGCGAACCGCTCAATGATCGGGACATGATGGGTTACTACATCATCGTCGCTGCTGCCGGCCACGATACCACCAGCGCCTCGACCGCCGGGGCGATGCTGGCATTGGCGCAAGATCCCGAGCAATGGGCTCGAGTCAAGGCCGATCGGTCGCTACTTGCGGGAATCGTCGAGGAGGCGATCAGGTGGACCAGCCCGGTACAGCATTTCATGCGCACCGCGGCCGAGGATACCGAGGTCGGAGGACAGAAAATCGCCAGAGGCGATTGGCTGATGATTAACTACGTGGCCGCCAACCACGATCCGGCACAATTCGTTCAGCCTCGCAAATTCGACGCCGCGCGCAGCCCCAACCGCCATCTGGCGTTCGGAGCCGGCGCGCACCAGTGCCTTGGCCTGCATCTGGCGCGGCTGGAGATGCGAATCCTGTTCGAGGAACTGCTCGACCGGATCGATACGGTCGAACTGGCAGGCGAGGCCCGGCGGTCCAGTTCGACCTTCGTCGGCGGGCTGAAGACCCTGCCGCTGCGCGTAAAAACAGCCTGACGCAACCAATTCCGCACTCGCGCATTTGCCCGCTATGATCATGCGGGACACGGCTAAGCGGGCGAGAAAGCTCTTTGGTATCTATGGCTTGCCGGTGGCGCTGCGGGTCCGGTGACCTTTCCGCAGATACTCTCGCTTTCCACCCTCGCGGCCACCATGGCGATGTTCGTGTGGGGCCGGTTTCGCTATGACGTGATCGCCATTCTGGCGCTGCTGGTTTCGCTTGCCATTGGCATCGTCAAGCCGGACGATGCCTTCAGCGGGTTTTCCGACGACATCGTCATCATCGTAGGAAGCGCACTGGTCGTTTCAGCCGCCGTGCAGCGATCGGGCCTGGTCGAACGCCTCGTGATCTGGATTGGCACCCGCGCGACCCGGGTCCGCTCGCAGTTGTTCGTCCTGACCGCTTCGGTGGCACTGGCATCGTCGTTCGTGAAGAACATCGGAGCGTTGGCGATGCTGATGCCGGCGGCCTTCCAACTGGCCAAACGACGGGGGACTTCTCCTTCGGTATTCCTCATGCCGATGTCGTTCGCCTCCCTGCTCGGAGGCTTGCTGACCCTGATCGGAACTTCGCCCAATATCATCGTCAGCAAAGTCCGCGAGGACATGACCGGCGAACCATTCAGGATGTTCGATTTCCTGCCGACCGGTCTCGGACTGCTCGTAGTGGGACTGATCTTCCTGCGGTTCGGTTATCGCCTGCTGCCGCGCGACCGCCGGGCGCAAGCCTCGCTCGCCGACGCGATGGGCCACCAGTACATCACCGAGGCGACCGTGAACGTGGGCTCCAGCGTAGCCGGCGAATCGATCGAAAAATTCGAAGCCCTCTTCGAGGGCGAAGCCGAGGTGATCAGCGTCCTGCGGGCGGGTGTTCGCGGCGATCCTTACCGGACGATGGTCATCTGCGAAGGCGACGTGCTGATTATCGCCGGCTCACCCGAAGTGCTGCACCAGGTGCTCGTTCGAGCCAACCTCACGCTCGAGGGAGACGACCGGGAGGCACCCGAGGAGCACAAGGGTGAGGAGATCGCAATTGTCGAAGGCGTCATCGCGGCCAACAGCATCTTGATCGGGCGGACAGCCAGCAGGCTCCAGTTGCAGACGCGTTTTGGCATCAATCTCATCGCCGTCAGCCGCGAAGGGGCCGCGCTCAAGCACCGGGTCGGCGGGACAGTCCTGCGGGCGGGGGACGTGATCGTACTCCAAGGACCCGAGACGCTCTTGCCCGGCCGGCTCGAGAACCTGGGCGTGCTGCCTCTCGCCGAGCGCAAACTGCAGATGGGCGAGCGGCGCAATCCCTACTTGCCGCTGGCCATCCTAGTTGTTGCAATGGCGGGGGCTGCCAGCGGCGTGGTGCCGGTCGCGGTTGCGTTCTTCGCTGCGGCGGGGCTGTGCCTGGTGACTGGCGCCCTGCCCTTGCGCGAAGGCTACGACGCAGTCGAGGGACCGATCCTGATAATGCTGGCTGCGCTGATCCCCGTCAGCGAATCGCTGCGCACGACGGGGGCCTCCAACGTCATAGCCAGGGAACTGGCCGAACTTGCGTCGGGCCTGCCGCCGTGGGGAGCGATCGCGTTGATCCTGGTGGCGGCGATGGCCATCACTCCGTTCCTCAACAACGCTGCCACGGTGCTGGTGATGGCGCCTATCGCTGGCGTTTTCGCACACGATCTCGGCTATCGGCCGGAGGCGTTTCTTATCGCGACCGCGATCGGTGCAGGATGCGACTTTCTCACCCCGTTCGGACACCAGTGCAATACGCTGGTGCTGGGGCCGGGGGCTTACCGCTTTTCCGACTATGCCCGGCTGGGTGCGCCATTGTCGCTGCTGGTGGTGCTCATCGCGCCCCCGCTGGTCCTTTGGGTGTGGCCGCTCTAGCAGGCGAGCAATCGCTCCGCCATCGCGCGCACCTCGGCGCCCATGTCCTCGCGCTCGAGCGCGAGCGCCAGCGTCGCCTCGACGAAGCCCAGCTTACTGCCGCAGTCGAAGCGCCGCCCCGCGAACGTGACCGCATGAAACGGCTGGCTGCCAATCATCCTGGCCATCGCATCGGTTAGCTGAATTTCACCGCCCGCGCCCTTTTCCTGCGCTTCCAGTTTGCGCATGACCTCGGGCTGGAGGATGTAGCGGCCCGAGATGATCTTGTTCGATGGCGCTTGCGCCACCGGCGGTTTTTCGACCAGTCCGATAACTTCGCTCAGCGTGTCGGACACCTCCGCGCCGGGCGCGATCACACCGTAATTCGACACCTCTTCGTGCGGTACTTCGAGCACGCTGATGAGGTTGCCGCCAACTTCCTCGTACGCGGCGACCATCTGCGCCATGCAGCCGGGGCTTCCATGCATCAGTTCGTCGGGCAGGAAGATCGCGAATGGTTCATCGCCGATGATATTGCGCGCGCACCAGATCGCATGGCCGAGCCCGAGCGGCTCCTGCTGGCGGACGTAAGCACAGCTGCCCGGGCCGAGCCGCGTGGGGCCCAGCGCTGACAAATCCCTGCCTCGCTCGGACATCGTCTTTTCAAGCTCGAATGCGATGTCGAAGTGGTCCTCGATCGCGCCCTTGCCGCGGCCGGTGACGAAAATCATCTGCTCGATCCCCGCCTCGCGCGCCTCGTCGACCGCGTATTGGATTAGCGGCCGGTCGACGATAGGCAGCATCTCCTTGGGGATCGCCTTGGTTGCCGGCAGGAAGCGCGTGCCCAACCCGGCGACGGGAAACACGGCTTTGCGGATCGGTTTGCGAACGGTCATGCCAGGCGGGATAGCAGCGCCAAGCCACTGCGCAACCGCTGCGCTTGCGGCGGCATCGAATCGCGCTAGAGCCGCTTCATGGACAAGATCATCGTCGAGGGCGGGAAGCGCCTCAGTGGCAGCATCCCGATCTCAGGCGCGAAGAACGCCGCGCTGACCCTTATCCCTTGCGCGCTGCTGACCGAAGAGCCGATGACGCTTCGCAACCTGCCGCGCCTTGCCGACATCGACGGGTTCCAGCACCTGATGAACCAGTTCGGGGTGACCACCGCGATCCAGGGCAACCGACCCGAAGACTTTGGCCGGGTGATGACGCTGGAGGCGACGCGGATCACCGGCACCGTCGCGCCGTATGATCTGGTGCGCAAGATGCGCGCCTCGATCCTCGTGCTCGGGCCGATGCTTGCGCGCATGGGCGAGGCGACCGTTTCGCTGCCGGGGGGCTGCGCGATCGGCAACCGTCCGATCGACCTCCATCTCAAGGCGCTCGAGGCCTTTGGCGCGACCATCGAAATTGCTCAGGGCTATGTCCGTGCTTACGCTCCTGACGGCGGGCTGGCCGGTGGCGAGTTCGATTTCCCGGTGGTGTCGGTCGGCGCGACCGAGAACGCACTGATGGCGGGTGTCCTTGCGAGCGGGACCTGCCGCCTGTCCAATGCGGCACGCGAGCCCGAAATCGTCGACTTGTGCAACCTGCTCGTGGCGATGGGCGCGGAGATCGAGGGCATCGGCACGTCCGACCTGACGATCCACGGGGTCAGGCGGCTGCACGGCGCCACCTACCGCGTGATGGCTGACCGGATCGAGGCCGGCTCATATGCGTGCGCCGCGGCGATCACCGGCGGCGAAGTGCTGCTCCATGGCGCCAACGCCGACGAGATGTCGGCCACGCTGCACGCGCTACGCAACATCGGGGTGACCGTCACGGCCGAAAAAGGCGGCGTACGCGTCGCTGCAGAAGGCCGCTTGCGCGGGGTCAACCTGTCGACAGCGCCTTATCCGGGCCTGGCGACTGACATGCAGGCTCAGCTGATGGCGCTGCTGACCGTCGCCGAGGGCACCAGCGTGCTCAACGAGACCATCTTCGAGAACCGCTACATGCACGTGCCCGAGCTCAATCGCATGGGCGCGCATATCGAGACCACCGGCCGCACCGCGATCGTCCACGGAGTGAGCAAGCTCACCGGCGCAGAAGTGATGGCGACCGACTTGCGCGCTTCGATGAGCCTGGTGATCGCCGGGCTCGCCGCCGAAGGGCAGACCGAAGTGCGCCGCTTGTACCATCTCGATCGCGGATACGAGCGGCTCGAAGAGAAGCTCGCGCTGGTCGGCGCCCAGGTGGAGCGCGTGGGCGACGAATAGAATCGCTTTTTCGGGATACCGACCGCCTCTTGCTACGTTGAGCAGCCCAGAAGGAGACTCTCCCATGGCACTGCTCAAACTCGCCGCGCTCGGAACGCTCGGCTATGTCGGATACCAGTACTACCAGAAAAATTTCGCGCCCCGTCACGCGGCCCCTGCGTTCGCCGGTGGACAGCCGTCGAGCCGCCACACCAGTGTGCGCGACGCCGGACCGGATGCGATGCGCGACGATACCGCGCGCGACTGGGACAAGGCTGACCAGGCCAGCGACGAAAGTTTCCCTGCAAGCGATCCCCCGGCGACCTATTAAAGGAGCAACGGGACTGGATGGCTCGAGCCTGTAAAAAGGTAGCGGGGCGAAGAGCGGGCGGTGCTGAAACGGCGCCGCCCACTTTTTATGGGGATGACATGGTGGCCACCAGCCACAGCCGGATCGCGCCGGCCAGCCCGCATGGCGTTGGAGAGGCTATCCGTTCCTCGTCGATCCGCCCAATCAACGCATTGATCGGCTCACGCTCGCGCGCCGCGACTTCGCGCAGCATGTCCCAGAACAGCGGTTCGAGGCTGATCGACGTCTTGTGGCCGGCGATTTCAACCGAGCGCTTGACCGGCGGATGATAAGGAGCGCCCATGCGGTCGGCCTAGCAGGGCCGGCGAGGGGACGTAAGCAGCAACCCGTGCCGATTATTACCGCCCTAGCCGCACTGGCCATAAACTGCGTAAAGTCTCGCCGATGAAGGGAGCCAGATCCGGTTCGGCGGCGCTGATCGAGGCTACGGAGCGCGCGCTGTTCGCCTCGATCGCGCTGAGCCCGATCGCAACGGTCATCACCAATCCTCGGCTGGACGACAATCCGGTTGTCGCCGCTAATGCCGCCTTCCGCGAGCTAACCGGATATGCTGATTCGGACATCATCGGCCGCAATTGCCGGTTCCTGGCCGGGCCCCTCACCGAGCCGGCGCTGACCGAGCGGATACGCCAGGCCATCCGCTCACCCACTGCCACCCTGACCGAGCTGATCAATTACCGGAAGGACGGCACACCGTTTCGCAATGCGGTCCTAATCGCGCCGATCCTCAGCCCCGAGGGAACCGTCGAGTGGTTCCTCGGATCGCAAGTCGATGTAAGCAACCCCGACGATGCCCCGCTCGCTGTCCGCCGACAGCGAGCGCTTAGCGCGGTCGAGGCATTGTCGCCGCGACAACGGCAAGTGCTCACCGACATGGCCCGCGGTTACCGCAACAAGCAGATCGCGTGGCGGCTTTCGATCAGCGAAAAGACGGTCAAGATGCACCGGGGCCTGATGCTCGGCAAGCTTGGTCTGCCCTCGTCCGCCGACGCCATCCGGTTAGCGATCGAAGCAGGCTTGTAGCGCTGCTACGGTACAAAGTCCGTGTCCACAGCGGCACGGCGGGTTCCTATCTGGGTGGCTCCCCCGAAGAAGTCCCCTCAGGTAATCAAGGAACGCCATATGAAATCGATGATGACCGCCGCTCTGGTGCTTGGCTTAGCACCGCTTGCCGCCTGTACGACGATGGCGGCGGATGCCGGCATGCAGTCTTCCTTCGTCGGCGGCGCCGAGATGTACCCGGCGCGCAATATCGTCGAGAACGCCGTCAATTCGCCGATCCACACCACGCTGGTTGCTGCGGTCAAGGCCGCCGGACTGGTGGATACATTGTCTGGCCCGGGCCCGTTCACGGTGTTCGCGCCGACCGACGCCGCCTTTGCAAAGCTCCCCGCGGGCACCGTCGACACGCTCCTTCAGCCCGCCAACCGCACGCAACTGCAGTCGGTCCTAACCTATCACGTCGTGCCCGGCCGCGTGACCGCCGGCGAATTGATCGGCTTGATCAAAGCTGGCGGCGGCAAGGCACGGCTGACGACGGTGCAGGGTGGCGTGCTGACCGCCAGCCTGATGGGTGGCCAAGTCATGCTCACCGACGCCGCTGGCGGGACGGCGCACGTGACGCAGGCCGACGTCATTCAGTCGAATGGCGTGATCCATGTGACCGATGCGGTCTCGCTACCTGGCTGAGCGCGGACCGAACTCCGGCCATTATCCACAATCCGCGTGGTGCTGATGGACGGAACGGCGGCAACGCCATCGTCCTCCAGACGGATGTCGCCGCCTCGAAGGGCGTCCTCCATGTCGTCGATGGCGACCCCATGCCCAGTTGAGCAGTCTGAGGCCGGTCCCTTTGCGGCCTCGCGGCGGCGGGTACTCCTGTGTATCCGCCGCCGCTTTCAATACATGTGTTGCCCGCCGTTGATGCTCATCGTCGAGCCGGTCACGAAGCCGCCGTGGTCGGAGCACAGGAAGGCCACCCCGCGGGCGATCTCGTCGGCCTGGCCGAGCCGGCCGACCGGGATCTTGGCGACGATCTTTTCGAGCACTTGTGGCGGAACTGCCGCCACCATGTCGGTGTCGATGTAGCCGGGCGCGATGGCGTTGACCGTGACACCTTTCTTGGCGCCTTCCTGCGCCAGCGCCTTGGTGAAGCCATGGATGCCGCTTTTGGCGGCGGCGTAATTGACCTGGCCGTACTGCCCGGCCTGGCCGTTGATGCTGCCGATATTGACGATCCGCCCCCACCCGCGCTCGACCATCCCGCCGAAGCATGCCTTGGCCATGTTGAAGCAGCCGCCAAGGTTCACCCGCATGACATCGTGCCAATCGTCGTAGCTCATCCGCGCGAGCGTGCCGTCACGCGTGATGCCGGCATTGTTGACCACGATGTCGACCGCGCCGACTTCCTCGGCCACTCGCGCGCAGCCGTCGAGGCACGCCTGGTGATCGCCGACGTCCCACTTGTAGACGTGAATCCCGTGCGCCTCGGCAAAAGCCTGGGCTTTGGCGTCATTGCCGGCGTAGTTGGCGACCACCGTACGCCCCTGCTCCTTGAGCGCTAGGCTGACCGCCTCGCCAATGCCGCGAGTCCCCCCGGTGACGATTGCAACGCGCGCCATTTTTCAGATCCTCTCGATTTTTCTATTTTTTCGAGCCTAGGGCAACGCGCTGCGGGCGCAAAGAAAAACCCCGCCGAGGGTTCGCAAACTACTGCTCTGCCGGTGCTATGCGGGGTCTGTCGCAGGCATGCATGCCCTTCGCGTCAGAACCGGAACTGCGTGCCCACGTATACCGCCTGATCATCACGCACAGCGTCGGTCAGCGGAGCGAGCCGGTCACGATCCTGCGACAGCCGAACGCCGGCGGTCACGTTGAGGTTGCGCGATAGACGGTAACCGGCGCCGAGATCGACCGCCTGCTCTCCTGCGCCCTCGAGCGTGCGCGGACTGCGGCCCGGACGGCTCTCGTTTTCGAGCGCGATACGCGGCTGAAGCCGGCTGGGCGTTTCCTTGATCCCTTCGCGCGGGCGGAAGCTTGCCAGATCGGGCATCTCGATCGACTTGAGGCCGAGCGAGGGCGCGGCCGGCTTGGCGAAAGTCTGGTAGCCGCGTGAAACGCCAAGGTTGACACGTGCCGGCGCCAGCGTGGCGAGGGACAAGCCCGCTCCCGGCTCGGCCTTGACGGCGGCGACCGCCCTGCGAACCGAGATGGCGCGCGCGTCTTCCGCATCGATGCGGATCGCTACCGTCACCGTGCGGTCGCGATCGAGCGAAGTGCCCGCCGGGGTAAAGCGCATTTCGTGCCCGCGCGCGGCGATCTTCGCGGCCAGCCGCCGGGCAATCGCCGGATCGACGTTAGCCGGAGTGAACACCGCCGCCGAGACATATGAATTCTGGGAATTAACCGCGGTGATCGCCAGGCCAGCGGAAGGAATCGCGGCCAGCATCACGGCGGCGGCGATCAGCGCGGAAGCGATCTGCTCCCCGCTTTTCATCCTGCTTGCCGAAATGCGTGCGCCTGCCACCCTTGCGCTCCTTAAGAAAACTCGATCGCGCGCGATTAAGCCTCTGGTTGGTGAACGATCGATGAGCGATCCGGTTTCACGCGTAACCGACTCACATGTGAATTCGTACAAGTCGAAGGAGATAAGATCGTGGCAGGGTCTTGGCCAGCTTTTCCACAAGCGGCGCTCCACGTCGGCACGAAGTGTTGCAAGCGGCCCACAATCGCCGCGTCGTGTGCGGATTAAGCGGTGGTTCACGGCTCGGACCCATTGAGGGCAGTCAGGCAAGCGCGATGCTTGCTCGCGCGGCTTGGCCCGACTAGAGGGCTTGGCTGACACTTCCTAAGGACGTTGCCACGAGCATGACCGCCACTTCGCGCCCCATTCGTTTGACTCGTATCGTCGCGGTCACCGCCGTGCTCGCTACGCTGGCCGCATGCGGTGGCGGCAAGGACCGGCCCAAGGCCGATCTCGCTGCCAGCCAGGTCACGACTATCGGCGTCAACGCCTATCTGTGGCGCGCCGCGGTCGAAACGGTCAGCTTCGCGCCCCTGCTGCAGTCGGACAGCAATGGCGGGGTGATCGTCACCGACTGGTATACCAACCCGCGCGATCCAAACGAGCGGGTCAAGATGACCGTGTCGATCCTCGACCAGGACTTGCGTGCCGATGCCGTGCGCGTCGCCGCCAGCCGCCAGGTTGCACAAGGCGGCCAGTGGGTCGATGCCCCGGTCCAGGCTGCCACCGTGCAGAAGCTGGAAGACATTATCCTGACCAAGGCGCGCGAACTGAGGCGCCAAGCCATAGCCGGCTGATCCAAGCGGAGCTTTTCCCATGACAGATCAGCGCTTCGATCCGTCGACGGCGGATGGACGCTGGCAGCGCGCCTGGGACGAGGCGGGCAGCTTTCGCGCCGACAGCGCAAGCAACAAGCCCAAAAGCTACGTGCTCGAGATGTTTCCCTATCCTTCCGGGCGCATCCACGTCGGGCACGTGCGTAACTACACGATGGGCGACGTGCTCGCGCGCTACAAGCGGATGACCGGGCACGAAGTGCTCCATCCGATGGGGTGGGACGCGTTCGGCATGCCTGCCGAGAACGCGGCGATGGAGAAAGGCGTTCACCCGGGCGGCTGGACCCGGGCGAACATCGCCCACATGAAGTCGCAGCTCCAGCGGCTCGGCTTCGCGCTCGACTGGTCGAGGGAGTTCGCGACCTGCGATCCCGAATATTACGGGCACGAGCAGGCGCTGTTCCTCAAGCTTTACGAAGCGGGGCTGGTCTACCGCAAGGAAAGCGAAGTCAATTGGGACCCGGTCGACATGACCGTGCTCGCCAACGAGCAGGTGATCGACGGCAAGGGCTGGCGCTCGGGCGCTGTGATCGAGCGGCGCAAATTGAGCCAGTGGTTCCTCAAGATCACCCAGTTCGCCGAGGAACTGCTCGACGGTCTCGGCAAGCTCGACCAGTGGCCTGACAAGGTCCGGCTGATGCAGGAAAACTGGATCGGCAAAAGCCGCGGGATGCAGTTTTCCTTCGACCTGTCGAACGGCGACAGCCTGCCGGTCTATACCACCCGGCCCGACACGATCTTCGGCGCGACGTTCGTGGCGGTCGCTCCCGATCATCCGGTGGCGCAAGCAGTTGCGGCGATGAACTGCGACGCGGCCAAGTTCATCGAGCTATGCAAGCGCGGTGGGACTACCGCGGCCGAAGTCGAAACCGCCGAAAAGCTCGGCTTCGACACCGGCATCGGCGCCAAGCACCCCTTCACCGGCGCGCACCTGCCGGTGTTCATCGCCAACTTCGTGTTGATGGACTATGGCACCGGGGCGATCATGGCTGTGCCCGGGCACGACCAGCGCGACTTCGAATTCGCCACCAAGTACGGCCTGCCGATCCCGCGCGTGGTCGCTGCGAGCGCGGAGTACGCCGACACCCCCTTCGCCGGTGAGGCCGAGCCCGGCGAGGGCATCCTGGTGAATTCAGGCTTCCTCGACGGGATGACCGTCGAGGAAGCCAAGCGCCAAGTGATCGCGCGGCTCGAAGCGGAAGGCCGCGGCCAAGGCCAGACTGTCTGGCGCCTGCGCGACTGGGGCGTTTCGCGCCAGCGCTACTGGGGCACGCCGATCCCATTCATCCACTGCGCGGCTTGCGGTATCGTGCCGGTGCCCGAGGACCAGCTACCGGTAGTGTTGCCAGAGGATGTCGACTTTAACGCTCCGGGCAACCCGCTCGAGCGGCACCGGACTTGGAAGCACACTCAGTGCCCTAAGTGCAGCGGTGCGGCGGTGCGCGAAACCGACACGCTCGATACGTTCGTCAATTCGAGCTGGTACTTCCTGCGTTTCGCCAGCCAACCGGCTGACAAGCCGTTCGACCGGGCCGAAGTCGCCAAATGGTTGCCGGTCGAGCAGTACATCGGCGGGATCGAGCACGCGATCCTGCACTTGCTCTACGCGCGTTTCTGGACCCGCGCGCTCAATCACCTCGGCATGATCGACTTCGCGGAGCCGTTCGCCTCGTTGTTCACTCAAGGCATGGTGACGCACGAGACGTATTCGCGCGATTTGAACGGCCGCGAGAACTGGTTCGGGCCGGAGGAAGTCAATCGCTCAGGGAGCGGCGCCACACTCAAGGCAGACGGGAAACCGGTGACGATCGGCAAAGTCGTCAAGATGTCGAAGTCCAAGAAGAACGTCGTCGACCCAGACGCAATGGTCGATCGCTACGGCGCGGACGCGGTGCGCTGGTTCATGCTTAGCGACAGCCCGCCGGAACGTGACTTGCCGTGGTCCGAAGCCGGCATCGAAGGTTGCGGCCGCTTCGTCCAGCGGCTGTGGCGCCTGGTCGGCACGTTCGATCCGGCCGCAACTGGCGAAGAACGTGCGCTCGACCGCAAGGTAGCGCAGACTGTCGTTGGCGCCGGGACCGACATAGAGGCGCTTTCGTTCAACAAGGCCGTGGCGCGGATTTACGAACTGGCCTCGGCGATCGACAAGGCGCCGCCCTCGGCCAGCCGCAGCGAAGCGGTCCGTGCGCTGGTCTTGCTCGCCGCGCCGATGATGCCGCATCTCGCCGAAGAGGCGTGGCGCAAGATCGGCGGGATCGGACTGGTGGCCGAAGCCGCATGGCCAACGGTCGATCCAGCCCTGCTGGTCGAGGACGAAGTAACGATCGCGGTTCAGGTCAAGGGCAAGCTGCGCGACACGCTGACTGTCGCCAAAGGACTCCCGGGCGCCGAGCTCGAGGCGCTTGCGCTAGCGTCGGAGAAGGTCCAGCGTTCGCTCGATGGGGCTCAAGTGCGCAAGGTGATCGTGGTGCCCGACCGATTGGTGAATATCGTCGCATGATCCGCTTTTTCGCGCCTCTCGCTCTCGCGTTTACGCTCGTCGGGTGCGGCCTCCAGCCGATGTATGCAGGTGGCGGCAACGGGCTGGTCGCGCGCGAATTGGGAGCTATCGAGGTGCCCGCGATCGAAGGGCAATCGGGATGGCTGGTCCGCAACGCGCTGGTCGACCGGCTCGGTGCCGCCGATGCCGCGGGCGCGAAATACCGCCTCGACGTGCGGCTCGACGACAAGCTCGAAGGGCTCGGCGTGCTGTCCGACGATACCATCGGCCGTGAGCGCCGCACGCTGCGAGCACGCTACCAGTTGGTCGAACTTGCCGACGGCAAAATCCTGATCGACGCGACCGCCGGCTCGGATGCCGGGATCGACGTGGTCTCGAGCGAATACGCGACAATCGCCGCCGAACAGACCGCGCTTGAGAACCTCGCACGCGAAGTCGCGTCGCAGATCACCACCCGGCTCGCGCTGACGCTGCGCGAACGCCAGTAACGATCCGCCGCGTGAAGGCTACACAGAAGGATTTCCTCGCGGTCGCCCCGCGCGCGGCGCGGCAAGCCAAGGTTTTCTTCTTCTGCGGTCCCGATGAAGCCGGCGCGGCGGCCGCGGCACAGCGCATCGCCGCGATGCTCGAAGAACCCGGCGAACGGATCGAGCTGGCGGGTGCGGACTTGCGGCGCGACCCCGTCCTGCTGGCCGACGAGGCGCGCTCCAGCTCACTATTTGCCGATGCGCGGCACATCGTCGTGCGAGCGAGCGGCGACGAGGCGCACGATGCCCTCGCCAACCATCTGGCCGCCATCGACAGCGGGGAGGGCGCGCCGTGTCCTGTCCTGGTGGTGGCCAGTTCGGCGACCGACAAGGCGCGCACCGCAAAGCTGCTCGAGAAGCGGGACGACGCGCTGGTGGCGATTTTCTGGCCGCCCGATCTTGCTCACGTGCGCGATGCGGTCCGCACGATGGGCGACGAGCTCGGGCTCAAGCTGTCGGGCGACATGGCCGAGCGCATCGCCCGTGCGGCGGGCCTCGATGTCCGCCTCGCGCAATCCGAAGTGACCAAGCTCGCTACTTATGTCGATGCCCAGCCGTCGTCGCCGGTCGCAGCCGACGCCGAGGCGTTCGACGCCATCGGCGCGCGGACCGAGGATGACGGCTTCATGCCGGTGGTCAATGCCGTGCTCGGCGGGCGGTCCGCCCGGCTTTCCGGCGAGTTGCACCGAATGCGCGAATTGTCGCTCAACCCGGTCGGGCTGCTGTTGGCGTTCGAGCGCCGCGTGGCGCAGCTTGCGCAGCTCAACGCCCGGCTCGGCCCGCGCGACGATGCCGCCGCACTGGTCAGCGCCGAGGCGCGTGCGCGGCGGGTCTTCTGGAAGGACGAAAAGGATCTCGCGCACCAACTCGGCCTGTGGCGCGGAGCGAGGATGGCGCGGCTTGTCGCCCGTCTAGTCGAGTTGCATCGCGAACTGCTGGCTAACAGCGC
The DNA here is from genome assembly GCA_963781525.1 of uncultured Alphaproteobacteria bacterium. Lineage (GTDB taxonomy): Bacteria > Pseudomonadota > Alphaproteobacteria > Sphingomonadales > Sphingomonadaceae > Tsuneonella. Next base: position 143,463 of record CAWAGD010000006.1, on the reverse strand, counting down.
GGCCGGTGAAATCCTGCTGGCGCAGGCGCTCGCCGGACTGACCCGCGCGGCGGCACGCTAAGCCCCCCGGTTCGCCACGAGGCTGCCCGCCTGATCCTTTTGCAATGCAACAATAAAAACCGTAGTGGATCGTAGGATCGATCACGGAGCCGTTTGGATGAATGCCCCCATTGCCCCGGGTCTCAGGGCCGGACGGACAATTCACCCGCTGGCACCTTCGCTCGAGCGCAAGCGGCTGCGCATCTACCTGGCGATGCTGGTGATCGACGTCCTCCTGATCCTCGCGGCATTCAGCCTCGTGGGCACCTTCTACCTCGACTACAAGCCGCTCAAATTCGCATTCCTTCAGGCGCAGTTGCTCCTGCCGCTCTATCTCACGCTGGCGCTGTACCAGAGGGCGTATTCAATTCACGCGTTGCAGTCGCGGCGGTTCGCGATCGTGCGCGCGCTCGGGGCATTGGCGCTGGCAGCCGCGCTGCTGTTGTTCGTGACGTTTTATACCAAAAGCACCGCGCAATTCTCGCGAGTCGTGTTCACTGGCGGTATCGTGGCCAGCGCCGCTTTCATTTCGCTGAGCCGCGTGTTGCTTACGAGAGTTGTCGACTGGGCATTGGGCGCAAGCGTGATCAATGTTCTGCATATCGATGCGGGGGGGCCGCCGGTGGTGCTGGAGCACGCCATTTGCCTGAACGCGGTCGAACGGGGGCTGGTCGCCGACATCGATGATCCCGATGCGCTCGACCGGGTCGGGCGGTTCCTGCTCAATATGGACCGCGTGGTGGTCAGTTGCCGCGACGAGCAGCGCAGCGCCTGGGCCTACATCCTGCGCGCCTCAGGAGTGCGCGGGGAGCTGGTGACCGAAGGGCTCGGCGAAGTCCAGCCGATCGGATTGACGGTCGAGGATGGCTGGCGCGCGATGATCATCTCGACTGGGCCGCTCGGCCTGCAACAGCGCCTGCTGAAGCGCGCTTTCGACGTGACGCTTTCGCTCGCCGGGCTGATCGTGCTGTCCCCGTTGATGCTGGTGACGGCGCTGCTGATCAAATTCGACGATGGCGGGCCGGCGCTGTTCGTCCAGCGGCGACTCGGCCGGGGGAACCGATTTTTCGGGATGTACAAGTTCCGATCGATGCGGGTCGAGCGGAGCGATGCCGACGGCGCGCAATCTGCCGCGCGCGATGACGAGCGAGTGACGCGGATCGGACGTTTCATTCGCCGGACGAGCGTCGATGAGCTGCCGCAACTGGTCAACGTGCTGCGCGGCGAGATGAGCATGGTCGGCCCGCGTCCCCACGCGATCGCCTCGCAAGCGGGCGACAAGCTGTTCTGGCGGATCGACACCGCTTACTGGAGCCGCCACTCGCTCAAGCCGGGGGTGACCGGGCTCGCGCAAATCCGCGGCTATCGGGGGGCGACCGCGCTGGAGGCCGACCTCCAGAACCGGCTCGACGCCGATCTCGAATACATTCGCACCTGGAGCCCGTGGGGCGATGCGCTGATCGTGCTCAAGACGCTCGGCGTGCTGATGCATCGCCAGGCGTTCTGAAAGCGCAGCGTTAGTTGTTCTGGGGCACGCTGAACGAACCGCTCACCCGCCCGCTGCCACTGCGCTGGACATTGCCGGTAACCGAAGACGAGCCATTGGCGCTGCCATCGACGCTCGACACCCCGCTCTTGAGGTCGATCACCAGGCGCCCACCGTTGAGCGTATCGCCGCCGCGATTGAGGCGCACGTTGCCGGCCATGGTGATCAGCCGGCGGTTGAAATCGTATACCGCCACATCGCCCGCCGCGCGCTCGTTGCCGCGTGAGACAGTGACCCCGCCGGTCGCCAGAATGCGCTGGATCTTGAGCGACCCGGCGTCGGAGTAATTGACCTGGGTGCGCGCCGCCTGGATGCGCATGCCGGCCTGGCTGATATCGACGTTCCCTGACAGGACCACCCGGTTCTGTCGGTCCTGCAGTTCGATCCGGTCGGCCGCGTAATTGACCGGCGCGTTCGAGTTGTGCCCCGCGATCGATTGCGCGGCGACCTGGATGCCGGCCATCGCCGCCAGGGTGAGGGTGAAGCCGCCAAGGCCCCAGCGCATGGCCGTTTTCGAGTTTCGGTTCATCAGGGCATCCTCAGCTTGCCGGGGATCATGTGGAGGCGCGCGTTGCCGGCAAGCGCGACGGTGCGCGCGTTGAGATCGGCGTGAAGGCTATCGGCGGAAAAGGTGCCCGCCGGAATCGCGCCCGATACTCCGCCGCTGCCAACCAGCGTCTTTTCGGGCAAATTCACGCTGACCCCGCTCGCGACCATGCGATAACCGTCCGCTGCGGTCATCACCACGCCATCGGGCACGCTGACGACCTCGTCGCGGATATCGTATTGACCGGCTGCGGCGCGCAAGCTGGCGGGGCCATCCTGCAACAGGATGCGGGCGACCAGATCGCTCATCCGGACTATCCCTTCGCGGCCCGATTTCTGCACCGCTTCACCGGCGGTGAGCGAGAACGGGCGGCCTTGCGCGTCCGAACCGCGATACATCGCGTTGTCGACGCTCAGCCGCTCGTTGATAACGGCCACTTTGGTCCGGTCGAGCAGGAAGCTGATCTCGCCACGAGGGCTCAACGGGGTCACTACCATCAGCGCGGCAATCACGCCGACGCCCATCGGAAGAATCTTGGCGAGCAGCGAGACGATCCGGTCGTGCGATCCGCCAGGCGCGGCGAAGCGCTTGCGCGCGCCGCGCAGTTCCTTGGCCTCCTGGGTCTCGATGCGGCGCTGTACCATGGCAGTCGTCTAACGCGTGTCGCCTCAATCGTGGCTGAATATATCCCGGTCCGCCCATCCGGCCAGATCGAGCCGCGCGCGGGTGGGCAGGAAATCGAAGCAGGCCTGGGCGATGTCGGTCCGTTGTTCGCGCTCGAGCCGCTCCACCAGCACCTCACGCAGGCGATGAAGAAAGCGCACGTCAGAAGCGGCGTATTCGCGCTGCGCATCATTGAGGACCGGCCCGCCCCAGTCGGACAGCTGCTGCTGCTTCGAAATGTCGGCGGCGAGCAATTCTGAAACGAGGTTCTTGAGCCCGTGCCGGTCGGTGTACGTCCGCACCAGCTTGCTGGCGATCTTGGTGCAGAACACCGGCGCGGCCATCACGCCGAGATAGAAGTACATCGCGGCAAGGTCGAAGCGTGCGTAATGGTAGAGCTTGAGCCGTGCTGGATCGCCCACCAGCGCTTTCAGGTTCGGGGCATCGTAGGCGCTGCCAGGATTGAATCGGACAAGGTGCTCGTCGCCGTGCCCATCGGACAACTGGACCAGGCACAGCCGGTCGCGGTGGGTGATCAGCCCCATCGTTTCGGTATCGATGGCGATCGGGCCGTCGGCGAATATCACGCCTGCAGGCAGGTCTTCTTCGTGAAAATGTACTGTCATGTGGCTCGCGCCTTAGGCTGATCGGGGAAAGAGGGAAAGAGGCGCTGGCGAGCGGCCGCCCGCTCCCTTAAATCCCCGCAGCTCATGAACGAGGTCATCCCCGAAAGCTGGCGGCCAGCGCTGGAGCCGGTGCTTGCTGCGCCCGAAGCGCGCAAGCTGGGCGGCTGGCTGAACACGGAGGAAAAGGCGGGCACGGTCATCTATCCCCCGCACGGCAGCCGCCTGAGGGCGCTCGAGCTGACCCCGCTCGACAGTGTCCGCGTGGTGATCCTCGGACAGGATCCCTACCACGGGCCGGGCCAGGCGATGGGACTGTGCTTCGCGGTGCCGCAAGGCACGCCGGCGCCGCCGAGCCTTGCCAACATCTACAAGGAGCTTGAAAGCGACCTCGGCATCGCACCGCCGGCGCACGGCGACCTGTCGGGTTGGGCGAAGCAGGGCGTGCTGCTGCTCAACAACAGCCTGACGGTCGAGCACGGCAAGGCCGGCAGCCATGCGGGGCGCGGATGGGAAGCGCTGACCGACGCCTGCGTCGCCGCGGTGGCCGCGCGCCCTGCGCCGTCGGTATTCATCCTGTGGGGCCGCCATGCGCAGGCCAAGGCGGCGCGCGTGCCGGCGCTTGCAGGGGGCACGCATCACCTCGTCATCCGCAGCCCGCACCCCAGTCCGCTGTCGGCTTACCGAGGCTTTTTCGGATCGCATCCGTTCAGCCGGGCAAACGCCTTTCTCGAAAGCCGCGGGCGCGGGAGAATCGACTGGCGGGTGTGACCGGCTGCAGGGGGGTGTTACACTTGTTACAGTGTCCTGGCGAAAAAGTTGCGTCTTTGCCCACCAAAGCGTCGACTTTGATCGGGAAGCGTCGCCTTTGCCGGTAAAAATGTCGTCTTGTGCCGGGGCAGCGTCACCTTGGGCGCAAGAAGCGTCGCCTCGCCAGCCGCGGCTTCGCGGCGCAGCAGGCGCGGGACAATTCGCGGGCAACGGGATCCAAGCGCGGTTCACCGGCAAGCAGAAGCACGGACGGCGCCGTGTAGGAAAACCGTTTTATTCCTCGTGCGAGCCTCGTTCGGAGCAAAATCGATCTGGCGCGCGCCGGATGGTGAGCGCAAGAAAGCGGCCATGAACCGCTTTATCGCAAGCTCGCTCGCCCTCCTCCTGGCCGGTTGCACGGCGGCCGCCGCCGCGCCCGACAGTGCGAGCGCTCCGGTCTCGGCGCCGCTCGCGCAGCGCGCGCTGTTCGACATGGGCCCAGCCTATTTTCCCGGACCGTTGCCGCATGGCGAGATGCTTGTGGGCCCACCGCCGGCGAAGGGCTCCGACGCGATGGCGCGCGATGAGAGCCTGAGTGCCGCGGGCCTCGCGCTTGTTGGTACCGAGCGCTTCAGGCTCGCCGCGGCCGATGCCGACCTTGGCCCGGGCGGAGTCCCCGGCGCGTTCAGCTGCACCGCCGGCGTAACGATCTCCGACGCCACAACGCCCGCGATCATGCACCTGCTGCGCCGCGCGGGCGCGGACTTTGGCACATCGACCAGCGCCGTGAAGGCGCTCTACAACCGCCCGCGCCCGTTCACCGTCAACAACAAGCCGACCTGCACCCCCGATTCCGAAGAAGCGCTGCGCCACAACGGCGCGTACCCATCGGGCCACGCCGCGATCGGCTACGGCAGCGGACTGCTGCTCGCGGCGGTGTTTCCCGACAAGGCAGCCGCGCTCACCGGGCGCGGCATCGCGTTCGGAGAAAGCCGCCGGGTGTGCAACGTGCATTGGGCAAGCGATGTCGAAACCGGCCGCGACTTCGCCGCCGCAACTTTCGCACGGCTGCAGTCGAACCCTGTATTTCGCGACGATCTCGCCAAGGCGCAAGCCGAGGCGCGGACGCTCGGCGCAGCTTCAACGCCGGCGGGCTGTGCTGCGGAAACGTCGGCACTGGCCCAAGGATAGTTCCAAAAGCCTTCTTGTCCGCGTCCAGCCCGAAGCGAATAGCAAACTGAAAGCAACCGCAGGCCGATCCTAAAGGCTGTCGTTCGCGACCCCGCGGATCACCTCGACCGCATCTTCGAAGTTCAGGCGGTGGACGACAGCTCCCGAAGCGTTTTCGACGTCGAGGTGATAGGACAGCTTCACGAGGCCCTCGATCGCCTCGTGGCTGATAATCGACCGGGCTTCCAAGAGCGCGTCGGCATGAACAGCCTGGAGCGACGAGAGTTCTCGCCCTTCGGGATCGAGGAGCACATCCTCTCCATCGCGCAGGTGGAAATAATAACGAGGCATCGCTTGCTCCAACGTTCACAAGGGCGGGAGCGCTGGATGTCTCTCAGTCGCGGCGGCGCAGGTCGCTCGCGATAACCAAACAATAGCATGAAAACAGAACTAAACCTATGTTTTATCTGTCCACTGAACTTTTGTTATCGATTGCCCACCGATAGGTTGATATGTCGAAGATATTCCCAAGCGGTTTAACCGGTGTGTTGGGGACTGAGAGTGCGCGTGCTCCCGCCACCTGACGGGAACCACGATGACCGACACCGTTCACCCACTCGAGCTTTTGGTCCGGAACCTCGAGTTGCGCTCGGCGCTCTCGGAAGCAGACCGCGAGTCGATCCTCGGTCTCCCCTATACGCTGCGCACCCTCGAGCCGGGCAGCTATGCCATGCGCGAAGCGGATGTGCCTGAGCAGTGCGGCGTCCTGGTCAGCGGGTTTGCATTTCGGCAAAAGCTGACCGGCGAAGGCGCGCGTCAGATCATCGCTATTCTGCTGCCGGGCGAAGCGATGGACTTCCAGCACCTGTTTCTCGACATCGCCGATCACGGTGTGCAGATGCTGACTCGCGGACAAGTTGCCTTTGTTGCCCGGGACGATCTCCAGACGCTAGTGCGGTCCAACGCGGCTATCAGCCACGCTGTTCTGGTGAAGATGCAGGTCGAAGCGTCGATCTTCCGGGAATGGGTCCTCAACGTCGGGCGGCGCCAAGCGCGCGCTCGGGTAGCCCATGTCTTGTGCGAACTGGGGATCAGACTCGATTCCATCGGCCTGGCGGAAAATTATGGATACCGTTTGCCGATGACACAGGAAGAGCTGGCCGACGCAGTGGGTCTCACGCCTGTCCACGTGAACCGAACGCTCAAAAGCCTTGAAGCAGACCAGCTCGTTACCCGGAACCGTCGTCAGGTGATCTTTCCGAGCTGGGAGCGGTTGCGCGAGGTCGGGGATTTCAACGACCGCTATCTCCATCTACAGCCGCAGGCCACCGGCGCTGATGGAGCCGCACGCTAGCCTCGCGCGGAGCACTTCGGGACAAACTTTCGGGCCGCGTCCGCTTACCGCTTTTGACAGACATTTTTTATCCAGCAGATCAGCGCGGCAGTTCGCTGGACCCCATTAGCGTCTCGTCCACCGCACGCGCCGCTTGGCGGCCTTCGCGGATGGCCCACACGATCAGGCTTTGGCCGCGGCGCATGTCGCCGCAGGCGAACACGCCCGGTTCGCTGGTGGCGTAGGAAAGGGTATCGGCTGCGACATTGCCTCGCTGGTCGAGCGCGGCGCTGGCCTGCTCGAGCAAGCCGCTCTTGCGCGGGCCGGTAAAGCCCATCGCCAGCAGGATCAGGTCGGCCGGAATGGTGAACTCGCTGCCGGGTACTTCCTCCATCTGGCCGCCGCGCCATTCGACGCGAACGCATTCGAGACCGGTGACGGTGTCGCCCTGGCCGGCGACCCGCTTGGTCAACACCGCAAAGTCGCGATCCGCGCCTTCCTCATGGCTCGACGAAGTGCGCAGCTTCAGCGGCCAGTGCGGCCAGGTGAGCGCCTTGTCCTCGCGCTCGGGCGGGCGCGGCATGATCTCGAGCTGGACGACGCTGGCGGCGCCCTGGCGGTTCGAAGTGCCGACGCAGTCCGACCCGGTATCGCCCCCGCCGATCACCACCACCCGCTTGCCGGTCGCCACCAGGGAGCCGCGCGGCGCGGCGCGGACTTCGTCATCGCCCGCGTTGCGCTTGTTCTGCTGGGTGAGGAATTCCATCGCCAGCCGCACCCCAGGCAGCTCCGCACCCGGGATCAGCAACTGGCGCGGATCCTCAGCGCCGCCCGCCAGCACGACCGCGTCGAAGTTCTCTTTCAGCGAGGCGAACGAGATATCGACCCCGACTTCGGTCGACGTGCGGAAGGTCACCCCTTCGGCTTCCATCTGCACCGCACGCCGGTTGACGAGGTGCTTTTCCATCTTGAAGTCGGGGATCCCGTAGCGCAGCAGCCCGCCGACCCGGTCGCTTTTCTCGAACACCGTTACCGAGTGTCCGACCCGCGCCAGCTGCTGCGCGCAGGCGAGCCCCGCGGGGCCGCTGCCGACGATCGCGACGCGCTTGCCAGTGCGCGCCTGCGGCGGTTCGGGGACGATCCAGCCTTCGCGCCAGCCGCGGTCGGCGATCGCGCACTCGATCGACTTGATGGTGACCGGCTGGTCGATCAGGTTGAGCGTGCAGGCCGCCTCGCACGGGGCGGGGCACACGCGGCCGGTAAATTCGGGGAAGTTGTTGGTCGAATGGAGTGCGTCGAGCGCGTCCTTCCAGTCGGCTTCGTAGACCAGGTGATTCCAGTCGGGGATCAGGTTGTTGACCGGGCAACCGGTGTGACAGAACGGGATTCCGCAATCCATGCACCGCGCCGCCTGCAACCGCAGGTCGGGTTCGGCGGGCGGGACGATGAATTCCTTGTAGTGGCGCACCCGCTCGTGCGGGTCCGCGTATGCGCGATCCTGGCGCTCGTGCTCGAGAAAACCGGTGGTCTTGCCCATTATTCGGCTGCCTCGAGAGCCGCGTCCTGTCGCTCGGCTTCGAGCTGACGCAGCGCGCGGGCGTAATCGGCCGGCATGACCTTGATGAACTTCGCTACCGCGCGCTCCCAGTCGGCGAGCAATTCGCCGGCCTTGGCGCTGCCGGTGTGAAGCTTGTGCCGCTCGATCAGCACGCGCAGTCGCTCCGCATCGTGGCGCAACATGTCGCCGAGCCCGGGGTCTTCGACCCCGCGAGCACGCTGGAGCGGGCGACCGGTGCCGTCTTCTTCATCGCGCGCCGACGAGATGGGCGACAATTCGACCTGCGAAAGGTTGCACAGCTTGGCGAATGCGCCGTCCTCGTCGAGCACGTAAGCGATACCCCCGCTCATCCCGGCAGCGAAATTGCGCCCGGTCTTGCCGAGCACGACCACCACGCCGCCGGTCATGTATTCGCAGCCGTGATCGCCGCACCCTTCGACCACGGCGATCGCGCCCGAATTGCGTACCGCGAAACGTTCGCCCGCGACACCGCCCAAATACGCCTCGCCCGAGATCGCGCCGTAGAGCACGGTGTTGCCGACAATGATGTTCTGCCTGGGATCGCGCGCGACGCCTTCGGGCTGGCGGACGACGATCCGGCCTCCTGACATGCCCTTGCCGACGTAGTCGTTGGCGTCGCCGGTCAGGCTAAGCGTCACGCCGTGCGCGAGCCAGGCGCCGAAGCTTTGCCCGGCCACCCCGGTGAAATCGATGCGGATGCTGTCGGGTTTCAGCCCTGCGTGGCCGTGCGTCCTGGCGATCTCGCCCGACAGCATCGCGCCAGTCGCCCGGTTGGCGTTGCCGATCGTGCGTGCCAGCTTAATCGGGCCGCCGCCATCGATCGCGTCGCGGCAGGCGGCGATCAACTCGTTGTCGAGCGCGCCGCCGAGCGCGTGGTCCTGGCCTTGCGACTGGAACAGTGTGGCGCCCTCGATGGGCGCGACGCGGTGAAGCAGGCGCGACAGGTCGATACCTTGCGCTTTCCAGTGGCGAAGCGCGCGCGAGGTGTCGATCCGATCGACCTGGCCGATCATGTCCTCGACGGTGCGGAACCCCATGCCCGCCATGATCGCGCGCAGTTCCTCGGCGACGAAGAAGAAGTAGTTGATCACGTGCTCGGGTGTCCCGGTGAAGCGCTTGCGCAGCACCGGGTCCTGGGTGGCGACCCCGACGGGGCAGGTGTTGAGGTGGCACTTGCGCATCATGATGCACCCGGCAGCGATCAGCGGCGCGGTGGCAAAGCCGAACTCGTCGGCGCCGAGCAGCGCGCCGATCGCAACGTCGCGCCCGGTGCGCAGGCCGCCGTCGACCTGCACCGCGATGCGGCTGCGCAGATCGTTGAGGATGAGCGTCTGCTGGGTTTCGGCCAGGCCGATTTCCCACGGGCTGCCCGCGTGAGTCAGCGAAGTCAGCGGCGAAGCGCCGGTGCCGCCTTCGTATCCCGAAATGGTGACGTGGTCCGCCTTGCACTTGGCGACGCCCGCCGCGACCGTGCCGACGCCGACTTCGCTCACCAGCTTGACCGAGATGCGCGCTTGGCTGTTCACGTTCTTCAAGTCGTGGATGAGCTGCGCGAGGTCTTCGATCGAATAGATATCGTGGTGCGGCGGGGGCGAGATCAGCCCGACGCCGGGGGTGGCGTGGCGCACCGCGCCGATCACCTTGTCGACCTTGTGACCGGGCAGTTGGCCGCCCTCGCCGGGCTTGGCCCCCTGGGCCATCTTGATCTGGATGTCGTCGGCGTTGACGAGGTATTCGGTGGTCACCCCGAACCGGCCCGATGCCACCTGCTTGATCTTCGAGCGCATCGTGTCGCCGTTGGCGAGCGGGGTGAAGCGGTCGGTCTCCTCGCCCCCTTCCCCGGTGTTCGAGCGCGCCCCGATGCGGTTCATCGCGATCGCCAGCGTGGTATGCGCCTCGCGGCTGATCGAACCGTAGCTCATCGCCCCGGTGCTGAAGCGCTTGACGATCTCGACAGCGGGTTCGACCTCGTCGATGGGGACCGGCGCTTCGGCGGGCTTGAACTCCATCAGCCCGCGGATCGTCAGCAGCCGCTCGGACTGCGCGTTGATCGCGGCTGCGAACTCGTTGTAACGATCCTGGCTGTTGCCGCGCACCGCGTGCTGGAGGTCTGCGACGGTGCCGGGCGTCCACGCATGCTCCTCGCCGCGCAGGCGGAACTGGTAGATGCCGCCGACTTCGAGCATGTGCTCAAGCACCGGGCTGTTGCCGTAGGCGGCCGCGTGGCGGCGCACCGCTTCCTCGGCCACTTCGGCCAGGCCAACACCCTCGATCGTCGTCGCGGTGCCGGTGAAATACTTGTCGACGAACGCGCTGCTCAAACCGACCGCGTCGAAGATCTGCGCGCCGCAATACGACTGGTAGGTCGAGATGCCCATTTTGGACATGACCTTGAGGATGCCCTTGCCGATCGCCTTGACGTAATTTTTCTGCACATCGGCAGGGGCGAGATGGGAGAGCCGGGTGGCGCGAATGTCTTCCAGCGTTTCGAACGCGAGATACGGATTGATCGCTTCTGCGCCGTAGCCCGCTAGCGCGCAGAAGTGATGCACCTCGCGCGCCTCGCCGGTCTCCACCACCAGCCCGGTCTGCATGCGCAAGCCCTGGCGGACAAGATGATGGTGGACCGCCGCGGTCGCCAACAGCGCGGGTATCGGAACGCGGCCGGGCCCTTGCGCGCGGTCGGACAGCACCAGGATATTGTGATCGGCCAGCACCGCCTCGGTCGCCGCCCAGCACATCTCCTTGATCGCCAGCCCGACGCCTTCGACGCCGGCGTCTGCGTCCCAGCAGATGTCGATCGTCTCGCAGCGGAACGCGCCGTCGAGCGCGGCCTCGACCGAACGGATCTTGGCCAGGTCCTCGTTCGTCAGGATGGGCTGGGCCACCTCCAGCCGCTTGTGGGTGCCGGCATCGCGCCCGAGGAGATTGGGCCGCGGGCCGATCATCGACAGCAGGCTCATCACCAGTTCCTCGCGGATCGGGTCGATCGGCGGGTTGGTCACTTGCGCGAAGTTTTGCTTGAAATAGTCGAACAGCAGGCGCGGCCGGTTCGACAGCACGGCGATCGGGGTGTCGGTCCCCATCGATCCGATCGGATCGTCTCCGCTGAGCGCCATCGGCTCGAGGAACTTGGAAATGTCTTCCTGGGTGTATCCGAACGCCTGCTGCCGCTCCAGCAAGTCGCTCGCCGGTTCTGGCACCGCGGACAGCTCGGGTTCGATGTGGTCGAGGTCTTCGAGCTTGTACTGCGCGGCGTCGAGCCACCTGGCGTAAGGCTCCGCGGCCGAGAGGCTGGCCTTGAGCTCCTCGTCCTCGATGATGCGCCCCTGCTCGAGATCGACGAGCAGCATCTTGCCCGGCTGCAGCCGCCATTTGCGCACGATATCTTCCTCGGCGAACGGCAGGACGCCGCTTTCCGACGCCAGGCAGATCAGATCGTCCCTGGTCACACAGTAGCGCGCGGGCCGCAGCCCGTTGCGGTCGAGCGTGGCGCCGACCTGGCGTCCGTCGGTGAAACACACCGCCGCCGGACCATCCCATGGCTCCATCAACGCGGCGTGGTATTCGTAAAACGCGCGGCGGGCAGGATCCATCAGCGGGTTCCTCGCCCAAGCTTCCGGCATCAGCATCATCATCGCGTGGGCAAGGTCGTAGCCGCCGAGCAGCAGCAGTTCGAGCGCGTTGTCGAGGCACGCCGTGTCGCTCTGCCCGTGCGGGATGATCGGCCACAGCTTGTCGAGATCGGCGCCGAGCAGCGGCGATTCCATCGTGCGGCGGCGCGCGTTCATCCAGTTGACGTTGCCGCGCACGGTGTTGATCTCGCCGTTGTGCGCCATGAAGCGGTACGGGTGCGCCAGCCGCCAGCTGGGGAAGGTGTTGGTGCTGAAGCGCTGGTGAACCAGCCCGAGCGCCGAAACGCAGTCGGGATCGCGCAAATCGTCGTAGAAGCTGCCGACCTGGTTCGCCAGCAGCAGGCCCTTGTAGACGATCGTCCGGCTCGAAAAGCTCGGAATATAGAGCTCGGTCAGCCCCGCGATGCCGAGCTTTTCCTCCTGCTTGCGCAGTGGGTTCTGCGCCTGCTTGCGGATAACGATCAGCTTTCGCTCGAACGCGTCCTGGTCAGCGCAGTTGGCCCCGCGCGCGATGACGCACTGGCGCATCACCGGCATGCGGTCGACCACCGCGCGGCCAAGTCCGTCGAGCGTGGTCGGCACATCGCGCCAGCCGACCAGCTGCTGGCCTTCCTTGGCGATGAACTTTTCAAGCTGCTGGGTGACGTAATCGCGCGCCGCCTGGCCTTGCGGCATCATCGTTTGCGCAATCGCGTATTCGCCCGGCGCGGGAAGGTCGTGGCCATTCTGGTGGGCCCAATTGCGGAACAGCGGATCGGGGATCTGGATCAGGATGCCCGCGCCGTCACCCAGCAACGGATCGGCGCCGACCGCGCCGCGGTGATCTAGGTTGCCGAGGATTTCGAGTGCGCGGCTGACGATGTCGTGGCTTTTCTCGCCCTTGATGTGCGCCAGCAACCCAACGCCGCACGAATTGTGCTCGTTGCGCGGGTCGTACAACCCCTGACGCGGCGGAAAATCCATCGTCTCTTCGAACCCGTCACCTGCCGACGCGCCCGTCGAGCAGGCGCTTCGGCAACGAAGCGCGATTCACCCTACCGCCGGACGCAGCAAAACTATCGCGAGCCGCCGTTTTGACGAAATGGATGGCGTTGGGCAACCGCGCCGAGGGTTGAGCGGACTAAAGCGCGGCTTTCGCACTCGCGCGCAGGATCAGGCCGTGCCGCTCATTTTCTGAAGCTTTTCCAGCGCATCGCGCAGCGCGCGCTCGGTCGCGCCGGAATCCGCGGGCCTGTTCGCGCGCGACTGGCTGAACGGGGCATGCGCGGCGGCCTGTTCCGCACGCGCCAGCGGAGCGTCGAACGGGCGAGGCGATTCACGGCCTGCCGCGACCGCGTCACGGGTGGGACCGTCCGAAGCCGGCGATGCGCGACGCGCGGCCTGTCCGGGGAAGATCACCACCGGTTCGTCGGCCTCGTGGTCGCTTTCGTCCTCGATCCGCACTGGCTCGCGCGACAGGCCGAACGGACTCTTCATCGCGAGCAGCGAGGTATATTCCTCTTCCGCCACGTCTTCGAGATCGTCGTTGTCCTCGTCCGCCGCGTCTTGCGCGGCTCCGGCCTGGGGAACCGATTCCAGGCGCGGGGCGGCAAATGGCCCCCGGCTCTGCGACAGCGCTGCGGTAAGGTCCAGCGAGGGCAGGTCCGCTTCGTCCTCATCCTCGTCCTCGTCCTCGTCGAATGCGAACCCGACCGGACGCAGAACCGCGGGGATGGGCGAAACGGGGCGCTCATCGTGTTCGGCCCGGGCTGCAAAAACGTCGGCATCCGGGGCTTCAGGGACAAGCGCCAAAGGACCGGGCGCATCGCCCTCGGTCACGATCGATTCGGCGGGTTGTGCCGCCTGTTCGCGATGCCGCTGGAGCGCCATCGCGAAGCGTTCGACCAGCTCGACCACGCCAAGATCGCCCAGCGCCCGCTCGGCGAGCGGGGCGACTGCGGCTGCTTGCGGCGCTTGCTTGGCCTCCGGCGCGGGTTCTTCCATGCCGGTGAACCGCCCAAGTTCGCCGTAGCTGTTCATGGGTGCATCGAACGCGGAAGGCGGCGCGCTGAGTGCAGCGGAACCGAATTCGCTGAAGGTCACCGCGATGGCCGGCGTGCTGGCTGGAGTTTTCGCGGTCGTCTCCGGTTTCTGGCCCGTCTCGAGTGCCTCGACCGGCTCGGGCTCGGGCGCCTCGAACGCGACCAGGTCGAGCGGCTCGTCGAAAACGACCGCGCCTTGACCGGGCAGCGGGGCGAAATCGAGAAATTCGCTGGGAGCGCTTTCTTCGGTGACGGCGAGCGCGCGGCGCCGGCCCGCGAGAGGCTCGCGCATGGGGACCGGCTCGGCGTCGGCATCGAGCCCGCCTTCGCCGAGTTCTTCGTGTGCCGAGATCGGCCGCTTGGCGAAAACAGCGGCGCTCTCGTTCGACGGACGCAGCGCAGCGGCGCGGCGGGTGACCGTTTTCGGCGCGTTCGAAGCCGCAATGCGGCGCGAGATAAAGATCCCCGCAAGGGCTCCGATCACCGCCGCAACCAGAGCAACGAAAATTCGCGCGGTTGCGCCGAGCGGGGGCTGCGCTGCCTGGTAAACATCAGCCAGCCCGCTCGCGACCGCGAAACGTTCGAACAGGTCGATCGGCAAAACCATGCTGCCGATTCCGAGCAAGGCGGCAAACCAAAGCGCCACGATCACCGGAAACGCCGGATGCGCGCTGACCGGCGGCTGGCCGGCGTGCTTATGCCTGGGATTGTCGCTCACAGTTCACCCCGTTGCCGCGAGAGCTTCAGTACCGTCAGCGCAGTTACGCGGCGACGGACAGCTCTCCGTTCGGCCGCTGGCCTAACAGGTGGTGGTAAACGTCCTGATAACGACGAATGTTGTGCGACCAGTCGTGCTTGTCGCGCACGTGAGCCATTGCGCGTTCGCGCATGACCGGCCACTCGTCGCGCGCATCGATCAGATCGGCGAGCGCATCGGCGCAGGCGGCAGGATCGCCCGGCGCAAACAGCGAGCCTGTGACCCGGTCTGCGATCAATTCCCGGTGTCCCCCGACATCGCTCGCGGCCACTATCGTGCGCTGGGCCATCGCTTCCAGTGGCTTCAGCGGGGTAACCAGCTCGGTTAGCCGGCTGGCCTTACGCGGATAGGCCAGCACATCGATCAGCGAGTAGTACCGCTCGACCTCGTGATGCGGAACGCGGCCCGTGAAATGGATCGCACCGCCCACCGGCGAGGCGGCAGCTTGGGCGCGCAGCGCAGCGTCCATCGGCCCGCCACCGACCAGCAAAAGCGATGCTCGCGGGTGGCGAATACGTAAAGTGGGCAAGGCATCGATCAGGTCGCCCAGCCCTTCGTAATCGTAGAAGCTGCCGATAAAGCCGATCACCGGCCCTGGCCCCAAGGCGAGCGTAGCAGCCAGCGCATCGTCGCGCGGCGGCGGATCGCCGAACAGCGCAAAGTCGACCCCGTTGGGCGACAGGCCGATCTTCCCCCCGGCATGTCCGCGCGCGACAAGATCGTCGCGCAAGCCGTGGCAGATTGTGAACACCGCATCGGCCTCGGCGACCACGCGGTCTTCCAGCGCGCGGGTCAGCCGATATTTGACCGATCCGGCCCGGCCGGTGCCATTGCCGACCGCGGCATCCTCCCAGAACGCGCGGATTTCATAGACCACCGGGATGCCCAGTGCGCGGCCCGCTTTGAGCGCGGCGTGGCCGCACAGCGCGGGCGAGTGGGCGTGGAGTACGTCCGGCCGCCAGTCGGCCGCGATTTTCTCGATTTGCCCGGCGAGCCGAGCGATCTCACGCCATTCGCGCAAACCCACCGGACCGGTGGCCACACCGGGGGTGCGGTGGAACAGCAGGGCATCGGCGACTTCGGCAGCCGGTCCGTCCGAAGAATGGCGCAGGCCGGTAATCCCGCGCACTTCGATCCCCGATGCGGCCTGAGCCGTCATGATCGCGCGGGTGCGAAAGCTGTAGCCGCTGTGGATTGGCAGCGAATGGTCGAGGACATGGAGCACGCGGGTCATGGTGCAGGTGATCGCACGATAGGCTTAACGGCGCGTCAACCGCGTGCTGCTAGCGCGGCGGCGCGCATGATCGACCTGTTCGCCCTCGCCCTGTCTCACGGACTGCTGCTGCTGATGGCGATGCGGCTGATGACCCGCGACGATCTCGATCGCGATCCGCCTTCCGATCCGAACGAGCCATGATCGACTTCGGCCTGTTCGCCTTCATTGCGGCGTTTCTCGCGCTCGGACTGCGGCGGCCGTTCGTGTGGGTGCTGACTTACATCTATATCGATACCTTGGCGCCGCAGGACATCGGCTGGCGCATCGTCGCCTCGCTGCCGGTATCGTTGATCGCCTTTTGCGCCGCGTTCGGCGGCTGGTTGCTGGCCGACCCCAAGCACGGGGCGCGCTTCGCCTTTCGCCAGTGGTTGCTGCTGGCGCTGCTGCTGTGGTGCGCGGTGACCACGATGAACGCCGATTTCCCGGTTCAGGCCGCGATGAAATGGAGCTGGGTGTGGAAGGCGCTGGTGTTCGCGATGTTCGTGCCGCTGACGCTCACCACGCGGCTGCGGTTCGAGGCCGTGGTGCTGACGATGGTGCTCACCGCCGGGGCCATCGTGATCGACGGCGGGATCAAGACCGCCACCGGCGGCGGCGGATACGGCGTGCTGTACCTGTTCGTGCAGAACAACACCGGGATGTACGAAAGTTCGACCATTGCCACCGTGGCGATCGCGATCATTCCGATGGTGCTGTGGGCGATGAAGCACGGCACCGTGTTTCCACCTGATTGGCGGGTAAAGACGTTCGGCTATGCGCTGATCTTCTCGTGCATACTGATCCCGATCGGCACCGAGGCGCGCACCGGTCTGCTGTGCCTGGGAGTGCTCGGGCTGCTGATGCTGCGCGACGTCAAACGGCGCTTCCTTTACATCGGCGGCGCGGCGCTGCTCGGGCTGATGGCCCTGCCGTTCCTGCCGCAGAGTTATTATCAGCGCATGTCGACGCTCGACAGCACCGAGGAGGATACGTCCGCCTCGACCCGCGTGGCAGTGTGGAACTGGACGATCGATTACGCCAACAGCCATCCCATGGGCGGTGGGTTCGATGCCTATCGCGGCAACAAGTTCACCTACAAACTGCCGATTCGCACGGCGAACGGCAGCAATACGAGCGCGGTCGAGTTCGAGGATCACACCGACAAGGCCCGCGCGTACCATTCCGCTGTCTTCGAGATGCTCGGTGAACAGGGCTGGCCCGGGCTCGGCCTGTGGCTGTGGATCCACCTCCTCGGCTTGTGGCAGATGGAGCGCATCCGGCGGCGCTGGAAGGACCGTGCGGGCGAGCGTGAACAATGGCAGGCCCCGCTCGCAGGCGCGCTGCAGTTCGCGCAGATCGTCTATCTGGTCGGCTCGCTATTCCAGGGAATTGCCTACCAGCCGTTCATCCTCACACTGCTCGGCGTGCAGTGCGCGCTGTGGAGCTGGTGCAAGCTGGCCGATTCGCCGCGCCGCAACCGGCCTCGCAAAGCAGCGACGCCGGTTGCCGTAACGGCAGAGGCTGCGCCGTTGCGCTAGCCTTTCCCATGCGCCATGAAGCCCCGGCATACCGCGGTTTCTAATCCAATGGAGAGGCGCATGACCCCGCAGGACATCCAGGGCCAGGTCGGCCAGCAGATCGGCACCAGCGACTGGGTCGAGATGAGCCAGGAACGGATCAATCAGTTCGCCGAGGCAACCGGCGATCACCAGTTCATCCATCTCGATGCCGAAAAGGCCAAGCTGACGCCGTTCGGCGGCACCATCGCGCACGGATTCCTGACGTTGTCGATGATCCCGTACCTGTCCGCCAATTCGGACCTGCCCAAGGTCGACGGGGTAAAGATGGGCGTCAACTACGGCGGCAACAAAACGCGCTTCATCAGCCCCGTCCGCTCGGGCAAGCGCATTCGCGGGCACTGGAAGTTGCTGGGCCTCGAAGAAAAGCGCCCGGGCCAGTGGCAGCAAACCCACGAGATCACCATCGAGATCGAAGGCGAGGACAAGCCCGCGCTGATCACCGAATGGATCATGCAGTTCTTCGTCTGACCGACACTTCAACGTACAAACAGGACACCCACCATGCGTGACGCCGTCATCGTCTCCACCGCCCGCACTCCCATCGGCCGCGCCTACAAGGGCGCGTTCAACAACACGCTCGGGCCGACGCTCGGCGCATTGTCGCTCAAGCCCGCGATCGAGCGCGCGGGGATCGATCCGGGCGAAATCGACGACGTGCTGTGGGGCGCGGCGCTCCAGCAGGGCACGCAAGGCGGCAACCTCGCGCGCCAGGTCGCGCTGCGCGCCGGATGCCCGGTGACCGTGTCGGGCATGACGATGGACCGCCAGTGCTCATCCGGCCTGATGGCGATCGCGACCGCGGCCAAGCAGGTCATCGTCGACCGGATGGATATCGTCGCCGCCGGCGGCCAGGATTCGATTTCGCTGGTCCAGACCAAGGACATGCGCGTCCAGGGCGATCCCGAACTGATGGCGATGCACAAATCGATCTACATGCCGATGCTGCAGACCGCCGAGACGGTCGCCGCGCGCTACGGCATCGGTCGCGACCGTCAGGACGCTTATGGACTGCAATCGCAGCAGCGCACCGCCGCCGCGCAGGCCGCCGGGATTTTCGATGACGAGATCGTCGAAGTGACCGCCACCATGAAAGTGCAGGACAAGGCGACCGGTGACATTTCCGACCGCGAGATCACGCTGAAGAAGGACGAAGGAAACCGGCCGGAAACCACACTCGAAGGGCTTCAGGGCCTCAAGACGGTGATCGAGGGCGGCACGATTACCGCCGGCAACGCCAGCCAGCTCAGCGATGGATCGGCTGCGGTCATCGTGATGGAAGCCGGCATCGCGGCAGCGCGTGGGCTCACCCCGATGGGCCGCTATGTCGGCATGGCGGTCGCCGGAACCGAGCCTGACGAAATGGGCATCGGTCCGGTGTTTGCCATTCCCAAGCTGCTCGGCCGCTTTGGACTGTCGGTCGACGACATCGGCCTGTGGGAGCTTAATGAGGCGTTCGCGGTGCAAGTGCTGTACTGCCAGGACGTGCTTGGCATTCCCGGCGACAAGCTCAACGTCAACGGCGGCTCGATCTCGATCGGCCACCCTTATGGCATGACCGGCGCGCGCTGCGTCGGCCATGCGCTGCGCGAGGGCAAGCGGCGCGGCGTCAAGTATGTCGTGGTGACGATGTGCGTAGGTGGCGGCATGGGCGCAGCGGGGCTGTTCGAAATCCTGTGACCGCGCGCTGGCCGCGTCTCGATTACGCTGCCGACAAGGCGGTAATCGAGACGCTGCACGCCTATCTCCAGGTAGTGGGAAAGTTGCCGACCCGCGCGCTGCCGTGGTGCAACCACGGCTGGCACCTCGCCATGCGCGTCGTGCCGCGCGGCTTTCGCACTTATCCTGTGCCGGCCGCCGATGGCGAGGCGGAAGTGCTGGTCGATTGCCTCTCCAGCACGGTGCAGGTCGTCAATTCCGCTGGATTCACGGGGGAGTTGGCCCTGCGCGGGCAGAGCGTGGCGGCGTTCCTTGACGAGCTTTCGGCGCTGTTGTCCGAAGCAAAAGTGGATACGTCCATCTCCGGCGCCCCCAACGAAGTGGAGATCGCGATCCCATTTGCGCAGGATACCGCAGAGCGCACGTGGAACGCGGAAACCGCCGAGCGCAGCCATCGCGCCTTTGCCGATGCCAATCGCGTTTTCGAGCGCTTTCGTACCGGCTTCGTCGGCAAGTCGAGCCCGCCGCACCTGTTCTGGGGCAGCTTCGATCTCGCGGTCTCCCGGTTCAGCGGGCGCGCGGCACCGCTGCATCCGGGGGGCGTTCCCAACTTGCCCGACCGGGTCACGCGCGAAGCTTATTCGCACGAGATCGCCAGCAACGGCTTCTGGCTCGGCGGCGGGGGCGTGGATGAAGCAGCGTTCTACGCCTATGGATATCCTTCGCCAGAAGGGCTCCGAGACCATCCGGTGGCGCCGGAAACGGCATACTGGCACGCCGATCTTGGCGAATTCATCCTTCCCTATGCAGCGGTCCGCGCGGCGGGCGATCCCGAAGCGGTCCTCATGCAATTTCTCCAGAGCACCTACCGCGCGGTGGCCGATACAGGGAATTGGCCGCGCGCGGGACTGGAAATGCCGATGGGCGCGCTCGGTGCACCGTACGATGTGGCGGTCTTCCGCAAAGGCTGACCCGGGACGCTTGCCGGTCGCGCAGCCAGGGCGCATCATCAAGCTATGGGTCTGATCGAAATTCTCGGGCTTGCCGGCAGCGTCAGCCTGCTCGCTGGCTGGCGGCTATATCTGACGCTGCTTGCAACCGGGCTGGCCATGCGGCTCGGCGCGCTGCCGCTGCCCGAGCACCTTCACGCGCTCGATGCGCTGGCCAACCCGTGGGTGATGGGCGTGGCCGCGATGGCCGCGCTGGCCGAATTTTTCGCCGACAAGGTCGCGTGGCTGGATAGCGCGTGGGACGCGGTGCACACTTTCGTACGTCCCGTCGGCGGCGCACTGCTGGCGCTGGCGATCGTCGACCCGGGGGATCCGGCAACGCAGGCGATCGCGTTCATTCTCGGCGGCGGCGCGGCGCTTGCGGCGCACGGCGGCAAGGCCGGCGCGCGCGCGGTGGTCAACGCCAGCCCCGAACCGTTCAGCAATATCGCCGTCTCGGCTGCCGAGGACGTCGCGAGCGCGGGACTGTTGTGGCTCGCCTACGCCCATCCGTACCTGGCCGGTGCCATCGCGGTCGTGCTGCTGGCGCTGACCGTCTGGTTGCTACTGATCGCCCGGCGCGTGCTGCGGCGGCTGTTCGGCCGCCGCCCGGCTGCGGTCACTACGCCGCCGGATTAGCCTGACCCGGCTTGAGCACGATCTTGGTGTAGGTGTTCTGCTCGTCGTGCCACTTCTGGTAGGCGCCCGGGCCTTCTTCGAGCCCAAGGCGGTGACTGATCAGGAAGGTGGAGTCGATCTGGCCTTCCGCAATCGCGGTGTAGAGCGGCTTGAGGTAGCGCTGCATATGAGTCTGGCCGGTCCGCAGCGTCAGCCCTTTCTGCATCAGTGCGCCGATCGGGAATTTGTCGAGGAAGCCGCCATACACGCCCGGCATCGACACCCGCCCGCCCTTGCGGGTCGCCATGATCACTTGCCGGATGACATGCCCGCGATCGGTGCCGAGGAAGGTGGAAACCTTGATTTGATCGAGGATGTTGTCGGCGAACGCGCCGTGGGCCTCCATGCCGACCGCGTCGATCGAAGCGTCGGGCCCGATGCCCCCGGTCATGTCCTGCAGCGCCTCGTAGACTTTCGATTCCTCGAAATTGATCGTTTCCGCGCCGAAACCGCGTGCAAGTTCCAGCCGCTCGGGGAAGTGGTCGATCGCGATCACGCGGGCGGCGCCCATCAGGAACGCTGACTGCACCGCGAACAGGCCGACCGGGCCGCAGCCCCACACGGCAACCGTATCGCCGGGTTCGATGGCGCAGTTCTCCGCCGCCATCCACCCGGTGGGCAGGATGTCGGACAGGAACAGGACTTTGTCGTCCTCGATGCTGTCGTCGGGGATCACCAGCGGGCCCACGTCGGAGAATGGCACCCGGACGTACTCCGCCTGCCCGCCCGAATAGCCGCCGGTCAGGTGGCTGAAGCCGAACAAGGCCGGCGCAGGTTCGCCATACGCTTCGCGGCCGATGTCCTGCTTGTCCGCCGGGTTACCGTTTTCGCAGCCGGAATACTGCTGCTTTGAGCAATGGTAGCAGCGCCCGCACGAAATGGTGAACGGCACCACCACCCGCTGGCCTTTCTTGAGCGTGCTGGCCGAACCGACTTCCTCGACCACACCCATGAATTCATGGCCGAGAATATCGCCGGGCTTCATCGCGGGAACGTAGCCATCGTACAGGTGCAAATCCGAACCGCAGATGGCGGTCGACGTGATCCGCACGATGGCATCGCGCGGGTTGAGGATTTCGGGATCGTCGACATTGTCGCAGCGAACGTCGTGCTTTCCGTGCCAGGCGAGGGCCTTCATGACTGCTGCTCCTCGAGCTTGCGGGTTGTAGTCTGGTCTTCGCCGCGCTCTTCGCGCTGGCGTCGGTTGCGCGCCGAGGTGGCGATCTCACCGGTCTCCATCAGTTGCTTGAACCGGTGCAAGTCGCGGCGCGCCTGAATGCGCGGCTCGCGCTGGAACAGTTTGGCGACGATCTGGCCGACCACTCCCCCGGGCGGCTCGTAGGCGATCGTCGCGCGCACCACGGTGCCCCTGTCGCCGGCATCTTCAAACCGGATGCGGCCCGAATTGGCGACGTCGGCGCCTTCGGCCGATTGCCAACTCAGCTCGCGATCGGGAATATCGTTGGTGACCACTGATTCCCAACTTACTTCCTTGCCCGCCGGCGCCTTGACGGTCCAGCGCGAGCGGGTGTCGTCAAGCTTCTCGATCGAAACGACGTTTTCCATCACCCCGGCCAGGTTTTGCGGATCGCGCCAGAAGGCGTAAAGCTCGGCAGCCGGGCGGCGGATGGTCACCGCTTCCTCCAGCAGCGCGCGATCGGGATCGGCAGTCTTGGAATAGGCGACAGGCGCGTCGTCGGACGGGGTGGAATCGTCGGTCACGGGAAGGGAATCCTTGGTTGCGTCGATACAACCGGCTAATCCGCGCCCGCTAGATAAGTTCCTGCGATAACATGGGTTAAGCGGCCGCTTTGAGCCTGCCGTGACCGTGCCGGGAAATGAAATCCTCGACCACCGGCGCGATGATGTCGCGCCAGCGGCTGCCATTGAAAATACCGTAATGACCCGCGCCCTCGGCGAGCAGGTAGCGCTTCTTGCCCTTTGCCAGGCCCGTCGCGAGATCGAGCGCGGCCCTCGTCTGGCCGATACCCGAGATATCGTCGCGTTCGCCTTCGACCGCGAGCAGCGCAGTGTCACGGATCGCGCCGAGATCCACCGGCTTGCCGCGATGCATGAACGTGCCATTCGGCAGCGAGTGTTTCTGGAACACTTCCTCGACCGTCTGGAGGTAGAATTCGGCGGTCATGTCGCACACGCTGCGGTATTCGTCGTAGAACGCCTTGGTCGCATCGGCACCCGCCTCGTCGCCAACGGTGAGATGCTTGTACATCTCGTAATGGCTCATCATGTGATTGCCGAGGTTCATGCTCATGAACCCGGCGAGCTGGAGAAATCCGGGATAGACCCGCCGTCCGCTGCCCGCATACTGCATCGGCACGGTGGCGATGACGTTGTGGCGGAACCATTCGATGGGCCGGTTCATCGCCATGTCGTTGACCGACGTCGGCGAGCAGCGGGTGTCGATCGGTCCGCCCATCATCGTCAGCGTGGCCGGGCGCGCAGGATGGCGGGCGGCGTTCATCACCGCCGTCGCGGCAAGCGCCGGGACCGATGGCTGGCACACCGCGATCACGTGGGTATCGGGGCCGATGAAGGCGAGGAATTCAACCAGGTATTCGATATAGTCGTCGAGGTCGAAGCGACCC
Source organism: uncultured Alphaproteobacteria bacterium (assembly GCA_963781525.1). Classification (GTDB taxonomy): domain Bacteria; phylum Pseudomonadota; class Alphaproteobacteria; order Sphingomonadales; family Sphingomonadaceae; genus Tsuneonella. The sequence goes on along the minus strand of CAWAGD010000006.1, from coordinate 120,036 downwards.
GCGCTGTCGGACACGGTGCGCGCGTCGGCCCAGTCGGTGATGAACACCTCGCTGTTTTCGGCCATCCGCTCGACCGTGCCGCGCAACAGCGTGGCGTAGTGGCCGCTCATCGGCGCGACGATCAGCACTTTGGGCGCGTCTGGCGCAAGCCCATCGCGAGTGAAGCGGCGCAAATCGCCGAACGGCTTGTTATAAACGATCGCCTCGGTCACCGAGTGGGCCTTGCCGCCCACCGTTACCGTCATCGATATCGAAACTCGGTTTTCCCCGCGGCTGGGTGGCGTGAGCGAATACTTCGAGCGCGCTCGCGGCCGTCTGGCTCATTCCGAGATAGCCCATCGGGTTGCGCGGATTGGATAGCATTTCGGCCGTGATCGAGGCCCAGGCGCTTGCGCCGTTGAGCCAGGCCCGCTGCAATTCGTACGCGTGGTAAAGCAATGCGGTTTCCTTGCGGGCGCGCACTTTCGAGCGCGCGGTATGCGGGCATCGTGCCTGCGTTCGGATTCTTGTGCAACGCACAATCCCCGATAAAGGGTCCGCCCGATCTGAGCCCTGTGGATTTAGCCCGCGCCGCCCTCTATGTGCGCTGGCGATGGACGAGAGCGACCCGCAGGCCCTTGTAAACGACATGGAGCCGCCCGCGCCGCAGCGCCGCGGGCCGTTCCGGCGCAAGCCGCGCGACCCGAATGCCGCGCGCACTGTCCGCCCGCTCATCATGATCTGGCGCCAGGCAGGGCATTATCCCGGCCGCGTCGTGCTGGCGCTGATCGCGCTGACGATCACCGCCACCGCCACGCTGGCGATCCCGGCCTATTTCAAGCTGATCATCGACGAAGGCTTCAGCAAGGGCGGGGATATGGCCCGCATAACTCATGCCTTCCAGTTGATGGCGCTTGTCGTGGTGGTGCTCGCGCTCGGCACCGCGATGCGGTTCTATTTCGTCAGCTGGCTGGGCGAACGGGTGGTCGCCGACATTCGCCAAAAGGTGCAGGACAACCTGCTGCGGCTCGCGCCGGGGTTCTACGAAGAGAACAGTCCCAAGGAAATTTCCAGCCGGATGACCAGCGACACCACGCTGATCGAACAGGTGGTCGGCACGACCGTTTCCGTCGCGTTGCGAAACCTGCTGATGGCGATCGGCGGAACCGCGTATCTGTTCTGGCTGGTCCCGCAGCTGACGATGTGGATGATCCTGGTGATCCCCGCGGTGGTGATCCCGATGACCGTGTTCGGCCGCCGCCTGCGCAACGTCTCGCGCACGAGCCAGGACCGGGTTGCCGATATCGGCGCGATGACGGCCGAAGTGCTCGGCGCGATGAAAATCGTCCAGGCCTTCAATCAGGAAACGCGCGAGCGCGAGCGGTTCCACGAGGCGGTCGAGCGCACGTTCGCAGTCGCGCGCCGCCGGATCATGATCCGCGCGGCGATGACTTCGCTGATCATCCTGGTGGTGTTCGGCGCAATCGTGATGCTGATGTATCGCGGCGCGGTGGGCGTCGCCAGCGGGGCGATCTCGGGCGGAACGATCGCGGCGGTGGTGATCACCGCGGGCCTCGTCGCGGGCTCGTTCGGCGCGCTGACCGAAGTCTATGGCGATCTCCTGCGCGGCGCCGGAGCGGCGAGCCGCCTCGCCGAACTGCTCGAGGAAAAGCCTGCGATCGCCCCGCCTGCCCGGCCCGAGGCGCTGCCGCAGCCGCCGCGCGGATCGCTTTCATTCCGCAACGTCAGCTTCCGCTACCCGACGCGGCTGGAAACCCCGGCCTTGCGCGATTTCACGCTCGAGGTGCAGCCGGGCGAGACGGTGGCCATTGTCGGGCCTTCAGGCGCGGGCAAGAGCACGATCTTTCAGCTGGTCGAGCGGTTCTACGATCCGCAGGCGGGCACCATCCGCCTCGACGGCGTGCCGCTGACCAGCGCCGATCCGGCCGAAGTGCGCAAGCGCATCGCGTTCGTGCCGCAGGAAGGCGTGCTGTTCAGCGCCGATGCGCGCGACAACTTGCGCTATGGAAACTGGGATGCGAGCGACGAAGACATCTGGGAAGCGGCTCGCGCTGCCAACGCCGAAAGCTTCCTGCGCGCGCTGCCGCAAGGGCTCGACACGTTCCTGGGCGAGAACGGCATGCAGTTATCGGGCGGTCAGCGCCAGCGCATCGCGATCGCCCGCGCGATCCTGCGCAGCGCGCCGATCCTGCTGCTCGACGAAGCGACCAGCGCACTCGATGCCGAAAGCGAGCGGCTGGTGCAGGACGCGCTCGACCGGCTGATGAAGGATCGCACCACGCTGGTTATCGCGCACCGGCTGGCCACCGTGCGTGCAGCCGATCGGATCGTGGTGATGGAGGATGGCCGCATCGTCGAACAGGGCAGCCACGGAGTCCTGGCCGAAGGCGGCGGGCTTTACGCCCGGCTCGCAGCGCTCCAGTTCGGGGTGACCGAAGCGGCCTAGCCGGCGGCGTTCAGGCCAGCCTAACGTTCGGCAGGTCAGAACGACCGGTATCGTTTCTAACGAAATTTGTTGACGGCGGCCGCTTATGCCGCTGCGTTGCACCGATGCCGCGGGCGATTTCGCCCGTCTGATAGACAGGGATTCGCCATGACCTTCCGCACCATTTTCGCCGCCGGCGTCAGCGCCGTCGCGCTCGCCGTCACCACGCCCGCCTTGGCCGAGGAAGCACCTGCCGCAGCGCCCGCCGCAGCAACGCCCGCAGCCGTACCGTTGCCGACGATGACGTTTGGCAGCTGGGGCTTCGACCCGGCCGCGATCGACAAGTCGATCGATCCGGGTGACGACTTCTTCGCCTACGCCAACGACAAGTGGCTCAAGGCCAACCCGCTGCCGCCGGAATTCAGCCGCTTCGGCGCGTTCAACCTGCTGGCCGAGAAATCGACCAGCGACGTCAAGACCCTGGTCGACGAGTTGGTCGCCAAGGACCCGGCCACGCTTTCTGCCGACGAAAAGCGCATCGTCGATGCTTACAACAGCTTCAACGACACCGCCGCGATCGACGCCGCCGGCCTCGCTCCGGCGCGGCCTTACCTCGATGCGATCAAGTCCGCCGATACACTGGCGAAAATGGCCACGTTGTGGGGTACCGTCGGCTATCCCTCGCCGATCGGCGGCGGGGTGACGGTCGATGCCAAGGAGCCGACCCGCTATTCGGTCTATGTCGGCTCGGGCGGGCTGGGCCTGCCCGATCGCGATTACTATCTCGACGAGACCGACAAGGGTAAGGGCATCCAGGGCAAGTACCGCGATTATCTCGCGTTCCTGCTCGGCAAGGGCGGTTATGACGATGCCGCCGCGATGGCGTCCAAAGTCTACGAATTCGAAGACAGCATCGCACGCAAGGTAAGCTGGGACCGCGCAACGCGCCGTAACCGCGATCTGACCTACAATGCATTGACGCCGGCCGAGATGGGCGAACTCGATCGAGCGTTTCCGATCGCCGCGTTGCTGGAAGCCTCAGGCTTCGGCGAGACCGACCGGTTCGTTGTCGGCGATCTGCCGCCGAGCCCGGAACGGTCCGCCGAACTGGGCCTCGATGCAGCGACCTTGGCGAAGATCGGCGGCGGTACCCCGGCGATGATGAAGCTCATCGCGACGACGCCGGTCGAGGTCTTGCAAGCCTGGACGGTGAAGAATTTCCTGAGCTCGAACGCCTCTGCACTGCCTAGCGATATCGACCAGGCGCAGTTCAATTTCTACGGCAAGACCCTGAACGGCACGCCCGAGCAGCGCCCGCGCTGGAAGCGGGCGATCGGCGAGAGCGAAGGCCTCCTCGGCGAGCTCGTCGGCGCGGCTTACGTGAAGCGCTATTTCCCGCCGGCCAACAAGGAAGCGATGGTCGATCTGGTGGCGAACTTGCGCAAGTCGCTGGGGGTCAGCATTCAGGAGAACACCTGGATGAGCCCCGCGACCAAGAAGGAAGCGCTCGCCAAGCTTGCCGCGTTCGATCCCAAGATCGGATACCGCGACGAGCTGGAGACCTATCCCGGCCTCGTCATCACCCCTGGCCAGCCGCTCGCCAACCGCATGGCTGCGGGCGAGTGGGCATACCGCGACATGCTGTCCAAACTGGGCGGTCCCATCGACCGGACCGAGTGGGGCATGCTGCCGCAGACGGTGAACGCCTATTACAATCCGACCAAGAACGAGATCGTATTCCCGGCCGGCATCCTGCAGCAGCCGTTCTTCGGCCTGACCGCCGACACGGCGGTCAATTACGGCGGGATCGGCGCGGTCATCGGCCACGAAATGGGCCATGGGTTCGACGATCAGGGATCCAAGTCGGACGGCACGGGCATGCTGCGTAACTGGTGGACCGATGCCGACCGCGCCGCGTTCGACAAGTTCGGCAACTCGCTCGTCGAACAGTACGGGGCGTTCTGCCCGCTCGATGACGGCAAGACCTGCGTCAACGGGCGTTTGACCCTGGGTGAGAACATCGGCGATCTCGGAGGCCTGTCGGTAGCCTACCGTGCGTACCGCATGGCCCTGAACGGCAAGGAAGCGCCGGTGATCGACGGCCTGACCGGTGACCAGCGGTTCTTCCTTGCGTGGGCACAGGTTTGGCGCTCGCAGCAACGCGAAGATGCCGCCCGTCAACGTCTGCGGACCGACCCGCACAGCCCGGAAGAATTCCGCGTCAACGGTGTCGTCCGCAATTTCGACGAATGGTACAAGGCGTTCGATGTGAAGCCGGACGACGCGCTCTACCTGCCGCCGGAACAGCGCATCCGCATCTGGTAGTCCGCCGCATTTGGCATAAGAGGGCGGCGCCGGTCATTGACTTGCGCCGCCCTTGCTTCATGAGGCCCGGCGCATGGACCTGATCCTCACCGCGATCCTGCTCGGCCTGCTCGAAGGGCTGACCGAATTCCTGCCGGTGTCTTCGACCGGACACCTGATCCTGGCGCAGGCCATATTCGGCTACGATCCGGAGCAATGGTCGCAGTTCAATATCGTCATCCAGCTCGGCGCAATCACCGCGGTTATTGTGACCTATCGCAACCTGTTCTGGTTCACGATCATCGGCCTGCTCCGAGGCAAGGGTAAATCGGTGCGCTTCGTCCGCAACATCCTGCTCGGGTTTCTCCCGGCCGCCGTCATCGGCTTGTCCGCCAAAGATGCCATCGACGGCATGCTGGGCAGCCCGACAGTGGTCGCAAGCGCGCTGGTGATCGGGGGGTTCGCGATGCTGGCGCTCGAGCGCACCGTCAAGCCGACCGAGGACGCGGGGGTCTCGGAACTGTCGATGCGGACCGCGTTTTTGATCGGACTGGCGCAGTGCCTGGCGATGATCCCCGGCACCAGCCGCTCGGGCGCGACCATCCTCGGCGCGCTCGCGCTGGGCGTCGGCCGCCGCACCGCAGCCGAGTTTTCGTTCTTTTTGGCGGTGCCGACGATGCTGGGAGCGGCGACGGTCAAGATCCTCGACGACCCGGCACTTCTCGCGGGCGAAACGATGATCGGCTGGGGCGAGATCGCCGCCGGTTTCATCGCGGCATTCCTGGTTGCGCTGCTGGTGATCCGCGCGTTCGTCGCGTATGTTTCGCGCCAGGGATTTGCCCCGTTTGCATGGTACCGCATCGCCGTGGGCGGCGCGGCGCTCATCTGGCTCGCGATGCGCTGAAGCTAACCGATCAGATGCTGCGTTTCTCGAATTTGGTGAGGAACTTACCCAAGCCCTGGGCGATTATCGCCTTCGAAGGGTGTTAAATATTAACATGGGTTTCATTGTGCTGATCGCGGTAGGCGGCATCCTCGGATGGCTGACCTCGATTCTCAGTCGCGCCGATGAAGGTCGCGGGATCGCGCTCAATATCGGGTTAGGCGTGATCGGCGCGCTGGTTGCCGGCGCGCTGGCGAGCGAAAGTTCGCTCCTGATCGGGCTGTCGGCATCGGCGCTGTCGCTGGCGCTTGTGGGATCGGGCGTGTTGCTCGGCGTGTTCAACCTGGCCCGCGCTTCGCTGCGCCGGTAGCGCCGCATTATTTTGCTTACTACTGGGGCCGGCTTTGTTATGCAGGCCCCCCATCCAAAAAGGGGAAGTTTGAAATGAAGAAACTTATTGCTCTGTCGTCGGCCCTCGCCCTCGGCTTGACCGTCGCGGCTTGCGACGGCCCGAAGGAAAATGCCGCCGAAGACGCAGGCGAGCAGGCTGCCGAAGCGACCAACGCTGCAGCTGAAAACGCCGCCGACGCCGGCGCGATCACCGACGATCAGGCCGAGGCGATGACCGACAAGGCCGAGGTCAAGGCCGACGCGATGGAAGAAGCTGGCGAAGATGCCGACGCCAACGGCACCGCCGGCCCGGCCGCCACGGCGACCACGAACTAAGGTTCACAGGTCACAGAAAAGAAAACCGGCTCGGGAGCGATCCCGGGCCGTTTTTCTTTGCCCGGCGCTTGCTTAGAGGGGTCGCGCGCCGCTGCCGCGACCGCCGCGCAACAGGTATTCCTGCGTGCCGCGATGGATCACGTTGTCGAGATCGATCACCGCGCTGTTGGCGTATGTGAAGCCGGCATCGAGATTGCGGTACAGCCGATCGAAGTCGCGCTCCACGGTCTGGCGGAACAAGTCCTCGAAGCTCTCGATCACGAAATAAGTCGGCTGCAGATCGCTGATTACGTAATCGGTGCGCATCACCCGGTCGACGTTGAGCATGATGCGGTTGGGGCTCTGCGCCTCGGTCGCGTAGATCACTTCGGTCGGACCTGACAGAATGCCGGCGCCGTAAGCCTTTATCCCGCCGCTTTCCGCGATCAGCCCGAATTCGACCGTGTACCAATAAAGCGCGCCCAATGCCTTGAGCCGGTTGGCGCGCATCGCCTTCCACCCCGCACGGCCATATTCCTGCATGTAGTCGGCGAATACGGGGTCGGTCAGCATCGGCACGTGCCCGAACACATCGTGGAACACGTCGGGCTCCTGGATGTAGTCGAACGTCTCGCGGGTGCGGATGAAGTTGCCCGCTGGGAACCGCCGGTTGGCCAGATGCCAGAAGAAAACGTGATCGGGGATCAGCATCGGCACCGGCACCACCGACCAGCCGGTCAGGTGACCCAGATCCTCCGAAAGTTTGCCGAATTCCGGCACTCCGCCGCGATTGAGGTTGAGCTTTTGCAGGCCGGCCATGAACGCTCCAGCCGCGCGACCGGGAAGCACGTCCATTTGGCGGGCAAACAGGTCGTTCCAGATTGCGTCGTCGTCGCTCGAGTAGTCGGCCTGTCTCGGCTCGAGCCAGTCGTCACCGACGTGGGCCGGCTTTTTGAGCGGCGCGGTGAACACCTCTGCCGGCATGTCCGGCAAGGTGATGAAGTCGTGTTCGTCTGCTGCGAGCGTTGCCATGCGGACCGTCTACCACTCGCGCGGGCTGCTCGCAAACTGGGCTAAAGCGTGGCTTCGGCGCGCACGACTTCGCGACCGTCCCCGGCAAACGCACCCGCGACGACCCGATCGGCCTCTTGCCGCATCGCCAGATGGAGCGGTTCGCCGACGATCGCGGGGCTGAGTGCCCGGAAAGAGAACCGCTTCAGTGCCTGTTCGCCGAATCGGCTCGCAGCGAGTTGCAGCAGCAGGCTTGCCATCAGCGGGCCGTGGACCACCAGCCCGCGATAGCGCTCGACGTCGCGGGCATACGGCGCATCGTAGTGAATGCGGTGGGTGTTAAAGGTTAGGGCCGAGAAGCGGAACAGCAGCGCTTCGCTCGGAATGAGTACGCGGTGGTCCTGCCATTGTCCGGGATGGAAACTTTTCTGGCCAGGTGGCGGTGGTTGCAATGGTGCGTCATCCGCAGCAGCTTGGAGATACACCAGGGTCTGCGCCTCGCGCACCGCAAGTTCGCCATCGGAAGATGTCTCGTGTTCGACTTCGACGAACACCATGGCGCCGCTCTTGCCCGATTTGGGTGTGACCGACGCGACGCGCGAAGTGCGCTCGACCTTCGCGCCGAGGACAATCGGAGCGAGGAAATCGATTCCACTTGCGGCCCACATCCGGCGGGGGAGAGCAACTGGCGGCAGAAAGCTCGCCGCGCCGTCGCCGCGCGAAGGATGACCATCCTGGCCCAAGGCCGCGGTCGGCGAATCGGGGGTGCAGAGGCAGAAGTGGATGCCCTGCGGCATCGTGCTTCCAGTTTGGGGCGCTAAGTCGAACGTGGCCAGCCAGCGTGCCGCGAGCGCGGGATCAAGCACCTCCGCGCGCGCCTCCTCGCGCCCGATCCAAGTCGACCAGTCGTCCATCAGGCCGCTCGTTCGAACACCGCGGCGATGCCTTGCCCGCCGCCGATGCACATCGTCTCGAGGCCGTAACGTGCCTGCCGACGATGCATCTCGTGCGCCATGTCGGCCAGGATGCGACCGCCGGTGGCGCCGATCGGATGCCCAAGGCTGATGCCCGATCCGTTGACGTTGAGGATTTCCCGGCGCGAATCGTCGTCCGACCATCCCCAGCCCTTGAGGACGCTGAGCACTTGCGGCGCGAACGCCTCGTTAAGTTCGACGAGGTCGATATCGCCCCACCCCATTCCGGAGCGCGCGAACAGGCGCTCGACCGCCGGTACCGGGCCGATGCCCATACGGCTCGGATCGCACCCGGCGGCGGCGTAGCCGGTGAACCAAAGCATGGGCTCGAGGCCGAGCTCTTCCAGCTTGTCCTCGGCCACCACCAGGCAGGCGGCGGCGGCATCGTTCTGCTGGCTGGCGTTGCCGGCGGTAACCACGCCCCCTTCGAGCGCGCGCAGCTTGCCGAGGCTTTCGATGCTGGCGTCGGCGCGGAAGCCTTCGTCGCGCTCGAACACCAGCGAGTCGCCCTTGCGCTGCGGCACTTCGACCGGGACGAGCTGCGTGTCGAACTTGCCCGCTTCCCATGCGGCGGCGGCGTTCTGGTGAGAACGTACGGCGAATTGATCGGCGCTTTCGCGCGATATGCCGTAATCTTTCGCCAGGTTCTCGGCGGTCTCGATCATTCCGCTGATGACACCGAAGCGTTCGGCGGGCTGGCTCAACAGCCTGCCGCGAGCGAGACGGTCCCACAGCTCGACGTTACCTGCCTTGACCCCGCCGCGTAAGCTCGTCGTGTAGTGTTCGACGTTCGACATCGACTCGCAGCCGCCCGCGACGACCACATCGGCATGTCCGCTCTCGATCATCATCGCGGCGTTGACCACGGCCTGCAGCCCGGAACCGCAACGTCGGTCGAGCTGGTAGCCGGGCACTTCGATCGGCAAGCCCGCGGCGAGCCAGCTCCAGTGGCCGATCGCAGGAGCCTCGGCGTTGCCATAGCCCTGGCTGAACACGACGTCGTCGACCCGCGCCGGGTCGATCCCGCTGCGCTCGATCAATGCCTTGAGGATCACCGCGCCCAGTTGGCCTGCATTGAGCGGCGCGAGCGTGCCGAGGAACTTGCCCACCGGGGTGCGCAAGGGGCTGACGATGGCGGCGCGGCGTGGAGAGCGGTTGACTGTCATGCTTTCTTCCCGAAGTTCGTCCGATCGCTCGGCGCGACCACGCCGCGGTCGATAAGGTCGCCGATCGCTGCGGTCGACAAACCGAGCCTTTCAGCAAGCACTTGCTCGCTATGCTCGCCAAGATAGGGAGCGGGCGCCGGATCGCCCGCATCCCGCCCGCCGATGTGCGCGAGCGAGCGCGCGGCTGGATAGTGAAACCCGCTGGGATTGGCGGGCGAGGGTCCGAACAACGGATTGTCCGCCACCAGCACCGGGTCGGTGGCCGCCTCAAACATCGTGCGATAGCGTTCGAAAGTGGCGCCTGCCTTGGTCAGCCGCTCCGCGAGATCGGGGTAGTCAAGCTTACCCGCCGCCGTCTGCACGATAGCGAACAGCGCCTCGCGGTGGACGAAGCGGTTATGGTCGGAGCGGGCGAATGCGACGCCCGTTTCGGCTTCGAGCGCAGTAATCGGCGCAGTGATATCGAGCGCGGCGACCATCGCGGTCCACTGGTTTGGGGTCAGCACCGCCACCATGAAGCGCTCGCCATCGCGGCTGAGGAAGTCACGCCCCAGCGCGCCCCAGATCGCGTTGCCCAGCCGCGGTCGATCGGCGCCGCGGTACAGCATCTCCGCCATCGCGCCCGAATTGGCGACGGTCCCTATCGCCACATCGCCCAGCGGCACGCGCACCTCGCTGCCCTCGCCGGTCGCCGCGCGGTGGTGGAGCGCCGCCATCAGCGCGAACGCGCAATACGCCCCGGTGATGAAGTCCCATGCGGGCAGGACCTGGTTGATCGGCGGGGCGGTGTCCTGGTCCCAGTCCTCCGGCCCGGTCATCAGCGGATAGCCGCTCGCCGCGTTGACGGTGAAGTCCATCGCCTGGCGGCCGTCGTGCCAGCCCATGATGCGGACCGAGATCATGTCGGCGCGACCGCCGGACACCGCGGCGTGGCTGAGGAAGCTTTTCTCCGGCAAGTTGGTGATCAGTTGCCCCGTCGCGCGCGCCAGTTCGACGCACAGTTCGCGACCCTCGGGCGACTTGAGATCGAGCGCGACGCTCTTCTTGGCGCGGTTCAGGTTCTCCCACGCCAAGCTGCGGCCCTCGGTGGTGCGCATATAACGATCGTAGTCGAGCCCGCCGCCGATCTGATCGACGCGGACCACCTCGGCGCCCATTTGCGCGCAATACAGACCGGCGGTGGGCGAGGCGACGAAGCTCGATACCTCGACGATAGAAATGTCGCCGAGCAGGTTGTACATCAGGCGTGCGCCTCGAAATCGCGCAGCATGTGCTTGGCGATCTGCAGCTGGAGGATTTGCGTGGTGCCTTCGTAGATGCGGTAGATGCGCGCATCTCTGAAGAACCGCTCGGCGTCGTATTCGGCAAGATAGCCTGCGCCGCCGTAGATCTGCACCACCCGGTCGACCACGCGGCCGCACATCTCGGATGCGAACACCTTGAACGCTGCGGCCTTGCGCAGGATGTTCTCGCCCCGATCGGCGCGCGCGGTGACGTCGGCCATCATGCACTCGGCGGCGTAGATTTCGGTCTCGCTGTCAGCCAGCATCGCCTGGATCAGCTGGAAATTGGCGATCGGCTCGCCGAACGCCTTGCGTTCGGTGGCATACTTGAGCGCGCTGTCGAGCGCCCGGCGCGCATAGCCGGTGGCGGCGGCGCCGACCGAGATGCGCCCGTTGTCGAGGCTCTTCATCGCAAACACGAAGCCCTTGCCTGTCTCCCCGCCCAGCAAAGCTTCGCCCGGCACGTGGACGTCCTCCAGGATCACGTCTGCGATATGGCTGCCCGATTGCCCCATTTTCGCATCAGGCGACCCGACCGAGACACCAGGTGCATCCATCGGCACGATGAAGGCGGACACGTGCGCGTTCTTGGGCAGCGCTTCCTTCTCCGTGCGGGCCATGATCAGCCCGACCGCAGCATGCGGGGCGTTGGTGATGTAGCGCTTGGTGCCGTTGAGGATCCAGCCGTTCCCACTGGGATCGGGCCGCGCGGTGGTCGCCATTGCGGCGCTGTCGGACCCCGAGCCGGGCTCGGTCAGGCCGAAGCAGGCGATCTCGCCGGCGGCGATGCGCGGCCACCATTCGGCCTTTTGCGCTTCGGTCCCGCCGTTCTTGATCGCCGAGTTGAACATCCCGACGTTGATCGAGAAGATCGAACGGTAAGCCGGCGCGGCATAGGCCATCGTCCTGACCACCCGCGCGTACTGGCTCGTGCTGAGACCCGCACCGCCGTATTCCTCGGGCACGGTCAGCCCGAACAAGCCCATGTCGCGCATTTCCTGCACGATCGCCTCGGGCAGGCGATCGGCTTCGATCACCTCGCGCTCGGCGGGCAGGAGGCGTTCGCGAACGTATCGTTCGAGTTGGTCGATGAACTGTTCGAACAATTCAGGATCCATGCCGCTCATCGCGCTTCTCCGGTAACGCCGGTGGTTGCCGAAGGACTGGGGCTGGCGCCGGCCACCGCCTCGGCCGGCAGCCGCCGCTGTTCGAGCATCTCGGCCGCCTCGTCGAGCGCCCTGGCCTCGCCCACGGTGACCCCGCCTGGACCGGGGTCGCTTTCCGACGGGCCGCAAGCGGTGAGGAGGGCGAGCGGGATCAGGGCAAGGTGGCGCATACGCCAGCCATACCGTGCCCGCGAAAAAGGAAAAGCGGGCGAATCGCCTGTGCGACCCGCCCGCCTTTGCCGTGCAATGGGCGAGTGGCCTACTGCGGAGTCGCCTCGGTGGTCGCTTCTGCGGCTGCGGCAGCGGCCTGCGCGCGCGCGGCGACGTCGGCGGCGCTGGCGCCGGCTTCGGCGGCCGTGGCGCTCGTCGCGGCTTCGCTCGGCACGGCCGCGGCGTCGGCGGTCGCATTGGCCATCGGGTCCGCGGCGGGTTCGGCGGTCACGCCGGCCATTGCCTCGTCGGCGGGCATCTCGACCGTGTCGGCTTCGGCGGTAGCCGAGGCATCGTCGGTGCCGCCGCAAGCGGACAACGCGAACGTCAGCGGGGCGAGAACAAGAGCGAGTTTCTTCATCGTGCGGGCTCCGAATTTGTTTGGATCGAGCTGCGCCTTTAACCGTCCCGCGATTCGACCGCAATCCGCGCGGTTTCCACAAGCCGGCGCATTCCCCTGCGCTGAAGGCTGTGCGATGGCGCGGGCGATGGCGACGGTTGCAGGCGGACTCCACCCACTCGGCACGGCGCGCGCGGCTTTACGCGAAGTGTTCGGGTTCGACGATTTTCGCGGTGTGCAGGATCGCGTGCTTGAGCGCGTCCTGGCCGGACGCTCGACGCTGGCGGTGATGCCGACCGGCGCGGGCAAGTCGTTGACCTACCAGCTACCCGCGACAATGCTGCCTGGGACTTGCGTCGTGGTCAGTCCGCTGATCGCGCTGATGCACGATCAGCTGCGTTCGGCGCGGGCCAACGGGATCGCCGCGGCAACGCTGACCAGCGCCGATGCTGACTGGCGTGAGACGCTCGACGCATTCCGCTCCGGCCAGCTCGATCTACTTTATGTGGCGCCCGAGCGCGCGAGCCAGCCGAGCTTTCGCGAACTGCTGTCATCGGCGCGGATCGCGCTGTTCGCCATCGACGAGGCGCACTGCGTGTCCGAATGGGGCCACGATTTTCGCCCCGATTATCGCCTGCTGCGGCCATTGATGGATGCGTTTCCAAATGTGCCCCGCCTCGCGCTGACGGCCACTGCCGACGCGCACACGCGGGCCGATATCCTCGTCCAGTTGGGCATCGCGGAAGAAGGCCTGATCGTCGCCGGGTTCGACCGGCCGAACATCCGCTATCGCATCGTCCATCGCGACAGCACGGTTCGCCAGATCGCGGAGCTCATGCGCGCCGAGACGGGTCCGGGGATCGTCTATGCGCCGACTCGCGCCAAAGTGGACAAGCTCGCCGAGCAACTGGGTGCGGCGAGCGGACGACCGGTGCGGCCGTATCACGCAGGCCTCGAACCGGCGACGCGCGCCGCCAACCAGGCCGCCTTCGTCGCCAGCGAAGATATGGTGATCGTCGCCACTATCGCCTTCGGAATGGGCATCGACAAGCCCGACGTGCGCTTCGTCGCCCATGCCGGCATCCCCAAGTCGATCGAGGCGTTCTACCAGGAAACCGGCCGCGCAGGTCGTGACGGCGATCCGGCGCAGACGCTGATGCTGTGGGGAGCGGGCGATTTCGCCCAGGCCCGCCAGAGATTGACCGAAGTGCCAGAGGACCGGCGCGCATCGGAACGCACGCGGCTGGATGCGCTCGCCGGGCTGGTCGAGACGGCAGGCTGCCGACGCGCGGTGCTGCTGCGCCACTTTGGCGAGAACCCGGCCGAGACTTGCGGAAACTGCGACAACTGTCTCGAAGCGCCCGGCGTGACCGATGCTACCGAAATCGCGCGCAAACTGCTTAGCGCAGCATATCGCACCGGGCAAAGCTTCGGCCTCGGGCACCTGCAAAAAGTGCTCACCGGCGTCTCGGACGACCGGATCGTCCAGCGCGGGCACGATCGGCTGAGCGTGTTCGGCATCGTCGGGGAAGACGAAGCGCGTCTGATCCAGCCGGTTGCGCGGGCGCTGCAGGCGCGCGGGAGCCTGGTTTCGACCGAGCATGGCGGGCTGCAACTCGCCGGCAACGCCAAAGCCATCCTGACCGGGGAGGAAAGCCTCGAGATCGTCGTCCCGCCCCCCTCGGCGCGCCGCTCGCGCCGGCGCGGCGGAGAGGCCAACCCGGTCGGCGATCCGCTGTTCGAGGCGCTGCGGGAGGTCCGGCGGGAACTGGCGCGCGCCGCGGGAATGCCGCCATATGTGATCTTCCACGATGCGACCTTGCGCGAGATGGCCGGGCTCAAGCCGCGCACGCTGTCCGAGCTGGGCGAGATCGGCGGGGTCGGCGCACGCAAGCTCGATGCATATGGGCAGGCTTTCCTCCAAGCCATACGGGCCCACCAAGGTTAGTTCGAAACGGGTTGACCGCTTTGTCGACGTGGGGCCGACGGCAGCAAGCCACGACGGGGCCGGCCTCTTACGCTTAGGCCGAAATTAACCTTTTTCCGATAGCCATGCGCCATGCAAAACTCGGTCCGACCCACGCCCGCCCGCCCTTCGGCCTTGCTGGTCTGCGCGTTCGCGGCGGTCGCGGTTGCGGCCATCCCGGTCGCGGCTGTGCTGGCGCAACCACGCGAGCAGGCGTTCACCGTCGTCGAGACAGGCCGCGGCTATGCCAGCTTGCAACAGGCGGTCGATGCGATCGGCAACGGCCAGGGGTCGATCTCGATCGCGCCGGGCACATATCGCCAGTGTGCGGTCCAGCAAGGCGGATTGGTTACCTATCTCGCCGCGCAGCCGGGCAGCGCGATATTCGATTCCACCACATGCGAAGGCAAGGCAGCGCTGGTCCTGCGCGGACGCGCGGCGCGCATTTCGGGCATTACGTTTCGCGGCATGGCGGTGCCCGATCATAACGGTGCCGGCATCCGGCTCGAACAAGGCGACCTGACTGTCGCGCAAAGCTGGTTCGCCGATAGCCAGCAGGGCATCCTCACCGGCAGCGACCCAAGCGGCACGATCGTGATCGACAAGAGCACCTTCTCCGGGCTCGGCAACTGCGAGGATTCGTCGGGCTGCGCGCACTCGGTCTATGTCGGCGACTACGGATCCCTGCGGGTGACCCGCACCCGGTTCGAGCGCGGCACCGGCGGGCATTATCTGAAATCGCGCGCGCGCCGGGTCGACGTGGCCGCCAACAGCTTTGACGATTCGGCTGGGCGCGGCACCAACTACATGATCGACCTGCCCGAAGGCTCGGCTGGACAGATCACCAACAACTGGTTCGTCCAGGGCCGCGACAAGGAGAATTACTCTGCCTTCATCGCGGTCGCCGCAGAGCATCACGCCAACAGCGCCGACGGCCTGACGATCGCCGGCAACGACGCCCGCTTCGCGCCAGACGTGCGTCGGTCCAGCGCGTTCGTCGCAGACTGGTCGGGTGACAAGTTGGCGATCGGCTCCAACGCGCTGGGGCTTGGCCTCAAGCCGTTCGAAAAGCGCTGAAGTCTCCGCCAAGGAACCCGTCCCCGCCCTGCCGGTTGATCCGGCGAGGAGCAAAACGATGGCAGGCGGTTGGACCCGCGACGGAGCGGTCCAGGATCAGATCGACGATACGGTAAAGGATGCCGTCCAGGCCGCGCGCGCCCGGCTTGCACGCGGCCCCAGCGCCGAATTCTGCGACGACTGCGGCGAGTCCATTCCCGAACGCCGCCGGACCGCGCTCGCCGGAGTTCGCACGTGTGTCGCCTGTCAGACCGAACGCGACGCCGAGGTGCGTCATTCGACCATCAATCGCCGGGGCAGCAAGGACAGCCAGTTGCGTTGACGAACGCCGCCGCCGTGCCCATCGCCATTGCATGAGTGCATTTTTCATCCGCGCGCAGCACCTTGCTCCGCAGCACGGCTTGTCGAAACTGGCGGGTCGGCTCGCCGACAGCACTGTTCCGTGGCTTAAACAGAGTTTGATCAAGCGCTTCATTGACTTCTACGATGTCGATATGACCGAGGCGGCGGAGCCCGCCGAAGCCTATCCCAGCTTCAACGCCTTTTTCACCCGCGCGCTCAAGCCCGGCGCCCGGCCGCTGGCCGATGCCGTGGCGTATGTACTCAGTCCGGCGGATGGGGCGATCAGCCAGATCGGCCCGATCGCCGGCGGTCGGATCGTGCAGGCGAAGGCGCGCGACTACTCGGTTGCCGAACTTCTTGCCGGAGACGCCGCCACCGCCGCGCGGTTCGAAGGTGGGAGGTTTGTGACGATCTACCTGTCGCCTAAGGATTACCACCGCGTCCACATGCCGGCCGACGGTACCCTGCATAGCACCCGCTATGTCCCCGGCGACTTGTTCTCGGTGAACACGGTGACCGCCGGAGGCGTCGAAGGCCTGTTCGCGCGCAATGAACGGCTGTCGTGCCTGTTCGATTCTCCGCTCGGCACGATGGCCAGCGTGATGGTCGGAGCGATGATTGTCGCGGGCATCGAAACCGTATGGGGCGGGCGGGTCGCACCACACGGACGGGCGGTGGCCGAAGCCACTTTCACCGACGGGCCGCAGTTTTCGGCCGGCGACGAGATGGGGCGCTTCTATCTCGGCTCGACCGTGGTCCTCTTGTTCGAGCCCGGCCGGATCGAATGGCTGCCCGAGCTTGGCCCCGGCACCGCGGTGCGGATGGGTCAGGCCTTGGGGCATCGGCTTACTTGAGCAGATGTCCTGCGCGATCGCGCTTGGTCGCGAGGTAGCGGGCGTTGTGCGGATTATCGGGCAATTGGTGCGCGATGCGCTCCACCACCGCCAGGCCGGCAGCCTCGAGCGCGGCTAACTTGGCCGGGTTGTTGGTCATCAACCGCACGCTCCGTGCGCCGAGCAAGTCAAGCATGCGCGCGGCAATCGGAAAGTCGCGCGCCTCATCGGGGAAACCCAGCCGCTGGTTCGCATCGACCGTGTCGAAACCCTGGTCCTGCAGGCGATAGGCGCGCAGCTTGTTGATCAGACCAATCCCGCGCCCTTCCTGTCGAAGGTAGAGCACCACGCCCCAGCCGCCACTGCGGGCTTCCTCGGCGGCGGCATGAAGCGCGGCGTCTAGCTGCGGACCGCAGTCGCATTTCAGGCTGCCGAGGACGTCGCCGGTTAGGCATTCGGAGTGGAGCCGCACGAGCGGCGCGCGGTCTGAACGCGCTTCGCCGAACACCAGCGCGACATGCTCGCGCAAATCGTCCGGGCTGCGGAAGGCGACGATCTCGCAATCCTCGCTCGCGCTCACCGGCAGACGTGCGCGGGCGGCGATCACCAGTCGCGCAGGGTCCGTGAGCGCGACCAGATCAGCGGGACCGAACGGCTGCGCTTCGCCGGCGTGCTGCGGATCGACCAGAAACGCCGGTAAGATTCCTGCGATTCGCGCCAGATCGAGCGCTGCAGCGGCACTCCCGGTCCATTCGAGCGCTTCGGCCTTGAACGGGCCTTTTAGCGGATATCTGAGATCGAGCGCGGGATCCGCCAAGGCTCTCGCCGCGCCGAGATCGAACGGATCGGCCCCGCGCACCAGCACCGGCGCGTGCGGCTCAGCGGCTTCGAGCTGATTGATCAGTTTCAGGGTCGCGGCGCGCGCGGCGGAAATCAGCATCGAAGCAGAGCTCGCCCCATCCGCAAGCGCGGTTTCCGCCGGAAGCAAAACCGGGCCGTCGTCGAGCGCGATCGGCCAGCCGTGGCGCAGCGCATCGACCGCCTGGGCAGCACGGCGCGACGGAGTGGTGATCGTCAGAGGTCGAACTCCGTCACCAATGGCACGTGGTCGCTTGGCCTCTCCCACCGCCGCGTTTCCTCGATCAGCCGGTGGCTGGTCGCATGGCGCGCCAGATCGGGACTGGCCCACATATGGTCGAGCCGGCGGCCTTGATCCTTCTCGCGCCAGAATGCGCGATATGACCACCATGAATAATTGCGCTGCGGCGCCGGGATGAACTGGCGGCCGAGATCGACCCAGCCATGCGCATCGCCGAACCGGCTCAGCGCCGCGACCTCTACCGGCGTGTGGCTGACGACTTTAACCAGCGCCTTGTGATCGTAAACGTCGCACTCGAGCGGCGCGACGTTGAAATCGCCGAGGATCAGCGTGGGGCGATCGAGTGCATCCGCCCAGCGGGTCATCCGCTCAAGAAAGTCGAGCTTCTGGCCGAACTTGGCGTTGACTTCGCGGTCCGGCGTATCGCCGCCGGCGGGAATGTAGACGTTCTCGATCACAAGGCCGGCTCCCGGGCCGGTCAGCTCGACGCCGACGTGGCGCGCCTCGCCGTTGTCCTGCCAGTCATGCCGATGCAGCTCGCGGAAAGGCAGCCGGCTGACCGTGGCCACGCCATGATAGCCCTTCTGCCCGTGCACTGCCTGGTGGACATAGCCGAGATCGGCCAGCGCCTGGGCAGGGAACTGATGCTCCTGGCACTTTATCTCCTGCAGGCACAGCACGTCGATCGCCTGCTCTTGCAGCATGCGCGCGACCTGTTCGATACGCAGGCGTACCGAATTGATGTTCCAGGAAGCAATCGAGATCATGAACTGCGGATAGGGAGCACGCCCGCACCCCGCAACCACAACAAAAAACCCTCGCACCGGGGGCACTGGTGCGAGGGTTCCTTGTAGCGTTCGTCACGCTTGTGCAGCCGGCCTCTGAAGAGGCTAGGGCAACAGGGGGGAAACCCGCCTCAGGCCGTCTGCAATTACGGGTTTAGGCTCGCTGGGCTTTCGGCCTGATGAACACGTTAACGCCGTTTGTCGCAAGGCCCGAACGGGGTGCGGGCCAAGCGTGATCTAGCGGCGACCAGCCGAACGGCGCGGGTCCTTGAAGCTGAATGAGCTGTCAGCAATCGCCATGCCATAACGCTGATTGGTAAGCCGCACCGTCGTCCGTCCGTTCTGCGCGTCAAGCGCGACCCAGTTGGTCAACTGCAGCCCACCAGGCGCCGATGCATTGCGCACGAATATAAGCGTAATCACCCCATATTCAGGATGCTTGCTGTCCCTCACCTCGACCGTGACGACGTTGTCGTCGCTCGAAGGAATCAATTTGCCGTATCGTTTCACGTCGCGATTGGGATCAAGCAGCGCGCCCAACGGCGAATTGCCGATCGGCCAGCGCTGAACCTGATTGACCTCGTAGTCGATCAGGTAGAGCGACTTGCCGTTCGAAACGACCAGCATTTTGGCACTCTTCTGGTATTCGAAACGGATCTTGCCGGGTCGCTTCAACGTCAGCACGCCCGACAAGGTCTGCCCCTTGCGGTCGGTCTGGGTAAAGTTGGCCGTCATCGTCGAAATGCCGCGCAGCGCAGCGACCGCCTGATCGAGCTGGCTCGTCTGCGCCATCGCAGGCGCGATGGGCAGCGTCAGCATAGTGGCTGGCACGGACACCGAAAGCGCGCCGGCGACAGCGGCGCGCAGAGAAATTTTCGAGAATTTTTTCAAGGTCTGCATGCTCCGGCAGTTAATGTCGGAGCGTTGAACCGCCACTGAACCCATAGAGTTCCGGGCGTTCAGGATCACTTGATCTTGGCTTCCTTGAACTCGACGTGCTTGCGCGCGACGGGGTCGTACTTGCGGAAGGTGAACTTTTCCGAGTGGTTGCGCGGGTTCTTCTTGGTGACATAGAAGAAGCCGGTGTCGGCGGTCGAGACCAGCCGAATCTTGACGGTTGCAGACTTCGCCATGGCGGTTTCCTGATTCGCTGTGTTCGGGCTTTCAAAGCCTGAAATACCAAGGGCGGCACACGTGCGCCGCCCGTCGGGCGCGGCCATTGGTGCAAATGGGGGTCAAAGTCAAGCGTGTGGCGCCTTATCGGAGCCCGCTCACCAGTCTACCTTGCCGCGATTGGCCTTGATCGTGCCGCGCGATTTCTTGCCCTTGATGCGCGCTTCCTTGCCGACCCGGTTTAGCCGGCTCTTGGCGCGCGGTTTCGGCGCATTGTGCGCTTCGCGAATCAGCTCCGCCACGCGCTCGCGCGCATCGGCACGGTTGGCTTCCTGCGTGCGATAGCGCCGCGCGGCCAGCACGATCTCTCCGGCCGCAGTCATCCGACTGCCGGCGAGCGTCTTTAGACGCGCGAACACATCGGGCGACAGGCGTAACGCGTACACGTCGAGCCGCAGCTGGACGGCGCTGGCGACTTTGTTGACATTCTGACCGCCGGGTCCGGTGGCGGCGAGAAAAGTCTCGCGTGCCTGGCTCAACGCGCGGTCGAGCAACTCGTCGAGGTCAGCCATCGCCAAAACCGAGCTGGGCGAAATCAGCCGGCAGCGGCGCTTGCGCCGCGACCGGCGGCTTGGTGGTGCGCGGAATGACCAGCTCGGCCGCGTGCAGCATCGTTCGCGGGCCCGAATCCTGGTCACCATAGACCGGGTCCCCTGCTAGCGGCATGCCAAGCCCGGCCAGCGCGTGGATGCGTATCTGGTGGGTGCGCCCGGTCTCGGGCCGGAACTCCACCAGCGTCCTCCCGCCGACTACCGCCACCTTGCGCCAGTGGGTAACCGATGGCTTGCCCTTCCTCGCCGCGATCATCCGCCAGCCCTGTTCGGCTGAGCTGATCTTGGACAGGGACAGTTCGATCGTCCCCGCGTCGTCCGCCAGTTCGCCGGCGACAATCCCGAGGTAGCGCTTTTCGACCACACGCTCCTCGAATGCTCTGGCAAAGCGCACCAGGGCCTTGGGATTGCGCGCGAGCAGCAAGCAGCCCGAGGTGTCGGTATCGAGCCGATGGACGGGCGTAGGCTCGCGCTGGAAGCCCAACCGCAGTTCATCGAGATGATCAGCAAGGCATCCGCCTCCCGCGCGTGGCCGGTCGACCGGGAGTCCCGCCGGCTTGTCGATTACCAGCGCTTCACTGTCTTCGAACAGGATCGGGATCATAGCAGTCGTGCTCGCAGGAGGCCGCGCAAGGCGTTGCCGACGAGGAAACCATCGGCGAGATCCTCGAGCGTCAGTTCGCCCTCGCGTGCACGGCGTTCGTCGATCAGCGATCGGCGGAATACGCCAGGCAGCAGCCCTAGCGTCGTGGGCGGGGTGACGAGGACACCGTCCCGTTCGACGAACAGGTTGGTGAAGCTGCCTTCGGTCACCAGCCCGTCGTCGCGCACGAACAGCGCTTCAGTTGCCCCGGCTTCGGCTGCCGCTTCGCGCGCCAGGTCGTAAAAGTCGCGGTCACTGGTCTTGTGTCGCAAGCGCCAGTCCCCCGTGTCGACCGGCAAAGGAAGCGCGATGCAGATCACTGGTTCGTCGAGCGGAGCGGGTAGCGGTGCAGCCTCGAGCGCGAGTTCGCCGCGGCACGAGGCCAGCAGGCGCAGCCTCGCCGGAGCATCGAGATCGAAGCATAAAGCCTGGATACGATTGCGCGCGGTGTGGCGGTCGAAAGAGAAGCCGAGCTCGGTGGCGCTCGCCTTGATCCGCTCAAGGTGCAGCTCGAGCAGTGGCACGCCGTGTTCGGGATCGAAGCGCATCGTCTCGATCAGATCGAACCCCGGCGCGGCACGGCTGGCGAAGCGCGCCTTGACCAGGCTCTCACGCCATTCGGGCAAAGCCTCGCTGTCGGCCACGATCGCCGCGCCCACGCCAAGCACCGCGGTGCCCTGCGCATTCTCGATCTCGGTCAACCGCAAGGTGCGGATGGCGACGTTGAAGGCTGCCTCTCCATTCGGGCCGATTCGTCCGATCGCGCCGCAGTAAGCACCGCGCGCATCGCGTTCGAGCTGGCCGATCAGTTCCATCGCGCGAATCTTGGGTGCGCCGGTGATCGAGCCGCACGGGAACAGCGCGCGCACCATATCCATCGCCCCGGTTCCTTCGGCCAGCCGCGCGCGCACGGTGGTGACCATCTGGTGCACCGTGGGATAAGTCTCGATCGCAAACGGCGACTCGACACGCACCGATCCTGGCTCGGCGACGCGCGAAAGATCGTTGCGCATCAGATCGACGATCATCAAGTTTTCGGCCTTGTCCTTGACCGAAGCGGCAAGCTCTTCGGTCATCACCTGATCCGCCGCTTCGTCCGCAGCACGAGGGCGCGTGCCCTTCATCGGCTTGGCCTTGGCCTCGCCGTCCTTGAGGCTGACGAACAGTTCGGGCGACAGGCTGGCGAGCCAGTGCTGTCCATCGAAAACCACCCCGCCGTAACCCGCCCGCGCTTGATCGCGTAGCGAGGCGTAAAGCGCCAGCGGATCGCCGCGGAAACTGCCGGTCAGCGGGAACGTGAGGTTGGCCTGGTAGATGTCGCCCGCGCGGACCGCTTCCTGCAATGCAGTAAAGGCATCGACATAGCCGCCGGGCGAAAGTTGCGGGACCAGCGGACCGAGTGAGGCGTGTCCCCCTGCGCGCTCGGCGAGCCACGCCGGGACATCGCCAGCCAGGATTACCTCAGGCGCGTCGAACAGCCCGAGCCACACCAGCGGGCCTCCCGCGCCGGTCCGTGCCGCTGCCAGCGGGGCAAGCTTCGCTTCGAGCGCGAGGCCCGCTTCGTATGCGATATAGCCGGCCAGCGTTCCGCCTTCGTCCCGCGCCGCGTCGGCCGCGGCGAGCACTTGCGCCACCTCATCTGGCCGGTGCGCCACGAACACTTGCACCGGGTTCTCGAACAGGTGCGCATCCGCCGCGCCGCCCGAATGCGTTGGCGCGCGGGCATCGTCGAGCAATACGAAAGGTGGGCGCCCGGCCATCGCCCACCGCCTTAGCGGCTTGCTTGCCGGTGTCGAGGGAGCTTGACCGGCGCGCGGCCGCTCCGCACACGGGGCGGGCGTTGCGGGATGGATTTACGAGCTATGAGCCAGATCTTTATCGGCCTCGCCGACAACGGCGAAAAGCAGTACCTCGAACTGTCGCGCGCCAACCGCCACGGATTGGTCGCCGGCGCGACCGGCACGGGCAAGACGGTGACCCTGCAAGGACTCGCCGAAAGCTTTTCGGCTCAAGGCGTCCCGGTGTTTCTCGCCGACGTCAAAGGTGACCTGTCGGGGATTTCGATGCCCGGTTCGCCCACATTCAAGCACGCCGCCGCGCTTCAGCAGCGCGCTAGCGACCTGGGCATGGACGATTACGCGTATTCGGATAACCCGGTGGTCTTCTGGGACCTCTACGGACAGCAGGGGCACCCGATCCGTACGACGATCTCCGAAATGGGACCGTTGCTGCTCGGCCGACTGCTCGATCTCAACGACACGCAGCAGGGCGTGCTCGACATCGTCTTCCGCTTTGCCGACGAGCAGGGCCTGCTGCTGCTCGATCTCAATGACCTGCAGGCGATGCTCGCTCATGTCAGCGTAAATGCGAGCGACCTGTCTGCGCGGTACGGCAACGTCACCAGGCCCAGCGTCGGGACGATTCAGCGCCAGGTGCTCAGCCTGGACAGCCAGGGCGGCGCGGAATTCTTCGGCGAGCCGGCGCTGGAGATTGCGGATTTCATCCGTACCGACGAAAAAGGCCGCGGCTTTGTCAACGTGCTCGCTGCCGACCGGTTGATGCAGAGCCCCAAGCTTTACGCCACGTTCTTGCTGTGGCTGCTCGCCGAGCTGTTCGAGATCCTCCCCGAGGTCGGCGATCCCGAAAAGCCCAAGCTGGTATTCTTCTTCGACGAGGCGCACTTGTTGTTCAACGAAGCGCCCAAGGCGCTCGAGGACAAGATCGAGCAGGTCGTCCGCCTGATCCGCTCAAAGGGCGTCGGCGTTTTCTTCGTGACCCAAAACCCGATCGACATTCCCGAAACCGTCGCTGGCCAGCTCGGCAACCGCGTTCAGCACGCGCTGCGCGCGTATACTCCGCGCGATCAGAGGGCGATTCGCGCGGCGGCGGAGACCTTTCGCATCAATCCCAAGCTTGACGTGGAGCAGGCGCTTACCGAGCTGAAGACCGGCGAGGCGCTGGTGTCGACGCTGATGGAAGACGGCGCGCCGTCGGTCGTCCAGCGCACGTTGATCAAGCCGCCGCGCAGCCGATTGGGCCCGATTGAGCTTAAGGAGCGCGCGATCATCCAGTCGATTAGTCCGTTTTCGGGCAAGTACGATGCGCGGGTGGACCGCGAAAGCGCCGCCGAAGTGCTCGCGCAAAAAGCGCAGGACGCTTCTGAGACCGCACAGGAAGTGGCCGACAACGGTCGCGCGGAAGTCGGCAAGCGCGAACAGAAAAGCCCGCGCATCTGGGGCGATATTTTCGGACGCGCGACCAAGGCTGCCACCGGTGCGGCCGTCGGGTCGGCGGCGACGATCGCGGCGAACGCGGTGCTCGGCAAGAAGTCGCGCTCGAATCCGATCCGCAATGCGGCCACTTCGGCAGGCGGGTCGATTGCGACCAGCATTGCCGGGCCTTTTGCGGGTCGTTTCGTGCGTAACCTCATCGGCGGGCTGATGCGCTGATGGCCGATTTCTTCGACGCACTGACCAGCGACCACGTCGCGATGATCGATGCCCAGCCGATATTCTTCGTCGCCACCGCGGCTGCTGACGGACGCATCAACCTTAGTCCCAAGGGCCTCGACGAAACGCTCAAGGTTCTGTCGCCGACGCGCGTCGCTTATCTTGACCTGGGCGGTTCGGGTAATGAGACCAATGCGCATTTGCTCGCCGACGGGCGGATCACGCTGATGGTGTGCAATTTCCAGCAGCCCGCGCTGATCCTGCGCATCTATGGCCGCGGCCGCCCGGTGCTGGCGCAAGACGCCGAGTGGGGCGAACTGGCGGCCCATTTCCGGCTGCTGCCGGGGACGCGCCAGATCTTCGATATTGCCATCGACAGCGTGCAGACCAGTTGCGGTTGGGGCGTGCCGTTGATGGAGTACGAACGCGACCGGGCGACGCTGGTCAAGTACCACGCGCAGGCCGACCCGACGAAGTGGGAAACCAAGATGGCAGGCCGCACCCGCAGCATCGACGGCTTGGTTACGCGCCCGCCCGATCGATATATCGCTGGCGACGCCGGGACCGTTCGCGAGTGAGGCGCGTTCCATCACCCACGTGCAGCTGACGTTCGCCAGTTACAATATCCACAAGGGTGTCGGAAACGACGGAAAACGCGATCCCGATCGCGTGCTGGCAGTTCTGCGCGAGCTCGATGCCGACGTCATCGCATTGCAGGAATGCGACCGACGGTTCGGCGCGCGCGAGAGTGTCATATCGCTGGCCGCGCTGGATGACACGCCATGGCATGCGATGCCCGTCGCGCGGCGCCCGCACAGTCTTGGCTGGCATGGCAACGCATTGCTCGTGCGCAAAAGCTTTGAGCATATCGAAGCGCATGCAGTTGATTTGCCCCGGCTCGAGCCGCGCGGCGCGGTGCGGGGGGATTTCCTCGCCCACGGCGTACGGCTGCGCGCGGTAGGGGTACACCTCGATCTGTCGGGCCTGCGCCGCCGCGACCAGATTCGTGCGATCGTCAAGCATGTCGACGCATGCGAGCAATCCTGCCCGACGGTGCTGATGGGCGACTTCAATCAATGGGGCGCGGGGTCCGGTGCGATGCGCGAACTCGCTCACCGGTGGCACTCGCTCGTCCCCGGGCGCAGCTTTCCGGCGCGCAATCCGGTTGCCCAACTTGATCGCGTCGTCGCCTGTCGCCAATGGCGGGTCGTGGCGCAGGGCGTGCATCATAGCGCCCTTGCCGCCAAAGCCTCGGACCACTTGCCCGTCTGGGCCCGGCTGGAACTGCCTGTCGGGTAAACAGCTGCCCAACTAACGGGCATTCCCTCAACCGGTCATGTACCCGCAACCGAGCGGATCAAGCGTGCGCCCGTTTGGCACGGCTTTTGCTGCATGTGCGAAGCCGGTGATCGTCCGGCGTGGCGCAGGGGCCGGCATGAGATTCACCGTTACCGCCGTGTTCGCGACGGCTCTTTCGATTGGCTGCACGACTGCTGCGTTTGCCCAGCAGGCCGCACCGGTTGAGGCGGCCGCCAAGGTTCCCAACCCCGGCAACAACGCCTGGATGATGACCTCGACTATTCTCGTGCTGATGATGATCCTGCCGGGCCTCGCGCTTTTTTATGGCGGCCTGACGCGGTCGAAGAACATGCTCTCGACGATGACCCAGATCGGCGCGATCGCGTGCCTCGCCATGCTGGTGTGGGTGATGTGGGGCTATGGCATGGCGTTCGGGCCCGAAGGCAACGCATTCGTTTCCTGGGGCAAGTTCTTCCTCGCCGGGGTGACACCCGGCAGCACAGCGGCGACGTTCTCGGACGAAGTGATCAGCGAGTACGTGTTCATCTGCTTCCAGATGACTTTTGCCGCGATCACCGCCGCGCTGGTGCTCGGCTCGACGGTGGAGCGGATCAAGTTCTCCGCGGTGATGGTGTTCGGGCTGATCTGGCTGACGATCGTCTATTTCCCGATTGCGCACATGGTGTGGGCGGCCGGCGGCCTATTCTTCGAGATGGGCGCGCTCGATTTTGCCGGTGGAACGGTGGTGCATATCAACGCCGGCGTCTCGGCGCTGGTGGCGGCAATCATCCTCGGCAAGCGCAAGGGCTATCCCGCCGAGCCGATGCCGCCGCACTCGCTGACCCTGACCATGGTCGGCACGGGCCTGTTGTGGGTCGGTTGGTTCGGCTTCAACGCCGGGTCGGCGCTCGAGGCCGATGGGTCCGCGGGCCTGGCGATGATCAACACTTTCGTCGCGACTGCCGCCGCTGCGCTGGCCTGGATGCTGATCGAGCGCGCGATGGGCCACAAGGGTTCGGCCCTGGGCTTCTGCTCGGGCATCGTCGCGGGACTGGTGGCGGTGACACCCGCAGCCGGCAACGTCGGGGTGTTCGGCGCGATCGTACTCGGCGCGCTGGCCTCGGTGATCTGCTTCTTCGCAGTGTCCAAGCTCAAGCCGATGCTCGGTTACGACGACGCGCTCGATGCGTTCGGCATTCACGGCATCGGTGGAATGATCGGCGCGATCGGCACCGGCATCCTGCACGATCCGCTGTTCGGCGGGCCGGGCGACGGGTCGGCAAGCATGGGAGCGCAAACGCTGGTGCAGATCGGGGCGGTTACCGCGACGGTGGTGTGGGCCGCGGTCGGTACCGCGATCGCTATCACGGCCGCTAAACTGGTCACCGGCCTGCGGGTCTCGCCAGAGGTCGAATACGACGGCCTCGACATCGGCGAACACGGAGAGCGCGCCTACAACTGATTTTCCGAAGTTCCGCCTGCGAACACCGCCTTTGGGCCGGGGCCTAGCGCCTCGGCCCTTTTTTATGCCGCCAGCGCAGCGTTCACGAAATCGGCGCAGCGTTCGCCGATCATGATGCTCGGCGCGTTTGTGTTGCCCGAAACCAGCCGCGGCATGATCGAAGCGTCGGCCACCCACAAGTTGTCGATCCCGCGGAACGCCAGCGACGGGTCGACCGCCGAAGCGGGATCCCCGCCCATCCGGCAAGTGCCGACTGGATGGTAGATCGTGTCGGACACCTCGCGGATGCGCGCCTCGAGCGCGGCGTCGTCGTCGAAATCGACCGGGTTGCGCTCGACCGCGCCGAGATCCGACATCGGCGGAGTGGCGGCGATACGGTGCATCAGCCGCGCGCCGTCGCGCAGCAGATGAAGGTCGCGCTCGTCGGAGAGGAAGTTGGGATTGATCGATGGCGCGACCGCCGGGTCGGGGCTGGCGAGCTTGACCCAACCGCGGCTTTCGGGCCGCAGCACGCAAGCATGGAGCGAGAAACCGTGAACCTTCAATCGATCGCGACCGTGGTTCTGGATGATCGCGCGGATGAAATGATACTGGATGTCGGGCGCTGGCGCATCGGGACGGATAGTCACGAACCCGCCGCTCTCGGCGAAGTTGGTGGTTAGCATGCCGGTGCGCTTGAACCGGTGCTCGACGAATGCCTTGGCGAGCTGCCACATCCCGCGCAGCGAACCGCCGAACAGCGACAGATCATCGAGCTCGTAACCGACGAGGTAGTCGCAGTGGTCCTGCAAGTCCGCGCCGACCGCGGGCTTGTCCAGCTTGAGGGCGATCCCGTGGCGCTGGAGCTCGGCGCCCGGACCGACGCCCGACAGCATCAGTATCTGCGGGCTGCCGAACGCGCCGGCGCTCAGCACCACGCCGCCGCGCGCGCGCAGCGTTTCGCTCCGCCCGCCCACGCGGATGGTCACTCCGGCCGCACGCCCATCCTCGATCTCGATCCGCTCGACCAGCGCGCCGGTGCGCTTGGTGAGGTTCTTGTGGCCTGCCAAGGGGTCGATGAAGGCGCGCGCCGAACTCCAGCGTTCGCCGTTGTGCTGGGTGACCTGGAATAGCCCGAAGCCTTCCTGCCGCGCCCCGTTGAAATCGTCGTTCAGCGGCAGCTGCAATCGGCTCGCCGCTTCGACGAACGCTTCGCCCACCGGGCTCGGCGCGACCTGATCGCTGACCCGCAGCGGCCCGCCTTTCCCGTGGTATGCGCCCGCGCCCCGCGCGTTGTCTTCCTGGCGCTTGAATACCGGCAGCACATCGTCCCAGCTCCATCCGGTGCAGCCGAGCGCCGCCCAGTTGTCGTAATCCCACGCATTGCCGCGGATATAGACCATGCCATTGACCGCGCTCGACCCGCCCAGCCCCTTGCCGCGCGGCTGGTAACCTACCCGGCCGCCGAGCCCGTCCATCGGTTCGGTGTCGTACTTGAACATGCTTTTGTCAGGCATCAGCGCCAGCAAGCCGGGCGTGCGGGTGAACACGTGCTCGTTGGTCCCGCCGGCTTCTACCAGGCAGACGGTACGCTTGCCGTCCTCGGCGAGCCGCCCGGCCGCCGCAGACCCTGCGCTCCCGCCGCCGATCACGATGATGTCGAACGTGTCCATCTAGCACCCCCGCGCGCTCAGGTGGCCCGAACGGGCGGTAGCGCTTTCAACAGCGGTTAGGCAGGCTCGCGTGGCTCCGCAATCGGGTTTTCGCGTGAAACCTTGTTTAGCTGCTCCCAGCGAGCTCGGATCATACCGCTGGTTTCGCGGCTGCCGTCATGGCTCCAGCCTGGCTCCCGCACGAGGTACGCCAGCTTGTAGCGCCACGGGCTGCGCCGCATGTCTTGCGCAATGCCGATCCATTCGTGGAACACCGACCACGCCAAGTTGAAGGTGCCGAGCTGCTTGACGATCCCGTAGCGGATCCGTTCGTCATCGGTCTCGGGCTCGAAAGTGCCAAACGCTTTATCCCACACGATGAACACGCCGGCATAATTGCGGTCGAGGTAGCGCGGGTTGGTCGCGTGGTGGACTCGGTGATGGCTGGGTGTGTTCATCACCGCCTCGAACCAGCGTGGCATGCGCCCGATCGCCTCGGTGTGGATCCAGAACTGGTAGATCAGGTTGAACCCGCCGACGATCGCGATCATTATCGGATGAAAGCCCAGGAGCACCAGCGGCAGCTTGAATGCGAAGCCGAGAGTGAGGAACCCGGTCCACGTCTGTCTCAACGCGGTCGACAGGTTGTAGTGCTGGCTCGAATGGTGATTGACGTGGCTCGCCCAGAACCAGCGGACGCGGTGGCCGAAGCGGTGAATCCAGTAATAGGCCAGATCGTCGAGCACGAAGCACAGCGGCCACGCCCACCACGCCCACCCGATGTCGAACAGGCGGAATTGCCAGGCCCACAGGAACAGCGCCAGGAACACCCCGCCGGTCAACAACCCCGCCACGGTGCTACCGAGCCCGAACGCCAGGCTGGTAAGTGTATCGCGCGGTTCGTACGCCTCGCGCCGCAGCCGCCGCGCCCAGATCATCTCGATCAGGACGAGCACGACGAACCCGGGGACGGCGTAGTCGGTGGGTGAAAAGTGCGGCATGGCTCCCGCTCTATAGCCGCCGCAGACTAGCGGCCCAAGCCTGCGCTTCGGTGCCGAGGTCGAGCGTAACTTCGCCGAACCGCTTGTCACCTGTGCCGACGACGAGAAAATTCCGGTCGAGCCGTGCGTGCGCATGGCTGTCGAGCAGCCGCGAGACGAAGTGCGCACCGTGCCGGCGCAAAACCATCACGCGCCCCTCGGCGTCGCGCGCGAGTGCTCCGTATCCCGCGCGGTCGATCGCAATGTCAGTCGGATCGAAGCCATACAGCGCCTCCTCGGCGAGCGCGCGCAAGTGCCCCTCATCCCGAATGCGGCTGTCGCCGCCGAGGCGGAGCCAATGTGCGATACCGGCGAGCAGGAGAATGGCGACAAGCGAGCCACCGAATTGCAACGCTTGCGCGTTCATCGCGCGGCGGCGAGCGCATCCATCGCCGGGCGCACCGAAGCCACGTCGTACCCGGCAGATGCGGCAGCGGCCGCCAGCGCCTCGGGATCGTCGCCCATGCTCGACCGCGCGAGCGCCCACAGCAGCGTCGAACGCGTGCCCGACCGGCAGTAGCCGAGCACCGGGCCAGCCGTCCGCTCAATCGCCTCGGCCAGCTTCACGACCTGCGGATGGCTGAAACCGGCGTGGGTGATCGGGATTGCGAGATACTCGATCCCGGCGGCGTGCGCCGCGGCCTCGATCGCGCGGCCGGGCGTCTGATCGTCGCTCTCGCCCTCGGGCCGGTTGTTGACGATCAACGTCACGCCTTCGGCCTTGGCGACGGCGACATCGTCGACGGTGATCTGCGGGCTCACCAGCATCGCACCGGACAGGCGACGGAACGCGCTCATTGATCGATCGCCTTGGCGCGGCGCTTGCGCTGAAAGATGTTGAGTCCCTCGACTGCGACCGAAAAGCCCATTGCCGCGTAAATATAACCCTTGGGCACGTGAAACCCGAATGCGTCAGCGATGAGCACGAAGCCGATCATCACCAGGAATGCCAAAGCAAGCATTACCAGCGTCGGATTGTTCTCGATGAATTTGGCCAGCGGGTCGGCGGCAAACAGCATGACCGTCACGGTGATGACCACAGCCGCGACCATGATCGGGACCTCGTCGGTCATGCCCACCGCGGTCAGGATCGAGTCTACCGAAAAAACGATGTCGAGCGCGATGATCTGCGCGATCGCGGCCCCGAACACGATCTGCGCGGGCCCCTTTGTCTTGTCGAGCAGGTCGCCCGAATTTTCTTCGGGAGAAACCGCGTGATGAATTTCCTTGGTCGCTTTCCAGAGCAGGAAAAGCCCGCCGGCGAGCAGTATCAGATCGCGCCCGGAAAACGCGGTATCGAACTGCGGCTCTCCATGTGCGCCCGGTGGTCCGGTGATGCCAAGATCGATCAGCGGCGCCTGCAGCGTGACCAGCCAGCCGATCAGCATCAGCAGCATGATCCGCATGACCAGCGCAAGGCTGAGACCGATACGCCGCGCACGCGCCTGCTGGTGCGCGGGCAACTTGTTCGACAGGATCGCGATGAACACCAGATTGTCGATCCCGAGCACCACTTCGAGCGCGACCAGGGTAATCAAAGCCAGCCACGCCGAGGGATCACTAAGAAGTGCGATAATGTCCATGACTGCCGCTCATGCCGCCACCGGCGGCGAGAGGCAAGCGAGCCGATCTTTGCCGAAATGACACAATCATGCGCGTTAGCATTGGTTGCGGTAAATTCGTTCGCGCAAAAGCGACTCTTGCGCTATGAAAGCCGCTTGTTCGACGGGGATGCCGGCTGCCCAGGCGCCGCTTTCCTCGCCCCGGTGCGCTCCGTCCGCGTCCTCGGGAAATGCGAAACGGGCGGCGAGGCAGGCGAAGGTACGTTTTCAGGTATGGGTTACGATAAAGGACGCCGTCGGGGCAAAGACAAGCGCGACGGATTCGGCGAAGACAGCTTCGATCCGTTTGGCGGTAACAGCAGCGGCGGCGGCGAAAGCTTTGGCGGCGGCGGTGATCGCGGCGGCTTCAGTGGCGGCGGTGGAGGCGGCTTCGGCGGCGGTCAGCGCAGCGGCGGCTTCGGCGGCCGGCCCGGTGGCGGCGGCGGGTTCAGCGGCGGCGGCGCGGGCGGCGGTTCGGGTGGCGGCGCAGGCGGCGGCGGGTTCAACCGCATGCCTCCGCAAGTCGTCGGTGCGGGCAAGGGCACCGTCAAGTTCTTCAATTCCCAAAAAGGCTTCGGCTTCGTGGCGCAGGAAGGCGGCGGCGAGGATGTGTTCGTGCACATCAGCGCGGTCGAGCGCGCCGGGCTCGCGGGCCTCGGCGAAGGCCAGGAGCTGGCGTTCAATCTGGTCGATCGCGGCGGCAAAATCTCCGCGCAGGACCTGCAGATCGTCGGCGACGTGGTGCCCGTAACAGGCGGCGGCGAGCGCTCGGAACGGCCGCGCGATGGCGACCGGGGTGGTTTTGGAGGCGGCGCGGGTGCCGGTGCGGCTGCGCCCCGGCGCGAGCTGACGGGCGAAAAGGCGACCGGTACGGTCAAGTTCTTCAATTCGATGAAGGGCTTCGGCTTCCTCGTGCGCGACGATGGCCAGCCCGATGCGTTCGTGCACATCAGCGCGGTCGAGCGGTCGGGCCTCAGCGGGCTTAACGAAGGCGAAAAGTACGAGTTCGATCTCGAGGTTGACCGACGCGGCAAGCATTCAGCGGTCAATCTGGTGCCCGTCCAAGGCTGAACCGTCGGCGATCCGCCGGTTGTTTGACCGGACGAACGCCCATCATTAGACGGCCAATGGCGGCCTCCCGAGCTCAGGCTGGGGGGCCGCCATTTGTCGTTTCGTTTCCCGTAGTGCTCGTTCGCAATGCCAAGGATGTACCGATGCCGATCACGCCCCTGATGCCCGTCTATCCCCGGTGCGGCGTGCGCCCGGTGCGCGGCGAGCATTGTCATCTGATTGATGAGGACGGCACGCGCTACCTCGACTTCGCCAGCGGGATCGCGGTCAACCTGCTCGGCCATAGCCACGAAGGGCTGATCGGCGCGATCCAGCGGCAGGCGGCAACGCTGATGCACGTGTCCAATCTCTACGGCAGTCCGCAGGGCGAGGCGCTGGCGCAGCGGCTGGTCGATCTGACATTCGCCGATACGGTGTTCTTCACCAATTCCGGTGCCGAAGCGGTCGAGTGCGCGATCAAGACCGCCCGTTCCTATCACCAGCACGTCGGCAGTGACGAAAAGTACGAACTGATCACCTTCAAGAACGCGTTTCACGGACGCACGATGGCCACCATCAGTGCCTCGAATCAGGACAAGATGCACAAGGGCTTCATGCCCCTGCTGGCAGGGTTCAAATATGCCGAGTTCGACGATCTGGAGAGCGCCAAGGCGCTGATGGGGCCGAACACCGCCGGCTTCCTGGTCGAACCGATCCAGGGCGAGGGCGGCATCCGCCCGGCGTCCGACGCGTTCATGCAGGGCCTCCGCCGGCTGGCCGACGAAAACGATCTGATGCTGGTGCTCGACGAGGTCCAATGCGGCGTCGCGCGCAGCGGCACGCTTTACGCTTACGAACAATATGGGATCGAGCCCGATATTCTCGCCACTGCCAAAGGAATCGGCGGCGGCTTCCCGCTCGGCGCTTGTCTTGCGACCGAGAAGGCCGCGCGCGGGATGACCATCGGCGCTCACGGTTCAACCTACGGCGGTAACCCGCTGGCTATGGCGGCGGGCGCGGCGGTGCTCGACGTGGTCGGCAATGAGGATTTTCTCGCCGAGGTTCGCGAGAAAGGCGAGCGGCTGCGGGGCCGGCTCGAACAGTTCATCGGCAACTATCCCGAACTGTTCGATCGTGTCCGCGGGCGCGGGTTGATGTTGGGGTTGCGGATGAAGGTCGAAAGCCGCCCGTTTTACGCGCACTTGCGGGACAACCACCAACTCCTCACCGTGGCCGCAGGGGACAACACCTTGCGCGTGCTTCCACCGCTGGTCGCCGGTGACGCAGAGTTCGACGAGTTCTTCGACAAGCTGTCGGCGGGCGCGGCCGACTATCAGCCCCAAGCCGCCTGATGAACGGACGGCACTTCGTCGATCTATCGGATGCGGGGCCTGATGCCTCTGCGTGCGATGCTGGCCGATGCCCACGTCCGCAAGACCGCGCGTATCGGTTGGGCAAAGGGTCGACCCGATGCCGATGCTCCGCTCGCCGGCCACGTGCTGGCGATGATATTCGAGAAAAATTCCACCCGCACCCGCGTCAGTTTCGACATCGCGATGCGCCAGCTGGGCGGAACCTCGCTGGTGATGGACGCGGGATCGACCCAGCTCGGGCGCGGCGAATCGCTCGCCGACACCGCGCGCGTGCTCAGCCGAATGGTCGATGCGATCATGATCCGAACCGACGATCACGCCAAGATCGAGGAACTCGCGCACCACGCCACCGTGCCGGTGATCAACGGCCTGACCGACCGCTCGCACCCATGTCAGATCATGGCCGACCTGCTGACGATCGAAGAACAGGGCAAGTCGCTTGAAGGGCTCGAGCTCGCGTGGCTGGGCGACGGCAACAACGTGCTTCACTCGATTCTCGAAGCCGCGGGCGTGCTCGGTTTCAATGTCCGGATCGGCACGCCGCAAGGCTACGAACCGGCCGCCGAGTTCGTCGACCAGGCGCGTGCGGCCGGCGCCATCGTCACGCTCACCGGCGATGCAGCGCAAGCCGTGCAAGGGGCAGACATCGTTGCCACCGATACATGGGTTTCGATGGGGCAGGACCATGCGCACAACAAGCTGGCGGCGATGTCCCCTTACCAGGTCAACGGTGCTCTCATGGCCCGCGCCAAGCCCGACGCGCGCTTCCTCCATTGCCTGCCGGCGCACGTTGGCGAGGAAGTGACCGAGGAGGTGTTCGAAAGCGACCGATCAGTGGTGTTCGACGAAGCCGAAAACCGCGTCCACGCGCAGAAATCAATCCTGCTGTGGTGCTTCGACAAGTTGTGACGCGCTAGATTGCGCTGCGCCGCGCCGACCCCATATGGCCGGCGATGAACCAACTTGCCGAGACATACACCGACCGCCTGCTGGGCTTTTCGATTCCTTCGCGCCATGCGCGCGGCCGCGCGGTGCGTCTCGACCGCCCGCTCAACGAAATTCTCTCGGCGCACGCCTACCCGCCCGCGATCACCCACCTGCTGGCCGAAGCGCTCGTGCTGGCGGCGCTGCTCGGCGGGCTGCTCAAGAACGATGCCGCCGGTCAGGCGGGTGGCCAGCTGACGATGCAGGCGCAAACCGAAGGCGGCGTGGTACGGCTGCTGGTATGCGACTGGCGGGGCGGGGAACTGCGCGGCTACGTCGATTTCGATTCCGAGCGGTTGGCCGCGCTCGGCGCCAATCCGTCGCTTTTCGCCTTGTTCGGCAAGGGCTACCTCGCGGTGACCTTCGATCTTGCCGAGGGAGAAGGCCGCTACCAGGGGATCGTTCCGCTCGAAGGCGATTCGCTTGCCGAAGCGTGCGAGAGCTATTTCAGCCAATCCGAGCAGCTGCCGACGCTTATCCGGACGGCAGTACGATCGAGCGCTTCGGGCACCATTGCTGGCGGCATCCTGGTCCAGCACCTCGCCGAGGGCGAGGACGGGCGGGAACGGCTCCACGTGCGGCTGGACCACCCGGAATGGGAGCACGTCGCGGTGCTCGCCGGAAGCACACGGCATGACGAGCTGGTCGATCCCGCACTGTCGCTCGAAGCGCTCGTCTGGCGGCTGTTCCACGAAGAGGATGAGGTGCGCGTCGAGCCGGCTGGGCAGGTGTCCCGTGGGTGCCGTTGTTCGGAAGATCATTATCGCTCGGTTATCGCGGGCTTCCCGGAAGACGAGCGCGCAGCGATGCGGGACGAGCACGGCATGATCGTGGTCGAGTGCGAATTCTGCTCGCGAAGCTTTCCAATCCGGGACTAGCGCCAAGGTGTCCGTTGGTCGCATGTCCGGAACACTTTGTCGCCAGCGGGGTCTATGCTAGAACCCCCGCCAGTTGAAAACTTCGCGGGCGCACGGTGGAGTTCATCTCAATGCATCTGAAGACTTCTTCCGGCCTGCGATCCGCGGTGATCGCTGCCGGACTTTACGCAACAGGATTGCTTTCGCCCGCTGCGGCGCAAGCGCCGTCGCTCGCCATGCTGAGCGCGCTCGATGACGGCCAGTGGGAAGTACGGTTCCGCGATGGCGCACCTGCGCGCCGGGTATGCCTGCGCTCGGGCCTCGAGTTGATCCAGCTACAGCATTCGGAAAGCGGCTGCAGCCGCTTCGTGGTCGAGGACGGCGAAAAGGAGGTGACCGTGCAGTACACCTGCCGCGGTAACGGTTACGGTCGCACCAGCGTGCGGCGCGAAACGTCCAGCCTGGTACAGGTCGATAGCCAGGGTATCGCCGGGGGCCTGCCGTTTCAGTTCTCCGCCGAGGCGCGCAAGGTCGGCGCCTGCCGCTGACCGGGTTGCCCCTGCAAGGCCTGCCCTCTAGCGCGCGCCGATGCAGTCAGAAGTGAAAAGCGCGGTAGTCCTGCTCTCCGGCGGGCTTGATTCGATGGTCGCGGCCGGGTTGGCGCGCGAGCAGGGGTTTGCGATCCATGCGCTGACGATCGATTACGGCCAGCGTCACCGCCGCGAACTCGACTGCGCGCGAGCGATCGCCGGCGAGACCGGCGTAGCGCGCCACGTCGTATTGCCGCTGGACTTGCGCCAGTTCGGCGGTTCGGCGCTGACCGCCGACATTGCCGTGCCCAAGGACGGGGTCGGCGGGGACATTCCGGTAACTTACGTTCCGGCGCGCAACCTGGTGTTCCTGTCGCTGACGATCGCTTTCGCCGAGGCAAGCGGAGCGCATGACGTGTTTATCGGTGTCAATGCGCTCGATTACTCGGGCTACCCCGACTGCCGGCCCGAATTCATCGCCAGCTTCGCCGAGACCGCGCGGCTCGGCACCCGCGAGGGCGTGGAGGGCCGGCCGTTCACGATCCACGCCCCGCTCCAGCACATGACCAAGGCCGACATCGCCCGCGAAGCCGACCGGCTGGGCCTCGACACCGGCCTTTCCTGGTCGTGCTACGACCCCACGCCGGCGGGCCTGGCGTGCGGGACTTGCGATAGTTGCCGCCTGCGCCAAAAAGGCTTCGCCGAAGCGGGTTTGGCGGATAGGGTGGTTTACGCCGGCGCTTGACCGGGATGCCGGGAGAGACTTGTTGACCGATCAGATCCGGCCCGCCCCGGCACTCCCCGATGACGCCCCCGTCCCGGCCTACAGCTGGTATGCGCTCGGTGTGCTGGTGCTGGTCTACGTGCTCAATTTCATCGATCGGCAGATCCTCTCGATCCTCGCCAACGACATCAAGGCCGACCTCAAGGTCGACGACGCTTTTCTTGGGTTCCTTTATGGCACCGCGTTCGCGATCTTTTACGCGCTGTTCGGAATCCCGCTTGGCAAGCTAGCGGACAGCTGGAAGCGCGTGCGATTGATGACCATCGGGCTGGCGCTTTGGTCGACGATGACCGCTCTATCCGGTCTTGCGCGCAATGGGGCGATGCTCACCGTCGCGCGGATCGGGGTTGGCGTGGGTGAAGCCACTGCCAGCCCTTCGGCGTATTCGCTGATTTCCGACTGGTTTCCGGCGCGGCTGCGAGCGACCGCGCTCGCCATCTATTCGTCGGGACTTTACTTCGGGGGCGGGGTGTCGCTGCTGATCGGCGCCTACGCGCTCGAAGGCTGGAATTCGGCATATCCGCAGGGCGGTCCGTTCGGACTGGTGGGCTGGCAAGCAGCATTCATCGCAGTCGGCTTGCCGGGGCTCCTGCTCGCCATCTGGGTGTTCACTCTTCGCGAACCCGTCCGCGGTGCGATCGACGGACTGCCCACCGCCGAACACCCGGCGCCGTTCCGCGGCTTTCTCGACGAGCTGATGCTGATCATCCCACCGCTGACCTTTCTCGGGGCGTTGCGCCGAGGACCGTTGGCATTTGCGATCAACGTTGCGGCCGCCATCGGTTTTGCGGTGGCGGCTGTGCTGCTGACACGGTGGGTCTATGCCGGACCGGGCCGGATCATTCCGGCGGTGTCGGACCAGTGGCTGTTCCTGGGTGTGGGCTACTACGCGGTTTTCAGCTGGGCCAGCGCTCTGCGCTCCCGCGACTTGCCCACGTTCCGGCTAACATGGGGATCGCCGGCATTCCTGATGACGATCCTGGGATACGGCATGGTTTCCTTCATGTCGTACGCCAGTTCGTTCTTCGCCGCCCCCTACGGTGAGATCGCCTTCGCCATTCCCAAAACGCAGCTCGGCTGGTTGCTCGGCGCCCCGGCCGCGGTCGCGGGACTTCTTGGTGTCATTGCGGGCGGCCGGATCGCCGACTGGCTGTTCGTGCGGCACCCGGCAGGGCGGCTGTTCGTGGTGATGTTCGGCCTGCTCGCACCCCTGCCGATCGTATGGGTCGCGTTTACGACCGGCGACCGGACAACCTTCTTCGTATTTTCCGCGCTGAGCCAGTTCCTCGCGGCGAGCGCACTTGGCGCGGCGGCAGCGACAAGCCAGTCGCTGGTGTTGCCACGCATGCGCGGCGTGGCAACCGCCACGTTCTTCCTAGCGACCACCCTGGTCGGGCTCGCGCTGGGTCCATTCCTGGCCGGCTGGGTATCCGCCACCAACGGGGGTGACATCTCGTTTGGCGTACGATCGATCCTGTGGGCCGCGCCCGTCGGGTTCGTCTGTCTGCTCGCCGCGATCAAGCTTGTACCCGAGGCCTCGCGTTCGCTCACGGCGCGTGCCGGGGCGGCGGGAGAGCCCGGCCTTACCCCCGCGTAATAACCCCGCAAGCAATCCGCGCGCCTGAGTTTCCCGAAGGGTCGGTGCGGTAATCATCGGGACCGGTGTGGACCACTATCGCGGTGCCATCGGCGTCGAAGAGCCAATCGCGGATTTGATCTGGGGTGCCTTCGAGCTCAGCGGTAAGAGTGCCGCTGCGGCCGGGTTGGATCGTCACATTCGGCAGATCGCCCGCGTGCTTGCCGCCCGCCGATAGCGAACCGTGTTCACGGCCGAGAGGGTTAAGATGCCCGCCCGCTGAAGTGAAATCGGGCCCATTGCAGCGGCCGGATGTATGGAGGTGAATGCCATGAACGCCGGGCGCGATCCCAGTTAGACCGACCGCCAGCGTCACTTGATTTCCTGCAGAGATCAATTGCGCAGTTCCAGCGGGTTGACCGCTGGCGAGTGACAATGTCGCACCGCCGATACGCTGCCCCGGTAAATCCGCAATTGTGTTGCAGCCGGAGAGGGTAAGCGAACCTGCAAAAAATGCAGCGAAGAGACGTGGTGACACGGAGGCAGCTCCTGCAGAAAATTGATCGTCAGGAGTATCAACGAAAAAGGGGCCGGATCGCTCCGGCCCCTCAATCTGTTTTCGGCTGTTGCCGAGATTACATGCCCGAACCCGGACCGTAGGTGATTTCCACCCGGCGGTTCTGAAGTTCGCGCACGCCGTCCGCGGTCGGAACGCGCGGCTGCGATTCGCCGAACGCTTCGCTGGAGATCCGGGTGTCCGGAACGCCGCGAGCCGACATGTACGACCGCACCGCGGAAGCACGCCGCTGCGAAAGGCCGACGTTGTACTGGCTCGAACCCGAACGGTCCGCGTGACCTGCAAGCATGACGGCCGCGCTGCCGCAGTTGGCGTAAGCCGAAACCGCGTTGTTGAGGATGGTCGCTGCTTCAGG
The DNA here is from genome assembly GCA_963781525.1 of uncultured Alphaproteobacteria bacterium. GTDB lineage: Bacteria > Pseudomonadota > Alphaproteobacteria > Sphingomonadales > Sphingomonadaceae > Tsuneonella. The sequence goes on along the minus strand of CAWAGD010000006.1, from coordinate 80,532 downwards.
CGTAATGTCCGACTTGTCCCATTCGAAGAAGACAATGTACGGGCCCTTGTTGCACTGCATGACCGGCTGAACGACCGGCGGCGGCGGCGGCGGCGGCGGAACCGGGCGAGCCGGGCACATCGCGTCCATCGGCAGGCTGGTGCCGTCCCAGCAGGTCTGCATCGGGGCAGGTGCGCCGCCGAAGTTGAACCCGATGGTGCCGAGGATCGAATGCGAACGCCACTTGGCGTCCGAGTCGCGACCGCGGCTGTCGACCAGATCGAGGCTGCTGGTGTTGAAGAAGCGATACTTCAGGCCGACGTCGATGTTGTCGGTCAGCGGAGCGCGCACACCGGCAAGAACCTGCCATGCGAAGCCACTGTCCGAATCGTCGAGGAAACCCGGGCCCGAGGTGTTGATCGTCACACCGTCAAACTTGGTGCGGGCAACGCCGACACCACCACCGACGAAGCCCTGCAGGCCATCGTCCGGACCGAAATCGGCCAGGCCGTTGACCATGAAGCTCAGCACGCTGCTGTCGCCATCGGAATTCAGGGTCTGGTTCGCGATCGTACTGATTGCCGACCGGTGGAAACGCCCGCATTGCCGATCTGAAGCTGGCCGATGTCGGCCGAACGATAGCTGGCTTCCGCCTCAAGGCGAAGGAAGCCGAAGTCGTAACCAACGATACCGCCGAAATCGTATCCGGTGTGATGATCGACGACGACCGCGTTCGGAGCATTGGGCAGGTCGAAGTCGATATCTTCGACGATCATCGGACCGCCATCGAGTTCAACATACCACGCGCCGTCGCGTGCGAGGACTGGCGATGCAATGGCAGTGGATGCCAGCGCCATGCCAATGACGAGTTTCCGCATTATATTATTCCCCTTTGTAGCGAATTTAGAGCCATCGAGCGGCCCGATTTCTAACTTTTCCCAACCGGCGAGGCAAGCGGGCATTGACTTCAAACTGTTGCAAGAAGGCATCATTTGATGACAAACACTAAAAAACCCAGCGTTTCTAGCCCTCCTTGTGCCGCTCGAACGACCACCCTAGTGTAATGTTCCCGCTATTCGCCGGGGAGGATCCCGGTCCTGCGCAACAGATGCATAATTGCCACAATCGCAGCTCGCGCTTGCGGGTCGACGATGTCGCCACCAGCGGGTTCTGCGGGCGCCGGTTCCCGCCGCCACGCGCCGGCATGGAGCAGGAACTGGCCGGTCGCGCGGTCGAACACGCGCATTCCGTCGCGCGGCTCGGCGAACACCCAGCTTCCCACTTGATAGCTCGCCAGGCATTGATCCTTGCCCGCGAAAGCGCCGGTCGCGCCTGGTACCGACCAGCCAGCATTCGCCGTCGGTCGGGCGGCGGGCGCCACCAGTCGCCTCTCCCTCGACGGCCGGATGAAGCAGCATATCGGTCAGCGCGTGCGCGCCGTTCACCGACGCTTCCTTCTGCGCCTGACCGGCGAACAGCATCGGCAATGCGTGGCGCGGCGTGGCGGACGGAAAGGTGAGGGGATCGGTCATCGGCTTGACTCCGGCTGTTGAGGAGGATAGAATATTCAGGCGAGCGGGCAGAGCAGCAGCGGATCGGATTGCGCGAAGCGCCCGACCTGGCGGACCCACAGCGGCTGATCCGGATGCGCCGCGACAAGCGCGGCGCGCGTCGCCCCGTCGAGCACGAAGCGCGGTTCGCTGGTTTGCCATTCGGCGAACGGCGCGTCGGCGGGCCGTAGCCGACCCGGTAGAGCTCGCTTTCCTCGACCAGCGGCGCCTCCACTCCGTCGAGCCAGTCCCACGCGCCCCGGGCGCGGCGCGTCCAGCCGAGCGTCAGCGCGCCCTCGCCGCTTTCGGTCGCGAGCTCGGATGCACCGGGACGAGCGGCTTGCGGCCGAGGCCGGCGTTGGCCAGCGAGGCATACACCGGTTGATCGTCCTTGCGGCCGATCGCGGCGATGGTGGTCGCCGGATCGTTCGGAACGAGCGCGGGATCGAGCGCGACGAGCGCGTCGTCGATCAGCACCGCGTCGGTACCGGCGGGGTGCCCGGCAAGCGCGGCGGCCTCGGTTCCCCCGCGCCCGCGCAGCAGGCCGGTAAGCCGCCATGCCGCGGCCCGGTCTGTTCGGCGCTGCGAACTGCAACACTTCCCCACCCAGCAGAAGTCGGTTGGCGCCGAGCAGCAGGGCAGCCAGCGAAGCAGGCGCGAAGCCCCCGCCCGGCCCGGTGAGCGCGATCTCGAGCGTCGCCTGGGCTCGAACAGCATTGCCGGCGAGGGTGCGAGCGGGCGCGGCGAGCATGCCGATCGCCGCGCGCACGCGCGCCGACTGACCGAGCGGGACCAGTTCGCCTGCGCGGTCGAGATAAGCGCGGCGCCCGGCCACGCGCCCGCTCCGGTAGCGGCGGCGAACACGGTCGGCTCGCCGACATCCGGGCTCCCGCCGGGCAAGTCGAAGACGCGCAGAATAGTCGGGCCGAACAGCAAATCGGCCGGCGGTTGCACTGCGCCCGGATCGCCCGCGCTGGGCGTGAAAACGCCGGGATCGCGGCGCACCAGCCCCAGTTCCACCCCGCGCTCGCGCCACTCCCAGCTCTCGATCCGCCAAACGCCGGGCCTGCCCGGCACGCGCACATCGGCGCCGGGTGCGAGCCCGGGATCGAGCTCCGCGATGCGCCATTGCAGCGTTTCGCGCCGCCAGCCGCTGCGCCGCGCGGCGGCATCGGCCAGCGTGCGCGCATCGTCGGCGGCGAACGCGCCGGGGAATTCGATGGTCCGTGGGCGCCGCCTTCGGCGCGTCCAGCGGGCCGTTGGACGCCCGGCTGGAAATCGCGCGCGACATCGTAATAGCGCAGTGCCTCGATCCGCTCGCGCTCGCCAGCGTCGCGATCCTGCCGGCGCCCCTCGCCCGCACCGAAGTCATTATCTTCCCACGCGCGCGCAGGGGGCGGCAACAGCGACGGAAGCGCGGCGGAGACCGTCACCGGGTCGATCGTCAAGCGCGCGCCGCCCGCTTCGATCGTCAGCGGAAACAGCGTATCGATCGTGTCGAGGGTCGCCGCGAGCGGCCCGCCCTCGTTGGCGAACCCGGCCAGCGGGCCGAGCGTGGCACTCGCACGGCCGCATCGGCCCCGAGCGGGTCGATCAAGTCTGCGAGCGCGATCGCCCCTTCGTCGGCCATCACCTCGAACGTCAGCGCGGGGATGCGGTTGCCGAAATCGCTCGAGCGCGAGATCCTCGAACACGACGTAGGCGCAATCCGCGGAAGCGCCGGGCACGCGACGCCCTTGGCGGCGGCGATCAGCGGGTCGGGCGCCTGGTCGCCGTCGCCCGGTGTAGACGCGCATCGTGCCGGCGGCCTTGAGATCGCCCGCCGCGCCGCGCAGCAGGTTGCCGTCGGCCCAGATGCGGCCGACGCCGCACGATCGGCCGGCTCGACAGCGCCACCGCGAACGAAGTCGGTATAGGCGTACGTCGTGGCCGACGGCTGGCCCTTCTTGCCGCCGCTCTTGTCCTTGTGCTCGACCAGGTCGGTCGCCCAGATGATCGTGCCGGCGCGCGCATGCGGCCGTGATGGCGCGGGATCGGCTGGCCGTAGCTCGAAGTGGTGACCGCCAGCTCCCTGCAGCCGCGGCCCTTCGCGCTTGCCGCCGCCGATGATCGCGCCATCGACCGAGCGGCCGACGCAGCGCGCCGATCGCGCCGCCGACCGGCCCGCCGAGCAGCGGTGCCCGACTGCGGTGAAGAGAAGTGTGGCCATGGTCAGGATTCCTCGGGTGCGAGCCGCCAGCGGCGCTCGATCGGCCAGCGGCAGTGGACCGGGCTGGGCGACCACGCGGCGCAGGCCGGCGTGGGCGTGGATGAAGCGGTCGGTCCGGCCGCGATCAGCAGGTGATGCTGGCCGGGTCCGGGCCGGACCAGGAGTATGTCGCCCGGCGCTATCGGCCTCGCGCGCGTCGACCAGGCCGTAGCGGCATCGGAGCTCGAGCAAGTCGGCGATCGAACGATTGCGCAGCGCGTAGCCGCGCGGCGCGTCGACCGCGCCGGCCGACGCGGCGAGTGCTGCGACGACCACCCCGACGCAGTCGAGCCCGATCGCCGGATCGCGGCCGTGCAGGCGGAACGGCGCGCCGACCAGCGCTTCGGCCGCGGCGGCCAGCCGGCCGCCGGTCATGCGCGGGCTCGGATAGCGGGCGAGCAAGTCGTTGCCGGGCAGGAACGGCTCGCCGCGGAAGTTGGCGGCGTTGGCGAAGCGGCGGCGCACGTCGCCAGCGTATGGTCGCAGCCCTTCGCGCAGCCAGCACGCGCGTGCCCGGCCGCGAGGTCTGTCGGCGAGCATGCCATCGAGGATCAGCGCCGGCCATCGGCGGCGACGATCTCCATGGCCTGCCCCGCATGCGGGCCGTCGAGCCAGCGCAGTCTGCCGCGCGATCAGCAGTTCGGGCGCCGGGCCGTCGAAGCTGCACGCGGTTGGCCTCGGGATCGAGCCGACGACCAGCTTCGCGCGGTGAGTGTACCGCGCCGCCGACAGCCCGCAGCCCGGGCCGCAGAACGCGCGCGGCAGGTCGGGCTGGTGCGCGGCACCGGGTCGGCCTCCAGCGCGGCCTTGGCCGAACGCAGCTCGGCGGTGAAGCCGCCGTCCTCCTGGGCAACCGCGCCGACCGTCGCCGTTGTAGAGCACCGCGTGTTCGCGGCGTTTCCCAGTCGACCGCGCCGACCTCGACCCGCGCGCCGTCGAAGCGGCCCGCGGCCAGATCGGCCTCGGCAATCGAATCGTGCGCCAGCGCGCCGTCGCATCTCGGCGCTGTCGCCGGTGAGGCCGGCGGTGCGGCGGACCGCGCTCGGCAGCATGCCCGGCGCGGCGCGGTGCAGCACGCCGCCGAACACAGGTCGCGGTCGTGGCTGGTGAAGCCCGAGCGTCACCCCGTCGCGGCGGTGAGATGCGCCAGAATGTGGCCGACGCCTTCCAGCTCGCTGGCGAAGAACACGGTCGCGGCTCATACCGCCTCGCGCACTTCGATCAGCGGCACCGAGGGCGCTTCGCCGGCGGCGAACGCGCGCCGGTCACGTCGAGCCGGTCCTCGGCAAAGCGCACCGGCACGTCGAACAGGAAGCCCGCGCGCACTTCGGCGCCCGCAGCGGGCGGCGCGGCGGCGAGCACGACCGTGCCGCCCGGCTCGAGAGTCAATCGCCGTCGGCTCGACGCCGCCGACGCTCGACTCGCACCGTGCCAGGCGCGGGCGGGTGATCGGGCGCACCTGCGGCTCGTCGCCCTCGCCATAGGACTTGGCGAGCTGGAAGCGCGCCGTCAGCCCGTCGCCGATGCCGAGCAGCTGGTCGAGCGGGCCCGGCGTGCCGGTCATCCCGTTCGAGCTGTGGTCGAACGGATCGGACAAGCGGAAGCCGCGCGCCGCGCCCGCGCCGGGCGCGGAAGAACGCGATCAGCGTGCCGAGCTCGGCCTCGGAGCGGATGCCCGGGCCCGACATCGAAGCGCAGCCGCGCGTCGGACCACAGCGCGTTGCGCCGTTCGTGGCCCGAGGCGGTGACCGCGACGCTGGTCGAGAATTCGGGCGAAACCCCGGCGTCGCGCCCCAGCGCGAGCGGGTAGAGCACGTCGTCGAACGCCTGCATCGTGTCCTCCTGGGGGGTGGCGAAGCGGGTGTAGCCGTCGCGCGCAACCTGCGGGCTCGCCCACACGAAGCGTCGCGCGACCCCGCGCGCGCGTCGCCTCGTCGAGCGCCGGCGTCGATCCGCGGCCACAGCGTCGTCGGCATCGTCCGGATCGAGCACGAAGCCGGCGAGGTAGTCCTGCGCAGCGGGCGGATAGCCGAGCCGCGTCGTCGAGCGTCTGCGTAGGCCGCGCGGCGCAGCGCATCGGCGCCGCCGGTCAGCCAGTCGTAGTCCTCGACCTGCAACCGGTCGAACGCCGGGAAGGCCCAGCCGGCCGGCAGGTTCGCGCGCCGGAGCTTCGGGCATCGCGGGATCGAGCACAGTCGGGGTGAACACCAGCAGCAGCACTTCGCGCGCCGCCTGGCGCAGCGGCGCGTATCGCATCGGCGATGCGCTGGGTCGCGTTGGCCAGCAGCGCGCCCGCAGCGTCGAGCAGGTCGCGCTCCGTCTGGCCGAGCGGCCGCGCGCATGTCGGCGATCACCGGCGGGATCGCCGCCGAACGCGGCGCGCGCGGCGTCGTCGTAAAGGCACGATGCGCGCCATCGGGGAGTGATCCACCACCACGGCTCGCCGATCTGGAAGCGCACCGGCGCGCCGGCCTCGGCCATCAGCGCCGACGAATTTTCCGCCACCGCGCGCAGCCAGGCCATCGCCGTCGTTCGCAGGCGACAGCAGCGCCGAGGGCGGCACCCAGCCGGTCCGCGCGGGCGTGCCGTCGGCGGCGCGTTGCTGCCACGCAGTCGGGGCAATGCTGCGGCGAGCAGCTCGTAGCTGAGCGAGGCGATCGGCTCGAACCCGTGCGCCGCGCACTGCGGCGAAGAACGACGGTGCCACGCCTCGGCCGGCGCCGCACAGCGTGCCGTCCGGCCAGCGCCAGCTGCCGTCGCGCGCCGAGCCGGAAGAAGTGGCTCATCCCGAGATAGTGGACCAGCGCGCCCGCGGTAGCCGAGCGCCTGCGCGCGTGCGCAGCAGCCGCGCGGGCGTCTGGTCGAAAGCAGTCGTCGTAGGCGGTCGCGATGCCGACCCCGTGCGGCGGCAGCAGCACGTCACCGATCTCGATCAGCGCGCGCTCGCCGTCGCAGTCGATGCCGCTCAGCTCGACCCAGCCGTCGGCGCGCGCCGGCAGCGGATCGCTGCTGCCGGCGACATAGCCCGGCGGGACCAGGCTGATGAACATGCGGTCGATGTCGGCGCGGATGGACCGGCTCGCCGGGCAGCACGAAGCCGCTTCGAGCGCGGAGAACGGCAGCACGATCACCGCGTCCTCGGGCGTGCCGTGGCGTAGTTCCACAGCCGCACGTACCAGCTGCGCGGGTTGCCGGCGGCGTCGCGGCCCTCGATCGTCAGCGTCGGGCCGTTGACCGCGTCGAGCGCGATCACGCCGACGAGCGCCAGCGGAAGCTGAGCGTGGTGCGCGCATAATCGCGGTCGGTCGCATAGGCGGCGAGCGGATGGTCGAGCGTGTCCTCGCTCGCCCAGATCAGCCCGGCGAGCTCGCCGGCGTGGTGGAACTCGCACTCGACCCGCAGCGAATCGGGCCCGGTGGTGACCACCGAGGCCATCATCGGGCGCGGGAAATTGACCGTCCAGAACCGCGGATCGAACCGCTGGATCCAGTCGCTGTCCTGCCCGCGGCGTTCCGGGCGAGCCAGAATGCCATGGCGTCTAGAACTCCGTCAGCGCGCGGCGGACGGCGCTTGCGACCTGGCGGCTCGAGCGCTGCATCGCGGTCGGCGCGCTGGCGCCGCGCGGGCGCGGACAAGTTGATCGACACGCGCACGTCGCGCGGCCGTCCGCCCGCTGCCGCCGGTCTCGATCCGCCCGGCGCTGGTGGGCACGAACATCTCCGGCCCGCGCTCGCCGACCATATAGCCGCGCCCGGGGCTGACCGGGCCGCCGGTGGCGCGCCCCGGCAGGCCGAGCAGCGCGCCGAGCGCGCCGCCGAGCAGACCGCCGATGCCCGCCCCCGGCGCGCGCCGGCTCCGCCGAAGAGCTTGTCGAGCCCGAGTGCAGCGCCCTGGCGGCGATCTGGTCGAACGCCGACAGCGCCGTGCGCTGGAGGTCCTCGAACCCCAGCCCGCCCTTGCGGATCGCGGTGAGCAGCCCGCGTTCGAGCACGTTGCCGGCGCGGGCGAAGCCATCGACCAGCGTGCCGTCGAACTGGCCGCGCATCTGCGCGATGTCCTGGGTGAAGCCCTGGGTGCTGGCGCGCACTTCGACCAGCAGTTCGTCAACGCGTGTCCATCGGGATCGCCTTCCATCAGTCGGTCGAGATCGCGCGCGCGCCAGCGGGGCGCGCGCCGGCGCGGCGGGGTCAGCGAGGCAGGCGGCGAGTTCGGCCGGGGTGGCGGCCCAGAATTCGTGCCGGCCGCCAGCCGAGTGCGCGCGCGGCGAGCGCGCACAGGCGCGAGCGCGCGCGTCGCGCGAAGTGCCGGTCACCCGCGCCCTTGCAGGATCGCGCCGAGCAGCGCGCGCAGCGGCCTGGCGCTCGCGGCGAGGCCCTGCGCCATCACCGCCTCGCCGACGGCCTCGCGGGTCAGCCCGTCGCGCTCGGCCAGGCAATGCCAGAACAGCGCCGGCCATCTCGGTCAGCGCAACTTGCCCTCGCCCGCGCGCTCGACCAGCGCGAACAGCGGGCCGAGTTCCTCCTCGGCGGCGACCAGCGCGGCGAAGGTCGGGCGCAGCAGTGCGCGCGCGTCCCGGCGACGAGCAGCGTGGCCTCGCCGCGCAGCGAATTGCAGCCGGGCTCATGCCGGCACCACCGGGCCCGAGCTTTCGAGCTGGAGCGTGTAGTTTCGCTCGCCGTTGAAATCGCCGGCGTAGTCGAGCCGCTGGACCAGGAATTTGCCGTGCAGCCGTCTCGCCGCCTTCGAACGACAGCTCGTATTCCTCGATCGTCGCCGTCGAGCGCGTAGGCGCGGATCTTCGCTCTCGGCGATCCCGCCGAGGAAGATGCCGGCCGCGCTGACCGAGACCGAGCGCGTGCCCGCGCCCGACAGCAGCTCGCGCCAGCCGCCCGAATCCTTGCTGGTGATGACCACCGCATCGCCGTTGATCGACATCTGGGTGGTGCGCAGGCCGGCAACGGTGAAGTACGTCGGCGGGCACGTTGCCGTCGCCGATCTTGAGGAGGAAGGCGGCGCCTTTCTGTGCGGTCATCTGGGTTACTCCGGTTGGGCTGCGAGGCAGCGGAAACGATATTCGATCAGCGTCGCGCGGGCGTTCGCGGCGCGGCGTTCGGTGCGGGCGCGCAGGAACTGGATGGTGGCGATCTCGAAGCCGGGCTGAGCGGGCGGCAGCGCCGCGATGCGTTTCTCGATCGCGGTCTCCAGCGCGGCTCGGTCGCCGCCTCGTCGCCGCGGGTGTGGAGCTCGAGCGCGATGCGCACCTCGCGCCCCTGGCGGTCCTTGGTGCTCCAGTCGGCGCTCGCGCTGGCGGCAATCGCCAGCCACGGGGCGGTCGGGCGCGCGGGCGCTTCCTCCTCGATCGCGGACGAGCGCATCGAGCGGCGGCGGGCCGGCGCGCAGCCAGTCGATCAGCGCGGCGCGCAACAGGTTTCCATCATCGGTCTCCGAACAGCGGCCACAACAGGCACGGTTTGCGCCAGCGACGCTCGTCTCGGCGGCTGGCGGCGATGGCGCGCTTCGGCGAGCCGCGCCGCCTTCGCGGCCAGCCGCGCGACGAATGCGGCGGCGGCGGGCTGCGCCTTCGCGCGGATCACAGGCGCATCCTCCGCCACGGGCGCCACAGCGCGGCGACCGCGGCGGGCGGGCCGGTGTCGTCCCCGCTGTCGCGCATCCGCCAGTGGTGCGCGGCGAGGCGGAGGATGCCGTGACGCAAGCCTTCGGGCAGCGTCTCCCACGCCGGCGCGAGCCCGGCGACGAAGCGCACCGCGACCCGGCCAGCATTGCCCTGGCGCGTCACCCGGATGAGCCCCGCGCCATCGGCTTCGAGTTCGATCGCATACGCATCCGGGCTGAGCGCTTTGCGCGCGCCTTCGGCGGGGATCGCCTCGACGCCCGCGATCGACTGCACCGGGCGGGTCGCCAGCGCCTGCCATTCGCCGCTGGCGGGGAGGATTTCCTCACACGTGCAGGCGATCGGCATCGTGCCCGTGAACGCCTCGCACATCTCCAGCGCGGTGCGCAGGAGGCCGCCAAGCGCGATGTCGTCGGTCGACGACCGGATCGCCAGCCACTGCTTCAACTCGTCGAGAGCCGCGCCCGGCAGCTCCGCCGGCACGACGATTGTCCGCTGCATGGAGTGTGACTCCGTCAATTCTCGAAAAAAGGTGCCCGCGCCGGGAAGGGGGAACCCGGCGCGGGCGATCTCAGACGGCGACTGGGCTTCCGACCAGGAAGCTCGCAAGCGCGAACGCGCGTCGGCCGGTTAGGCCGAAGCCAAGCCGGACGGATGTCCGGCGCCCGGCGTCGAGGACTCAACAAACTACGCTTCGATCCGCAGCAGCTTGATCGCGGCCTAGTCGAGCACCTGGCCGCCGACGCGCTTGGTGGCGTAGAAGTGGACGAACGGCTTGTGGGTGAACGGATCGCGCAGGATGCTGGTCGCCGAGCGCTCCGCGATCAGGTAGCCGGCGCGGAAGTTGCCGAACGCGATCGGGAAATCGCCGGTGGCGACGTCGGGCATGTCCTCGGCCTCGACCACCGGGTAGCCGAGCAGCCGGTCGGGCTGGCCTTCGACCATGCCCGGCTGCCACAGGAACGCCCCGTCGGCGGTCTTGAGCTTGCGGACCTCGCTCAGGTGGCCGAATTCATCACCCAGCTCGCGCCCTGGCGATGCCCGGCCTTGAGCGTGTGGACGAGGTCGATCAGCCTGGCTTCGGGCGCCTGCCGAAGCCCGCGTCGTCGCCGGTGCCGATGTACTGCAGGCTGCCGAATGCGCGCGCCGCATCGCCGAGCACCGAGACCGGCGCGGCGAGGAAGCCCTGCGGCATGTCGATGCCGGTGCCGCCCACGAACGCCGCCCCTTCGGCCCGGGCGAACTCCATCGCGATCTCGCTGGCGAGCCAGCTCTCGAGGTCGAACGCCGCGTCGTCGAGCATCGCCTGGCTCGCCGCCGGGTTGGCGTAGAGCTCGCCCGAGGGCGGGGCGATTTCGGCAAAGCTGGGCGTGTCGGTTTCGGGCCGCCCCGCCGGTTCGCTGACCCAGCCGGACGCGGTGCCGCCGGTCGAGACCAGCTTGCGGTAGCCCGACGAGCCGGTCTGCACGACTTGCGCGATCGAGCGGATCGGGCTGATCTCGGTCAGCTCGCGGGCGATCAACGCGTCGATCTCACGCGGCACCGCATAGCCGCCGTCAGCCGGAACTGTGGTGCTGAGCGATCTTCAGCTCGGTGGTCGCGGCCGGTGCGCAAGTAGCCGCCGACGAAGCTCTTGACTTCGGCGCTGGCGGCGTCGGCGGACAGCGCCGGGCGCTGGGCGGCGCGGCTGACCCGGTCGAGCCGGGCTTTCACCTCGTCCACGTCGGTGCGCAGGGCCTTGATCTCGGTCTCGGATCATCCTGGCGGGCGACGATGTCGAAGCTTGCCTCGAGCGGGTCCGTCGCGGTTGCGAGGTATCGGTAACGACGATATCCATGGAGCAGTTCACCTTTCTTGGGGGGTGGCGGGGCACAAAAGGCCGCTCCGATGGCGGCGTGGGAAAGGATGGAAGGGTTCGGCCTCAGGTCGTGACGAAGTGAACCCGCGCGGCGTGTTGCAGCGGGTGGGTGACGAGGCTGACCTCGAACAGCTCGACATCGTCGAGCATGCGGCCCGGCAGGTCGATGGCGCGCCGCGCGGACGCGGTAGCCGAAGCTCAGTCCGTTAACCGATTGGTACGCAACTTCGCGGCAGCGCGCGCCATCGGGGTTGTCGATGCGCGCGATCACTCGCAGCCCGCGCGCGTCCTCGGCGAGCGTGTTCGATCCAGCCGATGCGCTGCTCGGGCCGGTGCTGCCAGAACAGCGGGATCGGCGTAGTTCGCTCGGTAAGAGTGCGCGCGAACGCGCCGCGGCGAATGGTGTCGCGCGCGGCATCGGGCCGGTCGAACAGCGCGGCGTAACCGGCGAAGCGGATCACTTGAGCAATCCCGGCCGCCGGGCCGCACCGCGATGCCGATCAGCAGCAGCGCGAACACGCCGCGCACCAGCCATTCGACCGCCGCCTTCCACGCGCTTGCCTTGGCCACGCGCCACGCTGCCAGCAGTTCGCGCAATTCGTCGATGTCGTCCTGCGCGCCGTGCGTCGCTCGAGGCCGAGCCGGCCGAGCACGCGGGCCGCGCCGACTTCGCTCGCCTCCTCGACGATCGCGCGCAGCGTCACCAGTTCGCCGCCCTCGGTCGCGGCCTGCGCGATCAGCCGGGCGAGCATGTCCTCGCGGGTCATCGTCTGGTTCTCCGATGATTCGAGCATCGCGCGCTTCTCGTCTGCGCTGAGGAAATCGGCCGCCGAGACTTGCGCCCACAGTCGCTCGCGGTCCTCCGACAGCGCGGGCACCCGGTCGAGATCGACCGCCAGCGTCCCTGCCGGGAACCACGCGCCAGCCCTTCCTGCAGCCCGCCGAGGATCTTGGCCGCCAGCGGCAGCAGCGTCAGCCGCCACAGCGCGCGGTTGGCCTCGCGGTAGTTGGCGTAGGTGTTGTCGCCCGGCAGCCCGAGCAGCATCGGCGGCACCCCGAACGCGAGCGCGATGTCGCGCGCCGCGGCGGCCTTGAGCGTGGCGAAATCCATGTCCGCCGGGCGTCAGCGCCATCGCCTGCCACTTGAGCCCGCCTTCGAGCAGCATCGGCCGCCCGGCGTTGCCCGCGCCTGCATAAGCGCCGGCCAGCTCGGCCTTGAGCCGGTCGAACTGGTCGGGCTCAGCACCGCCGCCGTCGCCGGCATCGTAGACCAGCGCGCCCGAGGGCCGCGCGGCGTTTTCGAGCAGCGCGCGGTTCCACGCCGAGGCGGCGTTGTGGATCGCCACCGCCTGTTCGGCCGCGGCGAGGCAGCCGGCGCCGTAGTGGTCGTCCGCCGGGTGGAAGCCCTTGAGGTGGATGAGGTTGGGCCAGCCGTCCTCGTCCTCGCAGCGGGATCGTCAGCGTGCGGTCGGCGAGCTTGTAGGCGAACGCGGTCGGCCAGCCGTCGGCCCCGGCGACCACGCTCATCCGCTCGGGCCGCAGCGCGAACAGCTCGACCGGCTTGCCGCCGCGTCCTTGAGCACCTGGACGTAAGCGTTGCCGTGCAGCAGCAGGTGCGCCGCCAGCGTCTCGAGCAGCGACTGCCCGGCGCGGGTGGCGGCGACCAGCGCGGCGAGCTCCGGATCGGTCGGCAGCAGCGGCGCCGAGCCGACCCCCTCGGCGACGATCCGCACGCTGCGCTGCGCCACCGGGTTGTCGAGATAGGCGCGCGCGCACGCTGCGGGCGTATTCGAACGGCGGCGGCCCGCTCTCGTAAGCGGTGGCCCAGGGCGAAACGAACCCGCGCGCGAGCGGCACACGGGCGCCGCCCCCGCCCTTGAAGGCGGAAGCGAGAGTGGTGAGGAAGTGACATCACTGTTCCTTCAGTAAATAAGACAGTTTGGGCGCCGGGGTGCGACGCGATGCGAGGAAAGCTACTAATATTGACGGCGAGAGATCGGTGACCGCGGATGCGTGGAATAACGCCTTGAGATCCTCGCTCGAATTCTCGAAAGGCCTGGCGCCGCCAGAGCGGCTTTACAAGGCCGGTGAGCCGGCATCACGCGCTTTGAGCACCTGGGTCGCCGCGTTCCATGTGACCAATCAGCGGCAGGAGCCGGGGTCATAATCGCGGACGAGATTGTCTCCAGCCGGCTGCTGCGCTCGATCCACAGATCCGTGGCAGAACTTAAGTAATCAGGCGCACCCGCGGCGCCGCCTTCGCCCCCAGCATCAACTCGGTCAGCGCCCAGACCAGCGCGTCCGCCCGGTCCGGGCGCCGCCCCGGCCCTTCGTACCGCCCCGCCGCCATCAGCCCGCACAGCTCGTCCTCCAGCTCGGCGAACATCCCCGCGTGGCGCACCCGGCCGCTTTCGTAGAGCGCGGCGACCGGCTCGGCGCGGGCGACCTTGCCCTTGCTGGCGTGGACCAGCGTCAGCGGCAGCACCTGGTCGGCGGCGCGCAGCACGCTTCGACCATCGCGCCGCCCTGGTTGGCCTCGGCGACCACCCGGTCGGCCTGCCAGGCGCTGGCCGCCCCGGCCACGGCGCGGGCCCAGCGTTCGGGGCTGGCCTTTTCCACACTGGCGTCGGCCAGCACCACCGCGTTGCCGTCCTCCAGCAGCGCGGCGACGATTATCCCGCAGGCATCGCCTTTCTCGCCCGCCGGCGGGATCGACGCCGACGACAGTGCGGACGCGCTGGCAATGCGGCATGCCTTCGCGGCACCGCTCCAGCAGCGCGCGCGTCCACAGCGCGCCTTCGAGATCGTCGACCAGCTCGCCGTCGAGCTCCTGCGGCCGAAGCGCGAGGCCGCGAACTGCTCGATCATCGAGGCGAGATAATCGGCCGGCAGCACGTCGTCGTTGTCGGTCGTGCGCCCCCTGGCGACGACCACCTTGCCGCGCTTCGCCTCGTCCATCAGGCGCTGCATCAGCGGCAGCCAGGCGCGGGGTGGTCGTCGCGAGCACGCGCGGGCTGTCGCCCAGCCGCATGGCCAGCTGCAGGTTGTCCCAGGCCGACAGCGCGCGGTCGTTCGGCATTCTCCCACTTGGCGATCTCGTCGCACCACGCGTGGCTGTGCTGCGGCCCGCGCAAGCTCTCGGGCTCGCCGGCCGAATAAAGCCACGCGATCGCGCCGTTCTCCCAGGTCAGCTTGCGCAGCTCGGCTCGAACAGCGGGGCGAGCGCGCCCGGCGCGGCGGCGAGCACCCCGCTATCGCCTTCGACCATCACGTTGCGCACTTCATTCAGGCTCGCGCCGACCAGCGCGATCCGCGCATTGCCATCGTGCCGCGCGACATCGCGAACCCATTCGGCGCCTGCGCGGGTCTTGCCGAACCCGCGTCCGGCGCAGATCAGCCAGGTCCGCCACGCCTCGCGCGGGGGCAGCTGCGCGTCGCGCGCCCAGCCTTCCCAGTAATAGCTGCCGAGCGCGGCGAGTTCGTGGGGGGCGAGCAGTCGCGCCAGTTCCTCGCGCTCGGCATCGGCGGCAGGTCCGGGGCGGCGCAGCCACGCGCCGCGGGTCGGCGCGCGCTTGGCCGCCAAACCCGCCTTGCCCCGGCTAACTTTGGCCACCGGGCTGCGTCCTGTCCGCGATCGCCTTGCGCGCAGCGCGGATCGCGGCGTCGCTCTGCTTGGCCCGCTCGCGCATCGCATCGATCTTGGCGTTGATCGCGGCGATCGTCGCGGCCTCATCAGCCAGCGAGCGCCGCCCTTTCTCGCGCGCGACGCTTTCGCGGTGCGCGGTCAGGCAGCGCAGCGCGGCCGCGACATCGAACTTGCCTTTGGGAGCGCTCGCCGCTTCGCTTTCGCCGCCGCGCAAATGCGCCAGCAGCTCCATCTCGAGGTTGTCGTATCCTTCGGCCAGCGCGTGGTACCACCGGCGCGCGAAGTCGGGATCGCTGCGCCGCAGCTTGTAGACCTTGCTCACCGTCAGATCGGCGATCGCCGCGGCGGCGGCGACGTTGGAGGTTTCGGCAAGCTCTTCAAGGAAGCGCGCGATCTTCGCCGAATGGCGCGGCGCCGGCGGGCCGGGGGAGCGTTTGCCGCGGTTGTCTACCGGTTGGCATTCGTCCCACGCCTTGCGGAAATCTTCGTTTTCCCGCCGCCGGCGATAGGGGGTGGCGCTGGCAACCCCGGCCGCGCGCGTCGCCTCGCGCACGCCGAGCCCCGCGCGCAATGCATCGAGGAACCGCGCCACCCAGACGGGCGCGGCTTTTCCTTTCGTATCGGTCATCTGGTTGGGCTCCCTCCCGCGCGAAGCCGACGCGAAAACGGGCGGCCCGCTGGAGAGAACCCATCAAAGTGCTCCTTTGATGGGACCCGTGAGCGGCCCGCCCGTTCAAATCACACTATCGCGATGTTCCGTTTGCCTAACCAAACAGCGTGACGATGTCAAGCATTATGTACCAGATTGGTTATTTATTCGCCGCACGGTAGCCGCCCGTCCAGGCTTCGGCCTAAAGCCCGGTGCGGTTCGGGCCGCCGTCGCGCCGCCTGAAAAGTCAGCCGCGGTTCGACCCCGCGGGCGACGAGTGGCGGGAAGCTTTCGTGATGATCCCGCGCTGCGATTGCCCGTATCAACTCACTCCCCTAAACGCCCCGCGACGACGGGAGAGGGACCCCAATGCTGCGCAGCCTGTACAACTGGACGATGGACAAGGCGGCGCACCGCCACGCGGTGTGGTGGCTGGCGTTGTTCGCATTCGTCGAGGCGAGCTTCTTCCCGATCCCGCCGCACCCGCTGCTTGGGCTGATGTGCCTCGCCGAACCGAAAAAGGCGATCCGGTTTGCCGGCATAGCCACCGTCGCCTCGGTACTCGGCGGGCTGCTCGGCTACGCGATCGGCTACACGCTCTACGATACCGTCGGCGCCCAGTTGCTCGCGGCGCTGGGGCTGACCGACAGCTTCCCGGTCGCGGCGTGCTACTTGCGCGAATACGGGTCCGAGATCATCATGATCAAGGGCGCCACCCCGATCCCGTTCAAGCTGCTGACGATCACCGCCGGGTTCATCGCCATGCCGCTGGTGCCGTTCATCCTCGCCAGCGTGGTCAGCCGGACGATCAGCTTCATGATCGTGGGCGTGCTGTTCCGCCTGTTCGGGGCGCCGATCAAGCGCTTCATCGACAAGTACCTCGGCCTCGTCACGATCGGCTTCGTGGTGCTGGTGGTCGGCGGGTTCATTGCCATCACCATGCTGTCGGGCGGTGGTGCGGCGGCGAGCGATGAATGCTCGGCCGCCGCGCACGCGCAGCCAGCGGGGACAGCCGCTCCCGCTAGATAATTCCGACCGCGTGACCCGCGCGTTCGAACATGCCGAGGATGGTCTCGACTTCCTGCTCGGTGTGCTCGGCGCACAGCGAGCAGCGCAGCAGGGTCATGTTGGCGGGCGTCGCGGGCGGGCGGGCGAGGTTGACGTAAAGGCCTTCCTTCAGCAGCGCCTCCCACATCATCGCGCCGCGTTCGAGGTCGGGCATGATCACGGCGACGATCGCGCTTTGCGGTTCGTCGGTGCCGAGCTGGAAGCCGAGCGCTTTCAGTCCGCCGTGCAGCCGCTTGGAATTCTCCCACAAGTGCGCGCGCTTGTTCGATCCGTGCATCAGCTTGCGGATCGAGGTCGCCGCGGTCGCCACCACGCTTGGCGGCAGCGAGGCGGTGAACACGTAAGGTCGGCACACCAGCCGCAGGATCTCGAACTTGGGATGGTTGGACACGCAGAAGCCGCCGACCGTGCCGACCGATTTCGAGAACGTGCCGATGATGAAGTCGACGTCGCCCAGCACGCCCTGGTCTTCGGCCACCCCGCGCCCGTGCTCGCCGATGAAGCCCATCGAATGCGCCTCGTCGACCAGCACCATCGCGCCGTGCTTCCTGGCGACCGCGACCATTTCCTTCAGCGGGGCGATGTCGCCGAGCATCGAATAGACGCCTTCGAGGATCACCAGCTTGCCCGCGCCCTCGGGTATGCGCCCCAGCCGCTTGTCCATCGCCTCGATGTCGTTGTGCTTGAACGGCACGACTTCGGCGTCACCCAGCTTGCATCCGTCCCAGATGCTCGCGTGGCTGTCGATGTCGAGCACGATGTAATCGCCCTTGCCGGCGATCGTGCTGATGATTCCGAGGTTGGCCTGGTAGCCGGTCGAGAACACCATGGCGTGGTCCATGGCGTAAAATTCCTTGAGCGCGTCCTCGCACTCGCGGTGCCCGCGATACGTGCCGTTGAGCACCCGGCTGCCGGTGGTTCCGCTGCCGAATTCCTCCAGCGCCTGCTTGCCCGCCTCGATCACGTCCGGATCGAACGTCATGCCCATGTAGTTGTAGGTGCCGAGCAGGATCGTGTCGCGCCCGTTGCAGATCGCGCGGGTGGGGGAGAGCACTTTTTCCATCACCAGGCTGAACGGATCCTCCTGCCCGCCCGCGAGGAGGCCTTCGCGCATCGCGATCAGGGCATCGAACTTGGCGAACAAGTCGGGCTCGTGCCCTTCCCGGATCTCCGCCCGATCCGGTTCGTCGATCCCTTCGCTCATGCCGCTTGCGTCTCGTGCACAGCGTCGATCAGGTTGCCCCAGGTTTCGATCTCGGCCTGCTGGTTCATCGAGATGATGATGTCGAATTCGTCCTCGATCGCGGCGACGAAATCCATCACCGTCAAGCTGTCGAATTCAAGGTCCCCGGCGAAGGTGGTGTCCTCGTCGATCTCGGTGCCCTTCTTGTTGAACGGCTCGACGATAGCGCGGATGCGGGCGTCGACTTCATCTCGGTTCATCGGGGGGCTCGGTCCATGGGTGCTGTGGTATCCTGTTCTGCGAAAAGCCCGACGCGGCGCGCAACTGCCACGGCATTGCGGCTGAAAAGCGGCTGGTTGGCCCGCTTGTCAAGCTTGCCCGCCGCTGGCAAGCCCGCGCAAGGGGAGAGACATGGTCATGGACAGCGAAGCGGCAGCGCCCACGGCAGGCTCGCAACACGGCACGTCGACGTATTCGCTGCACGCGATCCACCTCGTGCGCACCACCCAGCAGCAGACGCTGCAGCTATCGGCGATGGCCGACCAGAAAGCCTCGATCCTCATGGGCGCGAGCTTCCTGGTATTCTCGATCGCGGTCAGCCGGGCCTTTTCCGGCAACCTGCCGATCAGCCTGGCAATCCTCGCGCTTTTCGCCTTCCTGAGCTCGCTGTGCGCGGTAATCGCGGTGCTGCCGTCAGTTTCCCCCAAGGGCGAGCCGCAAGGCGCGAACCGGCTATTCTTCGGCCATTTCGCCGCCCGCGACGAAGCCGAATGGACCGAAGAAGTGCTCGACCGCTTGCGTGACGACGAGGCGGTGTTCCGCACCATGTTGCACGATATCTACCAGAACGGCCAGGTGCTCCGCCGCAAGAAGTACCGCTTCCTCGCGATCGCCTATCGCCTGTTCGTGGCCGGGCTGATCGTGACGCTGGTCTCGTTCGTGGTCGAAATGTGGGTGCGATAGCCAGGCGCGGACCTGCGGTTGGATTGTTTGGGGTGCATACAGGTCATTGAGCCCGATTTGGCATTCCGAAGCTGAGAAACGCCAGTGGCACGCCGACCGACGAACTGGATATTCGTATGATGATGGCTGTGTGGAGGTGGCTTCGGAAAACTTGCGGCCATTGCGGTAACCCCTTCGCCCCCGGACAAGGTGTCAGCACTGAGGAGTTTGCGTTGTGCGATGTCTGCAACGGAGATTAGAATTCCGCCAAGTCAGAAATAGCTGCTTCTACGCCGGCAGCAACCCGCGCACCGCGGCCATGAACGGCCCGATCGACACCGGCTTGGACAAGTAGCCTGTCGCGCCGGCATCGCGGATGCGATCCTCGTCGCCCTTGCCGGCATAAGCGGTCACCGCCAGCACCGGGGTATCGTTCAAGCTCGCATCGCGGCGCATCGCGGCGATCAGGTCGACGCCCGAGACGGTGCCCAACTGGATGTCCATGATCACCAGATCGGGCGCGAACGCGCGCGCGGCATTGAGCACCAGCTCGCCATCGGCGACCGGCTCGACCTCGAACCCGCTGGCGCGCAACACGTCGCAGAACAACTTGCGGTTGAGGTCGTTGTCCTCGACAACGAGAATTCTCTTTGCCACTGGGGCCGCTCCTGAAATGCGTGCGCCCGCGCTTAGGGTTCATCAAGGACGCTGACAATCACTGCCGAAGCCCCTCATCATTCCGGAGACGCCGACACGCTTGCGCTGTCGGCCCTCGGCTGGGTCCTGTCCGACCAGGAGCGGGCCGACCGCTTGCTCGCATTGACCGGGCTGACCCCTGAAATCCTGCGCGAACGCCTGACCGACCGACCGGTGCTCGCCGCGGTGCTCGAATATCTCGCCGGGCACGAACCGGACCTGATGCTGGCGGCCGATGCCCTCAACGTCCCGCCCGAGCGGCTGGTCCGCGCCAGGCAGGAGCTGTCCGCTTGAACCGCCCGCTGATCATCTCCGATTGCGACGAAGTGCTGTTGTACATGGTCTCGCACTTCAAGGACTGGCTGGAGGAAGGCCAGGGCGTGGCCTTCAACCTCATCGGCAACGACTTTGCCGAATCGATGCGCTGGCAGGACGGCGGCGCGCTGGTCGAGCCGGCCGATATCTGGCGGCTGCTGCGCGGCTTCTTCGATACCGAGATGGGCCGGCAGAAGCCAATTCCCGGCGCGGTCGAGGGCATCAACGCGCTGGCCGAGCACGCCGATGTGGTGATCCTGACCAACCTGACCGACCGGCATCGCGAGATGCGCGCGGCACAACTGGCGGACCACGGGATCCACGCCCGGGTGTTCACCAACCAGGGGCCCAAGGGCCCTGCGCTCAAGGCGATCATGGACGAATACGCGCCCAGCCGCGCGGTGTTCATCGACGATCTTGCACAGCATCACAAATCGGCCGCCGACAGCGTGCCGCACTTGCGCCGCCTGCATTTGTGCGGCGAGCCGACGCTCGCCTCGCGCATCGCTTGCGCGCACAAGGCCGGCGATGCGCACGCGCGGATCGACAGCTGGGACGAAGCGCTCCCGTGGCTGCTCGGCGAAGTGACAATTCACCAAAAGAGTGGGGAGGACGCATGACAATCGATGAACGCCTGGAAGAACTTGGCGTGACCCTGCCGCAAGCCGCCGCTCCGGTTGCAGCGTATGTGCCGGTGGTGATCGATGGCCGCCGGGCTTACGTTTCGGGGCAGCTTCCGTTTGTGAACGGCGAGCTGGTCAAGGGCCGGCTGGGCGAGAGCGTGCCGCTCGACGACGGTGTCGCGGCGGCGCGTGCTTGCGGATTGATGATCCTGGCCCAGCTCAAAGCCGCGCTCGGATCGCTCGACCGGGTCGAACGGATCATCAAGCTTGGCGCCTTCATCAACTCCACCGCCGAATTCGTCGACCAGCCGCGCATCGCCAACGGCGCGAGCGAGCTGATGGCCGAAGTGTTCGGTGAGGCCGGCAAGCATGCCCGCAGCGCGGTCGGTGTGCCTGTCCTGCCGCTGGGCGCCGCGGTCGAGGTCGATGCGATTGTCGCCATTCGCGCTGATTGATGCGGTCCTGGCGCCCGCGCCGGATCCGGCGCGGGTCAGCTGGCTGGGCGAATGGGAATACGCCCACCGCGGCGTCCACGATGCGCATGTGCCGGAAAATTCCCCCGGCGCGTTCGCCGAAGCGATCCGCCGAGGAATGGGTATCGAGTGCGATGTCCAAAAGAGCCGCGACGGGCGCGCGATGGTATTTCACGACTGGGAGCTCGATCGGCTGACCGCGCTCACCGGCCTGGTAGGCCACCGTGACTCGGCCGAGCTCGAGCGCATCGCCTTGTGCGGCAGCGGTGATTGCATCCCCGCGCTCGACCGCCTGCTGGCGCAAGTCGCCGGTCGGGTACCGCTGTTGATTGAGGTCAAGTCCAAGCGGCAGCGATCCCCGGTACCGTTGTGCCTTGCCGTACGGCGTGCGCTAGAAGGTTACCACGGCGCCTGTGCGGTGATGAGCTTTGATCCGCGCGTGCCCAATTGGTTCGCTGTGCATTCGCGAGAAACCGTCCGTGGTTTGGTCGTTACCGAGGATGGCGCGCGTGGGGTTGGCGGGCGGATCAAGCGGCACCTGGCGCTGTGGAGCGCCAAGCCCGACTTCCTGGCCTACGATATTCGCGATCTTCCCAGCGGTTTCGCCGCGGCCCAGCGCATGCGCGGCCTGCCGCTGCTCACCTGGACGGTGCGCTCGGCTTTGCTGCGCGAACGGGCGGCACATTTTGCCGATGCGCCGATCGCCGAGGGAGCCGGGCTAGCGTGAGTGAGGGCGAACTGGTGGCGCGGATGGCCGGCTCGGTCGGCGAACTGCCCGCCGATCAGTGGGACAGGCTGGCGGGCGGCGGCAACCCGTTCGTCAGCCATGCATTCCTGTCGGCACTGGAAGATTCGGGCAGCGTCGGCCCGGGCAGCGGCTGGCAGCCCGCGCCACTGGTGATCGAGGACGGTGGGCGCCTGGTCGCCGCGCTCCCCGCCTATCTCAAGGGCCACAGCCAGGGCGAATATGTGTTCGATCACGCCTGGGCCGATGCGTGGGAACGCGCAGGGGGGCGCTACTACCCCAAGCTTCAGATCGCCGCGCCGTTTACCCCCGCCACTGGCCCGCGCGTGCTGACGCAAAACCCCGCGCTCGCCGCTCCGCTGCTCGATTTCGCAGAGCGTTTTGCCCAAGCCAACGCGCTCTCCTCGATCCACGCGACTTTCCTCGAGCCTACCCAGGTTACGCTGTTCGAGACCGCCGGCTGGCTGCTGCGGCACGATCTCCAGTTCCATTGGACCAACCGCGGCTATGCGACCTTCGACGATTTCCTGGCAGCGCTTGCCAGCCGCAAGCGCAAGGCAATCCGCAAGGAGCGCGCTGCAGCACAAGAAGATGTGACCATCCGTCGCCTAACCGGCGCGGACCTGAAGTCCGAGCACTGGGACGCCTTCTGGGTGTTCTATCAGGACACCGGCAGCCGCAAATGGGGCAGCCCGTACCTGACGCGAGAGGCGTTCGACCTGATCGACGAGCGGCTAAGGGACAAAGTGCTGTTGGTGCTCGCGTACGACGGCAGGCGGCCGATCGCCGGCGCGCTCAATTTCATCGGCAGCGAGGCGCTCTACGGGCGTTATTGGGGCTGCACCGAGGAGCGGCGCTTCCTTCATTTCGAGCTATGCTATTACCAGGCCATCGATGCCGCGATCGAACTGGGCGTGAGCCGCGTCGAAGCCGGAGCGCAAGGCCAGCACAAGATCGCCCGCGGGTACGAGCCGGTCCAGACCACCTCGGCCCACTGGATCGCGGATCCCGGATTCCGGAAAGCGGTCGCCGATTTTCTCGATCGGGAACGTCAGGGCGTCGCAATCGATGCCGAATGGCTCACCGAGCGCACGCCCTTCAAGAAAACTTAAGCCGCGCGGCGTTCTCCGGCCGACAACCACTGGCGGGCCCGGCGCTGGGCCTCGGCGATTTCGCGCGCGGTCATTTCTTCCGATATGTCGGCCCGGCACCACGAGGCTTCCTCGTGACCTTTGGCCGCGGCGAGGTTGAACCACTTGTGCGCTTCGATCAGGTCGCAGGTCACGCCGTGACTGCCGGTCGAGAATGCCACCCCCAGATCATAGAATGCCGAAGTGTCGCCTTGCGCCGCTGCTGCGAGGCAGTGCGCCACCAGCGCGTCGGCGGTGCGTTGAGAAATGGGCAGACCTGCGCCGCCATCGATCCCGATCAGTTCCATCGAAGTACCCCCGTGTCGGCGAGCCCCCTTGCCGCCGCTGCCATGAAATCACCCCATCGTGGTCAACAAATGGTTAACGCCGGCAGCAAAAACTGACCGCGTGGCGCCCTCGTTCGTCGGAGCTTAAGTTTCCACTGCGTAGTGCGCGCCACCCGGAAAGCACGCTTGTGCCCGTCGGGAGCCGTCCCTATAGGCGCGCCAGCGCTGGCAAGAGACGGCGGCGTCACCGGACAAAGTCCGGGGCAACGGTCCGGTCTTTAGGCGGTTTGAGAGGACATCGATGGCCACTGCGGCTACCGACATCGAGGTACTGGAAAAGGCGCGGCGCGCGCTTCCGCACGACTATGTCCCGACCGAGGACGAAGAGTACATGAGCGAGATGCAGCAGGATTATTTCCGTCTGCTGCTGCTTGAATGGAAGCGCTCGATCCTGTCCGCCGCGAACGCCACTTTGCAATCGCTGCAGGACGGTCCGATCCGTGAGGCGGATCTCAACGATCGCGCCTCGAGCGAGACCGACTGGGGCATAGAACTGCGCACCCGGGACCGCCAGCGCAAGCTGATTGCCAAGATCGATTCGGCGCTGCGCCGGATCGATGCCGGCGAATACGGCTATTGCGAGGTTACAGGCGATCCGATCGGCCTCAAACGCCTGGTCGCGCGGCCGGTGGCGACGATGACCGTCGAGGCGCAAGAAGCGCACGAGCGACGCGAAAAAATTTCGCGCGACGATTGATCGTCAGCCCGCGAAGCGCGGCACTTAAACTTTCCTTAGCGCATCCGGCTTAAATCCGGGCTCGACAACAGCGCAGCCAAGTCGGCGGCGCCAGGTGTGCTTTGAAGGGAATGGCCTGCGCGATGACCGGCGTCGATACGCGTCATATCAATCGAGACAGCCTTTTCCTCGCGGCCGATGTCCGGCTCGAGGGCGATCCCGCATGCCACCGGGTCAAGGTGCGTAACCTTTCGGCTGGCGGCATGATGGCCGAGGGCGAGGTGCACGTTATCCGGGGGGCGCGAGTGACCGTCGAACTGCGCAACTTGTCGGCGATCGACGGGAGTGTCGCCTGGGTGCAGGACAATCGCTTCGGCGTCGCCTTCGCGCACGAGATCGATCCGAAGGCTCCGCGCACCTCGGTCGGCAATGGCGATCTCGCCACGCCGCGCTTCGTGCGTCCTGCCTCGATCATGCCCAATGGGCTCGCTCTGGAAGCAGGACCATTGCGCAAGCTGTGACGCGGCGACTTATTGGCCGCCCTGACCTGATCGCCACTGACGCACGAACGATGACCTGCTAGCGAGAGGGCAATGTTGCTCCTTTCGCGCCCGCTCCTCCGTTCGCGCCTATTCGCCGTCCTGGCCGTGCTTATGCCGGCATTCGCGATGCTGAACGCGTGCGGCTCGAGCGACGATGGCGAAATGCTGCAGATCGGCTTCATCGGCGCGCCCGACGAGCCGTTTGAACAGGGCTTGCGCCTGTCCGCGCCGGCACAACAAGTGCGCGCTGCGACCGCCGAGGGGCTGGTCGCGCTCGACGCGCAAGGCGGAGTGGTGCCCGGGCTCGCCGAACGCTGGATCGTGACCGAGGATGGCCTCAGCTACATCTTCCGCCTGCGCAATTCGAACTGGCCCGACGGCCAGGCAATATCAGCAGGCGAAGTGCGCAATTCGCTGAAAGCTACCATCCGCGCGCTGGCGGGGACCTCGCTCGGGCTCGATTTCGCGCCGGTGTCGGAAGTGCGCGCGATGACCGGCCGCGTGATCGAGATCCGGCTCGCCAGCCCGATGCCCGACTTCCTCCAGTTGCTCGCGCAGCCGGAACTCGGGGTCGTCCACCGGGGGGCGGGAGCTGGCCCGATGGAGCTGTCGAGGGATCGCGGGCTGGCAAAGCTGGCGTTGCTTCCGCCCGAGGCGCGCGGCCTGCCGATGCGCGCCAACTGGCGCGAAGGGACCCGCGCGCTCGGCGTGCGCGCGCTGTCGGCCACCAAAGCGGTCGCCGCATTCCGCAGCGCCGAGATCGAACTGGTGCTCGACGGACGGCTTGCCAGCCTCCCGCTGGCCGATATCGGCCCGCTGTCGCGCGGCACCGTGCGGCTCGACGGTGCGCAGGGAATCATGGGGCTGAGGGTTCTCAACAGCGAAGGACTGTTGGCAGACCCTGCGCGGCGCGAGGCGCTGGCGATGGCGCTCGAGCGTGAAACCTTGCTCGCGCCGTTCAATATCGCCGGCTGGGCCGCCAGCACGCGGCTGGTGCCTTCGGCCGTCGCGGGCAGTGCGCCCGAACGCTGGGCGCCGCTGTCGATCGAGCAGCGCCGCGCCGAAGCGCGCCGGCGGATCGCCGCCTATGGTGGTGCCGACAAGGCGCGCGTGCGGGTCGCACTGCCTGAAGGCCCCGGATCCGACCTGCTGTTCACCGAACTGGCAACCGACTGGGCCGAGATCGGCGTAACCGCGGTACGTGTTGCCCAGGGCAGGCCGGCCGATCTCGAATTCATCGATGCGCTCGCGCGGCTCGGCGGCCGGGCGTGGTATCTCAACCAGTTCGCTTGCGCGGTGCGCCGCACGCTGTGTTCGCCCGAGGCCGACGCGCTGGTGCACGACGCCGCGCGCGAGCCTGATCCGGTTGCGCGCACCACCATGCTTGCAGAAGCCGAGGCACGGCTGACTGCGCAAGGCGGGTTCATCCCGCTGGGCGCGCCGGTGCGCTGGTCGCTGGTGCGAGGCGATATCGATGGTTTCGCCGAGAACCGCTGGGGGCTGCATCCCTTGTTGCCGCTCGCGCTCGGACCCACATGAGCGAACAGAGGAGAGTGCCCGTGGATGAGCCAAACCGCGCACAGCCAGTCAGACCGGGGCCGATGGGGCTCGATTTGCCAGTCGGTGCCGACGCCGCCTCGGTTCGCCGCAGGATCGAGGCGATGGAGAAGTTGCTCGAAAACAGCTTCACCCTCCCCGGAGTCAATTATCGCATCGGGCTGGATTCGATCGTCGGGCTGGTGCCCGTGATCGGCGACTTCGTGACCGCCGCGATGGGCATGTGGCTGGTGTGGGAAGCGAAGAACCTCGGCCTGTCCAAGTGGAAGTTGTGGCGGATGACCGGCAACGTCGCGTTCGACACCGCGGTCGGCGCAATCCCGGTGCTCGGCGACGCATTCGATTTCCTGTTCCGTTCGAACACCAAGAACCTCAAGATCGTCAAACGCCACCTCGACAAGCATCATCCCGCGACCCGGACAATCGAGCAGTGAACATTTCGGCGTAGTTTCGCCCCGCGCCGCTTTGCCCTAGACCCAGCGCATGGCCCGCGACGTCACCTACGCATCTTACCTCGATCTTGAGCGCATCCTGTCGGCGCAGCACCCGGCGAGCGCGGCGCACGACGAGATGCTGTTCATCATCGTCCACCAGGCGAGCGAGCTGTGGCTCAAGCTGTGCCTGCACGAGCTTACCGCCGCGCGCGAGGAAATCGCCGCCGACGATTTGCGCCCCGCGTTCAAGATGCTCGCCCGGGTGGCGCGGGCGCAGAACCAGCTCATCTCGTCGTGGGACGTGCTCTCGACGATGACACCGGCGGATTACTCCGAAGTGCGCCCGCACCTCGCCAGTTCGAGCGGGTTCCAGAGCGCGCAGTACCGGCTGATGGAATTCCTCCTCGGCGGCCGCAATCCCGACATGGTAACGATGCACGAGGCGGTGCCCGAAGTGGCGGCGGCCCTGCGCGCCGAGCTCGACCGCCCGAGCCTGTACGACGAGGCGGTGCGGCTGCTGGCCCGCCGCGGGTTCGCCATTCCCGCCGAAGTGCTGGCGCGCGACCACCGCACCGGCTGGACCGCCTCACCGGCGGTCGAGGCCGCCTGGGCGGAAATCTACCGCGACCCCGAAGCGCACTGGGACCTCTACGAGCTCGCCGAAAAGCTGGTCGACCTTGAATACCACTTCCAGCGCTGGCGCTTCGGCCACCTGAAGACGGTCGAGCGCATCATCGGCTTCAAGCGCGGTACCGGCGGCACGGCCGGGGTGCCCTACCTCGAGAGCGTGCTCAAGCAAGTGTTCTTCCCGGAACTGCTGAGCGTGCGGACGGCGATTTGAACAAAGCGACGCAACGGCGGCATGGGGTGGAAGCCGCTATCGGTCGGCAGGGCCTATTCACCTAGATAACCCGGAAGTTGGCTCCAAGTGGGGGGAGGTGACGGCCAAAACTGTCTCGCAAAACGGAATCATTCGCGAGTGCTTCTCCATCCGGAGTGAGCAAGCGAGACAGGATCTCAGGATTGATTGGTTCGGTGAACTCGATCCCCGCGTGATCGCCCGACTTCCGAACGACCGTTCCAGCCATTTCGCAGGTGCCGGACAGATCGAGCAGGATAGTCCTGCCCACCAAGACGAGAGGGCTCTCACTCTCAATTTGGCAACCGAATGCAGACAGGTCTAGGATCTTTGCACGTATCGGGGTCGCTGGAATGCGTCCGATGACCTCCTGGTTCATCGCTGCCCGAGGACTCTTTCGCCGCTCCATCTGTTCCTCCAGATAGGCAGACTAACATACATTAAACACCTGCAAAAGAGACGCTGTCGATGTGGGTGTCCGCAATGGGGTCGGACTAGGACTCCAGATCGATGTCCCCATCGGGCGAGTCGCGCCACTCTTCGTTGTCATTCAAGCTAGTGCGAGGCGCAGGCTGCGATTGCCGATAACGTCGACACCCGCTTTTCCGCTGTCCTACAGCGCGCTTGATATGGAAATGTCCTTCCATGCCCAACCTCCGCGCCACACCCCTGCGGTTCTCGAAAGTCACGCCCGACACGAGGAAATTTCCCGCAAGTCTCTCAGCACGCAAAGAAATCACAGCCCCGGGAGTTCGTAATCCACCCCACTTCGGCGGTCCACGCGAGGTATCAAGCCTCCAGCTCGATGTCCCAATAGAGCCAGTCGCGCCACGTTTCGTGCAGGTACCCCGGCGGGAAGGCCTTGCCATGCTGGTGGAGCTGCCAGCTGGTCGGGCGGATCGGGCGGACTTGGGGATGCATGTGCGCCTGGGCCGGGGTTCGGCCGCCCTTCTTCATGTTGCACGGGGCGCAGGCGGTGATGATGTTCTCCCACGTCGTGCGCCCGCCGAGTCGGCGGGGGATGACGTGGTCGAAGGTCAGGTCCTTCTCCGCGCCGCAGTACTGGCAGGCGAAACGGTCGCGCAGGAACAGGTTGAAGCGGGTGAAGGCGGGAAACTCGGACGGCTTCACGTATTGCCGCAACGCGATCACGCTGGGGATCTGCATGTCGAGGTTGGGCGAATGGACGCAGCGTTCGTAGCTGGCGACGATGTCGACCCGCTCGAGAAACACCGCCTTGATCGCGGTCTGCCACGGCCACAGGCTGAGCGGATAGTACGACAGCGGGGTGTAATCGGCGTTCAGCACCAGCGCCGGGCAGCTTTCCAGCGCGCGCGCCGGATCGTCTTCGGCAAGCCGGAAGCGGGCGGTCCGCTCGATCAGTTCGGCCTTGAACACTTGCGTGCAATCCTTCCGATTGACCCTAGGCAAGCATTTGCAGTTTTGTGCGTCAACCCTGTGAGCGTTTGGTCATCCACAATGATTGGGCCCCGGCCTGGTGTGCGCTAGAGGCGGAGGCCGATGGAGATCACTCGCTTTGCCCCCAGCCCGAACGGCCCGTTGCACCTGGGCCACGCCTGGTCGGCGATCGTGTCGCACGATCTTGCGCGGGAGCGGAGCGGGCGTTTCGTGCTGCGCATCGAGAACATCGACGGCGTGCGCAGTCGGGCCGACCTGACCCAGGACTTTCGCGCCGATCTGGCCTGGCTGGGGCTGGAGTGGACCCAAGTGCCTTCCCAATCGGCCCGCCTGTCGCGTTATTACGGGGCGGCCGATGTCTTGCGAGCGATGGGCCTGCTCTATCCGTGCATCTGCACCCGCGCCGAAATCTCCGCCGCCGCGACCGCGCATGGGCCAGAAGGTCCCATCTATCCCGGCACTTGCCGTGAGCGCGCAATCGACCCTGTCGGCGCGGCGTGGCGGCTCGATATTGCTCAGGCGATCGCGCGTACTGGTGCGTTGGAGTGGGACGACGAGCTCGCCGGTACCCAGGCGGCGCACCCCGAGCAGCTCGGCGACGTGGTGCTGATGCGCAAGGATGCTCCGGCAAGCTATCACCTCGCGGTCACGCTCGACGATGCCGATGATGGCGTCACGCTGGTCACCCGCGGGCGCGACCTGTTCACCGCCACTCACATCCACCGGTTGCTTCAGGCGTTGCTCGGTCTGCCGGTGCCGCGCTGGCACCACCATGCGTTGCTCGTCGATCGCGGCGGGGACAAGCTCGCCAAGCGGCGCGGCTCAGGGGCGACGGGTCTCGGCTTGACCGATCGGCGGTTAGCGGGCGAGGATGGCCGCGCGTTGGCCGACGCCCTGCGCGCGCGCCGCTTCCCCACTGGCATTTCGCTGGGAGGCATCCTAGATTGATGCCATGACCACATTCCTTGTCATCGTGCTCGTCGTCCTCATGGCGCTGGTCGTTTATTCGCTGGTGCGCGGGGTCATTGCGTTCCTGCAATCGCACCGGGCGGACGTCGATGCCGGTGGTGAACGGCAGCGCGATATGCAGCTGTTGCAGAACAAGATGATGTTCAACCGCATCAAGTACCAGGCGCTGGCGATCGTGGTGGTCGCGCTGATCATGATGATCGCGCGCTGACGGCAGTTTTGCCGACTGATCGTGGTCAAGCTCAACAAAATCTACACCCGGACCGGGGACGACGGCACCACCGGCCTCGTCGACGGGTCGCGGCGGCCGAAGCATTCGGCGCGGATCGAGGCGATCGGCGCGGTCGATGAGGCCAACTCGGCGCTCGGGTTCGCCGCTGCCGCCCTGGCGGGTGACGCGCGCGACGATGTGACTCGCATCCAGAACGATCTGTTCGATCTCGGCGCCGATCTCGCCACGCCGGGAGAGGACTTTGCACCATCGCAAACGACCCTGAGGATCGTCCCCGCTCAAACCGACTGGCTCGAGGCGCGCATCGATACGGCGGGCGAAAGCCTTACCCCACTGACCAGCTTCGTGCTTCCCGGCGGCAGCGAGGGCGCCGCGCGCACGCACATCGCGCGGGCCGCGGTGCGCCGCGCCGAACGCGCAATGACCGCGCTGGACAGCCACGAACCGGTCAACCCATCGGCACTCGCGTACATCAATCGGCTGTCCGACTATCTCTTTCAACTTGCCCGTGTGCTCAATGACAGCGGCCGCTCGGACGTCACCTGGGTCCCTGGCGCCAACCGCTGAAGCCCGGGTAGCCAAAGCCCGCTCGCGCCGCTAATCCGCCGCCTTTGCTGCAAGTGCGAAGGATTTTAAGGCATGGACACGATCGGCGTCATCGGCGCGGGGCAAATGGGCGCCGGGATCGCCCAGACGATCGCGCAGCACGGAATGCGGGTGCTGTTGTCCGACATCGACCTTGCGGCCGCCGAGCGCGGCAAGATGACCGTCGACAAGGCGCTGACCCGGTTGGTCGGCCGCGGAAAGCTCGAAGCAGTCGAGGCGGAAGCCACGCTCGGGCGAATCGAGGCGGTCGCCGAACTCGCGCCGATGGCGGAGGCCAGTTTCGTGATCGAAGCGGCGACAGAGAACGAAACCGTCAAAAAAGCGATCCTCGAGGCCGTCGGCAAAGTGCTCGGCCTCGACGCGATCATGGCGAGCAACACAAGTTCGATCCCGATCACCCGGATGGCCAACTGGTCGCCCGATCCCGCGCGTTTCATCGGCTTGCATTTCTTCAATCCGGTGCCGGTGATGGGCCTGATCGAGGTCATTCCCGGCCTGGCGACATCGCTCGAAACGATCGCCCGCACCCGCGCGCTTGCCGAAAGCCTCGGCAAGGAAGTGGTCGAAGTGCAGGACGAGCCTGGTTTCGTCGTCAACCGCATCCTCATTCCGATGCTCAACGAGGCGGCGTTCGTGCTGGGCCAGGGCACGGCCAGCATCGCCGATATCGACAAAGGCTGCCGGATCGGCCTCAACCATCCGATGGGCCCGCTCGAGCTGGCTGATTTCATCGGGCTCGATACCTGTCTCGATATCGTCCGGGTGCTCTACAGCACGACCGGCGACAGCAAGTATCGCCCCGCGCCGTTGCTCGTAAAATACGTCGAGGCCGGCTGGCTCGGCCGCAAGACCGGCAAAGGCTTTTACGATTATTCGGGCGAGGCGCCGGTCCCCACCCGCTGAACCGGGAACGGCTGGGCGGGCTTGAAGGTTGATCGGCGAAAGGAGCTTCAACGATGGCCACCGATCCCAATCTCGCCCCCGAAACACACAATTCCGAACAGGACGACGAACAGGCTCAGGCCCAGACCGTAGCCGATCAGGCGCAGGCTCTGCGCAAGGGTGACCCCACTTCCAGCATCAAAGTGGGCGGCGGCGACGTCCAGGATCTGGTCGATCACATGCGCGACATGGAAAGTTCGGGCCGCATCGACATGGGCGCCTACGAAGGCGAAGAAAACATGGACGATAACGAGGATAAGTACGGCGACGACAACAACCCCGACCCCGAGCTGCCTTCCGACGGCTCCTGATCAATCAGGCTGCTCATCGCGCCAGCTGATCACTGGTGCGGCGCGATTGCGGGCTGGAACTGCGGACTTGACCCCGCAATTTCGCGCGGGATGACGTTGGTCTGTTCGCCTTCGGCCGGCTTTTCGTCGTCCGCGGCAGCGAACTCGTCGACCGGGGTGGGATCCTCCCCGAGCGCATCGTCGATGAGCTCCTCGTCGGTTGGGACGACGATAGCCCTTGCGGGCTTGGTGGAGGCGGTCGAGGCAGGGTTTACCGTAAGACGTCGAGCCTTTGCTTCCTGCATGGCGATCTGGTCGGCCGCCTGCTGCAGCGCGCCATCGTTCTTTTCCGTACCGACAAGCGTCGTCACGCTAGCCAACGTCAGGCCGACGAATAGCAGCGCACCCCAGCGATTGCGAAACATGTACCCGCGCATGACGGCGATTTACCGTGCAAAAGTTAAGCGTCGCTTGAGCCCGCCTCCCGCCTGAGATCGTACAGTACTTCGAGTGCCTCGCGCGGAGACAGAGCGTCGAGATCGAGCGCGTGGAGCCGCTCTCTCAGGGCGTCGCATTGTTCTTCCTCAGCCTCAGCGGCGGCGGCGAACAGCGGCAGATCGCCAAGTCCCGCGGCCAATCCCCCAGTCTGCGCCCGCCCTTTTTCGAGCTTGTCGAGCACCGCCTTCGCCCGCAACACCACTTTTGGCGGGACGCCCGCCAGTCGCGCCACGGCAAGGCCATAGCTGCGATCAGCCGGGCCAGTCGCCAATTCATGCAGCAGCACGAGATCGCCTTTCCATTCGCGCGCGCGGACGTGGTGGAGCGACAGCGCGTCGCAGGTTTCGGCAAGGCGGGCGAGTTCGTGGTAGTGGGTTGCGAACAGGCAGCGGCTGCGGTTGGTCTCGTGAACCGCTTCGGCCACCGCCCAGGCGAGCGCGAGACCGTCATAGGTCGAAGTTCCGCGGCCGACTTCATCGAGGATGACGAACGACCGCTCGGTCGCTTGGGAGAGAATCGCAGCGGTCTCGACCATCTCGACCATGAAGGTTGATCGGCCGCGCGCCAGGTTGTCGCTCGCGCCCACCCGGCTGAACAACCGATCGGTGAGGCCGACGACGGCCGCAGCAGCCGGGACAAATGCGCCCGCCTGGGCAAGCAAGACGATCAACGCGTTTTGGCGCAGGAAAGTCGACTTGCCACCCATGTTGGGCCCGCCGATCAACCAAAGCCGGTCTTGCGCGTCGAGCTTGCAGCCGTTGGCGACAAAGCGCTCGCCGCGCGCGGCTAGCGCGGCTTCGACCACCGGGTGCCGCCCGCCTTCGACGTTCAAGACCGCATCGTCGGAGATCAAAGGACGCGCCCATCCACCCTCGGCAGCGCGCTCGGCGTGACTGAGGCCGACGT
Organism: uncultured Alphaproteobacteria bacterium; assembly: GCA_963781525.1. Taxonomy (GTDB): domain Bacteria; phylum Pseudomonadota; class Alphaproteobacteria; order Sphingomonadales; family Sphingomonadaceae; genus Tsuneonella. The sequence continues at coordinate 47,518 of CAWAGD010000006.1, read as the reverse complement.
CGATCCGCGCGAGCGCGGCGGCGGTGCGGGCGATTGCGAGGCGCCCGGCGACCACCTCGCTGACCAGATTCTCGAAATGCGCTTCTTCAGCAACCAGTGCATGACCGCCGGCTTCGGCGATGCGGCTCGCTTCCTCGTGCAGCACCAGCGAATTGAAGCGCACCGCGCCGGCCATCGTCTGACGATGCGTAAATCCGCTATCAGGCGCCATCAGCGGATCGGCTGCGCGCGCGGGCACTTCGATAAAATAACCGAGCACGCCGTTGTGGCGAATCTTGAGGGCCGACACGCCCGTTTCGGCCCGATACCTGGCTTCGAGCGCAGCGATCGCACGGCGGGCATTGCCTGAAGTCCGCCGCAGATCGTCGAGCGCCGCGTCGTAACCTTCGGCTATGAAACCTCCTTGGATTCGCTCGGTCGGCGGTGTGGGCACCAACGCGCGGCCCAGCAGGTCGGTCAGCGCGCCGTGGCCGCCAAGGTCGGGCAGCAGCGTGTTCACCAGAGCAGGTCGGTCGCTAAGCCCGGCGAGGTGTTCGCGCACGCGGCGGGCTTCGCCCAAGCCATCGCGCAACTGCCCGAGATCGCGTGGCGATCCGCGACCCGCGACGACACGCCCGAGCGCGCGGCCGATGTCAGGCAGCGAGCGCAGCACGGTGCGCAGGTCTCCACGAAGTAGCGGATCGTCGTGCAGCCACGCGACCAGCGCCAGCCGCGCCTCGATCTCGCTTTTGCCGGTGAGCGGCGCCGAAAGGTCTTCGGCGAGTTGGCGCGCGCCGGCGCCCGTCGAGCAGCGATCGATCGCCCCAAGCAGCGAGCCGGCCCGCCCGCCCTGGCTGCTTTCGACGATCTCCAGGCTTGCCCGGGTTGCTGCGTCCATCGCCAACGTGCTCCCGCAGTCATGCGCGACCGGCGGCAGCAGCAGCGGCAACGTCCCGCGCCCAACGTGCTCCAGATAAGCGATCAGCCCGCCTGCGGCGGAAAGCATCGCCCGGCTAAAACTGCCAAATCCGTCGAGGGTCGCGACCGCGTGGATTTTGGTGAGCCGCTCGGTTCCGCGATCGCTGGCAAAATCCGCCCGCGGGCGGGCAATCGCGCTGTCCGGCGCCGCGTCCCAATCGTCGGGAGCCACGGTCTCGCTGGCGGATAGACGGGCGAGCGCGGCGGTTGCGTCGGCGAGGGGACATTCCTCGAGCTCCATGCGCCCGGTCGAGATATCTACGCTGGCGATCCCGCACTTTCCGCGCAGTTCACAGACCGCGGCAAGCACGTTGGCGCGGCGAGGTTCGAGCAGCGCTTCCTCGGTCAGCGTGCCCGCGGTGACGAAACGCACGATGTCACGCGCGACCAGCGTCTTCGATCCGCCGCGCTTCCGTGCCTCCGCGGGACTTTCGACCTGTTCGGCAATGGCCACCCGCTGGCCTGAGCGGATCAGCCGCGCGAGGTAGCCTTCGGCGGCCTGGACCGGCACCCCGCACATCGGGATCGGCGCGCCGTCGTGCTCGCCGCGGCTGGTCAGCGCGATATCGAGCACTTGCGCGGCGACTTTCGCGTCGTCGAAGAACAGCTCGAAGAAGTCGCCCATCCGATAGAACAGCAGGCAGCCTTCGGCCTGTGCCTTGAGCGCCAGGTATTGCGCCATCATCGGAGTTGCGCTGCCCGCCACGCCAGACGGTTAGCCGTGCACCGAGCGATTCGGAACGGCGTACGCGGGAGCTTTCCCCGGTTGCCCCTGTTGCCGCCGCTCAAGTTCCTTTAGGGCATGGCCGAACGACAGACGAAAGGGTGTCCATTGGCCGACGAGAAGCCCACCGCCTTTACCGCCCGCGAGGCCCTGTTTTACCACGAGACGATTCGACCGGGTAAGATCGAGATCGTCCCATCGAAGCCGATGGCGACACAGCGCGACCTCAGCCTGGCCTACTCGCCCGGCGTCGCCGCGCCGGTACAGGCGATCGCCGACGACCCGGCAAATGCTGCGAAATATACCGGCCGCGCCAACCTCGTCGCGGTGATCACTAACGGCACTGCGATCCTTGGCATGGGCAACCTTGGCGCGCTCGCGTCAAAGCCGGTGATGGAAGGCAAAGCGGTGCTGTTCAAGCGCTTCGCCGATGTCGATGCGATCGACATCGAGCTCGATACCGAGGATCCCGACAAGTTCATCGAGGCGGTCGCGCTGATGGAGCCGACTTTCGGTGGCATCAACCTGGAAGACATCGCCGCCCCCGAATGCTTCGTCATCGAGCAGGCACTGCGCGAACGCATGAAGATACCGGTGATGCACGACGATCAGCACGGCACCGCGATTATCTCGGCTGCCGGTCTGATCAACGCCTGCTATCTTACGGGCCGCGACCTCAAAGACGTGCGCGTCGTGGTCAACGGGGCTGGCGCCGCGGCGATTGCGTGCACCGCATTGATCAAGGCGCTCGGCGTGCCGCACGATCATGTCCTGATGTGCGATCGCACCGGCGTCATCTATACCGGGCGGGAAAAGGTCGATCAGTGGAAGAGCGCGCACGCGGTCGATACCGACCGGCGCACGCTCGAGGAAGCCCTCGTCGGCGCCGATATCTTCCTCGGGCTGTCGGCCAAGGGCGCACTCAAGCCTGCGTGGGTCGAGAAGATGGCAAAGCAGCCGATCATCTTCGCGATGGCCAATCCCGATCCTGAGATCACTCCCGACGATGCCAAAGCGGTGCGCTCCGACGCGATCGTCGCCACCGGGCGGTCGGACTATCCCAACCAGGTCAATAACGTCCTCGGCTTCCCGTTCATCTTTCGCGGTGCGCTCGATGTGCAGGCGACCGCGATCAACGAGGAGATGAAGATCGCCGCGGCCCACGCCATTGCCAGCCTCGCCCGCGAACGCGTGCCTGACGAGGTCGCCGCGGCCTATGGCGTGAACCACAAGTTCGGCACCGACTACATCATCCCCGCCCCGTTCGATCCACGGCTGATGGAGGTGGTATCGTCCGCCGTGGCCCAGGCGGCGATGGACACCGGCGTCGCCCAGGCACCAATCGACGATTTCGACGCCTACCGCCTCCGGCTCAAGGGCCGGCTCAACCCGACCACTTCGGTGCTTGCGCGGGTGTACGAGGATGCCAAGGCCAATCCCAAGCGAGTGGTGTTCGCCGAGGCGGAAGAGGACGTTGTCCTGCGCGCGGCCATCCAGTTTCGCGACTTTGGTTATGGCACGCCGATCCTGGTCGGCCGGACCAAGGCGGTGGTCGACAAGCTGCACATGCTCGGCGCGAGCGATCCCGGAAGCTTCGAAATCCAGAATTCGGCCGATAGCGCGCTGGTGCCGCAGATGGTCGATTACCTCTACCAGCGGCTTCAGCGGCGCGGGCGGACCGAGCGCGACGTGCGTCGGTTGGTGAACCAGGAGCGCAACGTGTTTGCGGCGCTGCTGGTCGCGCTGGGCCACGGCGACGCGATGATCTCGGGTCTCACGCGCACGTTCGCCCAGAGCATGCGCGAAGTGAGCCTCGTTCTCGACGCCAAACCGGGAGCGGTGCCGTTCGGCATCCACCTGATGATCGGCAAGAACTCAACCGTATTCCTGGCCGATACCACGATCAACGAGCGCCCTTCGGCCCAGCAGCTGGCGCATATCGCCAAGGAGACCGCGGCGGTCGCCCTTAGGCTCGGGCACGAGCCACGAGTCGCGTTCCTGTCGTATTCGACCTTCGGCAACCCGCCGGGCCAATGGCTCGACAACATTCGCGACGCGGTGGCGATCCTCGACGCCGAACAGCCCAATTTCGAGTATGAGGGCGAACTGGCGCCCGACGCGGCGCTCAACCCCCGGGTTATGGAGCTTTATCCGTTCAGCCGCCTGAGCGCGCCGGCGAACGTGCTGATCATGCCCGGGCTGCAATCGGCCAACCTGTCGGCAAAGCTGCTGCGCGAGCTTGCCGGGGCGACCACGCTCGGCCCGATGATGGTCGGGATGGAAAAGCCCGTCCAGATCGCCCCGATGACTGCGCTCGCCCCCGACGTGCTCACTCTCGCGGTGCTCGCGGCGGCCGGAGTGGTCGGCTAAAGGTTCGGTTGGTCGCATTAGCGCGCTCGATCGCAGGCGAACCTTAACTCTCGCCAGGGCACGGTGCGCCGATGGCCAAGCTCAATCGACCCAAACTCGCGACCCATTACAGTGGGCCACGCGCCGGCAACCGCGATTTCGTCTCGCTCGAAGGACGCTGCAGCGTCGGTGATGGGGCGGCAAAAGCGATTGCTGTGCTCGATCTCGACGCACGCGGCTGCCGGGTGAAGGGGATCACCGCCGCCGTAACCAAGGCAGACGTGCTGCAAGTATGGCTGGGCGAGCTGGGCCCGCTCAGCGGAAGATTGCGTTGGGCCAAACGCGGCAGCGCCGGAATCGCGTTCGACACACCGCTGAGCGAAAGTCAGGTCGCATCGATCAAGCTGACCGCGGTGCCGGTGCCGCTGCCCCAGGTCATCCCGCTGCGCCGCCGGCCGTTGGTAGAACTCTAAACCGCACATGGGCCGGCGCCGGAGCGTTCGGTCGATGGCAAATTTCATAATTCACCCGCGTCTTCGGGCTCTTCCCATTGGGTGAGCTGGGTGAAAGCGAACCGGTCGCGCAGCGCGCGGTTGAAATAGCCGCCTTTCGATCGAAACCGGACGAAGCCCGCGGCGATGTCTGCAGGCACTTCGAAGTAGCGGTAGACCTTGCCAGTGATGAACTCGATATCGAGCGCGCCGGCTTTCGGGCGGTAGATGTATCGGCGGATCGCGGTCGAGGGCATGGTATGCTCTTGTGCTCGTTGACGACCGATCAACGTGCGTAGGCCGACACGAGTGCCCGCCGCAGCAGCCTTTCGTTTGATACGAAAACGGCGCCCCCACTGCTGGAAGGCGCCGTCTCGTGTCGGTTCGCGCTAGCGTCAGCTGATGGCGTGCTTGAGCTGGCTCATTTCGTCATGCCCGGCTTTGACCGAACTCCAGGCTTCCTGGACCGCAGTTTGTGCGTCGGCGGGCAGATCGGTGTGCTTGAGGGCGGCTTCGAACTTTTCCTTGAGATAATCCTCACCGCGCTCGACTTCCTTGACGATCGCCTCGTCGTCACGGCCCAGGACCGCTTCCTTGAGGTTGATCCAGCCGCGGTGCGCGGCGGCGGTGGTCGAGCCATCGTCTTCCGGGTTGCCGCCCATCCGCGCGACCGCAGCCTGCAGGCCGGTAACCGCCTGCTGGCGCTCGCGTGCCCGGGCGTTGAACATTTCGGCAAAGCGCGTGTTAGTCGTGTCGGCCGCGGCCTTTTGGTAGCCGTCGATCGAATCGATCAGCGTGGTGATGAGCGTGTTGAGCTCGGTGGCGTGCGCGGCATCGGTATGGCCGGCGGTGCCGGTACGGCTGTAGCTATCGTTTTCCATGATCGTGCGATCCTCTGCGAATGATTTGGGACCCCTCTACAGCGCGCAGGAGCGTGGGTTGTTCCGCCCGGTCATCGGTGTCGGATCAATTAGCGCAAGGGACAAAGCGTCAGAACATATCGATCTTAGTTGCCAGCGATCTGAGAAACTATGTTAGCCTCGTCGCCGTGGTAAGGTTGAGTTTTATGCAATGTCTTAGCACCATCCCTAGGGACGCGCCCAATATACCCGATTTGATACCACGTCAGGTGCGCAAGACTGCGAGGCAACAGTTCGGCTAGCTTAACCGACCAGGTCCGCCTTGCTACCAGTCGGTAAGTGCGTAGCGCCTCAAAGCCGGATCTGTAGAAAAGATTGGTATAGGATTGCGGTGTGAACCAGCGCAAATGAGTCCGATCCATTGCACCAAACTCCGTATAAATAAACTGACCACGGAGTAGATTATAAATAATATGGTAATGGGATACATTTGGAGAGCTTGCGAAAACCAGTCCACCGGGCTTGAGGTGGACAGCCAGTTTTTCAAGCGCTGCCTCAGGATCGATAAGATGTTCAAGCACTTCGCTGCAAATAAGTGCATCGAAATGGGCTAGGGGAAGGTCAAGCTCTAGACTGCCTATATCGCCGATAATGACCTTGTCTAGAACGCCTTGCGCTTGAATTGCTGCGCCGGGAAACATCTCGATACCCACATATTCGCAGCATTTTCCTTGTCGCTTCGCAAGCACTCCGGTCGCACCATCACCACAGCCGAGCTCAAGAACCGCCGCGCGCGGATTTGACGGCAACATATCTACTAAATCACGTCGAGCACTATTAAAATACCCGTCATTTTTGCTTTGATAATCGTGCTGCAAATATTCTTTCTTTGCATCCAAGGGCTGTTGCATGCTCGTAGTCTCCGCTCAGTTCGGCAGGTTATACGCTCGCGTTCCAATGCTTGGGAAGGGGGCAGCACGTGTTTCCTCGAAAGCACATGATTGCCTGACTACACCCCGCGGAGTTTGCATCAAATCACCTAGTCTTACACCGGATAGAGCGTTGCAAGGGCGCCATCACGCGGCGCATAACCCCATGGATGCTTGTGGAAACCTTGAAATGGATGGTCTGTCCGCAGCAGGCATAATCAATTACGAAGAACTTCCGACGGGCTGACGGTCGGGGCGGTACTACCCCCCCTTTTTGTTATCTCAGCCAAGCGGGTCGGGCGCTTGTGTCGACGCGGCAATGCCGGATTCGCGACAGGAGATAGAGATTTGTACAGAACGCTTATGGCGGCATTATGCAGAAATCGGAGCTCGCGAAGGCATCAGTCAAGCGCGAGGCCAAGGTGACGATGCGACTTGTCTGGTGACAGGCAAACGCAGGTTGATTATTGCCTAAAAAACACAATGGCGAAAGGTGCAAGGAAGCCTGGTGCGCGATGCTCAGCTGACGTTCTCCAAACGCGGGGGATTGCGAGTGTGGGTCGTTTAGCTCGCCGTACGGTATGAAAGTCTTCATGAGTGGTGCGAGGTGTTTAAGTCCAGTGTGCTGGATCATCCACTTAGTGCGATCGGTCATAGAGCATTCGATATCGCCGCTTAAGAGAACGTCCTTGTATCTATACCGAACTTGCCACAATCAATTCGGCATCAGTCGTAGCAAACCATGTGTTCTCTTTAAGGAGAGATTATTTGACGACGGCAGCCGCTAACGCAAGCTCGTTTATTATGGGCATCATTGAGACTGGCACGCGACGGTTGATCGGTCTGGACCGGCCGACAAAGCGGTTACTTGTACTCGCTGCCGACGCTATCCTTTGCGTTTTCGCGGTCTGGGTCGCCTTTTCGCTTCGCCTAGGTGTATGGCTGTTTTTCGCTCCTCCGGTGGTGAATTTCACGCTAGCCGCGGTGCTAGTATTCCCCCCAACTTTCTACCTGAGCGGAACTTACCGCCACATATTCCGCTTCGCCGGAGCAGGAACAATTGCGCAACTGGGAGTTGCATGTGCGATCACTGCATTGCCGCTCATGATGGTGTTCTCTTTCAGTTTGACCGCCGGGGTGCCGCGCACAGTACCTGTGCTCCATGCAATGATCTTTTTCGGCTTGCTCTCCGTTAGCCGGATAACGGCGCGTTATGTTTTTTTTGACCTGAGGCAGGAAAGCAGCCTGGGCCCCGTCAAACGAGTAATGATCTACGGGGCGACAACCGCGGGACGCCAACTGTCAGCGTCCTTACGGGGGGATCCCGCGTTTGAGCTTTACGGGATTATCGACGACGATCCGCGGCTTGATCGTCAACGGCTGGACCGAACGGTGATCCACCATTCTGAGCGTCTATCCGAGTTGATTAATCGGCACGGAATCGAAACTATTTTTATTGCCCTGACCAACTCCACTCGCGCCGAGCGCAATGAGGTAATTCACCGGCTACGGGGCCTTAAGGTCAGTGTGCTGACCTTGCCGACAGCGCGTGAGATCGCTTCCGGTGCAGTCACCATCAGTGATTTGCGCGAGGTAAGGATCGAGGAACTGCTTGGCCGCGACGCGGTGACGCCCCGTCCCGACCTTTTGACGAGGACAATCGCAGGTAAAACAGTGTTGGTGACCGGCGCTGGTGGTTCGATTGGTAGCGAACTCTGCCGCCGGATTGTCACCCTTGGACCCCGACAGCTCGTGCTTGTGGAGATGAGTGAGCCAGCACTATTTGCTATTGACCGCGAGTTGGCCGGCTTTCGCATGTCGCAGGAGGTCCGCGTGAGCGCTGAGCTTGTGAATATCGTCGACAGGGCCGCCGTCGGCCGATTATTTTCTCGTTGGAAACCCGATACTGTTTTCCATGCTGCCGCTTACAAACACGTGCCACTGATTGAGGCGAACGTGCTCAGTGGATTGCGCAACAATATCTTAGGCACCCGAACCGTCGCAACGGCCGCTGCGGCGAGTACAACAGAACGATTCATCTTGGTAAGCACGGACAAGGCCGTACGGCCAACCAGTGTAATGGGCGCTTCAAAACGCGCTTGTGAACTCATCCTCCAGGCGCTGGCCGCTGACGGTGGGAGGACATGCTTTTCGATGGTCCGGTTCGGGAACGTTCTAAATTCGAGCGGCTCGGTCGTACCCTTGTTCCGGGAACAAATTAATCGTGGCGGCCCGGTGACGGTAACTCACCGCGACGTCACTCGTTTTTTCATGACAATCCCGGAGGCTGCTCAGCTGGTTATCCAAGCAGGCGCGCTGGCCAAGGGAGGCGAAGTCTTCCTGCTCGACATGGGGAAACCGGTACGGATCGAGGATTTGGCACGCACAATGATCGAGCTAGCTGGGCGTTCTGTCCGCTCCGATGAACATCCAGAAGGCGATATTGAAATCGTTGAGATCGGGCTTCGGCCCGGCGAAAAGCTTTATGAAGAACTGCTAATAGGCGAAGACTCTGGCCCAACTGAACATGCAATGATTAGGTACGGTCGAGAAAGGAGCATTGCGACGTTAGAACTCGAACCAAATCTAGCGGCGCTCGACCGCGCCTTGGAAGCCGGCGATGAAGCTACCGCATTAAATGTTCTGCGTACTCTGGTTCCCGAATATGCTCCTTCAGTGGGCTGACGGCGAAGATCATTTATTAGCGCGCGGATTCAGCGATCACCTCAGCGACGATAGAGCCAATCTTAGCTAATTCATCGTCTCGTAAAGTCGGATGAACTAGGAATGCGAGACTGGTTTCACCCAACTCACGAGCGATTGGCAATGGCGCAACGGGGCGCCAGCCAGTCCCATCAAAGGCACGCTCGCGATATACCTCGCTAGCCGAACCGGACATTACGACTGCGCCGCGAACGTTAAATTCGGCGATTATCCGGTCACGGCTCCAGCCGCCGGACAATGCCGATTGATTGATGTAGGCATAGAGGCGATAGTAAGCGCCCTGGGTGCCCTGAGCACGATCATCCGGCAACGGAAGACGCACTACTCCTCGCTCGACGAGCGGCTGTAGATGCTCTGCTATCGCAAAAGCATTGTGCCTGCGCCGGTTGTGCCAGCCATCCATCCGCTTGAGCTGAATTCGACCGAGAACAGCCTGAAGCTCGGTCATCCGCCAGTTAGTGCCGAAGCTTTCGTGCAGCCAACGGTAGCCGGGTGGATGGCTCTGGTCGTTAACAACCTCCCAGCTCTTGCCGTGATCCTTAAAAGACCACATACGCGACCACAGATCGCGGTCGTTGCAGGTAACCATGCCGCCTTCGCCACCGGTGGTCATGATTTTGTCCTGGCAAAACGACCAAGCCCCGGCGATACCGAGCGAACCGACTGGCTGGCCTTCCCAGCGTGCCCCATGAGCCTGCGCGCAATCTTCGATAATGTGGATGCTCCGCGGATCTGCAAGCTCGCGGAGGACCGCGACGTCAGCTGGCCATCCGCCAAGGTGCACAACGATGATTGCGCGAGTTTGACCAGTTACACGCGGTGCGATCGTCTCAGCAGTTAGGTTGCCGCTGTCCCGGTCGACATCTGCAAAGACGGGCACAGCACCAGCATTGACCACGCATGAGACGGACGCGACGAATGTACGCGGGGTAACGATCACCTCATCGTGCGCTGTTCCCCCGTTTGCAGCACCGATACGTAGGCCGTGAAGCACCAGATCGAGAGCGAGCGTGCCGTTGGCCAACGCTATCGCGTGCTCACTGTAGCACCAACGGGCGAATTCGCGTTCAAACCCGCGCCCTTCCTCGCCTGTCCAATAATTAACTCGGTTGGAGGCAAGCACCTCTGCGACGGCGTTGACTTCCTCAGCGGTGTACGAGGGCCATGGTGAGAAGGGGGTGTCTAACATTGCTCAGTCGCGTACCATTGGGCGCGCCGGATTGCCGACCCATGTTTCGTTCGCCGGAACATTTTTGGTTACCACTGAGCCCATTCCGATTGTCGCACCGGCGCCGATCGCAATTCCCTGCCGCAGGATCGCGCTGGTGCCAATGTAAGCTCCCTCGCCAATAGTAACATTGCCGTTGCATGCCACATTTGGCGCAAAGGTAACGTAGTCACCGATTATGCAATCGTGCGCAACGTAGCTGTATATGTTACATTGGAAATGCCGGCCGACGACCAGCGAACTGGTGAGTGCGCAGAACGCGCACACAATTGCGCCTTCCCCAAGCGTCACTTCACTCCCAACGAAAGCGTTGGCCGCAACGATAGTTGCTGGTCGGAGGCCGGCGGCAGCGCACCGTTGCGCCAGTAAGCGGCGAATTCCGCTGTCGGCGATGGCAATGGCGATCTCTTCGCCACCTTGCGCGCAGAAAGTCTGTAGCGTGACCACCTGCGAGCCGGTCACCATGCTTCCCGCAAGGGCATCGTCGACGAAGACCGCGATCCTATCACGGCGCAATGCGGCAACTTCCTTGCCGAACCCGCTGGCTCCGTAGATGCCAAACCGCCCAGAATGGGTCATTCACCCAACTCCGACGATCCCGCAAATTTCGGCATGGTTGCCTCTCCCGGGGCGCTAATATCTCGCCGCATTAGCGCCGTAACAAATGTCTTCTTCAAAATCCGCAGGTCGAGTGCGAGCGACCAATTATCAACGTACCAAACGTCGAGCGCAAACTTTTCGTCCCATGACAGAGAATTGCGGCCGTTCACCTGGGCCCAGCCAGTGATCCCAGGCAACGTCTCGTGCCGACGCATTTGCATTGGCGTGTAATTCGGCAGGTAGTCCATGAGTAGGGGCCGGGGGCCAACAAGGCTCATCTCGCCCTTCAGCACATTAAAAAGTTCGGGCAGTTCGTCGAGGCTGGTCGCGCGAGGAATCTACCAATACGTGTCAGCCGTATCGCATCTGGAAGCTGACGCCCGTCGGCGTCGGTTATGTCCCGCATGGTACGGAATTTAATCATTTCGAATGGACGGCCACCCAGACCCGGCCGCTTCTGGCGAAACAGCACCGGGCTGCCTAGACGCCAGCGGATCGCGACCGCCACGATCGTCAAGATCGGTGCCGCGATGGTAAGCCCGACCAACCCCACGATGAGATCAGCGTTCGCTTCATCACTGGTGTGTGCTCCTTCGAGCAACGCTTCATTCAATCGCCCCCCCCTGAGCCTCGGTGAGAGTTTTAAGGCAAGCCATTGCGACCATCGCCTGTTCTGCCTCGGTAGACGGATCGCTGGACGGCGCAGCTATCTCTACATGTTTACCGCCCGCCTGGCGGAAAAAGTAATCGCTCGCCGATCCCAGTTTGTTTAACTGGTCTGCCGACAAGACTCCCATTGATTTCATTCGCGCCGACAGCCGTTCCAGCGCGGTCGCGCAAGCGTTCGCCCGCTCTACTGGGCCCTTCGGCAAAAGGCCGTCCCCGCCGCGTATTGACAGCCGCGCTGCGGCCGTACGCTCGGCTACCGAGAATTGTCTGCGACCTTCGGCTAAAGGGTCGACCGAACGACGCTGGGTCGAATTGCCGCAGGCTGTCAGTGCCGCCATTAACATAATGACCAAGGCACGGCGGAGCCGGGCCGGCCGCAGCTCAAGAAAAGGCAAACGGGTTGACCCTTTCCGGTCGGTTGAGAGCACCCCCGGGTGATATGGAAGCGGTGTGATCTAAACAACCCCGGGCTCTCCACGGCTGCTCCGCCCCAAAAGGCCTGCGAAACGGTCGATGATGACCGGCGCGGTCTTGGTGAGCGAATAGCGTTCTTCCACGCGACGACGCGCAGCCGTGCCCAAGCGGGCGCGCAGCGCGGCGTCGGCCGCGAGCTCACCGATCATTTCTGTCCAGTCTGCGCCGGGCTTTACCAGACGGCCGACGTCCCGAGTAACAATCTCCGAATTGACACCGACCGCGCTTGCTATCACCGGCCGTCCCGCAGCCATATATTGAATGAGCTTATATCCACATTTGCCCTGCTCCCACGGCGTATCAATAAGGGGCATGACCCCGATGTCGAACGTGGCGACCAGCTTGGCTTCGGTCTCCTCGGACCAAGGGTGAGTTTCGAATGCACATTCTGATCGTGGACAACCTGCAACCGCGTTGATCCCGACGGTGACAAGCGTGCTTTCCAACGAATTGGCTAGTTCGTTAAGCGCTGCCACGACCGGGGCTAGATAAGCTCCGTTGCTCGGCGAACCGATCCATCCGATACGCACACCACCATCGGGCTTGCGGGGAGCGAAGTCGTAGCGCTTTTCTGAGACCACCGTAGGCACAACAGCTACGGCCCCCGCGCCAGCGCGTCGTGCGAATCCCGGCGAGGTGACGTGACCAGCCGTGACCAATGCAGCACCGCGCACGAGAGAGTTGAGCTTGTTGCCCAGCAGTTTCCGCACAAATGGACTGGAGTGCCGGTCATAGCTATGGAAGACGGCGTTGTCGTAGTCAACGACGTACGGCACACCCCGAAGCGTGAAATATTTTTTCAAAGAAACTCGGCAAAAAGGGAAACAGCTCCTTCTCGATCCAGACGAGGTCCGCGCGCGTCAGCACGGCATCGACTAACCGTCGAAAGTATCTCCACCCAATTTCGATTGGATTCTGCGCCTTTGCGCCATATTGTCTTTGGAGATACTATCGGACAGGAGCGGAAATATAACAACTTCCGCACCTGCTTGGCGCAGCGCCGGCGCGTACTGAACCAGCCGGAGCCGGCTACTAGCTCCAAGGCGCCCGTAGCGTGTGAAACAGGCTATTCGGCAGCCAGCAAGGGGACAGTCAGGTCGCATGGATCAGGATCTGCGGCCCTAGTCGAAAAGGGTTCAAACGCAAATGATACTCAAGCCTGAATTCACCCGAAGACGCATGCTAGCAACGATTGGCCTTGGCACCGCAGTAGCAGCTCTTACGCGGCCCGTAGGAGCACTCGCCGGCGGCGATGAGGCTACCAAGGCCGCGGTGATCACCGACTATCGGCGCCGCGGAGACCGTGACGACACTGCGGCGCTCTTGCGGGCCGCAGCCGTCAACGGCCGCGTTTTTGTTCCTCGCGGGCGGTACGCAGTGGGCATGACTGATCTCGATGATCTGCCGTCGGGGTTCGCTTTGATCGGCGAAGGTAGCGGTCGGAGTGTGCTGATGCGCTCCTTTGCCCACCGTACGCCGTTCATCCTCCACGCCGATTCTCGGTCGCCGCACCCTGCCGACAATCTAAGAGACTTTACTTCGAGGTATCTCTTTCATCGACGATGGGACGGACCGGGGCTACAGCCCATTCGACTACATGGTAATCCTGAGCGGCGTCTCGGACGCAGGATTTCGCGACTGCGCATTTCACGGATTTCGGGGAGATGCGATCAACCTCGGCTCGTCGACAATTCGCGCGCAGGAACGGCACAACCTAGGGGTTACAATCAGCGGCTGCATATTCGACGGGATCGCAGGCAATACCCGCAATGCCATCTCTGTCCTTGATTGCCGCGAACTTGTGATCGAGGATTGCAAGTTCCGTAATGTGGGTCGCACCGGGGGGCCAAAGCCGCTCGATAGACACGATCCATTTACAGGCCCGCCGGGACCCGGTGCAATCGACATCGAGCCGGAAAGCACGGGCTTTGCCGTGGTCGATGGCGTTATCATCAGGCGCAACACGTTTTCCGGCGGTGGCGGCAATGCGGTGACGATGAACCTGTTCCGCAATGGCCTAGATGGGACCGCACGCAACATAGTCGTGCAAAGCAATGTCGTAACCGACCGGTTCGGAGGGTTCGGAGTGGTCGCCCAGACAGGCGGCGCGTCTCATGCCATTGCGATCGAAGCAAACGAAGTTATCCGTTGCGTCAAACCATTCCTGATAGACGGGGTGAAAGGCCTTTCCCTGACCAGTAATACTTTTCGCGATTCAGCCGAGCATGCCGAGCTGGGTTGGCAACTGGGTTGTGAGGACATTAGGATCGAAGGCAACGTTTTTGAGCGTGTCGGCAGGGAGACCGGGTTCGCGCTATGGGTTCGCCGCGCCGTTGGCCTTACGGTGTCGAGCAACACCTTTTCTGGAAACGGGACGGCGATGGCCTTCGTCACAGGGATGAGCGAGCGCGTGGCAATCAGAGCCAACAAGTTCGAATCCGAGCAAGGCGGGCAGATGACTGCCGTCAATCTATTTGCAGGCGCGGGTATCGATCATCGGACACTTGACTTGCGCAGTAATTTCGCCGGTCGGGGGAGCGTAGTTCTGCCCGAGCAGGCTCTTCGAAGCCACTGATCGCCTTACTGCGAGCGAGGGTTGCCGTCGGCAAGGGCTGCCAGTAGACGCCAGCTTACTCGCGACTGGCTCGGAAAGTGGAAAATGTCGGTTCGCAGAGCTTTCATTTGGTCGATCGTAGGTCAAGTCGTGTCGCTGGTGACCTTGCTCGCGGCGATCGCCATTCTAGCGAGAATACTCGACCCACGCGCAATGGGCGCCTTCGCAGTTGGACAGGCAACCGGTGCGATTTTGACCGCGGTGGGATCGATCGGTATCGGATCGTACATCATCCGCACTGTCGATGCTGAACAGCCCGTCCTCAGCTCTGCGTTTTCGGTTGGGTTAGGGATTGGCGCCGCACTTGCTGCAGCCACGGTCGCGTCGGCTGCGCCAGTCTGCAAAACTACTTGGCGAACCCAACATGGTGGCGCCGTTACGCTTGATCGCCCTCCTACCTCTTATCAGTGCATTCGAAATAGTGCCGTTGGCAATTGCACAGCGCGAAATGCGCTTCGGCGCTCTGGCGCTTGTTGCTGCCGCGCGGTCAACCACGATGACGGTGGTAGCAATCTCGACCGCATTGGCGGGCGAGGTCTATATGTGCGTCGCCTATGCCATGGTGGCTGGAGCCTTGGTCGGCGCGGTGGGGGCGCATATCGCGACCCCGGGCCAGGCCCGGCTTAAACCTGGGCTCGCACATTGTCGTCCGATCGCCTACTTCAGCTTGCAGACGTTTCTGGCAGGGGGGACGGGCATGTTGGCCTCTCGCCTGTCGGAGGTGATGGTCGGCGCGCTTACCGGGTTGGCCGCGCTGGGCATCTACTCGCGAGCCAGCACCATTTACACAACACTCTACGGCAGCTTGTTTGGTGCCATCAGTCGTGTGCTACTTGTGAAGCTGGCAGATGCCATCCGCACCGACAACTCTGTCCGCTTGAATTACACCGCAGCGCTCGACGCGCTGTTGGCGCTCTTCTGGCCCGCTCTGCTTGGCATCGCGATCCTCGCGGGGCCGATCGTATACTGGGCCTTCGGGCCGACGTGGACTGGCGCAGCGTTGCCATTGTCGCTTTTGATGGTGGCACAGGCGATCGCGATGTTATTCAGCCTCAGCTACGAGTTGGCCATGTTGCGCAACCGGGTCACCCAGCAAGTCCGCTACGAGATCTTGCGCTCCTTGGCCGGACTGGCATTTGTAGCGGTCGGTTGTAACTGGGGCATCGTCGGCGCGGCGGCCGGAAAACTTTGCGAGCTGATCTTGGCTGCAGTCCTTTATGTGCCGCTCGTCATTGAGATGACCGAAATGGATCGGTCCGAGTATCTTACCATCGTAAAGCGAAATGTGATGCCGACGCTGGCCTCCCTGACGCCAGCGGGAGCGTACATGGTGGTTACTGATTTCCCGGTCGTTGTCCCGATTGGCACGCTCGCCGCAATCATCGCGGCAGGCGTCGCTGCGTGGCTAGCGACGCTGATTTTGCAGCGCCATAGATTGGCGGGAGAACTCCAACAACTGTTTCGGCTGCCGCGCTGAACCCAGACGCAGGCACCAGTTGCTGGCGAAGTTCAGACGCCCTTCGAGGCGACCAGCGCAGGCGGCTTGGTAACGCGGGGTGCTGCCGAAGCCCGGCCAAGTCCAATCACCATCAAGGGCACGTAGTACATCCATTGGAAAATGAAGGACTCCAGATAGGGGTTGGTAACCGTGGCGACTAACGCCGCAGCAAGACCGCCGGCCATATAGATGTCCGACGGGCTGAGGGCTCTGCAGCGAAACCTGTCGACCAGCACCCCGGCTACCATAACAAACGGAAGCGCATAGATAATGACGCCGAGCAGACCCACTCGGAGTATGGTGGCGAGCAAAAGCAGCTCGTACCGCCAAGGAAACTCCTCATTTCGTAAATAATTCAGGCCAACGCCGTGCCCGTGACCGAGGCCGGCGGTCTCTTCGATCCCTTTCCAAAGATAATAGTTTTGCTCGACACGTTCGACCCCGCCGCCACCGCGCAGTTTCTCGAGAAAGAGGTCGAACATTAAAGTGAAGTCGAGCTGGGCAAAAAACGCGTTAAGTAGCGCAATTCCAGCCGCCAGCGAGAACAGCGTGCCTAGGATCGCCAAAAGAGGAATACCCCCCGCGCGCCGGGTTTCGTCGCGATATTGAGGCGCAAGGCCAGGGCGCAGTATCGCGCCAATCGCCAAGCCGATGGGGATCGCAATGAGAAACGCGGAACGGCCTGAGGTCGCCGCTGCCGCTACGAGCGCAGCCAGCATGAACGACCGGATTGTAGTAGGGCGGATCATCGCAGGATTTGCATAAAGTGCCCCGGTAAGAAAGATCATGGATCCATACACGAGCATTGTGGACGCGGCGAAACCACCCTTGACATTGACGTTGGCTTCTTCGGCAAGAAACTTCACCGAGTCGCGACCAAAGGTCAGATAGGCATAGAAAAACAGTACAATGCTGAGCAAAGCGGCAAACGTCGTCCAGAGCAACCAGCGCACGGTTCGCTCCTGCCCAAGTTCGGTCGCCATGGCGCTGCCCACAACCAGCCACAGGAGCGGCGAAGCGACGTACACCAGTAATGTGGCATAAATCGCGTCCCGCGGGGCGCCGTTGTTAAACCCGACAAACAAATAGATGACTGTTAGGACTACGCCGGCGCAATAGACCAACAACATCCGCTGGGTCCACGCGCTTAGCCGGAAATTCATCGTGGCGAAAAAACCAGTGACAGCCAAAACACCAGCCGAGACGCCTTGGAATGAATGAGGGACGACAACGCAAAACAGCATTGTCAGAGCGAACATCAATCGCAGCATCACATAAACGAAGCCGCGCTTAGGCGCCGGAGTTCGAGCAGTGGATGACATTTAGGATCGATTTCGCAAGTGTGGAAGCAGTTGGCGGGCAAGCGTCAAATACACAAGTCCATAGCCTTGCCACACGGCTACGCCCTCCGCAATTGAGCCACGCAGCACCGCTTGCGCCGTGCGCGTCAGCGGCTCGGCAGCGAGCGCGGCTGTCCATACGATCGCGCGCGCAACTGGGCTGAAGTGGCGGCCGGCGTAGGTCAGACGGCTTAAGACATGATACGATAGCCGCCGGGCGCGGATTGCGTCCGATGTCCCGCCCCCCTTGTGGTAACTTTGGAGACTGGCGACATATCGCCTCCGATACCCCGCCAAGGCGATGCGCCGCGACAGGTCCATATCCTCCATATAGACAAAATATTTCGGATCGAATCCTCCCACGTTTTCGAACACAGACCTTTTGACCAAATAGAACGCCCCGATAACATGATCGACATCGGCATCGCTTAGGTGATCGAATTCAGTCAGGATAATCGGCCGAAACATGCGCGGAAAAAGGGCAGCTAACCCTGTCGATTCGGACACGAAATTTCGCCATCTAGGAAACCGGGCGCAATGACGCTGAACCTCGCCGCGGTCGTTGACGAGGCGGATGCCCATTACGCCCACGTCGGCGTTGATAGGGTTACTCATTTTCGCCACGAGCTCTTGCAGCACCCCCCGGAAAGGCACGCAATCGGGATCGAGAAACAAGATGAGTGGCGCTGTCCCGCGCGCTGCGCCGGTGTTGCAGGCCCGACCGAAGCCTTCATTTTCAACGTTGTGCAGCACCTCGAGCGGCAGTCCGGGCAGCGTGGTGTCGGCCGAGCCGTCGATCGATGCGTTATCGACCACGGTCACCCGGGCGAGCACTTCAGTTCCCGCGCTCGCAAGGCCTTCCAAGCACGCATTAAGCAGCTGACCCGAGTTCCAGTTGACAATCACGACGTCAATTGAACGGCTCACTGAGAAAGGGCCTTCCAGTCTATTCCGCGGTTCGTCATTGCGCGCCGTAAAAAGTTAGGATCGTGCAAATGGGAGGTTCGCGAGAGCAGCGAGCGTTTAACGAATGGAAAGCCTGCGTCGAGCAGATCGGCCGCGGCCACGAGCGAGGGATCGCGGCTATTTGGCGGCCCTTTTGGGGCCCCTCGTAGCACACGCTGAGCCACGCCGGTCACGCTGGGAGCACCGCGGTTCGCGCCAGGATCATACCATAGTGATCCCACAGTCATTCGTGAAGCGGCGACCCGCGCGAGCCGCGTTTCCTGCATGATTACGACGTCGCGCCACGAATCGAGCGCCCGGGACGTCGACACTACACTGTTGAGTGCACAGACAAGAGGCACGTCTACATCTCGCAAAACGAGAGCGTAGCTCTGCAGATGATTCTCAAGTGCCGCGCTGGCCATAAATCCGCCGAGACGCCACCGCATCGTGGTGATCAACTGTTCCGTACCGCCGAGCGGACCGATGACCGAGTCGTTCTGGAGGTAAACCGTTGCACCGGGCGAACGTCTTACCACTTCCTCCAGTGCGATTGCGTAAGCGGAGAAGTCGTAACCCCCAAGCGCCTTCCAATAGAGCGCGTCAGCGACCCGGCGTACCCGTGTAGGGATCAATTCGCTTCCGCGGCTGGCGATGACGACCGCAGTCGCGCCGTCGAGGGCGGATACGCGCTGAAGACAGTCGGACTGGACTTGGTCGAGGCAACCATCCGGCGCAAAGAGAAAAAGGATGTTCCACCGATTGGCTTTTTCGATCGGGAGGATCGTGCGCCAGTCAGGGGGGCAGTCCCACCCGCGCAGCGCTGATCTTAAGCGGGTCATTTTAACCGGCAACGAACGACGTGAAGGAGCGAAGTCCCAGTCGCGGATTAGCCCTTGGTGTTTTTGCTCACCTGTTGCGGAAGCTTTTTCTGAGTGTCTCACCGCAAAACGTATGTTATGAAATCGTCCGTAGACTGCTTGATTTATCCATCGCGTCATCGTCGAAGCAAATCAATTCGTCGCAATGCTGCCGACTGGCGTTCGCTCGACGAGCGATTATCGATCGATATTTCGACGGATTGGAAGGGGCAGGCAGCGGGGACCACGAGATCAAGGCGAATGCCGGGCTTTGCGGCAGCAAGATAATTCGGCGACCCGGAACAGCGGATACTAATCTCCGTTCTGGCAGCCCCCCTTTTGTCGCCTCGCCTGATCCCAAAAAGCGAGTAGCGCCCCGCAGTCAGTGCCGTTTTCTGCCAGGCAGCAACTCCGGCGGCGCCGGCCGCGGCGCTGAGCTCGAGACCATCAAAGGTCGGCGTCGCAGACACGTCACCAGTCTTGGTCTGCCAGTCAAAAGCAGTCGGGTAAGGGATGGCTGCCGAAAAATCCTCATTTCTCAGCAGTCGGTCGACCTCACTCGGGCGGTAAGCTCGATAAAGTGCGAATGCGGGAGCGGTGTTACCGGCGTCCACCGCACGATCGATCACCGTTGCCAGCGCTTGATCTGCTGCCGGCGCACCCGCTCGTCGCATGCGAAGCATCAAGTCGATCACCGGTGCCACATCTTGGCGATTCTGAGCAGAATGCTGGACGAACTGTTCGCCCCAAAGCGGCTTGCGGACTAGGATGGGTGTTAGGTGTGCGACAATAAGCGGATCGTCGAGCGCAGCCATCAAAGTTGGAAATATGATGGTCGGCGCGCTAGCTGAGGTAAGCAACGCTGCGTCGATCTGCGCGAGCGCTTTGTCGATGTCCCCTCTCGCAGCATAAAAATCAATCAGCCAGAGCTGAACCGGCAAGCTTCGCCGAGAGCGTCCAGCGGCATAGCTCATAAGGCGATAGGCGGCTCCATTCTCTCCCCGTATTTGGGCGATGAGGGCAAGCGCGGTCAGCGCACTCAGGTTAGTCGGGTCCGCCTTCAAAGACCTGGTTGCCTGTTCCTGCGACAGTTCCAAAGCCGCGGGCGTTAAATCGGTGCGCAAGCGATCGTACGCGGCTTGCCCCATGGCACTCGGTTGCCCCGGCGCAATACGCAGGGCCAAGGCAGGCGCTTTGCTGCTAAGCGCTGCTGCCAAGCTGCTGGATCCTGCAAACCACGCCAAACCCACCAGCATCAGCGCGAATAAACCCCTGGCTCGCACTGCCGTCGCAATCATGCGTCAGTCACCTCAGGCTTTTTACCGTATTCGTAACCGTAGGTGTAGCCTGAGCCTCGGCTGGCTTTTTTTGGCTCAAAGCGAGTGACGACCACGCCAAGGATACGCGAGGAACTGGCAGCGAGCCGCTGTAGTGCTGCGCGGACCAATCCGACGCGGATACCATGGGCCTCGACAGCATAGACGATGCCACTAACGCGGCCGGCGATCAGCGGGACGTCGGCCAGCCCCATTACCGGCGGAGCATCGATAACCACGTGATCGAATGATCTGCCTAGAACTTCAAGCAGTTCGCTCAGGCGATTGCCCGACAGCAATTCTGCCGCGTTAGGCGGGATAGGTCCGGCAGTCATGACTGAGAAGCGATAGCTTGGTATAGAATGGAGCAGCTCTTCGGAACTAGCGTTACCCGACAAGAAAGTGCTGAGACCGCGGTCGTGATCTTTGCCCACCAGTTGGTGGATCGAGGGCGAACGCATGTCGGCGTCCACGAGGACTACCTTCTTTCCGGCTCGCGCTAGCAAGCTCGCCAAAGCAAGCGCTGTCGTGGACTTGCCTTCTGACGGTCGCGTACTGGTCACCGCAATTGTCGGTGGTACGCCGCGCTCGGTGCTGAACTGTAGACTAGTCTGTACAGCCAAATAGGCGTCAAACATTTGCGTCTTTGGATCGAGCAACGCGTCTTTTGGCTCTTCATCGGAGACGATCGGAATTGCCCCCAACAGCGGCAGCCCGAATAGTTGCTGGACGTCGGCTGGGTCGGTCAAGGTCTCGTCGCTCTGGTCAAGCAGGTACGCAACGAGGGCGCCAGTCGCCAGGCCGCCAAGTAAGGCAACGAGGATATTCAACAGGAGGCTGGGACTGGAGCGTTTGAGCGGCAGGTCGGCGCGATCTACAACCGACACATTGTTGGTGCCGACCCCGCCTGCAATCCCGATTTCCTTATACCTCTGGAGTAGCGCGTCATAGAGTTGCCGGTTGGTATCGACCTCCCGTCCGAGAACGCGATATTGTATGCTTCTGCGTCGTTGGTCGAGGAACTGGCCTTCGAGAGACGCGACGCGCGAGCGTAGTGCCTGTTCGCGGTCGGCAGCAGCATTAAAGGCAACCTGCACGGCACCGCCTACACGCCTCTCTTCGCGGGCGATCGAGGAGTCAATCTCTCCCATTTCACGCGCGAGTGCTGCGGCAGGCGGGTAGGCTGGCTGAAACTGCGTCATGAGCCGCTGGTATTCCCCTGACAACTGTGCTCGTCGCGCACGCAGCTGATTGAGCGCGTTATTGTCCAGCGACTCTTTCGACTCGCCAGCGCGTCCCCGCACCGATGCGACACGCGCCGCGGCGGCAATCTTGTCAGCGGTCGCCTGCGCAAGCTCTGAATTAAGGGCGACTAAGTCGAAGGCGATTGTCGATTGCTCAGAACCGTCTTTGCCGGCACCCGGAAGCGTGATGATGCGTTCTGCCTGCGCGTAGTTTTGCAACGCCACCTCAGAACTCATTGAGTTTCTCGCGAAGCCCGCCGAGCCGCCCTTCGAGAAACTGACGTGCGTACGCGCTTGATTTGTACCGTCGCTCAAGGTTTGATTGGATGAACTTCTCTGCCCACGAATTGGCGACACGCTGGGACAGCGCCGGATCAGGACTGGTAAAGTTAATTTCGACTAGTCGGGACTGCCGCTGCGGCGAAATACGCAGGTTGTCCAAAAGTAATTCGCCGGCTGAGCGCAGGCGACGCGCCTTGCTCGCTAAGGGCTTCGGCGAGCCATTGTCGCTAAATAGAGTTCCGTTCCTATCGGCACCGAACATGTCAAAAAATGCCGGATCGTCTGCAAGTCGCAGTTCTTCAGCAACTCTCTCCGCCAAGGACTGGGCGCGCAATAAACCGAACTGCGTTTGATAAAACTCTTGGTCGGCGTCAGTCGCATCGCGCTCTACGCCCTGCATGTTAACGATCTGCGCGCTTTCGCGCCGGATCTCGATCTTGCTGGTCGCCATGAACTGCGAGGTCATCAGCAGGGTGATGATCACCCCGCCTGCAAGGAACACCGCAACGATCGCGCCGATAATTGTGCGCCACCGCCAAAACAGCGAGCCGTAATAGCGCAAGATAGGAGTGTTCGCACCGTCGTCTTGCGCGCTCATCATATCAATCGCATCCAGGCGACGGAATGGAGGCGCCAAGTTGATCGCTTCAGAAGTCATCTCAATTAATCCGTTGGACTACTAAGGCAGCACAGCAAAGAGTGGCGCCGAGAGCAGCGGGGCCAGCGCAATGATATCCTTAAAACGACGCCTGGCCGGAGAGTCGCCCACGACCACCACGTCATTCGCGTAGATCGCCGGGTCCGGATAAACACCGCGGCGGATTGCGCCGATGTTGTAAAGCCCAGCCATGCGCTGGCCGTCAACCGTTCGCAAGACTACGACATCGTCGATCTTGCCAAATTCGCTAATGCCCTCTGCGGAGGCAATCGCGCGCATAAGTGTGGTCTGGTTCGTTACCGGATAAAGTCCTGGCTTTTCTACCTCGCCGTCGACAGTAACAACCTGGCTCGCATTCTGCACGTTGATAGTAACCATCGGATTGCGGACGTAGGTCCGCAAACGTTGGGTAACAATGGCGCTCAATTCCTGCGCAGTCATCCCGCGCACGTCGATTACCCCAGCGACCGGTAGCGAAATACGGCCTGATGAGTCTACTTGCGTCTCGGTGTCCAACGATTCAACGCCAAAAACCTTGATATTCACCTGATCGAGTGGTCCAATCAGCGTCTCACGATCGGGCGCAAGTAGATCTTGACGGTTCGGAGAAGGAAGCGCCTGCGCGTCCATGATCGTGAGACCCGGCGCGGGGGCCAGCCTGGGCGTAGTGGCGCAGCCAGCAACCAGCGCCAGTCCCGTCAAGACGGCGGCAATTTTCACTTTATGCACCCAACTGTCCCTCTGCGATGCGGCGCGTATAACGCGCCCGTGGCGGCGAGCGCAACCTCGCTTCTAATCATGGCTCGGCTCATGCGCACCGAGCCAGGATGCCGCCACCACGAGAACAACCATGATGAAGCCGGTGCGCAGCGGGTAGTCGACGACGGAGGCGACTGCGATGAGCAGAATGACCAATCCCCCGGTCGATTGAATTTCTGCGTCAGGGTGCGCGTTGCCGTGACGCATAGTTCTTACCAAGTGAAAAACGCACCAGCTTGCGAAAGCAAAGAGCAGCACACATCCTGCCAAACCGCCCTCGAGCGCGAGCTGCAGGTAATCGTTGTGCGCCTCGTTCAGGTATTGCCGCCGTAGCAGCGCATCTGGCTCGAACGCTTCATAGGCGGGCTGAAACCCGCCCAACCCGGTGCCCACGGGGAAGTGAGCCTTAATGACGTCGATGATCGTTCCCGTCACTGAGAATCGCATGTCCGAGGCGAGCGAGTTGTCAAACAGGCGAGCGATTGAAACAGCCTGTGGCGACACCGAGATGAGTATTGAACCGCCGATCACCAAGGCCGCCATCGCAAACGCTATCAGCCTTTCGCGACGACCCGCTCGGACAACTGCGGCGAGCAGGGCATTCCGGTGGATTACAGCGGTCCCAGCGAGCGCCAAAGCGCCCACAACAAGACCCCCGCGCGAGCCGGTGGTCATAATAGAGACAGCGAATATTGCAGCGATCACGCAACCGATTACAAGGCGCGCGGAGTGCCGCTGCCCCTCGCGCCCTCGGACAGTCCACCAAGCGGTCAGCGGAAACCCAATCGCCAGAAGCAACGCCTGATGATTGCGATTGGCGAACAGGCCGACCGCAGAATCGGAACTGGTGTACGCATACCACCTAAGGCTTGATCCAGCCCCCCCGCGATCTGTGCTAGTCCTAGAACGGCGCTGGCGAGCGCGATAGCGAGTACCACTGGTAGCAACTGGCCGCGTTGGCGCCACCCGAGCCACGATAAACCTGCGGCGACGCAGGCGGGAGGGATTAGCGACCAGAGCGCATTCCAGCCCAATGGCGGCGAAATTGCGATAGGTCGCCACGGCTGCTCTAACCCGGCCGCGGTCGCGGCCGGCGCTATCAGGTAGCGGCCCGGCAATCCCGACCATACCTCGGGTGGCAAAGGAACCAGCATCGCGGCGGCGAGCAGGACAGCGGCGCCCACGAACACAAGAACCGGACGCACCTCCCGCCAGTGCCCCGGAGGTGCACTGAGCAAGGCTCCTGCAAGGAGCAATGGCAGAAGGACACGCAGCGGGACCTGGGCAAGGGAGTCGGCGCGCGAAGCGCCCCCGAAAAGAGCGCTCGCAACCACCATCAATGCGACGATGACGAAAGGAGAAAGGAAGCGACCCAGCCCTATCTTCTGAAGTGACATGGTACGCCGTTTCATGCTGCTCGCTCGATAGGCCGCTCACCCATATCGGTCGAGCAGTTTTTGGTCCTGGAGGTGCTACTAGCGACGGCTCTTTCGTCAGATTCAACCGCCGGTCCCCTTGGCGACTGCGCTCGCTCAATACCTATCGCGGAAATCCAATTTATGCGCAGAAGCCGACGGTGCCACGACGCCCAGCAAGCGTTTTGCGGCATTTAGCAGCCGAGGCATGATCTGTCGGCAGAGGATGCTGCCGCGATGTTGGGGCCGAAGCCAAGAGGAGTTTAACCTCGCACCTTTTGAAGAGTGTACGCGCGACCGCGAAGCCCGAGGAGGCGCAAAATGACCGAAGCAGATTGACAGTCTGCAAAACTTCGTGAGCGGCTCGCCGACGCTCACTCGCTCTGGATTTTCACTATGCCGACCCCCGCACCGCGCCGAGTTGCGATTGTCATCAATAACGCCTTTGCCATGCATCACTTTCGCGGCCCGCTCATCACTGCCGTGGCAAACACTGGGGCAGAAGTCTTCGCGTTCGCGCCCGATTACGATGATATTTCGCGCGCAAAGGTGAGTGACATGGGAGGCATCCCTGTCGACTTCCCGCTTGATCGCACTGGGGTCGGGA
This sequence comes from uncultured Alphaproteobacteria bacterium, assembly GCA_963781525.1. GTDB lineage: Bacteria > Pseudomonadota > Alphaproteobacteria > Sphingomonadales > Sphingomonadaceae > Tsuneonella. The sequence goes on along the minus strand of CAWAGD010000006.1, from coordinate 21,975 downwards.
TAGTTGGTGACTGCGTCACCATCTGGACGCTTTGGCACCTATTCCGCGCCAGAAAAATCGATGTCGCACTCTGCTGCTTTATCAAGCCGGCTATTTACGGGACCTTGGCCGCAAAGTTGGCGGGCGTTCCAAAACGGGTGGCAATGATTGAAGGGCTCGGATATTTTTTTACCGAACGTCCAGCGAAGAAGAGCAGCCCAGGCCGGAGCTTTCGGCGCAATTTGATCAAAGGCGTGGTCGTCACGCTTCTGCGACTCACCCTGCGGTTCGCCCACACGATCATCTTCCTCAATGCTGACGACCGCAAGTTCTTCAAGCTTCACCAAATCGGCAGACCGGCACGGTTTGAGACGATTCCGGGTACAGGGATCGATCTCGCCCGCCTGAGACCGACGGTAGCCAGCGCATCTCCGATGACCTTCTTGTTGGTTGGCCGATTGCTGCGAGAAAAAGGAGTGCTCGAGTTCGTCGCCGCTGCGCGCATCATCAAAGCCGATCACCCAAGCGCAATATTTCGCATCGTGGGAGGTCTCGATTCCAATCCAGGCGCGATCGACAAGCGAGACGTACAAGCTTGGGTCGCTTCCGGCCTGATTGAATGGCCTGGTCATCTCGATAACGTTTTCCCGGAGTACCACTCCGCCAGCGTCTTTGTCTTACCGTCATGGCGTGAGGGAGCGCCCCGCAGTACACAAGAGGCCTTGGCCGCGGGGCGCCCGGTCATTACCACCGATGTGCCCGGCGCGCGCGAAACTATCGAGCACGGCGAAAGCGGTTTCATCGTCCCGCCGCATGATCCTCATGCGTTGGCCGAGGCGATGCGCCGGTTTCTGGACAATCCACCGCTGGTAGCAACCATGGGTCGGGCGGCCCGGCTCCGAGCAGAGGCGCGCTACGACGAGCGCCCTATCAACGCGCGTCTACTGAGTTTGATGGGTCTGACAGACTAGCGGCGAGAGCGGCTCTCAATCAAACAAAGGCGGGCGCGGCTGCATTTGAGCAAGGCGGTCAATCCAGGCAAGCTGCTTGGGCAGACAGAGGCGCTTGAGATCATAGTCCTTGACGATGGTATCGCGAGCGTTTCGACCAAGCTCTGCAGACGCCACAGGATCATCGATTGTCTGGCAAACGCGCCGAGCCAGTGCCTCGTGGTCCAAAAATTCTGTCAAATAACCATTTACCCCGTGGGTGATGACTTCTCGCACCGGAGCGGTGTCGCTCGCCACAACCGGGGCCCCTAGCGCCATCGCCTCGAGCAGGCTCCAGCTCAACACGAAAGGATAGGTCAGATAAACATGCGCTCGCGACAGCGCGATCAGTTCGTGCATCACTGCGTGCGGCAAAGTGCCGACGAAATGAACGCGGGTCAGGTCAATCTGATCGCGGACTTCGTTCAGGAACAAGTCGCGCCACGAGCCTTCACGAGGAGCGGCGCCATATCCTACTCCGTCGGCCCCGACGATGAATACGTGCGCGTGAGGTCGTTGGGCCAAGATTGCAGGCAGCGCACGCATGAACACGTGATACCCTCGATAGGGTTCGAGATTGCGAGCAACAAACGTCACGATCTCCGTTTCTTGCGTAAACCTCTGACCACTGCCGAGAGTGACCGACGGGTTAGCGAAGGGCTTGATCGCATCGGTATCGATGCCGTCATGCACAATCGTTATCCGGTCTCTAAACGGTTTTGGGTAGGTCTCAGCCTGGTACTTAGTCGGTGAAATCGCTGCATCTGCGATATCAAAGAACAATCGTTGCGGAAGCGATTTCATCTTGAGGCGGACTTGGGCCGCCATTGGGTTGCTTTGGGGGGGATACTCAGGGTCGAAATCACTTTCGAAAGAGGAGTGGTCGTAGAAGAGTTCGCAGTAAACGCCCATGCGCGCGCTCGGCCAGACATCTTTCAGAAATAGCATGTCGCCCCAACCCATATGGCCGACGATTATATCGGGGACAAATCCTTCGGCCAGGAGTGCTTGAGCCTCGCGAAACCCGGCTTCGGCTCGGAGCAATTTCGTCTCAAAGTCTTGCGCCCAAGGAAGTTTCGATCCGGTCGACGCGATTGGTGTGGCTCGCCGAACTGGGATTGTTTCGGACGCTCGAGGCGGATTGAAAGACAAACCTATAACTTCGTCACCACGCGTGGTCAGGGCTTGGGCAAGGTGCTTGAACTGTCCCGGAAAATTCTGGTGAACGAGGAGGATTTTCATTTCGTTATTCGCGGAAGGCGTTTTCCTTGAGCCGTGTAAATGGCGTCAGAATGTAGCTGAGGATGGAGCGCTTATCGCCGCGCAGGTTGACCTCCGCAACCATTCCAGGGGTAATCGGCAGGCGCTCTCCGCTAGGGGAGCGGATCGAATTGCCCTCGGTGAGGATCCGCACGCTATAGCGCGTCTCACCGGTTCGTTCGTCAGCGATCGAATCTGGAGAAATGTTGACCACGCGTCCCTCCAGTCCCCCATAGACCGAATAGTCGTAGGCGGTGATCTTGACGAGCGCGCGCTGGTTCATGCGGACAAAGGCAATATCCTTGGGCAGCACCGCGGCCTCGATAGTCAAGCCACTGCGAACCGGTACGATCTCCACGAGCGGTTCCGCAGGACGAGCCGTCCCGCCAACGGTGGAGACCAAGACCCGGTTCACCCGGCCAGCCAAAGGCGAGCGCACAACAGTCCTGGCAAGCCGGTTCGCTAGCGCCGGCTGCGCTTCGCGGCGTCCTGCTCGCTCGGCCTGCGCCAGCGAAAGCTCGGTGGCGGCCTTTGAGCGCCAGTCCTGCCGAGCTTGAACGAGTGCGGCCTGCGCCTCGGCAACTGAAGATTGTACGCGCGCGATAGTTGCTTGGGCAGCGAGCGCCTGGCTCGCGCCGACGGTCGCCTGCCGTTCCGCCTGGATCAGCGAGAGGCGCGGCTCGACCCCGCTTTCGACCAGTGGTCGCAGAACGGCCAATTGCTCTTGCGCAGACTGACTGGCCGCAGCGGCGGCGGAATAGTTAGCCCGCGCCTCGGCAACCGCCTTCTGGCTCTGAACTATGCGTGAGCTGTACGCCTGTGTTAGGCTATTCAGGTCGGCTTGCCGCGATCTGTAAAGCTGGTTTTCGATGTCGATCTGTTCACGTGTCACGGGGTCGGCAGTTGCGGCGAAACGGGGAGAGCGTCCGCTTACTTCTGCCGAGAGCCGTTCGATCCTGGCGTCAAACGATGCGAGCGAACTGGAGCTGACCGAATACTCGCCTTCGGCAAGCGTATTGTCGAGCCGCACCAGCGGCTGGTCTGCAGCCACGAGCTGCCCCGGCTTGACCAGGATTTCCGAGATGACACCGCCCTCAAGGTTGGACACGAATTGCACCTGCGCGGTAGGCACGACACGGCCCTGGGCTCGTACCGTTTGGTCAAGGGTAGTCAAAGCAGCCCATGCAATTAGCACGACTATGAAGAGCAGAGACCCATAAAGCAGGATGTTTGACATCCGCGCCGGGGTGAACCGCAATGTCGCAGCCTCGACGGCGGACGATTCCATCGAATCATTGCTTTCATCGGGCAGAATTTGCGGCGCTTCCAGCTCGTCGGATTGATCGCTCGGCGTCAGAGAGGTTTGCATGTCAGGCAGCTACTGGTTGGGTCAAGTGTCGTAAAACGGCGTCGCGTTCACCGTCCGCTTGCATACGGCCATCGGTCAGCACGATCACGCGTTGCGCAAGACGTAAAAGCGAGATGCGGTGGGTGACGAGGATGACCGTTCGATCGGCGATCTCGGGAACGAGACGCTGCATCAAAATCTGTTCACTTTGCTGATCCATACCGCTGGTCGGTTCGTCGAGGATCAACGCTTGCGGTCGGCCCACGAGCGCGCGCGCGAGCGCGATGCTTTGCCTCTGGCCTCCGGACAATCCCTCTCCGCGATCGGCGAGCCGGAGGTCGTAGCCATTGACGATCTTGCCGATAAAATCGTGTGTGCCCGTCAAGCGCGCCACTCTCAGCAATTCTTCGTCATCGGTCTCTGGACGTTGCAACAGGATGTTCTCGCGGATCGAGCCGGAAAACAGTACACTTTCCTGCAAAGAAGCTCCCAGGTGGCGCCGCAGGTAGTCGGGGTCCATCTGGCGGATGTCGGTACCGTCGATGAGGATAAGGCCATCGGTCGCGTCATAAAGCCCCAGCATCAGGCGCGCGATGGTCGATTTTCCCGACCCGATGCGGCCGAGAAATCCAACCTTTTCGCCTTTTTGTATTTTGAAGCTGAGATCGGTCAACGCGTTTTCCGACGCGCGCGGATAGCGGAAAGATACGTTGCGGAACTCGATCACCCCATCAAGGCGCGCAGGGCGCAACTGGCCCGGACGGGCGCCATCCCCCTCGCTCCGCATGAAAGGATCGAGCGTGCGATAGGCGGTCTTGGTGGCGGCCAGTCGCGACAGCAGCTGCGCAATCTGGGTAAGCGGCGCGATCGCCCGACTGACCAGAATCGAGCAGGCGACGAGGCCACCCATCGTCAGCTTGCCGTTCTCGATCAGGAACACCCCGGCGACAATGCAGCCGACATACGCAAATGAGGTAACAGCATTGGCAACATTGAGGCTCGCCGAGCCTACCAGTCGTTGCCGCGTGCCGATGTCTGCGAAAAGGTCGATGGAATTCATCCAGCGCCCCTTCATCAGCGGAGTGGCGCCGGTCGCCTTGACGGTCTCAAGCGATCCAATTGTTTCGACGAGCACGCCCTGCTTCGAGAGGCCATGGTTCATGGCTTCGGAAGACAGGCGGTCCATAGTTGGGAAAGTCAAAAGCCCCACGACAATCACAATGGGGATTGCCGCCAGCGGCACCAGGACCACCCATCCCCCGATTAGCATTACCACCAGCAAGGTGAGGAAAATAAACGGAACATCGATCAGCGCAATAAGCGAAGCGGAAGCGAAGAATTCACGGAGGGTTTCCAGCTCTCGAAGCATGCCCGCGGTCGCCCCTGTCGAAGAACGGGCGGAGGCCATCCGCATCGTCGCGAGACGCTCGAAGGCTTCTTCTCCTACGGATCGATCGACGTTTACCCCTGCCAGATCGACAAAATAGGCTCGCAGCGTTCGCAAGATGAGGTCGAACGAGAGGATGACGACCATGCCGAGGGCCAAAGCGACGAGCGAGTCGACCGCGTTGTTCGGTAGAACGCGGTCATAGACGACCATCGCGAAGATAGCGGTAACCACGCCAATGAGATTGATAACCACCGCAGCTAGCGCAACCTTGACGTACGACCACTTGTTGAGCCGCATCGGGCCGAGTAGCCAAGGCGCAAATCCGCGCGGTGTTGCGGCATATATCGGATCGTCGGCGGCGGTCATCTGGCGGGCCTATATGATGCAACGTTCAAGGCGTCCAGCAGTCGCCCGGTGCGGGCGAGAAGTTCGAACCGTGTGATATCGCGCTGGGAGAGCGCCTGTACGTAGGCGGTGGCAATCGAGAAGAATGCATCGCCCGCGTTGATCACATCGAAAAGCGTTCCGCGCGATGCCACGAAACGGGTTAGCGTGGCGTTCCGGGTCTTCTGTGTGGCGATGTAGGCTGCCTCCAGAGCGACCACCTGGTCATTTTGCGAAGCGTATTCACTAAAGGCGATCGCCGCGTCGCGCACGTTTTCCTGGACGATCCGCGTGGCGCGAGCGTCAAGTGCATCCGCGTGCGCTGCGGACGCCCGTGCTCGTTCGGGAAGGCCGCCGAAGAACCGCTGGCGCAGCGTGATGCGGCCGACGACATCGTAATCGCGGGTGGTTTCATAGAGGCCATAGCGCCCTGCATTAAGCGCTACGCCGACCGAGGGCAGGAGGTCGCGCTTGGCGGCGACCGCATCGCGCTCGGCGGCCCTCGCCTGAAACTGGACTGCGCGGCTTGCTGCAGTAGTCTCAGCCTCTGCGCGGGCTTCCTCGATTGTGGCGGGCATGACACCGAAATCAGGCGCGCGCATCATGCCTTGAGGTGCGGGCATGCCGGTGAGCTCGAGAAAGCGCGCCTCGGCCGAGGCAAGCGCCTGGTCGAAACGGGCCGCACGCAGATCGAGTTGCGCTAAGCTGTTGTCGAGGATCGCGGCATCTGATTCGGCCGACGCGCCGCCTTCGATCCGCAGAGCGATCGCTTGCCGACCGCGGGCCTGATCAGTCTGGAAGGCGCGGGTCAGATCGACCACCATGCGCAGGGCCAGGACCTCGTACCACGCCGAGACGGTACGCAAGGCAACCTGCTCGGCAGCGTTATCGACCCCCACCGCCGCTGACCGGTAGCGCTCGCGCGCAGCGGCGATGCGATTGGCAGTAGCTCCGAAATCAAAGACGAGCTGGTTGGCCGCAAACAGCGCGTCGAAACGGCGATCGGCCCGCGTCCGCTCAACGATGTTGTCGATGGAGTCGCCGGCGAAGTTTCGGTCGATCACCTGGAAGCCAACGACGTTAACTTCGGCTGACGGCAGGAGCGCAGCGCGCTGCTGGTCGAGCGCATAACGCGCCTCTTCGGCATAGCCTTCATTTTCAAGCAACGCCGGGTGTTCGCGAACTGCACCTCGCACGATCGCGGCGAACGCTTCTGCTGGCTGAGTTAACCGCGCTCGCTGAAGAAGCGGATCGTCTTCAACGGATACCTCAAGCGGACGGCGGGGAACGGGGATCGAGGTGATCTGCATTGCGTCGGCAAGCGGAGCTGGACCGGATTGCACCTGGAGCACAGGAATGTCGATAGCCGACCGCAGGAACGGTGCGTCTGGTGAAATGGGGATCGGCTCTCGGACCGAAGTAGGCAACTCGGCAGTCTGCGGTAACTCGCCATAAGGGGGAGGACTGGGCGCAGGGTTCTCGGCGGAGCCCGCCGGCGAAAAGATAGGCGAAGAAGGCGCGGTTTGCGCCTGGGCGCAATCGGTCCCGCCAAAAAGTGCCCCGCCTGACAGCAGGACGGCAAGCGGCACCCGCAGCGCCGCGAAAATGGAAAGACGAAGCCGGCATTGGGAGAAGACCAAAATTTGAGAAGAGTGCCAATTGGCCCATTTGCGCGAGGCGCTTGTGCGACTGCAGGCGCTTAATCCATCGGCGGCCGCATGGGCAAGTTAACAGTTGAAGCCTGAACCACAGACTATGAAAAAGGGCCCCCGCTTTCGCGGGGGCCCTTCCTTATTCCGTAACCTAGTCTGCTCAGGCAAACGGGGTCGGGATCGTGCCAGCCGGCGTAATGACGAAGTCATTTGCCGTCAGGGCCGTGCCTGGCGTGACAGTTGCGAACAGCTGAGCAGCCCCCGCTCCCGCACCGTCAGCGTCAAAGAAGAGACGACCGGTCGCCTGATCATAAAGGATCGTGGCCTGATTACCCGTGGCGATCGTGCCGGACTGGAATTCAGCTCCTTCGATCGTCGTGCCAAATCCTGCTGCACCATTAGTCGCAAAGAACGCGCCTGCATCGAGCGAGATCTTATCGCCCTGAGCAGAAGAGAAATCTGCGATGACGTCGGCGTTGTTCACGCCGAACTCGGCGAAGTGGAAGGTATCCGCTCCACCCAATCCAGTCAGGGTGTCACGGCCGAACTTGCCGCCGTACAGAACGTTGTTACCGTTATTACCCGAGATCTGGTTGCCCTGGCTGTCGCCGTTGCCGATCAGGACCAACGCGCCAGTCCCATTAGCATCAGCGGCCACCAGGTTCTCGACATTGCCCGACAGCACATAATTGGCGCTGGTGTAGACCGTGTCCGTTCCGCTTCCGGCGCCGCCGATCTCGACCACTTGATCACCCTTGGCGCTGACAGCCGTCGCGGATCCATCGAAGTTGCTCGAGAAGACGCGGTAGGTGTCATCTCCCTGTCTGCCCTGCAGCGTGTCACCCAGGCCATTAGCGGTGAGTCCACCGTTGCCGTTCAGGATGTTGTTGCCGTTATTGCCGGTGATCGTCTGGACCCCGTTGTTACCAACGAGGAAGACGCCGCTACTGGTCGAACTCAGTCGCAGTGATCGAGTTCGTTTGAATGTTGTTGCCTACCGCAATGCCACCCGTCTTTCCCGTGTAGTTCACAATGCTGTTCGCAGACGTATCGATCAGTACCGTATCAGAGGTGCTAACGTTATAGGTGTCTACGTCAGCCCCGTTACCACCCGCGAGTGTATCAGCACCACCGCCGCCGGTCAGAGTTTCGCTCTGGGTGGACCCGTTAATCCGTTGCGCGAATTCGTTGCCTTGAACATTGGTCACGGTGCTTCGTGCCGGGCATAAGATTGATTATCTCAACCTCGCTGCCTGCATTTAGGGTATAAGCTAGTGATCCCAGGCGCGATGTTGATGGTATCCTTGCCGCCGCCAACGGCTTCTACGACGACATCACCTGCTTCGTTAACAGTGTAGGTGTCGTTACCGCCGAGGCCTGTCATGGTGTCGGCACCAGCGCCGCCATTGATCGTGTCGTTACCCATGGTGCCGCTGATCTGGTTAGCAATACCGCTACCGGTCAGGGCCAGGCCACTAGTGGACGGTCGCTCGCAGCAACCAGGTTTTCAACATAGTCTCCGGCCGCCAGAATTCGCGGCATTTATAGCAAGCGAATAGTTCGCACTGGTATAAACGTATCTACCCCGCCAGCATTAACTACCGCACCATTGCCTGCAGCATCAAACGTGCCCTCGAACACTCATGTCGCTCTGATCATAGACGCGATAAGTATCGTCGCCTGCACCGCCCACAGGGTGTCCAGACCCGCCGTTTCCGCCATCTAGCGTATCAGCACCACCGGCGCCGTAGATCACCTGCGTGCCGGGCATTGCCGACCAAGTAGAAACCAGGAGTTCCAGCGGCATCGCCATTGGCGTCTCCAGTCCGAGCCAAGACGGGTCTGAGTGCCAGTTGCAGCGATTGCCATGACTTCGATGTCAGAGCCTGTCCAGAGCGTAACCGCCCTTGCGCCGTTGAAGAAGCAACGTTGTCCGTCTCGTCGGCCACTTCGGTTATCACGTCTGCCGCATCGTCCACGACCAACGTATCGCTGCCGCCACCGCCGACCAGAGTGTCGCTACCGCCAGCGCCATCGAGCGTCTCATTGGCGTACAGTACCGGTGATAGTCTGCGCCGTAGAGGTTCCGGTAATATTGGTAACGCCGTTCGACAATACGATCGTTCTCGATCGCAACGTCCTTGTTGGCGCCGCTCGCATCGGTCTGCAGGTTTACGGTCGGCGAGTAGGCCGAACCAAAAGTCAACGTGTCGAAGCCACCGGTTTCGAGTTCAATCACATCGTGCGACATTATTGAACACGTATGTGTCATTACCGTTGAGGCCGATCAGCGTATCACCACCGCCGCCACCAGACAGCGTGTTGTTGCCAAAGTTACCGATGATCTTTTCGACCGCAACTGCCGAGCCCGTCAGGATCAGGTTCTGGGTACCCTGCTGGTCGCGCGCCGAGAGAACTTCAGCATCGCCCGTACGAGAGTGTAACGTCGCTACCGCCTGTCCCTGTGCCTCAAGATCGGCAGCCGAGACATAGACGGTATCGAAGCCTGCCCCGCCAGAAACGAAATCGTTCGGGTTAACAACAACGAGAGTGTCGTCGCCGCCATTGCCATAAAGCGAGTCGCCGGCACCCGGATTAGTGTTGCGGCCTCCGACCAAGATATTTGCACCTGCATTGCCATACAGATGTTGAGCAAATTCATTGCCGCCCAAGATTAATCGCAGTCGTTGCTGTAGAGCGCCTTGCGGCGGCGCTGCCCCAGCGCACGATCCCAGGGCCCGCGCACAGCTGAGACACTGCCGCGCCGGCGTTTAGGTTGTAGCTTTCCGATGCATAGGCGATATTAAAATCAGCGATGTTCGTATCAGTGATAATATCACCAGCGGTAACATAAAACAAGTCCTGCCCGGCTCCACCGGTCAGGGTGTCAACTCCAGCCCCGCCATCGATAAAGTCAACATCCAGTCCCGCCGTCGATGATGTCGTTTCCGCCCTGACCGAGCAGCGTGTCGCTTACCAGCGCCGCCGTCAATGGTATCATTTCCGTCACCAGCGGTTACGCTGTCATTGCCGCCGTTCGCGGTAATGCTGTCCGCTTCCGCGGTGCCAGGAAGAACATCATCGTTCGCCGAGCCAATAATAATCGCCATTTCAAACTCCTCAAAACACCAAGGACTGCAAAAACGAAATTTGTCGACCACATCGGGCCCGCAACATGACGCGGCCCGCCTTATTATCTCAACAGTGGAGGCAGCCAGCGCGCTGCTGGAAGCCAGCACCCGTCAGCGTCTCCTGCTCAACACACACTTTCGCTGCCAGCCCATTCGCTGTCAACCCGATTGCTGTCAACCAAATCCGTATGTCACCACCATCATTCGAATCTGCCTGTTAGGTTAGGCGCCCCTAACGTCATTAGCAAGCATTCTTATGCACTTGGCATACCCTTTGATGATTTTAGTCGAGCCAACGAGGACGCTATAAACGGATGTTAGTAGCCGTGTCCCTGCTTCTGGCCGGGGGCAGGCTATGTTTGATTTGGGTATCACTCTTGCGTGGTTCTGCGCGACGCTCGTTAGCCAACGCCCGGGGAATTGCCAGCGGGCGCGTCCGTTCTGATCAAGATGGCAACCGCCGTTTCGTGACCGCTATATGGCGCAAATGCCGTCGCGGGTAGATAGTGGCTAAGAGCGGTGACTGCTGCGCTGATAGGTCGAAAGCCAGAATTTGCGTTCCCGCAAGGCTCCCCCTTATCCGGCGCCCGATGAAATTAAGTGATTGAGGTTGCTGTCTCGACGTTTGCAAATCATGAGCCGTCCATCCATGCCCCGCCGCGTCGTGGCTATGCGACTGAACGGGGCCAAGACAAAGATTAGCAAGGACGTTGCAGACGAATGACGACCATCACAAACCGCAAAGGCATCATCCTCGCGGGAGGATCCGGAACGCGCCTTTATCCTCTCACCAAGGTTCTCTCGAAGCAGCTCATGCCGGTCTTCGACAAGCCGATGATCCACTATCCGCTGTCCGTGCTGATCATGGCCGGCATTCGTGACGTGCTCTTGATAACAACGCCGCACGACCGCGCAGCATTCGAAGCGCTCCTCGGGGACGGCAACGATCTGGGGATGGCGATCTCGTACGCTGTGCAGCCAGAGCCGGGCGGCCTTGCCCAAGCCTATCATATCGGCGCCAAGTTTGTTGGCGGCGCAGCCTCCACGCTCATTTTGGGCGACAACATTTTTTACGGTCATGGGCTGACAGATCTGCTGGAAAGAGCGTCCGCTCGGACTGACGGCGCGACAGTGTTCGGCTACCGTGTCGATGACGCACGCCCATATGGGGTAGTGTCGTTCGACCGGCACGGCCGCGCCGAGACGATCGAGGAAAAGCCCGACAAGCCCAAGTCCAATTATGCGGTCACGGGCCTCTATTTCTACGACGGGCGCGCCACGGAGCTAGCCGCGAATCTCGCTCCGTCGGCCCGCGGCGAATACGAGATTACCGATCTGAACCGTCGTTATCTCGAGGAGGGTAGGCTCAATGTGGAGCTTATGGGTCGGGGCTTTGCGTGGCTCGACACGGGAACCCATGGAGCGCTGATCGATGCGGCGAACTACGTCCGCATCACCGAGGAGCGGCAAGGATTGAAAATCTGTTGCCCCGAGGAGCTGGCCTGGCGAAATGGCTTCATCGATGACAGCCAGCTCGAGCGGCTCGCCGCCCCGCTTCGGAAGTCTGGGTATGGCGAATACCTGCTCAAGCTCCTGGAGCGCGACATCCGATGAATGTCATCCCCACCCCCCTGGTGGACGCGGTCCTGATCGAGCCGAAAATCTTCGGCGACGACCGCGGGTTTTTTCTGGAGAGCTTCAACGAGACGGCGTTTGCTGAAGCCGGGCTGCCAACAAGGTTCGTGCAGGACAATCACTCGCGTTCCGGCAAGGGTGTACTGCGCGGGCTGCACCTCCAGAACCCGGCGCCTCAAGGTAAGCTGGTGCGGGTTGTGAATGGCGCCGTGTGGGACGCGATCGTCGATTTGCGCCGCTCCTCTCCTACATTTGGCAATTGGTTCGGTGTCGAGCTCTCCTCTGCTAACAAGCGTATCCTGTGGGTGCCGGAGGGTTTCGCGCACGGCTTCCTCACGCTCGAGGACGGAACGGATTTCCTGTACAAGTGCACTGCGCCGTATAGCCCGGAACACGAAAGAGCCTTAGCGTGGGATGATCCCGCGATCGGCATCGAATGGCCGCTGCTCGGCATTACGCCGCAGCTTTCAACCAAGGATCGGGCGGGTCTGCCGCTCTCGGCGATCTCCGCCTTCGACTAAGTAGGATCAATTGTGACTAGTTTGCTCGTCACCGGCGGCGCCGGCTTCATCGGCGCCAACTTCGTGCATCACTGGCGTGAAACGCATCCCCATGATGCAATCGTGGTGCTCGACCTGCTCACCTATGCGGGCAACCAGGCCAATCTCGACGGGCTAAACGGTGTCGAACTCGTCGTCGGCGACATCGGCGACACGACGCTGGTCGAAAATCTACTGGCAAGCCATGCAGTCGATTTGCTCGTGCACTTTGCTGCCGAGAGCCATGTTGATCGTTCGATCGAGGGGCCCGACGCCTTTATCGACACCAACGTGATCGGCACGCACAGCCTGTTGAAGGCAGCGCGAAAAGTCTGGCTCGACACGGGGACTGGACGACCTCACCGATTTCATCACGTGTCGACCGACGAAGTCTACGGTTCGCTTGGGCCCGACGACCCTGCGTTCCACGAGGCTACGCCTTACGCCCCCAACTCCCCCTATTCGGCTTCGAAGGCGGCGTCTGATCACCTGGTCCGAGCCTACCAGCACACTTATGGGCTGGAGACTACCACCAGCAACTGCTCGAACAATTACGGGCCCTATCAATTTCCGGAGAAGCTGATCCCGCTGTTCCTGCTCAATTGCCTGCACGGCCGGCCGCTGCCGATCTACGGCGATGGGATGAACGTGCGAGATTGGCTGCATGTGGCCGATCATTGCCGCGGGATCGAAGCGATAATTGAGCGTGGGCGGATCGGCGAGACTTACAACATCGGTGGAGGTGAGGAGCTGCCCAACATGGCGGTGATCGACCGCGTATGCGCGAGCGTGGACCGCGCGTTTACGAACGATCCGAGCCTATCGGATCGTTTCCCCCACGCGCCTGCTGCGCACGGCAAGCTCACCGCATCGCTTAAGACTTTCGTGAAAGACCGCGCCGGCCATGACCGCCGGTACGCCATCGACGAGCGCAAAGCGCGTGAGGAGCTTGGCTATGCTCCGCGACTTACATTCGATGATGGCCTAGCCCTTACGCTCGACTGGTATATCGCCAACGAGGCGTGGTGGCGCCCGCTACTCGCCCGATGAGCTGCGGCTGCAGGCATTGATGCGCAAAGTCCTAGTCACCGGCAGCGCAGGCTTTATCGGCTTTCACTTGTCGCAGCTGCTGCTGGCCGAAGGGTTCGCGGTGGTCGGCTACGACGCGATGACCGACTATTACGACGTGCGGATCAAGCAGCGGCGGCACCAGATGCTGCTGCAGAACCAGCATTTTTCTGCGCACGTCGGCCTGCTGGAGGATTTCGAGCAGCTCCACACGCTGTGCCTGGCCGAGCGGCCCGACGTGATCGTCCATCTCGCCGCGCAGGCCGGAGTGCGCTATTCGATCGAGAACCCGCGCGCGTACATCGACGCCAACATCGTCGGCACTTTCAATCTGATGGAGTGCGCGCGCGAGCTGGCGGTCGACCACCTGCTGATGGCCTCGACCAGCTCGGTCTACGGCGCAAACGAGAACATGCCGTTCGATGAACGTCAAAAAGCCGATACCCAGCTGACGCTTTACGCCGCGACCAAGAAGGCGACCGAGAGCATGGGCCACAGCTATGCCCACTTGTGGAACCTGCCGACCACCATGTTCCGCTTTTTCACCGTCTATGGACCGTGGGGTCGGCCCGACATGGCGCTGTTCAAGTTCACCAAGGGGATCCTCGAAGGCACCCCGATCGATATCTACAACCACGGCAAGATGTGGCGTGATTTCACCTATGTGACCGATCTGGTGCGCGCGATCCGCGGACTGATCGACGCGGTGCCCGTGCGGCCTGAGAGCGCTGCCGATATTCCGGCGTGGGACAGCTTGAGCCCTGCTGCGCCGTTTCGAGTGGTCAATATCGGGAACAACGAAAAAGTCCGGCTGGAAGATTTCGTCGACGCGATCGAGGCGGAATGCGGCAAGCCGGCGATCCGCAATTACATGGATATGCAGCAAGGCGATGTGCCGGCGACCTGGGCCGACGCGACGCTGCTGGAGAATCTCACTGGCTATCGCCCGCAAACCGGCGTGCGCGAAGGCATCCGCCAATTTGTCGCGTGGTACCGCGACTACTACCGAGTCTAAATTCGCAATAGACACTTTCCAGCGCGCCCTGATGCGCGGGCCAACTGATCGTGCAATGTTAGGGTCAGCAGACTTCGGTATCACCGCAACATATCGGATTCATACCTGGAAGCCTCAACATAGCTAAGCTTCAAACCGCTCCTCCGACGCTGATGTTTAAGTAGAGTTCTTCGTCAGCCGGTCTTCCCACGCCAGCGCGTGGCGCACAATGGTGTCGAGATCGGCGTGGCGCGGCCGCCACGGCAGGGTCTGCATGATGCGCGCGTTGTCCGACACCAGGCAGCCGGGATCGCCCGCGCGGCGCGGCTCGAGCGCGGCGTTCGATCGGCCGGTTGGTCAACCGGTCGACCGCGTCGAGCACTTCCATCACCGAGAACCCGCGGCCGTAGCCGCAGTTCATCTGCAGCGAGCGCGCCGGCTCGGCGACCAGCGCCTCGAGCGCGTGGACGTGCGCGGCGGCCAGATCGCGACACTGGATGTAGTCGCGCACCCCGGTGCCGTCGGGCGTCGCGTAGTCGGTGCCGAACACCGCGACCGCGTCGCGCTTGCCGAGCGCCGCCTCGACCGCGACCTTGATCAGGTGGGTCGCGCCCGCGGTCGACTGGCCGGTGCGCGCCTGCGGATCGGCGCCGGCGACGTTGAAATAGCGCAGCGCGCAATAGTTGATGCTGATGCGCCGCACGCGGTGTCGGCGAGCATCCGCTCGGTCATCAGCTTCGACCAGCCATACGGATTGATCGGCACTTGCGGGCAGTCTTCGGTCACCGGCTCGACTTCGGGGACGCCGTAGGTCGCCGCGGTGCTGGAAAAGATGAAATGCGGCACGCCGGCCGCCACCGCCGCCTCGATCAGCGCGCGGCTCTTGGCGGTGTTGTTGTGGTAATATTTGAGCGGGTTCGTCGACCGATTCGGGCACCACGATCGAGCCGGCGAAGTGCATCACCGCGCGGGTGCCCTGCGTCGGCGAATATCCGCGCCAGCAGCTCGGCGTTCTCGATGTCGCCTTCGAAGAACGGCACGTCCTCGGGCACCGCAAAGCGGAAGCCGGTGGTCAGGTTGTCGATCACCGCGACCGGATAGCCCGCGTCGCGCAACGCGAGCACCGCGTGGCTGCCGATATACCCGGCGCCTCCGGTGACGAGGACGCTTATCTTGTCTTGCATTGTCACGTCTCTGGTTCGCCTCGCCAACGACGGTGCTAGCGGTGTCAGCTTCGAATTTACCGTTAACTAGGGACTGTGGTTGAGGATAATGCTTTCTATGCCTCAATGATGAGGAACATCGGGACTGCGAACGTCACGATACTCTATCTCCGCGGCAGCGCTAACGATGGGTTTAATGTTGGTGCGAGCCGGGGACCAATGCCCGATCGACGAGGATCCAATTCAGGACTCGAAACCGGCGGAAAACTCAGTCTCGGAGCGTCCACTATGCGTTATGTGCCGAGTTTCTGTGACAGCCGCAAGGCGCGGGGTCGGCGTAGTTAGCTGACGGCGTGGCGCCATCCTCCATTCGGGGGCCTAAAGACCCCCTGACGAATAAAGGTCACAGTTTGGGGCAGAAGCCTGTCATTCCTGCAATCGCGCAGACGAGCGGCAAAAAAGGCCCCGCCGCATCGCTGCGACGGAGCCTCTTGAAGTTCCGGGTTATGCCCGCCCTTACGGCGTCGGTACGGTCGGAGCCGGGG
Source organism: uncultured Alphaproteobacteria bacterium (assembly GCA_963781525.1). Taxonomy (GTDB): domain Bacteria; phylum Pseudomonadota; class Alphaproteobacteria; order Sphingomonadales; family Sphingomonadaceae; genus Tsuneonella. Next base: position 5,898 of record CAWAGD010000006.1, on the reverse strand, counting down.
TGATCGTGAAGTCGCTTGCGGTCAGTGCGGCCCCGGGGCTGATCTGCGCAAACAGCACCGCAGCTCCTGCACCTGCGCCATCGGCGTCGTAGTAGATGCTTCCGGTTGCCTGGTCGTAGAGGATCGTGGCCTGAGCGCCCGTCGCTGCGGTCCCGGTCTGGAACTCGGCTCCCTCGACCGCTGAACCGAACCCGCCAAAGATCGAGGCGGACAACGCAATGCTGTCGGTCCCGGAGACGAAGTCCTGGATCGTGGCGACGTTGCCCGAGCCCAGCGCCGTGGTGAACGCGAACGTGTCCGCGCCGCCAAGCCCGATGAGCGTGTCGGCTCCGCCGCCGCCGTTGAGAACGTTGGCGCCCATGTTGCCGATGACCTGCTGGCTGAACTCGTTGCCGGTCAGGTTGATGGTGGCCGTGTCGCCGTGCGTCGGGGTCGAGAGAACCTCGACCGACACTCCTGCCCGCAGGGTATAGGACACACGGGCATAAGCCACGTCGTATCCCTCACCGGCAGCCTCCCTGATCTGCGCCGAGGCATCACCCACGACATAGGTATCATCGCCCTGAAGGCCGATCAGCGTGTCCACCCCGCCGTTGCCGTTCAGAACGTTGTTGCCGAAGTTGCCGATGATCAGCTGATCATGGAAGTTGCCGATCAGGTTGATGTTGGTGGTGTCGGAGTGGGTCTGGGTCGACAGCGACTCCACGAACGATCCGCCGTTCAGCGTGTAGCTCGAAGCGGTGAACACGGTGTCGTAGCCGCCACCGGGCCCTCGATGATCACATCGTCGATCGAGTTGACGAGGTACTGATCATCGCCGTTGCCGCCAGCCAGCGTCTCGGCGCCGGCACTGGTGGCATAGAGCACGTCGTTGCCCGGACCAAAGGCGTTGGTGACCGATGAGCTATCATCGTTCAGGATGGTGACTGTGCCGCTCGACAGCAGGTTGGTGCGCCCCGCATCAGAGTACAGGTTGATGGTGACGGTCTCGTTAGCCTCGATCACATCCTCGCCAACCAGCGTCAGGCTGACGTAAGCGACCGACTGTCCGGCCGCAAAGTTGATCGCCTGCGTTCCGCCTGCGTAATCCACGCCCGCGGTCGCAGTGCCGGCAACGGCCTGGCTGTAGAGGGTCGCCGCGAACTGGCTGAAGGCCGGGTCGCGGCTTACCGCCACGAACGCCGAACCAGCAGGCTGGTCGCCTTCGCTTACCGACACGCTGGAGACGGTATAGGTGGCGTCGTCGTTGAGGATGGTGCCGGTTGCACTGCTGGTGCTGATCGCTGCGCCATTGGTGGGAGCCGACAGGTTGACCTGAAACGCCTCGTTGGCCTCATTGACCCGGTCGCCGTTGATGGTGACCGAGAAGGTCGCGGTGTTCTGACCTGCGGAGAACGAGATGACCTGCGAGTGTGGCAAGGTAGTCCGAGCCAGCCGTGGCGCCGCCCGTGTCAGCCGTACTAGCGGTAACGGCAAAAGGAGCCGAGCCACCTGTGCGCGTGAGCGTGAACACCATCTGCGAGGTGCCGTTATCGCCTTCGACCAGCTGCGAGCTGGCGATCGAGACGCTGCCGGCAAAGTCGTCGTTGGTGATGGTGCCCAGGCCCTGCGCGTCGGAGATCGTCGCATTGACCGGGTTGGACAAGTTGACTGTGAAAGTCTCGTTGCCTTCAGCGACGAAGTCAGCAGCGACGTTGACGGTAATGGTCGCGGTGCTCTGGCCGTCTGCGAAGTTTACGGTGCCGCTCGCCGGCTGTCCGCCAGCGAAATCTGCGGCGTCGGTGGTGCCATTAGTTACGTAGGTCGCGGAGGCTGCGCCTGCTGTGCTGCCCGAGCGGGTCACCGTGAAGGTGTAAGCGAGTTGTGCCGCCACCACTGCCTTCGGCTGGGTTACGTCGGTGATGGCAAGCGGAGGATAGGGCGCCGACGCCGAGCTTCCAGTAGAGGCTAACTTAGATTCTTTACGCATTTAAAATTCAAACGTACCAAGCCCTTTACTTACTACTTTTTGATTGCCCATCCAAGCCCATAATTGATTACATCAGCTTCAAATGTATAATGCATAAAACGGATTTCCAACCTTTGCGGTTCCGCAGCTAGTAATTAACGAACCTGGTCGATCGGCTAATCAGCTAACCAAAGAATACCGCCGACTGCCCGAAGTCGTTCCAAAATCGGTGTTGACAGTGAATACTGGCATTGAATCTAGCCAAACACCATTTTCTTGGACGCTGACAAGGCATCTCGATCTCCACTCAAGAAAATCTTCTAATCTCTCCCATGACGATGTAACGGTAAAATTGAACCTCACTTGGACAAACCCATTTAGCCAATTGGCGCACTCGTGCGTTGCACCAGTAATTTTCTTATTGTGATAGACACGTATGTTCGAACGCTTGAGATCCGGAATCCCCAACGCATGCTTTGGCTTCGATAGTTGCAATGGAAATAATCCCCACCGTTCAAACCCGGCGACGTGAAAACGTTGATGGAGTTTGCGAAATCTACTGCCATGGGAATTAAGCCATCTGCGGGCTTCTAAGGCGACTGGTCCGGCAGCACGCTACGTCCCGGTCATCCACCTGATGGTGACCCTATGGCGCTGGTCAGTGCTGGCCTGTCGTGCGATCTTCCGAGCTGCCAAGACCGCGTCCGCAAGTTGCGGCCTGCTCAACAGCTGGAAAGCCGACCATGCGCGCCAGGAGAATCCGGCCCAAGTGGAGCCAGGGATTGAAACACCTTAGCCCTCCCTAAGTTGCACACGGTCGACCTAGAGAAATTCTGCCACCGACGGATCACAATGTTCTAAAATTCGTAAGACTCCTGATATCTCGTGTTTCTTGTTTTCCTCGGTTAGTTAAACGCCTTGCTCCCCGCGGAAGGCGTGAGGGTTCTGCCGCTCGTCAGTAATTACCCCATAATCTTGCGAGCCGCTTGACCTATTCGTCTTGGCAGAAGGCGGCCGATTGTCAGTTGGATTAGTCACTCGTCATGCAATCCGCTGCCGAAAGTACAAAAGGATTAGTCCCCTAGAAAGGACGAGATGACGGAAATCCTAAGTGCTCTGTCGGCTTTCCTTCGGGGTCAGTCGCGAAATCCCTTCCCAGCGACGCGCATGCATTCGGGCAGCTGAGGCGTTTTCGACGTAGCGACAAAGTACACTATACGAGCGCCACCCCCCGGCTTGCATGATGCCCAAAGTGTCAAATCCGGAGAGCATCATGTCCTGCGCTGCTCCGACCCGCATCGAGTGGCCCGACAACTGGGCAATCTCGCCGGCGCCCAAGCCTGCGCGCCTGGCGACGACCTTGATACGACGCCGGATGGAAGAGGTGTCCATCGCCACCGCGGACACCTTTCCGGTATGTAGACCGCGAAACATCGGGCCTCTGCAAAGGTCCGCTCGATCGAGCCACTTGTTCAAACGCTTGATGGTGGCCGGAGATAAGTACGCCACGCGCCCATCGCCGAACGGATCAGACTTTGATCGAGGCACCTCCATCGTGCTCAGGTCATCCGATAGATGTTCAACCCGCATCGCGACGAGCTCCGAACTACGGCACAGAGTGTCATAGCCGACGCTGAACAAGGCTGCGTCGCGCGCGCCCGCGAGCGTGTCAGGGCAGGCCGCGACGATCTTCGCCAGCATGTCTGCGGTTAGCCCGAGCGCCTGCTTGGGTCGCCGCCGTTTCGCACGCGATGCCCGACGCAGAGCCAGATGAACCTCGCTGTGGTTGATCGGCGACGGCAGGTCCGAGATCCGATGCGCGAACTGGATCGCGCAAATGCGGCGCTTGACGGTGGCGATGGATTTCTCAGGCGCTTCTTCGTCAATAAACTGGGCGACCGCATGAGGCTCCCGCGGCAACCAATTGCGCCCTTGCCATCACACCATCTTGAACACCACGAGGTCATTCCGGTATCCACGCAAAGTCATGGCGAATAAGCTCCGCGGCAGCGCGCAAGAATATCGTATCTAGGTGTCGGACGCTGGTAAATGGTCATTGATTACTGCTTATGAGCGCAATATTTGACACAAGCCAGCGTTCATCAGCGCGGCTCAAATCCGGGCCGCGCGCCTTACTGGGTTCTCGGCCGATGAGCTCGGGCAACTATGCTGAGCGGCATTGGGCGACCCTTCAGCGTTTCGAAGCAGCTGAAGGAATGCCGCGTTCCCGGAGGGGTACGCTCGAGAAGGTAAAAACCGCACTCGAAGCCGCCGGCATCGAGTTCATCGGCGACCCGGTCACCTCCCCGGGGTCCGCCTCCGCCGATCCTAGCTCTACGACAGCTCGCGCAATGTCGCCCGCGCCTCGCGCATAAGCTGGCCAACTCGGCGCCTCGCGATCATCTCGCGGGTGTAAAGCCCGCTCTTCAGGGCGTTCTGGTTGCCCTTCGGGCCCCGAGCCATCCGCGCCGCCGTGCATCCGGCAGCGCCGCTTTCCGGCGACCGCAGGCGCGCGGCATGGCGGACCGCTTCTCGTCTTTGCGCCGCAACGCGGCCTGGCCAACATCGGCCCGCGGTCCGCGGATGTCGCCGCCGCCTCGCCCATCACACCCGCATCGGACCGACTTTCCGCGGCGGGCAAGCAGGAACAACACCTTGGCCAAACCAGGGTATTGGCCATGTCGAGTACCGAGAACCCTCCGTCTTCTCGGCCCGAATGGTCGATCACCTCGTTCACGAGCGTAAACGCCGCGACGATCCCAGCGGCCACCACGATCGCATGCGGCGCCGGGTGACCAAGGCCGCAAGCACGAACAGGGCCAGCCCGACATGCACATGCAGCAGGTCATCGCTGAGGCCGAGAGCATCGGCGATGGCGATCTTCGTGTTGGAGTAGACTCGCCGCATAGTAGGCAATGTCCGTCGCGATCATCGGCCCGCCTTCCTCCGCCGAGGCGCGCTGGCCTTCGCGTCTCGGGCGAGCGGCAGCACTCCCGCGTCCCGTGGCGGCGCCTCGAGCCTCCTGCTCCTTCGGTTTGGCAGCGAGATTGACATCGCCGACGATCGCCTGGCCACCAGCTTCGACCGTCACATGTTCGACCGTGATCTTTTGCTGGCCCTTGCCGCGGTGCTTGTCGAGCGCGGCGAGTCGCCTGCTTGTATAAGCTCATCAGCTTCGTCGCGTGCTTGAGGTTGGCGTCCCGATTGGCGGGCGGCTGACCCTCAATCATCGCCCGCCGCAGGCATTCCATCGCTGCAGTGGAGGCGGCAATCATCTGGGCGGCGAGGAGAACTTCGCGCCGTATCGGCTGGCTGCATTGAAACTAATGCATCGAACGCGGCTGTGACCGCCTCGGTCTTTATCCTCCGCGCTCATCCTCCTTCCGGTAGCCACAGCGCAGATTGGATTTGGTCCAAGACCTCGCTCTGGAACGGTTGTGAAATCATGCCGGCATCGACCCCGTCTCAATTTCTTCAAATCGGCCGACACGGCGGGTGGGCCGTCGACCGCGCTTTGGCTTCGTTCCCTTGGGCACGAGCGCCTCCTTAAAGCCAGATTACGACCGTTAGTTGTCCGTAGCGAGGGACTTTGACGTGCGGTGAGATACTGTGCAGGGGGTTGAATTTGATTTTTGCTTTTGGCCCCTTCCCCCTCCCCCTCCCCCTCCCCTCGCCCGATAACGCCACCTGCCGTTTTAATTGCGCGGGCATGGTTCTAACTCAGGTTCGTCAAATCAAGGCGACTTAACGCATCTTTAATCGGCTCAGCGCAGCCTCTCAGCAGGCCAATAGCTGGACGATTTGCTCGGTCGCCTTGCCGTCGCCGAACGGATTATGCGCTCGCGCCATCGCCGTGTAGGCTTGCGCGTCGTCGAGCAGGCGGGCCACTTCGGCGACGATCCGCTCGGGATTGGTCCCCACCAACCTTGCGGTGCCGGCGGCGATACCCT
>CAWAGD010000005.1:0-180629 GCA_963781525.1 uncultured Alphaproteobacteria bacterium | reverse complement strand
ATTCTGCTGCGACGTCCGCCAGCCCAGCTAGCGGGTCGATCCGCGGCTCCCATCCGGTCGCTTCGGTCAGCTTCGTCCGGTCGCCTTCAAGATGCATGATCTGACCGCTGCCGAACGGCACATCGCCAAACCGCAGCGGCAGTCCGGGGAGCAATGCGGTCACGCAGCCGCTTGAGGATGGCGCGCACCGCCACTGGCCGGCCGCTCGAGAGGTTGAACACTCCGGTTGCATCTGCGGTCACTGCGGCAGCCAGCGCGCCCGCAGCGGCATCGTCGATATGGAGGTAGTCCCATAGTTGGGTGCCGGGAGTGCATCGCGGCACCTTGGCGTCGGCGAGTGCGGCGGCGACGGAGGGGATAAACCGATTCGGGTTGTCACGTTGCCGTAAACTGAAAACAGGCGGAGCCAGGCAAAAGCGACGCCCGCCTCGCCGCAACGTTGGCGCACGAGGTGACAGGCGGAAAGCTTCAGCAGCACCGTAGAGCATCGTTGGACAAGGGAGATCGCTTTCCACGATGGCGCGGTCATACCTGCCATATTCGGCCTGCGAGCCCACGCCGACGAATTTGCGTGCGCCGGCGGCTATCGCCGCATCCGCGAGTGCGACCGTGGCGCGGATGTTGTCGAGTTGCACGTTGCCGGCACGCCCTGTGCCGCCCACGCCCTCCCAGGCGCAGTGGATCAGCGCAGCCGGCGCTATGCCCTCGAGCGTGCGCGCCACTGCCGCGTGATCGGCGAGATCAACCGCGTAAGTCGTCAGTTTGCCAGGCAATCCACGCAGGCGCTCGGCGAGCGGCGTGCGCGAGAGCGCGGCGACTTCATACCCGGCCCTCAGTGCGTGGCGCACCACCGCTGCGCCGCGGAAGCCCCCCGCGCCGGTGACGAGAAGCGGACTTGTCACGCCGCCACTCGCCCGGAGGACGGAGCGATCCGCGCCATATAAGCTTCGATCTGCTCAGCGGTCACCTGCGCAGCGTCTTCGCGCCCCTCGACCCGGCGGAACCATTCTGCGCTCCAGCCAACTGCTTCTTCTAGAGTGAGTACTGGTTGCCAGTCGAGATCGCGCCTTGCTTTGGTCGAAATCAAGGGTAAGAAGCGCCGCCTCGCAGGGATGTTCGCCATGCTGGGCGGTCCAGCCGCCATTGACGCCCCAACTCTTGGCAGCAAGTTCCACCGATTCGCCAGACGGAGGCCAAGTCGGCCGCAGCTGGGCCGAAGTTCCACCCGCTCGCATAGCGCTCCGGCTCGGGGTCGAGCCGCTGCGCCAGAGTGAGGTAACCGACGATCGGCTCGAGGACGTGCTGCCAAGGTCGCACGGCATGGGGATTGCGCAGTTCAAGCGTGCAGCCTTGGCCAAACGCGCGCGCGCAATCCGGCACCAGCCGGTCTGTAGCGTAGTCGCCGCCGCCGATCACGTTGCCAGCGCGCGCAGTCGCGAGTCCGATCCGACGGCAGGCGTAGAAGCTGTCGCGGAAGCTTTGGCTAATTAGTTCCGCGCAAGCTTTGCTGTTCGAATCGGGATCGTGTCCGCCGAGCCGCGCATCCTCGCGGTAACCTTCGGACCGACCGTCGTTCTCGTAGCACTTGTCGGTGGTAACCGAAATGAATGCGCGCAAGTCGCGAACTTCGCGCGCCGCGTGAAGTACGTTGGCCGTTCCCATGACGTTGGTCGAATCGGTCTCTTATCGGATCCTCATACGATCGACGAACAAGCGGCTGCGCAGCCAAATGAAATATCGTCTGCGGCTGCGCGGCCTCGATAGCCGCGTACACCACTTCAAGATCGCGAATGTCGCCCACGAAGTGCCGGCAGCGGCGCGCGCCGTCGATCTGAGCAAACATCGACGGGCTGGTTGGGGGGTCGAGCGACAGTCCAGTGACCTCGGCGCCCATCCGCTCGAGAAGTGCCAGCAACCATGTCCCCTTGAAACCGGTATGCCCGGTCAAGAGTACTCGGCGTCCGACCCAGTGCGCGGGATCCAAGCCGCGAATTGAGGTGCGGTTCATTTCCACGTCTTCCACGGTGCCTTGCCGCGATCCCACATCGCTTCGAGCATTTGGCGGTCGCGCAGAGTATCCATTGGCTGCCAAAATCCTTCGTGGAAAAACGAGCGCAGCTCGCCGCTCGTCGCGACAATTCAGCGGTTCGCGCTCCCAGACGCAGCCGTCGCCAGCAGCCAGCGTGTCCGCGACCGAGCGATCGAGGACAAAAAGCCGCCGTTATCCAGCCACCTTCGTCGACCGGCTTTTCAGCGAAGGCATTTACTTGATCACCGTCGAGGTCGAGCTGTCCGTAGCGGCTGGCGGGCCGCACCGCCGTGACGGTCGCCTTGCGGCCGTGGCTGCGGTGAAAGGCGATCGACCCGCCGATGTCCAGATCGCTGACGCCGTCGCCGTATGTCAGGCAGAAGGTTTCGTCGTCGCCCAGATACTGCATCGCCTGGCGCAGCCGGCCACCAGTCATCGTCAGGTCGCCGGTGTCGATGAGGGATACTCGCCAGTCCTCGCTGGCATTGCGGTGTACTTCGGTAGTGCCACTGCGCAGGTCCACGGTGACATCGGACATATGCAGTGCGTAGTTGAAGAAGTATTCCTTGATCATGTAGCCGCGGTAGCCAAGGCATACGATGAAATCGTTGACCCCGTGCTGAGAGTAAGACTTCATCACATGCCACAGGATTGGCTTGCCGCCGATCTCCACCATGGGCTTGGGCCGGACCGCGGTCTCTTCGGCGAGACGAGTGCCTAGGCCCCCGGCAAGAATGATAGCTTTCATGGACACCGCAGTAATTCGATCATGGTAAACAACCGGTAAAGGCGGGTCAGGCCGTGAGCCCGCCAATGCGATTGAGCGCGGACTGGGAAGCGACCATGTCGCACACCGCGCTCGACAAACCGATCGGCCGGATCCTGCTGGCCAGCTCGCTGCCCATGACTGTCTCGGCCATCCACGAGCCGAAACCTGCATCGAGCAGATGGTCCTCCAGCGTGGTCACTTCGGCGCGTTGCATGATCTGGGCAGGCTGGGCTGCCTTGTCGGCCATGCCCCATAGCGGCAAGGAGTAGACCGCCCTGCCGTCGGCGCGCTCGATTGCGGCGCCCAATGCCGCGCCGGTCGAGACCATCATGCGATCCTCCGCACCGTGCCTCACCTTGGTCCAGCGGCCTGGCTGAACTGCAGGAATTTCCGCATGGAAAGGCGGTTCGCCCGCCTTTCCTAGGCGAAGGTAGCTAGGGCCGGGGTTGTCAACGAGCCAACGCAGGCACGCCCGAGTTTCTAGCGGATCCCCGGGCGCCGCGATCTGCATGTTCGGCATCGAACGGATCAGCGCGTAGTCCTGCACTGCGTGGTGCGAATAACCTAGCGCGCCGTATGCGACGCCGCCACCCACCGCCACGACGGTCACCGGAAGCCGATGGTGATCAACATCATTGCGGATTTGCTCCGCGCAACGGAAAGTAGGAAAGTTAGCGATTGAGTAGGTGAAGACGTGATAGCCCTCGCTTGCCATTCCTGCCGCGAGCCCCGTCATGTTCTGTTCGGCCACGCCGGCATTGATGAAGCGGTCGGGAAAACTTTCGGCGAAACGTTCGATCACGCTGTATCCGAGGTCGCCGACTACGAGGGCTAGATCGTCGTGCTTCGCCGCCAAGATGCACAGTTCATCGATGAAGGCATCACGCATCGACAGTCTCCCCGAGTTCGGCGAGCGCTTGCGCGAGCAGTTCAGGAGTTGGATCGCGATAATGCCAGGCGACCGCCCCTTCCATGAAGCTGATGCCCTTGCCCTTGGTGGTATGTGCGATCAGCATCGACGGCTTACTGGGCTCCCAGGGAACGTCTGCGAGCAGTTCGGCAAGAGCGGCGTGATCGTGACCGTCGGCTTCGCGAACTGACCAGCCGAATGCGGCGAACTTAGAATGGAACGGTTCAAGGTTAAGCGTTTGTTCGATTGAACCCAAACTTTGCAGCTTGTTATAATCGACGACGCACAGCAGGTTGTCCAACCGGTGGTGCGCGGCGAACATCGCAGCTTCCCAGTTGCTGCCTTCGTCCCATTCGCCGTCGCTGGTCAGCACTACGGTCCGCCAGTGGTGGCCGCGGCGCTTCGCCGCCAGCGCTTTGCCAACGCCGAAAGGCAGGCCGTGACCCAACGCGCCGGTCGAAAACTCGGCACCGGCTACCTTGTGACTGATATGCGCCATCAACGACGATCCGTCGGCGCCGTAGGTCTCGAGTTGCAATCGATCGAAGAAGGCGGTCTCTGCGAGTGCCGCGTAGACGGCCACGCAGGCATGGCCTTTGGACAGGATGAACCTGTCGCGTTCCGCCCAGTTCGGATGCGCCGGATCTACCCGCAACGCGCCTCCGTAAAGGACCGCCACGATATCGGCGATCGAAAGTGCCGAACCGATGTGCGATGCTCGGGCTCGGGTCACCATGCGTAGGGCCTGGGCGCGGATGCGTCGGGCGAGGGCGATTGAATGATCCGGCCCGGTCAGGGCAGTGAGAGCGGTCTGCATTCTCACGGTATATCGACATCATGGTTAATAATTATTCAACCGTTTCGCTGCAGATGGGGGTCGTGAAAAACGCCATACTTACATCGCTCGCCGCCCGTCCCTGCCCGCTTTGCGGCGCAGGTGCCGACGAAGGCATCCCTTTCCTCGCAAACTCGCGCGACGAGAGCCGGCTTACCGAATTCAGTTTCTCGTCGCGCAAGACGCCTGAGTACATGAGCCACGCCATGGTGGAATGCCGAGTATGCGACTTGGCCTACGTTGACCGACCGCCGGTGGCCGAGTCGCTTTCAGAGAGCTATCACCGTGCAGACTACGACTCCGGGCGGGAGGCAGAAGATGCAGCGGACGCGTATGCCCGGGCGATCGCTCCGGTGCTGGCTAGGCTCCCTCGGCGCGACGCTGCGCTGGAGATCGGCACCGGAACCGCCGCGTTCCTCGCTCGCCTGTCGGACGCTGGATTTGGCGAGGTAGTTGGGGTTGAACCATCGGTTGCCGCGATCGCTGCGGCGCCATCGGCGCGCAAATCATGGATCCGGGAAGGCATCTTTCGCGAAAAGGATTTTGCTCCGGAGAGTTTCGACCTGATCTGCTGTTTCATGACTCTCGAGCATGTGCTGGACCCCCGGGAACTGGTGGAATCCGCTTTCCGGCTGCTGCGGAAGGGCGGTGCTTTTGTCGCGGTAACTCATGACCGTCGCGCATGGCTCAACCGGCTGCTGGGACATCGCTCGCCGATCGTCGATGTCGAGCATATGCAGCTCTTTTCAGCGACGAGTTCACACGAACTGCTGTCGCGCAGCGGCTACATCGACGTCGACGGTTCGAGTTTCCGGAACGCCTACGCGATTAGCTATTGGGCGCGACTTGCGCCCCTGCCGGCTCCCGTCAAGAACCTTGCGATTGCCGCAGTCAGAACCACGTGGCTCGATCGCGCCCGAATGCCGCTCAATGTCGGCAACTTTCTAACCTGTGGCTTCCGCCCCTGATTTCTGGGACCTGCTAACGTCTAGAAAGCTAAATTTGCGGTCGGCGAGATAGGCCGGATCGACGTGCTCCTAGCGATCATCTGGCTTTTTGCGCAGTCGCGACAGACCGACCCCTGAACTTCCCATAATGCAGACAACGCCGTAGCTGCCGGCCGGATACCGCCGACATCGAAGGCAATGCCCGTGTGCGCGGCTAGAGGCTGGTCCCGCGACGGCATGACCCCGGGCGGGGTCCAGTGCACTGCATACATGACCGATGAAACGCGACTACCCACCAGTCGAAGCCAAGGTCTCTGTCAATGTTCTCATATCGAATGACTTCTTCAAAGTAGCAATCGTATCGTGGTCGAGCTTTGGGTAGGTCGCGGTCAGCGTCTCGAAGAGAGGTCGCGAGCAGCGCCTTCGATTGTATCGTTGCTCAATCTCGGCCAGATACGCCCACGCATTGCGGGACTGGATTCTCCCAAAGGCTCGAAACGCTCTCTTGAGCGTGGCGAAGTATGTCTCGACTTCGTTGGTTGTCGTGCCTTTGAAGTCGCTAAATGCCTTTGTGTGATTAACTACAATGTGTCCACGGTACCCCTTGGCTATTCCTCGATAGGAGGAGAGCGCATCGGTAACGATGATCGAGTCCGGATCGACAAACCGCTGCATGGCCTTGCACAGGGATAATTTGCTCCGATCATCAATGATGCAGCTCAAGACTAGGCCTTGGCAAACACAGGCCAAGATGACGACCGCGCGCGTCGATCCTGAATCGAGGTCGTCGAAAACCTTGATTTGAACTTCGTCTACATAGACCTTCTTGCCGTCGCCGCCCAGCTTGGATGGCCGCGCGAGAGCAGCGAACTGGTAACGGATGCGCAAGCACAGGCGATGAGCGCTGCGCGTGCCCAACCCTAGTTGCCTCCTTATCAGTCCATTGCTCGGTCCTCTCGGTGAGTTAGCAAACAGCAGAAGTGCATAAAACCAGGCCATGAGCGAAAGGTTCGACTGGTAAAGCAAAGTGCCTTCGCGTGGAGAAATTTGCCGTCCGCAACTATGGCGCCATTTTGTTGTGCCGCGAACCCGCGTCCAGCTTCCTACGGTATCGCAACGTGGGCATTTGCCTTGAGAGAACTTGGCTTGGAACACCTGCAGGAGACAGGCTTCTTCGTCGGGAAAGCTGGCGAAGAAGCTGCTTACGCTGGTGCCGGGGCGCAAGGTCATTGCGGCATCTGAAGCGGGACGGGGACAAAGCTTGCCGCTCGAAGACGGACAACATCCGCAACCTCGATGCAGGGAAACCGCGCAATCATGTCGGAGTAGATGTCCTGTGATCTGTGGCGGCGATTGAAGCGAAACTCATATTCCTTGAGATAAGTCCACAGTCGATCTTCCGTGACGCTTCGGTGTTGCGTGCGCAAACCTTTGCGAAAGGAGAGGAAAAAGCCCATTATCGGGTCAGAGTGCCCCCACGTCGGACTAAGGCAGACCGGATCGAAGTTTGCCAGTGGCGCCCGCGTCCCAGACGCGGACAGGCAGCGGTATGTTTGATAGCAGTCCGTCTTGATTATCGTGCCGGGATGCAAACGCGCCAGCAGGACTCGCCGTAACCGATGGCGCCGGGGTTTTGGCGCGACAATCGAGACCACCCGATCGCCGTCAGTGAGGGCTAATACTGTCGTGCCGTTGATCCGGCCCGACGGGGTGGCGATGCGGTTCAAGGGAATGAGACGAACGACAGCGACGCCCTGCCCTCCGAGCTTCACAGGATCATCGAGTGCCGCAAGATGCAGGCAAATCCGGAGCGCCATCCGGTAAGACGAAGTCGATCCGACGCCGAGGTGCCGCTGCAGGAACGCGGCGGAAACGCTGTTTGTGCTGTTGGCGAAGTGAAGTAGCGCATAGAGCCACAAATGCGCTGGAAGATAGGTGCGATTGCAGAAAGTCTGCGCAAGCGGAGACAATACCGCGCTGCACCCGTGGCGGTAAAGTGGCTCTCCAGGGACTTTACGCCAATGCCCTTCGATACTGCAACGGCGACACCGGGGGCCATTGCCAAACCTTTTTTCGAAGATATATTGCAGGCATGCATCTTCAGTAGGGAAGAGCGCGAAGAACGACTGCAAACTGCAACCCTGCGTGCTCGGTTTCGCAAAATTGGCTTGATGGGGCGGGTATCCTAGATCGAACGGCATCGGTTCTGGTTAGGTCTCCTGCAAATCGCTGAAACATTGGTGCGGAGGAATGACCGCTAAACGATGTGCATAATTCGAACAGCACCCTAGCTAAAACAGGGCATCCTCCCAAGCTGCAATAGCCATTAAAACAAGCTCGCTCCAAGGGGCCTGCGGCTGCGCCAGCATGCCGCGCAAGTTTGTCCGCCACTAAAGCGCAGGCGTGCCAAGCGCTGCCCGCGTTGCGCCAGGTTTTAATATGTAAAGCCTTGGGACGGCGCGCCTGCGTGAGCCAGTCACGCCTTGCCTCGGCGAAAAGTCGAGCCGCACCTACTTGCCTTCGCGCCACAGGTTCACTTCGCGCCTAAAGAATGAGGTGCCCCTCGTTACCAACCCGCCGTGCGCGATACCCGACGCATCGCGCAGCAGGCCAGCGCCCGGAGGACACGTACTTGGCGTCGCCGCGATAGATCCCTGGAGCATACTCGATCCGTGTGCACGCTTTCCACTCGCGGGTGGTGAAGTGAGGACCTGCTTTCGGTGACGGCGGCGGCGCCGAATCGCGGCTGACCGCAGTTTGTTATCGTAGACCCATTCGGTGCTGCCTAACTTCCGGGCAGGAAGAACCGTCTTTCACAGAGCTGCGCGTCGTTGCGTCGGAATCACGCAGTTAAGTGTGTGTGGTTTTGGCGCTTTTCGTGCTGGCTTACAGCGCTCACTTTGCGTTGGAGGTAGTGCGCTGCTTCATAATTGCCGATCAACAACAGCAGTTTATCGCCCCAGGCATCGAGCGCCGTCCGCTTTTCTTCAAGCCAATCGTGTCTTTGATAAACCGACGCGACGCCGGCCTGAGTAATGGACACGTGGTTTAATATCGCCTCAGTAACCTCAAACCTGGCACCCAGCCGCTGCATGTTGGTAGCGACAGTGCGTCGCAAGTCGTGTAATCGCCATGGACGCACGACCGGTTCGGTCGAATTAGAAAGGATCGTGTCTAGTCGCTTCTTTGCTTTCGAAAAACCAGCAATCGGCTTGCCCGGGACATGCGAGAAAACTAGCCCAAAACGGGGCCAAGCCAAGTTGCCCTCGACTCGCCCATCTAACCCAGCGCACTCGTCCAACGTGGTAATGGCAGCCTTGTTCAGCGGCACGACGTGGTCGCGGCTATTCTTCGTCCTGCTTCGCGGTATCTGCCACTGCCCGGACGCTCTGTCGAACTCGGACCAATCAGTGTGCGCCACCTCTCGCAAGCGCTGTCCTGTAAGTATGAGCAAGTGCAATAAGTTGCCCCATACGGGGCCAAGCCTCGGTGCGGCTGCTGCTAACACGATTAACTCATCATCGGACAGAATATGGTGACGCTCTGGTGCCGTGCGCGGCGCTTTCATGCCTAGCATAGGCGACTTCTCGAGCTCCCCCCGGTCAATGGCCCAATTGAAAATGGTCCTTGTTAATACGAAAATGTTGCGCGGGAGCGCGGGCCGGCCGGCCGGAATGCGATCGAGCACTTCGGTGACATCACGCCGCGTAATTGCCGCAAGATTCTTTTTTCCGAGCACCGGAATGAGCCAGCGCTCGACATTGCTTTTATGCGTGCTGTAAGTCCGCGTCGCCCAGTTGCGCTTCCCGTGGGCTTCCAAGAAATGCTCAGCCAGCTGATCGAATCGACCGTGTAGCTGAGCGCGCTCGATTTCTCGCTCAGCAAGCGCGGGATCCTGGCCCAGTCCTACTAGATGAAGTATGCGTTCCGCCTCTGTCCTGGCAGTTGTCGGATTCCATGGACTCCCGTGCCGCCCGATCTTCCGTCGCTTCGTCCCAAAGCCTCTGCCACCCATGCGGTACTGGACCACGTAGCACTTGATACCGCTCGCGGTTATCTTGCAGTCCAAACCCTTTCAGATCGCAGTCCCAGAGAAAATAATCCTTGGTATGCGTCGCAGCGGCATCGACAGATTTACGAGAAATGCGAATGCCCGTCGCCATACCAGTCTCCATAGCTAGTAAGCACATAGTAAGCACGCTATGCCGAAAACCAAGCAAAAATGCTCTGGTTTATCCATACACCATGGACAGGTTTTCTTATCTAATTATTTGTAAAAACACGATATTATAAGGGTTCAAGTAAATACGCATCACACTGGGGGTGTGGGGGTCGGAGGTTCGAATCCTCTCGTCCCGACCAGTGGTTTTAACGAGTTGGCTGCATTTGCTTTTACTCGTTTCGGCCCCCAGCAGTCACCGTAGCAATCACAGGGCTCAGATGGATAAGCCGAGCCCTGCGCTCTGATTGCGCCGGACCTCTGCCGGTCAGTCGGCAGACTTACCTCAAGGCGCCGAAGGTAGCGCAAGCTGCCCCGAGCTAATTTCATAGCTGCTTATCGATCCCGTCCCTTTGCGGCTGCGTTCGATATCGATCGCATCGCACGTAGGACCTTGCCCGTACGCCCATATTGTATTATGAATATCATATAAAGGAGCTGGCATGCGGTACGGGGTTGGCCACAAATCTGATTCACGAGACCGCATCCTGCAGTCGGCAGCGCAACACATTCGCGCAAAGGGCCCTCACAAGATTGCTGTGGGCGAAGTGATGTCGGCAGCCGGTCTCACACACGGCGCGTTCTACGCTCACTTCAGCTCAAAGGATGAAATGGTGGCCGAAGCCGTCGCCGTGATGTTCGTTGACGCTAGGCAGCGAGCGGGCCGTTTAGAGAGCGTGCTGGCAGAGGATAACGCTGGTCTGGCGGCCGCCTTTCGAAACTATCTCGAAAACTACCTGTCGCCTCGTCACCGAGACGGGCCGGAACACGGCTGCCCTTTGCCTTCGTTGGCGGCCGACATTGCCAGGATCCAGAGCCGCGCGCGCGAAAAATTCATCGCCGGAATGCACGGCATGACGGCTGCCGTGGAGACCGTGCTGGCGCGCCTGGGGCGGGTCGAACCCGCCGCAGAGGCCCGGGTGGTGGTGGCTCAGATAGTGGGCGCGATCGGCTTGGCGAGAGCGGCCGGCCCTGGGGCGGAGTCCGATGCGATATTGAGCGATTGTCTCGCGGCCCTGATTGCGAAGCTCGGTCTGTGAACGGCGACACGGCGCGGGCTGAAGCCGACGATGGCCTGACGCGGGTACGCGCGCTCCTCGCCCAAGGCGGACAACCTCCAATCGGCAAGACCCTCGACTTCGCCCTCGTCGAAGTCGATCTGGGCCGCGCGGTGTTCGAAGGTGTGCCCGGCCGGCATGCGTATAATCCGATGGGTACCGTGCATGGGGGATATGCCGCGACCCTGCTCGATTCGGCGTGCGGGATCGCCACCGCGAGCCGCCTGGGCAGGGATCAAGCCTTCACCACGCTGGAACTGAAGGTCGCCTATCACAGGGCTATGACTGAGCGGACCGGCAAGGTCCGCGCGGAAGGGATCGTCGTCAGCATGGGGCGAAGGGTCGCCTTTGCTGAGGCAAAGCTCACGGATTCAGACGGGACATTGCTTGCTTCTGCGACTTCCACGCTGCTGGTCTTCCCGGCGTGACCGCGATTGCTGGCGCCGCGTCGCTTCACGGCGCGGAAAGCCTGCCGGACGCCCGTGGCGCCATGCTGCTTTCGGGCAAAATATTGCCGACGCTTCTTCGACTGAGCCTGCCCAACCTTATTGCGCTGTGCTCGGCCACGATCGTATCGATTGCGGAGACCGCTTACGTCGGTTCATTGGGCGTGGCTTCGCTCGGGGGCATTGCCCTGGCATTTCCGATCTTCATGCTGATGCAGATGCTCTCGGCCGGAGCGATGGGCGGCACAGTATCCGGCGCCATCAGCCGAGCGCTGGGCGCGGGCGATCGCGACGGAGCCCAGGCTCTGGCCCTTTGTTCCGTAGTCATCGCAATTGCTCTCGGTGCGATCTGCACTGCTGCGGTGTTTGCCGGCGGGCCGTCTATTTATCGCGCGTTGGGTGGTTCGGGCGCGGTGCTTCGCGAAGCTCTGGCATTCTCGAACGTCGCAGTCTGGGCAATCGTCGGGATCTGGGTCACCAACATCCTGTCTTCGATCGCTCGCGGTTCGGGCAACATGGCCGTTCCCGCAGCAACCCTGCTGGCAGCAGGCTTGGCCCAAGTTATGATCGGGGGAGCGTTTGGTCTGGGCCTGGGACCATTTCCTCGGCTGGGCATCGCGGGCGTTGCCTTAGGCCAGCTCGTTGCTTTCTGGGCCTCGGCGGCGTTTCTCTTCTGGCACTTGCGCTCTCGCGCGGACCGACTGCGCCTCGATCTGGCGCCTCATTTGATCCAGAGCGAGCGCTTCGGCGATATCTTGCGCATTGGCGTGATTGCGATGATGTCGCCGCTTCTTTCGGTTGCCGCGATCATGGTTCTCACCGGTCTCGTTGCGCGTTTCGGGCCCGAAGCACTCGCTGGCTACGGCATCGGTGTTCGGCTCGAGTTTCTGCTCATCCCGATCGCGTTTTCGGTTGGCGTCGCCTCGGTGCCGATGGTGGGGACGGCGATGGGTGCGCGCAACGTCGCCCGGGCGCGCCAGATCGCATGGACCGCAGGCACGCTCGCCGCAGTTGCGCTAGGCGTGCTCGGACTGATCGTGGTCGCCATGCCGCAGCTTTGGGTCGACCTGTTCACCAACGTGGCGAACGTCCGCGAGGCTGCGTATTCCTACCTTCGTATCGCCGGTTTCGGTTTCGCGTTCTTTGGCCTGGGCCTGTGCCTCTATTTTGCGTCTCAGGGCGCGGGGCGCGTAGGCGGCGCCATTGCTGCGCAAACCCTGCGGCTCGTAGTAATCATCCTCGGCGGGGCGATCTTGGTCGGCCAGTCGGCTCCACTTTCCGCCGTCTTTGTTCTCTCGGCTGCCGCGATGATGACAATGGGCCTGGGCACAGCGCTTTTCGTAAAGTTCCGCCGGTGGGGATGACGTGGGGCGGCGCCGCGCGGGTCGCAGCAATTCCTTTGGCGTTCTACGCGGCGCCTGCACGAGCGCAGCAGGCGCCAGCCCCCGCCCCCGCGACGCCCATAACCAATAACCCGTTTCGCCTCGAACGGTTCGCCGAGGACTGGTCCGCAATGGCGCACGAGGAGGCCCAAACCAGGCCCTGGCATGGACTCAAATGGATCGATCTCGGGCCAGCCAAGCTCACCCTCGGAGGCGACTTACGCTTGCGCGGCGAATTCGTCGACGCGCCCATGTTCGGCGCGACGGGAGCGACCGCTGACGGCTATTTCATGCGCCGGGCAATGGTGCACGCCGACCTCCGCTTGAGCCCCACCCTGCGCGCGTTCGCCCAAGTGTCTCATCACCGCGCATACGGCCGCAGGCTCCCCTTTCCGCTCGACCGCAACGGGCTTGAGCTCCAGCAAGCGTTTGTCGAATGGAATCACACTTCGAAGATCGGCCCGATCGGCTTGAGGGTGGGCCGTCAGGAGATGATCTTTTCGCCCCGGTTCCTGCATCCGCGAGAGGCGGCCAACATCCGCTCCGCGTTCGATGGCGTCAGGGGATGGGTTCAGCACGGTCCATGGCGCCTGGAAGGCTTCTCCACCCGTCCGGTGCAAAATCGACCCGGCTCATTCGACGACCGGGGAAATCCTGCGGAGCAGTTCGACGGCCTTCGCTTGAGCCGGAGCTTGGGTACGAGCGGGGCGTGGAGGGTAACCGGGTCGTGGTACCGTCACCGGCGCGAAACGTTTCGCCTTGGTGCAGCCGGCGGACCAGACGACCGGACCTCGTGGGGATTGCGGCTGGCCGGCCGGCAGGGTGCTTTCGATCTCGATGCCGAGCATTACTTTCAAACCGGTCGCTTTGCGGGTCAGGACATCAAGGCCTTCGGCGGCGCTGGAGAAGCTGGCTATAATACAGGAGGAAATGCAGGAGGATCGCTTCGCGCCCGCCCGGGTGTTCGATGGCTATATGGATCGGGCGACCGCGAAGCCACCGATGGCACATCCGGCACCTTCGCGGGGCCCTTTCCCCGCCCGCAATGCTGCATCGATCCTTTGTGGCTTGCCCCCTCCAATCTGGGCGTTCTCACACCCTTCGTTCAAGTTACCCCTCATCCGACTGTGACTGTCGAAGCCAAAGCGGACTACGTTATGCGCTTTCACAAGACTGACTCGATCTATGCTTTCCCGCAGGTGACCTACCCGCATAGCGTCGGTCTGCACGGTGACAGCCTCGGCGTAGCAGGAGGGATCTCTGCAACCTGGACGCCGCTCCCGGAGATGACCCTGATGGTGCAGCATCTGGAACAAAGCGCACGCGGAGCACTGGCGAAAGCTGGTGCGCGAGACGGTAGCTACACCGCGACGAGCTTGGCCTTTCGCTTCTGAACCGTGTTGGTTCAGGCACAGGAGACTAGGCCAGCTTGGCGCTCGATTTCCGCTGTTTAACTATATAGTTGCAGCCAAGCGGTGGTTCCATTCTGCTTCTTTCACCGGGGTTGGCTGATCCGATCATGGAATTCCAAAAATAGCGCAGTCCTAAATCACTTCCCACCGTCATAGCCTGTGTGACTTCGAGGTCACAAAACCCCACCGACAAACCCACGGGTCAAGTTTGGAGTATACATACAGATCGAATTCAATTCAGATATCGCCTCTACAGGTTTTCAGGGGGTGTCCGATGCGTGGCTTGAAAGTCCTTCTTCGCGCCGGGTGCGCAATCATCGCTTCTGGAGTGATTGCACCGGCTCTCTCGGCACAAAGCACGCAACCTGATCAGCCTCCCGCCACCAATGCCCAAGGTGAGCCGGTGGAAAACCCGGAGGCCATCGTCGTCACCGGATCGCGCATCCGTCGCGATCCGTTGTCGCAAGACGCTCCGGTAGTCTTCTTGGACCGCGCAGACCTTGATCGGACGGGCCTGGTCTCGACCGCGGAGATCCTTCAGCGACTCCCCAGTTCTGGTGGCGGCCTCAACAGCCGGTTCAACAACAGCGGAAACTTCGGCAATCCCCCTGACGGCGGCGGCGTTGGGGCGGGCGCCGCGGAAGTCGATCTGCGTTATCTTGGCTCGCGCCGCGTGCTCGTGCTGGTCGATGGGCTGCGCTATGTGAACGGCGCGTCGGCATCGGGCGTACCCGGATCGACCGACCTCAACACGATCCCCGAAAGCATGATCGAGCGGATCGAGGTGCTTCAGGATGGCGCCTCTGCGATTTACGGCTCCGACGCGATCGCGGGCGTGATCAACATCATCACCAAGAAGCGTCAGGATGGTTTCCTGGGTTCGGCCCAAGCCGGGGTCTTCGCTCAAGGCGACGGCTTTACCCAGAACTATCAACTTAGCTACGGCCTGGGCAGCGAGAACACCGGGACCCAGATCGTCGTCGGCGGCAATTACGTAAAGCAGGAACCGGTCAGCTCGGGCGATCGTGACATATCGCTGTTCCCGACGCCCGGCGCGACGCAGTGCGATAGTTCCTGCAGCTCGGGGACGCCGAACGGCCGCTTTATCGTCCTGGGCCAGAATCTCACGCTTCGCGCACCGGTCATCGGGCGACGGCCAGTTTACGACCCGGCCGGGGTCGGCGGCGACTTCCGCGGTTTCACGACGCCGGACCGTTTCAATTTCGCGCCGTTCAATTTCATCCAGATTCCGACCGAGCGATACGGCGCGTTCGCAAATGTGACACAGGAGCTGGGAGCAGACCTGAATCTCATCGTGAAAGCGGTCTACAACCGCCGGAACTCAAGCAATCAGGCGGCGCCCTTGCCGTTGTTCGTGGGCCCCGATGCGGGCAACGGAAATCTCCTTGATACCATCGTCATCGATGCGACCAATCCGTTCAATCCGTTCGGCACGCTCGGGCCGGGGACCTACAACTTCATCGGTCGCCGCTTCATCGAAAACGGGCCGCGGCGTTATAACCAGCAGGTGGACACTTATTATGGGTCCGCGACGCTGGAGGGCTCGTTCAACGTAGGCGCGGGCCGCTGGTATTTCGACGTCAACGGCGTCTACGGGAAAAATAAGGCTGACCAGACCGTGTTCGGCAACGTCAATGCCGCCAACCTGCAAAGAGCGCTCGGCCCGGTGGCGGCGTGCACCGCGCCGTGCGTACCGTTCAACATCTTCGGTGGGGCAGGATCCATCACGCCCGCGATGATTGATTACGTCACCTTCACGCAGCGCGACAGTTCGAGGCAAAAGCTGTGGGACGTTTCAGCCAACGTTTCCGGCAGCCTGTTCGATCTGCCCGGGGGTCCACTCGGAATTGCCTTCGGTGCCGAGCACCGCGACCAGAGCGGTCGGTTCGATCCCGATGCCATCGTCGCCGCCGGCCTGGGATCGGATATTCCCGCGTTGCCGACCCGCGGGCAATTCAACGTCGACGAGGTCTACGGCGAAGTGCGGGCGCCTCTGCTCGCGAACCGCCCGTTCTTCAACCTTCTCGAACTCGATGCCGCGGTGCGGTATTCGGATTATTCGACCTCGGGCTCGACCACCACTTTCAAAGGTGGTGCAAACTACAAGCCGTTCGCCGACCTACGGCTGCGCGCTTCTTATGCCGAGGGATTTCGCGCGCCAAGCATCGGCGAATTGTTCGGCACGCCTTCGCGGTTTGACCAGGAGGTCGTCGACCCCTGCTCGGCCGTCGGCGGCCAGGTCCCTGCTGGCGTGCGGGCGAACTGCGTCGCCCAGGGCGTTCCGGCGAACGGCAGCTACGTTCAGCTCAATCCGCAGATATCAGTGGTCACGGGCGGCAATCAGAGCCTTGCCGCTGAGGAATCGACCAGCTGGGTGTTCGGCGGAGTATACAGCCCTTCGTTCATTCCGCGGCTCAGCCTGGAAGTGAACTACTTCGACATCGAAGTTCGTGGCGCAATCTCGGCGATCCAGGCCGAAACGCTACTCGGTCGCTGCACGGGAGCCAACGACGCATTGAGCTGCGCGGCCATCTCCCGCACTGCGTCCGGACAGATTTCACAGATCCAGGGCCTGCTCCAGAACATCGCTGCGATCCAGACCGATGGGCTCGACGTTACGCTCAATTACCGGATGCCAACGGAAACGGCGGGCACTTTCGGGCTCTACTGGTCGAACAGCCTGCTGTTCGACTACACCGTTACCGTACCGGCGACGACAGGAGTGACTGACATCAGCCGCGAAGGGACCGAACAGGGCAGTCCAGACCAGGCATTCCCCAAGTTCAAATCGACCGCCATTCTCGACTGGGCCATCGACAACTTCAAGGCGTCGGTCACCGGAAGGTACATCAGCGCGGTGACCGAGAGCCAGGCGAACGACAATCGCTTGGGGCGCCGGCTGTACACTGATCTGCAGCTTGGTTGGGACACGACGGGCTTCAACGGCCGCGAACGGGGATTCGAATTCGCCATCGGGGTAAACAACCTGTTCAATGTCGACCCGCCAGCCTGCATCAGCTGCGGTTTGAACAACTTCGATCCCACAACCTATGACGTCCCCGGGTCCTATTACTACGCCCGGGTGACCTTGCGCATGTAGCTCGCTCCGGCGCTATATATGGCGTGTTCGAACTCTGACTGTCCGTTTGGTCGCATCAACCGCTCCGAACGGGCAGTCTGATCGGCCCAAAACCAAAAGCGCCGGATCCCTTATGCTATCGGGGGTATCCAAGGGGCCGCGCCAATCAACATTTGTAACGGAACTTTGTCGCACCGTTCGCGCTACCATAGCGCCGCTGTGGCCCAGCTATTTTTGAAATTGGAACCGCGTTGTCAGATCCCCGCGCCGCATCCCTATCGCCGACGATAGATTTCGCCCGGGACGTCCTGGAAAACATGTCCGAGTCGTTCTTCTTGCTGAACGACCAGTTCCAGCTGCTCGACGTCAACAAGGCTGCGCTTGAGCTTGATGGTCGACCCAAGCAGCAGCTGGCTGGCCGGACGTTGTGGGAGTTGACACCGGGACTGGAGCAATCTGAGCTCGGCAAGCTGTTCAAAGACGCAATGCGGGACCGGCAAAGCCGAACCCATTCGCACCGTCACTTGTGGGAAGACGGCCGGAGTGCCTGGCTTGAAACTCGCATAGTCCCGGTCAAAGCTGGCTTGGCCGTGTTCTACCGCGACGTCTCAGACGAGCGGTCAGCCCAGCTGGCCCTGCACGAAACCAGCCGTCGGCTCGACGCAATTTTGAGCAACACGACAATGGCTGTGTTCCTCATGGATGAACGGCAGCACTGTGTTTACGCGAACGCCGCTGCAGAAGCGCTTACCGGTTACACGCTCGAGGAGCTGCGAGGCCACCCGCTTCACGACGTTGTTCATCACAAGAAGCCTGATGGCTCGCATTATCCACTCGAGGAATGCCCGATTGATCGCGCTTTCCCGGAGCGTGCGCAGATGCAAGGCGAGGAGCTTTTCGTCGCCCGTGACGGCAGCTTTTACCCCGTCGCCTTTACTGCAAGCCCTGTCCTGAATGAGGATGCCGTGCCGGTAGGTACGGTTATCGAAGCTCGCAACATCACCGCCGAGAAAGCGGAGCAAGCTCGCTTCGGCGTGCTCAACGAGACTGGCCAGGCTCTAGCCTCTGAGCTCGACCTTGATCGGATCGTGCAGATCGTCACCGATGCCGGGGTTCAGCTCAGCGGTGCCAAGTTTGGCGCGTTCTTCTATAATATCACTGATGAAAACGGCGAAAGCTTGCTTCTGTATGCACTCTCCGGCGCCGAGAAGTCTGATTTCGAAGGCTTTGGCCATCCCAGGGCAACCGAGGTGTTCGCGCCGACATTCAATGGCGAAGGCGTCGTCCGCTCCAGCGATATCACCCAGGACCCTCGGTACGGAAGCAACCCTCCACACAAGGGGATGCCCAAAGGTCACTTGCCTGTGCGCAGCTATCTCGCGGTGCCCGTTATCTCCCGGGCCGGCGCAGTAATAGGCGGGCTGTTCTACGCACACCCCGAGCCCGGCGTGTTCGGCGAGGAGAGCGAACAGCTTCTCCTGGGCTTGGCTGGACAGGCTGCTGTAGCCATCGACAATGCTCGGCTGTTCGACGCCACCCAGCGGGCCAATCAGGAACTCGAACGGCGCGTAGAAAAGCGCACTGAAGAGCTTGAGACGGCCAATGAAGCATTGCGCCAAGCGCAGAAGATGGAAGCTGTCGGTCAGCTGACGGGCGGGATCGCGCACGATTTCAATAATCTGCTCGCCGGGATCAGTGGCAGCCTTGAACTTATCGAGCGTCGTCTCGCTCAAGGTAAGACCGAAGGCATCGACCGCTTCATAAGCGGAGCGCAGACGTCGGCGCAGCGAGCCGCTGCCCTAACCCAGCGGCTGCTTGCGTTCTCGCGTCGGCAGACATTGGATCCGAAGCCAACCAATACCAACCAGCTTGTCCTTGGTATGGAAGATCTAATTCACCGTACGGTAGGACCGGCAATCAAAGTCGAAGTTGTCGGTGCAGCTGGCTTATGGTCCACGATGGTCGACAAGGCCCAGCTAGAGAGCGCCTTGCTCAATCTGGCGATCAATGCCCGCGACGCGATGCCCGACGGCGGTCGGCTGACCATCGAGACTGCCAATAAGTGGCTCGACGAGCGCGCAGGGAATGATCGCGACCTCCCGCCGGGCCAGTATATCTCCATCTGCGTAACGGACACCGGCACCGGCATCGCCAAGGATGTGGCCGACAGGATCTTCGATCCGTTTTTTACGACGAAACCGATCGGACAGGGGACCGGGCTCGGGCTTTCCATGATTTACGGGTTCGTGCGGCAATCTGGCGGGCAAGTCCGAGTTTACAGTGAGGTCGGACAAGGCACGACCATGTGCCTTTACCTCCCTCGCCATTTCGGCGAGGCGACGGACGATGAGCACCACGTGATGACCGACATTCCCGACATGGGCGCTGGCGAAACAATTCTCGTCATCGATGACGAGCCAACGGTGCGGATGCTGGTCGTCGAAGTAGTCGAGGAGGCAGGCTATACGGCGATCGAGGCCGACGATGGGCCTTCGGGGCTCAAACTCCTACAAGCTAACCCGCAGATCGCTTTGCTCATAACCGACGTCGGTTTGCCTGGCGGAATGAACGGCCGGCAGGTAGCCGATGCTGCACGGCAGATTCAGCCCGGCCTCAAGGTGCTTTTCATTACCGGATATGCGGAGAACGCCGCAGTCTCGGGCGGCCATCTCGAGCCAGGCATGGCGGTGGTGACGAAGCCCTTTGTGATGGCCGAGCTCGCTCACAAGATCACCGAGATGATCGAGCTTGCCCCTTGACCG
The DNA here is from genome assembly GCA_963781525.1 of uncultured Alphaproteobacteria bacterium. Lineage (GTDB taxonomy): Bacteria > Pseudomonadota > Alphaproteobacteria > Sphingomonadales > Sphingomonadaceae > Tsuneonella. Next base: position 160,760 of record CAWAGD010000005.1, on the reverse strand, counting down.
ATCGTTTTGGCTTCCCGGACATGGTCCACTTTTCCGCCGATCGAAGGCAAAGCCGGGCTGGCAACTAACGAGCCACGAGCAGCCGGCCAGCTATGCGCCCGATTGCGGGTTTTGCAGCCAAGATTTGAAAGGTCAGACGCGGACGCAGGTTGCTTTATCAGCATTAAGCTTTGTTCTTGATCTTCCACCGCGGCAGAGAGCGAACCCGCACGCGTAACGTGAGCGGCTTACGGCGCGAATTGCCCGGTTTGTGCACGAAAAAACCGAACGTCCCACCAAGGTTGCTCGACGCGATCTTTGAATTACTCTGGCCCTGAATATTTGAGGCCTGTGCAGTTTCAAAAGGACGTTCACAGCTAAGAGCTAAACGTGGCTGTCGACTGAGCTGCGCGATTGAATTTCAAGCGCTTTGATCCAACAGGAAAGGTCGAATGCAACTTAGCAATCAAGATGCTGAGCGTCTCGTCCGCGAAGGCGTCCGCGAACTCCAGGCCGGCAGGTTCCGCATGGCCCGGGATCGATTCCAGACAATCGCCGATACGGGTCGCGCCAGTAGCCAGATCTGGCTGCTGATCGCCACAGCCTGCCGTGGGGAAAACGACTGGGCGGCTGAGGAATTTGCCCTCGACAGCCTGCTTCGAATGGAACCGCGAACGGTGCGGGCCCGGATTTTGAAAGGTGACTGTCGGCTTGAAGCTGATGACGAGGGTTCTGCCCTTGGCCTTTACATGAGCGCCTTGCAGATCGCATCCAGCCAGGACGTTCCAAGCGATCTGGCTGCCGAGCTTCATCGGGCACAGTTGGCGGTCACGGACCTGAGTGCCCGGCGAGTGGCAAGACGGGAGGAGACGCTGGCTTCGCAGGGAGCGCCACCCGAGAGTTGAAGCGCTCGGTTTCAAGACTCACTTGATATACTATCGGGCAAGAAGCGGATTTTCCTGCAGGAACCGACGAGCTACTATTTCCCCGGTCTTCCGCAAACCCAGTTCTTCGATCCGGCCGATTTTGCGTGGGCAACCGAAATCGAAGCGCAGACGGATGCCGTTCGCTCGGAGTTGGAATGTGTTCTCAATAGCGGCGGCGCAGGCTTCCAGCCCTATATCCGCGCCGATGCCAATCGTCCTCGACTGGATGATTTACCGTTGCTGGACAACATGGATTGGAGCGCACTCTTTCTGTGTGAGAACGGCAAACTTTTCGATCAGGCTTTAGCACGGTGCCCGCAGACCTGGGACGCGGTGCAAGCAGCGCCTCTGCCTCGCATCGCCAATTCGCCGACTGTCTTTTTCTCTTCGCTTCGGCCAGGTGCGCGCATCGCCGCGCACACAGGGACGCACAATACGCGGCTGACATGCCACCTGCCCCTCATTGTGCCGCCGAAGTGTGGCATCCGCGTCGGCAACGAAGTCCGGACGTGGGAAGAGGGCAAGCTGCTCATTTTCGACGATTTCATCGAGCATGAAGCCTGGAACGAAAGTTCTCAGGATCGCGTGGTGCTGATTTTTGACATTTGGCGACCAGAACTCACTGCGCAGGAACGGCAAGAAGTAGGAGCGCTGTTCTACGCCTCGTCGCTTGAGTAGATTTCTTGCTTAACGAAAGGCACCCGGCCTTAGGTGCAGCATCAGTGAAATGCGCGCACCAAGGACTAATTGAACGGCCTGCCGCGAAAGTACTTTATGTAAGACACGACGCTTTCGGCCAGCCACGAGGTGGAGCGTAATCTGCGGACATAACTGCAAAACGACCTGATCCCCGAAACTGCCAGGCTGCGAAGACATAAGCCGCCTCGCTCAGAGAGGCATCTTGAACGTGAAGCGCGTTTCCTGCTCGGTCGAGGAGACCTCGACTGTCCCCCCATGAGCCTTTGCAACCTCACTGACGATAAACAGTCCTAAGCCTAAGCCCTGCCGGCTCGGACGAGCGGCGCCACGGAAGAACGGATGAAACAGCTGCTCCAATGTCGCTTCGCTGATGGGAACGCCCTCATTGGCGACCGAAAGCACAAACGTTTCTTCCGACGTGCTCGCCCTTAGCGTGATCGGCTTTGCGGGAGCTCCATGGGTCAAGGCATTCGACAGCAGGTTCGCAGCCAGCTGTCCGATACGCGTGTGATCGCAGTTCACTGGGTGGTGGATGGCAAACTCGGCGATGATCTCTCTGTCGGGTGCAATCGCCCGGAGCTCGTCGAGGACTTGTTCGAGTACAGGTGTGATCGGCTGGTCACTCCGCTCGATCGGAATGCCTCCACCAAGGCGTCCCCGGGCGAGGTCAAGGACGTCGTCGACCAACGCCTTGGCGCGAGCGATGCTTGCAGCCATCTCCGAAGTGACCAGCCGGCCGCGCTCGCTGAGGGGCTCGCGCCTGTTCAGCATGTCCACTCCAGCAGCGACAGCAGCCAGCGGATTGCGAAGGTCGTGTCCAAGAACCGCGATGAATTGCTCTCGCAGTGCCGCGGCGTCCTGCTCGGTACGGAAGGCACTTTCTGCCGCCCTGCGAGCGCTCAGGAGCGATTGTTCGTATCCCCGCCGCTCGACGGCTTTGAAAAGGGTCAGCCGCGTGAAAAGATGCGCTCCGTCGGCACCACGTTTCTCCGCGGCGTTCGCGATGACCGGTATCTTGCTACCGTCAGCGTGGAGCAGGTCGAGCGCGAGCTCGCCGACGTAGCCCTGCAGCCGGAGCATTGGCGCGATATGAGTCTCATACGCGATCCGCCCTCCGAAGCTCAGCAGGTCGAAAAAGGTTCGGCCCAGCATTTGATCAGGCTGCTTGCCTGTCCAGTTGGCTAGCGTGCGGTTGGCCTTTACGATCCGCGCATCAGCCGAAAGCGAGATGTAGCCGCACGGCGCGTTGTCATAAAGATCAGCCAGGTCTTCCGTGATTTCAGGCTCAGACAAAGGCGCGGATCGCGGCGGTCACCTCGTCGGGTGCGCTCAGATTAGGACAGTGGCCGGTCGCATCAAGCAGGACGTATTCGCTGTTCGGCACTTGCGCATGAACGTACTCGCCCACGCACGTGGGCGCGATGATGTCCTCCCGGCACTGAAGCACCAGGGTGCGGGCGGTGATCTTCGCAAGGTCATGGCGATTGTCGGACAGGAACGTTGCGCGAGCGAATTCGCGGGCTATCTCAGGATCGGTGGCGCAGAAGCTGTCGTTGAGGCGTTCGCCAAGCTCCGGTCGGTCGGCGTTGCCCATGATCGCCGGCGCCATCGCTGCTGCCCAACCAAGATGATTGGCCGCCAGAAAATCGAGCAGTTCCTCGATCTGCCCTTCGGAGAACCCGCCTACGTACCCATCATCGTCAAGATAACGCGGGGACGGGCCCACCATGATCAGTTCGGAGAACATGTCGGGCGCTTTTAAGCTTGCAAGCGCTCCGATCATCGCGCTGACCGAGTGCCCTACGAAGATGGCGTCTTGAAGTTCGAGCGCACGACCGATCTCCACGACGTCGCTGGCGTATCCATCCAAGCTTGCATATTTGGCCGAGTCATATGCTGTGAGGTCAGAGCGGCCCGCTCCCATATGGTCGAACAGAACCACTTTGAAATCTTGTTCGAAACGCTCTGCGACGTCGCTCCACATATGCTGGTCACAGCCAAACCCATGCGAGAACATTATCGTCTTAACGCCGCTGCCGCTGACCCTTACATTGTTTCGCTGGAGTATCATGACGAGGCCATAACACGGCCTTTGATGTTTTGACACCGGAGGCCTCGCAATTCTCTTTTCGAGGCGGTCATCCGCAGAATCACAGCCGAGGAAGATCGCTGGGAAAACTCAAAACGATCCGCGGCCGCACGGCGTAAGCTAATCGGCGCTTATAGCCGCGTCGCTTGGCTCCAGTGGTATCGCTAGCGTTGCCCGCAAACCTGGCCCGGTCCAATCCACCGTAAAAGCGCCAGAGAGTTGTCGCTCGACAATGGTCCTTGCCAGCGACAGTCCGAGCCCCGGGTTCGGTATGCGTGCCAAGGGCTGTCCGCCGGCTTCACGCCAATCAAGATTGATGGCGCCGTGCTCCACGTTCCACGAAACCTCCACCGCGCCTTCGGGGGCCAGCAGCGCGCCATGCTGCCGGGCGTTCGAGATTAACTCGTGAACCGCGAGTGCGATCGGCTGCGCGACACGGGCGGAAAGTTTGATGGGCGGGCCTTGCAACCGCACCCGGCCATCCGGCAGTTCGTCCCTTATCAGTTGCTCCAAAGGAGTTCTGTCCCAGCTCGAGTGCGCCAAGATTCGATGCACCCTTGCCATCGAGTTCAACTCGTCGGCGCACGGCGCTCGAATAGCCGATGACATCGTCTGCCCGGGTGAGATTAAGAATGCTCTGCACCATGGCCAGCGCATTCATTGCGCGATGATCGACTTCCATCAACAGAAGCCGTTCAATAGCTGCCAATTCCTGTGCGCGCCGGCGAGCGGTTACATCTTTCTGGGAGGCAAAATAGTAGACCGTCTGGCCGCTTTCGTTGTGCACCGGGCTTATTTCAAGCTGGTTCCAGAACGAGGAACCGTCCTTGCGGTAATTGAGCATTTCGACCGTGACGAAGTGCTCGTCCGCGGCGAGCCCCTGCCGAATGGCCTCGACTGCCTCGGGTGCGGTGTCCGGCCCTTGCAGGAAGCGACAGTTTCGCCCGAGCACCTCGCTGGCCGAATAACCCGTCAATTCCAGGAAGGCCTTGTTCGCCATAACGATCGGCGCGTCGGGCTGTCGTGGATCGCTGACCACCATCGGCATTCGCGTGCGTTCGACGGCGACGAGTGCCAGTTCGCGGCGGTCTGCCAATACGCTCGACCCAGCGGCGACCGGAGCATCTCCGATGAATGCCTTCATTCTGTATTTCCAATAGTTGGTTCGAGACCGGACAACGGGCGTCCCCTCCGTTCAGTTTCCGCCTCGCTCTGCTTTAGCGTCTGCGACATTCTGCCGCTTCGCATCGACGCTGGGAACCTGAAACATATCCATTTCGAGCATTTCCCGGACGAACAGATCGGCCAGATCAAATCTGCGCTCGATCGCGAGGTACTGCAGGTCAGCGGAGGTGTGCTCGGGGAGCCGGCGCCGAGCGTGGAAGAGTTGCTCGACGCCTGCCGCGATCCAGATGTGGATCCGCCGGCCAGTGTCCCCAATGAATCGCGATTGCGCGCGTCATCTGACAAGCGATCGAGCGGCCGACGTTAGAAAACCTTGATCTGGCATCGTGGGATAGGCGAGACAAAGGCCCCGCCGGACGGCGAGCCGTTTCTTCCGCAATTCAAGGGTCACGTCCGCCCGAAGACCGTGACCCGCTCGCTGTCGCGCTTGGCCTTTTCGCGAGGATTTACCATGCAGTTCGGAACGCATCCCGCGCGCAGTCAGTTTCGCCCGCGGCTTTCGTGTAAGTGAACGACCGTGTTAGTAGGCGACGCGATTTTGAAAGGAAGGCGCATGACCGACATCAACGATTATGGACCCGATCCGTATGTCATGGATATGGAAAAGGAAACGCTCGCCAACCCCAACTTTCGCACTACGCGGTGGACCGGGAGCAATATCCAGCTGACCTTGATGTCGATCCCGGTTGGAGGGGACATTGGCCTCGAGGTTCACAAGACCCACGATCAGTTTCTCAGGCTTGAGCAGGGACAAGGGCGAGTCCAGATGGGGCCTGCCGAAGATCAACTGACCTTCGAGCGAGAAGTGGGCGCGGATTGGGCAGTGTTCGTGCCTGCTGGAACCTGGCACAACATCACCAATATAGGGTCGGAACCCATCAAGCTTTATGCAATCTATGGTCCACCGGACCATTTGCATGGCACTGTGCACGCAACCCAAATTGATGCCGAGAACGACCCCAACGAAGAATAGTGTCTCTGCAAAGATTGCGTTTGGAATTGGCTGTTCGGCGTCCGCCGAGGTCCGCCCCGGGGTCGCTTGCGGGACGGCATGACCTACCCGGCTGGCCTGTAGCTGGGCAGATTTTCCGCGGTTTCTCCATATTCACCGGCGGACCCGTGCGTGGACGATGCGATCCCGGCAATCGATCGTACAATTGCCGGCATTCCTCGCCATTCAAGGTCTCTGCCTGCGCAGACCACAGTACCCTGGCATGACCTTCCGCCTGCTTTTTCAATAGGCCGTTCGGCGATTGCTAGCAGAAACATGCCCAGCGCCCACGCGGGGCATGAGCCCAGATAGCCAGACGATCACGGTTTGCTGATGGTCAAGCCAAGAGCGCATTTTCGCACGCGGTGGAGACTTTTGCCTCTGTGGGACGTTGCGAGACTGAACCAAACCCCCCCGCACCAAGGAAGCTTCATGACGACTCCCGCCTATGGCGCACATGCTGCGCACCAGCCGCTCGAGCCGATGCAGATCGAGCGCCGCGCGCCAGGACCCACGGACGTGCAGATCGAGATCGCCTTTTGCGGCGTGTGTCACTCCGATCTTCACCAGGTCCGTTCTGAGTGGGGCGGCACGCTGTTCCCATGCGTGCCCGGCCACGAAATCGTGGGCCAGGTGAGCGCCGTGGGAGGCGATGTCACCAAGTTTCAGGTCGGCGATACGGTGGGTGTCGGCTGCATGGTCGATAGTTGCCAGCAATGCCCTTCGTGCCGTGAAGGGGAGGAGCAGTACTGCACCGGCACCGGTTTCGTCGGCACATACAATGGCGAGACCGACGATGCGCCTGGGCACACGCTGGGCGGCTATTCCAAACGGATCGTGGTCGACGAAAACTTCGTCCTCCACATTCGCCACCCGCACGATCAACTCGCCGCGGTAGCGCCGCTGCTTTGCGCCGGGATCACCACCTATTCTCCGTTGCGGCACTGGAAAGTCGGGCCCGGCAAGAAAGTCGGCGTAGTGGGCATTGGCGGTCTGGGTCACATGGCGATCAAGATCGCCCATGCGATGGGCGCGCACGTGGTCGCTTTCACGACATCGGAAAGCAAGCGGGAGGACGCGGTCAAGCTCGGCGCGGACGAGGTGATCAACTCGCGCAACGCGGAGGAGGCTGAAAGCCACGCGGGTACCTTCCACTTCATTCTCGACACGGTCGCGGCCAGCCACGATCTCGACGCGTTTGCCGGCCTGCTCCGTCGCGACGGTACGCTCGTGCTGGTCGGGGTCCCGGAGCATCCACATCCCTCGCCCGACGTCGGAAATCTCATCTTCAAGCGCCGCTCGATCGCGGGCTCGCTCATCGGCGGCATCGCAGAGACGCAGGAGATGCTCGATTTCTGCGCCGAGCATAAGATCGTCGCCGACATCGAGATGATCCGCATTCAGGAAATCGACGAAGCTTACGACCGCATGCAGCGCAGCGACGTGAAATACCGGTTTGTGATCGACAGCAGCACGCTGGAAAGCTGACCCAGGCGAGGGGTCCTCCGGGCCGTGCTCCACTGCGCCCGGCGTTCGAGCCCAAGCGCGTTGACGCGAAAGCCGTCAGAACCGGTCTTGAGCGAGTTCAAGTCACAGGATCGAGTTCTGTAAGGGGCACCAGCCTGTCCGCAGACGTGCAGCGGTTTAGTCGCAATGGCATTCGGACTGGGCAAGCCTCGGTCGTGTTCGCGGCGCTTTGACTAGGCCTTTCGGCATGTAGCAGGCAAATCTGCGATGGATTGCGAGCTTACTCTTCGTGCGCGCCTGAACGCAGAGCCTCGTAGTCCGCTTCCAGCCTGTCGGCATTGGGAAGAGCGGCTCGGCTTGCGTCATAGCCGGCAAGCAGCCTGCTCGCATCTTTCGCGTTCTTCTCGATGCGCTCGCGCTCTCGCGTCACGGCTTCATCGGTGGGAGCGGGCGGGATTGAATTATCAGTCATTCGTTTTCCTAGTCGGGTAAAACAGTCCAGGAATGAAGCCGGTCAAGCTTCGTGGCGGAAAACTGGCTCGCCTCCGTATACGGCCAGTTCGCCTACCTGGCCGAGAATGCCCGGTCGCGGAGCAATGAGACGGCTACCATGCACGCGCGCTTGGACCGGTAACCGTTACCTTCGACGAGCGTTTTTCCAGTGGAGTCCGTAAGACGCCAGCGCCAGTCTCCGCCGGCGAACTGGGTCGAGCTCACCTGCACCTCGTCTTCGCGAAATATCTCGAACCGGTCCCCTGTGGTCAGAAGGTCAGCCGTGTAATTCGAGTCGCCTGAAGGGGCGCCCTCGCCGTTGCGGAGCGGACTGGTAGCGTGCCCGCTCCTTTCCCCTGCAGAAACGGAATGATGCGCTCTCGTCAGCGCAACGCCGCGATCGTGATAGAGTTGATTAACAGGCATGCCGCTCTCCCGGTGTGTTGGGAGCACGTCCGTTGTCTCTCGGCCGGCGACGCAGGATCACGTCGGCGGTTCCTGCAAGATGGGAGACATGGCCCACGATTGTAAGCCCGTCGCCGGTCAGGATACATACTGCGCCTTGCTAACGCTGCCCTGTTAAGTCACCGCGCGTCCCAGCAACGCTGCTGGCATTCATCGAGGTGCGAGCCGAGGGACAGGCCTGTCAGCCGTAAATGACACCGGGCAAGCCTTGGCCCCCGTCGGCAATGAAGGCATCGATCCGTGCTTCGAGCTCGGGCAGCGGAACCGAGCCGAGTGCCAGCACAATGTCGTGGAACTTGCGGATATCGAATTTCCCTCCGAGCGCGGCTTCAGCCTTGCCGCGCATCCGCCGGATGGTCATTTCGCCCAGCTTGTAGGCAAGCGCCTGACCGGGCCACGAAATATAACGATCCACCTCGGTCTCGACTTCGTGGCGCGAAAGCGCGGTCCGATCGGCGAGATACGCAATCGCCTGGTCGCGCGGCCAACCTTCGTGATGGATGCCGGTATCTATCACCAGCCGCGCGGCGCGCCACATCTCGTAGCTGAGCCGTCCGAAACGCTCCTCGGGCGTGCGATAGATGCCCATCTCTTCGCCGAGATACTCGGCATAAAGCCCCCACCCCTCGCCCATGCCGGAAAAGTAGATGCTGCGGCGGAACTTGGGCTGAAGGTCCCCTTGCTCCTTTTGGAACGCCATCTGGAAGCTGTGGCCGGGTTCGCACTCGTGCAAGGTCAGCGCCGGGATGTTGTACAGCGGGCGCGATGGCAGATCGTAAGTATTCATCTGACAGGCATCGAGCCCGCCCCGGCCCGAGGTGTAGAACGGCGCGATCGCATCGGCGACCGGGCGGATGGTAAACCGCGCGCGGGGCAGGAACCCGAAGTAATCTGCCAGCTTGCCGTCTACCCGCTTTACGACATAGGCAGACACGCCGAGCAACTCCTCGGGCCCGGTAGCGATGAATTGCGGATCGGTCCGCAATTTCTCGGTGAATTGAGCGATCGTGCCGGTAAAGCCGGTCTGCGCCATGATCGTGTTCATCTCGCTCTCGATCCGGGCGACTTCCTTCAGACCGATCGCGTGGATCTCGTCCGCCGTCAGGTCGAGTGTGGTGTATTGGCGGATCTGCTGCTGGTAGTATGCCTTGCCGTCGGGCATCGCCTCGGCCGCGAGCGTGGTGCGCGAGCGGGGCGCGTACTCGTCGCGCAAGAAGCTTAGCAGCCTGACATAAGCCGGGGTCACGGCATGGGCGATAGCGGCGCGGCCCGCGGCGGCCAGCCGCGTCTTGTCGGCTTGCGAAAAGCGGGCCGGCATCTGGGCGAACGCTTGCCAGAACGGACTCTGATCAGGAGCGTCGGCGGTGTACGCGGCCAAGCTCACGTCGCGGCCCGCAAGCGTTATCCGCGGAACGCTGAAGCCGCGCTTCAATCCTGACCGGGCATTGGCGATCTGCTCATCGAAATAACGCGGCAGAGCGGTCATCCGGGCGATGTAGTTTTCGTATTCGGCGACGGTCTGGAAACCAGTGCGCGAATCCCAATAGGACCAGAAGTTGGAATCGCTGTCGAACGGCATCTCCCATTCGGAAAATCGTGCGTCCTCGATCGTTTCCGTCAATGCAGCGCGCAAAACCGCTGCATTGACCTTTTCGGAGGGCGAGAGGGCATTTTCATCGATCCGGTCGAGCTGTGCGCGAAAATCGGCCGCGCGGGCTGCGCGCGCCTTGTTCGCCGCGGGCGTGACGGATGCGATCGTCGGCCCCTGGTCAACCGACCCGTCAGCCTTTTCGATCCACCCGAACTCGCGGACCTGCCAGGCCCAGTAATCGCCGTAGAGCGCCTGCAGCGTTTGGTCGGCTGTCGTCGGCTGGGAAGTCGCCTCCTGCGCGAACGTCGGTTCTGACAAAAGCAGCGCTGCGGCGCACAGTGCGGTCCATTTCATGCACCCTTCCTGCTGCGCGGCTGCGGTACTGTCAAACGCTACGACCAGCGCTCGCATCCGGTTAAAGCATTTTCCTACACAAACCTATCTGGTTACGCATTTTCCTTTACGAAGGGAAAAGCGCATGTCCGTTCTCGACATTCTGGTTGGTCCGCTCACCACGATCATCGATAAAGTAATCCCCGACAAGGAGGCGCGCGCGAAAGCCAAGCTCGCGCTGATCGAGCTCGAGGGCTCGCAAGAGCTGAAGCAGATCGAAGCCCGCCTCTCGGCAATCGTGGCTGAGGCCAACTCGGCCGATCCTTGGACCAGCCGGGCACGGCCGAGCTTCCTCTATGTAATGTACGTAATGATCCTGGCGGCGCTGCCGATCGGGGTGCTATCGCTGTTCCGCGCCGACGCCGCGGGCGCGATTGCCGGCGCGATGACCGCGTACCTGCGCGGGTTGCCGGACGAACTCTACGCCCTCTTCGGTACCGGTTACCTCGGCTACACCGCCGCGCGTCAGTGGGGCAAGATCAAGGGCGTCGAGAGCTAAATCATCCTGATCAGGACAGTGTAACATGTGGTCCACCGTTCAGCTTTCGCAGGAGCGAGCTGACAACTTGCACCGGCGGATGCGCAGGGTACAATCCTTGTCATGACCGAACTCGTTTACGTCCTCAACGGCCCCAACCTCAACCTGCTCGGCACACGGGAGCCGGAGATTTATGGTTCGGCAACTCTCGACGAGATCGCCGGCATGCTGGAGGACCGAGGGCACGCGCTGGGGCTTGAGGTCGATGTGCGCCAGTCGAACCACGAAGGTCATCTGATCGACTGGTTGCACGAAGCGCAGGCGCAAGGCGCGAAAGCGGTGCTGCTCAATGCCGGAGGCTATACCCACACATCGATCGCGTTGCTCGATGCGATCAAGGCGATCTCGGTGCCGGTTATCGAAGTGCACTTGTCCGATCCGGCGACGCGCGAGACGTTCCGCCATCTGTCGTATGTGGGAATGGGCGCGGTCGCCGAGGTCAAAGGGCTCGGCCCGCAAAGCTACGTCGTCGCGCTCGAAAAGGCCGCGGCGCTCTGATCGCCGGTTTGCGAGCCTCTTGTCAGCGTGCGTCAGCCCGCGCATAGGCACGCCTTCGACAGGACAAGAGGCAGATAATGGCCGAAACAAAGGGCTCACCCGGGCGTAGCTCGGGCATGAACGTCGATACCAAACTGGTGCGTGAGCTGGCCGAGTTGCTCGCAGAGACCGGATTGACCGAAATCGAAGTCGAAGACGGGGACCGCAAGGTCCGCGTCGCGCGCGGCGGCGTAATGATGGCCGCGCCCGCGCAAATGGCGCCTCCGGCTGTCGCGCCGGCTGCGATCGCCTCCGCCGCACCGACAGCCGAGCCCGCTGCGGATGTCGCCGGCGCACTCAGGTCGCCGATGGTCGGCACGGTCTACCTGACGCCCGAACCTGGTGCGCAGCCGTTCATCAAGGTTGGCGACAGCGTGAAGCAGGGCGATACGCTGGTGATCATCGAAGCGATGAAGGTGATGAACCCGATCGCCGCCGACAAGGCCGGCACGATCACCGCAATCCTGGTCGAAAATGCCCAGCCGGTCGAATTCGACCAGCCGCTGATCGTGATCGGCTAACGAGACGATGGGCATTTCCCGAATACTGATCGCCAATCGCGGCGAGATCGCGCTGCGCATCCACCGCGCGGCGCACGAAATGGGCATCGAAACAGTCGCGGTCCATTCGACCGCCGATGCCGATGCCATGCACGTGCGGCTGGCCGATCACGCGGTATGCATCGGGCCGCCGTCTGCGGCGGACAGCTATCTCAACGTCGCCGCGATCATCTCGGCAGCCGAGATCGCACACGCCGATGCGATCCACCCGGGCTACGGGTTTCTGAGCGAGAACGCCCAGTTCGCCGAGATCGTGGAGGCGCACGGGATCACCTGGATCGGACCCAAGCCCGAGCACATTCGCACCATGGGCGACAAGGTCGAGGCCAAGCGCACCGCCGGCGCGCTTGGACTGCCGCTGGTGCCGGGCAGCGATGGCGCGGTGTCCGACTACGACGAGGCGCGAAAGATCGCAGCCGACACCGGCTATCCGGTCATCATCAAGGCGGCCTCTGGCGGCGGCGGGCGCGGCATGAAAGTGTGCGAGACCGAAGACCAGCTCGAAACGCTGATGAAACAGGCCGGCAGCGAGGCAAAAGCCGCGTTTGGCGATGCCACCGTCTATATCGAGAAGTATCTCGGCAACCCGCGGCACATCGAATTCCAGGTATTCGGCGATGGGCGCGGGCAGGCGGTGCACATGGGTGAGCGCGACTGCTCGCTCCAGCGCCGCCACCAGAAAGTGCTCGAAGAAGCGCCCTCGCCCATCATCACTGCCGAAGAACGGGCGCGGATGGGCGGCGTGTGCGCCAAGGCGATGGCCGACATGGCCTATCGCGGCGCGGGGACGATCGAGTTCCTGTGGGAGAACGGTGAGTTCTACTTCATCGAGATGAATACCCGCCTGCAGGTCGAGCATCCGGTGACCGAGATGATCACCGGCATCGATCTGGTTCGCGAGCAGATCCGCGTTGCCGACGGCAAGGACTTGTCGTGCCGCCAGGAAGACATTCACTTCCACGGTCACGCGATCGAATGCCGCATCAATGCAGAAGACCCGTGGACGTTCGCGCCGAGCCCGGGCACCGTCAGCGCCTATCACGCGGCGGGCGGAATGCACGTCAGGGTCGATAGCGGTCTTTACGCCGGTTATCGCATCCCCCCGTATTACGATTCGATGATCGCCAAGCTGATCGTTTACGGCAGCACCCGCGAACGCTGCATCATGCGGCTGCGGCGCGCGCTCGAGGAAATGGTGGTCGAGGGGGTCAAGACCTCGCTACCCCTGCACCGCGAACTGCTCCAGCAGCCAGACGTGCTGAGCGGCGATTACTCGATCAAGTGGCTCGAGGACTGGTTGCGGGAGCGCACTTCCTGACGAAAAGGGGCGGACCGTCGCCGGCCCGCCCCCAGTCTTGATCGTGCAACCGTCCGATTACATGCGCGGACGGCGCGAATTGTGTCCGCCGGCACCGTAAAGCAGTTCCGACGTGCGGTCGCTGTCGTGGCCCGAGGTCTCGTCGTCGACCGACAAGAACACCGCACCGTCTTTCATCCGATCGCCATAATAGGCTGCATCATCGTCGTCGACGCCATGGTCCTTGAGCACCTCATTTACCGAACCCAGCGCAGCGCCGGCGAGTGCGCCGATGCCCATCGCGCCGGGGATGGCAGTCGAAGCGATCGCGCCGGCGGCGACCAGCGGTCCCACACCGGGGATGGCCAGCGCGGCGACGCCGAGGCCGGCACCGAGCGCACCGCCACCAAGTATACCGCGCGCGATGCTGGTGTGATCTTCATCGGTGACCGTCCCATCGGCATCGGTGGTCGTGACCGTATTGCCGTGATGAGCAATCATCGAGATCGAATCGTCGCGGACGCCCGCCGACCGCAGGTCGTTCACCGCGCGACCGGCGTGTTCGTGGTTATCAAAAATTGCATGGGTAGGCATTGCAACTCTCTCCTTGAGGTTAGTCGCATCGCAACCCACGAACGAGCGCAGTTGTTCCGGCCATTCATCGCCATGCGCTGAACAATAATCAGCTGTCGAGCGGAACTCCGGGCTCCTGCTTGGCCGTTCGGATCGTCAGCGAAGTCTTCACGCTATCGACGTTCGGCGCCGGGGTCAGCTTGCTCGTAAGAAATTCCTGGAAGCTCTGCAAATCCGGGCTGACGATCTTGAGGATGAAGTCGATCTCGCCGTTGAGCATATGGCATTCGCGCACTTCGGGGAGCGATTTCATGTGGTCCTCGAACTCGCGCAAGCTACTTTCCGCCTGGCTCTTGAGGCTGACCATCGCAAACACCGTGATCGCGAAACCGAGCTTCGAGGGATCGAGCTCGGCGTGGTAGCCGCGGATGACGCCGTCTTCCTCCAGGCTGCGCACCCGCCGCAGGCACGGAGGTGCGGTAAGGCCGACGCGGCTCGCCAGTTCAACGTTGGTCACTCGGCCTTCGCGCTGTAGCTCAGCAAGCAATTTACGGTCGATATCGTCAAGGTTGGCCATTGCCGCGCCCCCGCGAGATGGTACCCAGTCCATCGGGCTGGGCAACAAAGACGGTACATTGCGGCACCGCCGGCTAATTTTATTGTTTCTGCCAGCAATTGTCCCGCTTTGCAACGCGCCGGTCGGCTCCCCGTGTCACGCTCTGGCGGGCATGTTAGCGAGGTGCCCGCGCGTTGGTAATATTATCGCGGCTGGCGCAATATTTGGAGCACGATGCACTTCGACGATCGCCTTGTTACGGTTCTGCGCCATCGCGCGACGGGCGAGCGTGCGGCCAAAACCCAGTTCCGCCAACTGCTCGACCTGCTCGGTAACCGCCGCGCAGGCCGGGATGACTCGATGCTGGCCGCGGCGTGGCTCAGGCTGGCTGCGCTGGGCGAGTCGATCGATCCTGGCGAACGGGCCGAGATGATTCGCGAGCCCGGGCTGCGGTTTCGAAACCCCGAGCTCGCGCTCCACCTTGCCGAGGACGAGCCCGAAGTCGCCGCCGCCGCACTGGCGGTTGCTCAGTTGTCGGTCGATGACTGGGAGGCGCTGATCCCGCGCCTGCCCATCCGCGCGCGAGGCTTTCTGCGTCTGCGCCGGGACATGCCGATCGCCACGCAGGACCTGCTCGACCGGCTGGGCATTCGCGACCGGGGCCTGCCACGGCCCGACCTGCTGCTCGACGAGCCGGTCGCCGGACGCGCCCCGTCGCGGCCGATCGCGGCAAACGACCAGGCTGGCGCCGACGAGGACCAGGACACCGAGATTGGCGCGCTCGTCCGCCGGATTGAATCATTTCGCAAAACCCGCGCCGCTCGTCCCGCCGAGGAAGCCCCGCAACTCCCGCTCGGCGAACGCGCCGACGCAGCAGCCCGTCCCCGCAGCGCAGGATTCGCCTTCACTACCGATGCCGAAGGACGGATCGACTGGGCCGACGCCCGCGTGGCACCGATGGTGGTCGGCGCGATGCTCCCACCCGCGTCCGAGGGCGCGCGCCGTCAGTACCAGGCGCTCCGGCAGGTCACGCTCGCATGGGACGGCGCGCCGCCGGTTGCTGGCGAGTGGACGATCGACGCCGGGCCGCGTTTCTCCGATCCGGGCGGCCGCTTCATCGGCTACGCCGGCCGCTTCCGCCGCCCTCCGCCGCCGAGCGTCGCCGCGCCTTCAGCCAATCCTGGCGGTGACCGCATGCGCCAACTGCTCCACGAGTTGAAAACGCCGGTCAATGCGATCCAGGGCTTCGCCGAGGTCATCCAGCAGCAGTTATTCGGCCCGACCCCGCACGAATACCGCGCGCTCGCGGCAACCATCGCCGGCGACGCCGCGCGCATGCTGGCAGGGTTCGACGAGCTCGACCGGCTGGCGAAGCTCGAAAGCGGAGCGCTGGCGCTCGACGAAGGCAGCGCCGATCTTGCGCATATCATCGGCGGCTTGGCGCGTCAGCTCGACGAAGTGCTGCAATCGCGCAACGGCCGCTTCGAGGTCGATTTAGGCGCAACCGGGTGCAGGATTCCATTGAGCGATCACGAAGCCGAAGCGCTTGGCTGGCGCCTGCTGGCGACGCTGACCGGCGCCGCAGGAGCGGGTGAGGTCCTATCCATACGGTTGGAATGCGCGGACAACACCGCCACCTTGCGCTGCGCCCTCCCCGCCTCGCTCGCTGCGCACGATGACATCTTCGCTGCCGAAAGCCGGGCCGGCGGCGGCGCGGTGAGCGCGGGCATGTTCGGCACAGGCTTTGCGCTGCGGCTGGCGCGAGCGGAAGCCCGCGCGACCGGCGGTGATCTGGTCCGCAACGGGGCATCGCTGGTCCTCACGCTGCCTCGCTTGACCGCTGCCAAGGCCGCTTCTAGCCCAGATGAAGCGGGTGCGGCGCTCGGCTGACGATCGTCGCTGGCCGACGCCGACGGTGGGGGAATGCATGAATCGAGCGATCACCGAACCGCCCGGTCCGGGCTCGGCGGCCCGCTTTGCCCGGGAATTCGGTACGCGCTCGCTGCTGACGGTCGATACCGAGGAAGAGTTCGACTGGTCCGGGCCCTTCACCCGCTCCGAGCATGGCCTGACCCACGTTCCGCACATCGCACGCTTCCAGGAATTCTGCGAAGGCCTCGGGGTGATCCCCGTCTATCTGGTGGACTGGCCGATTGCGACATCGCCCGCGGCGGTCGAGCTGATTGGGGGCGCGGTCAAGGCAGGCCGCGCGGAGGTAGGTATTCAGCTTCACCCGTGGGTCAATCCACCCTTTGAGGAAGAGCCTGGGGCGTTCAACAGTTATGCCGGCAACCTGCCCCCGGAGCTTGAACGCGCCAAGTTTATTGCCTTGCGCGACAGGATCGCCGAAGCCTTTGGCAGCGACCCGCTCATCTATCGCGCGGGACGCTATGGCCTGGGACCCGATAGTGCCGCGTTGTTGCGCGACGCGGGCGTTCCCATCGATAGCTCGGTGCGCGCGCATTTCGATTATCGCGCGGGCCATGGTCCTGATTATAGTCGCCATCCGCTAACGCCCTATTGGGTGGACCCGGAACACGAGCTGCTCGAGTTGCCGCTTACCACCGTGTATTGGGGTATGCTGCGCCGCCAGGGGCGATGGATTCATCCAATGCTCGGCCGGGTGCCTAAAATGACCGGCCTGTTCGCGCGCATGGGCCTTCTGGAACGGATCGCGCTCACGCCCGAAGGGGTTACCGCCGAAGAGGCGCTGCGCGGGATCGACATGGCGCTCGACGATGGCCTGCCGCTGCTGGTGCTGAGCTTCCATAGCCCTTCGCTCACGGCCGGGCATACTCCTTATGTCCGCAGCGAAGCCGACCTTGACCAACTGTACGACTGGTTTCGACGCATCTACATGTATCTCGACATGCGCGGGGTCGCGCCGACCAGTGTGGCGGAGATCATGCAGTCGGTCGAACATTGAGCCGCTTGCAAGGTCACCGGCGTGCGGCTACCGCGCGGCCACCGGTTTTCGGAGGGCCTGTAGCTCAGCGGTTAGAGCTGGCCGCTCATAACGGCTAGGTCGCGGGTTCGAATCCTGCCGGGCCCACCGGCCGGAATATCGGTTCGCCTCTGGCGGGTCGGGGAGTGGCGCAGTCCGGTAGCGCGCTTGCTTTGGGAGCAAGATGTCGCAGGTTCGAATCCTGTCTCCCCGACCAATCGATCCTTCGGCAGTCAATGCCGCCAATCGAATTGGCTGTCGGTCATCGCATTGGCCATGAACTTGCGCAGCGCTTCCTCGCCGCAGGACTTGGTCCCCATTGCCATGGTTCGCAGATGTTCGGGATGCTCCACGTCCCCGTATCCGGTAGAGAAGACGGACAGTGCCCGGCTCCACCAGCCGTTCGGCGACGCAGTAACTGCGGTGATCGCGACGCGAGAACCGCCTGATCCGGGATTTGCCCGTCGCGGTTGAAGTTAGCCCCTGCTGTGGGCGCGGCAACCGCGACTTTGGCAAAGCCCAAGCCGCGTCGCTTTGGAACCTGAACCGGGCCGCGGGGATTCCTGCCATTCGGACCGCAGGCGCGGGCCGTTGGTCTCGTCCCACGAGGGTGCCGGGGATCTATCTTGCGGTCCGGTTGATCAAATGCGCGCTGGCAAGCCGGGCGCGCAACCGAGCGCCTCCTACCCTGCCTTGGTGGGCCGCGGCACCACGCGAACCTCAATTGCGGTTGTTGGGTTGAGGTAACGGTCGGCGGCGGCTCCTATGTCGTCGGGCGTAATCGCTTCGAGAACCGCCGCACGAGTCCTCCGGCGATCAAGGAATTCGGGCCGTGACTGCGCGTCTGCGACCAGCGCCACCCAACTGCCGTTCTGTCGCGCCTGCCGCTGCCATCGCTCGAGGATCGGCTGACGCGCCCGCAACAGTTCGTCGGCGGTGGGAGGAGCGGCGCGCAAATCCGCGGCAATCTTGCGAATCGCGCCCGCCACGGCATCCATCGAGCCCTGCGCGACCGGCGCAGAGGCGGCGAGGTAGCCGAATTCGGGGGTACGTCGATTGATCGAATGATGATGCGCTCGGGGTGTAAGTGGCCCCCAGCTCTTCGCGCACCACGTCGATCAATCGCAGACCCATTACCCCTGAGAGCAGGTCGCGGGTCAACGAATCCTTCAAATCGCTGTCGTCGGTCGTCGGCCAGACGAGCGTGATCGTCCCCTGGTCGGCGGCGCCTTCGTGATAGATCACCTTGGGCTGAAGGTCGGAGGTAAACGCCACCGGGCGGACGGCGGCCGGCTTAGCCCCGGATTTAGCTCGCTGTGGCAAAGCGGCGAGCGTCTTGGCGACGGCGGCAATCACGGCGTCCTGATCGAAATCGCCGACGAGCCCGATCTCGAGTCCACCGGATGCAAGTTGCGGTTGAACCGCCGCTCTGATGTCCTCCAGCGTTCTCGCTGCCAGTTCATTTGGATCGCCGAAGCCGAACCGCGCGTCGTTGCCGGTCACGATCCACGGCACCGCGACCGCCGCGAGGGTGGATGGGTCGGTCATGATGTTCTTCGCAATTACCGGGCCCATCCCCGCCCATTGCGCCTGAGTCGACGGATTGTAGGCGTGCTCCGTCAGCTCAGCCGCGAGCAACTTCATTTGAAGCTCGAGGTCGGTCGGTGTCGTCGACCCTGCCGCTACGATCGCATCGGCTCCGACGCTAAGGCCGATACCCACCTGTCGGCCTGCCGTGATGCGGCGCAGTTCATCGATGTCATGCTGCTTGAGGCCGTCGACCGAAGACAGGATCTGGGTGACCACGGTCAACCCCGGCTGATCCGCAGGGAACTCCTGCGCGCCGGTTCCGACCTTGGCGTACCATGCGATCTTGCCGGGTTCGAAATCGGTCTTCTTGAGGTTCAGTTCGACGCCATTGGCGAACCGCACGGTGCGGATGCCCAGATCGTCGATCGTCTTGTCGGACACGATCCTGCCCGCTGGCCCGAAATCGTTGTAGGCGAAGGCCTTGGCTGCTTCCTCGACTGGTGCGGTGACCGCGACCTTGGCGCTCTCAGCCAGCGCTGAGCTTATCGCCGCAATACCGCCGGCGACCGGCGCCTTGGTCGCGACATGGACCAGCGACGGTCCGCCGTGCCACGCCGCCCTGAAAGCTTCGCTGGCTGCCTCCGCGGTGATTGTGGACTCGAGCGCGTTGTACATCGCCAGTGTGGCGGCTGGGGACATGTACACGCTATCCGACAGCGATGCCCGGGCCAGTTCGTCGGCGATCCCGGCACTCTGCCGTCCTGCTTCCTGGGTGACGGCATTCTCCAGCGCGGTGCGAATGTTGGCCTTCGCTTCGGCGATTTCCGACGGCGTAAAGCCGTACTGGATCGCCCGGCGCAATTCCCGCTCACCGAGCGCAAGCGCGGGTTGCCACATACCGTCCTTGGCGACCACGATCATAGTCGCGCTGCGCGCGCTGCGGGCGACGTCCTGGACAACAGCCTGGCCCAGGATAATCGGGCTGTCGGCTTTGTGACCGAGCGCGCCGAGCCGGTTGGAAAGCGCTGCGCTGGCGATCGATTCGAGTGTTTCGCGGCGCTGCTGCGCCAAGTCGTTAGCTGGGGCGACGTACATTGCCACCCGGTCGAACTCGATGATTTCGGGAACCGCGGGGTCGGAAAAAGTAGCTACAGTCGCCTTGTCCGCCGCAGCGATCTTCGGAACGTAGCTGCTCAGTTCGGCTCCCTTGCCTTTCCAGCTGGAGAAGCGCTCGCGCACGTCTTTTTCCATCGTGTTGACGTCGAAATCGCCGACCATGACCAGCGTCGCGCGTTCGGGCCGATAATAGCCTTGGTAGAATGCGCGCAGTTGGGCCGGTGTGATGGCGGCGAGCGATTCGGGTGTACCGGTGACACCGGGACCAAAGCGCGGATCGCCGATCTGCTTGCCGAGCGCATCGATCGTACGGCGCAGTCCGGGCACGTTGCGCACGCGATATTCCGACACGAGGACGCCGCGTTCACGATCGACTGCGGCGGGGGCCAGCGCCAACTCGGAGGCGATTTCGCGCATGACGGTCAGCGCGCCGTCGACCGTCTCGGGCTTCAGGTTGGGCAGGTCGAGCTTGTAGGTCGTATGCTCGAGATCGGTCTCGGCGTTGGTGTCCGCGCCGAATGCCAACCCCAGCCGTTCGAGCTGCTTGACCAGCTCGCCCTCGGCGATGTTGGTCGATCCGTTGAACGCCATGTGCTCGACAAAATGCGGGATACCGGCCTGCGCGGCTTCGGCCTCGCGCATGCCGACGTCGAAGGCGAAGCGGATGACCGCGGCGCCTTTTGGTGTTTCGTTATGCTTGAGCGCGTATCGCATGCCGTTGGGCAGCACGCCAAAGCGCACGGCAGGATCGGCGGGCAAGAGGCTATCGAGCCCCCACACCGGCACGCCGGCAGTTTCGGCGACCACGGCGGCCTGCGCGTGTTCAGCGGCCGTTTCTTGGGCCACCGCCGGCGACGCGAGACCCGCCACAGTCGCCCAGCCGAGAACCAGGGCGGACCCGCGCGAGGACAGGCTCATGCGCGATTTCTGACGGTTGCTGTTTGCGAAGCGACCCATGAATTTTCCCCTAGTCCCAAGACAATGGAGGCCAACTGCCAGATCGAGGCTTGTCGTTCAACTTTCGATAGGAGACCGCTTCATGGGTTGTCGTCCCGCTCCCCGGCTGTCCTTTGCATCCTGTGGTCGGACACCTCGATGAGGGTCTGGGAGAAGCTCGGTCTCCTCCCTCAGCAACGCAAAGTTTTCCCCGATGCCGTTCAAGCCGTCGCCATAGTCGGCCTCAAGGATATGGCATGCGGTCACAGCCGCGGAAGCTTCTTCGAGCTTCGTGTCGCTCGTGCTGATCGCGAACCTGGCGGGCAAAACTATTGCCCGGTCTTGATCGCCCCGGCCTCGTTGGCGAGAATGCCGACCACTTTGGTCCAAGCCGCGACGTTTTGCCGCAACTGCACGGGATCGACCTTGTCGAGCGTGTCGTCGGGCGTGTGGTGCAGGTCGAAATAGCGTGTGCCATCTTGCACCAAGTCGACCACCGCCAGCTTCTGCGCGGTAATGATGGCGCCGATGTCGGTGCCACCCTCGACCCGTCCGTTCTGCGGAACGATGCCCATTGGGTTGAGCGCGGCAGCGATGCGCTGTGCAAGCGCGGGGTTTTCTTCGGTGAAGTTGTTCTTGACCGCCCACACCCGGTCAGCGCCAAAATCGCTCTCCATCGCCACCGCGTGCGGTTCGCCGGCGTGCGCCTTGGCATAAGCTTCACCGCCGAAGCCGCCGAGTTCCTCGCTCCCAGCCCACAGCACACGGATGGTGCGCAGATTGCCGGCCTGGTGCGCTGCGAGCGCCGCGTCAGTAACGATGCCGCAGCCCGACGCATCGTCGATCGCCCCGGTGCCCAGATCCCAGCTGTCGAGGTGACAGGCGACCAACACCAGCGGCAAAGAAGGGTCCCTGCCGGGTAAATCGGCTATGACGTTGCCCGACGGCATGTTGTCCCGCGGGTAACTGGTCAGCGTCAGCTTGATCTTGAGCGGCGCGCCGCGCGCGGCAAGGCGTGCGATAAGGTCGGCGTCGGGGTTCGAAACCGCGCCCGCAGGGATCGGCTTGGCCGTTCCGAAATTCGTCCCGCCCGTGTGTGGATTGCGGTGATTGTCAGTGCCCACCGAACGAATAACCGCGCCGATGGCGCCTTTGCCCGAGGCGATCGCTGGGCCTTGCCGCCGTACGTTGCCGTAAGGTCCATAGCCCGAGCCATCCTGGTTCGCGCGCATCGCGTGGTCGATGAACGCAATCTTGCCCTTGAGCGAGCCGTCCGGCGCCGCCTTGAGGGCATCGAGCGTGGCGAAATAGACCAGCTCCGCGATGAGTCCGCTCGCCGGTGTGGGCACGCTGGTGCCGAGCGCGGTGATCGCGAGCGGCTGCGGTACCGGCGCGGTGAGCTGCGCGCGATCATCGCCGCGCACGAAGCCGCGGATGACGAACGGTTCGATCCGCACGTTGGCAAACCCTAGCCTGGTTAGACGCTCCTTGGCCCATTCGCGTGCGGCGGCTTCACGCGGACTGCCGTTGAGCCGCGGGCCAATTTCGGTGGTCAGGCCTTCAGTGATTTCCCACGCGATGCCCTCGCCCTGCTGCGGCGCGGCCGCGGCGGAAGTGGCGACAATAAGCGGAAGCGCAGCAAGCGCGATTGGGAGCGACCTCATGGAGCGCCTGCTAATCGCTCGCCGGGCCTCTGCCAAGTCGCTTGCTCGAAAGGCCACCAGTCCCTATCTGCGCGTCAACTCCAAACACCCCAGATTACCCGAAGGACGACCATGGCCGCCCAGTACGCATTTGTCATGAAAGGCATGACGAAGACCTTTCCCGGCGCTCCCAAGCCGGTGCTGAAGGACATCGACCTGCAGTTCTACCAGGGCGCCAAGATCGGCATCGTCGGCCCGAACGGCGTCGGCAAGTCGACGCTGATCAAGATCATGGCCGGGATCGACACCGATTTCACGGGCGAGGCGTGGCCAGGCGAGAACATCACGGTTGGCTATCTCGAGCAGGAGCCTGAGCTCGATCCGACCAAGACCGTGCTCGAGAACGTCAAGGACGGCGCGCGCGAGACGGCCGACCTGGTCGAACGGTTCAACGCGGTGTCTGCCGCGATGGGTGAGCCCGATGCGGACTTCGACGCACTCGGCGACGAAATGAGCGAGCTGCAAGGCAAGATCGACGCGGTCGACGGCTGGACGCTCGACAACCAGCTCGAGATCGCGATGGAGGCATTGCGCTGCCCGCCCGGCGACATGGGCGTCGAGAGCCTGTCCGGCGGCGAGAAGCGGCGCGTCGCGCTCACCCGGCTGCTGATCCAGAAGCCTTCGATCCTGCTGCTCGACGAACCGACCAACCACCTCGACGCCGAAAGCGTGCAGTGGCTGGAAAACCACCTCAAGGAATACGCCGGCGCGGTGCTGATGATCACCCACGATCGCTACTTCCTCGACAACGTGGTGGGCTGGATCCTCGAGTTGGATCGCGGCACGTACTATCCTTACGAGGGCAATTATTCGACTTACCTGGAGAAGAAGGCCAAGCGCCTCGATCAGGAAAATCGCGAGGAAAGCGGCCGCTCGAAAGCGCTCAAGGAAGAGCTGGAGTGGATCCGCCAGACCCCCGCCGCGCGCCAGACAAAGTCTAAGGCGCGCATCCGTAAATTCGAGCAGCTCCAGGAAGCGCAGAACAACCGCAAGCCAGGCAAGGCGCAGATCGTCATCCAGGTGCCCGAGCGCCTCGGCGGCAAGGTCATCGAGGCCAAGGGCATTACCAAGGCCTATGGCGACAAGCTGCTTTTCGAGGACTTGTCGTTCACGCTGCCTCCCGGCGGGATCGTCGGCGTCATCGGGCCCAATGGCGCGGGCAAGTCGACTTTGTTCAAGATCTTGACCGGCAAGGAGACGCCCGACAGCGGCCAGATCGATATCGGCTCGACCGTCCACCTTGGCTTCGTCGACCAGAGCCGCGACGATCTCGATCCCAAGAAGAACGTGTGGGAGGAAGTGTCCGACGGGCTCGATTACATGAAGGTCAACGGTCATGACATGAGCACGCGCGCGTACGTCGGAGCGTTCAACTTCAAGGGCTCCGATCAGCAGAAGAACGTCGGCAAGCTATCGGGCGGTGAACGCAACCGCGTGCACATGGCCAAGATGCTGAAAGCCGGGGGCAACGTCCTGCTGCTCGACGAACCGACCAACGATCTCGACGTGGAGACCCTGGGTGCATTGGAAGATGCGATCGAGAACTTCGCCGGTTGCGCAGTGGTGATCAGCCATGACCGCTTCTTCCTCGATCGATTGGCGACCCATATCCTTGCGTTCGAGGGCGACAGCCACGTCGAATGGTTTGAAGGAAACTTCGAATCGTACGAAGAGGACAAGCGGCGCCGCATGGGTGACGCAGCGGATCGGCCGACACGCCTCGCGTATAAGAAGCTGACTCGCTGATTGTCGGGTAATTTTCAGTACATGCGAGAACTTTCGATTAGGTCGAGACATCCGCTGCGTTCAGTTTCACGACAGCCGTGATTAACTAAACCGGACAAATCGACATACGGCCGCAGGTGGTGGGGCGGCTTCTCGAACTGGAGAACGTCCGTGAATTTGAAGTCCTACCTGCGCACTGGTAGCGCCGCGGTGATCGCCGCTGCACTGTCGTTCGGTGCCCTTCCCGCAATCGCCCACGCCGCTGACGACGATGGCCGCCGAGGTCAGCAAGTTCGTGGCGGCAACGACGGAAACGACGGGGCTCGCGCGGAGGCGCGTCAGGCTCGTCAGCAACAGCGCGCCGCTCAGGCCCAGCAAGCTGCACCGGAGCAGCGCGCAAACCGCGCGCCGGTTCAACAACAGCGCACATATCAGTCCCCTGTCGCGCAGGAGCGTAGCGGGCGTGATTGGAACCGGAGCGACCGGCGCAGCGACACCGGCGCCGCTCGAAGCGGTCGCGAGTGGAACCGCGGCGATTCGGGGCAGGCTCAAGTTCAGGCCCGCGCCCAAGCGCAAGCCCAGGCGCAAGCGACTGCAGGCGATCGTTCGGCTCAATGGAGTGGCCGCCGTTGGGGTGGTTCAGCCGTCACGAGCGGCAACTGGGACCGCAACCGCACATATTCGGACGGCTCACGCAACCAGACCTATCGCGACGGACGGCAGCAGACTTATCGCGACGGACGGCAGCAGACTTATCGTGACGGATGGCGGCAGGACCAGAACACCAACCGCAGCGGTTATCGGGACGGCAATCGCACCAGCAACTACCGTGGCGACAATTATCGTTCGTGGAGCCGCGACTGGCGGCGCGACAACCGGTACAACTGGTCGAGCTATCGCGCGAGCAACCGCAACGTCTATCAACTCGGTCGCTATTACTCCCCCTATAACAACTATCGCTACAATCGGCTGGGCATCGGGTTTAGCCTGAACAGCCTGTTCTACGGCAGCCGGTACTGGATCAACGATCCGTGGCAGTATCGCCTACCCGAGGCTTACGGCGGATATCGTTGGATCCGTTACTATGACGATGCGCTGCTGGTCGACACCTACAGCGGCCAGGTGGTCGACGTGGTCTACGACTTCTTCTGGTAAGGCATTACGGTCTTCCCGGACGGGATTTGAGTGGCCTTTCCGGGATATCTGGACCCCCGCCGGAGCGATCTGGCGGGGGTTCTTTTTTTGGCTCGCCGTTCACGCCTTGGAAGAGCCGAACGGCAGTATCCGCCACATGTTGCCGTTTTTGCGCGAGGTGTGTTCGACCACGGCAAGGACAGGCAGATTACGTCACGTCACGCGCGAGCGTTGCTGCGCCGATTGCGCGAGCCGCCTGTTCATGCCGATTGCCAGAAGCCGGCGGAGCAGCGTCGCTAATCTTGAATAACGCGCGCGCTGTTCCGCCCGCGTCGCGAAGCTTCCCGGCTGGCCGGTTTGCAGCAGCGGTCGACCACCCCACAAGCAGCGGGTTTGCGCCGCGCCACCGGATTGCTAGGACCACTGCGATGGCGACTACCGAGATGATTCCCGACAGGGACGCGCTGCGCCGCGTGGGCGAAACCGTGCGCAAGCGGCTCGCGGCCGATCCGCGGGTCTACACGGTGCCGACCGACAAGGCCGAGATCTTCGCGGTCGGCGATTTCCTCAGTCCTTCCGAATGCCAGCGCGCGATGCGGATGATCGACACGGTCGCCAACCCCAGTCCGCTGTACGATCAGGACTATACATCGGGATTTCGCACGTCCTATTCGGGCAACTTCGACCCGAACGATCCACTGGTGAAATCGATCAGCCGCAGGATCGACGACCTGCTGGGCATCAGCGGCGTCTGCGGCGAGACTATTCAGGGACAGCGCTATTTCCCCGGCCAGGAATTCAAGGCGCACAACGACTGGTTCTATACCTCCGAAGAGTACTGGAAGGGCGAACGCAAGCGCGGCGGACAGCGCAGCTGGACGGCGATGGCGTTCCTCAACACGGTCGACAAGGGCGGCGAGACGCACTTCGTCCAGGTCGGCGCCAAGATCGAACCCAAGCCCGGCGTGTTGCTGGTGTGGAACAATGCGCTGCCCGACGGTACGCCCAACGAGAACACGCTCCACGCGGGCACGCCGGTGATCGAAGGCGTGAAGTACGTGCTCACCAAATGGTACCGCACCCGGAAATGGAAATAGCGCGAGCTATTTCCCTGAGCGTATTTCCTCGACGATTTCTTCGATCGTTTCCTCGGTCTTTTTAGCCTCGCGGATCGCGAGGTGAGTCATCCGGTCGAACTTGCGATGCAGCCGCATCAGTTCGACCGTGGTGCGCAAGTTGATCTCGTAGTCGTGGCGGTTCGCGATCCGGTCTTTTTTGCCTTGCCGGTTCTGGCTCATCAGAATGATCGGCGCCTGCAGCGCCGCCAGGGTCGATAGCGACAGGTTGAGGAGGATGAAGGGATACGGATCGAAGTCCACTCCCCAGGCGCGCGTCACGTTCAGCGCCATCCACCCCGCCATCAGCACTATGAAGCCGATGATGAAGCCCCAGCTGCCGCCAACCGCAGCCACGCGGTCTGCCATCCGCTCCGCGAGGGACATCTTGACCGCCCCCACTTCGTCAGGATCGAGTTCGATCTCGGTGGAGGCGACGCGGCACAGCGCCCGCTTTTCTTCCTCGTCGAGATCTTCGTACGGCCGACCGAGCAAGTCTTCTGCGAGCGCCTCGGCGCTGATGTCGAACCCTCTCCTCATGCGGCCGGACGCTCGGCGGCCAGTGCTTCGGCGATCAGGCGGCGGGTGTTGGCAATGCCGTAGAGCGCGATAAAGCTTCCCATGCGCGGCCCCTGGTCGCTGCCGAGCAGCGTCCGGTAAAGCGCCTGGAACCAGTCGCGTAAGGTGGCAAAGGCGAATTCCTCGTTCTTGCCGATTTCATAGATCATCGTTTGCAGGACATCGGGCGGCGCGTTCGGTTCCATCATAGCCAATTGCTGGTCGAGCGCGCGCAGCGCGGCAGCCTCGTTCTCGCTCGGCGGCTGGCGCGCGAGGCTGGGAGCGACGAAGTCGCGGTTGTACGCCAGCGCGTTGTCGACCAGCCGGTCGAGCTCGGGGTGCGCCGCCGCGTTGGCATTGGCGACGTAGTTGCCGAGGTAGGACCACACCTGTTCGCGCGTGGCATGGGCGCCCAGAACGCCGACAAGATTGAGCAGCAATGCGTAAGTGACGGGCAACGTGTCACCCGCGCCGCTGCGAGCGGCATCGGTCAAGCCCAGCAGGTGCCACACCGGGTTGCCGAGCTGCTTTTCGAGCGGCTGGTCGGCCAGTTGGCCGCGGAACTGCCAGTAATCGTCGACCGCGCGGGGGATCACCCCGGCGTGAAGGCTTTTGGCGCTCTTGGGGTTGGGGAAAATGTACAGGCCCAGCGATTCCTCGCTGCCGTACGTCAGCCATTCGTCGATCGTCAGGCCGTTGCCCTTCGACTTGGAGATCTTTTCGCCGTTCGCGTCGAGGAACAGCTCGTAGATCAAGCCATCCGGCTTCCGCCCGCCGAGCACGGCGGCGATCTTGCCCGACTGTACGCCGCTGTCGGTCAGGTCCTTGCCGTACATCTCGTAGTCGACGCCCAGCGCGACCCAGCGCATCGCCCAATCGACCTTCCACTGGAGCTTTGCCTGCCCGCCAAGCGCGCTTTGTTCGACCGTGGTGCCGTCGCTATCCGTAAAGCGGATCGTACCCGCTTCGGCATCGACCACCTCGACCGGCACTTGCAGCACCGCGCCGGTGGTGGGGCTGATCGGCAGGACGGGCGAATAGGTCGCCGCCCGCTCCGCCCGCAAGGTCGGCAGCATTATGTCGAGGATGCGCTGGTTGTTTCGCAGCACGTTGCGCAGCGCATCGTCGAACGCCCCGCTCTCGTAGTTCTCGCTCGACGAGACGAATTCGTAGTCGAATTCGAAGCGGTCGAGAAACGCGCGCAGCTTGGCGTTGTTGTGCGCCGCAAAGCTGTTGAAGCCCGCGTCGAACGGATCGGGAATGCGCGCGAGCGGCCTGCCCAGATGCGTCGCCAGCAGGTCCGCATTCGGGACGTTATCGGGCACCTTGCGCAAGCCATCCATGTCGTCGGAAAAGGCGACCAGCCGCGTCGGCGCGTTGCCGGTCAGCGCCTCGAATGCACGGCGCACCAGCGTGGTGCGCAAGACTTCCTGGAAAGTACCGATATGCGGTAGCCCCGAGGGGCCATAGCCGGTCTCGAACACCACCGGCTGCCCGTCCGGACGGCGGCCATCCGGATAGCGCCTCAACAGCTTGCGTGCCTCTTCGAAAGGCCAGGCCTTGGATACACGGGCGGCTTCTATCAAGGCGCTGTCGGTCATGCCGCGCTCCTTTTCGCAATCACCGCGCCGAGGCAAGCGCGATCGGGTGGAGGCTGTTCGCGGAGCCTCCGTGTTACACGTGTTACACTGTCCTGATGCGAAAATAACAGCCTCTGGCTGCAGGGCCAGTCTCGCGCGAAAAAAGGGTTCGGCTGATCGGTTCATCGCACCCGAATACCGCTCACTGGCGGGTGTAGGAAAGGCGTGTGTTTACTTTTCGTTCCGCCCTTAGCATGGGTCGCAAAGTGAGCGCGCCGCTGTCCCTTCCCGCCCTTCACGCAAGCCACGCCGGCACCTGGCTGCGCGACGGCCAGACCACGCGTGGTTGCGGCAAGGGCGAGGCGGTGATGGCTGCTGCCGACACGCCGTTGTTGCTGCTGAATGCGCCGCTGGTAGCGAGCCGCCTCGGCTATCCCGACCTGTCCGGGCTCGACTTGCTCGAATTGTTCGCGTTCGTGCATCCGGCTCGGTTCGCGGTGCCGACACCCAAGGGCCTCGCGCACGCGCTCGGGATCGACGAGCCTTCGGGCGACGACGCGGTGCCGGCGTTCCTGCAGGCCGCCGCTGGCAGGCTGCTCGAAACCTGCAGTAGCGACGACTGGCCCGAACGCGAAGGCGCGTGGTCGGTATTGCAATCGCTTGTGCGGCTGCGCTGGCCGTGGGCGCAAGTTCTCGACCGACACGTCCGCAAGCCAAACCAAGCCGAACGGTGGCTGTTCGCGCGCCTGCCTGAATGGGAGGAAACACCCGAGCGCCCCGCCCCCGGCCACGTTCTGATCGAGGAAGAAGAAGTCGAAGCACGGCTCGCTCGGCTGACTGGCGAAGGCGCCGAGCAGCGCGATGGCCAGCGACGTTATGCGCGCGAAGCGGGCAGCGTGTTTGCCCCACGTCCAAAGCGCGGCGTGCCGCACCTGCTGCTGGCGCAAGCAGGGACCGGGATCGGCAAGACGCTGGGCTATCTTGCGCCGGCGCACCTGTGGTCCGAAAAATCGGGTGGGACCGTGTGGGTGAGCACGTTCACCAAGAATCTTCAGCGCCAGCTGCGGCGTGAAAGCGGCGCGCGCCTGGCCAGCGACGCGTGCCGATGGCAGCCGACCGGTGGTGGTGCGCAAGGGCCGCGAGAACTACTTGTGCCTGCTCAACCTGGAAGACGCGTTGCAGGGCGGCTTCGGCGGGCGCGCGGCGATCCTGGCGCAACTGGTCGCGCGGTGGGCGGCTTTCAGCCAGGACGGCGACATGGTCGGCGGCGATCTGCCTGGCTGGCTCGGCACGCTGTTCCGCAAGCGCGGGATCGCCGCGCTAACCGATCAGCGGGGCGAATGCGTCTATGCCGGGTGCCCGCATTACCGGAAGTGCTTCATCGAGCACGCTGCGCGCGCCAGCGCCCAGGCCGATCTGGTGATCGCCAACCACGCGCTGGTGATGGTCAACGCTGCGCGCGGCCGCGACCATGCCCAGCGCCCGACGCGGATCGTGTTCGACGAAGGCCACCATGTGTTCGAGGCGGCGGATTCGACCTTCGCGGCGGCGCTGACCGGGGCTGAGGCGATCGAACTGCGCCGCTGGATCGTCGGCCCCGAAAAACAATCGCGTGGACGACGCCGGGGCCTCGCCGCGCGTCTGGCGGATGTCGCGAGCTACGACGAAGCGGGCGGCAAGGCGGTCGAGGCGGCATTGTCGGCGGCCCAGGCGCTGCCGTCCGAAGGATGGCTGCAACGGCTGGTCGAAGGGATGCCGGCCGGGCCGGTCGAGGCGCTGCTCGGCGCGGTCCGCGCGGTGACTTTCGCGCGGGATGAAAGCGGCGGGCAGGATGCAGGTTATGGGCTCGAGACCGAGGCTGCGGGGCTCGACGGGCCGGTGGTCGAACTGGCTGGACAGGCTGCCGGCGCGTTGGCGGCGATTCGCAGCCCGCTGTTGCGGCTCGGCGGGCGGCTCGAGGCGATCCTGGCCGATCCGCCCGACTGGCTCGACGCACAAGGCCGTGCACGGATCGAGGGCGCGCGCCATTCGCTGACGTGGCGCTGCGACCTGCTCGCTGCATGGGAAGCATTGCTCGACCGGCTCGGCGGGCCCGGCGATCCCGAATTCGTCGACTGGCTCGCAGTCGAGCGCAACCCGAATACCGCGTCGGGCGCGCGCGAATTCGACGTCGGGCTGCATCGCCACTGGCTCGATCCGATGAAGCCGTTCGCGCATGTCGTGCTCGAACCGGCGCACGGGGTCATGCTGACCAGCGCGACGCTCAAGGACGGCCCCGACTGGGACGCCGCGGTGGCGCGAAGCGGCGCGGGGCATCTCGAAACCACACCCCGTACGAGCGAATCGGACAGTCCGTTCGACTACGCGACCAGTGCCGAAGTGCTGATCGTGACCGACATCCAGCGCGGCGACATCCCGGCGTTGGCGGGCGCCTATGGCCGGATCGTCGAGGCATGCGGCGGCGGCGTGCTCGGCCTGTTCACCGCGATCCGCCGCCTGCGCGCGGTGCACGGGCGGATCGCCGACCGGCTCGCGCGCTCGGGGCTGCCCCTCTACGCGCAGCATGTCGATCCGATCGACACCGGCACGCTGGTCGATATCTTCCGCGACGATCCCGCCGCCAGCTTGCTCGGCACCGATGCGCTGCGCGACGGGGTCGACGTGCCCGGGCACTCGTTGCGCTGCGTGGTGATGGAGCAGGTGCCCTGGCCGCGGCCGACGATCCTCCATCGGGCGCGCCGCGCGGCGGGCGGCGGAAGCGCTTACGATGACCGCATTATCCGCGCGCGGCTGGCTCAGGCGTTCGGGCGGTTGATCCGCTCGAAGGACGACCGGGGCCATTTCGTGGTGCTGTCGCCGGCGTTTCCCAGCCGGTTGCTGCCCGCATTTCCGCCCGGCACGCCGGTGATCCGCTGTACGCTCGACGAGGCTTTACAACGGCTCTCAACCGGTGTTTTCGGTGGAGTCAGGGATGCACAGGCGCTTCACGCGCCGAATGCCGATGTGTCGAACAAGGGATGATCTGACCTGCCCAAGCTGCTCGGCCTGCTGCGCCATGCGAAGTCCGATTGGGACGACATCGGCATGCGCGATTTCGATCGCGGATTGAATGCGCGCGGGGGCCGCGGCGCAGCGCTGATCGGTGAACACATCCGCGATCACGGGGTGCAGTGGGATGCGTTGCTTGCGAGCCCCGCAGCGCGGGTGAAGCGCACGCTTGAGGCCGCGCTGCCCGCTATCGAGCCGCATTACGACAAGCGCATCTATCTCGCCGATGCCGATACCCTGCTCGAGGTGTTGCGAGAGGCCGGTTCGGCGCACTCGGTGCTGCTCGCGGGCCACAATCCGGGCCTGCAGGACCTGCTGTTCGCCTTGGTGCCGCCGTCCGAAGAGAACGACTTGTTCGACGAAGCTTCCGTGAAGTTCCCGACCGCGGCATTCGCGGTAATCGAACTTGCAACCGACGATTGGTCCGCTCTTGCGAAGGAATGCGGCAAGCTGGTCCACTTCGCCAGACCGCGCGACCTCGATCCTGCGCTGGGGCCTGAAACCTAGCGCAGAACGCGCGGGCCGGGCCCCCCGGCGGCGGCGCTGTCCTGCGGGTTGTACAGGCGGCAGCGCTTGAGGCTGAGGCAGCCGCAACCGATGCAGCCGGTCAGGTCCTCGCGGGTTTTCTCCAGCGTCGCGATCTTGGCGTCGATCGCCGCGCGCACGCCGGTGCTGATGCGCTGCCAGTCGGCCGCGGTGGGATTGCGACCTTGCGGCAGGCGTGCCAGCTCGCCTTCGATCTGGCCGAGCGAGAGGCCCAGGTTCTGTGCGATCAGAACGAAGCTCAGCCGACGAATGTCGCTGCGCAAGAAGCGCCGCTGGTTTCCTCCGGTGCGCAGCGGGGTGACCAGTCCGCGTCCTTCGTAATAGCGGATCGCCGAAACGCTCAGGCCGGTGCGACGGGCAAGCTCCCCGATGGTGAGCAGATCGCTCGCGCGCAAGGTCATCGCAAATCCTCCTTGACCTCAAGTTAGCTTGAGGTTGCATCTAAGCCAAGCGGGCGATTCGCGCCCGCGCAGATCAGGTGCCAGACAATGCCCACAGGACAGCTCGAACACGTCAACATATCAGTCAGCGACCCGGATCGTACTGCCGACCTGCTCGGGGCGCTGGCGGGGTGGCAGCGGCGGTGGGAGGGCCCGGCGATGAACGGCGGGCGGACGATCCATTGCGGGACCGAGCACGCCTATGTCGCACTGTATAGCAACCCCGGGATCGGCGGGGGGTTCGCCAAGGGCGCGCCGATGAATCACATCGGGGTGGCAGTCGACGATCTTGCCGTCGCGGAAAAAGTGATCGCCGCGGTCGGGCTTATCCCGTTCAGCCACAGTAATTACGATCCCGGCCCGCGATCGTTCTACTTCTTCGACTGGGACCATATCGAATGGGAAGTGGTCAGCTACGCCTAAAGCAGCGAGGGTTGCGCTTCCGGCCTGGGCCGCCCCGCCCAGCGATCCGCGGTCCGTTCGGTCGCCAGTTCGAGGTCGCACGTGCGCGCCAGCGCCAGCGCCTCGTCGGGAGTGCCGTTCTGCCAAAGCTCCCATTGCTCGCGCGGGAGGATTACCGGCATCCGGTCGTGGACTTCGGCCATCTGGCTGCACGCGTCGGACATGACCATCGTGTAGGCGTTGCCCCACTCGGCGGTTGGGCGCCAGAGCGCCGCGACGGCGAACAGCTCGTGCCCGGCGAGCTGGTACCAAGTGCGCGTCATGCTGCCCGCCTCACCCTCCGCCTCGGCCCATTGGCTGACGGGGATCAGGCACCGCCGCCGGACGAAGCTGTCGCGCCAGAATGCGGTCGTCAGCTTGTCGTCGCGAGCGTTGTTGACCGGTTTGGGCTTGAGCGGCTGGCCCCGCTTGCCCTTGAGCACGACCGGGAAACCCCACGCCATCTGGCGCACACGCCCTTCGGCAACCACCAGTCCGGGATAACCGGGAAAAACCTCCGTCCCGAAATTCGCGCCCACCGCATCGTTCGTCGCGGCGAACCACCTTGCGACCTCGTCAGCGGTCTTGGTCATGCGGTAGAGGTTGCACATCAGGCGTTCCCCACCACCAGGCACGCCGCCGCCACCAGCGCGCCGGCTAAACGATTCGAGCGGAACCGAGCCAGGGGATTGTCGGGATCGGCGGGGTTGAGCGTCGCCACTTGCCAGATCAGATGCATCGCCGCGGGAGCCAGTGCGAGCAGCGCGATCGGATCGCTTCGCAGCAGCCAGAAGGCGAGCAGCCACAAGGCGATCGCCGCGGCATAGAACGCCGCGACGCCGGCGCGCACATGCTGTCCCAGCCGCAGCGCGCTCGACCGGATGCCGACTAGCGCGTCGTCCTCGCGGTCCTGCAGCGCGTAGATCGTATCGTAGCCCATGCACCAGAAGAACGCCCCGGCATAAAGCGCCCCGACAACTTCCAAGCGATCGCCCCGCAACGCGACCCAGCCCACCAGCGCACCCCACGTAAACACGAGCCCGAGCCACGCCTGCGGCCACCAGGTAATCCGTTTCATAAACGGATAAGCGGCCACCAGCGCGAGGCTCGCCAGCGCCGCGGTCTGCGCCTGCCAGCGCAATTGCATCAGGACCACCAGGCCGATGAGGCAAAGCGCCAGCAGCCACGCCCAGGCGAGACGATGCGTTACCCGCCCGCTCGCTACAGGCCGCCGCGCGGTGCGCGCCACCTGCCGGTCGAGGTCGGCATCGACGATGTCGTTATAGACGCACCCCGCCCCGCGCATGGCGATGGCGCCGAGCAGCAACCACGCCAGCAAGGCGAGCTGCCACCCGGCCCCTGTCAACCACACGCCCCACGCGCAGGGCCAGAACAGCAGCCACCAGCCGATCGGCCGATCGAACCGCGCCAGCATGGCGAGGTCGCGCAGGCGCTGCGGCAATCGCTCGATGACGCCGCGATGCTGCGTATCAGGAACCACGCTTTCGCTCACCGGCTTGTCACTAATACGCGGGGAGCCGACTGCAAGCCTGCAGGGCGCCGCGATTAAAACGCTGGCGCACGCGTATCGCGTTTTCTAATGCAACCCGCATGACCACCCGCCAGGCCTCCGACGCCGCCGATCCGATCATCGAGCGCCGCGAGCAGCTCATCGCGCCGATGGCGGAGGGCGAGAAGCCCAAGGACGCCTGGCGCATCGGCACCGAGCACGAAAAGCTGGTCTATCGGCACAGCGATCACGCCGCGCCAAGCTACGATGAGCCCGGAGGTATCCGCGACATCCTGCTGGAAATGCAGGCGTTCGGGTGGACGCCGGTCGAAGAAGGCGGCAAAGTGATCGCACTCACCGGCCCGGACGGCGCGATCAGCCTGGAGCCGGCCGGTCAGCTCGAACTGTCGGGCGCACCGCTGAGGACGCTGCACGAAACGTGCGCCGAAACCGGCCGCCACCTCGATCAGGTCAAAGCGATCGGTGAACGGTTCGGGGTGGGATTCCTCGGATTGGGCATGTGGCCCGACAAGACCCGCGCCGAACTGCCGGTCATGCCCAAGGGTCGTTACGAGATCATGCTGCGGCACATGCCGCGGGTCGGCAGCATGGGCCTCGACATGATGCTGCGCACCTGCACCATCCAGACCAATCTCGATTATTCGTCCGAGCCGGACATGGTGAAAAAATTTCGCGTGTCTCTGGCGCTGCAGCCGCTCGCCACCGCCCTGTTTGCCAACTCGCCGTTCACCGAAGGCAAGCCGAACGGGTATCTGAGCTACCGTAGCCACATCTGGTCGGATACCGACCCGCAGCGCACCGGAATGCTGCCGTTCGTGTTCGACGACGGGTTCGGTTATGAAGCTTACGTCGATTACATCCTCGATGTGCCGATGTACTTCGTGTTTCGCGACGGGAAATATATCGACGCCTCGGGCCTGAGCTTTCGCGATTTCCTCGATGGCAAGCTTTCGGTCTTGCCGGGCGAGAAGCCGCGCCAGTCCGATTGGTGGGATCACCTGTCGACCGCTTTCCCGGAAGTTCGCCTCAAATCGTTCCTCGAGATGCGCGGCGCCGATGGCGGGCCATGGAACCGCATTTGCGCGCTGCCGGCGCTTTGGGTCGGACTGCTATATGACCAGACCGCGCTCGATTCGGCGTGGGATCTGGTCAAGGCCTGGACGATGGACGAGCGCGAGCGACTGCGCAGTGCAGTCCCCGAGTTGGGCCTCGATGCCCCGATCGCAGGTGGACGCACCTTGCACGACATCGCACCCGAAGTGCTGAAGATCGCACGGGCCGGCCTCGCCTCACGCGCGATGCATGATAGCGGCGGCGACAACGAGACCGGCTTTCTCGCAACGCTCGACGAGATCGTCGCCAGCGGTAAAGTCCCCGCCCAGCGCTTGCTCGACCAGTATCGGGGCGAGTGGAACGGCGACCTCAGCCGCGTATACGAACAGAGCTTTTAAGGGAAAGACCGCGAATGATCCTGGTTATCGGTACGGTGCGCGTTCCCCAAGACGCCTTCGAAGGCGCAAGACCGGCAATGGAGCGGATGATTGCCGAAACCCGCAAGGAAGACGGCTGCATCCGCTACGCCTTTGCACGCGACCTGATCGATCAAGGATTGATGCACGTCTCCGAAGCGTGGCGCGACCGCGAAGCGCTGACGGCCCACGCCAGGTCTGCGCATATGCGCGAATGGCAGACAGCGATCGGGGCGGTCGGCGTGAGCGAGCGCAATCTTCGGCTTTACGACACCGACGAAGGCGAACTGCTTTAAGCTTATTCAGCCGGCGCGGGCGCAGGAGCAACGGCACGCGGGCGCAAGCGCCGCTTCAACCGCACGAGCGGTGCGGTGATCAGGCCATGCTCGCTCATCCAGCCGTGGTAGTCGCGGTACTTGGGGTCTTCGGCCCAGAGGTGCTGCTCTTCGGTCCGCGCGCGCCAGAAGTAGATTGCGCTTACCGCGGCAAGGCAAACGGTGTTGCGGATGACGTCGGTGGCCGATCCGTTGGTCACCAGGAACGGCAGCGTCGATGTCCACCAGAAGGCGTTCTTTGACAGATACGCCGGATGGCGGGTGAAGCGGTACGGGCCGTTGGTCAGCACGCCGCGATAGGTGAGGTTTGAAAAGCGCAGACCGAAGGCAAAAGTCGCCCACGCGTAAATTCCGGTCAGCGCCACCAGCATCGCGGCCCAGAGCC
Source organism: uncultured Alphaproteobacteria bacterium (assembly GCA_963781525.1). Lineage (GTDB taxonomy): Bacteria > Pseudomonadota > Alphaproteobacteria > Sphingomonadales > Sphingomonadaceae > Tsuneonella. The sequence continues at coordinate 123,886 of CAWAGD010000005.1, read as the reverse complement.
ACAGGAGCAGCGGGTGATCCGCGAGCCAGAAGGTCCAGTTGGCGTCCCCTTTCCCCGGTGTGCCGAATTCGTAACCGAGCATGCCATTGCCCATGAAAGTGAACACGAACGGCGGGTAGCACATCAGCGCCGCGACCCAACCTGCGAGCAACGGGTTGCCGCTGCGAATGTGCGCGTCGAGCGGGCGAAAGGTGACCAGATAGCCGACGGTGCCAATCTGCACGTCGACCAGGAACAGCAGCGTGATCAGCGCCATCCCAAGCGCCGCAGGGTTGCCGACCATCGCCGCGTAATCCGCATTCACTGCCGCCTGCCACCCGGCCGGCACGATCGACAGCATGAAGGCCCCGAAGAACCCCTTGATGATCCACGCGCGCCAGTGCTTGCGGACCTCGGCCGGATCGTAAGCTTCGCGGCCCAGCATCATCGCGCCGAAGTGCCACGCTGAATCGCGCGGATCGATCATAAGGCGGTCGAGCCACAGAACGTACGGCACCGACAGGACGACCAGCGGGATTGCCGACATCTTGAGCACAGCCATCGAAAACAGGTATGGATCGGCCCAGTACCAGCGGGCGAGGCAATAAAACCCGGCGATGGCGATCCAGGTCAGCCACAGCGCCATGATCTTGACCAGTGACACGTCAATGGTGTCGCGCAGGCGGCGGGGGTGGTGCCAGTCGATCCCGGTGGTTGACCGCTGATGGGCCTTGTCGACCAGCAGCGTGACGGCGACCATCGGCAGTACCGACCACAGCATCGCGGCCAGCGCGGCGTACGGCCCGTCGAGCCGCTGGCGTGGGCCTGGAACGCCGAACGCATCGGCCACTTGCGGCCAGTGCCGACAAATCAGGAACCAGACGAACAGTCCGGCGAGCCCGGCCAACCCTACCCGCGCTGAGACATCGCTCGGGGGGCAATCCGCGGGCCGGCTAGCGGCGGGCATAAGGCGATCGGGCGCGCTCATCGGCGCTCTCGATTAACGACTAACGGTTAACAGCGCTGCAAAAGCGCGGCGATCCGTCGTTATCGGTAAGCGTGAATAACCCCGTCGTCGTCGAGTACGTAAAGCGTGCCGTTCGCAACCACCGGCGCCAGGCTGATCGGCGCCTTGACGCTCTGGAACAGGCTCGCCGAACCCTCGCCTGGGCTGACGCGGTAAATCTGTCCTTCGCTGTTGCCGACCCATAGCTGGTTGCCGGCGAGGACTGGACCGGTCCAGAAGATCGGATCCTTCTTCTTCTCGACATTGCGCCACTGGCCCAGATCGGTGATCCAGCGCACTTTGCCGCTGCCGCGCGCGATCGCCAGCAAGCGCGCATCGTCGGTCAGGGTAAAGATCCACTCGCCGGCGATCGCCGGGGTCGAGATGCCGGCCAGATTCAGCTCCCACACGCGCTGGCCGGTGACCAGCTCGTACGCCGCCATGCGCCCACCCTGGCCGAGTGCATAGACCCGGCCCTGGTCGATGATCGGATCGGCGTCGATGTCGGTCAAAGCGCCGACTTCGGTCGACATCGAAGTCCGTGCGAGCGCATCGGCCCACAAAGAACGACCGTTCTCGTAGCGATATGCGACCAGTTCGCCGCTCGAATAGCCGGCAATCACCGTGCCTTGCGCCGCGGCCGGGGCTGCGACGCCGAACACGCCGGTCTGCGCCACCGAGCCCGATTCATTCCACTGCTGCTTGCCGTCGGCGGTCGACAGCGCGAAGATCTGGTTGTCCTGCGACATCACATAGACCGAACCGAACGCCACGGTCGGCGATCCACGCAACGGCCCACCCGGCTTGACCTTCCAGATCTCGCTGCCGTTCGAAGCATCGAGCGCCAGCACTTCGCCCACCCCGTTGGTAACGTAGACGCGGCCCTGATCGTAGCTCACCCCGCCGCCGAAGTTTGCCACGCGCAGATTACCATCAACCTCGGCTGCATGCGTCCATCTGCGCGTGCCGGTGCTGGCGTCGAACGCGTTGACCATCCCGTCGCTGTCCTCGACGAACAGCATGCCCGCGCCGATCACCGGCGCAGCCGCCAAACGACGTCGCAGGCTGGAGCCGGCAATCTTCACCGTCCACGCTTCGGTCATGCTGTCGCCCAGCGCGAGATGACCATACGCCTTGCCCGGGGTGTTTCCGGCTTGCGCCCATTCGGTGTTCACCGTCGGGGGCGGCAAGACCACCGCAACGCCGGCAAGCGCCGGATCGACCTTGGCGCCTTCGATCTTGGACAGGATCGGCACGCGATTGCCGACCGTCGGGGTGACCTTCTTGTCGGAGCCGCCGAACAGCCCGCCTTTGCAGGCAACCAGCCCGAGCGAAAGCGCGAGCGCGAGCGCAACGCGACCGGTGGTGGAAAGCGCCTTGGCAGTCGTCATCGGCTGTCGGTTCCTCGGTTTGATCATTCGGCAGCCGCGTCGGGCTGCTTGAGCACGGTATCGACGTCGTCGATCGCGTCGACCCCCAGCAGGCCCGCCATCTGGCGGGTGCGCGATTTGAGCGCATCGGATGTATTCTTGTCTTTGGCGATGGCGGCGAGCAGGGCGCCGGCCTCGGCATTCTTGCCCTGATCGAGATAGGCCATGGCGACGATCTCGCCCGCCGGGCCAAACCACGCGCTGCCCGGTATCGCCAGCGGCTTCAATCGCGCGATCACGTCGGCCGGGGCGAGCTTGTCGTAGCGGGCGGTGACCGCGCGGATTGTCGCCAGGTCGCGCAGCGCTTGCGGCGCGCCGCCGTCGGCAGCGACCGCGTCGTAGATCTTGGCGGCTTCGTCCGGCTTCGACTGTTCCATCGCGATGCCCGCCTTGAGCAGTTGCGCGGCGGCCTGCTGGCCGCCCGCGGCCTCTGCAACCAGCGGATCGAGCGCGGTTGACCCATTAGCAAGATTACCACGTTCAACCTGATCGAGCGCGCCTACCAGAACCTCGGAATCTCGCTCCTGCGCGGCGTCGCGGCGGCTGTCCCAAAACAGGTAACCGCCAAACAGCACGAGCGCGAGAATGACCGCGATCCCGACAGGGCGTCCGTAACGCTGGGCCGCTTCGGCATACTGATCCTGGCGCACCGCATCGTCGACTTCGCGCAGCAGGACGTCATCCTGCGCCGCTTGCGCACGGGCGCGTTTGTCGTCGGGAGCGAGCGGGCGTTCGGGAGGGAGAGCCAAGCGGTGGTGCTTTTCGTTTCGAGCCAATGTGCGCGGCCGGAAATCCGGTCGGCGGGTCTTTACCCTAAGGGCCGGTCAATTCAACTTCCAAACCGGGTTGATGCCCAGCCGGTGAACACCCAATGAAGGAGCGGGCAGCGAACGAACTGATACCGCGCACCACCGATCATGGCAGGGTCCCCCGCCCCATGGCGCTCGCATAGAGCCGGCGGTACGCCTCGATCATCGGCTTCTCGTCGAACCGGGCGCGCGCCTGCGCCTGGTTGGCCTTGCCCAGCCGCGTGCGCAAAGTTGCGTCGTGTGCCAGCGCCGATAGAGCCCCGCCGAGCGCAACTTCGTCACTGGGCGGTGTAATCAGCGGGCGATTCTCATTCGACACCATCGCCGCGATATCGCCCACCGCAGGCGCGGCAACGGGCTTGCCGGCGGCCATCGCTTCAACCAGCGAAATCGGAAACTGCTCGCTGCGCGACGACAGCGCGAATACGTCGAACAAGCCGACATAACGCGCCGGGTCGGACACGAAGCCGGGCAAATGTACCCGGTGCTCGATCCCCAGCCGCTCGGCTTCGGCGCGGATTGCGCTCAGCTCCGGACCATCGCCGACGATGACCAGTTGCCATTGTTCGGGCAACGGGGCGAACGCGCGAACGAGCCCTGGCAGGTTCTTGACCGGGCGCATGCCGGCCAACGTACCGATCCAGAACTCGCCCTTGCGCTTGATGATCCCGCGCAGCGCGTCGGCCCGCGGCTTGCTTGCGAAAGCCGCTGTATCGATGCCGTTGGGAATCAGCTTTACCCGCCCGATGGGCTGGTCCCATGCGGTCAGCGCGATTTCCTCGAGCGTTTCCGATGGCACCACCAGCCCTCGCGCGCGGCCAAGCGCGATCCGGCGGTACCAGTTGCGCTTGGGCTTCAAGCGCAGCTGCTCATCGTCGTTGAAGCCGTCTTCGTGGTGAATCAGTGGCGGCAGGCCAAGAAGCTGGCCGAACAGCGTGTTCGCCATCACCGCGTCCATCGCGCCCCAATTGTAAGTCAGCACCAGATCGTAGCCGCGCATCGCCTGGGCGAGACGCTGCAATCGCGCCGGCGTCGGCAGTCCGATAAGCGCGGGAAAATCACCCGGCCACTCGACCTCTATCGCGCGCGAAATTTCGCGCGCGGCGCCCGTCTCGCCCGGTATCCCAGACACGATCGCGTGCGCCACGCCCGGGCCGAAAGCGTTCATCAACCGCACTGCGCGGCGTTCCTTTCCGCCCGGCGCGAAGGTCGAATGGAGATGAAGGATGCGCGGCGCGGCGCGCGTTCGGGCGCTCATGCCACCTGCGCGAGGAGTGCGTCGATCGCCGCCAGCGATCCGTCTTCCGCCAAAGTCGGCGCATGGCCCGTGCGCGGCACGGCAACGACTTCGAGCGCCGGAATTCGCCGCTTCATCTCGTCTGCGGTTTCTTGCGACAGGATCGCCGAGTTCTCTCCGCGAAGGAGCAGCAACGGCCGTCCCGCGAGCGCCTCGAACGCGGGCCACATGTCCACCGCGGCAGGCGCTGCAGCCGCGCTGAAGGGCGCGGCGATCCCCATGTCGTAGTCATAGGCGATGCGGCCGTTGGCGCCGAGCGCCATCACCCGCTTGGCCATCGCCAGCCAGTCACTCAATGCGAAATCGGGATGAACCGCGCCATGCACTTCCTGCAGCGCCCGCGCTGCGTGAATCCACGTCGGGAAGCTGCCACCCTGGCCGACGTATTCGCGGATTTGGGCAATTCCCGCCTCGTCCAGCACTGGGCCCACATCGACCAGCGCGGCGGCGGCAATCCGCGCCGGGTCTTCGAGCGCGAGCAGCATCGTCATCAGCCCGCCGAGAGAGGTGCCGATCGAAACGAAGCGTTCGATCCCCTCTTGTGCCAGCAACGCCTTCAGATCGGTGACGTACTGGATCGGATTGTAGGTGGCGCTTTCGCCGGCATAATCCGACATGCCGCGCCCCCGCATTTCGGGCACCACCACGCGCCATTCGCCTGCCAGGCGTTCGGCCAGCGCCGCGGCGTCGCGCGCGTTACGGGTCAGTCCGTGAAGCGCGATCACCGGCGGCCGGTCGTCACGCCCCGGATAGTCGCGGAAATGCAGCGTGAGCCCGTCGAGCGATTGCCAATAGCGGTCGGTCCACGCCTTTTCGAGCGGCTTGCGATCGAGGCTTGAACGGTCGAGACTGTCCATCGGCGCGTTCGTATCCCTGGTCTCGGCCGCAAGTCTTGGCCAACTGGACCGGCGCTTGCGTAGCTGCTCCGGCACCCCCACTATCGCCTGATGGGCCACCAACCGCAACCTGTCGCGAACCCGATCGTCAACGAGCGTTATCGGCCCGAGGCGCCGTTGCTCGACCTGTCCAGCTGGCTTGCCGACCCTGTTGCGCCGGCTGACTTTCCCAGCACCGAACTGCGCTGGCGCAACGATCGATGGGCGGCAGCGATCGGCCTCGATCAGCTGTCGGATGCCGATTGGATGCGCCATTTCGCCCGGTTCGAACCTCTGCCGGGCACGCTTCCGCAGCCGCTCGCGCTGCGCTACCACGGACACCAGTTCCGGGTGTACAACCCCGAGATCGGCGATGGCCGCGGATTCACTTTCGCGCAGATGCGTTCGGGCGACGGCCGGCTGCTCGAGCTGGGCACCAAAGGTTCGGGCCGGACCCCGCACAGCCGCACCGCCGACGGCCGCCTGACGCTCAAGGGCGCGGTGCGCGAGCTGCTGGCGACCGAGATGCTCGAAGCGCTCGGGGTGAACACCAGCAAGACGTTCTCGATCGTCGAAACGGGCGAGGAGCTGTGGCGCGGGGACGAGCCTTCTCCCACGCGCTCCGCGGTGTTGGTACGGCTGAGCCACGGACACGTTCGCATCGGCACGTTCCAGCGTCTCGCAGTGCTCGAGGAGCGCGAGCACATGGCCCAGCTGATCGATTATTGCCTGCGCCAATTTCCCGGTCCGCTGCCGCCAGCCGAAGCGCCGGGACGCGACGAACCGGCGGTGGTCCTACTGCACCAGGTTGTCGAGCGTCTCGCCGATCTGGCCGCCAGCTGGATGGTCGCCGGGTTCGTCCACGGCGTGCTCAACACCGATAACATGAACGTATCGGGCGAGAGCTTCGACTACGGTCCGTGGCGCTGGCTCCCGAAGTGGGACCCGGACTTTACCGCGGCCTATTTTGACAGCGCGGGCCTTTACGCGTTCGGCCGCCAGCCCGAGGCACTTTATTGGAACTGCGGCCAGCTTGCGATCGCGTTGCGCGCGTTGAGCGACGCCCCGCCCCTCCTCGCCGCGCTTGAGCGTTTCGGGCCGCTGTACATGGCCAACGTCCGCCGGCGCTGGCTGTGGCGGCTTGGCTTGGAGAGCCGGGACGAGGAACGCGACGCAACGCTCGTCGCGGCATGTGAGGCGGCGATGCGAGACAGCGAGGACTCGCCGGACGCCTTCTTTCATCGCCATCGCTTCGGCCGCGACAGCGATGCGCTTGCCGGCGCAATGGCGGGCTATCGGCCCGTCAAGGGAGAACACCCCGTCTGGAATGGGCCTGCCGCGCCGACACTGGTGATCGACCAGGTCGAAGCGCTCTGGTCCGGGATCGCCGAGCATGACGACTGGTCGCCGCTTGTCGCCCACGTCGATGCGATCAGGCGGCTCGGGGCGGCACTAGGACCAGCGCCTATGCCGGCCGGTCAGGCCTGAACGTCAGCGTTTGCGCGTTGGCGGCACGGGAGGTTGTCCGGGAGCCTGTGTTCCGGGCATCGCCTGGATCATCGAGATCGGTTGAATATCGATCCCGAACAGTTTCCAGCGGCCCTGTTCCCACTGGTAGAAGATATTGAACTGCAGCGATGTCGGACGGAGCTGGAAAATGCCCTTGACCTCGATCACGTCGCCCTGAACCTGGCTGACCGGCGCAAGATACGTCGGCGGCACCAGCAGCGAATTGGATAAGTCGATCCGGCTGTCGCGCAAGCCGCTGAATATCTGGCCGAGCCGAGCCGCATCGTTGTTGATCTGGAATCCCTGAGCGCCCAAATCGCGCAGGACCGAATAGTTGCCCGATCGGTTGGCGTGATCGACCGCCAGCATCGTCGACCAAATCAATTTCGACAGTTCGAGCTGATCGGGCACCGGACGCGTCGACGGCGGCGGCTGGATCACCGTCGAAGTTTGCGCGTGAAGCGGCGCAGATGCAGCTCCCAGCATCAGCGCCAGCGACAATAAAAATGCCGGGGCGTGAAGCCCCGGCATTCCATAGGTGCGTGTTCTCAACGTCATGCCGTCGCGTCTAGCGGCTTACCAGGCAATCTGGAAGCCACCGCGCGCGCCGACTTCACCGCTGTCGAAGCCCACGCCGACACCAGCCGAGAGCGAAGCATTCTCACTGACCCGGGCCGACATCGCCAGGGTGCCGGCAGCATTGTGCTGGAAGTAGCCGACACCGCCCGAGAGACCGAAGTTGGTCCCCGCCGGGAGCGCGGGTGATTCCATCGCCAGCCCCATCGCAACGCCTTCGTAAGCCTTGTCGAGACCGCCGAAGAGCGAGTTGATCTGGGTCTGCTGCGCGGTAGTCAGAGATTGGAGCGTGTTGATGCTGGCGGTGTTGCCCGCCGTCGCCGTCTGGAGCGATGCGACGTTGGCATTGGTGGACGCCAGCGAGGATGCGGAAGCGAGCGAGCTGGTCGCGATCCCCTGCCCCAGTGTGCCCCCTGCGTCGACCGTTGCGATGAAGGTCGGCCCGGTCTGCGCCGCGGTGCTGGCGGCGAGATCGCCAACCGTCACCGAGGTGCCCGTGCCGCCCAGCTTGACTTGGTTGGCGCGGGTCGTGGTCGCCCCGAAGCCGACCGCTGTCGAGCCCGCCTGTGCCGCATTGGCACTTTGACCCAATGCGGTCGACTGCAGGCCCGCCGCATTGGCTTGCCGACCGAGCGCTGTCGCCTGTGCGCCGGTTGCCGAGGCTTGCCAGCCGAACGCCTGCGCGCCGGTCCCGCTGGCCACAGATTCGCCGCCGATCGCGGTCGAGTGGAAGCCTGAAGCGATCGCGATGTCACCGATGGCCACCGAATCCTCGTTGCTTGCTACGGCCAGGTTGCCGATCGCCACCGAGGTGCCGAGCGACGCAGCGCCCGACGGAGTCACGCCCGGCGAGGCTACAGCGCCTTCGCCGATGGCGACCGAGCGCGTTGCCGATGCGACCGCGAGGTGGCCGAGCGCAGTCGAGCGAACGCCCGTCGCCGCCGACTGCCAGCCGAACGCCGAGGCACCGGCCTGGGTCGCCTGGCTCTCGCTGCCTACGGCAGTCGAATTGAGGCCCGAAGACAACGCCTGGTCGCCGATGGCGACCGCGTCGGTGCCGGTGGCCTGCGCCAGGTTGCCGAGCGCGGTCGAAGTCGTGCCGCTGGCGGCGGTATTATAGCCAATCGCAGTCGATCCGTCGGCGGTCGCTTCGGCCGAGAAGCCATTCGCCGTCGATTGGGTGCCGGATGCGAAAGCAAACGAGCCGGTCGCGGTCGAGCCATACTGATTGGCAAAGCTCTGTGCGCCGTTGGCGACCGAGTAATCGCCCCGCGCTTCTGCCGAATAGCCGCTTGCGGTCGCCTGGATGCCGGTCGCTTCGGTGAACGATCCGGTCGCCGTCGACCCTTCGCCGCTGGCAAGCGCTACGTTGCCTGACGCGACCGAATAGGCGCCGGTGGCATCGGAGTCTTCGCCGGTGGCGGTGGAGCGCAAGCCGCTTGCCACTGCGAGATGGCCCAATGCCGTTGAGCGGACCCCGGTTGCAGCCGATTGCCAGCCGAATGCCGAAGCTCCCGCCTGGGTTGCCTGGCTTTCGCTGCCGACGGATGTCGAATTCAATCCGCTGGAACGTGCCTGATCCCCGATCGCGACCGCATCGGTGTTGGTCGCCTGAGCGAGGTTGCCGAGGGCAGTTGAAGTCGTTCCGCTGGCGTTGCTACCGTCTCCCACTGCGACCGAGGACAGCCCAGTTGCCTGGGCATTGATGCCGCCTGCAAAGCTGCGGTCGCCAAGCGCATCGGCATCGACGCCGATCGCGGTGGAAAACACGCCTTGCGCCAGAGTGTTGTCACCGATCGCGGTGCTCGAAAGTCCGGTTGAACGCGCGAGATTGCCAAGCGCGGTGCTGAAGTCGCCGGCTGCATTCGTCGATGCCCCGACCGCAGTGCTGCGGAAGCCGGCAGATGTCGTGGCAACCCCGATCGCGATCGACGCATTGCCGGTAGCCTTGGGTGCAGTCGCGGGATTGGTAGTCGCTCCGATCGCGATCGAGGCGCCGCCGCTGGCTACGGCATTCTGGCCGACCGCTACGTCTGAGCTACCCGACGCCAGGCTGTTGTAACCTACCGCGGTCGATCCTGGGCCGGTCGCCTTGGCGGTCGATCCCACCGCGGTGGCGCGGACGTTGGTCGCGGTCGCGGCGGTTCCGCACGCGGTCGCGGTCGCATCGGTCGAGATCGCCCCGCCGTCGGTATCGAGAACGGCGGTTGCGGTGCCATCGTTGTTGGTATCGAGCAGGCATTCGGCGGCAGCGACCGGTGTCGCGCCAAGCGCGAAGAGCGCCATTGTGCCGACCGAAGCGGTAACGGCCAGCGCGGCCGCGCGGGAGAGAGCAAAATTCATGTCAGGAATACCCCATTTATGCGCCTGACGAGTGCAGGCGGCCTACGAACGCCCGGCTAATGCCGGTTAACTGCTGCAACCCCTGTGCCCGGCATTTCTCATGCGCTTGCACGCAATCCCCGGTCCCTCACCACCGATGAATGCACCGCATCTCGCGAGAAGCTCAAGCGATTTCTCGCAAAACCCGTTGAAATCGAACATTTCCTAGCGATGGAGAATTTTCACCATCTCACGATATTTGACCGCAACTCCCGCTGCGGTAGAAGCCGCGCAGCGTTAATTCCGATAAACTGACGTGCGCGGCTGGGACAACGCGCTTGAAGGATATGGCTTGGCCAGCAGCGAAATCATTTCCCACGAACCCGCCACCGGCGCCGAGCTGTGGCGCGGGCCGGTCGGCAACGTCGAAGCGACCGTCGATCGCGCGCGGCGCGCATGGCCGGCGTGGGCAGCGCAGCCGCTCGCTACCCGGATCGAGCTGTGCCGACGGTTCGCCAACGAAGTGCGCAAACAAAGCGACAAGTTCGCCGAGCTGATAGCCCGCGAAACCGGCAAGCCGCTGTGGGAAGCGCGCACCGAGGTTGAATTGGTGGTCGCCAAAGTCGACATTTCGGTCGGTGCCTATGCCGAACGCACGGGGCAGAAAAAGCTCGATGGCGCTCTCCAGGGCACCTCCGCGGTGCGCCACAAGCCGCATGGGGTGATGGTGGTTCTGGGGCCGTACAATTTCCCTGCACACCTGCCCAACGGCCATATCGTCCCGGCATTGATCGCCGGCAACGTGGTGATCTTCAAGCCAAGCGAGAAGACACCCGCGGTCGGCGAATTCCTGCTCGCGTGCTTCCACCGGGCGGGGATATCGGCGGCGGTGGTCCAGTTGCTGGTCGGCGGGCCGGCGGAGGGTCAGGCGCTGGTCGCGCACCGCGACGTCGATGGCGTGCTATTCACTGGCAGCGCGCAGGCCGGGATCGCCATCAACAAGAAGCTGGCGACCAATCCTGGCAAGATCGTGGCGCTCGAGATGGGGGGCAACAATCCGATCGTGGTGATCGACACGCCCAAAGTTGCCGACGCAGCGATTTTGGTGATCCAGAGCGCGTTTACCAGCGCCGGTCAGCGCTGCACCGCCGCCCGGCGCCTTATCGTGAAGGCGAGCATGTACGATGCCCTGGTCGGCGAAGTGAAGCGACTGGCCGACCGGATCGTGTTCGGTGAGCCGTTTGCGGATCCCGCTCCATTCATGGGCCCGGTGATCGACAACCGATCGGCAGACCAACTTTCCGAAAGCTTTCTTTATTTCCTGTCTAACGGCGGACGGGCGATCAAGCACATGCAGCGTCCCAACGACGATCTGCCGTTCGTCAGCCCGGCGATCATCGACGTGACGACGATGAAGGATCGCCCCGACGTCGAGCTGTTCGGTCCGCTGTTGCAGGTGATCAAGGTTGACGATTTCGACCACGCGATCGCCGAGGCGAACAACACCCGTTTCGGTCTGTCAGCGTCGCTGATCGGCGGATCGCCACAGGACTACAACCGCTTCTGGGCCAACGTGCGCGCCGGTATCATCAACTGGAATCGGCCGACCAACGGGGCCAGCAGCAAGGCTCCCTTCGGCGGGCTGGGTCTGTCGGGAAACCATCGCCCAGCCGCGTTCTACGCCGCCGATTACTGCGCTTATCCGGTCGCCAGCAGCGAAATGGACCAGCCGCGCGCGAGCATCGGGGTGGGCATCCGCGAGGAACGGCGCAAGACGTCCCGCCCGCCGGGCACTTAGCCGGTGACCGTCGCAAGCTCGACGGTGGTGCGACCGTCCACCTGCGTGGCTCGCAAGTCGAACGCCGTGGCCCCGCGTCGGCCTTGCAGAACCGACCACGTTCCTGCGGTGCGGTGGACCGGCGCCATTCCGGCCGCCGCCGCGCGGTGCCAGTAAAACGCCAGCACCTTGTCGATCGGAACCGGCGTCGCGAACACGGTGGCCACTACCTGGCAACCCTCTCCATTGCCCCCGGTCGCGGCCAGCGTCGCGCCGCGCGGATAGACCGGCAGCGCGGCGGGTAAACGCGCAGCCCATACGGTCGAATCGCTCAGCTTGGCGCGACAGGTGGTCCGGTCCGCCAGCACGGCCAAGTGGTTGGCCGGGCCATGCGGCAATCCAAGCGGCGCAACCGGACCGGCAGATCGCGGAAGCGGCGCGAGCTTATCCTCACCGCCAATCATTGCTGCAGCTTCTGCGCGGGCAGCGCCGATCTCGGCGTCGCTAACGGGGAGGATCGGCAGCGCGCCGTCGGTGCGGACGCTGATGGCCGCCGCGCCCTCGTTGCGGGAGGACAAGTCCGGATCGGTCATCAGTGGATCGTCCAGCGCCTGCGCCACCGCCGGATCGCGCCGCTCTTGCGTGGGCGGCGCGGCATCGTTGCTGCAACCGGCAAGCACCAGCACGACCGAAATCAGGGACGATGCAGCGCGGATCATCGTCCGCGATTAGCCGATCGCGGGGCGCATATAAAGAAGGCGCCCCTCGCCAGGAGCGAGAGACGCCTTCCGCGACCCCCAAAGGGTTCGCGCTTGCGACCGCGGGTGGGCGCGGCCGCGAAGCTCTTGCTAATCGATCAGCGGCAGCTCGAAGCGCTCTTTTGGACCGAGCGGCCGAGCAAAGCGCCACCGGCAGCACCGAGAATGGCGCCAAGCGTCCGGTCGCCATTGCGACCCGCGATTTCGCGCCCCAGCAGAGCGCCGGCCGCGCCGCCGATCAGCAGACCGGTGGTCCCGTTAGAACGCTGGCAATAGTACCGGTTATCGTCACCGCGCCACACGCGAGTGTTGTTGTAGACCGGCTCGCCGTTGTAATTCTGCTGGTAGTTGCCGCCACCGTAGTAGCCGCCGTTCGAACTCTGGTACTGTCGCTCGTACTGGCGATAGTGCTTGCGGCCCTTCTGGGCGTTCTGATCGGCCCACACAGCGCTGTGCGCATAAGCGGCGGCGTGCGTTGCGGGAGCGGCAAAAGCGGGCGCGGCAACCGCGAGGCCTGGAACGGCCATGACCAGTGCTGCGCGCTTGAAAATCGAATTCTTCATCGGGACTTCCTTTCATGCTCTTGCGACCAAGAGGCTTGGTGTCACCCCTGGCTGTCATGTTCATAAATACGCTCCGGAACCTGAACGGCCGGCAACTCAAGGTGCAGATTGAAATTATTTTGGATCTGCCACGTTTTTCATCGGTAGCCCTCGGCAACCCCGCCTTGTGACGCAGTCGCGGCGCGCCTAGGGGCCGTTTCAAGATGAACGAAACCCCCGCCCCAGCCCGATCGGGCTTGCCAGCGGCGCTTGGCGCCTATTTGATCTGGGGGTTTCTGCCGCTCTACCTGATTCTCGTGAGCCGCGTGCCACCGGTCGAGTTCGTCGCCTGGCGGATCGTGTGGACATTGCCGCTTTGCCTGCTCATTGCAGGGTTACGGCGCCAGTTGCCCGAAATTATCGCCGCAGTGCGAAACCCCAGAGTGTTCGCGACTCTGACCGCGAGTGCGATGCTGATCGGGATCAACTGGCTGGTCTACATTTGGGCGATCCAGACCGGCGAAGTGTTTGCCGCCAGCCTTGGCTATTACATCAATCCATTGATCAACGTGCTGCTCGGCACGCTCCTGCTCGGAGAAAAGCTGTCCACGCGCGGGTGGGCCGCCGTGGCCATTGCTGCCGCGGGGATCGCACTGTTGCTTGGCGGGGCGCTGACGACCTTGTGGATCAGCCTGACGCTGGCGCTCAGTTTTGGCGCTTACGGACTGCTGCGCAAGCGCGTGCCTGTCGGTGCGCTGCCGGGCCTGACGATCGAATCGCTGATCCTGCTCGTGCCGGCGCTCGGCACTGCGGTCTTTTATGCCGGCACGCCGCAGGGTTCGTCGTTCGGGCATGAATGGCAACTCAGCCTGCTGATCATCCTCGGAGGGGCACTGACCGCGATCCCACTATGGCTGTTCGCGGTCGCCGCGCGGCGAATGGCTTACTCGACGCTCGGGTTCGTCCAGTTCCTCTCGCCCACGATCGTATTCGTGCTCGGGCTGACGGTGTTTGACAAACCGTTGCTGCCCGCACAGCTCGCGGCGTTCGTAGCGATCTGGATCGCCATTTCGATCTTCATATGGGATTTACGCGCTAGCCGGACGCCAGTCGCCACCTGAGTGCTTCGCCCGCGTGGAACGGCACGATCGCGGTGCCGCCCGCATCGATAGCGTCGGGGACGATCGCCTCTCGCCGAACCAGCGTGATCGTTTCGCGATTTACCGGCAGACCGTAGAACGCCGGGCCGTGAAGCGACGCGAACCCTTCGAACCGCTCCAGCGCACCTTCGTCGTCGAATACCTGAAGATAACTCTCGAGCGCGAACGGCGCGTTGAAGATGCCCGCGCAGCCGCACGCCGATTCCTTATCGGCTTTCCCGTGCGGCGCGCTGTCGGTGCCGAGGAAAAACCGCTCCGATCCAGACGTCGCCGCCTTGCGCAGCGCGAGCCGGTGACGCTCGCGCTTGGCCACCGGGAGGCAATAGGCGTGCGGGCGCATCCCGCCTACCAGCATCGCATTGCGGTTGAGATGGAGATGCTGCGGGGTGATCGTGCCTGCAACGTTAGCGCCGCCCGCCTCGACGAACGCGACCCCCTCTTGCGTGGTCACATGCTCGAGCACCACTTTCAGGCCCGGAAATTTGCGCACAATGCGGGCAAGGTGCCGCTCGATAAACACCGCCTCGCGGTCGAACACGTCGACTTCAGGGTCGGTCACTTCACCATGCACGCATAGAACCAGGCCCGCCTCTTCCATCGCCGCAAATACCCGATCGAGCCGGGCGATGTCGCTGACCCCGTGCGCGGAATTGGTGGTCGCATTGGCCGGATACAGCTTGGCCGCGCTCAGCACGCCCTCCGCCTTGCCGCGCATGAGATCGGCAGGGTCGCTGTGATCGGTCAGGTAGGCGGTCATCAGCGGCTCGAACGTTGCGTCGGCGGGCAGCGCGGCGATGATCCGTCCGCGGTAGTCGCGTGCCGCCGCGGTGGTCGTGACCGGCGGCGAGAGATTGGGCATGACGATCGCGCGAGCGAACTGGCGCGCGGTGTGCGCCACAACGCCGCGCAGCATGTCCCCGTCGCGCAAATGGACGTGCCAGTCATCGGGGCGGCGGATGATGAGGGAATCGGCCATCGCTTTCCCTTATGCGACGGGCCTCCTATCTGTCACCCATGCCTGCCACCCGCCTGTTCGATCGCTCAATTGTCCGCGTCGCCCCAACCGAGGCCGGTGAGGACGCGCCGGATTTCCTGCAGGGTCTGCTGACCAACGACGTCACCGGCTCATTGCCGGTCTATGCAGGACTGCTGACCGCGCAGGGCAAGGCGCTGTTCGATCTGATCGTGTGGCCCGGCGCCCCCGGCGAACTGCTGCTCGATTGCGAGGCTGCGGCGGCGGACGACCTCGTTCGGCGGCTGTCGATGTACCGCCTGCGCCGGAAACTGGCGATCGCGCGCGACGATACAGTCGCCGTCCACTGGGCACCCCATGTCGGAGATGGCGGGGCGCGCGACCCGCGGTTGCCATCACTCGGCGAACGCTGGCTCGCGCCCGTATCTCGCGACGATCGGCCGGCCGACGGGGAATGGCACGCGCACCGGCTGGCGCTCGGCGTCGCCGAAGGGCGCGGTGAGCTCGGCGATGTCCTGTGGCTTGAGACCAACGCCGGCGAGCTCAACGGCGTGAGCTTCACCAAGGGCTGCTACGTCGGTCAGGAAAACACCGCGCGGATGAACTGGCGGCAAAAGGTCAATCGCCGGCTCGTGGTGGTGCCGATTGACCGCTCCGACCAGAGCCGCCGCAAGGTGGCCTATCCCGGACTTGGCGTGGCTATCGACCACTTGCGGACCGAGAACATCGAACCTGCGCTCAGGCCGGACTGGATGGCCGAGGCTCGCTGACTAAGTCCCGCCAGATGGCGGAGTAAAGCTGCGGCGCTCGGTCCAGGCGCACCCCCGGCGCTCCTCTCCCATAACCTGAAGCGTGGCGGTGAACGGGTAACTCCGGTCGCTCATTCCGTCCGAACAGGTCCCTTCGGTGACCGCGAGGCGGAACGGCTGGTCCTGCCACGACCCGCTCCACGATACTCCGGCGCGGCCAGCGAAGCGTTTCGCCGTGATCGGCTGGCCGTCGGGGTTTTCGGGCGTCGAATACGTCAATTCGTTTCCGCTCGCTTGTCCGCCCCAGAACGGCTCGGTCCCGGTAAACTGGACACGCTCGTCAGCCCCGATGCCGTCGTAGGGACGCATGTCGCTGGTGTCGCCCGGCACTGCTGAGCCGGCCGCCGACGCAACGGGCGTCTGGCTCGAGGCCGTCGCCGTTTCGGTGGGGGCCGGCGAGTTGTTGCAAGCGGCCAGCGCGAGTGGCGCAGCGAGAAGGAGTACCAGTCTGGTCATGAACGAGCGACGCGCGGCGCGCGCTGGAGTTCCCCTGGTTGGGAACACGGCAGTTACGCGTGCATTGTTAGGCCACACGTATTCGACCAGTTTTGGAGCAAAGCCATGCAGGCAACGCCCTTGTTTTTGGGTGCGTGCGCGCTCGCCTCGGTCGCCGGGGTCGTCAGCGGCACGACGATCAACACCCGACCCATCCAGCACGCCGGGATCGGGATGGATGAAATCGTTCGGCCAGCTATCGCGTTCGACGAGTCCGACAGCGGCCTGAGCGAGCAGGTGGCGCTGCCGGATCATTATGCGATGCGGACGCCCGATGGTCGCCTGGAAGTTGGTGAGCTGTCTACCCGCGGTCTGTACGCTCAACGCCGCTTTGGCTGGCGCGAGGCGGCGTGGGCGCCGGCGCCCGAGCCTGCTTATTCCGAGCCGCAAGCCGATCCGGAATGGTCCGCCAGCGTTTCAGACTTGGCTGAAGAGATGCGCCCGACCGCCAGTGGCGAGCCGCCCGACCAGCCCGGCTTCGCGCCTGGGCCCGGACAGGCGCGCACGATCGACGTTCAGAGCGAGATGATCAGCCAGACAGGCTGAGGCCGCGTTTGCTTAAAAATTGAGTTAACCGGGCGCGATTGCACCGATCAAAGGCTTCGCGATCAGGCCTCTTCGGCTGCCCGGCGATCTGCCTTTTCGCGCTCGGTACGGACCCGGTCGGTCATTACCTTACGCGCCTGGTCGGCGAGGCCTCGCCACGTCTTCGCGGCGCGCAGATTGCGCTCGCGAACGTTGTCGAGCGTCGCCGCCTCAGCCTCCGCAGCAGCTTCGTTCGCGCGGGCGTCATAGAAATCGAAAGTCTGGCTCATTGGCGGCTCCGCAGCGAAAAAGAGAATCCCCTCCCGCGCAGGGCGGGAGGGGACGTAACGGGATGCGGATCAGTCGGCAGCGGTCAGGTTGACAGCGCTTGCCTTGCCGTTGCGGCCCTGCTCGACTTCGTAGCTGAGACGCTGGTCCTTATCGAGCGACTGCATGCCGGCAGCCTGAACGGCCGAGATGTGCACGAAGCTGTCGCCCGAACCGTCGTCGGGCTGGATGAAACCATAGCCCTTGTCGGTGTTGAAGAACTTTACGGTTCCGGTTTTGGTGCTCATGGGTGTTTCCTTTCAAGAAACGATAGTGCCCGTTCGCAAAGTGCGGCGGGGTCGTGCGTCAGGTCGTCACATGAAAGGAAGTCGTCGTCTGGTTTGCGCCGGGGCCCTTTCGGGCAAACGGCGGTCGTCAAAAGTCGAAGTCCGTCGCAAATTTCGACGTCAGCGTGGAGTGATATAGCACGTGGTGTGCAAATAAGCGAATCATTCGCCGCGCAGCCCGACCGGATCGGTCGGTGACGGCGCCTTTTCGTTAGGCCGCAGGGCCGCTCAGCCGCCCTTGCCGCGCCCTGCATGCCGGGCCTTCTGGGCAGCGATCGCCTCGTCGAGCACCGCAATCCTCTCGCGCTCGGGGGTACCTATGCCCAGCCCCTTGAGGCGGCAAGTGGCCCACAGCGACTTGCGCTCGGACTCCAGCGCCTTGAGATAGAGATCGGCCATCGCCGCGGTTTCCTTTCTGGTACCGGCCAACTCCGAGCGCGGCGTCCGGTCCATCGTCCATGGCGCTTTGCGAGGCGGGCGTCTATCCGGGGACGCAGGGCATCCCGCCCCTCAGGAAGCACATCATGGCCAAGGGTCAGAAGAAATCGAACAAGGAAGCGCGCAAGCCCAAGACAGAGAAAGGCCCCAAGCAGAACGCGTCCAACCCCTCGACCAAGCCAGGCTCGGTCAAGGGGCTGGAGAACATGAAGAACGGCTAAATCACGATAGCTTGCGCGCCTGCGCGAGGTGACCCTCGACGACCGGCGCGGTCTTTCCGGCGAAGTCCTTGAGCGCAGCGTTGTCGCCGCTCTGGGCGAAGCCCTGGAGCATCGACAGCGTCATCTCGTGCGCGGCAACCTGTTGCTGCTTGTAAGTAGCGTCGAAGTTGTCGCCAGCCGCCTTGAGGGCGTCGAGATCGGACTGCTGCTTGGCGCTGAGCTTGGGGGTGACCGTCACGCCGTCAGCCTTCGCGGCGGCTGCCTTGAGGTCAGCCGACGACTTGGTGTGATCTTTGACCATCATCGCGCCGAAGTCCTTGACGCCCTGGCTCTTGCCCATGCTCTGGGCGAGCTTGCCGGCCTCGATCTCGTACATGTCGCTCGCCGAAGCCTGGTCGACGAAGCCCTGTGCATCGGTTGGCATGGCGCTGTCAGCCATTGCGTCGGGATTGACCGTCGCCGGTTCGGTCATTGTCGTATCGGCGGTGGTGGCGGTCGTGTCGGCGTCATCGGCGGCGCTGTTGCACGCGGCCAGCGCTAGAGTAGCGGCGGCGGTCAGGAAAAGACGATACCCCATGGCAAGATCCTTTGAGTGGTGGTCGGGAATAAATGTGACTGTTGCCGCAACCGATTAACCGGAGGGCCGTTCCAGAAATTCTGCCGCGAAATCGGTAAGTTAATCTATGTTAGAGCAGGAGGTATAATGGCCGAAGTCGAGAGCGGAACGTCCTTGCTGTTGATGGCTCTCAGCGATTTGTTCGACGGCGAGGCCGCAATGGCCGGGCGGCTGCCGACGGTGCGCGGGCATGCTCGGGATGCCGAGCTGATCGCAATCATCGCCAACGACCAGACGAACAGCGACCGGCAGCGCCATGAGCTTGCCGCGATCACGCACTCTCTGGGCCAGGCGCCGGGCGGCCCGCCGAACATCTGGCTGCGCGCGATCCTCGACGATGCCGACAGCGACGCCGAGACGATCGCGCCCGGCCCGCTGCTCGACATCGCGTTGACCGGTGCGCTGCGCAAGGGGAAGCAATCGGAGCGGGTCAGCTACGAGACTGCCATCGGGTTGGCAGAGGCACTCGGGCTCGACGATGCGGCCCAGAGCTTGCGCACGATCCGCGACGAAGAAGCGGCCACCGACGACGCGCTGGCTGCTGTCCTTGAAAAATTGTGCCGAGCCCTGCCCGCTAAGGAGTGATCGCTACTTGCGCTCGTACGTCCCGGTCAGCACCGCGACCGCGAGCACGTGGCCTTCTATTGCATCGAAAAGCGCGCCGCGACCCGCGCCGGGCTCGAGCGTCAGCGGAGTATCGAGCGCGAACAGCTGGAACACGTAATCGTGCGGTCCGTGGCCGGTCGGCGGGTCGGGCGCCAGCCAGCCCGCCTGGTTGTACGAGTTGAGCCCGATCATCGGCGGATCGTCGCCCTCGAACAGTTCGCCCGCGCCCAGGTCGAACCCCCACCCGAGCAAGTGGACGAGCGGCTGCGGGCTCGGCGCGTCCGGGTCCTCGACCACCAGCACCAGCGCGCGGGTACCGGCCGGCGGCGCGGTCCACGCAAGCGGCGGCGCGACGGCGTCTTCCTCGTCGGCGGTAAAGGTGGGGTCGAGCGGCTCGCCGTCCTCGAACGCGGCGCTGGTCAACGCGAAGCCGCCGGCGCCGAGCGTCTCGTCCGCGCCGAGCCGCGCCACCGCAAGCTTGCCATGCCCGGCCCTGACGGATTTGAGCGCGCGGCCAAGGAAAGCGGGGACGTGTTCGAGCATCGGTAGTCCTTCAAATGATTTCAATCAGAATGCCCGCGGCCAGAGCGCGGTTCCGGCCAGCCGAGTTGCCGGGCGGCCGGAAAGCGCGCTAGGCGCATGTGCGTGGACCGCCAACCCCTCACCGTTCTCGTCGACGCCGATGCCTGCCCCGTCAAGGACGAGATCTACCGCGTCGCCCAGCGTCATCGCGCGCACGTCTTCGTGGTCAGCAATTCGCCCTTTCCGCATCCCCGACAGCCCGCTGGTCACCCGCGTGCTGGTGACCGACGCGTTCGACGCGGCGGACGACTGGATCGCCGGGCACGCCGGCCCTCGAACCGTGGTGATCACAGGCGACATCCTGCTCGCCGAGCGCTGCGTCAAGGCGGGCGCGCTGGTGCTCGCCCATACCGGCAAGCCGTTCGACGCCGGGAGCATCGGCGCCGCCGTCGCCACCCGCGCGATCATGGCCGACCTGCGTAGCGGGATGGACGGCGTGATGGGCGGCCCAGCCCCGTTCGCCAAGGCCGATCGGTCGCGCTTCCTGCAAGCGCTCGACCAGTCGCTGGTCAAGCTTGGGCGAAGCTGACCACGCGCCTTGCGTGTTACACATGTTACAGTGTCCTGAGCCGAAAACGCCCGATTGCGTCGCCTTCGCGTCAAGAACCGTCACCTTGGGCGCCGACCCGTCACCATCGTACGCCCGCGCCGTCACCGCCCGATTCCGAACACGTCGCGTTCGGGCGCGAGCGTCACTTTGGAACGATGCCGCTTGTCCGCCTGCCGCGCCGCGCGGGCGCCGGTCACCGCGCGGTCCCACAGCTGCGCGAACTGCGCGCCTTGCGGAGTCTTTTCGAGCCGCGCGCGCAGGCGATAGGCCGACTGGCGGCTCATCCCCACGCTGCGCGCCGCCTGGGCCACTTTGCCGCACCGGGCGAGCGCCTTGAGAAATCCGAGCGCCCGCTCGGTCGTCCAGTGGTAGCCGCGCCGTTCCGCGAGGCACTGGCTGAGTGGCGCGGGCTCTGCCGCGCGTGGCGGGTGGGAGATCGAATGGGCCGGCTGGTTCATCGGCGAGGATAAGCCACAGTGCGCGGCGTGTAGGAAAGCCGTTTGTCACCGCGCGCCGAACCCGATGCGGGAACGCGCCCGCTCTGCGCCTCGTTGAACGGACGAGGAGAATACCGATGCAACCATCGCAACCCGCTAAGCAACCAACCCAGGGCATGCCCGCCAAAGGCTCAGGCGACAGCCACAAGGGCGAGCCGGGCGGAACCGGCATTCCTGCCGACACCCGCGGCGCCGGCGGCGGCGGCCCGGTCGGCCCCAAGGACACCGGCAAAGGGTTCCACGGCGGCCAGAGCAACGCAGCCTACCACGGCCACGGCCAGCTGGGCGAACAGGAGATCGATGGCGAAGAAAACGCAAACTCTGCCAGCAAGGACGCTTGAGCGGGCGCTTAGGCGCGCGCTTCGGCGAGTTGCCGGAACGATTACGTGTCGCGGCTAGTCGTCGCACTATGCCCGGTTGAGATTATCGCAGCAGACAAGGCAGCAAAGCCCCTTCGGCCAGGCGGCTCGTCCGCGCCATCCCCACGGAAACTAACCGCGCTTGGAGTATTTAGCACTCAGCGGGCGAGGGAAGCTCGAAGGTGAGACCCATGGATAGCGACCACGACGACATCGGCCCTGCACAGCTGACCCCCGAAGAACACGAGCGCCGCCGACGCGAGGCTGCGGGCATGGCCGTGGAGCCGGCGCCGCGGAACTGGGTGCCGCTGATACTTGGCGCCCTGGCGGCGATCGTGCTTCTCACTCTTCTGCTGCGCGGGTGCGATCAGGACGATGCGCGCACCACGATGGCGAGCGACGAGACTGCCATGGGCGATACCACGATGACCCCTGCGGCGGGGATGGACAGCAACACGGCCACCGTCACGCCGTACGAGCGTGGCGGGCTCGCCGCTACTTTCGCGGGCGATGAGCCGCTGCCCCAGACGTACGCGTTGCGCCAGGTCACCTTCGGCAGCGGTTCATCGACGTTGGACGCGAGCACTGGCGACGAGATTGCCGATGTCGCCTCCGCGCTGTCGAGCCGCTCGACCGCGCGGATCTCTGTGCGCGGCTATGCCGACCCGGCGGGCGATGCCGCGACGAACCAGAAGCTGTCGGAGGCCCGCGCCGAAGCGGTCCGCGATGCGCTGGTCCAGGCCAACGCCCAGGCGGACCAGATCGCGCTGACCGCGCTAGGTGAAACCGGCGTTGAAGCGGCCCGCCAGAACCGCCGCGTGGAGCTGACCGCCACCGCACGCTAAAGGTTGCAGCGGGCGCGCGCCAAGCGTGTGCTCCCGCCTGTCGTGTCAGGCGACTTGCGAAGCCGGCGGTCCCTCGCCGCGCCGGTTGCCCGCGGCCATCGGCAGCAGCACGCCGAGCACCACCGTCACCAGCAACAGCGCAGGCACGTCGCCAAGCAGGTGTCCGCCGTGCATCGGATCCTTGACCGCCTGGACCGCCATGATCGCGGCGTGGGCCGCGCTCGACACGGCGGTGAACTGGATCAGCGAGGTGTTGGCCAGCGGATCGCGCGCGGCGAGGATCAGGAACACCCCGAGCGTGGCGTAAAGTCCCACGATCATCTGGAAATATTGCGACGCCATCGGCGGCCCGTCATGCCAGGCCCAGCCCGACGGCCAGACGATCGACAACGGCCAGATCAGGCAGAACACCACCCCGAACGCGACCAGCGCGATTTGCAGCAGGCGATAGGTGGACATGGCAAGACCCCTCCTTGCGAAATAAATTACCGCGCGGTCTGTCCGCTGGTTCGCACCGTTCGTCAATCGCAGGCGTGGCGGCCCGTCAGTCGTGCTCGCGCCCGCCCGCACCGATGTAGAGCTCATTGCCGCCCGCGCGGTACTTCTTGCTCATCTCCGCCATGCCGGCCTCGGCTTCTTCGGCGGCGATGAACGCGTCCGGCGACTGGTTCTGCTTCGCGGCGAAATCGCGCACTTCCTGGGTGATCTTCATCGAGCAGAACTTGGGCCCGCACATCGAGCAGAAGTGCGCGGTCTTGGCGCCTTCGGCCGGCAGCGTCTGGTCGTGGTACTGCTCGGCGGTGTCGGGATCGAGGCTGAGGTTGAACTGGTCGCGCCAGCGGAACTCGAAGCGCGCGCGGCGACAGCGCGTCGTCGCGGACCTTGGCCGCCGGGTGCCCCTTGGCAAGGTCGGCGGCGTGGGCGGCGAGCTTGTAGGTCACCACGCCCACCTTCACGTCGTCGCGGTCGGGCAGGCCGAGGTGCTCCTTGGGCGTGACGTAGCAAAGCATCGCGGTGCCGAACCACCCGATCATCGCCGCGCCGATGCCGCTGGTGATGTGGTCGTAGCCCGGAGCGATGTCGGTGACGAGCGGGCCAAGCGTGTAGAACGGCGCCTCGCCGCACGCCTCCAGCTGCTTGTCCATGTTGGCCTTGATCTTGTGCATCGGCACGTGGCCGGGCCCTTCGATCATCACCTGCACGTCCTGCGCCCAGGCCTTCTTTGTGAGTTCGCCGAGCGTGTAAAGCTCAGCGAACTGCGCTTCGTCGTTGGCGTCGGCGATCGATCCGGGGCGCAGGCCATCGCCCAGCGAATAAGCGATGTCATAGGCCTTACAGATCTCGGTTATCTCGTCGAACCGTTCATACAGAAAGCTCTCCTTGTGGTGGGAGAGGCACCATTTCGCCATGATCGAGCCGCCGCGGGAGACGATGCCGGTGACGCGCTTGGCGGTCATCGGGATGTACGGCAGGCGCACCCCGGCGTGGATGGTGAAATAGTCGACGCCCTGTTCTGCCTGCTCGATCAGCGTGTCGCGGAAGATTTCCCAGGTCAGGTCCTCGGCCACGCCGCCGACTTTCTCGAGCGCCTGGTAGATCGGCACGGTGCCGATGGGCACGGGGCTGTTGCGGATGATCCATTCGCGGGTGTCGTGGATGTTGCGCCCCGTGCTGAGATCCATCACGGTGTCCGCGCCCCAGCGGATCGACCAGACCATCTTGTCGACCTCGCTCGCGACATTGCTCGCGACGGCGGAATTGCCGATGTTGGCGTTGATCTTGACCAGGAAATTGCGCCCGATCGCCATCGGCTCGCATTCCGGGTGGTTGACGTTGGAAGGGATGATCGCCCGCCCGCGGGCCACTTCGTCGCGGACGAATTCGGGCGTGACGTAGTCGGGGATTTCCGCGCCGAAGTCCTCGCCGTCGCGTTCGTGCGCGATCTGCGCGCGGCCGAGGTTCTCGCGCTCCGCCACGTATTCCATCTCGGGCGTGATGATACCCCGACGCGCGTAGTGCATTTGGCTGATGTTGCCCCCGGCCTTGGCCCGCACGGGGCGGCGCAGCGCGGTCGGGAACGGGGGCACGCCGCCGGAGCGGTCGGGGCCGAGCTGGCCGTTGTCCTCGGGACGCACATCGCGCGGGGCGTATTCCTCGATGTCACCGCGGGCGAGCTGCCAATCGCGGCGGATCATCGGCAGGCCGGCGCGAATGTCGATAGTCCGGGCAGGATCGGTATAAGGGCCGGAGGTGTCGTAGACCCGCACCGGATCCTCGCCGCACGAAGGCTCGAGCACGATCTCGCGCATCGCCACCCGCAGCGGTCCGACGTGGACTTTGCGGCTGCCGCGGATCGGGCCGGTAGTGACACCGATTTCGAGCTTGGAATTGATATCGGCCATGCGCGCGAAGTCCTTCTCAGGACGGAACGGGAGCGCGAAAACCGGCCCTCCCTCCGCCCGTGCTAACGGGTTCAGGTTCGACGGGTCGTATGGCGCTGCCCATACCTCTCAGCCAAGCTGGCTCCCCGGGGATGGCGTGTCCTACCCCGATGATGCGGCGCGCGCAATCGGCTGCGGCGCTACTTGCCCCCGGCGGCGATCCACGCGTCGATCTTGGCTTCCAGCACCGTCAGAGGCAGGTCGGCGGTATTGAGCACTTGCGCGTGGAAGGCGCGCACGTCGAACCGTGACCCAAGCGCCGCTTCGGCCCGCTTGCGCAGTTCCTTGATCTTCAGTTCGCCGATTTTGTAGGCCAGTGCCTGCCCGGGCATTACGATGTAGCGGTTGACCTCGCTGGTCGCGAACTCGCGCGGCTGACCATTGGCGACCATGTACTCGATCGCCTGGTCGCGGCTCCAGCCCTTGGCGTGAATGCCGGTGTCGACCACCAGCCGGACCGCGCGCAGCAGTTCGCCGCCAGCCAGCGCGCCGATCCGCTCGACCGGATCGTCGTAGAGGCCCAGTTCGTAGCCGAGGCTTTCCGCGTAAAGACCCCAGCCTTCCGAGAAGGCCGTGTACCCGCCATAGCGCAGGAACGCCGGCAGGTCGGGATTCTCATAGGCAGCCATCGTCTGAAAGTGATGACCCGGGTTGCCCTCGTGCATGTAGAGGGCGACGAACGGGGAGACTTCGCGGTTGGCGAGGTCGTAACCGCTGAAATAGAATACGCCCGGCTTGTTCGTGGCGGGGTCGCCGGGATTGTAGGAAGCGGCGAGATTGAACTTCTCGCGGAACTCCTCGTAGGGCCGGATCTCGAGCGGCGTTTTGGGGATCGTCGAAAACAGCCGCGGCAGCAGCGGATCGACCTTGCGGCCGATCGCGTACCACGCCTCGGTCAGCGCGGCCTTGTCGCGGAAGACAGTCGGCTTGCGGCTCCCCGCCTCGACGCGCGCAGTCGCCAGCGCCGCGTTGATCCGCGCGACTTCCGACAGGCCGAGCTGGTGCACCGCTTCGGGATCGAGCGGCAACGTGGTCATCTCGGCAACGCGCGATCGATAGTAGTCATTGCCGCCCGGCGAGGCGGCCAGGCCCACGGTCGCCCGCGACGCCGGCAGGTACTCGTCAGCCAGGAACGTGCGCAACCGCTGCAGCGCAGGACGGATGTCCTGCTCGATCGCGCGCCGATAATCGCGTTCGAGCCGCGTACGATCGTCGGCGGTGAAGCTCGCCGGCATTTGCGCGACCGGCGTCCAGTAAGGCGTCGCTTCAGTGCCGAGCGCCAATTGCGTATCGAGCTGGGCAATCATCGTTTCGGTGGCGATGCGCGGGTGCACCACCCGATCGGCCATGCCCGCACGGAAGCGGCTGATGGCCCGATCGATCAGCGGGCCGAACTGTGCGTGCCGCTTGAGCGCGTTGTCGTAATCGGCCGGCGTGGCAAAGGGCATCTGCCCGCCCGCGCTCGACAGCCGCGGGTAGAAGATGTGCAGGCCGCGAAAGTGATCGATCGGCAGGCTGGCGTCGTAGCGCAGGATCGCAGGTTCGGTCCCGGCGACGGTCTGCTGCTGGCCGAACCGGAATACATCGTAGGCGATCCGGTCCGCTTCAGGGAGACCATCGCGGTCGATCTGCGAGAGCGCGGCAAGCGCTTCCTGCGCCGCGACGCGCTCGGCCGCGTAGGATTCCAGGGTGAACTGATCGCCGAGCTGGTCCGCGCGGGAGAAGTCGCCGCGGAAGAAGGCCGCGATCGGGTTTCGCGCGATAAAGGCCGCGTCGGTTCGCGCAAACAGGTCGTAAAGCCTGGTCCGCTGGTCGGGGTCAGGCGCTGCCGAAGGGACCCGCTCATCCGCGCTCGGCGCTGCGGCAAGCGATCCGCGATCCGGTTCAGGGATCGTCGCACACGCGCCAAGCGACACGCAGGCCCCGCACAGCAACAGAAAACGCGATGAGATCATTCTATCCTCCCGACCGGGCGTCTTCCCGCCCTGTGAACCAGATTGCAACAGCGAGTACGGCCCTGTCCACCCGCTGGCTAGCCGAACGCCAGCCCCTCGAACCTGCCCGATTTGCGCCACGCGTCGATGTGGCTGAAGTAGGCTAGTGCGCCCGCCGGGTGGCCGACCGCATACTTTGCTGCATCGCCGAAGCCTTCGCCTTCGTTGTTGTAGTAACCCGGCGTGCAGCCGAGATTGCCGAGCGACGCGCCCATCCCGGTCAGCAGCAGATCGACCCAGGCCTTTTCCGCCTCGGCGGTCGGCTCGACCGAGGCGGCCTCGCGCTTCTCCGCCTCGGCAACCACCGCGGCGATGGTGTCGGCGTGGTCGACGATGTTGTGCGGCACGTTGGCGATCAGGTTGGCCGCTTGCGTCGGCTGGACCATGAACGCGTTGGGAAAACCGTGCATCTGCAGCCCGTGGAAGGTACGCATGCCGCCCTCCCAATGCTCGCTCAGCGTCTCACCGCCGCGGCCGGTGACCTGGAAACCGGCGCGCGATGAATATTCGGTGCCGACCTCGAAGCCCGAGGCGTAGATGATGCAATCGACCGGGTATTCCACCCCGCCCGCGACCACCCCGCTTGCGGTAATCCGCTCAACCCCTTGCCCGTCGGTATCCACCAGTTTCGTGCCGGGCTGGTTGTAGGCATCGAGATACTGGTCGTGGAAACACGGCCGCTTGCACAGCTGGCGGTACCATGCCTTGAGCTTCTGCCCCGCCTCCGGGTCCGCCACCACGGTCTCGGCTCGCGCGCGGATTTCGGACATCTTCTGATGGTCGGCGTCCTCGTATGCCGCCAGCACGTTGGCGGGCGTGCGCTGATCGGCCGGCAGCGCCATGATCTCCTTGCGGATGCGGTGCCCGAGATCGGTCCACCCGTCCTGCACGAGATCTTCCTTGGCGAACCCGCCGCCGAGGTTGCCGACGAAATTCTCCTGCCACTTCTTCTGCCAGCCGGGTTCGGCCACGCCCTCGAACCATTCCCGGTCGAGCGGCTGGTTGTTGCGCACATCGACCGACGATGGGGTTCGCTGGAACACCAGCAGTTCCTTTGCATCGCGCGCAAGGTGCGGCACGCACTGCACCGCGGTGGCGCCGGTGCCGATGATCGCCACGCGCTTGTCGGCCAGTCCGGTCAGCGGCGCGCCGTCCGGGTCGCCGCCGGTGTAGTCGTAATCCCACCGGCTGGTGTGGAAGCTCTTGCCCCTGAAGGTCTCGATACCTGGCAGGCCGGGCAACTTGGCAACGTGCAGCGGTCCGGTGCCCATGCCGACGTACTTGGCGGTAAACCGGTCGCCGCGATCGGTCTCGACCGTCCACAGCCTGGTGGCATCGTCCCATGCCAGCGCGGTCACCTGGGTGTGGAACAGCGCGTTGTCATAGAGCCCGAACTTCCGGCCGATGCGCGCGCAATGCTCGCGGATTTCGGGGGCGTGCGCGTACTTCTCGGTCGGCATATGGCCGGTTTCCTCGAGCAGCGGCATGTAGATCATCGAGGCGGTATCGCACTGCGCGCCGGGGTAGCGATTCCAGTACCAGGTCCCGCCGAAATCGCCGCCCTTGTCGATGATCCGCACATCGTCGATGCCCGCTTCCTTCAACCGCGCGCCCACCACCAGCCCGGCGAACCCGCCGCCGACGAAGGCGAAAGTCACATGATCGGTGACCGGATCGCGCGGCTGTACCGGCGTGTAAGGATCGCCCGCCAGCTCGGCGAACTCGCTTTCGAGCCGCAGGTATTGCGCCGAGCCATCGGTGCGCAGCCGTTTGTCGCGTTCTTGCGGCGTACTTTTCGCGCAAGGCATCCTTGTC
The DNA here is from genome assembly GCA_963781525.1 of uncultured Alphaproteobacteria bacterium. Classification (GTDB taxonomy): domain Bacteria; phylum Pseudomonadota; class Alphaproteobacteria; order Sphingomonadales; family Sphingomonadaceae; genus Tsuneonella. The sequence goes on along the minus strand of CAWAGD010000005.1, from coordinate 95,466 downwards.
GATCGCTCGCGCGGTGGTGGGCGCATCCATGTCAGGTATTCTCCGAATTTCGAGATACCGGTATGCCGACAACCGTGCGGTGCATCAACAAGCCCTGCAGGCCTCAGTCGATCACCCGCCCCTGGCTCATCGCCCAATCGACCTTTTCAAGCGCTCGGGCGTCCTGCGTAGGATCGCCCTCGATCGCGATGATATCGGCCGAGTAGCCGGGCGCGATGCGGCCGATCTGGCCTTCCATGCCCAGGATCTTTGCCGCCACGGTCGTCGCGCTCGCCAGCGCCTCGCGCGCCGACATGCCGCACTTGTCCTGGAGCAGCGCGAACTCCTCGGCGTTGCGGCCGTGGTCGGTGACCCCGCTGTCGGTGCCGAACGCGACTGTAACCCCCGCGGCGCGCGCGTTGCGGCAGCCTTCGCCGATGTGGTCGAGCGTCATGCGAATCTTGGTCTCGACCGCGGCTGAGTAGAAGTTCTGGCCGAGCTTCTCACCGATGCCCTTGAATGCGAGCAGCGTGGGGACGAGCACCGTGCCGCGAGCCTTCATTTCCTTCGCGGTCGCGGCCGAGGTGAACGTGCCGTGCTCGATCGTGTCCACGCCCGCCCTGGTGGCGGCGAGGATTCCTGCATCGGCGTGGGCGTGGCTCATGGTTTCGATGCCGAGATCGTGCGCGGTGCCGATGATGCTGCGCATTTCTTCGTCAGTGAACGCCTGCCCAAGGCTCTTGTCGCCCTGGCTGAGCACACCGCCGGTGGCGTGGAACTTGATCCATTCCGATCCGTCGCGCACGTTGCCGCGCACGACGCCAGCGCATTCCGCCGCGCCGGTGCAGGTGTTGTCCCCTGCCAGCGCGTGCATCACTTCGGGGCGGAATCCGTGCACATCGCCGTGCCCACCCACTGCCGACAGCGGCGATCCGGCCGCGACGATCCGCGGACCGGCCATCCAGCCGCGCGCGATCGCATCCTTGATCGCGGCCATCGCGCGGATGTTGCCGCCTGCATCGCGCACGGTGGTGAAGCCCGCTTTTGCCGTCAGGCGCGCGTTTTTGGCGGCGACGACCGCACCCCATTCGTCGGTATCGACCGCCTCGCGCCACCAATCGCCGCTCGGATCACCGCCGAGATGGACATGGAGATCGATCAGCCCGGCGACGAGGGTCTTGCCCGCGAGATGGACGAGGTCGGCGCCCTCAGGCGCAGCGCTAAAGCCATTTTCTATGCTGACGATCTTGCCGTCGGTGACGATCACAGTCGATTGCCCGCGGACGGGCGATTGCGGATCAGTCACCACGCGGTCGGCGTGGATCACCGTTGTCTTGGCCGACGCGGAGTGCGCGATCATGCCAAACGCAAGCATCGCCGCGCCCGCGAGCAATCTACCGTGTGAAGTCATGACGTCCCCCTCCCCGTTTGGACTCGATATCGCCGCCCTTGTAACGCGGTAGCGAGCGGGGGAAAGACTAGAAGGTGTAGCCGATGCCGACTGCCGTGAACCACTGGTCCGCGCTGCCGCGGATCGAGGTGTACGGCGTGCGCTTGGCGTCGCCGAGCATCCGCGAATAGCCGCCGACCAACACCGCCGCGAGCCCGCCGTTGGTCAGATCACCATCGAAATCGAATCCGGTCAGCAGCGTCACGCCGGCCTTGGTCCAGCCGCTGTCCGCAGTGTACCGCGGCAGCCCGCTGGCCGCGCTTTGTCCCGGACTGACCGAATAGTAGTAGTCCATGAAATCGTCGTCGCCATGCTCGGCCGAGAACGACAGCGACGCGGCGATGCCGCGGCTCAGGGGGGTGAAATAGGACACCGTCGGGGTGATCGTCATGCCCGAATGGGCGCCGTTCACGTCCCACAGAACGTCGGTTCCGAAAGTCAGCGAATCATATGGGTTGAGCACTTTGGGAAAACTCAGCCCGGCATTGAAACCGACCTCGATCGCGGTGTCGAGCTCGCCCGCGGCCTCTACCACCGGGTCCTTGATCTGGCGCGCGCGATTGAGCCGTGCGCGCGCAACGGGCCCCAGCGCGAGACCAACGCCGTCGGCGGGATCGGGGACGAAGTCGAGCGCGATGCCCGCGGGGCGCGGCTGAATGCCGACGCCGGCGATGCGCCCCTGGATGAGCGGAGCGGGATAGGCGACGTAGTTGTTGGAGCCATCGTAGCTCGGGCCGTAGCCGACGCCCAAGCCGATGCTGAGCCAGGTGTCGTCGTAGACCGTATCGGCGTTCGCCACGTTGTCCGGCGGCCCAGCGGTGACTTGTTCTTCCTGCGCTGCGGCAGGGGATACGGCGAGCGCGGCCAGCATGCCGGCGGCGATGACGATGGTCCTCATGATCTCAAATTCCCCCTGGTTGTGCAGCGATAACCGTTAACACGAGTGCTCGTTCCTCGGGCACAGCTCGTCGCACGGCGGGAAGGCGATTGCCCGCCGCCCGGATGCCGCTTAGGGCGTCGGCCAATGAACGGGCGCACGATCGATATCGCGATCGCCGGCGGCGGTCTCGCCGGTGGGCTGATCGCGCTGGCGCTGGCCCGCGCGCGCCCGGACTTGCGTGTCTCGCTCGTCGAGGCTGACGCAACGCTCGGCGGCAATCACCGCTGGAGCTGGTTTGCAAGCGATCTTGACGGTGACGGGACGGCACTGCTCGATCGGTTCCGGCTGACCCGGTGGGACGGCTACGCGGTGCGCTTTCCCGAGCATGCGCGCGAACTGACGACGCCCTACCGCTCGCTCGCGTCGGCCGATTTTGACGCGGGACTGCGGCGATCGCTTTCGGCTGACGCGATCCGCTGCGGTGCGAGGCTGGTATCGCTCGATGCCGGCGGGATCGATCTAGCGGACGGCGAACGGATCGATGCGCGCGCGGTGATCGATGCGCGGGGAATTGCGGGCGCCGAGGCGCTCGATGGCGGCTGGCAGGTTTTCATGGGACGGCGTCTGCGGACCCGTGCTCCCCACGGCGTGGAGCGCCCGATCATCATGGACGCGGTGGTCGATCAGCATGGCGCCTACCGCTTCGTCTATGTGCTCCCCTTGGCGCCAGACGAGCTGTTCGTCGAAGATACCTATTATGCCGATAGTCCCGCGCTCGATCGCGCCGCGCTGGCCGGGCGGATAGATCGCTATTGCGTCGCACATGGCTGGCATGGCGAAACGCTCGATCACGAGACCGGAGTGCTGCCCGTCGTCACCGGCGGCGACTTCGCGGCGTTCCAGGATGCTTACCGCACGCCGGGGGTCGCTGTCGTCGGGGCGCGCGGCGGGTTCTCTCACCCGCTGACCAGCTACACTTTGCCTTTCGCGGTCGAGACCGCACTGGCGATCGCGCGCGCGGCGGACCTCCCCGGCGCACAGCTTGCCGCCATGGTCGAGGCGCGCGCGCAGGCGCATTGGCGCAAGACCGGGTTCTACCGCCGGCTCGGGCAGATGCTGTTCGGGGCCGGCGCGGCCGAGCAACGCTACGAGGTATTCGAGCGGTTCTATCGCCTGCCCGAAGCGCTGATCGAACGGTTCTACGCCGCCCGCTCCACCCCCGCCGACCGGCTCCGGGTGCTGTGCGGCAAGCCCCCGGTGCCCGTGCTGGGTGCGATCCGCGCCCTGGCTACGCGCGGCGCCCCCCTGATGAGGAAAGCAGTATGAGCGCAGACGGTAAGCGCGCGTGCGTGATCGGCGCGGGTTTCGGTGGATTGGCGCTGGCCATCCGGCTGCAGTCCGCGGGAGTGAAGACTACCGTAGTCGAGGCGCGCGACAAGCCCGGCGGCCGCGCATATTTCTGGGAGCGCGACGGGTTTACTTTCGACGCCGGGCCGACGGTGATTACCGATCCGGACTGCCTCAAGGACCTTTGGTCGCTCACCGGGCATGACATCGCCGCCGACGTCGAGCTGATGCCGGTCTCGCCGTTCTACCGCCTCAACTGGCCTGATGGCGTCAACTTCGACTATTCGAACGACGAAGCCGGCTTGCGCGCCGAAATGGACCGCGTCGCGCCGGGCGATTACGCCGGGTACGAGGACTTCCTGCGCTATTCGGCAGGGGTTTACGAGGAAGGCTACCGCAAGCTCGGAGCCAAGCCATTCCTCGATTTCGCCAGCATGATCAAAGCCGCGCCCGCGCTTGCCAAGTACCAGGCGTGGCGCTCGGTCTACTCGATGGTGTCGAGTTATGTGAAAAGCGAGAAACTGCGCGAGGCGCTGTCGTTTCACACGCTGCTGGTCGGCGGCAATCCGATGACCACCAGCGCGATCTATGCGCTGATCCACAAGCTGGAGAAAGACGGCGGGGTATGGTGGGCGCGCGGCGGAACCAATCGGCTGGCCGCGGCGATGGTGCGTCATTTCGAACGACTTGGCGGCGAGGTGCGGATGGCTGACCCGGTCGTTCGCGTGCACACCATCGGCAATCGCGCGACCGAGGTCGAGACCGCCAGTGGATGGAAGGAACGCTTCCACGCAGTCGCCAGCAACGGCGACATCATGCACACCTACCGCGACCTGCTCGGCAGCACGAAACGCGGGGCGGACCAGGCGCGCAGCCTGAAAAAGAAATCCTATTCGCCGTCGCTGTTCGTGGTCCATTTCGGGCTCGAGGGGAGCTGGCCCGGCATCCCGCACCATATGATTCTGTTCGGCCCGCGCTATAAGGGCCTGCTGTCGGACATTTACGACCATGGCGTGTTGCCGGCCGATTTTTCGATCTACCTGCATCACCCCACGGTGACCGATCCCAGCATGGCACCTCCTGGCAAGAGCACGTTCTACGCGCTGGTCCCGGTGGCGCACATGGGGAAACTGGCGATCGATTGGGACGAAGTTGGCCCGGTGCTCGAGAAGCGTATCCTCGACGAAGTCGGGCGGCGGCTGATCCCCGACATCCATGACCGGATCGTGACCAAGTTTCACTACGCCCCGAAGGACTTTGCGAACGATCTCAATGCGCACATGGGCAGCGCCTTCAGCCTTGAGCCGACGCTTACCCAAAGCGCGTGGTTCCGCGGGCACAACCGCGACGACGTGATCAAGAATTTTTACCTCGTCGGTGCAGGAACGCATCCCGGCGCCGGCATTCCAGGCGTCGTCGGCAGCGCCAAGGCAACCGCCGGACTGATGCTGGAGGATCTGGCCGAATGAAGCGTCTCGCCGTATATTGCGGGTCCGCGTCGCCTGCCGATCTTCGCTATATCGAATTGGCGCGCGAAGTCGGCCGCACACTGGCGGAGCGCGGGATCGGCGTCGTGTACGGCGGCGGGCGGCTCGGGCTGATGGGCGCGGTCGCGTCCGGTGCGCTGGACGCGGGCGGAGAGGTGATCGGAGTGATCCCGCACGCGCTGGCCAATTCCGAAGTCGCCAACCGCGATTGCACAGAACTGCACACCGTCTCCGGAATGCACGAGCGCAAGCAGGCCTTTACCGACTTGAGCGACGGGTTCGTCACCATCCCCGGCGGGGTCGGCACGATGGACGAATTGTGGGAGGCGGTTAGCTGGGCGCAGCTCGGCTATCACACCAAGCCGGTCGGGCTGCTCAACGCATTCGGCTTCTACGACCACCTGATCGCGTTCAACCGCCAGATGGCCGAGGTCGGCTTCGTCCGACCGGCGCACCAGGGGATCATCATCGCCGACCAGAAGCTTCCAACCTTGCTCGACAAGATGGCCCAATACCGCCCGCACACACCGATCTTCGCGATGAAGGCGAGCGAGCTGTGAAAGGGCCCACTCGCCGCGTCGTTCCCCGCATGCTGGCGCCCTCGCGGATCTTGAGGGCGACGCCGGCGCAAGCGGGCGGTGGGCGCGATCGCGAAGACCTGGTCGATTCCGCCGAAGAGTCGATCGAGCGCGGCTCCAGAAGCTTCGCGCTCGCCAGCCGCCTGTTCGACCGCGCAACGCGCGAAAAAGTCTGGCTGCTTTATGCGTGGTGCCGCCGATGCGACGACCTGGCCGACGCGCAGGAATATGGCGGCGAGCTGGGCGAGCAGGAAGGCGCCGAACGCCGCGTCACCGCCATTCGCCTGCTGACCGAGCGCGCGCTCGACGGGTTGCCGACCGCCGACCCGGCCTTCGACGCATTCGGCCTGGTCGCCCGAGAATGCGGCCTCACCCGCGAAATGGCTGAAGACGTCATCATGGGCTTCGAGCTCGACGCGCTCGGCTGGCGGCCGCGCAGCGAAGCGGATCTGGCGCGCTACTGTTACCACGTCGCCGGAGCGGTCGGGGTGATGATGGCGGTAGTCATGGGCGTGGAACGGGACGAATTGTGGATGCTCGATCGCGCGTGCGACCTGGGTTTCGCGTTCCAGCTCGCCAATATCGCCCGCGATCTCGACGAGGATGACAAGGCCGACCGCTGCTATCTGCCGCAAGAATGGTTGGCCGAAGAGGATATCGAGCCCGGCCAGCACATGAAGCCGCATCACCGGCAGGAACTGGCCGACATGGCCGCGCGGCTCATCCGGCGGATGGAGCGGCACGAAGCGATGGCGCGGCTGGGCGCGGCGCGGCTCCGGTTCCGCAACCGCTGGGCGGTGCTCGCGGCGCTCCGCATTTATGGAGCAATCGGTCGCAGGGTGCTCGAACTGGGCCCGCACGCATGGGATCATCGCATCGTCATCGGCCGGCGTGACAAGCTGCGCCACGTCAGCGCGGCGTTGTGGGAAGCAGTACGCAACAAGCCCGAGGAACCGGCCGAGCCGCCCGAATGGAAGCGCGCCGACATCCTTATCGACGTTCGCATGGCCGGACCGATCGCCCGCCCATCGATGGGGCCGTTGCCCGAGTGAGCCAGTCCCGTCGTGAGCCGCTTGCGGGCCGTTCCGTCGCGCACTAACCCATTGGCATGATCACCAAGCTCCTGATCGCCAATCGCGGCGAGATCGCCTGCCGAGTCATGCGCACCGCACAAGCGATGGGCATCGCGACGGTCGCGGTCTATTCGGATGCCGATGCCGGCGCCTTGCACGTGCGCGAAGCCGACGAGGCGGTCCATATCGGACCCTCGCCGGCCTCCGAAAGCTATCTTGTCGGTGACAAGATCATCGCCGCGGCGAAGGAGACCGCCGCCGACGCCATTCATCCCGGTTACGGGTTCCTCAGCGAAAACGCCGAGTTCGCGCGCGCGGTGATCGCCGCCGGCTTGATCTGGGTCGGCCCCAGACCCGAAAGCATCGAGGCGATGGGGCTGAAGGACGCGGCCAAGGAGCGGATGATCGCCGCCGGGGTCCCGGTGACCCCCGGCTATCTGGGCGAGGACCAGTCGGCCGAACGGCTTGCCGCCGAGGCGGCCAAGATCGGTTATCCGGTTCTGATCAAGGCGGTCGCCGGCGGTGGCGGCAAGGGGATGCGCAAGGTCGATGACCCGGCCGAGTTCGAAGCCGCTTTGCAATCGTGCCGCCGCGAAGCGAGTGCCAGCTTTTCGAACGATCAGGTCCTGCTCGAAAAGTGGATTACCTCGCCCCGCCATATCGAGGTGCAGGTGTTCGGCGACAGCCACGGGAATGTCGTCCACCTGTTCGAGCGCGACTGCTCGCTCCAGCGCCGCCACCAGAAAGTGATCGAGGAAGCCCCCGCCCCCGGAATGGACGCGGCCACCCGGGAGGCGATCTGCGCCGCCGCCGTGCGCGCCGCGCAGGCGGTGAACTACGAAGGCGCCGGCACGATCGAATTCATCGCCGACGCGAGCGAAGGCCTGCGCGCCGACCGCATCTTCTTCATGGAAATGAACACTCGCCTGCAAGTCGAGCATCCGGTGACCGAGGTGATCACCGGGGTCGATCTGGTCGAATGGCAGCTGCGCGTCGCGAGCGGGGAGCCGCTGCCGCTGACGCAGGACGAGCTCGGCATCGACGGGTGGGCGATGGAAGCCCGGTTGTATGCCGAGGATCCGGCGAGCGGCTTTCTACCGTCGACCGGCCCGCTCGACCTGCTCGACTTGCCCAGCCACGTGTTGCGGGTGGAGACGGGGGTCGAGGAGGGCGATGTCGTCAGCCCGTTCTACGATCCGATGATCGCCAAGCTGGTCGCCAGGGGCGAAACCCGCGAGGAAGCGATGCTCGACCTTGCCGCTGGGTTGTTCGCGACGCGTGTGTGGCCCGTGCGGACCAATGCCGCCTTTCTGCTCGCCTGCCTCAACGATCCCGACTTTCGCAGCGGCGATGTGACCACCGGGCTGATCGCAGAGCGCGGCGATGCGATGACCGAGGTTGCGCCGCCCGGCGATGCCGAATGGCAGGTTGCCGCGTTGTCGCTGTTCGGGCCGTATTACGCCGCCGGCGACACCCCCGGCGCGGGTCCGTGGGAGAGCGCATTCGGCTTCCGCCTCAACCGGGCCGACGCGGCGCGCATCACCGTCCAGCATGGCGGCGAGCGGCGCACGTTGATGCTGGACGAATGCACCGAAACGACCGGCTTCGCCGCACCGATCGACGGCGGTTCGCTGGTCTGGCGCGACGCCCAGCCGTTCCTGTTCACCCAGCCCAATTTTGCAGGTGGCCACCACTCGGCGCACGATGGCGCCATCCTTGCGCCAATGCCGGGCAAGGTGATCGCGGTCGATGTGGCCCAGGGCGACGTCGTCGTCGCCGGGCAGCGGCTTGTGGTGCTCGAAGCGATGAAGATGGAGCACGCGCTGGCCGCGCCGTTCGCGGGCACGGTGACCGAGCTGTCGGTGAGCGAGGGCAGCCAGGTCCAGGTCGAGGCGGTGCTGGCCGTGGTGGAGCCGACCGGGGAGTGACCTGGGCGCGCGAGCTTGAGGAACTGCGCCGCCGCGAAGCGCTGGCCGAGGAGATGGGCGGGCCGGACAAAGTCGCGCGCCAGCATGGGCGCGGCAAGATGGATGCCCGCGCGCGGCTCGCCGCGCTGGTCGATCCGGGCAGCTTCCGCGAGATCGGCAAGATCGCCGGGAAAGGGGCTTACGATGAAAACGGCGAGCTGACCGGAGTACTTCCGGCGCCGTTCCTGTTCGGCAAGGCCACGATCGATGGCCGCCCGGTCGTCGCCACGGTCGACGATTTCACCATTCGCGGCGGCGCGGCAGACGCGGGCATCGGGCGCAAGATGGTCCAGGCCGAAAAGATGGCGCACGAGCTCAAGCTGCCGATGATCCGCATGATCGACGGCACAGGAGGCGGCGGGTCGGTCAAGACGCTGGAGATGATCGGCGCGACATACATCCCCGCGGTGACCCCGTGGGGCGACGTGGTCAAAAACCTCGCTACCGTGCCGGTGGTGGCACTGGCGCTGGGGCCCACGGCGGGGCTCGGCGCGGCGCGGATCGTCGCCAGCCACTATTCGATCATGGTCAAAAGCCTATCCCAGATTTTCGCCGCCGGCCCGGCGGTGGTCGATGCGCTGGGCGAGGCGTGGAAGGACGATGGCTCGCAAAACCACGAGCAGGCCAAGGAATCACTTGGCGGCAGCGCGATCCACACCCGCAACGGGGTCGTCGACGACGAAGTCGCCAGCGAAGCCGAGGCGTTCGCCCGCGCACGGCATTTCCTGTCGTTCATGCCCGAGTATGTCGGACAGATCGCGCGCCGTTCGGCATGTTCGGACCCTGTTTCACGCCGCGATGAAGCGCTTCTTTCGCTCGTCCCGCGCGGCGACAAGGAGGTCTATTCGATGCGCCGCGCGCTCGAGATGATCCTCGATTCCGGCACGGTGTTCGAGATCGGCCGCAACTGGGGCCGCGCGTGCATCACCGCGCTGGCGCGACTGGATGGCTGGCCGGTCGCGGTGCTGGCGAGCGACCCGTCGTTTCTTGGCGGATCGTGGGACGCCAAGACCAGCGAGAAAGTCGAACGCTTTGTGAAACTCGCCGATCAGTTCCGCCTGCCGATCGTCCATCTGGTCGACAATCCCGGCTTCATGATCGGGCGGGAAGCGGAGGTCGCAGGCACGATCCGCTACGGCGTTCAGGCGATGAACGCGGTGTACGAGGCGACCGTGCCGCTGGCCTCGGTCGTCATGCGCCGCGCCTACGGCATCGCAGGAAGCGCGATGTCCAACGCCGACCGTTACCAGTATCGCTATTGCTGGCCATCGGGCGATTGGGGCTCGCTGCCGATCGCGGGCGGACTCGAGGTAGCTTACAAGTCCGAGATCGAGGCCGCCGACGATCCCGAGGCCGAGCTGGAAGCGATCCGCGAACGGCTGGCCAAAGTCACCTCGCCGTTCCGCAGCGCCGAGCGCTTCAACGTCGAGGATATCATCGACCCACGCGATACCCGCCCGCTGCTGTGCGAATTCGCCGCGCTCGCGTGGCGCGCGCTGGGAGCGGAGCGCTAGCGCGCTGGCGGCGGGTTAAGGCGGCGAAACAGCTTGCCGTGCTCGCTGAACAGCACCGCCAGCAGGCTCAGCAGCCCGCAAATGAGCAGCGCCCATGCGAGCGGACGCGCGGTCCCGTCAAACGCGTGCCCAATGATCGCGCCGAGCACCGCCGAGGTCACCATCCGCAGGAATGATTGTGCCGACGAGGCCGAACCCGCGATGTGTTTGAACGGCTGCATCGCGATCGCGCCGAAATTGGCGCCGACGAAGCCGAGCAGCGCCATGTTGGTCGCCATCAGCGGAAGGAATTGCCACAGCTTCTCGTCGCCCGTGCTCGCGGCCAGCACTTGCAGCACTGACACCGCGATGAACGCGAGCAACGCGGTGTGCGACACCCGCCGAGCCCCGAACCGCTCGACGATCCGCGAATTGAAGAAGTTGCTGAGCGCCATGCCCGCCGCCGCTCCGCCGAAGATGAACGGGAAGTAGCGCTCCATGTCGAACGTGTCGGCGACCAGTTGCTGCGCTGAATTGAGGAACCCGAACAGCGCGCCGAACACCAGGCTCGACCCAACCACGTAGCCGATGGCGTCACGCCGCAGGAACGATTCGCGCATGTTGCGCAGCACCGGGGCAAGCTCGATCGGCTGGCGATCGCTCGCGTGGAGGCTTTCGGGCAAGCCACGCCAGGTCCATAGGCCGACCAGCACGGCGAGTGCGGCCATCATGACGAATATCCACCGCCACCCGGCGAACAGCAGCACCGTCTGCCCCAGGAACGGTGCAAGCACCGGCACGACCATGAACACCACCATGATGGTCGACATCATGCGCGCCATCCGGTCGCCGCCTACCCGGTCGCGAATGATCGCGGCAGGCAGCACCGACAGCCCGGCGGTGAGAAACGCCTGGCCCATGCGCAGCGCCACCAACACTTCGAACTGCGTCACCAGCGCGCAGACGAGCGACAGCACGGCGTAGATCACGATCGAGCCGAGCAGTATCGGCCGTCGCCCATAGCGGTCCGCGAGCACGCCCGGCACGAGGGCGCCCAGTCCCGATCCCAGCAAATACGCACCGATGACCAACTGCCGGTCGTTGCCCACCGCGCCAAGATCATCGCCGATCATCCCGAGCGCGGGCAGCATCGAATCGATCCCGAGCGCTTGCAGGCTCATCAGCGCGGCCATCATGAACACCAGCCGCCGTTCGCTCATCGCGGCAAAGCTGCGTTCATCGGTCGGGGTAGCGGAGGCATGCATGGGCGGCGGGCCATGAACCGCTTGCGCGGGCTTGACCAGTTTAGATTTCCTGCGCGAAGCGCTAGCTGTGCGGTGTGAGCAGCGACACCGACGACGGCGAAGACGAAGCGCCCCAAGGCGATATGGGCCTACGCAAAATCATCCACGTCGATATGGATGCCTTCTTCGCCAGCGTCGAACAGCGCGACGATCCCGAATTGCGCGGCAAGCCGGTCGCGGTCGGCGGGTCGGGCGGGCGCGGGGTGGTCGCGGCGGCGAGCTACGAAGCGCGTAAGTTCGGAGTCCGCAGCGCGATGCCCTCGGTCACTGCCAAACGGCTATGCCCCGATTTGATCTTCGTGCGCACACGGTTCGATGCCTACAAGGAAGCATCGCGCCAGATCCGCGCGATCTTCCTCGACTACACGCCCCACGTCGAGCCGCTGAGCCTCGACGAGGCCTATCTCGACGTCACCGACGACCTGAAAGGCATCGGCAGCGCGACCCGCATTGCCGAGGACATCCGCCGACGCATTCGCGAAGACACCCTGCTGACCGCGAGCGCCGGGGTCAGCTACAACAAGTTCCTCGCCAAGCTGGCCAGCGACCAGAACAAGCCCGACGGCTTGTGCGTAATCCGCCCCGGCGAAGGCGTGTCGTTCGTCCGCAGTCTGCCGATCCGTCGTTTTCACGGGGTCGGTCCCAAAGGCGCGGAGAAGATGGCGCGGCTCGGAATCGAGACCGGCGCCGATCTTGCGGACAAGGACCTGGCGTGGATGCGCGCGCATTTCGGCAGCTTCGCCGACTACCTCTACCGTGCTGCACGAGGAATCGACTTGCGCCCGGTGCGTGCCAACCGCATCCGCAAATCGGTCGGCGGCGAGCGCACGTTCAACGAGGATATCTCGAGCGGCCCGGCGCTGCGCGATACGCTCGAGAACATCATCGACATCGTGTGGGACTCGATCGCGCGCACTCAGTCCAGGGGACGCACGGTGACGCTGAAGATGAAATACACCGACTTCCAGATCACGACCCGGGCCAGGTCGCTGCCTCGCGCGGTGGCGGACAAAGCCGAGTTCAGCGGCATGGCCCGTGCGCTGCTGGATGAAGCGCTGCCGTTGCCGTTACCGATCCGGTTGATGGGCCTGACGCTATCGAACCTGGAACGCGAAGGCGCGGTCGAGCGGCCGCGCGAGCCCGGCGAAGGCGCGGCGCAGCTGACCCTGTTCTAGCGCAACTTGCCGCGCCACGCGGCGATGCGTGCACGCGTCAGCGGGGTCAGCGGCTCGGGCAGCGAGTGAGTCGGGAAAAAGCGTGCTTCGAGGATCTCGCGCCGGTCAGGTTGCGGGCGGTCGCGGGTGCGCGCGGCAACCAGCCAGGCTGTATGCGGCGAACCAGAGATGGTCTCGTCCAGCTGTTCGAGCACGCGCACCCCTTCGAGCGCGATGCCGACTTCCTCGGCAATCTCCCGGCGCGCTGCTGTCTCGGGCTCCTCGCGCCGGCCCATCCCTCCGCCGGGGAGCGCCCACCCGCCCGAGCCATAGCTGTGGCGCACCAGCAGCAGTCGCCCATCGAAGTCGGTGACCAGCACCGATACCCCGGCAAGCGGCGCGCGCACGAACTTGCGCCAGCGATGGCGCAACCGGTGCGCGAACGGCAACAGCGCGCGGTGAAGCCGCTCGGGAATCAGGTGAAGCATGTGACGGGCTGGCGCGCGGCGGCCAGGAGGCGCGCGACGGGCAGATCGCTCAGGCCGGCGGCCGCGTCTTCGAACACGCGACGCTTGGCGTCGCCGCGGATGACGAACACTAGCCGATCGCTGGCGAGCACGGCGGGCAGCGTCAGGCTCACTCGGTCGAACGGCGCCTCGGGTGGCAGCGGGTCGGGGGTCAGGCGGCGGATCGGCTCGGGATCGTCGATGCGAGGATCGGTGCTCGGGAACAGCGAGGCAACGTGCCCGTCCGCGCCCATCCCGAGCCACGCGAGCGCGAAATGCGGAACTTGCTCCATGACCGTCAACGTTACCACTTCGGCGCCGACCGGCTCGAGCAGCGCACGGATTCGGCCGGTGTTCGAAGCCGGATGATCTTCGGGCACCACGCGGTCGTCGCCGGGCCACACGGTCACCCGCCGCCAGTCGAGCGACGACCGCGCTAGCCGCTCGAGTATAGGGAACGGCGTCGATCCGCCCGGCACCGTGATCGCTATCGGGCCTTCGGTCGCGCGCAGCGCTTCTGCAATCGCGCCTTCGATCCACTCGGCGATCGTTTCGTCGGGCGCATTCTCGATGATCGTCAGGTTGTCCACCGGCGGCTTATAGCAAACCGGTGTGGTCACGTCAGCCGACCAGGCCGCGCGCGGCCAGTGCCATGACCACCGCCACGATCGCCAGCAGCACCGCCAGCGCAAGGCGCACGCCGCGCAGGGGCCATCCGGGCAGCTCCTCGCTCGCCAATATGCCGAGCGCCAGCGCCGCGATCCCGCCGATCGCGCCACCAATTCCCGCCAGCCACGCCGAGCCGCCGGCGGCGAACGCGAAGACCAGGAAACGCGCCGCATCGCCCAACTGGCGCGCAAGCAGCACGACGAAGATCGCGAACAGCGAGCGGGTCGGCTCGTCGGGTAGCGCACCCCGGCGGGGCCATGCGAGCTCAGCCGCCGCGACGAGCAGTGCGATCGCCACCAGCATATCGGCCGCCGGACCGGGCAACACGAGCGTCAGCGCAAGTCCCGCGGCGGCCATCGCCATCGCCGAAACGATCGACGACAGCGCGCCGACGGCCAACAGCGGTCCGGCCCGCCCGAGTCGCTCCACAAGCCGTGCGGCGAGCAACTGGTCGCGCCCGCCGAGCGAGATCGCGAAAACCGCGGCGAGAGCGAACACGAACGCGGCCACCGGCTAGACGATCAGATCCATGGCCCGGTGATCGCCAGGGTCTTGGTCGGGCGGTAGGCGTTGACGAACAGCGTCCGTCCGTCGGGCGAGAAGCACGCGCCGGCCCACTCGGTCTGTGCGCGCAGGAGAGCGAGCGGATAGGCGATTCCATCCGGCGTGATGCCACGCAGGTGGTTGGTGACCACGTCGGTGTACTGGTCCTCGCAAACGATCAAATCGCCCCAGTCGGCGATCGTCAGGTTGTCGCCCAGGTTGAACTGCGCCGGGTCGGTCGATTCGTAGAACAGCTGCAGGCGATCCGCGCGGGTATCGAGCCGAAAGACCTGGCCGAGCTTGGCGGTGCCGCCGCTGGTGCAGGTAAAATAAAGCTCGCCGTCGCCCATGTGGATGCCCTCGCCGCGTGCGAACAGCGCCGCTCCGCCGCCGGCACCAACCTTGCGCAGGTCGTCGCCGGGCGATTCGACGTTGGTCAGGTCGATCCACCTTACCCCGTGCCAGCTCTGCGGCGGGACCGTCACTCCACCCCAGTTGCGGGTGTCGCCGATCCCGTCGGTGAACGCCAGAGCCTGGAGCTTACCACCTTCGGCCAGCTTGCCGCGCACATTGGGGATGAACCGGTAGAGCAAGGAGTCGTCTCGATCCTCGGTTTGATAGACATAACCGGTGCGCGGATCGACACAGGCTGCCTCGTGCTGAAAGCGGCCCATCGCCTTGAGCGGCACCGGATCCACCAGGCCGGGCGCGGCGGCGGGAACTTCGAACACCCACCCGTGATCCTTGTTGATCGCACCGCCCGCGCGAAACGTCGTTTCCTCACACGTCAACCAGCTCCCCCACGGCGTAGTCCCGCCGGCGCAATTGCGGATCGTCCCGGCGAGCGAGCGGTACTC
The DNA here is from genome assembly GCA_963781525.1 of uncultured Alphaproteobacteria bacterium. Classification (GTDB taxonomy): domain Bacteria; phylum Pseudomonadota; class Alphaproteobacteria; order Sphingomonadales; family Sphingomonadaceae; genus Tsuneonella. The sequence continues at coordinate 80,179 of CAWAGD010000005.1, read as the reverse complement.
CTTCTCGACGCTGAGCGTCCGGGCATCGAGTACGATCGTGGTGGTGCCGCCGGGGTGCGGGATAAGGCTGCGGGCGACATAGTCGAACGCCGGTCCGGTCACCCCGCCGTTGTCCTTGCCGGGCAACAGCTCGTGATTGCGGACCAACGCAAGCTTGCCGCCGCCAAGGTCGAAGCAGCCCATCCCGTCGGCCGCGTCCGGCACGGTGAAACCGTCGCTCATCATGTCGCCAAGCTTGGAGATCACCCGGTAGTTGAACCCCGCCGGCAGATCGATGAAGCCCGCGGGATCGGGCACCAGCGGGCCATAGCCGATCGCGCTTCGACGCTGGACCGTCGAGCAGCCGCTGGCAGCGAGCGCGGCGAACGCGCTGGCAGTCGCTCCCAGGAACGAACGGCGATGCATTTCGATGGTCATTGGCGAACCCCCTTGGCGTTTGTCTTGTCACCCTGCGATAGCGCGGCGACGCGGCGATGACAGCCGATTCTTGGGCAAAGGATAGATGACATGAAGCTGGATGCGGGCCTGGCGGCGGTAGTGACGGGCGGAGCCTCGGGCCTGGGCAAGGCGAGCGCGCAGGCGCTAGCCGAAGCGGGCTTCAAGGTCACAATCTTCGATGTCAATCAGGAAGCGGGCGAGGCACACGCGCGCGACATCGGCGGTCTGTTCGCGCTCGTCGACATCACCAACGAGGAATTGGTAGTTGCCGGCTTCGAGACGGCGCGCGTCGCGCACGGCCAGGAACGCGTAACGGTGCACTGCGCGATGACCAGCCGGCGCGGCAAGACGGTCGGCTGGGACAAGACGGCCGGCGGTTACAAGCGCCTATCGACCGAAGACTACGCGTTCGGGGCCGAAGGCGTACTCGTGTCGAGCTATCGCGTCGCCTCTCTCTCGGCGCTGGGGATGGCCAATGCCGAACCGCTGAACGATGACGGCGAGCGCGGCGCGATTATCCTGACCGCCAGCGTCGCGGCCCAGGACGGGCAAATCGGTCAGGTCATTTACGGCAGTTGCAAAGCAGGCGTGAACGGCCTCGTGCTGCCGATGGCGCGTGATCTGATGGACCTTGGCATCCGGGTCAATTCGATCATGCCGGGCATTTTCGCCACCCCGCTGATGCTGGGGATGAAAGACCGCAATCCACCTCTATGGGACCAGCTCAACGCTTCGGTACCATTCCCCAAGCGGCTCGGCGAACCGGAGGAATTCGCGTCGCTGGTGCTCGAGATCGCCCGCAACGGTTACCTCAACGCTCACCAGTTTCGCCTCGACGGCGGCATCAGGATGCCGCCGAGGTAGCGCCACGTCGGCCTGCGACCGCTCCTCTCGCGGAGCAATGTGGTTAAAGCTGGCCTAACACGGGCGCTATGAAACCCGTCGCTCGAGGCAAAATCGCAAAGGTCGGCAACCTTTTCGTCTTTCGAGACTTTTCAGAAGGATCGGCACGGCACGTTGCGTTAGAGCGGTACGCACTCACGACCATTCGATTCGCTTTTGTTAGGGGCCCGTTAGCCGATGCCAGTCACGCGCCACCTCAGGGAATTCGGTCGGCTTTATCGCAGTTCGCTGTCGCGCGTTGCGCACCAATGTTCCGCAGCGCCGCGATGCTAAGGAAATCCAATTTGAAGATGCTCGATTTCGACAGCGCGACCGGCGAGCTGTTCGGCTCGCTGTGGGGCCCGTATGACGAAGTGCTGTTCAACCAGTCGGTCGACTTGTTCGAACGGCGGCTGCGTCTGAAGGGCTTCGATCCGGCGTTTTTCGAAGGCAAGGATTGCCTCGATGCGGGATGCGGAGGCGGGCGCAACGCAATCGCGATGGCGCGCCTCGGGGCAGCTCGGGTTCACGGGGTCGATCTGGGCGGTGACGGCATCCAGGACGCGCGCAAGCGCGGCGCCGGCATGGACAATGTGTCTTTCCAGGAAGGCTCGATCGAGGCGCTGCCGTTTGCCGACGACAGTTTCGACGTCGTGTGGTGCGCGGGCGTGTTGATGCACACCGGCGATCCGGAACGCGCGCTAGCCGAACTGGCGCGGGTGCTGCGGCCGGGTGGGCTTATCTACATGCTGGTTTATGCAACCGGGGGGATGCGTTGGCCCCTGATTTCGCTGCTGCGTCCGCTGGCAGCGGAAATTGGCATTCCCGCGGTTGAGGCAGCAGTCCAGCACGCCGGGCTTGCGCCCAACAAGCGCCGCACTTTCGTCGACGACCTGTTCGCGCCGAGGATCGATTTCTATTCGTGGCCGCGCCTGCAGTGCATCCTCACGCGGCACGGGTTCTCCGATCTCGATCGCTGGGGGCCCGAAGCACGGCTCGATCACGAGCAGGACCTGGTCTCCTATCGCACCGACTTTGCCTTGTTGCAGACGTTGTTCGAGGCCGGATGCAGCGATACCGTATCGTGGCGGGCGCAATTGTTCGAAAGGGCGCGCGGCATGTGCGCCGAGACCGTCGGCGCTATCGATGCATTCGACCAGCGGATCGAGCTGGGCGAAATGTCGATTGCCGAGGCAATGGAGCGAGTGGTCGGCCAGGGCCACCACCGGGTATTCGCCACTCTCAAGGGCTGATCGCGGCAGCCGCCGGTCGGTCATCGCAACAGCGGAAGCCCATCGCGGATCGCATCGATCACGCCAAGTGGGTCGTCGACCATCACGTGGTGGTGCGCGTCCGGCAGCCCGGTTACGAAGCGCAAGTCAGGGATCGCCGCGCGCATTTCGGCCACACGACCCGGAGGGAGCAGCGCCGATTGCTCCCCGTAAATCATGCCAATCGGCGCGCGGGCGCGGGTGATCAACTCTTCGGCAAGGTCATCACGATCAAAATGTTTCCAGAACTGCGGGTCGAAACGCCAGGTCCAGCCGGCCGGAGCATCGGCGGACGCCGGCACTTCGTGCAGCGAATGGCGCGCCATGTAATCGATCAGTTCGGGCCGGCCACTGTCCTGTTCGGGCATGAAGCGAAAGCGCCGCAGGCCTTCCTGGAGGCTCGGATAACGATTGTGTGCGGTTCGCCCGAGCGCGAGGCGCGGCGGCGGGCCGTTGCCCTTTTTCGGCGGCGATGAATCGACCAGAATGGCGCCGCCGATCGCCTCGGGATGCTCAGCACAGATGTACAGCGTGGGGAAACCGCCGAACGAATGCGCGACGATCACCGGTGGCTCGCCCGAGGCGCCAAGGCCAGCCACCTCGATCGCGCGCAACGCCTCCTTGGCGAACCCGGGAATCGCGTACCGCTCGCGCCAGTCCGAGCGGCCCATCCCCGACCATGAGATCGCCGCGCAGCGAAAGTCGGAGACGAAGAACGGAGCGATAAAGCTCCACCAGTCGGCGTGCGCGGCATTGCCGTGGAGGAACAGCAGGCCAGGTTGGCCAACCTCGCCCCAGCTCAGCAGCTCGATCGCGGCGCCATCGACTTTGAACGTCGATCGTTCGGGCTTGATCGCCAGCACTTGATCGAACCACGGCGCGGCAGGCGGCCGCTCGCCGCCGAATCGCCCGAGCAGCGTACCGTCGTGATCGTCTTCGGATGTCTTCGAATTGACCAAGCGTAGTCCTCCCGCTGTCGTGCCCTTGGGAGCCTCGCACCCGGCTGACAAGCGGTCCGTGAGATCAATCGCTCGAAGAGGTGGAGCGGGCAGCGGGAATCGAACCCGCACGTCCAGCATGGGAAGCTGGCAGGCTACCACTACATCATGCCCGCGCTCAGGGTCCCCCGCAAAGCAGTACTTTGTCGGGCCCCTGATGGGCGCATTAGCGCGGCCCTATCGCGCCGGTCAATCGTTTCACCTGCGACCGGTTGATTTCGCGCGCCCGCGCTTCCAATGCACCGGTCAAAGGAGACTTTCAGTGCGCGATATCGATCATTTCATGGTTGGCGGCCCGGCCGCCGGTTCTGCGGCCCGCTACAAGGACGTGATGAACCCATCGACCGGCGAAGTGCAGGCGCGTGTGCCGCTGGGCGACGCGGCGCTGCTCGACCGGGCGGTTGAGGCGGCCAAGGCCGTCCAGCCCGAATGGGCGATGACCAATCCGCAGAAGCGCGCGCGGGTAATGTTCGCCTACAAGCAGCTGATCGACGCCAATCGCGAGGAGCTGGCGCACCTGCTCAGCTCCGAGCACGGTAAGGTCATCGACGACGCGCTCGGCGATGTGCAGCGTGGGCTCGAGGTGATCGAGTACGCCTGCGGCATCCCGCAGGTGCAGAAGGGCGAGTACACCATCGGCGCCGGCCCCGGCATCGACGTCTACTCGATGCGCCAGCCGCTCGGCATCGGCGCAGGCATCACTCCGTTCAATTTCCCGGCGATGATCCCGATGTGGATGTTCGGCATGGCGATCGCGACGGGCAACGCGTTCATTCTCAAGCCGAGCGAACGGGACCCCAGCGTTCCGGTGCGGCTGGCCGAACTGTTCCTCGAAGCTGGCGCGCCCGAGGGCCTGTTGCAGGTCGTCCACGGGGACAAGGAAATGGTCGACGCGATCCTCGACCATCCCGACATCGCGGCGGTCAGCTTCGTCGGCTCATCCGACATCGCGCAGTACGTGTACAGCCGCGGCGTTGCGGCGGGCAAGCGTGTTCAGGCGATGGGCGGCGCCAAGAATCACGGCATCGTGATGCCCGATGCAGACCTCGACATGGTGGTGGGCGATCTGGCCGGAGCCGCGTTTGGCAGCGCCGGCGAACGGTGCATGGCGCTGCCCGTTGTCGTGCCGGTGGGCGAGGATACCGCCAATCGCCTGCGCGAGAAGCTGATCCCGGCGATCGCCGCGCTCAAGATCGGCGTCTCGACCGACCGTGAAGCGCACTACGGCCCGGTGGTCACCGCCGAGCACAAGGCGCGCATCGAGCAGTGGATCGACACCGCCGAACAGGAAGGCGGGGAGATCGTAGTCGATGGCCGCGGCTTCAATCTCCAGGGCCACGAGAACGGCTACTTCGTCGGCCCGACGCTGATCGACCACGTCACTCCCGACATGGAAAGCTACAAGGAAGAGATCTTCGGTCCGGTGCTGCAGATCGTCCGCGCGAAGGATTTCGAAGAAGCGGTCGCGCTGCCATCGCAGCATCAGTACGGCAACGGCGTCGCGATCTTCACCCGTAACGGCCACGCCGCGCGCGAGTTCGCCAGCCGCGTCAACGTCGGCATGGTCGGGATCAACGTGCCGATCCCGGTGCCGGTCGCCTACCACTCGTTCGGCGGGTGGAAGCGCAGCGCGTTCGGCGACACCAACCAGTACGGCACCGAAGGCATGAAGTTCTGGACCAAGGTCAAGACCGTCACCCAACGCTGGCCGGATGGCGGCGGCGACAATTCCAACGCGTTCAACATTCCGACGTTTGGATGAGACAAGCTATGCGCCACGCGATCTGCCTTGCCGTCCTGCCGCTGGCACTGGCCGCGTGCCAGCAAGAATCCGTTCCAGAGGCGACCGAGAGCACGGCGCCCGCTGTCACGGCCAATCCCCGGCCAACCGTCGCAGGATCGCCGGTACCGACAGGCAGCGCGGCCCCCGGGACAGGCATACCCGAGTCTGGCATCCCGGTCGCGCTGCAAGGCAACTGGGGGATGGTTCCAGCCGACTGCACCAGCACCCGCGGAGACGCCAAGGGGCTGCTGCGCATCTCGGCCACGACACTCACTTTCTATGAATCGGTCGGTAAGCTGGGCACCATCAAGAGCCGCAGCGACAGTGCGATCCGCGCCAACTTTGCATTCTCGGGCGAAGGGATGACCTGGACCCGCGACGAGGAGCTCAGCGCCTCGGGCAACACGCTGACCCGCACCGAGCGGGGCGGAGAAGAACCTGGCGGGCCGTTCACCTATACCAAGTGTCCGGCTTGAACGGCGCGCCCCATCGGCTAACGACACCAGCATGACCGGACAATTTCAGCTTACCGACGACCAGCTCGCCATTCAGGACATGGCACGCAAGTTCACCGCCGACCGCATCACCCCGTTCGCGGCGCAGTGGGACGAGGATCACCACTTCCCGCGCGACGTAGTCCAAGCCGCGGGCGAGCTTGGCTTCGGATCGATCTACGTTTCGGAGGAATCGGGCGGGATCGCGCTCGGCCGGCTCGAGGCGGCGCTGATCATGGAGGCGATGGCCTACGGCTGCCCCGCGACCAGCGCTTATATCTCGATCCACAACATGGCGAGCTGGATGATCGACCGGTTCGGCGGGGCTGAGGTCAAGGCGAAGTTCCTCCCCAAGCTCGTCAGCATGGAGCACATCGCGAGCTACGCGCTGACCGAGCCCGGCTCGGGCTCAGACGCCGCCGCGCTCAAGACCACCGCGAAGCTGGACGGCGATCACTACGTCCTCAACGGCACCAAGCAGTTCATCTCGGGCAGCGGGTTCAACGACATCTACGTCGTGATGGTCCGCACGTCCGACGACAAGTCGAAGGGGATATCCTGCCTCGTCGTCGAGAAGGGCACCCCCGGCCTCAGCCACGGCGCGCCCGAGAAGAAGCTCGGCTGGAACGCCTCGCCCACCGCGCAGCTCGTGTTCGAGGATTGCCGGGTGCCGGTCGCCAACCGCGTCGGCGGCGAAGGCGAAGGCTTCCGCTTCGCGATGGCCGGGCTCGACGGCGGACGGCTCAACATCGGCGCGTGCTCGCTTGGCGGGGCGCAGCGCTGCCTCGACGAGGCGGTCAATTACACCAAGGAACGCCAGCAGTTCGGCACCCCGATCGCCGATTTCCAGAACACCCAGTTCATGCTCGCCGACATGGCGACCGACCTCGAAGCGGCGCGCGCGCTGCTCTACCTCGCCGCCGCCAAGGTGACCGACAACGCCCCCGACAAGACGCGCTTCTCGGCGATGGCCAAGCGGCTGGCGACCGACAGCGGGTCAGCAAGATCGTCAACGACGCGCTGCAGCTGTTCGGCGGCTACGGCTACCTCAAGGACTATCCGATCGAGCGCTTCTGGCGCGACTTGCGCGTCCACTCGATCCTCGAAGGGACCAACCAGGTCATGCGGATGATCGTCGGCCGGGACATGCTGCGCCAATGACCGACGAGGTCCTCATCCACACGCACGGCCGCGCGGGGCACCTCTCGCTCAACCGGCCCAAGGCGCTCCACGCGCTGACGCTCGACATGTGCCACGCGATGAGCGCGGCGCTGACGCGACTGGGCGGACGACGATGCGGTCGAGGCGGTGATCCTCGACCATGCCGAGGGCCGCGGGTTCTGCGCGGGCGGCGACATCAACCTGCTGCGCCAATTCGGCGCTGAACGACAACGGCGTGTCGGGCCGCGCGTTCTTCCACGACGAATACCAGCTCAACCACCAGATGTTCGAATACGCCAAGCCGATCGTCGCGTTCATGGACGGGGTGACGATGGGCGGCGGGGTCGGCATCTCGCAGCCCGCGAAGTTCCGCGTGGCGACCGAGAACACGCGCTTCGCGATGCCCGAGACCGGCATCGGCCTGTTCCCCGACGTCGGCGGCGGCTGGTACCTGTCGCGCCTGCCGGGACGGCTCGGGGCAGTTCCTCGCGCTCACCGGCGCGCGGCTCGACGGGGCGGAGTGCCTGTGGGCGGGGATCGCCACGCACTATCTGCCGAGCGACAAGCTCGCCGAGGCCAAGGCGCGGATCGCCGAGCATCCGGGCCGTATCGCCGGGATCCTCTCCGAATTGTCGGTCTCGCCGCCGCCTGCGCGGATCGAGGCGAACGCCGAGCGGATCGCCCATCACTTCCACTCGGACCGGCTCGAGGACATCCTCGCCAGCCTCGAGGGCGACGACAGCGAATGGGCGATGAAGGAGCTGGCGACGCTCGCGCACCAAGAGCCCGCAGACCTGCAAGGTCGCGCTGCGCCAGCTCGCCGACGCCGAGAAGCTGACCGATTTCGCCGACGAGATGCGGATGGAATACCGCATCGCCAGCCGCGTGCTCACCCGCCCCGATTTTGCCGAGGGCGTGCGCGCGGTGATCGTCGACAAGACCAACGATCCGCAAGTGGGACCCGGCGACACCCGAAGGGGTGAGCGAGGCGCTGATCGACGGCATCTTCGCGCCCCTGCCCGAAAACGAGGAATGGAAGCCGCTGTGAGCTACGAAACCATCACCGTCGAACAGCGGGACGCCGTTACCCTGATCACGCTCAACCGCCCGCAGGCGCTCAACGCGCTCAACAGCCAGGTGCTCGAGGACCTTATCGGCGCGTTCGCCGCGTTACGAGGCGGACCCGGGCCAGCGCTGCGCGGTGCTCACCGGCGCGGGCGACAAGGCTTTCGCCGCCGGGGCGGACATCAAGGAAATGGCCGACAAGCCCGCGGCCGATTTCTACCTCGACGATTTCTTCGCCCGCTGGACCAGCGACCTCGTCAAGGCGACGCGCAAGCCGTGGATCGCCGCGGTGAACGGCTTCGCGCTGGGCGGCGGGTGCGAGCTGGCGATGATGGCGGACTTCATCATCGCGTCGGACAAGGCGAAATTCGGCCAGCCCGAGATCAAGCTGGGCGTCGCGCCCGGCATGGGCGGCAGCCAGCGCCTTACCCGCGCGGTGGGCAAGGCCAAGGCGATGGAGATGTGCCTTACCGGGCGGATGATGGACGGTGCCGAAGCCGAACGCAGCGGGCTTGTCGCGCGCGTCGTGCCGCACGAAAGCCTTTTGGATGAAGCGCTTAAGGCCGCCGCAGCGATCGCCGCGATGCCGCCGATGGCCGCGATCGCGAACAAGGAAATGGTCAACGCCGCGTTCGAGACCACGCTCGACCAGGGCCTGATCGTCGAGCGCCGCATCTTCCAGATCCTCGCCGCCAGCGAGGACAAGGCGGAAGGCATGGCCGCGTTCATCGAGAAGCGCGAAGGCCAGTGGAAAGGACGCTGACATGAAAATCGCCTTCATCGGCCTCGGCAACATGGGCGGCGGGATGGCCGCGAACCTGGTCAAGGCGGGGCACGAGGTGCGCGCGTTCGACCTTGCGAATGAAGCGCTCGAAAGAGCCGCCGAACACGGGTGTTCGACGTTCGGGAGCGTTCGGGAAGCAGTCGCCGACGCCGAAGCGGTGGTGTCGATGCTGCCCAACGGCCAGATCGTTCTGAGCGCCTATACCGGCGAGGTTTTCGGCGCAGCGCCGGCGGGCGCGATCCTGCTCGATTGCTCGACCATTGACGTCGCTACCGCGCGCGAAGCGGCGCAGCAGGCGCACAAGCACGGCTACGAGATGGTCGATGCGCCGGTCTCGGGCGGGATCGCCGCGGCCAATGGCGGCACGCTCACCTTCATGGTCGGCGGCAGCGACAGCGCGTTCGCCCGCGCCGAGCCGATCCTGCGCGCCATGGGGAAAGCCGTCATCCACGCCGGCGCCTCGGGCAACGGGCAGGCGGCGAAGATCTGCAACAACATGCTGCTCGGCATCCACATGCTTGGCACTTGCGAGGCCTTCACGATGGCGCAGAAGCTCGGCCTCGACCCGCAGACGTTCTACGACATTTCCTCGGTCAGTTCGGGCCAGTGCTGGTCGATGACCAGCTATTGCCCGGTCCCCGGCGTCGGTCCCGCATCACCGGCCGACAATGACTATCAGGGCGGGTTCGCGGCCGGCCTTATGCTCAAGGACTTGCGGTTGGCGATGGAAGCCGCCGACACTGCCGACGCGCCGGTGCCGATGGGCGAGCGAGCGCGGGCGCTTTACGAAGACTTCGTGGGCGCCGGCAACGCAGCCGTCGATTTCAGCGGCATCATTCGGACGCTGAAGTAACGGCTTCCGCTTCCTTGCCGCGCGCGTCCTTGCGTTCGGTGAACCACATGATCGCCAGCGCGCTTTCGAACAGCAGCAGCAGCGGGATCGCCAGCATCAGCTGACTCACTACATCCGGCGGGGTGGCGACTGCGGCGACAATGAACACCGCGACGATCGCATAGCGCCGCGCACCGGCCAACTGCGCGCGGCTGACAATCCCAGCGCGATTAAGCAACAGCAGCAGCACCGGCAGCAGGAAACTAAGACCAAACGCGAGGATGAACTGCATCACCAGACTGAGGTAATCCTCGGAGTTGGGCAAAGCTTCGATCGTCACTCCGCCCGGCGTTCCCTGGAACCCGAGAAACCAGTGAAAAGCGGTCGGCATGACCACGTAATACGCCAGCGCGCCGCCAGCGACGAACAGCACCGGGGTCGCCACCAGGAACGGCAAGAATGCCCTTTTTTCCTTTAGATAGAGCCCCGGCGCGACGAACGCCCACAGCTGGTTGGCGATGACCGGGAAGGCGACGAAAAACGCCGCGAACAGCGCGACTTTCAGTTCGACGAAGAACTGACCGTAAAGCTTGGTGTAGATCAGCTTGCTCTGCCCGGCGGCCTTCAGGGGCTGGACGAGGAACGCGAGAATGTCCTGCGCGAAGTAAAAGCACACGGCAAAGGCGATCGCGAGCGCGAGGAATGCGCGCAGCAGCCGAGCGCGCAGCTCGATCAGGTGATCGAGCAGCGGCGCCTGCGTTTCGTCCAGATCGCGGATCGAAAAGGCCATCAGCGCGCGGTCATCGCAAGGGCAACTGGGGTTCGTCGTGGGTATCGGGCTCGGGGGCCGGCTCGACGGGCGGTTCGAGGCGCGACTCCGCGGTTGGAGGCGGAAGCGGGCGCATCTCGTGGTCGGACAAGTCCACCGGCGGATGATCGGCCATGATGCGGGCGTTCTGCTCGGCCCATTTCTTTTCCATGTCCTCCATTTCGGCTTCCCGGATCATAGTTTCGATTCCGGCGCGGAAATGGTTGGAAGTGCGGCGGACTTTGCCAATCCACTTTCCTGCGGTGCGCAGCGCACGGGGCAAGTCCTTGGGGCCGATCACGACCACCGCGACGACCACGATCATCAACAATTCAGAAGCGCCGATATCGAACATGGTTCTGCCGTGCCCCTAGCGGGCGCTCAAACGCTCAATCGCGGTGCTCGGCGCCGGGGTGCGGGTCTTTGGCAGCTTCGCCCGCAGGCTTGGCATCGTGGTGCGGACCTTCGAGAGTGTGAACCTTGGTGGTCGAGGCAGGCTTCACGGTGCTCGTCTCGTCCTCCCCCATGCCCTGCTTGAAGCTTTTGATGCCCTTGCCGAAATCGCCCATAATGTCCGCCACCCGGCCCCGCCCGAACAGGACGAGCACGATCAGCAGCACGATCAGCCAATGCCAGATGGAAAACGAACCCATGGGTAATCTCCTTGGCGGCCTATTTAGGGGAACGGCGGCGGGTTTGCCAGCCTAGCTCTCGGATTCCCCGCTCTCGTCGTATGGCCCGGCGAGCGCTTCGAAGGCGTCGTCGACCGGATCGAGCAAGCCAGCGGCCTTGAGCTCGTCGATCCCCGGCAAATCCCTGCGCGAGGCAAGGCCGAAGTGGTCAAGGAATTCCGGCGTGGTGGCGTAGATCACCGGCCGCCCTGGCACCTCGCGCCGCCCTGCGACACGTACCCAGCCCGCCTCCATCAGCACGTCGAGCGTGCCAGGCGATGTCTGCACCCCGCGGATCGCTTCTATTTCGGCGCGGCTGACCGGCTCGTGGTAGGCGACGATGGCCAGCACCTCGGTCGCCGCGCGGCTCAGGCGGCGCACCTGCTCGCGCTCGCGGCGCAGAATGTGAGCCAAGTCTGGCGCGGTCTCGAAGTGCCACCTCTCGCCGCGCTCGACGAGGTGGACGCCGCGCGTCTCGTAGTGAGCAGAGAGCGCGTTGAGCACTTGGCGAACGTCAACCGCGGCAGCATCGCCCAAGTGTGCAGCCAGCGCCTCGGCCGACATGGGCTCCCCAGCCGCGAACAGCGTCGCCTCGACCGCGCGTTCGAGTTCGCTGCTCACACCGCCACCCGGCGCAGGCGCAACGGGCCGAAGGCGTGGTCCTGCGCCAGTTCAGCGCGGCCGAGGCGCGCCAGTTCGAGCGCCGCGACGAAGCTCGATGCAAGCGCCGACTTGCGCAGGCGCGGCTCGGCGTGCGGTGGCAGGAACTCGCGCAATTCCATCCAGTCGAGCGTGACGCCAAGCATCGCGGAAACGCGGTCGAGCGCCGAATCGAGCGTCATCACCGGCCGGTCGCGGACCATGTGCACCACCGGCGCGGTGCGCGCGTTGACCTGGCTGTAGGCTTGGACGAGCGCGAACCAGTCGCACTGCCACGACGTCTTGCGGTCGGTCCTCAGACCCTCCGGCGCCCCTCGCGCGAACACGTCGCGGCCCAGACGGTCGCGCGCCATCAGCCGCGCGGCGGATTCCCGCATTGCGCCAAGCCGGGCGAGCCGCAGCTGGAGCCGCAGGGCCAGTTCTTCCGGACCCGGGTCCTCCTGCTCCTCGCGCGGCAGCAGGAGCGCCGATTTGAGATAGGCGAGCCACGCGGCCATCACCAGATAATCGGCCGCCAGTTCCAGCCGCAGCGCCTCGGCACGCTCGATATAGGCGATGTATTGATCGACCAGCGCGAGGATCGAGATCGCCTTGAGATCGACTTTCTGCCGGCGGGCGAGATCGAGCAGCAAGTCCAGGGGACCTTCCCACCCGTCGAGCTCGAGATAGAGCGCGGCGTCTTCCGAAGACGCGGCGGCAGGTCCGGTCCAGTCGTCGGCAGGCGGATCGCCGAGGTCGAGGACCAGCGCCGCTTCGTTCATGCAGGCGTCTCGGCGATGGCGAGCAGCGTGTCGCGCTGCGCGAGCAGCTCGGCCTTGTCGCCTTGCGGTTCGCCGCCGGTGCCCGCGAGCGCCCGGTCGAGCCGCGCGGCGGTCTCGTCCGACATCGTCGGCAACCGCTCGGCGATGCCGGTCATGTCGTCCATCTTGGCCCAGCAGTTGAGCGCGATGTCGCATCCCGCCGCGATCGCCCGCTCGGCGCGCTCGGGGACCGAGCCCGACAGCGCCTCCATGTCGATGTCGTCGGTCAGCAACAGTCCGGAAAAGCCGATCTTTCCGCGGATCACCTCGCGGATCACCGTGGCGGATTGCGTGGCGGGCGCGTCCCGGTCCCAGGCGGTGAACACCAGATGCCCGGTCATGCCGATCGGCGCATCCTTCAGCGCGCGGAAGGGGGCAAGATCGATCTCGAGCGCTTCTTCGCTCTCGGTGACGGTGGGCATCTCCTTGTGCGTATCGACTGCCGAGCGGCCGTGGCCGGGCATGTGCTTGATGCAGCCCGCTATCCCGGCGGCCGCGAGGCCTTCGAGGATCGCGCGGCCCAGCGCGGCAACCCGCAGCGGCTCGAACCCGAGCGCGCGATCACCGATCACGTCGTGCGCGCCGTGCTGGCGGACGTCGAGCGAGGGGTAGTAATCGACCGTGAGGCCGGCTTCGGCCAGTTCGATGCCCATCGCATGGGCGTTCATCCGCGCGGCGGCGATGGCCGACGAGGGCGCGATCTCATATAACGCGTCGAACGCGGCGCCGGCGGGAAAGTCGCTGAAGTGCGGCGGGCGCATGCGAGCGACGCGGCCGCCTTCCTGGTCGATCGAGACCAGCAGTTTGTCGCGTCCGTGGATGGTGCGCAGATCGTCAGTCAGCGCGCGCACTTGGGCGGGCGTGTCGATGTTGCGGCCGAACAGAATGTAGCCTGCCGGATCGCACTCGCGAAAGAATGCGCGCTCGTCAGGCGTCAGCTCAAGGCCGGCAAGGCCGAAGATCGCAGGCGTCATGCTCGCGAGATTCGCACGGAACCCGCCCGCGCCGCAAGCGCCGCGCCCAGGCAATCCCCTACCGGCTATCGTGCCGGCTGTCGCGAATGACTAGCGCTTCACCTGGCAATCGACCCCGTCGCTGGCCAGCGCATGACACAGCGCGCTGGCGGCGGCGGCACTGCCGGCCATCGCCTGCAGGCGGAAGACGGTGCCCATGTCGGCCTTGCCCTCCACCACCCGGTGGCTGACGCCGGCGAGCTTGTCGGTCCGCGCGAGCAACTTCTGCCAACCGGCTTCGGCGGTTTCCTTGCTGGTATAAGCGCCGACCTGCACCGCTACACCGCTCGATGTTTCGACGGTTGCCGGGAGCTGCCCGGGCTTGGGCGTATCGATGCTGGGCTTGGGCGTATCGTCGGCAATGGTACCCAGCCTGGTCCTGCCCTCGCCCACCGCGGGAGCGAGATTGCCGGTGCCTTCGAACGTCTTGCCGCCCGGGTCGGCCGGCTTTTCCTTATACGGGCCGACCGGCGCCTGGATGGTGCTGCCGTCGGCGACCTGCTCAGGGTCGGGACCGCGCTGGCTGAACCACCAGATGCCGCCGACCAGCGCCGCGAGCGCGAGCGCGGCAAACAGCGCGAAACCGACGATGCGGCCGGTGTCGACACCGCCTTCGTCATCGTCATCCTCATCGCCCGATTCGAGCCACGGCAACCGCTCGTCCTCGTCGGCCATCGTCAGCTGCTCATCGGCGACGAAGTCGTCGTCGGTGATACCCCCGCCCCTGGATCCAGAACCGGCAACCATCGTTACATCTCCTCGACCGCCTCGACCCCCAATAGCGCAAGACCGTTACGGATAACTTGCCCGATCTGGGTGACGAGGAAAAGCCTCGCCTGGGTCAGTGCAGGATCGTGTGCCACGATGATGCGCTTGCCGGGCGCGTCGTTGCCCGCGTTCCAGAACGCGTGGAACGCGGCGGCAAGGTCGTAGAGGAAGAAAGCGACCCGGTGCGGCTCGCGCGCCGAAGCGGCCGCCTCGACCAGACGCGGGAACTGTGCGGCCTGGCGGATCAGCGTCAGTTCGTCCGCTCCCAGCCGATCGAGCGCGGCGGGATCGGGAGCCAGACCTTCGGCAGCAGTCTTGCGCAAAGTCGAGTGAATCCGCGCGTTGGCGTACTGGACGTAGAACACCGGATTGTCTTTCGACGCCTCGACCACCCTGGCGAAGTCGAATTCCATCTGCGCTTCGGGCTTGCGGGTGAGCATAGTGAAACGCACCACGTCCTTACCCACTTCGCCCACCACGTCGGCGAGCGTCACGAAGGTGCCGGATCGCTTGGACATCTTGACCGGCTCGCCAGCGCGCAGCAGCTGGACCATCTGCACGATCTTGATGTCGAACGGAATGTCCCGCCCTTCGCCTTGCGCCAGCGCCGCTACCGCGGCTTTGATCCGCTTGACCGTGCCCGCGTGATCGGCGCCCCAGATGTCGATCAGTTCGTCAGCGGCGGCGGCCTTTTGCATGTGATAGGCAAGATCGGCGCCGAAATAGGTCCAATTGCCGTCGGACTTGCGTATCGGGCGATCCTGGTCGTCCCCGAACTTCGTCGAACGGAACAGCGGCAGCTCGACAGGTTCCCAATCGTCCAGCGTTTTGCCTTTGGGCGCTTCGAGCACACCGTCATACACCAGATCGTGCGCGCGCATCCACGCCTCCGCCTGGGCCGGCTTGCCGTCATCCTGAAGCACAGCTTCGGATGCGAATACGTCGTGCTCGATACCGAGCAGCGCCAAATCGGCCCTGATCATGTCCATCATCGCGTGGACGACGAGCGGCTTGAACGCCGGCAGCCATTCGCTTTCCGGCGCATGCTCGAAGCGGGCGCCGAATTGCACAGCAAGCATCTCGCCGACCGGCATGAGGTAGTCGCCGGGGTAGAGGCCCTCAGGTATCTCGCCGATGTCCTCGCCCAGCGCCTGGCGGTAACGCAAATGCGCCGAGCGGGCGAGCACATCGACCTGAGCGCCGGCATCGTTGACATAATATTCGCGCGTCACCGGGTGGCCAACATACTCGAGCAGGCTGGCGAGCGCATCGCCCACCACGGCGCCGCGGCAATGGCCCATGTGCATCGGACCGGTTGGGTTGGCCGAGACGTATTCGATATTGACCCGCCGCCCCGCGCCCGCCGACGAGCGTCCGTAGTCCGGCCCGAGCGCGGCGATCGTCCGCAGCTCCTCGAGCCACACGCTATCCGCCAGCCGCAGGTTGATGAACCCGGGCCCGGCGATCTCGGCCGCGGCGATCGCGGGTTCACGCTCGAGGTGCTCGACGATTTTTTCGGCCAGTGCGCGCGGGTTGGTCGCGGCGCGTTTGGCGAGCACCATCGCGGCGTTGGTTGAAAGATCGCCGTGCGAAGGGTCGCGCGGCGGCTCGACGGTGACCGCGGTATGCGATGCACCAGGCGGAAGCGCGCCCTCCATCTCAAGCGCGCGCAGCACTGCGCCGATCCGTTCGGCAAATGCCGCGTGAAGAGTCTGGGTATCCGACATGGCCGCGCGGGTTACCGGATCAGCCTGAAAGCGCAAGCGGCGGGACTGCGCCGGATGAGCCTATCGCGTAGCGTTGTAGGCCAGCTGCTGCTCGGTCAGCTGAAAGCCGACCAGCAGTTCGAACGTAGCGCGCGCCACCGCCGCCTTGACCGCCGGATCGGATAGCGGATCGATCGCCGCGTCATCATCGCCGGCCTTGCGCTTGCGGGTGATCTGATCGCGCACGTCCTGTGGCAAAGTCGCTTCTGCACGATCGACGTACGCCCCGGCCTGCGCGCGCGCCTGGGCGCGCTCCTGCCCATCAGCGAAGCTCAGCGTTACTTGGCCGACCCGCTTGGTCACCACCGAGCTGCCGGCGCGCAGAACCACCGAATAATATGGCAGCGTTACCTGGCGTGCGCCGCGGG
This sequence comes from uncultured Alphaproteobacteria bacterium, assembly GCA_963781525.1. GTDB lineage: Bacteria > Pseudomonadota > Alphaproteobacteria > Sphingomonadales > Sphingomonadaceae > Tsuneonella. The sequence continues at coordinate 63,617 of CAWAGD010000005.1, read as the reverse complement.
TATCAGTGCGACGAGCCAGCACATCGAAAGTGGCGTTGGTGTAGACGCGCGCCCCGGTATCGTCGCAAGTCGAGCGCAGGTTCGTGATCGCCGCGCTGACATCCATGTTGGCCGCCGAGGTGTCCCCGGGGACCCGGAAGGTGGTGATATCGCCGGTATAATCGGGCACGCCGACCGCGGGGCAGACCGTGCGAATCGTCGAAATGCCAACGCCTTCCTGCAGCACCAGTTCACCGGTTTGCTTGCAGCCGGCAAGGGCGGCCCCCATCATAAGCAGAACGGTGAGGCGCACAGGCAAGGTCATGGCAGGGTCGGTCCCGATAGTCGAAGTCAGCCGTCGCCCTAGCGGCGCGCGCGGCGAAGCGCTAGAGGCGCCCGCATGAACGCCCCCTTGCAACCCCTCCGGCACGCCGGCGAGCGTCTTTCGCTGACGTTACTAATCGCCGCCCCGCGCGGCTTTTGCGCTGGGGTCGACCGCGCGATCGAGATCGTCGAACGCGCGATCCTGCGTTACGGCGCGCCGGTTTATGTCCGGCACGAGATCGTCCATAACCGCTACGTGGTCGATGCCTTGAAGTCGCAAGGGGCGATCTTCGTCGAGGAGCTCGACGAAGTGCCCCCCGGCGCCCCCGTGGTGTTCAGCGCCCACGGAGTGCCCAAGTCCGTCCCCGCCGAAGCAGAGCGGCGCGAGATGATCTGGGTCGATGCGACTTGCCCGCTGGTCAGCAAGGTCCACCGCCAGGCCGAACGCCAGATCGAGGCCGGGCGGCACATCGTGTTCATCGGCCACCGCGGGCACCCCGAAGTCATCGGCACGATGGGCCAGGTCGAAGAGGGTTCGATCACGCTTGTCGAGACCGCCGCTGATGTCGAGTTGCTCGATTTCGCGCCCGGCCAGGCGCTGGCATTCCTTACCCAGACCACGTTGTCGGTGGACGATACGCGCGCGATCGTCGCTGCGCTGAAGATGAAGTATCCGCACGTGGTCGGACCAAAGGCCGAAGATATCTGCTACGCCACGTCGAACCGCCAAGCCGCGGTCAAGGTAATTGCGCCCGGCAGCGACCTTGTCCTGGTCATCGGCTCGCCTAATTCATCGAACTCCTTGCGCCTGGTCGAAGTGGCCGAGCGGATGGGCACCGATGCGAAACTGATCGAACGTGCAAGCGACATCGACCCCGCGTGGCTCGACGGTGTCGCGACGCTCGGGCTAACGGCGGGCGCTTCGGCTCCCGAAAAGCTGGTGCGCGAAGTCGTCCAGCAGTTGTCGCAATGGCGCGACGTTGAGGAGCACACGCTCGTCAGCGCCGAGGAAAAAATGATCTTCAAGCTGCCGCGCCAGCTGCTTTAAAATGGCCGTCTATACCCACCTCGCGGCTGAGGATCTGGCGGCGCTGATCGCCGAATATGACGTCGGCGCGTTGCTTTCGGCCAAAGGTATCGCCGAAGGGATCTCCAATTCCAACTGGCTGGTCGAGACCACCGGCCAAGGCGGATCGGGAGGTCGTTTCATCCTGACGATGTACGAGCGCCGCATCGAGGCCAGCGACCTGCCGTTCTTTCTCGGCCTGCTCGATCATCTCTCGGCTAGGGGCTGCGCGGTACCGCGCACGATCCACGACCGGGCCGGCGCGGGCTGGCGCACGCTCGATGGCAAGGCCGTTGCGCTGATCGAATTTCTGCCCGGCGTGTCGCTCGACCGGCCGACGCCGGGCCAGGCCGCTGCGGTTGGCGCGGCATTGGCGGCAGCGCATCTCGCAGCGCAGGACTTCCACCTCCACCGCGCCAACGTGCTCGACGCGCGCGCGACCGCCAGGACGCTCGCGCACTGCGGCACCGCGGCATTGGCGACGATCGATCCGGCGCTTCCTGACGTCATCGAACGCGCCGAGCACGTGGCCGACTGCTGGCCGGCCGATCTTCCGCGATCGATCTGTCATACCGACCTGTTCCCTGACAATGTGCTGATGCTGGGCGAACGCGTCGGAGCGATGATCGACTTTTATTTCGCGTGTGACGAGGCGATGGCGTACGATCTGGCGGTCACCCACGCGGCGTGGAGCTTTGACCTGCACGGTCGCCAATTCTCGCCCAAGGTCGGGGCGGCGCTGATCGCGGGTTACGAATCGGTCCGCCCGCTCGAAACGCCGGAACGCCACGCGCTGCCAATCTTGGCGCAAGGCGCGTGCCTGCGCTTCGTCGCAAGCCGCGCCGAGGACTGGCTAGACGCTCCGACTGGCGCGTTGGTCACTCGCAAGGACCCGACCGACTTCCTGCGGCGCTTGCAATTCTACGCAGAGGCAGGCGAAGGCGCTTTCCAATCATGAAGACAGTCGAGATTTTCACCGACGGGGCCTGCAAGGGCAACCCGGGGCCCGGCGGGTGGGGGGCATTACTGCGCGTCGGCAAGCACGAGAAAGAACTGTCGGGCGGCGAGACGCAGACGACCAACAACCGGATGGAGCTGACCGCCGCGATCCGCGCTCTCGAGGCGCTGATCGAACCGTGCACGGTGGTGCTCCATTCGGACAGCAAGTACGTGCTCGACGGGATCACCAAGTGGGTCCACGGCTGGCAGAAAAACGGCTGGAAGAACGCCAGCAAACAGCCGGTGCGAAATGCCGACTTGTGGCACGAATTGATCGCCGCGGCCAAGGCCCACCGGGTCGAATGGGTCTGGGTCAAGGGCCACAACGGTCATGCCGAGAACGAACGCGCCGACGCGCTCGCCTGTGCCGCGGCCGAGGCGGCCGCTGCCGCGCGCTAAAAGCGGCCCGGCGAGTAGAGTTTCGCGTCCAACGGATTGGTCATCGCGTCGCGCGGCAAATCGAGAAGCAACTGCGCGGCTAGCCGCGCCGCGGCCGGCGCCGTCTGGATGCCGAAGCCACCCTGCCCCGCGAACCAGAACAGCCCTTCAACAAGCGCGTCATAGCCGTACACCGGCAAGCGGTCGGGTGCGAACGAACGCAGGCCCGCCCACTTGCGTTCGACGCCGAGTACCCGCCAGTCGACCACTTGTTCGAACCGGTCGATCGCCTCGGCCACCGCGATCTCCTCGGGTGCTGCGTCGCACGGCGCGCTCGGCTCCTCATCGTGCGGGCTGAGCCACAGGCGGCCGCTTTCGGGCTTGAAGTAGAACCTGCCCGCGATGTCGAGCACCAGCGGCAGGTCGGCGGGCGGCGGCGGGTCGGTGCGCACTTGGGCCACGGTCCGGCGCAGCGGCCGGATACCGAGTGCGCGGGCACCGGCCATTTGAGCAAACGTATCGGCCCACGCGCCCGCCGCGTTGGCGAGCACGCGGGTTTCGAACTTATCGCCGCGCTCGCTGGTCAATCGCCAGACGCCCGCCGCGCGTTCGGCACCGGCGATCCGCGCCCGCGTAACCAGCGTGGCCCCGCCGCGCGCGGCGGCGGTGAGGTAGTGCTGGTGCAGTGCGGCGACGTCGATGTCCGCGCAGGCAGGTTCCCATACGGCGCCGGTCCACTCCGCGCGCAGGCCGGGCAAATGCTTTGCCACTCCTGCCCGGCCGAGCCGCTCGATATGAACGCCGCTGCCGGCAAAGCGCTCGATGAACTTGCCTAGTGCCGGCTCGTCCGCCTCGCGCCCGATATACAGCGCGCCGCGCGGACTGAGGAAACCACGCTCGCGCAGCCACGGGCCTGAAGCCAAGGTAAGCGGGACAACGTCGGGACCGCCGTAGCATTCCTCCCAGAACGCCGCCGAGCGCCCTGTTGTGTGGTACCCGGGGCGCTCCTCGCCTTCGATCAGCAGCACGCGTTGCGCACCGAGCGCTGTCAGTTCGGCGGCTAGGCTGGCGCCGGCGATCCCCGCGCCGACGATGGCGATATCCCACCTCTCGCTCATCGCTTTGGCGCGATCCGGTCGAGGAAGGCGTCGATCGCGGCCAGCGCGCGTCCGCGCACGGGATCGGCCTCGCGGAGGATCTCGTGATGCGCTTCGCTACCAAAGGTTACCAGTTCGGCGTTCGGTAGACGCGCGGCTGCCGCGGCGATCGCGCGGTAGGACACCAGCTTGTCCGCAGTCGTCGCCACGATCAGCGTGGGCACCGCCACCGCCTCCAGCACGCCGGGCGCGAGCAATCCGCGCATCGAGGCATAGCCGCGCTCGACCCAGCCCCAGCTGCCCGGTCCCATGACCAGTTCCGGCCGCGCGGCGCGCCACCACAGCTCGTCGGCGTAGCGTTCGGCATCGTGAGTCAACAGGTGCGCGCGCGAGGCCGGTGGCTCGCCCGGCTTCTCGCTCCATTTCCACGCCGGTCGGCGCGCATCGCCGAGTGACTTCATCAGCCGTGCCGCGCCGTGCATCAATGCGGGCGGTACCGATCCGTTAAAGCCGAGCATCGGAGCGGACAGGATCAGCCCCCCGGGCCGGACTTTGCCCTCGGCGACCCCGCGCAAGATCAAATGACCGCCCATCGAATGACCGGCCAGGATGTGCGGACCGGGTGTCCCGGCAGTCCACACGGACCACAATCCCGACAGATCGTCGATCCAGTGCGCGTAATCGCCGATGTGGCCGGTTACCGCGTCCAACCCCAACCGGGCCGAGCCCGCCTGCCCGCGCCAGTCAGCTGCGGTCACCCGCCAACCTGAGCGATGCCAGTGATCGAGCGTTTCGAGATATTTTTCGTAGAAATCGCCCCGTCCGCCGAGGAACAGGATCGAGCCTCGCGGTGCATCGGTGGCCGGCCAATCGATCCGCCGGATAGGGTGCCCGTCGGGCGCTACCCAAAAGGTTTCGGCAGCCTCGGCCGGGATCGCGCGGCGGGAAACACACTTTCCGCCGGTCGCTTCAGCTTGGCTAATGGCGCGCCTCCGGTCTTGGTTACTATTTGGTAAGCACTGCACGTTAGCACCCTGCCTTCAAGGGACCTCGTTCGATAGGGACCGTGGGGGCTTTACCAATGCTGGGCGGATATCTGCACTACGGGCTGCTCGTGGCCTTGGCAATCGCACTGCTCGTTGCTGCGGCGACCGACTGGCGTCGCCGCCAGATCGACAACTGGCTCAACCTCGGCATTGCACTGGCCGCGCCGGTCTACTGGCTCGCCAAGGGGCTGCCCTTGTGGGACGGTTGGGGGCACCCGAGCATCGTCCTGCAAATCGGCGTCGGCATTGCCGCGTTCGCGGTGTTCGCGGCTTTTTTCGCGCTCAAGTGGATGGGGGGCGGCGATGTCAAATTGCTCACCGCGCTGGCGCTGTGGATCGAGCCCGAGTGGTTCCTGCGGCTTTTGATGATGATGGCGCTGGTCGGCGGAGTGCTGACCATCGTGCTGGGCGCGTGGCACATCGCCCGCCGCCAGAAAGATCGCCTGGCAATTCCGTATGGCGTGGCGATCGCGATCGCCGGCCTCTGGGTGCTGGGCACACACTCCTTACCCGTCGCGCAGCATGTGCTGGTCGGGTGAACCTGATTTTAACCGTTCTCGCTTAACCACGAAAATCATTCCCGCCCGTGGGATTACGCGGGCCGTTTAAGGGGGCTTTACAGCCATGGACAGGAAGAAGCTGCTGCTGCTGGTGGGTGCTCTGGCGATCGCGATCGTGACCGCCATGATGGCCCGGAGCATGTTTGCCGGAGCGTCGGCACCCAAGGCCGAGGCGGCGCCCGCGGTGCCCCAGGGGCCCAAGGTGCTCGTCGCCCAGCGGGTGTTGCCGACCGGCACCATCATCACCGCCGATGCGATCGGCTTCCAGCCCTGGCCCAAGGAGCTCGTCAAGGACGCCTATTATATCGACGGCGAATCCGACGTGTCCAAGCTGCTCGGCACCGTGGTCCGCTTTCCGATCACCGCCGGTGAGCCGGTCACGCAAGGATCGCTGGTCAAGCCCGGCGATCGCGGCTTCCTCGCCGCGGCGCTCGGGCCCGGCATGCGCGCGATCACCGTTCCGGTGTCGGCCAAGACCGGTGTCGGCGGCTTCATTTTCCCGGGCGACCGGGTCGACCTGGTGCTGACCCAGACCATCAAGGCTGACGAGGGCAGCGGCGGCGATCTCAAGGCATCCGAAACGATCTTGCGCAACATCCGCGTGCTAGCGACCGACCAGTCGACCACGCAGGAAAAGGGCGAAAACGGTGAGACGGTCGTCCGTCAGTTCACCACCGTCACGCTGGAAGTTACGCCCAAGATCGCCGAGAAGGTCTCGGTCGCGCAGACGATCGGCACGCTCAGCTTGTCGCTGCGCTCGATCGCCGACAGCCAGTCAGAGCTGGAGCGCGCGATTGCCCAGGGCGACGTCAAGATCCCCGACGGCGCCACCCCTCAGCAGGAAGAAAAGCTGCTGCGCGAGGCGATGAACCGTCCGAATGACGGTGCGACCAGCTACCAGACCGGTGGCGACGTGTCGCGCTTCCAGCGCCGCACCCTGCCCGCTGCCGCCCCGGTTGCGGGCCAGGCGAGCGGTCCCGGCACAGCGCCGCGGGCCTACGCACCGCCGCCGCCGCCGCGTTCGACGGTTACCGTCACCCGCGGCAAGGCCGCCACCACCATCTCCATCTCGCGCAGCGGCCAGGTCCTCGAGACCCAGGGCGCCGCGATCCAGAACGGCGGTCAGGTGGTTTCCAGCACGCTCGGCATGATGCCGTGAGAGGGACTGTCATGATCGCGCACCGCCTGTTTCGCAATCGACCGATCCATTCGAGGGGTCACCAGATGAACCGCCGCCTTACCGCCACGCTGCTGCTCGCCGGCATCGCCATCGCCCCGCTCGTCGGACTCCCCGCCCTGCCCGCCAACGCGCAGGAATCGGTTGCTCCCAGCCGCGACATCAACCTGTCGATCGGACGCGGCCAGCTGATCAACGTGCCTGGCACGATGAGCGACGTGTTCATCGCCAACGACGGCATCGCCGATGTGCAGATCAAGTCGGAGCACCAGCTGTTCCTGTTCGGCAAAGCTGGCGGCCTCACCACGATCTACGCCAGCAACAAGGCCGGCGCGATCATCTGGTCGGCCAACGTACGTGTGGGATCGAACATCGACAGCGTCGATCAGATGCTCAACCTGGCCATGCCAGAGGCGAAGATCAGCGTCGCCACCATGGGCACCAACACTTTCCTGCTGACCGGTACCGTCGCGGCTCCCGAAGATGCGGCAGAAGCCGAGCGTCTGGTGCAAGCCTTCGTGGGCGATGAAGCCAACGTCATCAGCCGGCTGAAAACCGCAACACCGCTGCAGGTCAACCTGCAGGTCAAGTTCGCGGAAGTCAGCCGTTCGCTGGTTCGCGCGCTCGGCGCCAACCTCCAGACCGTCGATACAACCGGCGGTTTCAAGTTCGGCGTTTCGACCGGCCGCGGCCCGACCACCACTTACACTCCGGGCAGCCCGGGCGGCCTCGGCGTCGGCTTCACATCCGCGCCGGAAAACGGCAGCCTGGTGACCGCAAACGGCAAGGGCACCACCCTCGGCCTGTTCGGCAAGCTGCTTGGCCTCGATATCGGCAGCGCGCTGGACCTGGCTGAGACCGCCGGCCTGGTAACCACGTTGTCACAGCCGAACCTGACCGCGCTATCGGGTGAAACCGCCGACTTCCTGGCGGGCGGCGAATTCCCGATCCCGATCAGCCAGGGCCTCGGTTCGACTTCGATCGAATTCCGCAAGTATGGCGTCAGCCTTGCGTACACCCCGACGGTGCTCGCCAATGGACGCATCTCGCTGAGGGTACGGCCCGAAGTGTCCGAGCTGTCGAGCCAGGGCGCGGTGGTGGTCAACGGGTTCCAAATCCCGTCGCTGACCATCCGCCGGGCGGAAACGACCATCGAGCTAGGCTCCGGCCAGAGCTTCATGATCGCCGGGCTGATGAGCAACAACGCACAGAATACCATCGAAAAGGCCCCGGGGCTCGGCGACGTCCCGATCCTGGGCAACCTGTTCCGTTCGACCAACTTCCGCAAGGGCGAGACCGAGCTGGTGATCGTGGTCACCCCGTATTTGGTCAATCCGGTCGACGGCAACAATATCAAGCTGCCGACCGACGGCTTCAACACCCCGAACGAGGCCGCCAGGCTGTTCGGCATGCAGGAGTCGGCTCCCGGCAACGGGGTCGACCAGCCCCTGCCCACCGCGGTTCAGGGCAACGTCCCCGTCGGCCCCGCCATCTCGCAGGCCCGGCCCGCGGCGGTCCTACCGACGCAGGCCGCGGCGAGCGACAAGAAACGCCGCAAGCAGCGCCGCGCCGGCAACGACGCGGCTGCCACCCCCGGCTTCAGCTTTAATTGAGGAAAGGCGAGTGATGACCTCCAAACGCAAACTTGCGGGCGCTCTGGCCCTTTCCCTCGGCGTCACGCTGGCGGGATGCAATTCGCCAAGCTCGGTGGCCAACCACACCCTGTATTCGGTCAAGCAACCGGTCGTCGCACGCACGAGTTACACGCTCGACGTCGCGACCGGCTACGACGGCCTGACGATCCCCGAACAGCAGCGTCTGTCGGGCTGGTTCGACGCGATGGACCTGCGCTACGGTGACCGGCTTTCGATCGAAGATCCGCTCGCCAGCAGCGCTACCCGCGACGCGATCGCCAGCGTCGCGGCGCGCCACGGCCTGCTTTTGTCCGACGGCGCTCCGGTTACCGAAGGCTTCCTGCAGCCGGGCACCGCGCGGGTGGTCATCACCCGTTCGACCGCCAGCGTCCCGGGTTGCCCCGACTGGTCCAAGCGCGGTGACATGAACTATGCCAACGCCACCTCGCCCGGGTACGGGTGCGCGGTGAACGGCAACCTCGCCGCGATGGTCGCCAATCCCGAAGATCTGCTGTCCGGCCAGGCCGGTACCGGCGAGACCGTCATCATGAGCTCGACCAAGGCGATCGAGACATATCGTCAAAAGGCCAACACCGGCGCCGGCGAGCTCAAGGCTCCCAGCACCGCGGGCGGTGGAAGCGGAGGAAACTGAAGCCATGAATGCCCCCTGGAAAACCGGTGCCGGCGGACGCGATCCGTTTGCCGCCTTCATCTGCGACGAAACCGCGCTCGATACGCTGCGTCCGGTCGTCATCGAAATGGGCTGGCAGCCCGAGAAGTGCGCCAAAGGCGGACTGCGCAATGCCGTGCAGTCGCTGTCGGTCGCCGCGAGTCCGAACATCCTGATGGTGGATTTGTCCGAAAGCGGCGATCCGCTGAACGACATCAACGCGCTCGCCGAAGTCTGCGAGCCGGGCACGGTGGTGATTGCCATCGGCCAGGTCAACGACGTGCGGCTCTATCGCGACCTCGTTGCCAGCGGCATCCACGACTACCTGCTCAAGCCACTCGCGGCGAGCCAGTTGCGCGATGCGCTCAATCACGCGCAAGCGGTGTTCGCTGCGCCCAAAGCCAACGATCCCGATGCGGCCAAGCGCCACATCTCGACCGCGGTCGTGGGCACCCGCGGCGGGGTCGGCGCGTCGACCCTGGCGACATCGCTCGCCTGGCTATTTTCGGCCGACCACAAGCTGCCGACCGCGCTGCTCGATCTCGACGTGCACTTCGGGACCGGCGCGCTGTCGCTCGATCTGGAGCCAGGCCGCGGCCTGACCGACGCGATCGACAACCCCAGCCGGATCGACGGTCTGTTCATCGAGAGGGCGATGATCCGCGCGAACGACAATCTGGCGATCCTGTCGGCCGAGGCGCCGATCAACTCGCCGCTGATGACCGATGGCAGCGCCTTCGTTCAGCTGGAGGAAGAATTCCGCCACGCGTTCGAGATGACCGTGATCGACCTGCCGCGCAACATGCTGATCAACTTCCCGCACCTGCTGGCAGACGTCAACGTTGTAGTCCTTGCGACCGAGATGACGCTGGCCAGTGCGCGCGACACGATCCGCATCCTGAGCTGGCTCAAGACCAACGCGGCGCACGCGCAGCCGATCATCGTCGCCAACAAGGTGCAAGCGGGCTTCGCCGAGATCAGCAAGGCCGATTTCGAAGCCTCGATCGAGCGCAAGATCGACTTCCACGTGCCTTACGATCTCAAGGCGGCGGCCAACGCTGCCAAGCTCGGCCAGACATTTGCCGACGCCAACCGCGCAAGCAAGGCCGGCCTGGCGATCCGGCAGCTCGCCGAGCGCGTGATCGGCGCCAGCGACGAGGAAGCCGGCGACAGCCCGGTAGGCAAGAAGTCGCTCCTCGGCAGCTTCGATCTGAAGTCGCTGCTGGCGAAGAAGGACAAGGCCCCCGCGCGAGCGGATGCCTAACCGATAGCGTCGCGGTTCCCCCCGGGGCCGCGACGCTATCGCGCGATTTGAGGAAGGCGGAAGCGTAATGAGCATTTTCCAGTTGCTGCTGTTCGCCGGCGGGCTGATGGCCGTCATGGTGCTCGGCTATTCGGCACTGTCGGGCCCCTCGCTTGCCAAGGAAGGCAACCGGCGGCTGCAGGCGGTCCGCTATCGTCATTCCGAAAGCACCGACACCAAGGTCGAATCGCAGCTCAAGAAGGCGATTGCCGCGCGCAAGCCGAAGTCGTTCAAGGTCGCCGGTTCGGGCTCGCGCATGGACGCGCTCGCTATCCGGCTCAACCGTAGCGGCAAGTCATGGACGCTGACGCAATATTTCTACGCCAGCGGAGGCATCGCGCTGGTGTTTGCGGTGATCATCTACCTGCGCACGGGCGCCCCGCTGATGTCGCTAGGCGTGGGAATGTTCGTGGGCGCGGGGTTCCCGCACATGGCGGTCAATTACTTCATCAAGCGGCGCACCAACCAGTTCAACGCCAAGTTTCCCGACGCGATCGAGTTGCTCGTGCGCGGGCTGCGCTCGGGCTTGCCGGTGACCGAGACGCTCACCGTCGTCGCGTCCGAAGTCGACGGACCGGTCGGCGAGGAATTCAAGTCGATCACCGATCGCATTCGCGTCGGCCGGACGATGGAGGATTCGCTCCAGGCCACCGGCGACCGCCTTGGCATTCCCGAATTCAACTTTTTCTGCATCACCCTGGCAATTCAGCGCGAGACCGGCGGCAATCTGGCCGAAACGCTGTCGAACCTGGCCGACGTTCTGCGCAAGCGCAGCCAGATGAAGCTCAAGATCCGCGCCATGAGCTCGGAATCGAAAGCGTCTGCCTACATCGTCGGATCGCTGCCGTTCATCGTTTTCATCATGATCTGGTGGATCAACCCGACTTATCTGGCGGGCTTCTTTTCCGAAGATCGACTGATCGTGGCCGGACTGGGCGGCATGGGCTGGATGGGCATTGGCGTCTTTATCATGGCCAAAATGGTCAGCTTCGAAATCTGAGATGAAAAAACCATGATCAGCAACGCTCCTGGACCGACGCTTCTCGGCTTCGACGTCATCTTCGTCGCGACGCTGATGGCAGCTGTCGCCGCATTCGCGGTGATCCTGGCGATCTATGCCGCGGTGACCGTCAAGGACCCGATGGCCAAGCGCGTCAGGGCTCTGACCGCCCGGCGCGACGAGCTGAAGGCAGGCATCATCAAGACCAACGCGCGCAAGCGCGGAACCCTCGTGCGGCGGACCGACGCGACCGACAAGGTCAAGGAAACGCTGGCGAACATGAAGGTTCTCCAGCAAAGCCAGCTGGAAAACATCCAGCAAAAGCTCGCCTGGGCCGGCTACCGCAACAAGGAGATCGCGGTCTACGTCATCGGCGCGCGCGCGATCCTGCCGATCGTGACCGGCCTGCTGGCGTTCGTGATCATCTACGCGCTCAACTTCTTTCCCGAATGGGGCAGCCTGAAGCGCATCTTCGCGCTCTCGGCCGCGGTCGGATTGGGCTACAAGGCGCCCGAAATCTTTCTCAAGAACAAAGCAAACAAGCGCACCGACCTGGTCCGCAAGGGCTTGCCGGACGCGCTCGACCTGCTGGTCATCTGCGCCGAGGCCGGACTGACAGTCGATGCCGCATTCAACCGCGTCGCCAAGGAACTCGGCCGAGCTTACCCTGAACTGGGCGACGAATTCGCGCTTACCGCGATCGAGCTGTCGTTCCTCAACGAGCGGCGGATGGCGTTCGAGAATCTTGCTCACCGGGTCAACCTGGACTCGGTAAAGGGCGTCGTGACCACGATGATCCAGACCGAACGCTACGGCACCCCGCTGGCAAGCGCACTGCGCGTGCTTTCGGCCGAGTTCCGTAACGAACGCATGATGCGCGCCGAGGAAAAGGCAGCGCGCTTGCCGGCGATCATGACGGTGCCGCTGATCCTGTTCATCCTGCCGACGCTGTTCATCGTCATTCTCGGCCCGGCCGCCTGCTCGATCAGCGACGCGTTCGCCGCCAAGCCAGGGCAGTAATCAGTATTCGGCGGGCCCGTCAGTCGGGTCCGCCGACCGCCGCTTCCGCCCCCAGCTTTGCCGAGGCCTCGCGCAAACGCGTGAGCAGTCGGGCAAAGGCATCGCGATCGGCGTTGGAAAAGCTTTCGAACAGCCGCGTCTCCATAGCGAGTGCGAGCGGCATGATCCGCCCGTGCATCTCCTTGCCCTCCTCGGTCAGCTCGAGGTGGTGCGAGCGTCCGTCGCGCGCGTTGGCCATTCGCGCGGCAAGGCCCCGGTCCTCGAGCGCCTTGCACGCCCGGTTGACCGCCACTTTGTCCATCAGCGTGGCGCTGGTCAGCTCCCGCTGGGTCCGTGCGCCCGAATCGCCGAGCACCGCCATCACCCGCCATTCGGGAATGCGGAGACCGAATTGCGCGCGATAGGCCTCCGCGACCCGGCTGCTCACTGCGTTCGAGGTGACCGACAGCAGGTAAGGCAGGAAATCTGCCAGCCGGGCGGTGTTTTCGCGTTGCTCCATCGGTCCGTTACTAGGGTAAGCGATGCCCATGGCAAGCGTGTCACTCGTAAGCTGGCTGCTCCCACCACGGGTAGAAATCGGGCATGTCCGCGCTGACCGTGTCGGGATAAACCGGCGGACGCTTCTCGAGGAAGCTATCGACTCCTTCGCGCGCATCGGCGCTGCGGCTGAGGCGATAGATCGCGCGACTGTCGATCCGGTGCGCCATCATCGGATGCTCTGCCGCCGACAGGCGCCACAGCATCGCACGGGTCATTGCAACCGATACTGCAGACGTGTTGCTCGCGATCTCGTCGGCGAGCGCCAGCGCCGCGTCCATCAGCCCGCCTTGCGGATGGACCGAACGCACCAGGCCCTTGTCGAGCGCTTCGGCAGCGTCGAAAATGCGGCCGGTCATGCACCATTCGAGCGCAGTCGGCATGCCGACGAGGCGCGGCAGGAACCAGCTCGATGCAGCCTCAGGGGTTATACCTCGCCGCGCGAACACGAAGCCGAAACGTGCGTTATCGGCCGCAAGGCGCATATCCATCGGCAGTTGCATGGTCGCGCCGACCCCGACCGCGACGCCGTTGCAGGCGGAAATCAGCGGTTTCTTGGCATCGAACAGCCGCAAGGTCAGCCGTCCGCCCCCGTCGCGCACCCGCTCGTCCGACAGGTCGGACACCGGATTAGGATCGGAGAACACATGGCCGCCGCCCTCCGGCGTCAGGTCCGCTCCGGCGCAGAACGCCCGCTCGCCTGTGCCGGTGAAGACGACCGCCCGCACCCTGTCGTCGGCATCCGCCTCGTCCATCGCGGCGATGATCTCGTCCATCATCGTACGCGTGAAGGCGTTCATCTTCTCGGGCCGGTCAAGCGTGATGACCGCCGCGGGGCCCTGGAGGCCGTACTTGATCTGGCTGTATCCGCTCACGCTTCGCTCTCCCGCCTTGTTGGCCCCATGGACCGCTTGGACCACAGTCCTGGATGTGAAAAAGGCGCCCCCACCAGTCCTGCGCGAAACAGGTCGATGGAGGCGCCGAGTTGGGTCATGCCGGCATGCTAGCGCGAACCGGCCGCTGTAGGAAAGCCAACGCCAGCCGCTTACCGCGGCGCCATCCGGATCGCGCCGTCGAGCCGGACGTCCTCGCCGTTGAAATAACCGTTCTCGATCATCGTCAACGCCAGGCCGGCGTATTCCTCGGGCTTGCCGAGGCGCTTGGGGAACGGGACCGACGCGGCCAGCGCATCCTTCACCTGCTGCGGCGCGCCCATCATCAGCGGAGTTTCGAAAATCCCCGGCAGGATCGTGTTGACGCGGATGCCTTCGCTCATCAGGTCGCGCGCGATCGGCAAGGTCATGCCGATAACGCCGGCCTTCGACGCCGAATAGGCGACCTGGCCCATCTGGCCATCTTCGCCCGCGACGCTGGCGGTGTTGACGATCGCCCCGCGCTCGCCATCCTCGTTCAGCGGATCGAGCGACATCATCCCAGCCGCCGACATGGCGATGCAGCGGAAGGTGCCGACCAGGTTGATCTGGATCAGCCAGTTGAATGCATCGGGCGGGTAGAACTTGATCGAGCCATCGGTCTTGCTGCGGCTGGCGGTCTTCATCGCCGCTCCGGTACCGGCGCAGTTGACGAGGATCCGTTCCTGGCCGTGCGCCTCGCGCGCCCTGGCAAAGCCGGCCGACACGCTGTCGTCGCTGGTCACATCGACTTCGCAAAAAGTGCCGCCGATTTCCGCAGCGACGGCTTCGCCCTTGTCCTTTTGCAGGTCGAAGATTGCGACCTTGACGCCTTTGGCGGCCAGCGCGCGGGCGGTTGCGGCACCTAGCCCGGAAGCGCCGCCGGTGACGACTGCGGCGACGGTGTTATCGAGTTTCATGCACATTCTCTCTCTTGTTCAGGGGGGCAGACCCGGCTCGACAGCTAGATGGCTTCGATAATCGTGACGTTGGCGACACCGCCGCCTTCGCACATCGTCTGCAGGCCGTATTTCTTGCCGCGCGACTGAAGCGCATTGAGCAGCGTCGCCATCAGCTTGGTGCCGCTGGCCCCGAGCGGATGGCCGAGCGCGATCGCGCCGCCATTGACGTTGAGCCGCGCAGGGTCGGCGCCGGTGTGCTTGAGCCACGCGAGCGGAACCGAGGCAAAGGCTTCGTTGACTTCGTACAGGTCGATGTCGTCGATCGTGAGGCCGGCGCGGGCCAGCGCCTTGTCGGTCGCGAACAGCGGTTCTTCGAGCATGATCACCGGATCGCCCGCAGTTACCGTCAGGGTGTGGATGCGCGCGCGCGGGGTCAGTCCGAGCTCCTTGAGCGCCTTTTCGGAAACGATCAGCGCTGCGCTCGATCCGTCGCAGATCTGGCTGGAGCTTGCGGCGGTCAGCTTGCCGCCTTCGCGCAGCAGCTTGACCCCCGCGATGCCCTCTGCGCTCGCGTCGAACCGGATGCCTTCGTCCACCGCGTGCTCGGCCGGGCCATCGGGGGTCTCGATCGCGATCGGCACGATCTCGCGGGCGAACGCGCCGCCCTGGGTTGCGGCAATTGCCTTGCGATGGCTCTCGTATGCGAACCGGTCGAGGTCGTCCTTTGACAAGCCATGCTTGTCAGCGATCATCTCGGCACCGGCGAACTGAGACCACATGATCCCGGGATACTTCGCTTCCAGCCCGGGCGATTTGTAGTGACCCATGCCCTCCTTCATATGGAAGGTCGCGCTGGTGCCCATCGGCACGCGGGACATACTCTCGATCCCCGCTGCGATGACCGCGTCCTGGGTGCCGCTCATCACGGCTTGCGCAGCGAACTGGATCGCCTGCTGCGATGATCCGCACTGGCGGTCGATAGTTACCGCCGGCGTCGATTGCGGCAACGTCCGCGATGCGAGCACCGCCATCCGCCCGACCTGCATCGATTGCTCGCCCGCCTGGGTCACACAGCCCATCACCACGTCCTCAACCCGGGCCGGATCGATGCCCGTCCGGCTGACCAGCGCATCGAGCGAGGCGGCGGCGAGATCGACCGGGTGAACGCCTGCCAGCTTTCCGCCGCGGCGTCCTCCGGCGGTGCGGACGGCGTCGACGATATAGGCAGTGCTCACAAACAAGTCCTTTCGTGCTGATCGACGTCCTGACTGACGTGCAGATCGACTTTACGTTTGCGTAAAGATCGCTCCCGACGCGGTCAAGCGCGGACGGTCGCGGATGTCATGACACGGGCGAAAAGACTGTTGCGGACATGGCACAGCGAACGACAATTACCGCCCAAGTCGGGCAAAACCGTTGCGAACCAATGGCGGGATGTTGCATCGGGCGAAGTAGCAAAAAAGGCGAAAGCGCAAGCTTAGCCCATTTAGCTCTCGCAATCTCGGAGCTGGCACCGGCCAGCGCTCCAAAGGGGACGGAATTAACATGAAGCATCATTCGCTGCTCAAGGCCGGCGTTGCGCCATTGGCCCTCGGCCTCGCGCTAGCCAGTGCGCCTGCGCTCGCACAGACGACGACGGACGAAACCAACGCGTCCACCGACATTGGCGTCGGCCCCGTTGAAGGAGCCGATGCTCCCGGCACGCCGATCATCGTCACCGGCACCCGCATCAGGCAGCCGAACCTTGAATTGGCGAGCCCGGTTACCGTCCTGACCTCCGCCGAAATCACGAACACCGGTACGACCCGCGTGGAAGATCTGGTCAACTCGCTGCCGCAGGTTTTTGCCGGCCAGGGTTCGAACATTTCAAACGGTGCTTCGGGTACGGCGACGCTGAACCTGCGTGGCCTCGGCGCCGAGCGCACGCTCGTCCTCGTCAACGGCCGCCGCGTCGTTCCGGGCGATCCGACCACGTCGGCAGCGGACATCAACATCATCCCGGCCGCCCTGCTCCAGCGCGTCGACGTGCTGACCGGCGGTGCGAGTTCGGTGTACGGCGCTGACGCCGTCGCCGGCGTCGTCAACTTCATCATGGATACCGAGTTCGAGGGCTTCAAGCTCGACACTCAGTACTCGGTCTACAACCACAGCAACGGTAGCGACGATCGCTTCACTGTCCCGATCCGTGCGCGCAACTTCCCGGCTCCGACGGGCAACGTTACCGACGGCGGCACTTTCGACACCACTCTCGCGTTCGGCTCGAGCTTCGACGATGGTCGCGGACACGCGACCGCCTATGTCGGTTATCGGAACATCAATGCCGTTTCGCAGGCGCGCCGCCTGTATTCGGCTTGCGGCCTCTCGTCACGCACCGCGGCGCAAGTTAACGCCAACGGTCAGCTGTACACCTGCGGCGGCTCGGCCACTTCTGCGAACGGCACTCTGTTTGCGTTCGACAGCGGCGGCGTTCCGGCCAACTTCACCTCGACGGTGTTCCAGTTCGGTCCGAACCGCTCGCTCGCGCCTGGCTCGACGCCTTACAACTTCAACCCCACCAACTACTACCAGCGTCCCGACGAACGCTACACCGCTGGTGCCTTCGCCGATTACGAGATCAGCCCGGCGTTGCATCCGTACATGGAGTTCATGTTCATGGACGACCGCACGGTCGCCCAGATCGCTCCGTCGGGTGACTTCGGCAACACGCTGTCGCTGAACTGCGACAACCCGTTGCTTGGTGCTGCCCAGCGTGCGGTCATCTGCGACACCGAGAACTTGCTGGTCAGCCCGCTGCCTGGCAACGCGTTCACCGTCGTCGGCAATGTCGCGGCCGAAAACGCTGCGCGTCTGGCGCGCAACGCCGCCAACGCCCCGACCGATCCGGACGAGCCGCTGCTGGCCACGACGCCTTTCAACTTCGTCAATCCGCTGACCGGTACCAACTACAACCGAGGTTTCGCGCAAATCCTGCGTCGCAACGTCGAAGGTGGTCCGCGTCGCGACGATCTCCAGCACATCAGCTATCGCGCCGTGCTGGGCACCAAGGGCGACCTCAGCCCGGTATGGTCGTACGACGCGTTTTACCAGTATGGCCGTACCAACTTTGCCGAGACCTATACGAATGACTTCTCGGTCTCCCGTCTGAACCGCGCGCTTGACGTGGTCACCGGTCCCAGTGGAACTCCGGTTTGCCGTTCCACCCTGGACGGGTCGGATCCGAACTGCGTACCGTACGACATCTTCAACCCGGGAACGAGCGCGCCTTCGCAGGCTTCGATCAACTACCTGCAGACGCCGGGCTTCCAGCGCGGCATCAACAGCGAGCAGGTGTTGTCGGCTTTCGTCACCGGCCAGCTCGGCGAGTACGGCATCAAGTCGCCGTGGTCTGATCAGGGCGTAGGCGTCGTTCTCGGTGCGGAATACCGCAAGGAGAAGCTGGAGTTCTTGTCGGACGTCGCGTTCCAGACCGGCGACCTCGCCGGCCAGGGCGCACCGACCCTCCCGGTCAGCGGCCAATTCGATGTCAAGGAGCTGTTCACCGAAGTGAGCATCCCGATCGTCAGCGACAGCTGGCTGTATGACTTCACCGTCACCGGGGGCTACCGCTATTCGGACTACAGCACCGGCGCGACGACCGACACTTACAAGATCGAGGCGGAACTGGCCCCGACGCGCGACATTCGTTTCCGTGGCGGTTACAACCGCGCGGTTCGTGCGCCGACGATCCAGGACTTGTTCGCTCCGCAACGTGTCGTTCTCGACGGCTCGAGCGATCCGTGCGCTGGCCCGGCCATCACGGCTGCCCAGACGGGTTGTCTCGCTCAAGGCCTCAGGGTCGGCCAGGTGGTCGCTCCCAACCCGGCAAGCCAGTACAACGGCTTGATCGGTGGCAACCTCGCGCTCACTCCGGAAAAGGCCGACACCTACACCGTTGGTGCAGTGTTGACGCCGACGTTCCTGCCGGGCTTCTCGGCAAGCGTCGACTACTTCAACATCAAGGTTGACGAAGCCATCGGCGGCATCGGCGCCGACACCATCGTCGGTGTCTGCACTCAGACCGCGGATCCGTTCTTCTGCAGTCTCGTCCATCGTGACGCTTCGGGCTCGCTGTGGCGTACCTCGGACGGTTTCGTGAACGACCTGTCGCAGAACATCGGTGGCCTCTCGACTGCTGGTATCGACGTTGCCGCGAACTACACCCGCGAAATCTTCGGTGGCCGTGTGAGCGCGTCGTTCGTCGGCACGTATCTCGACAAGCTGGTCACCGACACGGGCATCGTGGCACCGGGGGTCGATCAGACCTTCGACTGCGTCGGTTTGTACGGTAACGTCTGCGGAACCCCGAACCCGAAGTGGCGTCACCAGGCCCGCGTCGGTTTCGATCTGCCCGACGGCATCGGTGCTTCGGTTCGCTGGAGGCACTTCGACAGCGTGACCATCGACGCTCTCGACACGAACACCAACCTGAACAGCCCCGGTGCGTCGGGCCCGGCTCCGGGCGGCGTCGCCCGTCCTGGTTCCGCGAAGTTCCCGTCGGTCGATTACTTCGATCTGGCGATGACCTTCGAGGTGGGCGATCACTACAACTTCCGCCTTGGCGCGAACAACATCTTCGACAAGACGCCGCCGGTTACCGGGTCGCAATCCTGCCCGGCCGGTTCGTGCAACGGCAACGTCTTTGCCCAGGTGTACGATGCTCTTGGTCGTTACCTCTACGCTGGCCTGACGCTTGAATTCTAAGCGACGACAGCGCTGAAACGCAGATGGCGGGCCCGAAAGGGTCCGCCATTTTCGTTTGTAACCCTCGACCGGATATTCCCGCCCCAATGCTACGATCGGACGCCGAGCAAATCCTGCGTACCGTCCGCCCTGGCGACGCACAGGCAGTGGTATCACGGGGGCTGGACGTAATCCGCGGCGGCTGCGCCGAAGTCCTGTTCCCGCTTGCGCGCAACGCCGCCCGGCGGTTTCCGGATGATCCACGGATCCAGCAGATTTTCGGCCTCGCCGCGCGTGACAGCCAGCGCAATCGCGTGGCGCTCGAGGCTTTCGGTACGGCCGCCCGGCTCGCGCCTGGCGATGCTCTCATTGCCCACTCGCTGGCGCGGGTGACGCTCGAGGCGGGAAAGCCCGCTGTCGCGCTGTTCGACCGCGCCCGCGCGCTCGCGCCTGCCGACGGATCGATCCTGCTCGGACGCGCCGCCGCGCAGTTGCAGGAAGGCTCCCCCGAGCAGGCCATCGCGGACCTGACCGCGTTTGTCGCCGCCAACCCCTTGTGGCTCGACGGACACCGCTCCCTCGCGCACCTTCGCGGCCAATCGGGCCTTGCGCCTGAAACGGAGATCCGCGCGGCGATCGCGGCCCAGCCGCGTTCGTCGGACCTGCACCGTCTTCTCGTGGCGACTTTGCTCGAAGCACGAGACCTCGATGGCGCCGCGAGCGCGATCGCCTCGCTCTACGACAGTGAAGGCGCTTCGGACTGGCTCGATATCTACGCCGCCCACGTCGCATCCGAGAGCGGGCGCAGAGTCGAGGCGGACACGCGATTTGCCGCCCTGCCCGCGCCCACCGATGCGAACACGGCGAGCCTCCACGTCCGCCACCTTGTCCGCGCCCAACGCGCCGCTGAAGCCGTTCGATTGCTCGATGAGTGGGATGGCCGCGATCCTGATAACGTGTTGTGGCCGTATCGTTCGCTGGCCTGGCGAATGGCCGACGATCCTCGCCACGCCTGGCTTGAAGGTGACCCGCAGCTTGTCGGCATCTACGATATCGCTGAAGAAGTCGGCGACCTTGAAGAACTGGCCCGGCACTTGCGCGCGCTCCATGTCGCCACCGCACCGCCGCTCGACCAGTCAGTTCGCGGGGGCACGCAGACCGACGGCAATCTTCTTCTGCGCGACGAGCCGGCGCTGTCCCGCCTGCGCAAGGCGGTGATGCGCGCTGTCGAACGGCACGTCGGGCAACTTCCCGCGCCCCGTACGGGCCATCCTTCGCTGATCGAGCATCGCGATCCCTTGCGGATCGCGGGTTCGTGGTCGGTCCGGCTTTCGGGTCGCGGTCATCACACCGACCACGTACACAGCCAGGGTTGGCTGAGTTCGGCGTTCTACGTCACCCTGCCAGACACTTTGGCAAAGGAAGCAGCCGGCAGCGCTGCTGGCTGGCTTTCGCTGGGTGAGGCGCGCGACCTGGTTCCGGCCCTCGCTCCCCTGGCTCTGATCGAACCGCGCCCCGGCCGGCTGGTGCTGTTTCCTTCGGTCATGTGGCATGGTACCCGCCCGTTCCCCGAAGGAGAGCGGCTCACGGTCGCGCTCGACATTGCCCGCCCGCAACAGAGCTGAACTTCCCATGCAAAGAGCAATTCCGGCCGCCCCTCCACGCGATTTGATGGAAGCCATGCAGCGCATGCGGGCTGGCGACGATCGTGGGGGGCTGGTCGCGGCAGAAAGGGGATTGGCCGACGCTGACGATCGCGCGCCCTATCTCGCGGTAGCAAGCCTTGCAGCGCTGCGCCTGCGCGATCCGGCGCGGGCGGTGCCGTTACTGCGCGAATTGCTGGAGATAAATCCGCAGGATGCGCCAAGCGCCGCCAATCTCGCCAATGCGCTGATCGAGCTCGAACGGTTCGACGAGGCGATGGACGTCGTGGCCGAAGGGTCCGATCCCGTTTTTGACCGAATCCGCGGGTTCCTTCACCAACAGCGCGGCGATCTGGCAAGCGCGGCCGAATCGTATCGCGCGGCGCTGGCTGGCGATGAAAACGATCTGACGAGCTGGAACAATCTGGGCAATGCGCTGGCCGAACTTGGCGACATCGACGGCGCGATCTCGGCTTTCGAGCACGCGATCTCGCTTTCGCCCGCCATGCTGTCGATTTATACCAATTTGGCCGAAGTGCTGGCGAAAGCGGAGCGCACCGAAGCGCGTGTGCGGGTCCTGCGCGACGCACTCAGGATCGCACCCGATGATTATGCAACGCTGCTGCAACTGGGGCTGAGCGAAGCCCTGCTCGATCGAACCGATGCTGCGATCGACACTCTTCGAAAGGCAATCGCGGTGTCGCCGGGCTTTGGTGACGCGCATATCGAACTGGCAATGTTGCTCGAATCGCTCAACCGGGTCGACGACCTGGCGGCTTTGGCGGACAGCGTCGATCCCGCCACTGCGCCTCCTGAAGCTGCGTTTCTCTACGCCTGGCGCGCACGACGGAACGGCGATTTCAACAAGGCCGCAGAACTGGCGTTGACGATCCCAGAGACAGTTCACCCGCTGCGTCGATTCGATCTTATCGGCGGTATCGCCGACCGGCTGGGTGACACCGATACCGCGTTCGCTGCGTTTGAACGGATGAACAGGGAAGCGGTCGCCATCAACCCACCGCCGCCGGGCCCGACATTTCGCGACGAAGTGACCGGGCACCTTGCCCAATGGACCGATGAATGGGCGGCCCGCTGGCGTACCCACGAACCTGACGATGGTTTGCGCGATCCTATTTTCCTGGTCGGCTTCCCACGTTCGGGGACCACGCTGCTCGATACGATGCTGATGGGCCAACCCACGCTCTCGGTACTTGAAGAGCGGCCGATGATGGCCCGCACGATCCGCATGCTCGCGGACGACGAAGATGTTCCCGGGATGGCCGACAGTCGTATCGCGGAGCTGCGCGCGACTTACTTTCAGTTTGCGTCAGAATCCGGGTGGGACGATACCCGCTGGCTAGTCGACAAGCATCCGCTCAACATGGAGCGCGTGCCGATGATCCATCGTCTGTTTCCGCACGCCCGCATCATTCTCGCCGAACGGCACCCTTATGACGTCGTGCTGAGCTGCTTCATGGCGAACTTCGCGCCCAACCAGGCGATGCGCAGCTTCGCATCGCTTGACGAAAGCGCTCGGACGTATGACGCCGTTTTCGCCGCTTGGGAACGCGGCAAATCGCTGTTCCCGATCGACTGGCGTCCGGTACGTTATGAGCGCCTGGTGGAGGACGCAGAGACGGAATTGCGTCCAATTATCAAATGGCTAGGGCTCGAATGGTCGGACCGGATCGTCGATCATACCGAAACGGCCAAGGTCCGCGGTCGCGTGCGGACGGCCAGTTATTCGCAGATCGGTGAGAGCCTTTACACGCGCGCGCGGTACCGATGGAAAGGCTATGCAGCGCATCTAACACCCGTCATGCCAATTCTACGGCCGTGGGCGGAGAAAATGAACTACGAAACTAACTAGCCTCGGCTGCCGTGCGCTCGCACTCAGTTGCCGGTAGTCGTGCGCTGGTTCTGACCCTTTTCGACCGTGCGGCGCTGTTCCATCCGATCGGCTTCCCACTGTTTCGCCGTCATGCAGACTTTCGCAGGCTTGAGGCGCGAGCCGATGACCTTGGTAGACCGACAAATCACCCTGTCCTGAGAGGGGGTATCGGCGCCGTTGACCTGCACAGGCACTCCGCCTCCCCCCGGTACCTGGGCGATACTCGGGGAACTGGCAGCCAGGCCAGCGGCCAAAACGATCGTGCAATAGGCAAGTTTCATGGCAGCCTTATCCTTCGTGACGTCGTCGCCAAGGCTGCGTATGATGCCACCTCGCCCCGCTATGGTCAACGTGGACGGTCTTGGCGATTGTCTTCACGCCGCGAGACGATAAGGTTGCCCGCGCGGGTGGAGCGCCCGGACCCTAAAAGGCAGAAGAGCAGACATGGCAAAGCGCATTGACCACGTGCCCCGTTCACTGATCGTCCTGGCGGCCGCGGCGATGACTTTGCCCAGCCCCGCCATCGCGGCAGACGATGACCGCGGCGGTCCGAACAATGCCTATCTCGCTGCGCTCAAGGCCTGTCAGGTCGAAACCAACGATGCGGCGCGGCTCGCCTGCTTCGACAAGGCGGCGGGCACCATACTGGCGGCCAGCGAGCAGGGTGACCTGCGCATGGTCGATCGCGAAGAGGTGCGCCAGACTCGCCGCAAGCTGTTCGGATTCTCCTTGCCCAGCTTCGGCATCTTCGATGGACGCGACAGGAAAGACGACCAGCCCGAGGTCGAGTTGCTGCAGACCACGATCGCAAAGGTCCGGGCATCCGAATACGGCGGATGGACCGTGGTCACCGCGGAAGGCGCAGTGTGGCAGATCGATAATCCCCCCGCGCGCCTGATGTCGCCCAAGGTCGGCCAGTCGCTGGAAATCAAGGCAGGTGCGCTGAGCAGCTATTTCCTGCGCATCAACGGCCAGCCCGGGGTCAAGGGCAAGCGGGTCGCCTGACGAAGATAAGGGGCGGCGATTCGACCCGCCCGGCATCTCTGGAAGATTGCGTGCCTTGAAGGCATTCGCGCTGGATCGCTGACGATGCCCATCACCGGCGAAGTCACGCGATTACGCCCGGTCCGCTCTCCTCACGAACATGAGTGTTGCAAACAAGCAACTGCCTGCCGTTGGCCTATATCGAAAGATAGGTTTGCGCTTGCCCTTCGATAGGTCGGCGGTCATGCGAACGATCGCACGAAACCGCGTCGCAGGTTTCGAAAGTGCGTCGCTTTCACAACTCTCTGGCGGGTCGCGCCGGAAGCTCCTGGAGATTAGACAACAATGATCAAGTTTACCGCACTGCGCGGAAAGACTGGCATGCTGGCAAGCGCCGGCGTGGTTGCGCTTTCGCTCGCCGGGTTTGCAACTCCCGCCTACGCCCAGGACGCCGACCCCACCGACCCCATCGGTGAGGGCGCTGCCGCTACGGTCGCAGATCAGGCGACTGAAGCCGACGGATCGCCGGTCGAAGGCGACGGGATCGTTGTTACGGGCTCGCGCATCAAACGCGCCAATTTCGATACCATCGAACCATCAGTGGTGATCGATTCGGAAAAGATCGAGGCACGCGGCTTCGAGACCCTCGGTCAGGCGCTGAACGAGCAGCCTTCATTTGGCGTACCGGGAGCTTCGCCCGTCGGAGGGCAGTCCGGCTTTGGTCAGGGCCAAAGCTTCGTCAACTTTCTTGGCCTTGGCTCGCAGCGCACGCTGACCTTGGTCAACTCGAAGCGTTTCGTCTCGTCGAACACCGCTTCGATCTTCGGCCCTACCGGCTCCGGCAGCCAGGTCGACCTCAATGTGATCCCGACCAAGCTGGTTGAGCGGATCGAGACTATCGCAGTCGGCGGCGCACCGATTTACGGCGCCGACGCCATCTCGGGCACGATCAACGTTATTCTAAAGTCGAACTTCGAGGGACTGGAAGTCGACGGCCAGTACGGCATTTCCAGCCGCGGCGACGCCGGCAACTATCGCTTCCGTGGCCTGGCTGGAACCAACTTCGCCGGTGGACGCGGCAACATTACACTTGCCGGTGAATACAACCGAGGCGAAGGGCTGACCTATACCGATCGCAACCTGCTAACTCCGGGCCTTTTCTTCCGCCGGGCGAGCGATCCTAACTCGGGCTTCCTGCAAGAGCTCTACAGCGACCGCCGGATTCCTTCGATCGCCAATACGGGCATTCCGATCGTCGGGCTCGCCGATTACGGCCTCGACTTCAATTTCCCCGACAATCAGGGTCCGCTGTTCGGATTGCCTGCCGGGTTCAATGGCGCGGTTTCGAACTCGAACGGCGATCAGTTGAAGTTCGATGCCAACGGTAACCTCATCCCGATCGTCTTCGGACGATACGCAGGTCGCCCCGGCACCTTCGGCATCGATTTTTCCGGCGGCAACGGTTTCAGCCTCAACGACGTCAGCAATCTCCTCACTCCCAGCGAGCGCTACAGCGCGATCGCAATCGGCTCGTACGAAATCACGGATTCGATCCGGTTCTCGGGTGAGGCATGGTATTCGCGCTCGAAGGGCACCAACCTGACCGATCAGCCGGTCTACAACAGCGCGCTGTTCGATGCCGCCGGCACTCCCGACGGCAACATTATCGTCAGCATCGACAACCCCTTCCTGTCGACAGCAGCACGCGCGGCGATCATCGACTCGATCAACAACAATCCGTTCTCCGATCAGAACTTCAACGGTGTGAACCAGGATTACTTCTATCTTGGCCGCGCCAATACCGACCTGCAGTCAGGCTTCTCTACCGGTACGGTAGAAGTGATGCGCTTCGTCGCCGCGCTCGACGGCGACTATCAGCTATTCGGCAAGAACTGGAACTGGGAAGCGTTCGCCAACTACGGTCGTTCGGAAACCAACAGCCGCAGCCGCGAGCTGATCCAGCAGAACTTCGCGAACGCCGTCGATGCGGTTCGCGATGCCAACGGCAATATCGTTTGCCGCGCGGGCGTCACCAGCGCATCGATCGCGTCGATCAACCCTACATGTACTCCGCTCAACCTGTTCGGCACCGGCCGCAACACGCAAGCGGCGCTAGACTATGTTTCCGCCATCGCCACTCCCCGTTCCCTCAACGAGTTGAAGGATTTCGTGGCCTCAACCGGCGGGGCGCTGTTCGATCTTCCTGGAGGTGCTTTCTCGGTCTCGGTCGGTTACGAGCACCGCGAAGAATCGCAGGACTTCCAACCGGGCGATTTCTTCCTCGGCGAACTCCAGCCTGACGGGACTTACGCGTCGTTCGGACGCTCTGTGCCGATCCAGCCGGTTTTCGGCAAGTTCAACACCGACGAAGGCTTCGGCGAATTTCTCGCCGAGATCATCTCGCCTTCGAACGGCGCATTCATCGACTTGCTCGAGGTCAAGGGCGCGGCGCGATATGTCGATAACTCGATCGCGGGTGGCGACTGGACCTGGACCCTGGGCGGCCGCGTCGGCGTGTTCGGCGTTACCTTCCGCGGCAACTACACGCAGTCGATCCGTGCGCCGGCCATCACCGAAGCGTTCAACCCGTCGAGCGAGTTCTTCGGTTTCGCGACCGATCCGTGCGACGCTGCCAACATCGGAAATGGATCCAATCCGGCGACCCGTGCTGCCAACTGTGCGGCTGCCGGCATTACCCAGCCGTTTAGTTCGCTTTCTGACAGTCGTTCGTTCAAGCAAGCTGTGGCCGGCAATGCCGACCTTCTCAATGAGAAGGCCGACAGCTGGACCGTCGGCGCGGTCGTGCAGCCCACCTTCATCCCCAATCTGCGCATCAGCGTCGACTATGTGGACATCAAGCTGCGCGATGTAATCTCCCAGCTCACCGCGGACACGATTGTGGCCAACTGCTACGATTCGGGAGACTTCCCAAACAATCAGTTCTGCGGCCGGGTGTCGCGTGATAACGCCAACCAGCTCGATTTCGTCGAGACCGGCTACTTCAACTCGGCCGAACTGCGCTACAAGGGCATCCTGGGCGCACTCGACTATCGCATCCCGAACGTGTTCGGCGGACCTGGCGCGCTGGGCCTTTCGGCCAGCTACCAGTACCTGGATACGCTCAGCTCGCGGGCCGATAACGACCCGGATACTCCTGAAGGCCGAAGCGACGATTCGGTCGGCTATTCGAAGCACTCCGCCGTCGCGACGTTGTCCTACAACGAAGACGATTACGGGCTGTTCGTGCAGGCCAACTACACTGGCAAGACACACATCGACGCGCAGGTCGCGGATAACTTCTATCCGGACGGCCTGAACGATCTCGAGGCCATCACGTTCATCAACATGGGCGCGAACTTCAACGTCACCGACCGGTTCGAATTCCGCCTGGTCGTCGACAACGTGTTCGACAAGAAGCCCCCCTACCCGTTCCCGGCTTCGGGCGGGGTGGTCACCTACTTCCCGGGCGTGCTCGGAACTTTCGTTCGCGCAGGAGCGACCGTTAAGTTCTGATCCGTCAGGATCGGACAAGGAAAAGGGCCCCGCGCGACGGGGCCCTTTTTCGTTTGCGCCAATGGTCGTTTGCAAGCGCAGGTCAGGAAAAGTGGAGGACGCGCGGTTCCGCCACGCGGCGACACGCTGGGCGAATGCTCCGGATCGATTGCGAGTGCGCCTGAGCCTATGCGCGCGCGCTCCCCAACCCAATATAAATCTATGAAATAGAGACAATTATCTTTCGATAGGTGTGGCGCGCTCGCCACGATGCATGCGGCTCGACCGACGTTTCGCAATTTCCCATTGCGGGTGTTGCACCGCCCCTTCATGCGTCGGTTTCGCGCACCTCGGGCACACGCGTGTCCGAATGCGACGTGTCGCAATCAATTCCGCCGGCCGGATGGCCGGACTATCGGGGGACTAGATCCATGAACATGCTTTCCGCACTGCGCGGCAAGAGTGGCATGCTGGCAAGCGCCGGCGTTGCCGCACTCTCGCTCACCACTTTCGCTGCTCCTGCTTACGCGCAAGACACCACTCCCGCCCCCACGGCGCAATGCACGGACGAGGATTCGGACGGCATTTGCGACGATGTCGTGCCGACCAATGCGGACGGTTCGGAAGTTGCAGAAACCGGCTCGATCGTCGTCACCGGATCGCGCATCCGATCGCCGAACCTGCAGGGTCAAGAACCCGTGGTTACGGTCAGCTCGCAGTACATCGAAGATCGCGGCATCACCAACGTGGCCGATGCTCTCAACGAGATCCCCGGTTTCCGCGGGTCCGTGACCCCAGCGGGCGCCCAGGGCAGCTTCGGCCAAGGCGTCAACTTCATCAACACTTACGGGCTTGGCTCTAACCGCTCGCTGACGCTGCTCAACGGCCGGCGCGTGGTGTCGTCGAACGTGACGACGATTTTCGGCAATGCTTCTCCGGGCACGCAGGTCGACCTGAACACGATTCCGGTCATCCTCATCGACCGAGTCGACCGCGTATCGATCGGCGGCGCGCCGGTTTACGGCACGGACGCTATCTCCGGCACCGTGAACATCATTCTCAAACGGAAGTTCGAAGGCCTCGAACTGAGGGCGACGAGCGCGATCACCGACGAAGGCGATAACTTCCGTTATAACTTCACTGGCGCCGGTGGGTTCAACTTCGCCGACGGCCGCGCCAATCTCACGCTGGCCGGCAGCTACGAGAACGTGGAAGGCGTGCTGTTCAATGCGCGCTCGTTCTATCGCGAGAACATCGGCGGATTGACCAATCCGTGCTCGACCTTCGGCGCGGGTCAGCCCTGCACCACTGCGACCACCGCCAATCTGCTTTCGAACCTCTTCCGCAACCCGGCGTTCAACTCGCCCACGACCGACGGGCGCTTGAACCCGAACATCGGGTTCAACAACAGCTCGACTGACGGCTTCCCCGGCACGGTCCTCGCGCGCGATGTGACGCTGCCTCAGCTGAACCGCGGCGGCGTGATCGCTAGCGGCCCGGGCATCTTCCAGTTGCAGTTCGATCCGAACGGGAACCTCATTCCATATAGTCCTGGTATTCCGTTCATCTCGCGGCTGGTGAACGCCAATGGGACGGGCAGCCTTACTTCGCGGTCGTCGGGCGGCGACGGCTTCTCGTTCAACGATTTCTCCCAAATCACTTCGAACCTAGAGCGGATCAACGCCAACGCGTTCTTCACGTTCGATCTGACCAATAACATCCGGTTTTTCAGCGAAGGCATGTTCTTCCAGGGCAAGGGAGACGAGCTGGTCCAGCAGCCGACCTTCAACTCCACGCTGTTCGGCGGTGTTCCGGGGGCGTCGAATACCACATTCTCCGCAAACAACTCGGTCTCGTCCGCGCTGGTATTCAGCATCAATGATCCACGGCTCACTCAGCAGGCGCGGCAGGCGCTCATCAGTGCAGGCTACACCACCACCTTCGCGCTTGGCCGCGTCAACCTCGATCTAGCCGACCTCACGGGCAGCTCCCGTAATCGCCTCTATCGTGGTGTCGCTGGCTTCGATGGTGATTTCGGTCTGTTCGGCCGGAGCTTCAACTTCGAAGCTTACGTGAATTACGGCCGTAACGATTTTGTCGATTTCGGTCAGAACATCAACCAGCAGAACTTCGTCAACGCGATTAATAACTGCGGCACCACGATCATCGTCGGTGGGCTCAACAGGGCGCCTGTTGCAGACGCCGCATGTGTCCCATTGAATCTGTTCGGAGAGAACAATTCGACCGCGGGTGCTCGTGGCTACATCATCCAGCAGACGCGAGCGGATACTCGGCTTGAGCAATTTGTCGCCAACGTGAATGTGGGCGGCGAGATCTTCAGCTTGTTCAACAACCCCGTGTCCTTCAACATCGGATACGAACACCATGAAGAGAAGGGTCAGTTCTCGCCCGACGCCTTCCTGCGGGGCGGGTTGGGTCGTTCAGTCGCGATTGCGCCGACTGGTGGTAAGTACAACCTCGACGAAGAGTTCGGCGAGATCCTGGTCCCCTTGATCACGCCTTCGAACAATTTCTTCATCTCGAAGGTCGAGGCATATGGACGCTTCCGCCACGTCGATAACTCGGTCAACGGCGGCTTCAACGCTTACGCTGCGGGCGGCTCGATCGCAGTAATCCCGGATATTGAATTCCGCGGTAACTACACGCGCTCCTTCCGTGCTCCGTCAATCGTGGAATTGTTCTCACCGCAGACCAACACTTTCACTACGGTCCCCGACCTCTGCTCGCCGAGCAATATCGGACTCGGTTCGGTTCCGGACATTCGGAGGGCTAACTGCACCGCATTCCTGGCCAAATTCCCGAACGCCACCCCGCTGGTTGCAGCCGGTGCGACGGTTTCAGGTCTGTCGGGCGGCAATCCGAACCTCAATAACGAGGTGGCCGACAGCTACACCTACGGCGTGATCCTGCGGCCTCGGTTCATCCCGCGTTTCTCGGCATCGGTCGACTATATCAATATCAAGATCGGTGATCCGATCTCGAATCTGTCTGTCGCGGCGATCACCGGTGCTTGCTTCGACAATGCGGTCTTCGACGCCAACGATCCCGCCAACGGCAACCAGTTCTGCTCGTTGATCAGGCGTGACGCGAACGGCCAGGTGATCAACGACGCGCTCAATCCGGCCGTGACTTCGGGGTTCGTCAACGGTCAGCAGATCAAGCTGGACGCCATCCAAGCAACGCTGGACTACAACCTGCCAGTCTTCGGTGGTAGCTTCAGCCTTGGCACGGACGTATTTTATGTGCTGAACCGACTGGTCGACGTTACCGGTGTTGCACCGACCCAGTCTGAAGGCCTGCTTGGCGACCCGATCTGGCAGGGCCAGCTCCGGCTGCGCTACAGCCAAGATGATTTCGGACTGTCGACCAATCTCAACTACGTCGGCAAGCAGGCGATCTCGTACACCAATCGGGGACCCAACCCGAACGACTCGCGCGAGTTCGACCATTACGACGCGTACACGACTGTGGACTCGGCTATCTGGTTCAACACCGCCGACGATTTCCGACTGACGTTCTCGGTGACCAACCTGTTCAACCGCATCGGGCAGAAGTACTTCGGCTACATCATCCCGGGCTCGATCAGCGACGCGCTCGGCCGGCGCTTCGCTCTGACCGTCGGGAAGAAGTTCTAAACAACCAAAATCGACATAGTTTGGGGGCGGTCTTCGGGCCGCCCCTTTTTTTATGCGACTTCCATGCTGAGCCCGCCGTCGCCCTCGTCGATCCTGACCACGCTGCCATCGGGCACTTGGCCGGCGAGTATTTTCTCCGCCAGCGGGTCCTGCACGTAACGCTGTACTGCGCGCTTCAATGGCCGAGCGCCGTAGACCGGATCGTAGCCCACCCGGCCGAGCCAACGCTTGGCGGCCTCGGTGAGTTCGAGCACGATCTTGCGGTCCTTGAGCAGTTTCTGCACCCGCGCGACCTGGATTTCGACAATCGGCGCCATGTGTTCTTGTCCAAGTCGGTGGAACAGCACAATCTCGTCGAGCCGGTTGAGGAATTCGGGCCGGAAATGCGCGCGAACGACGTCCATCACTTGGGGCTCGACACTCTCGACCCCGTGCCCTTCCTCGATCTGTGTAAGGAACTGGCTGCCGAGGTTCGAGGTGAGGATGATGATCGTGTTCGAGAAATCGACCACGCGCCCTTGCCCGTCGGTCAGCCGGCCATCGTCGAGCACTTGCAGCAACACGTTGAAAACGTCGCTGTGGGCCTTCTCGACCTCGTCGAACAGCACCACCTGGTAAGGCCGCCGGCGGACCGCTTCGGTCAGCACCCCGCCTTCATCGTACCCGACGTAGCCCGGAGGCGCCCCGATCAGGCGGGAGACCGCGTGCTTCTCCATGAACTCGCTCATGTCGATACGGACCATCGCGGTATCGTCGTCAAACAGGAACCCGGCGAGCGCCTTGGTCAATTCGGTCTTGCCGACCCCGGTGGGACCGAGGAACAGGAAGCTGCCAAGTGGCCGCCCTGGGTCCTGCAGGCCCGCGCGCGCACGGCGGACGGCCTTACTCACAGCCGTCACCGCCTGCTCCTGGCCGATCACCCGCGCGCCGAGCACCCCCTCCATGCTGAGCAACTTCTCGCGCTCGCCTGCGAGCATCTTGTCGACCGGTACTCCGGTCCACTTGCTGACCACGCTAGCGATGTCGTCGGCGGTCACTTCCTCGCGCAGCAGTGCGTTTTCAGCTTGGCCTTGGGCGGCCTCGAGCTGCTTCTCGAGCTCGGGTATGCGGCCGTATGACAGCTCGCCCGCCTTGGCGAGATCACCTTCGCGCTGGGCCTGCTCCAACTCGATGCGCGCGGCGTCGAGCGCTTCCTTGATCTTGGCTTCGGCGGCGATCTTGTCGCGCTCGTTCTGCCAGCGGGTAGTGACTTCGCTCGATTGCTGCTCGAGATTGCCGAGTTCCTCGCGCAGCGCGGCCAGCCGGTCCTTCGAAGCCTGGTCGCTTTCCTTGGCAAGCGCCATTTCCTCGATCTTGAGCTGGATGATCCGCCGGTCGAGATTCTCGATCTCCTCCGGCTTGCTTTCGACCTCCATGCGGATGCGCGAAGCGGCTTCATCCATCAGGTCGATCGCCTTGTCGGGCAGGAAGCGGTCGGCGATGTAGCGGTTGCTCAGCGTAGCGGCGGCGACGATCGCCCCATCGGTGATGCGCACACCGTGATGCAGCTCGTAACGATCCTTGAGGCCGCGCAGGATCGAGATGGTGTCCTCGACCGTCGGCTCGCCGACGAAGACCGGCTGGAAACGACGCTGGAGCGCGGCGTCCTTTTCGACGTACTTCTGGTATTCGTCGAGCGTGGTCGCGCCGATGCAGTGCAGCTCGCCGCGCGCAAGCGCGGGCTTGAGCAGGTTGCCCGCATCCATCGATCCTTCGGAGGCGCCCGCACCGATCAGCGTGTGCATCTCGTCGATGAACAGGATGATGTCGCCCTCGGCCCCTTTGACCTCGTCCAGCACCGCCTTGAGCCGTTCCTCGAACTCGCCGCGATACTTCGCGCCGGCGATAAGCGCGCCCATGTCGAGCGCCATCAGCTTGCGGTCCTTGAGGCTGTCCGGAACGTCGCCGTTGGCGATGCGGAGCGCGAGCCCTTCGGCGATGGCGGTCTTGCCCACCCCGGGCTCTCCGATCAGCACCGGGTTGTTCTTGGTCCGCCGGGCGAGGATCTGAACCGTGCGGCGGATCTCCTCGTCGCGGCCGATAACGGGATCGAGCTTGCCGGTCTTGGCGACTTCGGTGAGGTTGCGCGCGTACTTGCTGAGCGCGTCGTACGTTTCTTCGGCGCTCGAGGAATGTGCCTGGCGCCCGCCGCGCAGCTCGGTAATTGCCGCTTCGAGCGACGGCGCGGTGATCCCGGCGGCCTTGAGCGCCTGGCCGGCGGCGGTGGTGGTGGCCAGCGTCAGCGCGAGCAGCATCCGCTCGACCGTCACGTAGCTGTCCCCGCTCTTGGCGGCTGCGCTCTCTGCCTGGTCGAGCACGCGAACGGCATCGTTGTCCAGCCCAGGCGTTGCCTGCGCCCCGCCACCCGAGACCGCAGCGATCTTGCCCAGCGCGGCGTCGATGCCTTGCACTGCGATTGCGGGATTGCCGCCTGCACGGGTGATCAGGCCCGCCGCCATGCCCTCGCTGTCCTCGAGCAGGGCCTTGGCGAGGTGTTCCGCGGTAATCCGCTGGTGGTTCATTCTGATCGCGACCGTCTGCGCGCTCTGGATAAAGCCCTTGGCGCGGTCGGTGAACTTTTCGAGATTCATGGAATTTTCCTCATGCCTTCTCATTCATGCGACGAACTCGCTGCGTCAGACTTCGCTGCTGGCGATTGTACTGCTCCGCTAGTTGGGTTCGCAGGACTGGCTCGACAAGCCCACGATGATCTCTTCGAGGTGCGGGCCGGGCCAATGGAGAGGTCAACGGCGCCCGATGACACGGGCTGGCCGAGCCGCCCCTTCAAGCGCGTCTTTCGCTCCTCGCGGTGCGCTGATAGGGGACGGCGATGGCTGGCAGCGATCCCCGAGAAGCCGAAGCCGACCGCGCCGCGGCGGCGCGTGATTTGTCCGCGGCGGAACGGCTTCTCGCGGCCGCCGCGGCTGATGCACCGGCCAATGCGGAGCTGTGGCTCAAGCTAGCCTCTGTCCGGCGCGCGCTGGGCCGGCGGCCCGCGGCGCTCGCGGCGGTCAGCGGCGCGCTGGCGGTCAATCCGTTGGCATTCATGCCCCTGTTGATGAAGGCAACGCTGCTCGAGGAAATGGGTGAGGACGACGCCGCCGACGAGATCTACGCCGCTGCCCTGTTCCACGCGCCACCCCAGGAACGGGCAGGCGGCGCGCTTGCCGCTCAGCTCGGCCATGCGCAGCGAAGGCACGCCAAGTTCGTCGAGCGGCGGGCCGCCGCTCTGGACGGCGCACTCGAAACGGTGTCGGTCGTCGCTAGCGATGCTGAGGCGCGCCGCATTGCGCGCTTCCGCAGCAATACGCTGCGGTCCACGCGGGCATGGCATCAGGAGCCCACCCATTTCCATTTTCCCGGTCTCGCCGAGATCGAGTTCTTCGAACGGGGCATGTTCAGCTTCCTCGAGGATATCGAAGCCGCGGCCGGCACAATTCGCGCTGAATTCGATGCACTGATTGCGTCCGAACAGGGCGAGCTGGTGCCCTACATCCAGTATCCAGATGATGTACCAGGGCAGATGCCGCTGCTGAACAAATCGCCAGACTGGACCGCGATTCACCTATTGGCGCTCGGTGAGCGGGTGGAGACCAACGCAAGGCATTGCCCGCAAACGCTGGCGTTGTTCGAGACGGTAGACCAGCCGCATATTCCGGGTCGATCGCCCAACCTGATGTTCTCGCTGTTAGCGCCGCGAACCCGCATCCCGCCCCACACGGGCGTGTCTAACGCGCGGCTTGTCCTGCACTTGCCTTTGATCGTGCCGTCCGACTGTGGATTTCGCTGTGGCGCGGAGACCCGTCAATGGGTGCCGGGCCAGGCCTTTGTGTTCGACGACACCATCGAGCACGAGGCATGGAACGACAGCGACCAACTGCGCGTGGTGCTGATCGCCGATTTATGGCGGCCCGAACTGAGTGTTGCCGAGCGCGCCGCCGTGAGTGCAATCGTCGCGGCCGGGGACGTTCCGGCGGCGCTGTAACGTACCCCGGACCAGTCGACGATGGCGAGGGCCTGAAAGCGGCTCGGCGGCGATGGGAAATGGGCAGCAGCGGCGAATTCATTTGTTGCGCGGTCGTGACCCGACCACGCACTCCGGTTGCATCCCGCAACTCGGTCGCTATTGCCGGCCCGACTAAGGGATTCTCACAATGCGCAAATGGGCGATCCGGGCCGCGGCCGGGCTAGCGGTCGTGACAATGATCGTGCTGATCGGGCTGATGGTGTGGGAACCGCTGCTGGCGCATCCCGGCAAGGCGCCCCCGCCCCGCGCATATTCGGCCGAGATCGTGCGCGATGAATGGGGCGTCCCGCATATCTATGGCCGAACTGATGCCGATGTCGCCTACGGCATTGCCCTGGCCCATGCAGAAGACGATTTCCGCACCTTGCAGGATGTCGTGGCGATGACGCGCGGACGGTATGGCGCCCTTGCCGGCGAAGACGGCGCGCAGTTCGATTACGTGCTCGCGTTGCTGGATGCGCGCGGCACGGTAAAGCGGCAGTACGCGAAGGTGGCGCCGCGCACGCGCGCGCTGCTTGAAGCTTACGCCACCGGTCTCAATGACTATGCCGCAGCGCATCCTGGCGAAACGCGCCTCGGTCATCTGTTTCCGGTCAATGGCGAGGACGTGGCGACTGGCTTCGCCCTGCGCCAGCCGTTCTTCTTCGGGCTCAACGATGTGGTCGGCCCCCTGGCCAAAGGCGAGACGCTGCTGCCCGACCCGGGACCGCGCTTGCGCGGCGCGCCGCTGCCCGATCGCGAAGCGGCGGCGAACCTAGGCTCCAACGCCTTTGCCATCGCCCCTGGCCGATCGGGAGACGGGGTCACCCGCCTCGTGTCCAACAGCCATCAGCCGTGGGAAGGTGGCGTCGCGTGGTATGAACTGGTGGTCGAGAGCGGCGAAGGCTGGCACTTTGCGGGCGCGACGTTCCCAGGCAGCCCGTTCCCGTTCCTTGGCCATAACGAGGATCTCGGCTGGACCAATACCGTCAATGAACCTGACATGGTCGACGTTTACAAGCTGGTGCTCGACCAGAGCGGAACCCGCTATCGAATGGACGGCGAGTGGCTGCCGCTGGAGCGAACCAGCGTTCGCCTGCCGGTGCGCTTTGGTCCGGTGGTGCTGCCGGTCAACCGCCCGGTATACCGCAGCGTCCACGGTCCCGTGATCATCAATGACAAGGGCGCGTTCGCCTTCCGCTACGGCGGGATGGACTCGCTCGGAACACTCGACGCCTATTACGCTCTGAACAAGGCCAGGACTTACGCCGAGTGGCAGGCGGTGCTCGCGCGCCAGGCGATCCCCTCGACCAACTTCATCTACGCCGACAAAAGCGGCACCATCGCCTACTGGTACAACGCCGCCATTCCAGCGCGGCAGCAGGGCCCCGACTGGCGCAGTATCCTGCCGGGCGACCGCAGCGATCTGATCTGGCACTCGCTGGTGCCGTTCGAGAGCCTTCCGCACTACGTGAACCCGGCATCGGGCTTCCTGTTCAATTCCAACAACACGCCGTTCGTCGCCGCCGGTAAGGGCAGCGACTTGTCGCCCGCGAGTTTCCCGCCCGAGATGGGCGTCGAGCTGCGGATGACCAATCGCGCCTATCGCGCGCAGAAGCTGCTCGACGACACCGGCCCGATTGGCCGGACGGAGCTCGAGCGGATCAAGTACGATACCGGCTACGAGCGCGTTGGTTATATCAAGAAGGTGCTCGACGGGATCGCCGCGCTCGATGTCCGCGACAACCCGCGGCTGCTCGCCGCCCAGCGGTTGATGGCCCGCTGGGACCTCACCGCAGACGGAGCGGGCGCGGCGGACGCGCTTGCGGTGTTGCTGCTGCGCAAGCCGATGGGCGACGATTACAAGGGCAAGCCGCTGACCAGCCCGCGTGATTTGCTCGACGCGGCCAGCGCGCATCTGATGCAGAACTTCGGCCGGCTCGATCCGCCGCTGCAGGGCATCCTGCGGTTGCGGCACGGGCCGGGGCGGTTCGCGGTCGACCTGCCGCTCGATGGGGGCAGCGACACCTTGCGCGCATCCACGCTGTGGGATGTCGAGCCCGATGGCCGGCTCAAAGTCCGGCACGGCGACAGCTTCCTGATGTTCATCGAGTGGGCGCCGAGCAAGCCGGTGACCAGCCAGTCGATCCAGCCGTTCGGTGCGGCGACCACGCGCCCCGGCAGCGTGCACTTCACCGACCAATCGCCCCTGTTCGTGCAGCACAAGCTCAAACCAGTGCATTTCACCCGCGCCGATGCGATGGCGAATGCCGTTAGTCGAAAGGTCGTGACACACCGACCCGGCCGACCTTAAACCTCAAGCGGACTGCTTTTTTCCGACAACGTTCTCACAGGGACTACCATGATCGCTCGTTTCGCTTCGACCAGCATGTTCGCGCTCGCCCTCGCTGCGTGCGCCACCACGCCGGCACCCGATATGGCGGCGGCCCCGGCAGTCGTGGCCAACGCGCCAGCCCCCGCGCCGCTCAGCGAGCTGGTCCAGCAAGTGTCGATCCCCTATGACAGCTTCACGCTTGCCAACGGCCTGACCACGCTGGTTCACACCGACCGCAAGAGCCCGGTCGTCGGCGTGACGCTGTACTACCGCGTCGGGTCCAAGAACGAGCCGCGCGGGCGCACCGGGTTCGCGCACTTGTTCGAGCACCTGATGTTCGGCGGCAGCGAGAACGTCGAGAACTTCGACATTCCGCTCGAGGCCGCGGGTTCGACAAGCACGAATGGTTCAACCTGGTACGACCGCACCAATTATGTCGAGACGGTGCCGACCGGCGCGCTCGACCGCGCGTTGATGATGGAGGCGGACCGCATGGGCCACCTGCTCGGCGCGGTCACGCAGGACAAGCTCGATAAGCAGCGCGGCGTCGTGCAGAACGAGAAGCGCCAAGGCGACAACCAGCCTTACGGGCTGGTCGAATACGAAATCGGCGCCGGACTGCTGCCGGTGGGTCACCCATACCGCCACTCGACGATCGGCTCGATGGCAGATCTCGACGCCGCCAGCTTGACCGACGTCCGGGCGTGGTTCCGCGATCATTACGCGCCCAACAACGTAGTGCTCGCGCTCGCCGGCGACATCGATGCAGCCACCGCGCGCGCCAAAGTCGAAAAATGGTTCGGCGCCATTCCCCGCGGTCCCGAGATCGCGCCGGTCGCCGCACCCGTGGTCGGCCTGACAGCGCCGGTAACCCGGGAGATAACTGACCAGGTGCCGGTCACGCGCATTACCCGTGCGTGGACCGGGCCCGGCATCAACGACGCCGACGCGCCCGCGCTGGCTGTTGGGCTCTACATCCTTGGCGGGCTTGCGAGCTCGCGGCTCGATAATGCGCTGGTGCGCGGCGACGAGCTGGCAGTGCGCGTCTCGGCCGGTGACCAGCAGCAGGAACTGGTCAGCTTCCTACAGGCCGAGATGGACGTGAAGCCGGGCACCGACCGCGCTGCGGCCGAAGCCGCGTTCGACAAAGTGATCGCCGATTTCGTGGCCAACGGCCCGAACCAGGACGAGGTGACCCGCGCTGCAACCAAGATCGTCTCGGGACAGATCGGCGCGCTGGAGGAAGTGGGCGGGTTCGGCGGCAAAGGCGCGACCCTCGCCGAAGGATTGCTCTATTCGAACGATCCGGCGGACTACAAGAAGCAGCTCGAGGCGATCGCGGCGCTCACGCCTGGGCAAGTCCGCGATGCCATGCAGCGGTGGCTGACGCGGCCTCCGCTCAAGCTCGCCGTGGTCCCGGGTGAACGCACGACAGATGGCGCCAAGCTGGGCGGCTGGGGCGATGAGGGCACCGTCCCGGCGCCCATGCCGGACGCGAAGAAGCCCGTTGCCCCAATCGCCAAAGCGGCGCCGATCGCCATTCCTCCGGTCTCTGACGTCGGCGCGCTGACGTTCCCCGCGATCGAGCGGGCGACGCTGGCGAACGGCATCCCGGTCGAGCTCGCCCGGCGGACGGCTGTGCCCAAAGTCATCGTCGACTTGCGGTTCGACGCCGGATACGCCGCTGACGGTGCCGCCCGGGCCGGGGTCCACTCGCTGATGGTCGACGCGCTCGAGGAAGGCACCAAGACCCGCGACGCCACCCGCATCGCGGAGGATCAGGAACGGCTGGGCGCCGACATCTCGACGAGCACTTCGCTCGATTACGACGACGTCTACCTCACCGCGCTGTCGGCCAATCTTGCCCCTTCGCTCGACCTGATGGCCGACATCGTGCTCAACCCGGCCTTCCGGCCTGACGATGTCGCGCGGCTCAAGAGCCAGCGCGAAGCCGACATCTCCCAGCAACTTGCTTCCCCCCAGGGACTCGCGGCCCGCGCGCTCGCACCGTTGGTGTACGGCCAAGGCCATCCATACGGCACGGTCGGCTCGCTGGGCATTGCGACGGTTATCGCCAAAGTCTCGCCACAAGACCTGGCATCCGAAGCGGCGACCTGGCTGCGCCCCGACACCGCCAGGATTACCGTGGTCGGCGACGTGACGATGGCCGAGCTGTTGCCCCAGCTCAACCGCGCGTTCGGCAACTGGACCGCGCCCAAGGCAGCCGCGCCGACCAAGAACCTGACCGTCCCCACGCCGCCCGCGCAGACGCGGCTGGTGGTGATTGACCGGCCCAATTCGCCGCAGTCGGTGATCTACGCCGGAAGGTTGCTGCCGGTGACGGGCGGGACCGCGAACCTCGAACCGCTCGATCTGGCGAACGAAGTGCTCGGCAGCGGCTTCCTGTCGCGGCTCAACCTGCTGATCCGCGAGGAAAAAGGGTGGAGCTACGGCGTACGCACCGGGGTCTCGGCACCCGAAGGGCAGCGTCTGTTCACCTTCAGCGCGCCGGTGCAAGCCGATCGCACCGGCGATTCGATCGCCCTGGCGCTTGAATCGATGAACCAGTTTGCCGGCGGCACGAATGGCGTCGAGGCAGGCGAATTCAACCGGGTCACCGATGGCAACATCCGCGGTCTGCCGAACCGTTTTCAGACCAACGCGCAAGTCTTGCGCGCGCTGCTGGAGTTGCAGGCGCGCGGTCTGCCGGACGATTACTACACCAAACTCCCGGAGACTTATCGCGCGATCCAGACCGGCGCGATCGACACCGCGGCCAAGACTTATCTCGGCGGCAACGATCTGACGATCGTCGTCGTTGGCGACCGCAGGGTGATCGATCCGCAGCTCGGTAAACTCGGGCTGCCGATCACGTACCTGCCCGTTGACACCGCTGTTAGTAGCGCGGAATAACCCGGGCGAACGCTCGAGTTCGAACAGAAAAGGATTTGCCTCATGTCCGTTGCCGGCAGCTACGATTGCGTCACCAAGACCCCGATGGGCGACCAGAAAAGCGTGTTCACGATCACCGATAACGGCGACGGCACATTCAGCGGCAAGAACGCCGGCGCGATGGGATCGATGGACATCGAAAACGGCAAGATCGACGGCAACAGCCTGACGTGGACGATGAACATGATCGTGCCGATGCCGATGAAGCTCGAAGGCAGCGCGACGGTCGAAGGCGACGCTTTGACGGGTTCGATCAACGCCGGCGCATTCGGCGCGATGCCGATGTCGGGCACCCGCCAGGCCTGACCCGCGCCTGAAGCATCACCAGGGAGGGCGTCGGAGCGATCCGGCGCCCTTTTTATATGTCGCGGGCGAGCGCAACATCGCGAGCGTTCCCGTCGGGGAGTGCCGCGCCTTCAAAGTTCATTCAAAGTTCACTCGAAAAAACGCTGCGAGGAACTCTGCTGATTGAGGGCGATGTTCGATTGTATGAAAGAGCCGGTGTGAGGTTAACGCAGCGCTGGCGTGTAGGAAAATGATACTTCACTCGGCTAGAAGGGCGGCCAGTCCCTATGCCAGCTCCTCAAGGACAACGCTGTAGGGGTGCAGGTGCCGATGGTCGAGCAAGTGACCGTAGTAGCCGAGTTTTTCGACGAAATCCGATCACCCCGCCGGGTGGTAAAAATCGTATATCTTCTGCGCCACGCCTTCGCTGATGCCGGGCGTGCGCTTGAGGTCCTCCAGCGCGGCTGCGCGCACCTTCCCCGCGGTCCCGAACGCCAGCAGCAGCGCGCGCTTGCGGCCCGGGCCGATGCCGGGAATTTCGTCGAGCGGTGAGGCGGTGATCGCGCGGCTCCGCTTGGCGCGGTGAGCACCGATGGCGAAGCGGTGGACTTCGTCGCGCAGGGTTTGCAGGTAGAACAGCAGCGGCGAATTGGTCGGCAGGGTCTTTTCGCGGCCGTCGGGAAAGTGGAACACCTCGCGGCCTTCTCGGCCGTGGTGCGGACCCTTGGCGATGGCGATCAGGTGGACGTCCTCGATGCCAAGTTCCTCCAGCGCGTCCTTGACGCTCGACATCTGGCCCTTGCCGCCGTCGATGAGGACGAGATCGGGCCAGTTCTCGCCGTCGCGGTCGGGGTCTTCCTGCAGCGCGCGGGCAAACCGCCGGGTCATTACTTCGCGCATCATCGCGAAGTCGTCGTTGGTCTGCGCGGTCTTGATGTTGAATTTGCGGTACTGGCCCTTGCGATAGCCTTCCGGCCCGGCGACGACCATCGCGCCGACCGCCTTGTCGCCCTGGATGTGGCTGTTGTCGTAGACTTCGATCCGGTCGGGCGGCTCGGGCAGCTCGAGGAACTCGGCGAGCTCGCGCATGATCCGGGCCTTGGTGCCGGTCTCGGCCAGCCGGCGCTCGAGCGATTCGGTCGCGTTGCGCTGCGCCTGCATCATCAGCCGCCGCCGGTCGCCGCGCTGGGGCACGCTGATCTCGACCCGGTGGCCCGTCGCTTCGCACAACGCCTCGGCAAGCAGGTCCTGTTCGGGCAAAGTACGGTCGAGCAGGATCGTGCGCGGGGGCGGCACTTCCTCGTAAAACTGGGCGAGCACGTCTGCCAGCACGTCGGCCTCGGTCTCGTCTTCGGTGTGGCTGGGGAAGAACGCGCGATGGCCCCAGTTCTGCCCGCCGCGCACGAAGAACGCCTGGATGCCCATTTGCCCGCCCTTGGCCGCAAGCGCGAAAATATCCGCGTCGCCTACCCCGGCGGCGTTGATCGCCTGGCTGCCCTGGATGGCGGTCGCGGCGCGCAGCCGATCGCGCAACATCGCGGCGCTTTCGAAGTCGAGATTGGCAGCCGCCGCTGCCATCTGGGTCTCGATCTCGCGCTGGACGTTCGAAGACTTGCCGCCGAGGAAGTCCTTCGCCTGGCGGACCAGCTGAGCATAGCCGTCTTCGTCGATCCGCCGCACGCACGGTGCCGAGCAGCGCTTGATCTGGTACAACAGGCATGGCCGGTCGCGGCGGGCGAAGAAGCTGTCGGTGCAGCTCCTCAGCAGGAACAGTTTCTGCAGCGCATTGATGGTGGTGTTCACGCTGCCGGCGCTGGCGAACGGGCCGTAATAATTGCCCTTCGACCGCCGTGCCCCGCGATGCTTCTGGATGCGCGGAAAATCGTGATCGGCGCGCAGCAGGATGAACGGGAAGCTCTTATCGTCGCGCAGCAGCACGTTGTACGGCGGGCGGAAACGCTTGATCAGCTGCGCTTCGAGCAGCAGCGCCTCGGCTTCCGAATTGGTAGTGACGATCTCCATCGTGCGGGTCTGGCTGATCATCCGGCGTATGCGGTTGGAGAGCCCTTTGACCTGTGTGTAGTTGGCCACCCGCGCCTTCAGGCTGCGCGCCTTGCCGACGTACAGCACGTCGCCGCGCGCATCGAGCATGCGGTAGACGCCGGGCCGGGGCTTGAGCGTGCCGACGGTGTCGCGGATCGCCGCGATGCCCGCCTCGAGGTCGGGCTGCGCGCCGGCGCCCTTGACGGTGTACGCCGCACGCTCCTCGTGGAAGCGTTCGGCGCCTTTCGGGTTCGGCGGGGTTCCGGCTTCGGCGCGCGACATGACAATCAGCTAGGAGTCGGACGAGCGAAAGGAAAGGGCCGGCCTCCGCTCGCGGACACCGGCCCCGATCACCTCGGGCAAATGATTATCGGCAGCGCGCCGAGTTGTTCGCGTTACTCGCGGCCGCCGCACCCAGGGCTCCACCGGCGATCGCGCCGATGACCGTGCCAAGCGTGCGCGAGTCGCCCGGAGCGATGATGTTGCCGGCGACCCCGCCGACCACCGCGCCGCCCACTACCAGCAGACCGGTCGACCCGTCCGGCCGGCGGCAGTAATAGCGCCCGTCACGGCCGCGATACACGCGATCCTCCCGAGACATTGCGCGCTCACGATAGCGATTGTCGTTGCGGTAGTAATTATCGGCGTAATAGCCACCGTATCGCGGGTCGGCCCTGTTGTAATCGTATTGGCCGTTCTGGCTGTAATATGACTGATCGTAGTACCCGTAATCGTTTGCATAGCGATCGCCGTAGCGATCGCTCACGCAGCCGGCAGTCACCATGGCTGCGGCGAGCGGAATCAGCATCAATTTGTTCATAACAGCGCTCCACTTCGAAAAAGGGGACCGCTCGGGATTTGATCGATGGAGCGGCGCGTCTTGCAAAGAAATGCGCGCAAAGCGTCGAAGGTTCCCCTCCCGGTCGAAGCTGGCGCGAGCGAAGCCCTTGTCGCAATGGCGGTTTGACCTAAACACGCCGCGATGGAAGCGACTTGCGACGTCATCGTACTGGGAGCCGGCGCCGCCGGGTTGATGTGCGCCGCGGTGGCCGGGCGGCGCGGCAAACGCGTGGTGGTGATCGAGCGGGCCGAGGTGCCGGGCAAGAAAATACTCATCTCGGGCGGCGGCCGGTGCAACTTCACCAACCTGCACACGGCGCCGGACCGTTACCTGTCGGCCAACCCGCATTTCGCCAAGTCGGCGCTGGCGCGGTACACGCCACGCGATTTCCTCGGTCTGGTCGAAAGCCATGGCATCGCATGGCACGAGAAGACTCTCGGCCAGCTGTTCTGCGACGGGTCGGCGCGGCAGATCGTCGCGATGCTGCTGGAGGAATGCGCGAAAGGGGGCGTCGAGCTGCGCTGCGGAATCGATGTCGGAGAAGTGACGCACGCTGATGGCTTGTTCGGTGCAGGCGACCTCGTGGCGCCGGTCCTGGTGATCGCCACCGGCGGACCGTCGATCCCCAAGATGGGTGCAACGGGGTACGCGTATGATCTGGCACGCCGCTTCGGGCTCAAGGTGGCCGAGCCCCGTCCTGCGCTGGTCCCGCTGACGCTCGGCGGCGAGGACGTGCTGTTTCGAGAGCTCTCGGGCGTCTCCGCCGATGTCGTCGCGAGCGCCGGCCGGATGGCCTTTCGCGAAGCGGCGCTGTTTACCCATCGTGGGCTGTCGGGCCCGGCGATCCTGCAGGTCTCATCGTTCTGGCGGCCGGGGGAAGAGGTACGGATCGACTTCCTGCCCGGCCGCAAGCCCGGCTGGCTGGTCGAAGCCAAGCGCATCGCACCGCGCGCGGCGCTCCGCACGACATTGCGCGAGGCATTGCCGGAGCGGTTGGCGGCAACGCTCGCCGAGCGGCTCGCCCTCGATGGCGAACTCGGCGCCTCCAGCGACAGGGCCCTGCGCACCGCGGAAACGCAGCTGGCGGCATGGCCCTTCCATCCCAACGGCAGCGAAGGCTTCGCCAAAGCCGAGGTCACCCTCGGCGGCATCTCGACCGCCGAGCTGTCGTCAAAAACGATGGAAGCGCGCCGCGTGCGCGGCCTTTACGCGATCGGCGAGGCGGTCGATGTGACCGGGTGGCTCGGCGGCTATAACTTCCAGTGGGCATGGGCGAGCGGCGTGGCCGCGGCGGAAGCCATGTAGGGCCACGCGGCGGTTCTTGAGCAATCAGAACATCTTGCGAAATTCGATCGATATCGAACGCCCGGTCGGGTCGATCAGGCCGGGCTG
Source organism: uncultured Alphaproteobacteria bacterium (assembly GCA_963781525.1). Classification (GTDB taxonomy): domain Bacteria; phylum Pseudomonadota; class Alphaproteobacteria; order Sphingomonadales; family Sphingomonadaceae; genus Tsuneonella. The sequence goes on along the minus strand of CAWAGD010000005.1, from coordinate 18,736 downwards.
ATAGCGCAGCGGCACGATGCCACTGGCGTCGGTCACCCGCTGGTGCGCGTCGAGCAGGTTATCGACCCTCAGGCTGACCCGCGCGCCCTTCCAGAAGCCCGGGTCGCCATCGCCGGTCAGCCATTTCTGCTGCTCGAGGTTGGCGAACAGGCGCAGGTTGAAGGTCGCCAGATCGCCGAACCGGAGGTCGCTCGATCCCGGCAGCCCACTTCCGCGCACCGTGGTGCCTGACAGGTAGTTGCCCGACAGCCGCGCGCCGACGCCCTTGATGAACACCCCGCCTTCGAGCTCGACCTTGTGGCGCGAGACGCCGCCATCGCTCAGGCCGTCGCCACTGAGCAGGTCGAGCTCGGGCCCGCCGGGCGCGACAGTCACCCGGTTGTTAAGTTCGACCGTGTGATAAAGCGAAAGGTTCCAGCGGCCCTGGCCGTTGTCTCCGCCTCCCCTGCCACCCGGCATTCCGCCGCCCGCCATGCCGCCGCCGGAGCGGCCACCGCCCAACGGCTCGCCACCCGGCGCCGCCTGGCTCACCTGCGGTCGACCGCCGGTCGGTGCCGCGGCGGCTTCGCCCGGCTGGCCCCGCCGGCCACGGCCGCCCATGCCCCCGCCGCCGTCTGCAGGCAGCGCGCACATGCGGGTCCGGAATTCGGCAAGGCGCGCGGGGTCGATCGTTCCGTCCGGGCCCTTGAGACGATCAGCCACCTCGGGCGGCAGCGCGGCGACGTCGGGTAGGCCGTCGGCTCCGCAGGCAAGCGCGGCGCGCAGGGCGGCAAACCGCGCGGGGTCGAATGTCCGCGGCGCGGCGCCGTCTGCCGCACAGACCCGTGTCTTGAGCGCGGCGACTTTGGCCGGATCGACTTGTCCGTCAGGCCCCTTGAGCCGTTCGAGCATGCGATCGGGCACGCCGGACAGGTCGGGCATCTGACCTTCGGTCAGGTTGCAGAACCTTGCGCGCATGTCAGCCATGCGGGCCGGATCGTACCGCCCTTGTCCCGCGCCACCCGCGGGCGCGGCGGCCGGCGTATCGGTGGCGGGAGGAGGTGAAGGAGCAGGAGCAGGAGCATCAGCCGGCTGCGCACCCGCTATCAGCGCACCCAATCCGCGCCTGCCACCCGGCGATTGTCCTTCGGGGGAAGGCTTGCCCAGCTTGCCGAACAGATTGATCCCGTAGCGGATACGCGACGAGTTGCGGCTTGCGAAAGTAACCGGGCGGCGGTCGATCGCCAGCAGCGTACCGTCGACTGCGCGGGTGACGCGGCCGGGGAACGCCGCCTCGATCGCGGGCGTCAATAGCGGGAAGCTTTCGGTCGTGTTGGACGAGCTGTTGTGAAAGTATTCGACCAGCAGGTTGGCACGATCGAACAAGTCGACGTCATAATTGGCCGACAGTTTGAAATCGCGCTGGGTTTCTTCCAGCAAATCGGGATTACCGCCGGTGGTGACGTTGGCGAGCACCGTGTCGCCGATCGAGAAATCGTACACCGGAACGTTGACGTCGACGATCGTCGGTCCGCCCAGCTGGCTAAGCCCGGGGGCGACCTTGCGCACGATGTAGCTGCTCTTCAACGCCAGCTTGTCGGTCGGCTTCCAGGTGATGCCGGCGTTCCAGTCGGTCAGGGTGCCGAAGTCAGACAGATGATCCACGCCCGCGCCCAAATTGACCGACACATCGCCGACCGCGTCGAGGAACCCTTCGCGCGTGCTGGTGATCGGCACGCTCAGGTTGATCCCGGCGTTGAGATCGCCGCGGGTGAGCTGGGTCGATCCCAGCGCGGCGCGGCTATCCTGGCTTTCGATGCGGGTCCAATCGTACCCGGCGTCGAGAGTTGCATTCACTTCGCCTGCCGGCAGTCGCAGCGGCGAGCCCGACAGTGTGTTCTTCTGCGACGCCGACCATACGCGGCTCAGCGTCCGGTCGAACCCGCCGCCAGCCACCCTCGGCAGCGTGCCGCCGATCGCCAGCGTCCCGGCCAGCGCCGCCGCGACCAGCGCGCTGGTATCGCGCCGGCTGTCGCGCCGGCTGTTGGTATCGGTCCGGCTCGCATCGAGCGTGCCCGAATAGCGCCAGCTGCCGACGGGCGTGTTGAACGAGCTGCCGAGCGCATAAATATCGGTCGCGGTCCGCCGGGTGATCGGATCGGAATCGAGCGAACGCAGCGCCTGCGCCCCGGTTCGGTCGGTCAGCAACACTGTGTCGAGGCCCGACAGTGACGTGCGCACGTCGCGGCTGACGTTGCCGTTCAGGGTGAATTGCTTGCCCGAGCCCATCGCGCCGAGCCCGGTGGTGAAAGTGGCGTTGGCCTCGATGCTTTCGTCGCGCGCGATGAGCGTGCGGAAATCGGCTGGGTCGGGATCGCCGACGACCGTCGGATCGGTCACCGGGGTCTGGATTACGTCGCGCTCCGCTTCGGTCAGCGGGCTGGTGCGCTTGTATTCCACGCTGCCGCTGATCCGGCGCGGACCGGTGATGGTCAGCAGCGATGCTTCGGCTTCTGCGGTGCTGGTGCCCCCGCGGGTCGGCATGCCGAATTCGACCTCGACCGTGCGCGAGATGTAATTATCCTTGAGGATGAAATTGATCACCCGTGCATCGGGCGGATAGCCGAACTGGAGTGCGACTTCCTCGGGCAGGACCTCTACCTTGCGGATCGCCTCCGGCGGAAAGCGGCTGAATTCGCGGAAGCCGGACACCCGCTGGCCATTGACCAGGAACACCGGCCGCCCGCCGCGCCCGCGCCCCGAACCGGTTTGCGGGGCGAGCTGCGCCACCAGGTCGGCAATCGACGCTGCGCCGTAGGCGGCAACTTCCTGTTCGTTCAGCTCGAGGATCGGCGGGCTGTCGGTCACCACCTGGCCTGGCAGGCGAGTGGCGGTGACCACGATCTGGTCATCCTCGGCTGCCTGATCGCCGGTTGTAGCCGTGTCCGCTTGCACCACGGGCGCAGCATCCTGCGCCATCGCGGGACTCACCAGGGCCGGAGTGGCCAGCGTGAGCGCTAGCAGCGAGACGGGGTAAAGGGGCTTCACGACCTGAAATCCTTGCAAACTTGAACCGGCTCCCCCGGACTTCCTGCCTTGCGGAAGCGGGCACGCGGCGCAATGCTCGGTCGGGTAACTTTTTGTCGCGCAAAGCTTTCCCGCAGATGACTGCGCGCGCGCTTCCCTTTTGCCGCGCTGCCGTATATGGGGCGCGACCAATTCGACACACCGGCGACAGGAACTCGACAAACCGCATGGCCAAAGAAGAACTCCTCGAAATGCGTGGGAAAGTGGTCGAACTGCTGCCCAACGCGATGTTCCGGGTGGAGCTCGAAAACGGCCATGAGATCCTCGGCCATACTGCCGGCAAGATGCGCAAGAACCGCATCCGCGTGCTGACCGGTGACGAAGTACTGGTCGAACTGACGCCGTACGACCTGACCAAAGGCCGGATCACCTACCGCTTCATGCCGGGACGCGGCGGCCCGGGGCCGCAGTAAGCCACCGGGCATATGCCCGCCCCCCTGCCCTCACCCCGGCTCATCCTCGCGTCCGCCAGCCCGCGTCGGCGCGAACTGCTCGCCCGGCTGGGGCTGGCCGACGTTGCTGTCGCACCGGCCGATATCGACGAAACCCCCCACAAGACCGAGCTTCCGCGCGATTACGCGGCAAGGATGGCGCGTGAGAAGGCGCTTGCCGCCGCCTCCTCAGAGGCGTTCGTTCTGGCAGGCGACACGGTGGTTGCCGCGGGCCGCCGTATCCTCCCCAAGGCAGAGGACGAGACAACTGCGCGCCACTGCCTCGAGCTGCTTTCAGGCCGCCGTCACCGGGTATTGTCGGCCATCGCCTTGCGCGCCCCCGATGGAAGCATGCGTGAGCGGTTGAGCGAGACGCAAGTCCGCTTCAAGCGCATGTCGCAAGACGAGATCGATGACTACCTCGCCAGCGGCGAGTGGCGCGGCAAGGCGGGCGGCTACGCCATTCAGGGCGCCGCCGAAGGGCTCATAGCGTGGATCGCCGGCAGCCATTCGGGCGTCGTTGGACTGCCGATGTATGAATCCCGCGCGCTGCTGAAGGCGGCGGGATTCGCGATTCCCTGAAATGACCTGGCTGGTCGAGCAAGGGATCGGCGAGGAACGCGCGCTGCGCTACGAGGCCGGCCACGCGGTCGCGGCGAGAATGCGCTGGCCGGGCAGCCTCGAGGCGGGGACGATCGCGGAGGCGGTGCTCGTCGAGCGCGCGCACGGTTCGCCGCGCGGGCGCGCGCGCTTCGCAAGCGGCGAGGACGCTCTGGTCGACCGGCTCCCGCGGGACGCGAGAGAGGGCGGCACGTTGCGGCTCGAAGTCACCCGCGCCGCCGCGCGCGAGCATCGCCGTGCCAAACCCGCCCAGGCGCGGCCCAGCGCGCTCGAGTGCCGCCCTGCCCCGACCCTCGCCGCAATGCTCGACGGCGATATCGTCCGTCGTTTTCCGGACGGCGCATGGGACGAACTGTGGGCCGAAGCGGCTGACGCCAAAGTGGCGTTTGCCGGTGGCCTGCTGCATTTCGCGCCGACCGCGGCGATGACGCTGGTGGATGTCGATGGGATGCTGCCCCCGCGCGCCCTGGCGCTGGCGGCGGTCGCTCCGCTTGCCGCGACAATCGAGCGATTTGGGATCGGCGGATCGATCGGGATCGACTTTCCGACTCTGCCTGCGCGAGACGACCGCAAGGCGGTAGACACCGCGCTCGGCGAGGCACTGGCACACTGGGACCACGAACGGACGGCGATGAACGGGTTTGGCTTCGTCCAGCTGGTGGCGCGGTCCGAGCGCCCCTCGCTGCTTCATCGCGTCCAGTTCGAGCTGGCGGCCGCGGCGGCAAGGCTGTTGCTGCGGCAAGCCGAGGGGCTGGATGGCGCCGGCGCGCTATTGCTCACCGCCCATCCGCGCGTGCTCGCCGAGATTGCGCCTGACTGGCTGGCAGAGCTTGCCCGCCGCACCGGGCGCGCGGTGCGCATGGCGCCGGACGGGACGCTTGCATCGGGCAGCGGCCATGCCCAGATCGTTCCGCTATGAGCACCGCCAACCGCACCTGTCCGATCTGCCGCAAGCCGCGCAGCGCGACGCATGCGCCGTTCTGCTCGACCCGTTGCAAGGATCGAGATCTCGTCCGTTGGTTTTCCGATGGCTACAGCGTGCCCGGGCCGCCGGCAGACCCGGGAGAGACCGACCACAGGTTCGACGAGCGCAACGCCGATTGAACCACTTGCCAAGGCTCGCGCCCTTGGCCATAGCGCCGCCTCGCCAACCGCCCCCGCCCCCGCGCGGATCAAGGGCGCGCAGTGCCTGCCCCGGTAGCTCAGTTGGTAGAGCATGCGACTGAAAATCGCAGTGTCGGTGGTTCGAATCCGCCCCGGGGCACCACTCATGTCCTCCTCCTGCAGAGACAGAGACGGCGCGCGGGGGGGCGCGAAATGGGTCGTTTTGCCCCAGAAAATGTTAATTCCAGTCAGGGGAATCAGCGCGCTGTTGCGGATGTCATCCTTGCTGGAGCAATCTCCGCTTGCGTATTCAGGCCAAACGCTGACCGACGACAGCTAAGGGGCCAGTAGCAGTCATTCTCCTGTTCGGCTCGCGTTCTCAAAATCCGCGGTCTGTTCATTGGAAGTCGGTCCACATGGTCTTGGGGGCGTGCTGCTGGCGTATCGGCCGTCGTAGTCTGACGCTCATCCAGATACACACGGCCGGCAGACCGCCGCTCGAACTGTTTTGGTTGCGACAAAGTCTGCGCCGCTGGCCTCGGGGCGGTACATCAGCCCTCGCCCTCCCCTCGATGCGGTCGGGGGGCTTCAATCCGAACAAGCGCGGACCCGACCAGCGGGTGCCGGTGATGGCGCGTTTGGCTGATGACTAACTTTGTTGCGGTTTCGATGCCACCGAGTGCTACTGTTGCCCGCGCCTAGCCAGAAGTCCGGCCAAAGCGCACTTTTCGGTGCGCAGGCGCGTGTAGAGTGAGGAGAAGCCGCGCCCGGACACTTCTGAAAACTAGGCCTATGAAATTAATCCGGGGGCCGGCGCATCCGCTTGGCCCAGCTTCCGTATCTGCAAGTAGGCATGAGGAACAACAGGATGAAGACAACGAGCCAATTTGCGTTTGTTAGCTTGGAGCGGCAACGCTGATGTTTGATATGTTCGAAAGCGATCACGCGGAACACCGGGTCGGCGATTTCGGACCTACAGAAGCCTTGTCTGGAAGAGCGGAAGACCTGCTCTGTTCCTTAAGAGTTCACGTCAATGCATTTGCGGTTTGCGAGGTTGGCGAAGGCCAGGCGCTTGCCGTGCCGCCTCTCGAGAACATAGTGGTGCATTATGTCCTGAGCGGAAGTGGCTCAATCCAGTGGGCAGGGGGAAGCGTGGCACTGGAGAAAGGGTCAGTCGCCCTGATCCCGCGTCAATTGCCAAAGCGGCTCGCGGGCCTCGGGGCCGTGACCACGGTCGTTGAAAATCCGCAAGGATGCGTGTTCGTCGACGGGATGAAAAAGTTCGTCACTCCTGAGACGAGCGGCTCCTTATTGCGCTTGGCTTGCGCAACTGTCTCCGCGCAACTGAGTCAGGGGTTGGGCTTGTTCGATTGTCTGGACACGCCGCTGGTTCGCTGCGCGGACAGCACCACGACCTCGATGTTCGGCGGTATCCTGGGCGAGCTGGCCAACCCGGCGGTGGGTTCCAAGTCCCTAATCGAAGCCTCTATGAAGCAGATACTCATCCGCACTTTCAGGCAAATGTTGAAGGCCGCAGAATCTCGCTCGCCGTTCAGCGTGACATTGCTGGACGACAAAATCGTCACGGTGCTCAACGCGATTGTCTCCAATCCGGGCGGATGCCACTCGCTTCCCAAGTTGGCTGAGCTGGCGGGGATGACGCCGTTCTGTCTGTCCCAGAGATTTCAGAATGTTTTCGGAAAATCGCCGCTCGAAGTGTTGCAGGGCGCGCGCATGGACGCAGCCAAGGACATGCTGCTCGATACACGCCTACCCGTAAAATCGATTGCCGCTGCGGTGGGTTTCGCGAGCCGGAGTCACTTTTCGCGCGAATTCAGCAAGCTGGTCGGCCAAGATCCGACAAAGTTTCGCCAGATGAGCAGAGCCGGCTAACTTCTGGCAAAGCTCAAAAAAACTGGCCGCGCCGGTTAATCCGGGTTTCTCGCCAGGCGGCAGCCTCATTCCATATGATCGGGCTCGTATCCGGGAGTCGGAACCAGCGATAGCGATGCTGCCAGGCAGGCGATAGCAATCAGCCAACTCGCGGCGACTTTGACCGCGATGATCTTGTTATGGCTCACGAGCCAGACGGCCGGAAATACCACGAGTGCGCCGGCAGAAGCGAGCGCGAGATGGGATGCCGCGTCGGTCAGGCCCGCCACTGCGCCCGCGGCAGCGCCGGTGGCGGTCGCGAGCACGGCCGCGACCTTGCTGTTCACTCCGCGGGGAAGGTACAAGGTCGCAGCTGTCGCGATGATCGAGCCCCAACAGGCAAGATACACACCGGTCGCCTTAGTGCCATCGAACGAGAGCTTGTAAGCAATCACAGCGCCAAGCGCAGCAAGCGCAAGATTAACCCCGCGCATAGGCCAGGTGCGGACACGCGCAAGAAACAACCCCAGGGCGAGAAACGTCAGGATCGCCGGAAGGAGGCTTCCCGTCACCTGGCGAAGACCAGGCCGAGGAAATAGAGACCGGCTATCATGATCAAAGCGCCCGCTCCGCGAATGGCGAGTTTTCCAAGGCGCCACCGGTCAAACTGACCCAACCCGATACCAGCCACATGAAGCATGCCAGTGGCGAGAACAAAGCCCGAGCTATAGGCGATCGGATCGGCGAGCGATGGAATCTCGGTGCCATGCGCAAAGCCGTGGAATAGCCCAAACAGACCGGTCAATCCGACAGCTATCCAGATTGGCGCGCGATAGGCAAGCGCGATGGCGGCGCCCAGCGCCGCAACCGAGAAGGCAATACCCATCTCGATGGGGGGGCGAGGAACGTTCACGATCGCAAGCAACGCTCCAATGACCATGAACCCCGGGAAGATGATGGGCAGCAGCCCGATCAGTGGCCGACCAAGGAATGCGCCCCAAAGCCCGACCGCGACCATCGCGAGAAGATGATCTAGTCCGGTGAACGGATGCGCGAATCCGGCCGCAAAACCGCCTGAAAGCCCGTTGGCGGTGTGGGCAAAAGCAGGGGCCGATGTGCAGGCACAAAACACGACGGATGCGCTGACGAGCAGACGCATGAAATTAGCGTACGGCGGCTTCATTCAGCGTGCGCTGCGCTTCGGGAAGCCGAAGGTCAGGCTGGTGAACACAGTAAGGAAATCCGCCGATCGATTTCCCGCAATCGGTTCGCTCCAGACAACATTAAGCTGCCATTGCCCGGAACGTCGGGCGCGGAAACTGGCAACGCCGGTCGCGTCGCTGCGGTGCGTCTCGCTTGGCTTCGCATCATCGTCGAGATTGGTGAGCTTCACGAAAGCGCCGGCCAGCGGTTTGCCCTTGAACATCACGCGCACTGGCAGATGGCTCGCGTTACCCATCGCATACGGGTTGCGAAGCGGCACGATTTCCAGGCTGAGACCGACAGGAGTGACAACGTGGGGTTGAGCTGCAACAGCGGGCGCGCCGACCTGGATTAGAGCTTTTGCCCGGCGCGAATAAAACTCTCGCCCGGGGCTATTGGTTTGCCCTTGGGCCCTGCGGAACGCCAGCACGTTGGTCAATCCTTCCGCGCTGGCGTATTCGTTGAACCGTGCGGCGGGCAGATTGCTGCTGGCATTGCTCGTCGCCATGGAAACTACGTACGTGCCGGGGCTCGCAAATGCCAACACAGCGTCGCTGGCGCCACGCTGTACCAGATCGTCCGCACGATCGACCGCGCCGCGTGGGCCTGTCGCGCGGAACTGGGTAATGCGGGGCGGCGCAATGGTTGATCGCTCCCGCGCAGGCCCGTGTCCGACCAGAAATGTTACCGGCAGAGCGGCGCCAGGGCGTACCCAGAACGCGGCGGGCTGGAGCCAGAAATCATGGGCCACGAGGGGGCTCGCGACCAAGCATACAAGAGTAGCCAAGCGTGTTGCAGTGTGCATCAGCAATCCCGTTCAATCCGATTGTCGCGTCAGCTACGGGGGAAAAGCGAGGTTCGCCAACGGGTTCGGCTGCAAAAGCACCGAATCTGCCAATTGTAGCACCGAAACTGGCATAGCTCTTTGGCTAGAAGGTGGCAGGGTTGGAGGCGACGGGTAGAGATTCACGGAGAACAGGGATGCGCAGACAGATACTGATGGGAGCCGTCAGCGGCTTGGCGCTGCTGGTAGTTCCAGGGCAGACAATGGCGTCCAGCCATCGCGAAGCCCCCGGCATCACCGAGATGCCAAAGGTCGACAATACCGATGTCTACGCATTCCGCAGCTACGAACCCGGTCGCGCAGGGTACGTGACCCTGATAGCCAATTTTCAGCCCGAGCGAAGATCCCGGCAGCGGTCCCAACTATTACACGATGGATCCCGACGCGATCTATGAAATTCACATCGACAACACCGGAGATGCGGTTGAGGATGTGACCTTCCAGTTTAAGTTTACCAACACGCTCAAGGGCGATACTGGAAAAACCGTGACTGTCGGTGGCAAGACATTGCCTATCGCGTTGCGACAGATCGGCCCGATTTCCGCGCCCAACGATGGCAACCTCGGCGAAGACGAAAGCTACACGGTTACGCAGATCACCGGCGGGCGCCGCACGGGGCAGCGCGCGGCTTTAACGAATGCAAGCGGCGGCGCGTTCCTCAAGCCGTTCGACAACGCGGGCAACAAGACGATCCCCAATTATCCCGCGTATGCGGACAAGTTCATTTACAACGTCGGAATACCCGGCTGCTCAACGGGGCAGGGCCGCGTTTTTGTGGGCCAGAGAGCCGAATACTTCGCGGTCAATCTCGGGCCGATTTTCGATCTGGTCAACTTCGTCCCGATCGAAGGGGATAACGACCCCACTTACGGCAATGGTTCGCCTTTCCCGGGCGGCATCACTCAGAGTCAGGCCAACCAGGAACTGATCGGCAAGAAGAACGTCACGTCGATCGCGATCGAAGTGCCGATCGCCTGTCTCACCGGCACCGGAAATGGCGTCATAGGTGTGTGGTCGACCGCCAGCCTGCCGCAGGCTAAGCTCGCCAAGCCCAATGCAACCTATAAATCGCCCGCGCTCTATGGCGGCGCCTTCACCCAGGTTTCGCGACTGGGCATGCCGCTGGTAAATGAGGTCGTGATCGGATTGCCTCAGAAGGACCTGTTCAACGCGGCCAAGCCGACGCAAGACGGGGCGCTTGCCGACTACGTGACCAACCCTACTTTTCCGGCGATCCTGGACGCATTGTTCCGCGCACCGGTCAACGCGACGTTGGGCACTAACTTCGCCACGCTTGCGCCCACCAATTTCCCCCGCACCGATCTCGTCGCGACGTTCTTGACGGGTTTCGCCGGGGTCAATCAACTTAAGACGGTGACGGCATCAGAGATGCAACGGCTTAACACCGGGGTCACACCGACACCGCGCGATTCGCAGAATCCGCTCGGTGTCATTGGCAACGACCTGGCCGGGTTCCCTAATGGCCGGCGTCCAGGAGACGACACGGTCGATATCGTGTTGCGGGTCGCCATGGGTCGCTTGTGCTATCCCATTCCGGTGGCCGGGAAGCAGACCGATCTGGGCCTGTGCAAGCCGTCTGATGCACCGACGGGGCAGGTCGCCTACACCGACGGGGCGCCCAGCAATGCGTCCAATATCCTGAACGCGTTCCCGTACCTCAACGCGCCGCTGCGCGGATCACCCCGTCCGCAGACGCAACCATGATCGGAACAACCATGACACGGTTTAATAGCATGGCATGGCGGGGCAGCCTGATGGTCGGCCTTGGCTTGGGGCTTGCGGCTTGCGGTGGAGGCCGCAATAACACGCCACCGAATAATACCGGGGGCACTCCCCCCGTCATTGCCCAACAGCAGGAAGATCAATTCGGCGCGCGATTTGGCACCGCGTTCCGAGCTGACAACAACTCCGAACCGTTCAGCCCCGCCGATGGAGATATCGCGGCGATCTCATTCACCACAGAACCGGTCGATATCAAATAAGCCGCGTCGTGCTGGTCCCGTGAGCCTCCTCACGGGGCCGGTGCGACACCCATCCGCCAGTCCAGAGGAGGCGCTGGACCATGCGAACACCATTGCTGGCCGTGGTCTTGCCAATGCTCTTGGCGAGCGCGGCTCACGCCGAAGTAATCGAGATATCCGACGATGGGGAAGCCCGCGTCGTTGGGTCAGTCACGGCCGATACGATTGCAGGCAGCGGCTCGCTCGCGGTGCTCGACCGTCCGGAATCGGGCGATCCTTTCGAGAATGCCGCCAAACGGCATGGCCTCGATGTCCGATTGCTCAAGGCTCTTGCCTGGCAAGAGTTGCGCGGACGCAATGATGCCGTCAGTCCGAAGGGCGCTCGCGGGATCATGCAGCTCATGCCTGCGACGGCCGCTTCCCTCGGCGTCGATCCGCGGGACCCGGTGGCGAACATCAACGGCGGGGCCGCTTACCTAGCGCAGCAGCTGGCGACATTCGGCAATGTCCCGCTGGCGCTTGCAGCTTATAACGCCGGTCCTGGCGCGGTGATGCGCTACCGCGGCGTGCCGCCTTATGCCGAAACGCGGGACTACGTGGCCAGGATCATGCGCCGATGGTCACCGCAGGCGACGGGCGCAATAGCAGATCGGCCGGCTGCTTTGATCTCCGGAGACGCACGCGCAGGAGGCCCGGAAGTGCCTGCTGTGTTCGCCCCGGCCGCTATTAAGTCGCAGCCAATTCTGATGATCGAGGTGCCAGCGCCATGAATACGAAACAGCTTCCGCTTGTCCTGCTTTTGTTGGCCAGTCCCGCCTCGGCTCAGTACGCCGCCACCGACCCCGCGGGTTCCGGCCCGATTGGCGGCGCAGCCGAATGGCTGCAGGGCACGATGCTGGGCAACGTGGCAACCGCCATCGCTATCATGGCGGTGGCAGCGGTCGGTTTCATGATGCTCACCGGGCGGATCAACTGGCGCTACGGCGCGACTGTCGTGCTGGGGCTGTTCGTGGTCTTCGGCGCGGCATCGATCGTCGGCGGCATCAGGTCGGCGGCGGGCGCGGGCTGATCGTGGCGGACCCCCTGTTCAAGGCCCTTGCACGGCCACAGATGGTCGCTGGGGTCACGTACCCGTTTTTCGTCCTCAACGCGATCGTCGCGGCCGAACTGTTTCTGGTGTTCAAGAGCCCGCTGGCGCTGGTGCCCTCGCTCGTGATCCACGTACTCGGCTATGCCGCCCATCTGCGCGATCCGCATGTCATGGCGCTGTGGCTGACGCGCGTGCGGCGGACACCCCGCGTAAAGAACTATCGCCTGCGGGGCGCCAATGTTTACTGCCCGTAATCGCGCGGCCCAGCGCGAAACCGCGGCGGGGGCGCATATGCCCTATCTGGCCCAGATCGACGACCATACGGTCCTCACTCGCGAAGGGTATTTGCTTCACGTCATCGCGCTTACGGGCCTGCCGTTCGAAACGATCGGCCGGGTCGAGCTGGAATTGCGTCTGGCGGTGCGGGATTCGATGTTCCAGGCGATCGGATCGTCGCGCTTCGCGCTGTGCCATCACGTCGTACGCCGCGAAGTCGTGGCGCGGATCGAGGGCGAGTTTAACGACGATTTCAGCCGCGAGCTCGACCAAAGCTGGAGCGCCCTGCTCGCGGCGCGGCGGCTGTACGTCAACGACCTGTACCTGACCCTGGTGGTGCGTCCGCTCAGCGGACGGGCGGGCTGGGCCGAGCGCGCGCTGGGCCTGATCACCGGCGCTGGGGCACCGACTGCCGACGACCGCGCCGCCGATCGCCGCTTGCTCGAGCAAGCCAGCGAGCAACTGATGGCAGCACTGGAAGCTTACGAGCCGCGGATACTGAGTGCCTATGACGCCGCTGGTGGGTTGGCATCGGAGCAACTCGAGTTCTTCGGTGAGCTTTACAACGGGACGCGCAACCCCGCGCTGCTGCCGCTGGGCGACCTGGGCCACTCGGTAGCGCGCCGAACGGTTGCGTTCGGGGCGGATGCTGTCGAACTGGGCGAGTTCGACGGGCGTCCGGCGGAATTCGCGGCCATCCTCTCGGTCAAGGATTACCCGGCGCAGACTGGCGCCGGGATGCTGGATGATATCTACCGTTTGCCAGTATCAATGGTGGTCACGCAGAGCTTCGCATTTGTCGACCGCGGCATCGCCGAACAGCGGATGGACCTTGCCATCCGGCGCCTGCGCGCGGCCGACGATGCCGCCGTTTCGTTGCGAGGCGAGCTGGTCGCCGCGAAGGACAGTGTCGCCGCCGGCCGCGCTGCCTTTGGTGAGCATCACCTGACGATCATGGTTCGCGCCGAAAGTCTTGAAGCGCTCGACGGCGCCGCTGGCGACGTGCAGGCGGCGCTATCGGAAGCGGGGTTTGCGGTAGTCCGCGAAGAGCTGGGGCTGGAAGCGGCTTTTTGGGCCCAGTTCCCCGGCAATTTCGGCTACATCGCCCGCAAGGCACTGGTGTCGGCGGCGAACTTCGCCGGCTTCGCCAGCGCGCATAATTTCCCGGTGGGCCGGGCGGATGGAAACCATTGGGGCGACGCCGTCACTTTGTTCGAAACGACCGCGGCGGGACCATACTTCTTCAATTTCCATCGCGGTGATTTGGGCAATTTCACGGTCATCGGACCATCGGGTTCGGGCAAGACGGTGGTGCTGGCATTTCTGCTAGCGCAGGCCCGGAGATTCAATCCGCGGATCGTGTTCTTCGACAAGGACCGCGGCGCGGAAATTTTCCTGCGCGCGATCGGTGGCAGCTATGATGCGCTCCGCCCCGGACAGCCGACCGGGATGAACCCGCTGGCGCTGCCCGATTCGCCGGTCAACCGGCGGTTCCTGGCCGACTGGCTAGGGCGACTGGCGCAGGGCGAAGGGCCTCCGCTCGACGTCGAAGAGTTGTCCTGGATCGTCGAAGCGGTCGCTGCGGCGATGACCGGCCGGCCCGAACTGCGCCGCTTGCGCCATGTCGCGGAACTGTTTCGTGGCCGCGGCCGTGCCACTGCCGGGGATCTGGCGGCGCGGTTGGCCCCCTGGCATTCGGATGGTGAATTCGCCTGGCTGTTCGACAATGCGGAAGACCGCCTGAACATCGACGCTGCAACGCTTGGGTTCGATATGACCGCGATCCTCGATCAGCCCGCGCTGCGCGCGCCGACGATGCTGTACCTGTTCCACCGAGTCGAGGAGCGGCTCGACGGCCAGCCGACCATCATCGTGGTCGACGAAGGGTGGAAGGCGCTTGACGACGAAGTATTCGTCTCACGCATCCGCGATTGGGAAAAGACCATCCGCAAGCGCGGCGGGATCGTCGGATTTGCCACCCAGTCGGCATCCGACGCGCTGGAAAGCCGTATCGCAAGTGCGATCATCGAACAGGCCGGCACGCAGATTTTCATGGCCAACGCGAGCGCTCAGGCGAGCGACTACATTGGCGGGTTCGGCCTGACCGAGGATGAGTACGAGATTATTCGCTCGATGCCGGAAACCGCGCGGGCATTCTTGATCAAGCACGGCACCGATAGCGTGGTGGTGCGGCTTAACCTCGGCTCGCAGCCGCAACTGCTGACCGTCCTGTCGGGCCGTGAACGTACAGTGCGGATGCTCGATGCATTACGCGAAGAAGTGGGCGACGCGCCGCGCGCATGGCTGCCCCGACTGGTCGAGGCAGCCTGATGCAAGCGACCTGCCCCGCGGCCGACGCGCCAGGCCTGGTGGCAGGATTGCTGGCGGACACCGATTGCCAGGCGTTCGGCCTGGTGGAGCGTGGTTACGCAGCGCTCGCTTCACCGCAAAGCGCGACCGGCGCGGCCTTGACGACCCTGATGATCATCGCGGTCGCGTTTTTTGGCTACCGCTTGATGCTCGGCCGGGGGCTAGTGCTCGCGGACCTGGTGCAACTGGCAGTGCGCCTGGGCGTCGTGCTGTTGCTCGCGACCTCGTGGGCGATGGTCCAGGGCGTGGTGTACGACACCGTCGCCCGCGCGCCGACCCGGATCGCTGCGGAACTCATCACCGCTATCGATGCCCCATCACCCCTGGTCGGAATCCAGAGCGCGCTCGACAAGACCGAACAGGCGAGCATCGGCTGGCGGCAGCGGGCCGGGATCGCATCGCCGTTGGTAGGCGGACCGCCCACCACCGCGATGACGCTCAATGTCTCGGCGTTCCTGCTGACGATAACCACGGTAGGGCTGCTGGTGGTATCAAGGATCGTGTTGGCGCTGTTGTTGGCGCTTACCCCGGTCATCGCGGGCTTTCTGCTGTTCGACGCGACACGGGGGTTGGTCGAAGGTTGGTTGCGCACGCTCGTGGCGGCCGCGCTGGTACCGCTGGGCGTGCTGACGCTGGCCGCGGTCGAGCTGGCGATCGTTCTTCCGATCCTCGACCGCATTCTCGCCGAGGAAGCGGCCGGGCAGTTTCTTGAAGAATTGGTGAGGCCGCTCGGGCTGGTGACCATCGTCTTCAGTATCGCTCTGATTTCCGCGCTGGCGGTCCTGCGGACGATTGCCCGCGGCATCCGCCTGCCTCGGCGGAGCAGTACGACCACCGTCAATCAGCCGGCCGTCCTGGTCGGCGCGGGAGCCGGCCGTGACCAGATCGTTCAAGGGGAACGAGCCGCAGTCCAGCCACCCCAACCAGCGGTCGTCCGCGCGCTGGAAAGCCTTCAGCGACGTGATGCTCGGGCTGCAGGCTCCGATAGTCCCGCTGCCGCGCTCGCTCAGCGGACGTCAACCATCGGCGGGTCAGGCACACGGCAAGCGTTGGCCGGGCCGTCACGGGTCGAATCCGCATATCGTCCCGCACCGGCGCTCCGCCCCCCCCTCAGACATCGCGCATCGCGCGCAGCCAAGCGCAGAGATCTATGACCGGTTCGGACGAATACTACCCCTCGGCCGTGAGCTGGGTCGACGAGCGGGTCGCCTCCGAACGGCGAATGCGCAAGATCGCGTGGACGGTGGCCGCAATCGCTGGAGCAATCGCACTCGTGCTTGCCATTGCGGTCATGCTGATGCTGCCGCTCAAGTCCGTCCAGCCTTATGTCGTGACGGTCGATCGGCAAACCGGGGCGGTCGAAGTCGCGACCACGCTCAAGGGTGGCAAGTTGACCCAGAACGACGCCGTCATCCAGGCCGAGCTCGCCAACTACGTTCGTACGCGCGAAGGGTTCGACGAAACCGATCTCGCGAACAGCTATAAGCGGGTTCAGCAGCATTCGTCGTCCAATGTGCGCAGTGCTTATGTCGCCGCCATGGCAGCGGACAATCCCGATAGTCCGCTGCGGGTGCTCTCGCCCGGTGACACGGTGTCGATCCGCATCAAAAGCGTGTCGCTTCTGGCCCCGGGTGCCGGCCTGGTGCGCTTCGATGCCGAACGGAGCGCCGCCGGAGGCCGGATCATCGATTTCCCGCCCGTATGTCAGCGCGCTGTCGTTCGGCTTCAACGATCGCCCGCTGCGGCTGGAAGACCGCTTCGACAACCCGCTCGGCTTCGTGGTGACACGGTATCGCCGCGATTCCGAAGGAGCGACCCAGTGAAGCTGCTAACGTTCGCCGCCGCCGTTGCCCTGATTGCCACCGGCGCCCCGGCTGCCGCCGCCGATCCGCACATCCAGACGGTGTTCTACGAACGCGATGCGGTGATCGATCTCAAGGGCGCAGTGGGCTGGCAGATCGTGATCGAATTCGGGCCTGACGAGCGGATAGAAAATGTGTCGATCGGCGATTCGACCGCATGGCAGGTCGCACCCAACAAGCGGGCGCGGATGCTTTTTCTCAAGCCGCTGAGCGCGAAGGCCAGCACCAACATGGCGGTCATTACCAGTGCACGGCAATATGCATTCAACCTGTCGGTCGCGCCCCGCCAAAACACTACACCTTGGATCGTTCGGTTCGATTATCCGGCACCACCGCCGCCGGCAGAGCCTGAGCTGCCACTGGTACCGCCGCCACCGATCTCGTTGGACTTCGCGTACGCCCTGTCGGGCGATGCAGGCCTTCTGCCCTCGCGGGTGTGGGACGACGGGCGCCAGACCTACTTCGAATTCGGAGGGGATACCGCGATCCCCGCGATTTTCGCCGGTGGCCCGAAGGACGAAAGCCTGGTCAACGTCACCATGCGCGACCGGATCGCGGTGGTTCAACAGCGCGCCGCGCGCTTTACCTTGCGCGCGGGCGAGCGCGTCGCGGCCGTCATCAAGCAGCCATAGGATTTGACCATGCCCACCGACCCTCCCGTCCGGCGTCCGCGCGTGGCCCGCGTGGTCAGGCGTACCGCCACCGCGCCACTCGTGATCGGATTGCTGGTATTCGGCAGCGCCGTGTTCGCCAAGATGGTCGATGCGCGGAGCGACCGGGAACTCTCGGCGTACGCCCTCCCGCCTTTGAGGATGAGCCCATCTGCCGCCCCGATGCCGATGGCCAAGGCCCGTCCGGACGCTGCGCCGGTTGCCTTGGTGGCCCAAACTGGCCCGGTGTTGCTGACCACAAGCGAGCCGGTTCCTCCCGCCTTTGTTTCCCGCCCGGCGCGGGCGTTCACAAGCGGCATGGTTGCGCCGATGCCCAAGCGTGACATTTTCGCCGGCGCTGCGCTGTTGCTGGACCTTTTCAACGGTCGTTCCGCCCGTTCGACCTTGACCCAGAACGAGAGCGTGCCCGATTCCGGTGCGGGTGCCGGTAATGAAAACCGCCCCGATCCGACCGGCGACGCCATCGCGGCCGCCAATGCGGTCTTGCCGCAAGCGGGTGCCGGGAACGGCAACGAACGCTTCGCTCAGCGCATCGGAGCCAAGGCAGCTGACGTATCCGAGGCCCAGCAGATGGAAAACCTGCACCGGCTGGTTCCACAAGGGGCGATCGTGGGGGCGGTGATGGAGACCGCGCTCAATTCGGATTTGCCCGGCTATGCGCGCGCGGTGGTGACCAAGGACGTTCTCTCGTTCGACGGATCGTCGGTGCTGATCCCCGCAGGCAGCAGGGTCGTGGGTGAGTACAATTCTGGCGTGGCGCAAGGCGCCAGCCGGATTTTCATCGTCTGGAGCCGGCTGATCCGGCCCGATGGCGTGTCGATTTCACTGGGTTCGCCCGCAGTAGATGAACTGGGGCGCGGCGGTCTGGCGGGCAAGGTCAACCGCCATTTCCTGCAGCGTTTCGGCGGGGCCATCTTGCTGTCGGTGCTGACCGGCGGGATCAATGCCGCCGCGAACTCGGTTGGTGGTGGCTCGACGGTCGTCGTGAATTCGACCGGTGAGGCGACTTCGCTGATCACCCAGGCTGCGCGCGGGACCGACATTGCCCCCACGATCAAGACTAAGCAGGGGGCGCTGGTACGCATCTTCGTCGCCCGCGATCTCGATTTCACCAAGGTCGGCCCGGCGCGGCCATGAACGCCCAGCCTCTGATGTTCTTGGGCGCATTTCTGGCCCCGCTGGAAGAAGCGCTCGATCGCCCAGACGTGACCGACATTTTCGTCAATCGCCCCGGCGAATTGTGGCTTGAAACAAGCGCCGGCGTCGAGCGACACGACAATCCCGATCTCGACGATGCGGCCTTGTGGAGGCTCGCCAGGCAAATCGCGGCCGCTTCAGACCAGG
>CAWAGD010000004.1:0-255801 GCA_963781525.1 uncultured Alphaproteobacteria bacterium | reverse complement strand
CGCCGCCCGCACCCCGCTTGCCGAGATGGAGGCCGCCGGCCACCCCCTCCCCCAATTCGAACCCGTCCCGCGCAAGTACCGCCACGATGGCTGGACGCCCGAGCGGCAGAAGGCGTTCATCGCCGCGCTCGCCGATACCGGCAGCGTCAAGCGCGCGTGCGCGCACGGTCAACATGAGCACCGAGGGCGCCTACTGGCTCCGCCGCCAGCCCGGCTCCGAAACCTTCCGCCGCGCGTGGGAGGCCGCACTGGACTTCGGCGTCCAGCGGCTGAAGGACGAGGCGTTCGACCGCGCATTGAACGGCCAGCTCAGCCCGGTGTTCGTCGGCGGCAAGCTGAAAGGCTTCCGCCGCATCAAGAACGACCGGCTGCTGATGTTCTGCCTGCGCATGAACGCCCGCGGCGCCGACGGCCGCCGCCTCTCCGCCAGCTACTTCGACCCCAACGGCTTCCGGCTGAGCGGGAGCGCCCTGCCCTCGAGCATCACGATGCCGAACCTCAGCCAGGCCGAGAAGGACGACATGAACGCCGCGCTGATCGAACACTTCGATCCGGTGCGCATGACCCTGCCCGAGATCGAGGCGATGCAGGCCATGCTCAGCGAGGCCGCCGCCCGCCACCGCGCCGAGATGGACGGCCCGCCCGAAGGCGACCTGCGAGACCGAGTTCTTCCAGCCCTCGCAGCAGCGACTTCAAGGCCGTGGGCGAGCTGAGGACATCGTCGGGGCGAGGACGAGCTGGAGGAGTTCGATCCGGAGGAGGATGATTGGCGGAGTCTGCGAAGGCGACTAACGCCCGAGCTTGCGCAGCGAGCGAAGCGTTAGGAGCCGGTGCGCGCCAGCGCATCGCGAAAGCCGGCCGGCGGGTCGGCGTCAGCCGAACCCGTTCGACGTCACGTGACGGACGGAGCGATTGCGCCAGCAATCGCGGAGCGGCGCGTGACGGCGCTGCGCGACGCTAGAAGCCGTGATGTTCGCGGTGCCACGCGAGAAACTGCGGGTGGGGTTGATCTCCGTCCCGCCCCGGCACCAGCAAGCGCCTCTTGGGATTGAGCATGGCCTCAACACCCTCCCGGTCATTCACCTTGCGATGCACCAGGATCGATAGGTCGTCGGCAAAGCCGATCAACCCCCGGTCGAACATCCAGTGCGCGGTGCCCGATAGCGCGAGGCCGTTGCGCACGCTGTCCGGCCCGCCGTGTTCGACCGGGCGGATATGCGCCGCCTCGGCTTCCAACCGACCGCCGCCGTTGACGAGCTTCCATCCCGTCACTGCGCAGCGCCCGTCATAGGCGTGCAGCACCGCGCGGCGGAACGCGCGGTCGCGGAACGGGCGGTTGAGCAGCGTTTGCACGATGGGCCGCTCGATCTCGAATGGCATTTGCGTGTCCTGCACGCGGTCCAGCGGTTCGGGATTGCCGACGCGCGGCAGCGTGTCGTCCCTGGGCAAGCCCAGTGCGATGATGCGCGCGAAATCGGAATTGGACAGCGGTCGCACGGCGGCTTGGGCGTTGGCGAGGTCGCGCTCGACCGGCTGACCGTCGACCTTGTGCGGCACGGTCGGCTCGAACGGAAGGTAGCTGCCTCTTCGATCAGCGCGCGGTAGTGATCGGTCTTGTCCGGATCGGGAATGATCCGCTCCACCTTCGCCACGGCGAAGAAGCACCTTGGATTGGGGATTTTGACCGGCTCGCGATAGACGATCCAGTCGCCGACCATCTGCTTGGCGCGGCTGAGGTAGGCCTTCGGAAATTGGTAGCGCACCTCGGGGATGTCGTCGTAGATCGACCCATCCTTGTGCATGAATACGCCGAAGGTCACTAGGAGGAGTCCTTCTCAATGAGCTTCGCGGCCCGCCTGACACCCTTCCCCTCGACCTCTACATTGACACCATCGGTGCCAATTCTGACCTTCGCGGCTTGACCCAGCAATCTATTCAAAGCACCGCCAAGTTCTTCGGATTCCGACCCCCGTTCCGGATAAATCCGTTGCGCCAAAGAGACCCCTCGAAAAGCTCTCGAGCAATACTTCCGGTAGCCCCTCTCCGTTGACCTTTCGAGCTTCAAGGTCACCCTCCACGAGAAAGCCTGCCCTCTCCGTATCTAAGCGGAAACGATGGAGATCACGCTCCCAATGACTTACCAACCGGTAGCGCGAGGACGCAAGTCGTAGTGCAAACCACACCAATGCGGCAAGACCAAGTGCCTGCAGAACAATCCTACCCTGAACGTATAATATCTGGCTATTTATATTCGCGATAAGGGCGCTCTTCTGCTCGATACTGAACATATCGCTCTTAGTTATATCGGAGATGTTGCTATTGAAGCTGGACACATGTCCAATTTCCGAAAATATCATCCATGATATGAACATCGCGGGGACAAGCGCAAGCACGATCGGGGTGAGAAAGCTGAATTCGATTTTGTCAGTAAGTTTGATGAGAGGCGCGTGTCCGAAAGCGACGCCATGTCTTTTGCAAACTGGCGCCTGACATGAGTGTTTTCCCGATCGTCGAATGGGCTTCGCGAGTTCGAAGAAAATCTGCCTTTTCTAGGAGTTCCTTCGCCTTAACCTCGAATATCTTCTCAAGCTCCGCTTTTATCTTTGACTTCTGTTCAGCCTCCTTCGAAAGGCTGTTGCGAGTTTTATCCAGATCCTTCTGTCGAGCTGCTGTGTGCTCAATCATCGCTGAGACCGCTTCGGAGACCCTATTTACAATCGTCGACGCCTGCGAAAGCGCGACTTGGGCGTCCGCTCCGCCAGCAATGGGGGGAGCCATGGGAATAAATTTGCTCAAAATAGCTAAAACAAGTTCGTGGTTTTCGTCAGGTCCGGCCACCTCCAGTGTATCCACAAAGGGGTTCGATGAAGGGATAAGCGCTTCCCCTCCGGCCGATTGACGCCCATCACCTTCCGGGCGTTAGGTGACGCGGTGTCCATTTTTAGCCCCTGTTGCCCAGTTCGCAGTCGTTATCAAAAAAGTATCGGGACCGATTATCTTGGAGAAAGCTTCATAATCTGGGTCAAACGCTTCCCCGCCTTCCGCGTCGGGTTTCTCCCGAGGCTCCAGCGTGAGAGTCGCCGATCTGTAGCGTAATCTTCCCATGGGTAAATTGGTCGAAAAGAGCGTCAGTCAGCGCGACGACTTGCTGATCCGAAACTCTTCCGAAGCTATATCTCACCGCCATTTATGCTGCCCCCCTTAGCGAACAAACGAAAGTTAAATCCACGGAATAGACTAGTGAGCTCGCAGCAGTTTAGCTTCGCGCGCTGTTCGAAGGGCCGGGGGGCCATTGAAGCAAACTCATCCTGGAGCTCAGAACCCGCGACCAAAATCTGCGGTTTCAATATTTGGTCGATGACATGCTTAGCAGCACGCCCGGGCCTCTGCCGCCACGGCCCGGCTCCGCATGACCTGCGGCCACGCTCCGATGGCCCGTGACGTCGATCCTCGCCGCTAAGCGCCGAGGTCGGCCGATACTCCCGCTGGCCTTCGGCCACCGGCTTCTAAGCTCCGGTTGCTGCGCAATCCTCGCTTAGGCGCCTGCGGTCGTCACTCCTCCCCCATCCGCAGCGCCGCAATAAACGCCTCCTGCGGAATGCTCACGTTCCCGTACTCGCGCATCCGGGCCTTGCCCTTCTTCTGCTTGTCGAGCAGCTTCTTCTTCCGGCTGATGTCGCCGCCATAGCACTTGGCGGTCACGTCCTTGCGCAGGGCGGCGATGGTCTCGCGGGCGATCACCTTGCCGCCGATCGCGGCCTGGATCGGGATCTTGAACAGGTGGCGGGGGATGAGGTCCTTCAGCCGTTCGCACATGCCGCGGCCGCGCGCCTCGGCCACGCCGCGGTGGACGATCAGCGATAGCGCGTCGACCGGCTCGTTGTTGACCAGGATGCTCATCTTGACGAGGTCGCCTTCGCGCAGGCCGATCTGTTCGTAATCGAAGCTGGCGTAGCCGCGGCTGATCGATTTCAGGCGGTCGTAGAAATCGAACACCACTTCGTTGAGCGGCAGCTCGTAGCTCACCTGCGCGCGGCCGCCGACATAGGTCAGGTCGGTCTGGATGCCGCGCCGGTCCTGGCACAGCTTGAGGATCGAGCCGAGGTATTCGTCGGGCGTGTAGATCGTCGCCTTGATCCACGGTTCCTCGATCGATTCGATCCGGCTGGGATCGGGATAGTCGGCCGGGTTGTGCAGCAGGATCTCGCGCGCGTCGTCGGTCCGGCTCTTGTTCAGCTGGATGCGGTAGACCACCGATGGCGCGGTGGTGATCAGGTCGAGATCGTATTCGCGGGTCAGCCGTTCCTGGATGATCTCCAGGTGCAGCAGGCCGAGGAAGCCGCAGCGGAAGCCGAAGCCGAGCGCGGCGCTGCTCTCCATCTCGAAGCTGAAGCTGGCGTCGTTGAGGCGCAGGCGGCCGATCGATTCGCGCAGCTTCTCGAACTCGGCGGCGTCGACCGGGAACAGGCCGCAGAACACCACCGGCTGCACTTCCTTGTAGCCGGCGAGCGCCTGGGTCGCCCCGCCCTTCACCGTGGTGATGGTGTCGCCGACGCGGGCCTGTTCGACTTCCTTGATCTGCGCGGTGATGAAGCCGATCTCGCCCGGGCCGAGCTCGGGCAGGTCGATGCGCTTGGGGGTGAAGGCGCCGACGCGGTCGATCAGGTGCTCGGTCTCGCCGGCCATGAACTTGACCTGGAGGCCCTTCTTGAGGACCCCGTCGATCACCCGCACGAGGATGACCACGCCCAGATACGGATCGTACCAGCTGTCGACCAGCATCGCCTTCAGCGGCGCGGCGCGGTCGCCGGTGGGGTGCGGGATGCGCTGCACCACCGCCTCGAGCACGTCCTCGATGCCGATGCCCGACTTGGCGCTGGTGAGCACCGCGTCGGATGCGTCGAGGCCGATGATGTCCTCGATCTCGTGGCGGACCTTGTCGGGGTCGGCGGCGGGCAGGTCGATCTTGTTGATGACGCTGACGATCGCGTGGTCGTGCTCGATCGACTGGTAGACGTTGGCGAGCGTCTGCGCCTCGACCCCTTGCGCCGCGTCGACCACCAGCAGCGCGCCCTCGCACGCGGCGAGCGAGCGGCTGACTTCGTACGCGAAGTCGACATGGCCGGGGGTGTCCATCAGGTTCAGCGCATACGTCTCGCCGTCCTTGGCGGTGTAGTCGAGCCGCACCGTCTGCGCCTTGATCGTGATCCCGCGCTCGCGCTCGATATCCATGTTATCAAGCACTTGCTCACTCATCTCGCGCGCAGTCAGCCCCCCCGTCGCCTGGATCAACCGATCCGCGAGGGTCGATTTCCCATGGTCGATGTGGGCAATTATCGAGAAATTGCGTATGTGGCGAAGGTCAGTCATCGCCGCGCCCTTAGCCGCGCACAGCCGCCCTGTCAGCAGCCAGGGTGTCAGGCGGCTTTTTGCACTTTCGCCATGTCGACTTGCATGAACTGCGGTCGGCTGCGCGGGCCATCCCCTTGAGGCGGCGCATAATGGCCCGGTGGCAGCGAACCGAGCGGCATGCCGGCCGCCGCCAACGCGTACGGGCTGATCCGGTGGCGGGTGCACAAGCCATCGGCCCCATCGCTGATCAAGGGCACCTCGAAGCCAAGGCCTTGCGAATACCCTTCCGATCGCATGACCCGGCACACCACCAGTTGTCCCCCACCAAGGTCGAGCACCAGCGCGGTGCCCAGCGGAACGTCGAGCAAGCCGTCGACGCTGGCGCCGGTGCGCGAAAGGTTGCGCATGACCACCTCATAACGGTGGTCTTCATGGATCAGGCCGACGCGGCGGTACATGGTCTTGCGGTCGGCGCGGTGTTTCGCCGGGCCTGCCGGGGTGAACTTCAACCCGCCTTCAGTCAGCCGGGCGATCAGATCTTCGTGTGTCACCGCCTTGGAGAATATCCAGCCCTGGATATGGCTCGCCCCGAGCTCGCCGATCAACTGAAGCTCGTCGAGCGCCTCGACACCTTCAGCGACGGTCTCCATCTTCAATGCTTCGGCCAGGCTGACAATCGCGGTAATGATCGCAGCGTTGTTGGTCTCTTCATGAGTGGCACCGGCGACGAAGCTGCGATCGATCTTGATCTTGTCGAGCGGCGCGCTGCTGAGGTAGCCGAGCGACGAATAGCCGGTCCCGAAATCGTCGAGCGCAAGCCGGACACCTATCTTCTTGAGCGTTTTGAGCATATCCTGCGTGCCGTTCGGATCACCCAAAAATACGCTCTCGGTGATCTCGAGCTCGAGGCGCGCGGGATCGAGCCCGCTTCGTTCCAGCGACGACCGGACCACGCGCGGCAAATCCGCGCCCGCGAACTGAATCGCCGATACATTGACTGCGACGCGCAGCGATTTCGGGCCACTTGACCGCGTCCTGGCAGGCGCGGCGCATGACCCACTCCCCGAGCGCGGTGATGAGGTTGGTCTCCTCGGCCACTGGAATGAATTCGGCCGGACTTATCCATCCGCGTTCCGGGTGGTTCCAGCGCACCAGCGCCTCCACCCCGGTGACGATATGATCGGACGTGCGCACGATCGGCTGGTAATGGACTTCGATCTGGTCGCTCTGGATCGCGTCGCGCAAATCCTCTTCGATCTGGCGCCGCAGCCTGGCACCGTCCTTGAGTTCGCTGGAAAAGAAGCGATACTGCCCCCGTCCGCCGCCCTTCGCCGCGTAAAGCGCAAGGTCCGCGCTGCTGACCAGTTCGTCGGAATCGATCCCGTCGTAAGGGGCGATCGCGATGCCGACCGAGGCCCCGATGATCGCCCTGTCGCCGCCTAGCGAGTAGGGCTGCGAGATCATCTGGATGACGCTGTTGGCGATCTCACCGAGACGACCGCGATCGTCGATATCGGGCAACATGACTTGAAACTCGTCGCCACCCAGGCGGCCAATCTCACCCTTGCCGGCGATGATCCGTTCGAGACGCTGGGCGACCTGCTTTAGCAGTTCGTCGCCGGCCGGATGGCCGAGCGTATCGTTGACTTGCTTGAAACGATCGAGGTCGAGCATCATCAACGCACAGCTGCGCTTGGCGACCTTGTAGGCGGTGAGCGTGGTAGCGAGCCGCTTGCTCATCCGGTGGCGATTGGCGAGCCCGGTGAGCGAATCGTACTGCGACAACCGTGAGGCATCGCGCTGGCTGTCGCGCACCGCGGTGATGTCCTTGGCGCTGCCGCGATAACCGAGAAAGTCGCCCTGCGAATTGAGCTGCGGCTTGGCGCAGATCGACCACCACCGTTCGGTCCCCTCCACCGCGACCCGGACGGACATATCGGCGATCGAACTACGCGCACGTAACTGAAAGGCGAACGGCCGCTCGGCGCGGTCTTCATCGTCGTGGTCATCGGGCAGGAAAAGGGCGGTCAGCGGTGTGCCCAGCATCTGGTCAGGTTCGAGCCCTAGCCGGTGCGCGGCGCTGGCCGACAAATAGCTGAGCTTGCCTTCGTCATCGGTCGCCCAGAACCAGCCGAGCTCCGATTCCTCGAACTGATCGAGCAACGCAAGGCGCTCGGCATCGGCCACGGCGGGCGAACGCACACCGCTGGCCCGATCGCCAGTTCGCCGTTGAAAGATGTCGGTTAGTGCCACGTTCCTCCGAGTTCAGAGCATGCGGTTCCCCTGACCGTGTCCCCGGCCTGCCGCGTTCCTAATGCAAATACCTAACTCATTTACTAATAAGTCATGCCGATCGCCTGATTTCGCGACGAACCGGGGTCGGGGGATCGACCGTCAGCGCCGCCAGCGCGCCCGAGCTGTCCCGCTCCAGCGGCGCGGCGAACTCGACCCCCATACGATCTTCCGAACACCACCGGGTGGTCGCGGTCACAGACACGCCATCGGACAAGGCGACACGGAAGATGGTCCCCACCGGCACGTTCCACAGTCCTTCGATAAGCGCGCCGGTGGCGGAGATGTTGCGAATCGTCCCGTTGTAGAAGTGGCCCGAATGGTCGAGGACGATCTTCCGCAGCATCGTGTGCCGCGAAGAACGCGCCGAGCGCGGCCCCTTTGCGATTGCCGCCAGCCCGGTTTCCAACCGCTGCATCGCGGAAGCCGCATCGAGCGCACGTTCGTAAATGTAACCCTGGATATGGCTGCAGCCGTACATCCGCACCAGATCGAGTTCGTCGAGAGTCTCGACACCTTCGGCGGTCGTATCCATGCCGAGAGCTTGTGCCAGGCCCGTGATCGAGGCGATGATCGCGCCATTGCGGCTGCCGGGTTCGGTGGCTCCGCGCACGAAGCTCTGGTCGATCTTGATCTTGTCGAACGGCGCCTTTTTCAAGTAGCCAAGCGAGGAATAGCCGGTGCCGAAATCGTCGAGAGCCAGACGCACGCCGACCGCCTTAAGCGCGGCAAACATCGCATCGGTGCCTTCATCGTCGTTCAGGAATACGCTCTCGGTAATCTCAAGTTCGAGTCGCGAAGGCGTGATTCCGGCTTGGGCGATCGCGCTCGTGACGATCGCGGGCAGATTGGGATTGGCGAACTGCAGCGCCGAAACGTTGACCGCGCACAGCACGTTTTCAGGCCAACGGGCAAGATCGTGACACGCGGTACGGATCGCCCATTCGCCGATCGCCCCGATCAGCCCCGACTCCTCGGCGATCGGCACGAACTTGGCGGGTGACAACCAGCCGTGTTGGGGATGGCACCAGCGCAGCAAGGCTTCGAAACCGGCAATCTGCTCGGTCGCGGTGTGGACCACCGGTTGGTAATAAAGCTCAAGACCGCCGTTCGCGATCGCATCGCGCAGGTCCTGTTCCAGCCGGCTGCGCTCTTCAGCGAGCGAATGCATGTCGGACGAATAGAAATGGAACCGCCCGCGCCCGGCATCCTTGGCGGCATAAAGCGCTAGGTCCGAATTGCGGATCAGCGATTCGTTGGTGACGCCATCCTCGGGCGAGAGGGCAACGCCGATCGACGCGCCGATGACTACCCGCTGCCCGTCAATCGAATAAGGTTGGGACAGCGAGGCGATGACCTCGCGCGCCAACGCGCCGAGCTGGTCGCGATCGATCCGGCCCGGGATGATCACCTGAAATTCGTCGCCGCCGAGCCGTCCCACCCGGCCCACCTTCCCGACACTGCGTTCCAGGCGCTGAGCGACCTGCTTGAGCAGTTCGTCGCCCGCGGGGTGGCCGAGCGTGTCGTTGACGTGCTTGAATCGATCCAGATCGAGCAAGAAGACGCTGCAGTCGCGGTGCATTTCGAGCGGAGCGGTGAGAATTCTCTCGAGGCTCTGCGACATCTGGAAACGGTTCGCCAGCCCGGTCAGCGAATCGAAATGCGCCAGCCGCGAGGCGTGTTCGGCGCTTTTGCGCTTCTCGGTGAGATCGGTACCCGATCCGCGAAACCCGCAGAAATTCTGGAATTCGTCGAATACCGGGCGGCCGTTGATCGACCACCAACGTTCTTCGGACTCGGTCCCCGCGCGCACGGCAAGGTCGCTAAACGCTGACCGGGCGGACAAGTGGAAGAGCAGCGTCCGCTCGCCGTCGCGGTTGTCGGTTTTAAGGTCGAACAGCTCGACGAATGGCCGCCCCACCAGCTCCTTCTCGGATCGCTCGAGCGTCCGGGCCACGCTGTCGGACACGTAGGTGATCTGGCCTCGGCGGTCGGTTTCCCAGAACCAGCCCTGCCCGGTCTCTTCGTAATCGTGGAGGATGTCCTCCGCGCGGTGCCGCACTCGCTCGAGCGCTTGCAGGCGTTCGTCCTCCGCCCGGTTGATTTGCGATCGGTAGCGGACCAGCAGGCCCAGAACCACGACACCCGAGCCGGTCGCGCCGATCGCGGTGAGAGATCCATCGATCGCCGCGAAGACGGCCCAACATGCGGTAACACCGGCAAATATCTGCGGCAGCCGGTTGCCCAACAGCGCCGCCATCACGGCGGCCAGCGAGATCAGCGTGGCCACGCCCCAGTGATACGCCAGCCCTCCATCGAGCATCCAATAAGAGAATGCCGCCGATGCCAGCGTCGCGGGCAGGACGATCGCGATCGCGCCGAGACCGATCGCGCCCACCCGGTTGTCACGGATACGGTCTTCGTAGCTGGTGAAGCGCCGCGCGAGCGCGAAGATTGCGATTGCGGCGACCGCGCAGACGATGCTGAACGGCGGGGGTAGGGATTGCCCGGTGAACGCTGCGAGGGCGACCGCGCAGAGCACGAAAATAGCAACCCGGTTCCAGTGGCGCGGCACCTGCGAAGTGGCCTGCGCGCCGTGTTCGGTTTTTCCGGGGCCGCCGCGTCGCGGCCGCCTTCGCGCAATCAGGTTCCGCCGCGAGGGCTTGGCTTTTTGCGCCGGCTGGACCGGACGCGCGTCCTCACCGGGCAAATCCCCGTCGTCTGGAGCTTGCAGGAGAGCTGTCGCTCGCATTCCGGCCATGCGTCGCTTGTGCCCGACCGCGCTTGACAATGGGTTAAGAAAGCCCGCCGCGCCTCGACAACCCGCCCGACAAGTGCTTGGCGGCTAATGGTTAATCCTGCCCTGCCGTTACCGCTCGCGCCTCGCTTGCCAAGCGTCGGGGCGCCGTGCCACAACCGGCCCGGACGGCGGCCGGGAGAACGCGCGATGAGCACTCAGCTAGAGAACGAAGCCGCTCAATCGACCACCGCGCTCGGCCCGATGGTCGGCATGGTGCGCGAGGATTTCGCCGGAGCAGTGGCACTGCTGCTGCGCGAAACCGCCAGCGACCCGCAACGCACCATGCGCCACGCACGCGCGATCGGCGAGGACATGGTCAAGATACTGGCTGGCAGCAGCGATCTTGCTCCGGATACCAAGGACAAGCGGTTCAAAGATCCGGCATGGCAGTTCAACCCGTTTCTGCGCGCCGGAGCGCAATATTATCTGGCGATCCAGAAGGGCATGAAAAACTGGATCGGAGAGCTAGAACTTGACGCAATCGAGCGCGACCGGGCCAACTTCATCAGCCAGATCATCATCGACGCGCTCGCCCCTACAAACACGCTGATGGGCAATCCGACTGCACTGAAGCGGCTGGTGGACAGCGGCGGCATGTCGCTGATCAAAGGACTCAAGAACGCTTACAACGACATGATCCACAACAAGGGCATGGTCAGCCAGGTCGATAAGCGGCCATTCAAATTGGGCGAGAACGTCGCCAATACGAAGGGCTCGGTCGTGTTGCGCACCGAGATGATGGAGCTGATCCATTACTCGGCCACGACCGACGAGGTGTACGCGATCCCCCAGCTGACCATCCCGCCGCAGATCAACAAGATGTACATCAACGACCTGACCCCCGAAAAATCGGTGGTGAAATTCCAGCTCGATCATGGTGTGCAAACTTTCGTCATCAGCTGGAAGAACCCGACCAAGGACCAAGGCGCGTGGGGCATGGGCGACTACGTCGCAAGCTGCGCCCAAGCGATGGAAGCGGTGGCGAAGATTACCGGAAGCGACACGGTCAACCTGTCGGCCGGCTGCTCGGGCGGTCAAACCGCCGCGGTTCTTGCCAGCAAGCTTGCTGCTGAGGGTAGCGACCTGCTGGGTGCGCTGACCTTGATGGTGTGCGTGCTCCACCCGCAGCA
Source organism: uncultured Alphaproteobacteria bacterium (assembly GCA_963781525.1). Classification (GTDB taxonomy): domain Bacteria; phylum Pseudomonadota; class Alphaproteobacteria; order Sphingomonadales; family Sphingomonadaceae; genus Tsuneonella. The sequence continues at coordinate 244,227 of CAWAGD010000004.1, read as the reverse complement.
GGGCGACATCGAGGCTGGCTCGCTGATGACGGACAACGGGCTGGCGCTGGCAAAAAAGCGTGCGGCCAAAGGCGGGATCATCAAGGGAGAGGACTTGTCGCGCGGGTTCGCGTGGCTGCGGCCGAATGATCTGATCTGGAACTACGTGATCAACAACTACCTGCTTGGCGAGGACCCGCCGGCCTTCGACGTGCTGTTCTGGAATTCCGATGCCACCAACCTGTCAGCGACGCTGATGGGCGATTTCCTGACCCTGTCCGAAACGCTTGCCTTCACCAGGCAGGGCGAAGTTGAGATGGCTGGCCACCAGATCGACCTGTCGAAAGTCGATGCCGACGTGTTTATCTTGGGCGGTGTGACGGATCACATCACTCCCTGGCGGGCTACGTATCGGTCGAGCGCGTTGTTCGGTTCGGGCAACGTGACTTACGCGCTCAGCCAGTCGGGACATATGCAGGCGATCCTCAATCCGCCGGGCAATCCCAAGGCCAAATTCTACGTTCAAAAAGCCGGTGGCGAACTTCCTGCAACGGCGGAGGACTGGCTGAAGGGAACCGAGGAAGTGGCTGGCAGTTGGTGGCCGTTCTGGATCGAATGGGTCCAGCAGCGCTCCGGAGCGAAGAAAAAAGCTCCGGCCAGGCTTGGCGGCCAAGGGTTCGCTCCGCTCGAACCCGCGCCGGGCCTGTACGTGCTCGAACAAGCCTGAAAGGACTGCCCGCTTGACCGATCCGATGAAAACCGCCGAAGTTCGCATGATGCACGTCGGCGGCCGCGATTTGCGTGTGGCGACCTGGCGGCTCGATGCACCGTCCGATCACCTCCCGGTGCTGTTTTTCAACGGCATCGGCGCCAATATCGAGGCTGTCGCCCCGCTCGCTCAAGCGCTCGACGATCGCCCGTTCGTGATGTTCGACATGCCGGGCGTCGGCGGCTCGCCCGAGCCGGTGGTGCCTTACACCACTTTCACGATGTGCCGGACCGCCGCCAAGCTGCTGGATCAACTTGGCGTCGAGCAAGTCGACGTGATGGGGGTCAGTTGGGGCGGCGCGATGGCGCAGCATTTCGCACTTCAGCACGGCGGACGGGTGCGCCGGGTTATCTTGTGCGCGACCACCGCGGGCATGCTGATGGTCCCCGGCAGCCCCGCCGCGCTGAGCAAGATGGCCAACCCGCGTCGCTACGTCGACGCGGCGTTCATGGAGAAGCATTTCGCCACGCTCTATGGCGATTCGTTGGGCAAGACTGCTGGCAAAGGCGCGCATTTGGGCCGCCTGACGCCGCCGACGCGGCGCGGCTACCTTTATCAGTTGCTTGCGATGATCGGCTGGACCAGCGCGCCGGCGCTGCCCTTCCTGAAAAAGCCCGTGCTGATCATGATGGGCGACAAGGATGCGATCGTGCCGCTGATCAACGGCCGCATTCTCCATACCCTGATCCCCGGAAGCGAGCTCCAAGTGTTCAAAGGCGGCGGCCACCTGTTCCTGCTCAGCCACCGAGATCAATCGGTTTCGTCGATCCGCGCATTTCTCGAGCAGACTGAGCGAGAGGAGCATCGCAAAGCGGCATGACCCGCCATATCGCTATCGTCGGCTCGGGCCCTGCTGGATACTACACCGCCGAGGCCGCGCAGAAGCGCTGGGGCGACGATGTGCGAGTGGACGTGTTCGACACGTTGCCGGTCCCCTATGGCCTGATCCGCACCGGCGTCGCTCCCGATCACCAGTCGATCAAGGGCGTCAGCCGACGCTACGAGACCACCGCACTGAGCGAAAACGTCCGCTTCGTCGGTAACGTCACCATCGGCAAAGATTTGTCGGTCGAGGAAATGCAGTCACTATATGACGCGGTGGTGTTCGCCACCGGCGCGCCGCACGACCGTGCCCTCGGCATTCCGGGCGCGGATCTCGCCAACGTATTCGGCAGCGCCGCATTCGTCGGCTGGTACAATGGCCACCCCCAGTTCACCAACCTCGCCCCCGACTTGTCGGGCGGCCACGCGGTGGTAATCGGCATGGGCAACGTCGCACTCGATGTTGCCCGCATCCTCTCCAAGACCGAGCAGGAGTTCGCCGGCAGCGACATCGTCAAACACGCGCTCGACGCCTTGCGCGGCTCTAACGTCCGCACCGTCACGATCGTCGGCCGTCGCGGACCGCACCAGATCATGATGACCCCCAAGGAATTGGGCGAATTGATGCACCTGTCGCGTGCCACTCCGCGGGTCGATCCGGCCGACCTGCCCGATCCTGACGAGGATGCCATCCTCGAGCCCGGGATTGCGTAAATCGGTCACGCATCTCCGCAGCTTCGCCGCGATCTCCGACAGCGAGCGCGCCGGCAAAGCGATCGAAATCGACTTCGACATGTTCGCCTCGCCTGTCCGACTGATAGGTGAGGGCAAGGTCGAAGGCGTCGAAGTCGAACGCACCGCGGTCGAGGCGGGCCGCGCGGTCGGCACCGGCGAAACTTACGTGATCCCTGCCGATCTGGTCATCGCGTGCATTGGCTATCGCAGCTCCCCCATCCCCGGCGTGCCGTTTGACGAACGCGCCGGGAAGTTCGCCAACGACGAAGGGCGCATTTTGCCCGGGCTTTACGCAGTCGGCTGGGCGCGGCGCGGGCCGACCGGGACGATCGGCACCAACCGGCCCGACGGGTTCGGGGTAGTCGAACGGATTGCAGAGGACCTCGACAGCGGCGCACTCGGCAACGCTGCCAAGAAAGGGCGGGCGGGATTCGACGCGCTGGCCGCCGAACGCGCTCTCGATGTCATCACCTTCGCCGACTGGAAGAAGATCGAGGAAGCGGAGTCCAGGGCCGCGCGCGACGGTGCCCCGCGCGAAAAGTTCGTCGATATCGAAAGCATGATCCGCGCCCGGGGCTGAGAGGTTGCACAAGGCAACTGGACTCGACTCCGCGTGCATGTAACTCTCACCTCAGGAGAGAGGATACAACCATGCCCGCATTCGATCTGATCATACGCAATGGCACAATCGTCGATGGCACCGGGGAGCCTTCTTTCACCGGAGACGTCGCGATCAAGGATGGCTTGATTGCGCAAGTCGGCAAAGTGCGCGGCGACACCGCCGAAGAGATCGACGCGGGCGGCAAGGTTGTCACTCCCGGCTTTGTCGATATTCACACTCACTATGACGGCCAGGCGACATGGGACCAGGAAATGGCGCCCTCGAGCTGGCACGGCGTGACCACCGTGGTCATGGGCAATTGCGGCGTCGGCTTCGCGCCCGCCCAGCCCGAACGCCACGGCTGGCTGATCGGGTTGATGGAAGGCGTCGAGGATATCCCCGGCACCGCGCTCGCCGAAGGGCTGACATGGGACTGGGAAACATTTCCCGAGTATCTCGACGCGCTCGAGAAACTGCCGCGCACGGTCGATGTCGGCACCCATGTGCCGCACGGCGCCGTGCGCGCTTATGTGCTGGGCGATCGTGAACGGCCCGGCGCCGTTCCCACGACCGAGGATATCGATGCGATGGGCAGGATCGTCGAGGAAGGCGTGCGCGCAGGCGCACTCGGTTTTTCGACTTCGCGCACTGTGCTCCACCGCTCGATCGACGGCGAAGTGGTCCCTGGCACCACCGCGACCGCGGAAGAACTGATCGGCATCGGCCGCGCGATGGGCCGCGTCGGTCATGGCGTGTTCGAGATGGCCAGCGACATGATGCGCGAGTGGGACGAGTTTGGCTGGATGGGCAAGCTGAGCCGCGAAACCGGCTTGCCGGTAACCTTTGCCGCGCTCCAGTCGATCGCCAAGGAACTGCCGCTCGAAGAACAGATCGCCTCGATGCGCGCCGAAAATGACAATGGCGCCAACATCGTCGCGCAGATCGCCTTACGCGGGAACGGCATAGTCATGGCCTGGCAGGGCACTGTCCACCCATTCCGGCTCAAGCCAAGCTGGCAGGCGATCGCCGACCTCCCGTGGGAGGAACAGAAAGCAAAATTGCTCGATCCGGCATTCAAGGCGCAGCTCCTGGCCGAGGAAAATGACTTCAGCCAGGTCAATCAGGACATCATCGGTCTGATCATGGTCGTCTGCGGGGGCTGGGCGCTGCAGTACGAGATGGACGATGATTTCGACTACGAACCGCAGGCAGATGAGAGCATTGCCGCGCGTGCTGCGGCAGCGGGCGTTTCCGGTGAAGAATACGCCTACCGCCTGCTGTGCCGCGACGATGGCAAAGGGTTCATCTATCTGCCAATCCTCAACTACGCCGACGGTAATCTCGATTTCCTCGAAGCGCTGCAGGCGAGCGACGACACGGTCAATTCGTTGTCCGATGGCGGGGCGCACTGCGGGACGATCTGCGACGCGGCGAGCCCTACTTTCATGCTCCAGCACTGGGTGCGCGACCGCAAGCGCGCCCAAGAGCGTCCCGATGGCCGGCTGCGCCTCGAGCACGCCGTCAAGCGCCAGTGCCAGGACACCGCCCGCCTCTACGGCCTCGACGATCGCGGCGTGATCGCGCCGGGCTACCTTGCCGATCTGAACGTGATCGACATGGCACGCCTCAAGTTGGGCAAGCCATGGCTCGCGTTCGATTTGCCGGCGGGCGGCAAGCGCTTGCTCCAAAAGGCCGAAGGCTACGTCTGCACGATCAAGAGCGGTGTCGTCACTTTCCGTGAAGGCGAATGGACGGGTGAGACGCCCGGCGGGCTCATTCGCGGTCCCCAGCGCGCCGAACTGGCCGAAGCCGCCGAATGAAAGCCATCCGCACCGGCGCTTCGCCCTCGACCCTCGATAGCCTGACGCTGGCAGATATGCCGGACGCCGCCGCGCCCGGTCCTGGCGAGATTACCGTCGCGCTCAAGGCAAGTTCGCTGAACTTCCACGATCTCGCGGTGGTTTCGGGAATGATCCCGGCAGCGCAAGGTCGCATTCCGATGTCGGATGGCGCGGGCGCGGTAATCGCAGTGGGTGACGGGGTGATCGATTTGAAGGTCGGTGACCCCGTGGTCAGCCTGTTCTTCCCCCAATGGGTCGATGGAGCGCCGCCCCTAAGCGCGCTGCGGGTGGTACCCGGCGACAGCGCCGATGGCTTCGCGCGCGACACCGTCACCTTGCCGGCGAGCTGGTTCACCCGCGCCCCGGCCGGCTACACCCATGCCGAAGCGGCTACGCTCACTTGTGCTGGGCTTACTGCGTGGCGCGCTCTATTCGGTGATACCCACATCAAACCGGGCGACTGGGTGCTGGTCCAGGGCAGCGGCGGGGTGAGCGTATTCGCGCTGCAGTTCGCCAAGGCCGCCGGCGCGCGGGTCATCGCCACTAGTTCGAGCGGCGAGAAGCTTGAACGGCTGCGCGACCTCGGCGCGGACGAGACAATCAACTACAAGGAAGTGGCCGCGTGGGGACCCAAGGCGCTCGAGATGACGGGCGGGCGCGGGATCGACACCGTGGTCGAAGTGGGCGGCCCCGGCACGCTCGACCAATCGATGCTCGCCTGTCGCGTGGGCGGCCACATCGCGCTGATCGGTGTCCTAACGGGCGTCTCGGGGCCGGTGCAGACCGCGCTGCTGTTCTCGAAGAATCTGCGCGTCCAGGGACTGACGGTGGGTAGCCGTGCAATGCAGCTCGACATGATCGCGGCGATCGAGACTAACGGCATAAGGCCGGTGATCAGTGACACGTTCGAACTCGCGGATTTGGCGGAGGCCTTCCGCCACCAGATCGGCAACAAGCATTTCGGCAAGATCGCGGTGGCAATCTAGGCTACCGCCAGAGGCCGAACCCAACCGGAACGACTTGCTGGCAATGTTGGATACGCCGTGTCAGATTGGCGGCGGCTTTCTCCAATTGCGGGGTACTGGCGAATGGTCACTGCACGGAGGCGGATTATGCGCGCGAAAGATCACACTGCGCTGCGCCGAACCGACGCCAACTTGCTATGATATCAGGAAAAGATACTAAGGCGCAGTTATTTAAAGCGCCCCGGTCGGTGGTCCACCGACCGATTGAAGTCACACCCGCATCGGCATCAGCACATACAGCGCGGGGCTGTTTTCGTCCTGACGGATCAGTGTCGGCGCGCCCGGATCGGCGAGGTGCAGTTCGACCGTGTCACCGTCGATCTGATGAAGGATGTCCTTCAGGTAGTTTGCGTTGAAGCCGATCTCCATGCTGTCGGAGCGGTAATCGGCGGGGATTTCCTCGGCAGCGGTGCCGTTGTCAGGTGAAGTGACCGACAGCGTCACCTTGTCGTTTTCCAGCCCCATCTTGACCGCGCGGGTCTTCTCGGTGGCGATCGTCGCGACGCGATCGACGCCCTGGTAAAAGCTTTTTGGATCGAGCCGCAGGATCTTGTCATTGCCGGTCGGAATGACCCGGCTGTAATCGGGAAAGGTTCCGTCGATCAGCTTGCTCGTCAGAACCACCCCGCCCTCGCCGCCGAGAGTGAATCGGATCTTGCTTGCCGACAGGTCGATCTGCACGTTGCCGTCGAGCGCTTCCTCGAGCAGCTTTCGCAGCTCGGCAATTGCTTTGCGCGGCACGATGACGTCGGGCATGCCCTCGGCGCCGTCGGGACGCGGCAACGTGAAACGCGCCAGCCGGTGGCCGTCGGTTGCCGCTGCCTTGAGCACCGGCCCGCCGCTGGCGGCAGCTTCGTCCGATACATGCAGGAAGATACCGTTGAGATAGTAGCGCGTCTCTTCGGTCGAGATCGCGAAGCGGGTGCGGTCGATCAGCTCGGCGAGAGTCTTGGCGGGCAGTTCGAAGCTGGTTGGCAGATCGCCTTCGACGATGACCGGAAAGTCGTCGCGCGGCAGGGTCGGCAGCGAAAAGCGGCTGCGCCCGGCCTTGACCGTCATCCGGTTGTCGGCGGTGTCCAGGCTGACCTGGCTGCCTTCCTGCAGCTTGCGCGCGATATCGAACAGCAAGTGCGCCGATACGGTGATCGCGCCGGGCTGTTCGACCGAAGCCGCCGCGATGTTCTCCACCACCTGCAGATCGAGGTCGGTCGCCATCACCTTCAGCGAGCCGCCGTCGGATGCATCGAGCAGCACGTTCGACAAGATCGGGATGGTGTTGCGGCGCTCAACCACCGACTGCACGTGGGACAGGCAGCGCAGCAGCGTCGCGCGTTCGATGGTCGCCTTCATCGGTTCCTACTCTTACCCCTCAGCGCCGGAATCGCCCCGAATACGGGAACGAGCGCCCGAAAATCACCCAAATATCCTTAGCGGGGAGGTTGCTGCGAGCAAGGACGAAGCACTGCACGACCCGATTCGCTGGGGATAAACGCCCCTTACGAGATCATCGCCATGCCGCCGTTGACGTGCAGCGTCTGCCCGGTGATGTACCCAGCCTCCCTCGACGCGAGATAGGCGACCGCCGCCCCGATATCCTCGCCCTCACCCATCCGGCCCATCGGGATCCGCGCGTTGAGCGACTCTTTCTGCGCATTGGCCAGCTGCTCGGTCATCGCGGTGCGGATGAAACCAGGCGCGACGCAGTTGACGGTGATCGAACGACTGGCGAGTTCCTGCGCCAAGGCCTTCGACATGGCGGTCAGCCCGCCCTTGGCGGCGGCGTAGTTGACCTGGCCCGGATTCCCGGTCGCGCCGACCACGCTGGTGATGGTGACGATGCGGCCGAAACGGGCCTTCATCATCGGACGGGCGGCAGCGCGCATCAGCCGGAACGCAGCCTCGAGGTTGATACGAATGACATCGTCCCACTCTTCGTCTTTCATCCGCATGGCCAAGTTATCGCGGGTAATCCCGGCGTTGTTGACCAGGATATCGAGTTTGCCGAACGTATCGACGGCCGCAGGCACCAGCTCCTCAACCTGCTTCGAATTGGATAGGTCGCAAGTGATTTCGACGTGATCGAGCCGCGTCTCTTCGTTCAATTCTTCACGAAACGAGCGCAGTTTCGAACTGTTCGAACCGGACAGCGCAAGCCGCGCCCCCTGCCGTGCCAACGAGCGCGCAATCGCCGAGCCGATGCCTCCGCTGGCGCCGGTAACCAGCGCGGTCATCCCTTCGAGGTTAAACATCATCCGATCTCCTTCGCGAGCGCCTCGATATCGGCCATCGTCATCACGCTGGTGACTTTGGCCTCGCCATCGATCCGGCCGATCATCGGGCCGAGCACTTTGCCGCCCAACTCGACGAATTCCCCGACCCCCGCTGCGCGCATCGCCAGCACGCTCTCACGCCAGCGCACCCGCCCGCACACCTGCTCGACCAAAAGGCGCTGTTCTTCGGCAGGTTCAGCCACTTGCGCGGCCGACACGTTGGCATAGATAGGCAGCCGAAAGGCCTGCGGCGGCGTTTTTTCCAGCGCTTCAGCCATCGCATCGGCCGCCGGCTGCATCAGCGTACAGTGAAACGGCGCGGATACCGGCAACAACACGCCGCGCTTGATTCCGTGGTCCTTGGCCAGCGCCACTGCCCGCTCGATCGCTTCGCGATGACCCGATAGCACGACCTGGCCCGGATCGTTGTCGTTGGCGACCTGGCACACCTGGTCCTCTGCGGCGGCCTCAGCGAGTGCTTGCGCTTTGGCCAAATCGGCCCCGAGCAGCGCGCACATCGCGCCCACACCTACCGGCACCGCGGCCTGCATCGAGCGCCCGCGCAGCCGTAACAGTCGCGCGGTGTCGGCGAGGCTGAACGCTCCGGCGGCGCATAGCGCAGTGTATTCGCCCAAGCTGTGGCCGGCGACACAATCGGCGACCTCGGTCAACGCCAGCCCGCCTTCCTTCTCCAGCACCCGCAGCACCGCGATGGCGTGAGCCATGATCGCCGGCTGCGCGTTTTCAGTCAGTGTCAGCTGATCGTCTGGCCCGCCGGCCATGATCGCCGAGAGCTTGGCGCCCAATGCCTCGTCGACTTCCTGGAACACTTCGCGGGCGACGGTGCTGGCGCCTGCCAGCTCGACCCCCATGCCGACTTTCTGGCTACCCTGTCCGGGAAAAACGAAAGCTCTCATGCAACACTCCTTTGGCACGGCGACTATGCGCGCGTTGAACCGGCGGCAAGACCGAAGGGCACTATGCAATTGTCGGGATGATGGCCGATCTGCGCGCGCCCGAGAAATGGAATGCCGGCCGAGGTACACCAGTACCGGGCAATATCCTCGGCCTCCGAACCGAACGGCCGGTCGTTTTCGGGAACCGCGGTGACCATCCCGAGCCGCAATCCGGCAGCGCCGCCAAGCTGCGCGACGATGTGGAAGAACAGCCGGTCGATCGCGTAAAGATGCTCGGCGACTTCCTCGACGATCACCACATGTCCGGTAAGGTCCGGCATTAGCGGGGTGCCCGTCAGCGCGGCGAGCGTCATCAGATTGAACGCAACCGTGGGCCGGTCGTCGAGGCCTGGCTCCAATCCTTCGATGCCCCCGGAAAGCCAGCCGAGCGCCCGCCGCACGCCGGTCTCGCCGCCGCGCGCCCTGATGCCGACCGGCATCGGGCCATGCGCCGGCTGACCTACGTCCGCTTTGTAGAGCCCTGCAAGGAGGAAGCCGCAATCGGAGTAACCGAGATAGCGCTTGTCGTGCGCCGCATGATCCAACGAAGCGATCGCCCGTTCGGCGATCCGGTTGGACCCATACCCACCCTTTGCGAACCACACCGCATCGCTGGCCGAATCGTTGGCGCATTCGATCAACGCGTCCAGCCGCAATGCGTCGGGCCCGGCGAAGTGTCCCTCTGTCACGAAGCACTGGTCGTGGAATGCGAGTTCGATATCGGGGAATTCCGCCGCCGCCAGCATCGTTACCGCGTCAGCGACGTCGCGTGTAATCGGGGTGGCCGGGGCACAAATGGCAATGCGCGTCATGGATGGTGACTAGCAGCCGCTTCACAACTTGTGCATCCCCGACTAGGCACGGCGCGCAATTATGGACAGTCCGCTAGACCCTTCGGCCCACCCCTGGTTCTTTTGCGGGATCGGCGGATCGGGCATGCTGCCGCTGGCGCAAATCGTCCACGGCCTCGGCGGTTCGGTCGCTGGATCGGACCGCAGCCACGATCAGGGCCGCACACCTGCAAAATTCGATTGGCTGGCCAGCCGCGGTTTCACGCTGTTCCCGCAGGACGGCAGCGGCGTTACCAGCGCCGAACAGATCGTGATCGCCAGCGCCGCGGTCGAGGATACCGTACCTGAGATCGTCCGCGCTGAAGAGCTTGGTTGCCCGCGGATGACGCGTGCCGAGCTTAACGCAGCGCTGTTCAATGCCGCTGACACCAGCATCGCAGTGGCCGGCACCAGCGGCAAGAGCACGGTCACCGCGATGCTCGGCTGGATCATGCACCAGGTCGGCCGCGACCCCACGATCATGAACGGCGCGGTGATGAAGAACTTCGCTTCGGTGACCGATCCTTTTGCCAGTGCCCACGTGGGCGGCGGCGATCTCTACATCAGCGAAGTCGACGAAAGCGACGGTTCGATCGCACTCTACCAGCCGGGCGTCGGCATGCTCCTCAATGTCAGCCTAGACCATAAGAGTATGGAGGAACTGCGCGATCTGTTTGGCGATTTCCTCGCGCGATCAAGCGCGCGAGCGGTCAATTTCGACGATCCCGAGGCGCGGTCGCTCGCACTCGGTCTCGGTCAGCTAACCACGTTCGGCATCGCGGCGAGCGACGCCCAGCTTACGGTCGAAGCCGGATCCATAGTCGATAACCCAGCAGGAATCGCGGCCACGGTTGCCGATCGCCGCGACGGTTCGATCCATGCCCTTACGTTGAACATGCCGGGGCGCCATAATCTGTCGAACGCGCTTGCCGCGCTTGCGGGAGCGAGCGCGGCAGGCGTCGCCATCTCAGAGGCGGTGCGCGCGTTGCAGACTTTCGCCGGACTCGCGCGGCGATTCGAGGTAATCGGCACGAGCGCCGGGGGCGTCACGGTGATTGACGATTTCGGCCACAACCCTGAAAAATGCGCTGCGACCTTGCGCACCCTCAAACAGCATTCGGGGCGCGTCATCGCGTTTTTCCAGCCGCACGGCTACGGTCCTTTGCGCCAGATGGGCCAAGAACTCGCCGAGACGTTCGCGCGCGAACTGGCGCCTGATGATGTGACGCTGATCTGCGACCCGGTCTATTTTGGCGGCACGGTCGATCGCACCGGTGGCGCAGAGTTGGTCGTAGAGATGATCAAGAAAGCCGGCGGGCACGCCGAACACATTGCGTCCCGCGACGCCGTCGGCGATCGTATCGTGACCCTCGCCCGGCCCGGTGACCGGATCGTGGTGATGGGCGCGAGGGACGATACACTGACCGAATTCGCCAGGGCGCTGTTCGCACGCCTGCGCTAGGTTGCGGTGTGCGTGCCGCGCAGCTTGTTGATCAGGTGCAGCACTGTGGCGATAGCAGCACCAAGCACGAGGCCGACCGCCGCCGACAAGACCGCGTAAGTCATCCAGCCGAACAGTCCTCCCAGCGCACCGGTCGCGGCTGCTACGGTATGTTGGAGGGCTTCAACCAAATGCTCGGGGGCCGGCATGCCGAGGCCGTAAAGCCCATGCAGGATAATCCCTCCGCCAACCCACAGCATCGCGACGGTGCCGATCGTCGATAGCGCGGTGAGCACATGTGGCATCGCCAGCACAAGTCCGCGGCCGAACCGCTGGACGGCCGGCGCCTTGCGCTTGGCAAGATGAAGTCCGATGTCGTCCATCTTCACGATCAGCCCGACAGAGCCGTAAACCAGTATGGTGATCCCTATCCCGACAATCGCGAGCACCACCGCTCTCGCGAACAGGGTCTCGGTCGCCACCGATGCCAGGGTGATCGCCATGATCTCGGCCGACAGGATCAGGTCTGTGCGGACCGCACCGCTGATGCGCGCCTTTTCGAACGCGACCGGATCGTCGATCGGGTCTTCGAGGGTTTCGCCGTGCTTCTCCCCGCCCAGCTTCTCGAGAACCTTTTCCGCACCTTCATAGCTCAGGTAGGCGCCGCCCAACATCAGCAGAGGGGTAATCGCCCACGGCAGAAATTCGCTCAGCACCAACGCCGCGGGCAAAAGGATCAGCAGCTTGTTCTTCAGGCTGCCTTTGGTGATCTTGGCGATGATCGGCAATTCGCGGTCGGGCGTAAAACCAGTGACGTAGTTCGGCGTCACCGCGGCATCGTCGATCACCACACCGGCTGCCTTGGCACCAGCCCTCCCCGCCGCCACCCCGACGTCGTCGACCGACGCTGCTGCAGCCCGGGCGATCACCGAAACATCGTCGAGCAGTGCTACTAGGCCGCCGGGCATGGGAATCTCCTTTGTCGCGCGCACTGCCCTCCCCTTTGCAGGCGCACAAGACTTGCTTTTGGATGACCAGCCGCTATGTGCGCCGCTTCCTCAGGTCCGCTTGGGGAAAGCAGAAAGCCGGAGGGGCCCCGTCATCCGGACGGATAAGTCAGCGATCGGCATAACCGAAGGACCGCGAAATGGCTCTTTACGAGCATGTTTTCCTCGCGCGGCAGGATCTGAGCCAGGCTCAGGTCGATGCACTCGCGGCGACGGCCACCGAAATCGTTCAGGCGAACGACGGCAAGGTGACCAAGACCGAAACCTGGGGTCTCAAGAACCTCGCTTACAAGATCGACCGTAACCGCAAGGCGCACTTCGTGCTGCTCAACATTGAGGGCCCCGGCTCCGTCGTTGCCGAGCTCGAGCGCCAGACGCGGATCAACGAAGACGTGATCCGTTACCTCACCGTGCGCGTCGACGAGCACGAGGAAGGCCCCAGCGTGATGATGCGCAAGGGCGACCGTGATCGCGAGCGCAGCGGTGACCGCGGCGATCGTGGCGATCGTGGCGGCGACCGTGACCGCAAACCCCGCCGTGACCGTGAGGAGCGCGACTGATGGCCCGCCCGTTTTTCCGCCGCCGCAAGTCCTGCCCGTTCTCGGGCAAGAACGCGCCCAAGATCGATTACAAGGACGTGCGCCTGCTGCAGGGCTTCATGTCCGAGCGCGGCAAGATCGTTCCGTCGCGTATCACTGCCGTTTCCGGCAAGAAGCAGCGCGAGCTCGCTCAGGCGATCAAGCGTTCGCGCCAGATCGGCCTGCTTCCCTACATCGTGAAGTAAGGAGGACAGCCAGATGGATATCATCCTGCTCGAGCGCATCGCCAAACTGGGCGCCATGGGCGACGTCGTTTCCGTCAAGGACGGATACGCGCGCAACTTCCTGCTTCCGCAGAAGAAGGCGCTCCGTGCCAATAATGCCAACCGCAAGGTCTACGAAGCCAACCGCGAACGTCTCGAAACCGAGAACGCCGACCGCCGCTCCGACGCGGAAAAGATGGGTGAGAAGCTTGCCGGCGCCGAGATCGTCCTGATCCGTTCGTCGTCGAACGCCGGCCAGCTTTACGGCTCGGTCAGCGTCCGCGACGTGGTTCAGGGCCTCGAAGCGGGCGGCCACAAGGTCGACAAGCGCCAAGTCGTCCTGGGGCATCCGATCAAGACGCTCGGGGTCCACGACGTCACCATCGCGCTTCACCCTGAAGTGCACGTTCTGGTCAAAGCCAATGTCGCTCGATCCGAGGACGAGGCCGAGCTTCAGCGCCAGGGTGTCGATGTCATCGGCGCGATGGCCGATGAAGATCGTGCCGAGGGCGAAGGCTTCACCGAGGCGGTCGATCCGACGCTCGAGCCCGGCGAGATTCCCGCCGACCTGCTCGAGGAGCGCGCCGAGGCCAACGAAGCCTAACGTTTCCGACGATTTTGAATGGGGGCGCGGAACCGTAGGGTTTCGCGCCCCTTTTTCTTTGTCCCCACGCGGGCTATCGGCAGTCGATGCAATCTGTCGAAACGATCCTCAAGCAACTGTCGGAACTCTATGACCTGGCGGTCGGCACCTTGCGCGCCGATGTGCTGGCCTACGCGCGGGACGGCAGTTTGCCCGCTCCCTCCAAGCGTCTCGACGGCAGCTATGCCTATCCCGAACTGGTGCTCCGCTACGATGGGGGCGAACCATTGCAGAGGCGGAGCCGCGCGTTCGGCCGGCTCAACGTCCCGGGCACTTATACGACGACGGTCACGCGGCCCGCTCTGTTCGCCGATTACCTGCGCGATCAGCTGGAGCACATCACCGGCGACTACACGGTCGAGATGGAAGTGCGCGCCTCGCGGCAGGAAATCCCCTTCCCTTACGTTCTCGACGGCGCTGCCGGCGCGGCGATGGCGGGCATCAGCCCTCAGGAGCTTGCACGCCATTTCCCCGCCACCGAGTTGGCGCTGATCGGCGACGAGCTGGCAGACGGGATCGAGATCGACGGCGACACCATACCTCTGTCGCTGTTCGATGGCTTGCGGACCGATTTCTCGCTAGCTCGGCTGGCGCACTACACCGGCACGCGGATCGAAGATTTCCAGCGCTACATCCTGTTCACCAACTATCACCGATACGTCGACGAATTCGTCGATTGGGCGGCCGAACAGCTCGGTGAGAACGGTTGCGCCGCGCTCGCCGGCGCGGGCGGGCTGATGCTGACCGAGCGGCGCAGCAACGCGCGCCTGCAATTGTCCGACACCGCCTGGCGCCGCCACCAGATGCCCGCCTACCACCTGATTGGGGAAAACCGATCGGGCATCACCCTGGTCAACATCGGCGTCGGCCCGTCGAACGCGAAGACAATCACCGACCACCTTGCGGTCCTGCGCCCCGAAGCCTGGCTGATGATCGGCCACTGCGGTGGCCTGCGCCCGAGCCAGAAAATCGGGGATTACGTGCTCGCACACGCCTATTTGCGCGATGACCACGTCCTGGATCCGGTCCTGCCGCCGGAGATTCCGCTCCCGGCAATCGCCGAAGTCCAGCAGGCGCTCTATGGCGCGGCGGAGGAAGTCAGCGGCGCGCACGGGGCGGACCTCAAACAACGCATGCGCACCGGTACCGTCGTCACTACCGACGACCGCAACTGGGAATTACAGTATACTCAGTCCGCCCGCCGCATGTCGCTCAGTCGCGCTGTCGGGGTGGACATGGAAAGCGCCACCATCGCCGGCCAGGGTTACCGTTTCCGGGTGCCCTACGGCACGCTGCTGTGCGTGTCGGACAAGCCGCTTCACGGAGAGATCAAGCTCCCCGGGCAAGCCAACAAGTTCTACGAAGAGGCAATCGCAGCGCATCTTCAAATTGGTGTCACCGCCTGCCGCCGCCTGCGCGACGAAGGCGACCGGCTCCATTCCCGCAAGCTACGCGCCTTTAACGAGCCGCCATTCAGGTAGGCCAAGGACGCCAAAGGCGCTTGGCGCTACACGAATAAGGCGGCGCGGTCGAAGCTTTTTCGGTGACAAAACAAGGCCAGACGTCGCCGCCCGGCCTTGCCAATTACCAACCGGTCGGTTTGCCCTTGTTCTGCTGGTCGAGCCACTTCTTGAGCGGCGCAAAGTAGTCCAGCATGGGCTTGGCGCTTATCTCGCGGGTGCCGGTGAAAACCTTCAGCGCATCGGGCCAGGGCTTCGACGCGCCCATCGACAGCATCTGGTTAAGCTTCGTGCCGACTTCCTTGTTGTCATAGAAGCTGCAGCGATGCAGCGGTCCTTTCCATCCGGCCTGCTTGCATGCTGCCTGATAGAACTGGAACTGGAGGATGCGCGCAAGGAAGTACCGCGTGTAGGGCGTGTTGCCGGGAATGTGGTACTTGGCACCTGGATCGAATGCGTCGGCCGGCCGCTCGACCGGTGGCACAATCCCCTGGTACTGTTTCTTCAGGTCGACCCAAGCCTGGTTGTAAGTCGCCGGCGTGATCGAACCGTCGAATACGCCCCAGCGCCATTTGTCGACCAGCAGCCCGAACGGCAGGAAGGCGACCTTGTCCATCGCCTGCCGAAGCAGCAGTCCGATGTCCTTGTCGGCACTGGGCACTTTGTCCTTCTCGAGCAGACCGATGTCGACGAGATACTGCGGCGTTATAGAGAGCGCGATAAAGTCGCCGATCGCCTCGTGGAACCCGTCGTTGGCGCCATTTTCGTAAAGGTACGGCTGAGCATTATAGGCGCGCTGGTAATAGTTGTGCCCCAGTTCGTGATGGATAGTGACGAAATCTTCCGAATTCACCTTGGTGCACATCTTGATGCGGATATCGTCCTTGTTATCGATATTCCACGCGCTGGCATGGCATACGACCTCGCGATCCGCCGGCTTCACGAACAGGCTGCGCTCCCAGAATGTCTTCGGCAGCGCTTCGAAGCCGAGCGACGAATAGAATCCCTCGCCATAGTGCACCATGTCGAGCGGGCTCTTGCCCTTGGCTTTGAGCAATTCGCCGATGTCATAGCCGAGGTCGCCCGAGCCCGCCGGCGCGACGAGCGGATAGATGTTGCCCCACTCCTGCGCCCACATGTTGCCCAGCAAATCGGCCCGGATCGGACCCGTCTTGGACTGCACCGCTTCGCCGTATTTCTCGTTGAGCTTCCAGCGCACGTAAGTGTGCAGCGCTTGGTAGAGCGGCTTGGTTTCCTGCCACAGCCGTTCGGTCATGGCGGTAAATTCCTCGGGGCTCATGTCGTAGCCCGAGCGCCACATCGCGCCGACGTTGTCGAAGCCGAGTTCCTTGGCGCCCTGGTTGGAGATCCCGACCATCTTGGCGTAATCGTTCTTCATCGGCGCGCCGACGTTGTCGTGCCAGCTTGCCCACATTTCGGCGAACTGGGCCGGCGTGTGCGCAAGGTTGCCCATTTCCGCTTCGATGTCGGAGCCGGAGATTTCCTTGCCGTCGAGCGTGCCCTTGCCCTTGCCGTACTGGCTCGACAGGCCAGTGGTGATCTCGCTCAGCTGGGCGGCCGCGCCTGCGGTCGTCGGCGCCGGAAGCACGATCCCGTTGCGCATGATGTCGAGCTTGCGCTTCACGTCGGGATCGAGCCCGGGCACCGCAGCGTACTTGGCGGCCTCGAGAGCATACTTCACCGCCTTTTCGGTCAACTCGCCATTGCTACGCGCCGCCAATGCGTCGGTATCATCGGTGATGAAGTTGTAGTTCACCCAGTTGATCTGGTTGTTCTCGACCGTGAACTCAGCGAAATCCTTTTCCGCTGCGGCGACGAACTGCGAAGCCCCGGCGGACGTCATTGGATAAGCTGACTGGGCCACGTCCTGCGCGAAGGCAGGCGTGGCAAGAGCGACGGCAAGCGCGGCGAGCGCAGTCGAAGCGAATTTCATGTAAGAGACCTCTCGAATTGGCGACTTATGGTTTCGTTGGATATCGTTTTGCACCGCGCACACCTGATAATCAACCGGCCAGGAAGCGCACGATGCCCTCGCCGAACGCAGGCTCGGTAACCGAGCTCATGTGGGTCCCCGGCACTTCCTCGAGCCGCGCGTCGGGGAGCGCATCGGCCAGCGCTTGCGGATCGCCGTTGTCACGATCCTGCGCGCCGCACAGCACCAGCGTCGGCATGGCGATGCGTGCCAGCTCGGCCGGATCGGTGTCCGCGACCGACTGCAACAACAGCTGCGCCGCGACACGGTTGACCTTCTGGGTCTTCATGAAGCTCACCGCGAAGAAAGCCGGGTCGCCGTGCCGGACGCTGTCGAACCGGTTGATCGCGTCGAGGAAGAAATCCGCGCGCCGGCTCCACCCGGCAAGTCCCTGGAGTCCCATGCCGCCGAGCACCAGGCGGCGCGGTTCCAGCCCTGTTATCACCGCGCGGGCGGCGGTGCGCGAGCCGAGCGAGAAGCCGACGAAATCATAGTCGGTAAGGCTCAGCCCTGCGATGACCGCAAACGCGTCCCGGACCAGCACATCGCAGGGATAGGCGGCCGGATCGTGCGGTTTGGCGCTGGCTCCGTGCGCGCGCAGATCGGGCATGATCGCCTCGAACCCTGCATCCGCCAGCCGCCGCGCGTGGCCAAATCTGATCCAGTTGGTGTTGGCTTCGGAAAACAGGCCGTGCAGCATCAGCACGGGCCTGCCAGCTCCGAACCGGTGAACCGCGAGCGGCTGACCGTCGAAGCTTGGGATCATCTCAGTCCGGACGCTCATTGAGGAGGCTTCGCGCCGGCCTCCTCCCACTTGCGTACGAGCACGTCATATTCGTCACTGCGCATGCGGGGAAGGCCGCTGGTATCGATCCACGCTTCGTGCATGCTCTCGGCGCCGAAGTGATGCTTGGGCCGGAATTCGGACGGATCGTCGAAACTGCCAATCGTCAGGTCCATGTTCGTCGAGCCTTCGACAAAACGGAACCCGAGCGGAGTGCCGCAGCCTGAACAAAACGGCCGCTCGGCGATCGGCGAACTTGCGTACCAGGCAGGTTCGCCGTCCCACCGGACATCTGCTTGGCTGACCCCCACAAAGGCCGCTGCCACTCCGCCGGTGGCGCGTTGACACATCCGGCAGTGGCACAAGTATGCCTCTTCAGGATCGACCTGCACAGTGTAGCGAACCGCGCGGCACTGACAGCCGCCACTCTTGTCGATTTTGGCCATGGAAAAGCTTTTATCGATCGTTGCGGGAATACGAAAGCCACTTGCCACGTTGACTAGCATTGCTTTTCGCAACTGACTGGGCTTTGAACTCCCGATGACGACCGGCTTCAAGCGGCCCGCGCCCCATGTCTGAGGCTGACCCGACCGCTCCCGACACGATCGACGCGCAGCCAGCCGGACAGGTCGTCGCCGAGGAAGCGGCCGAAGTCCAAAAACCGAAGCGCAGATGGGGCCGGCTGGCGCTGATGGTCGCGGTGCCGCTGGCGTTGCTCGTCGCCGCGGCGATCTACTGGATGAGCCTTGCCGGCAAGGTCTCGACCGACAACGCCTATGTCCAGCAGGACAAAGTATCGGTCACTCCGGAAGTCGGCGGCAAGATTGTCGAGGTGTTCGTCAAGGACGGTCAGACCGTTCGCCGCGGTGACTTGCTGTTCCGCCTCGATCCTGAGCCGTTTCGGCTGCAAATCCAGCAAGCCGATGCGCAGATCGCTCTGGCGCAAGCCAACGTAGTGGCGCTGGAGAATTCCTCCGACCTGTCCGGAGCGGACATTTCGGGAGCGCGCGAGGATATCGGCTTCGCCCAAGCGACCCTCAATCGCCAGCAAGCCCTGTGGAACCGCGGATTTACCACCAAGGCCGATTACCAGGCTGCGCAGCACGCCGTCGCGCAAGCGCGGGAAGAGCTGCGGGCGGCCGAAGCCCGTCAGGCGGAAGCACGATCGAAGCTTGCGACCGGGCCCCAGGTACCGGGCGAGAACCCGCAGGTAGCGGCTGCAAAGGCGCAACGCGCGGTCGCCGAGCTCAATCTTAGCCGCGCCACGGTGCGCGCGCCGATCGACGGCCGCGTGGCCCAGGCCGACCGGCTGCAGTTGGGCAACCAGATCATCCAGGGGGTCCCCGTGGTGACGCTGGTTGCCACCGAAAGCACCTATGTCGAGGCGAATTTCAAGGAAACCGACCTCGCCGAGATGAAGGTGGGCCAGCCTGCCGAAGTGCGTTTCGATGCCTACCCCGATCTGGTGGTCAAAGGCCGGGTGGCCTCGATCGGCGCAGGTACCGGCTCCGAATTCTCGGTCCTGCCCGCGCAGAACGCGACCGGCAACTGGGTCAAGGTGACCCAGCGAGTGCCGGTGCGTATTGCGATCGAGGGTTCGCCGCCAAGGGAAATGATCGCCGGTATCTCCAGCGACGTCACTGTCTACACCGACAGCCGCAAGCGTTAGGTTGCGCTGTGGCTAGCGCCGCCCAGCCAGCTTCGTCGCGGCCACGGCGCCAGGCGCCGGAAATACAGGCCGACGTCGCTGCATTGCCGGTCGAAAACACCGGCTTGCTGATCGTCGGCGTGATGATGGCATCGCTGCTGCAAGTGCTCGACGGTACCATCGCCAACGTCGCGCTGCCCCATATGCAAGCCTCGCTCGGGGCGACGGTCGATACCGTGACCTGGGTGCTGACGAGTTATATCATTGCTTCGGCAGTGGCGATGCCGATCACCGGCTGGCTCGCCGACCGTATCGGGGCGCGCAAGCTGTTCATCGGCGCGGTGTCCGGCTTTATCATAGCTTCTGCACTGTGCGGCATCGCGCAAAACCTGCAGGAAATGGTTGCTTTCCGGGCCGTCCAGGGCGTGGCCGGGGCTTTTATCGCCCCGCTCAGCCAGAGCTTCATGCTCGACGCGACCAAGCCCAGCCGTCACCCGCAAATGATGGCGCTGTGGGGCATGGGCATTATGATCGGCCCGATCATGGGCCCGTTGCTCGGCGGCTACCTTACCGAAAACTGGAATTGGCGCTGGGTATTCTACGTAAATGTGCCGATAGGCATCATCAGCCTGGCGATCCTGTTCGCCACGCTGCCCGCACGCGGCCAATCGCAACGCAAATTCGATCTTCTCGGCTTTGCCCTGATCGCCATCGGATTGAGCTCGTTTCAGCTGTTGCTCGACCGCGGCCAGCAGGTCGACTGGTTCGCGTCGGGGGAAATCTGGATCTACGCGATACTTGCTGCGAGCGCGACGTGGATTGCGACCGTCCACTTCGTCACCGCGCGCAACCCGCTGTTCGATCGGCTGCTGTTCGCCGACCGTAATTTCGTCATCGCGCTGCTGTTCATGCTGCTGATCGGGGGCGTCCTGTTCGCGACCATGGCGCTGATGCCGCCGATGTTGCAGCACCTGTTCGGCTATAGCGTAATCGACACCGGACTGGTGCTCATGCCGCGAGGCATCGGTGTGCTGATCACCATGCAGATTGCCGGTTACGCGACCCGCAAGGGACTCGACGCACGGGTCATGGTCGGCTTGGGCTTCGCCATCACCGCGTTTTCGCTGTGGCAGATGTCGCACTGGTCGCTCGCACTCGACCAGTACAACATTGTCCTGTCCGGAGTTATCCAGGGCCTGGGTATCGGGTTGGTGTTCATACCGCTGCAGAGCACAGCTTTCGCAACCATTGCGCCGCGGTTGCGGACCGATGGTTCGAGCCTGCTCAATCTGTTTCGCTCGATGGGCTCCTCGATCGGCATCTCGATCGCCACCGTCGAACTGGCACGCAACATCCAGATCAGCCATTCGGACCTCGCCGCGCATATCGATTCCGCTTCGGTGGGAGCACTCGACGTCACCACCATCGACCGGTTCCAGAGCATCGGGGACGTCGGAATGCGGATCGTCGATGCCGAGGTTAGCCGCCAGGCGGCGATGGTTGCCTACATCGACGACTTCTACATGATGATGTGGATGAGCCTGGCGGCAATCCCGATGGTATTTCTGATGCGGCGGAACAGCGGCCGCGCGGCGCAGCCCGGGTCTCGCGCAAGGGGCCACTAGCGCCGGACCAGCCCTTTTTGCTCCATGCGCCACTTGGCCATGGCGATACGGTCTTGGCCGAAGAACGGTTCGCCTTCGAACAGCAAGGTAGGCACGCCCCAGTGTCCCGCATCCTCGAGCGCCTGCTGGTTGGCAGCGATCTCGGCGTCGAGCGCGCCAGCCTCACTCACCGCTTCGGTTTCAAGCTCCGCCAGATCGAGCTGCGCGCGATGCGCCGCCCCTGCCAGGTGTGCGCCCTCGTGCCAGCCGTGCGCGCCGCCCCAGATCAGTTGGGCTGCCTCGGCCGCGAACGCCAGCCCCTTGCCCCGCCGCGCGGCCGCTTGGCCGAGCCGCGTGAGCCGATAAATGTATGGCTGATCGGCCGCGATCCGCCGGGTCGCAAGATCCTGCACGACCGGATCGGGTCGTGGCGGCCCGAACGCAATACCTTCGAATTGCGCGACGCGTATCATGTCGAGCATGGTGTAGCGCAGCCAGTTAGGATGATTGCGTTCGAAGAAGTCGGGTTGGCGGATCGCCAGCGGATAGACCGGGCGCAAGGCGATATCGATCGCGTATTGATCGGCCAGTGCGCGGTAACGGCCGATAGCCAGATAGCTGTAGGGACTGCGAAAACTGAAGAACAACTCGGCCCTGAGCGCCATCGGGATCATCCTTCAGCGGAAAAAGCAATTCACCCCCGCGTAAAGACTTTCGATCCTCGCGTCACGCCCGGCGCCTTTAACGAACCCACCGATAGCGCGGCCGTCTGCGGCCAGATAATGGAATTCCCCTTCGAGCGTGCTGCCCGCGTTCAGCCGCACGCTCCGCGCCACCTTGAGATCGCGCATGAAGCCGCCAGGCCGGATGCCGTCGCTGGTAGTCACTTGCGGCCCTGCATGAGCGAGCCAGCCGACCAGCTTGCCGTCCTGGAAGTTGAGCGTCAGCGGGCCGTAGCGCGAAAACTCGATCGGCCCCGCGCCGCATTCGCCGTTGACCGATCGATCGTCCGGTGGTCCGAACATCCTCACCGCTAACGCATCCACCTCCTGGCGAGGAGCGCCGTATGCAAATTCAAGCGTCTTGCCGGCGGGCGAATCGAAGGTCACTCCTTCTGCGTCGAGGACGGCTTTGTTGATGGGCTTTGGTGCTCGAGCTGGGCTGGTCCGCGAAGGCGTTCCCTCCCCGTTGATCGCGTCACCAGGGGCGCCCGGAGTGTCATGCTGCTGACAACCGGCAACCCACACAAGCAAAGCGAGCGCGGCAAGCCAGCGCAATGCCGCTAGTCCTTCTTCAGGTGACGCCGGCCGAGCAGCTCGGCGATCTGGACCGCGTTGAGTGCTGCGCCCTTGCGCAAGTTGTCGGACACGCACCACAGATTGAGACCGTTCTCGATCGTAGGATCCTCGCGTACGCGCGACACGTATGTCGCGGCGTCACCAACGCATTCGATCGGCGTAATGTACCCGCCGTCTTCGCGCTTATCGATCAGCATCACGCCGGGAGCTTCACGCAGGATGTCCATCGCCTGCTGAGCCGATATCTCGCGCTCGAATTCGATGTTGATCGATTCGGAATGGCCGACGAACACCGGCACCCGCACGCAGGTCGCAGTAACCTTGATCTTGGGATCGAGGATCTTCTTGGTCTCCACCACCATCTTCCATTCTTCCTTGGTCGATCCATCGTCGAGGAAGCTGTCGATGTGGGGGATCACGTTGAACGCAATCTGCTTGGTGAACTTGCGCACCTCAGTCCGGTCGCCGACGAAGATCGCGCGGCTCTGTTCGAACAGCTCGTCCATTCCCGCCTTTCCCGCACCGCTGACCGACTGGTAAGTCGATACGACCACGCGCTTGATGCCGGCGGCATCGTGCAACGGCTTCAAAGCGACCACCATCTGCGCGGTCGAGCAGTTGGGATTGGCGATGATGTTGCGCCGGGTGTAGCCGCCGATTGCGTCCGGGTTTACCTCGGGCACGATCAAGGGCACGTCGGGGTCCATGCGGTAGAGCGACGAGTTGTCGATCACCACGCAGCCAGCCGCGGCAGCCTTGGGCGCGTATTCTTTTGACGGACCGCTACCCGCGGCGAACAGGGCGATATCCCAACCGGCGAAATCGAAGTGCTCGAGGTTACGGCATTTAAGCGTGCGATCGCTATCGCCGTACTCCACCTCGATGCCCGTCGAGCGCGAGCTCGCGACGGCCGCAACCTCGTCGCACGGAAATTCGCGCTCGGCGAGCACTGCCAGCATTTCACGCCCGACGCTGCCCGTCGCACCGACCACGGCCACCCGATAACCCACGTTGCAATCTCCTTCGCAGATGCAAAAAAATCGGACGGTCCCTCTACGCCGATCGCCGCAAAGAGCAACGGGCGCCGCGTCAAGCAACCTGCCATTCGCCCATTGGGCCGTGGTTAAATCCGGGTTGACCTGTTTTCTTGGGATTTGCCTAATGGCCGCACGCCACGGTGGCCGTGTCTGATCGCTCAGGAGCTCATCCCGCTCCGCCTTAATGCGATTGGCGCAGACCAAGCCTACCCCGCCTCAAAGCGGGAAGGACCCAATTCGGCGGTGACGCCGTGTTTCGCGTCCTGAGAAGTCTCAATGCCCCTCCTGGCGGGGCGGTTCCATCCAGCCCCCCGGCGCCGCCCCGCCATTTTTCGTCCGTGCAACGAAAAAGGCGCCCCGGTTTCCCGAGACGCCCTTTCGCATCCGCACATGGCGAACGCGTTACTGACTGACGGTGTCGCGACGCTCGGCGATACGAGCGCGCTTGCCGGTGCGGCCGCGCAAATAGTAAAGCTTGGCACGACGCACGACGCCGCGGCGAACCACGGTCACGCTTTCGATGTTCGGCGAATAGAGCGGAAACACGCGCTCCACGCCTTCGCCGAAACTCATCTTGCGGACGGTGAAATTGCTGTTGATGCCACGGTTCGACCGCGCGATGCACACGCCTTCGAAATTCTGAGTACGCGTGCGCGCGCCTTCAACGACGCGCACGCCCACGCGCAGCGTATCGCCGGCGCGGAAAGCGGGAATTTCCTTACCCTGGGTAAGGGCCTCGATGGCTTCCGCCTCGAGCGTCTGGATCAGGTTCACTGGTCCTTGTCCTTCATTTCACGCCGCGCACCAGAGGCAGGTCGGCCCCGAGCGTTACCATAACGCTCCCAAAGGTCCGGCCTGCGTAGCCGTGTATCGGTCTCGGCCATGGCCTTGCGCCATGCCGCGATCCTCGCATGATCCCCCGATCGCAGCACTTCGGGGATCGTGCGCCCTTCCCATTCATATGGTCGGGTATAGTGCGGATATTCGAGCAGCCCTTCTTCGAAGGATTCCTCGGCCCCGCTCAAGGCCGCGCCCATTACGCCGGGAAGCAGGCGAATGCAAGCGTCGAGCAAGGCTAGCGCGGCGGGCTCTCCGCCCGATAAAACGATGTCGCCCAGCGACACCTGCTCGATCTGCGGACGAGCCTCGAACACCCGCTCGTCGAACCCTTCGAACCGGCCGCAAAGCACGATCGCTCCGGGCCCGGCGGCCAGTTCGCGCACCCGGCGTTGACCGAGCGGCGTGCCGCGCGGTGTCATCGCCAGAACCGGGCGTCCATCGCTGACGCTGTCGAGCGCCGCGGCGAGCACGTCGGCCTTGAGCACCATCCCCGCCCCGCCCCCGGCGGGCGTGTCATCGACGGTGCGATGCTTGTCGGCCGCGAAATCGCGGATTTGCACGACGTCGAGGCTCCAGTCCCCCCGCTCGAGCGCGCGTCCGGCGAGCGAAATGCCAAGCGGCCCGGGAAACATCTCGGGATACAGCGTTAAGACGGTGGCGGCGAAAGTCATCGCTCTGGCCCATGCGCAACCCTGAAGGGCAAGGCAAGAATGACCGACGAAACGGCTCCCGACGATTGCATCATCATAGGCGCCGGGCCCGCCGGGCTGACCGCGGCGATCTACCTTGCACGCTACCACCTCTCGATCCGGCTGTTCGATAGCGGCACCAGCCGCGCCGCGTGGATCCCCTGCACCCATAACCATGCCGGCTATCCCGAGGGAATTTCGGGTAAGGAGCTCCTCGCAAGGATGCTCGAGCAGGCGCGCAAATACGGTGCGCTGCGCGAGGAAAAACGAGTCGAGCACCTTGCGAAAACGGGCGACCGCTTCACCGTCGGGACCGATACAGGCACTTTTACCGCGCGCACCGTCCTGCTCGCCACCGGGATCGTCAATCGGCGGCCTGATGCGCTTTCCGACGAAGTGCACGATGAAGCGCTCGCACGCGGGCTCCTCCGATATTGCCCGGTGTGCGATGGATACGAGGTCACCGACAAACGTGTCGCAGTGATCGGCACCAGCACCCACGGCACCGCCGAAGCGCTGTTCCTGCGCGGTTTCACCGCAGACCTGACATTGGTGTCTCCGCACGGCGACCACGATCTCGATGCGGAATGTTCGGCTCAACTGGCGGATGCAGGAATAGCTCGGGAGGCCGGCCCTAGCGGAGGCTTTGCGATCGAAGGGGACCGACTGGCCTTTGACACTGCCGACAAGCGGTTAACATTCGACAGCGTCTATCCGGCGCTCGGCAGCCATGTGCGCTCGGAACTGGCGGAGCGCGCCGGCGCGCGGACCAGCGATGACGGTTGTCTGATCGTGGACGATCATTTTCAAACCAACATCGCCGGCCTGTTCGGCGCGGGCGACGTGGTCAAAGGACTCGACCAGATCAGCAACGCGATGGGCCAGGCCGGAGTTGCGGCGACGGCGATCCGCAATCACCTGGCCGAAGAGCGGCCGATCAGGCGCTAGCCGTCCTTCCGATCGGCCTTCTTCTTTTTCATCGCGTCGTGAAAGCGATCGGCCCAGCCGGGCTTCACCAGTTGCTCGGCGCGCACCATGCGCAGCTCACCGTCAGCGACATCACGACTGACCGCGCTGCCTGCGGCAACGATCGCGTCCGCACCGATCCGCACCGGCGCGATCAGTGCGCTGTTCGAACCGATGAAAGCACGCGGCCCGATCACGGTCTTGTACTTGAAGTATCCATCGTAATTGCAGGTGATGGTGCCCGCGCCGATGTTCGCGCCCGCCCCAACCTCGGCATCACCGAGATAGGTCAGGTGGCTAGCCTTGGCCCCCTCGCCCAGCACCGCCTTCTTCATCTCGACGAAGTTGCCGACCTTGGCGCCTTTCTCCATTACCGCGCCAGGCCGAAGGCGGGCGAAAGGGCCCACTTCGCACTTCGGGCCGACACGGGCGCCTTCGAGGTGCGAAAATCCGCGGATGGTGGCACCGTCAGCGACGCTCACTCCGGGTCCGAAGACCACGTTCGGCTCGACGGTCACGTCCCTGCCCAGTTCCGTGTCCCAGCTGAAAAACACCGTTTCCGGCGCGCGTAGCGACACGCCGCTGGCCATCGCTTCCTGGCGCTTGAAGTCCTGCCAGTGCTCCTCAGCCTGTGCCAGCTCAGCGCGAGAATTGATCCCGGCGACCTCACCCGGATCGTCGGTGACCACCACCGCACTCTTGCGCCCCTCGGAGCGGGCGATGTTGACCACATCGACCAGGTAGTATTCGCCGGCCGCGTTGTCGTTCCCCACGCGGTGGAGCAGGGCGAACAGGTCTTCGGCCCGCGCTGCCATCAGGCCCGAATTGCACAGCCGGCACGCGCGTTCGGCCTCGGTCGCGTCCTTGTGCTCAACCATCTTTTCAATCGTGCCGTCGGCGCCGGCGACCACGCGGCCGTACTGCAGCGTATCGGCGGGCTCGAAGCCGAGCACGACCACTGCCGGCGCATCGTCGGCCTGCAGCCGGTCGAGCATCTTGCGCATGGTCGCTGCGCGAACGAATGGTACATCGCCATAGAGGATCAGCACGTCGCCAGCGAAACCGGTGAGCTCCCCCTGCGCCTGCTGGACAGCGTGCCCGGTGCCGAGCTGCGGCTCCTGCAACGCGGTAGCCGCCCGTCCAGCAACTGCCGCCTCGATCTGCTCGCGCCCGCTGCCGACCACGACCACCGTCTGCCGTGGCCCGAGTTCATCGAGGCTCGCCATCAGGTGGTGCAGCATCGGCCGGCCACCGATCGGATGGAGCACCTTGTGCCGATCGCTCTTCATGCGGGTACCCTTGCCGGCGGCGAGGATGATGGCGGCGAAGTCTCTCATTTGCACTCCTGTTCCTGGGCCAATGCCACCAATTTCTTGCGGTTGGAAGAATGGCGGCTAACGACCTCCGGATGACCGATTTCCCATTCGATATCGTCGGGTTCGATCTCGACGGCACGCTGCTTGAAACCCACCGCGATCTCGGCGCGGCGGTCAACCACGCGCTGGTCGTCGGCGGGCAGGAACCCGTTCCGGTCGAAGGCATCGAAGACCTGATCGGCGGCGGCGCGAAGATGATGCTCAAGCGCGTGACCGACAGCCGGGGCGGTTTGCCCGATGACCAGTTTCGCGGTCTCTACAAGGCGCTGCTGGCGTTCTACGCCGAGAACAATTGCGTCCACACGCGCGTTTATGAAGGTGCGAATGAAGCGCTTGATCGGCTTGCCGAACGCGGTGTTCGGCTGGCACTGATCACCAACAAGTTCGAAAGCTTCGCGCGCGCGATCCTCACCAAGCTCGATCTCGCGCGTCGCTTCGAGATTATCCTCGGCGGTGACACGCTCGGCAAGGGCCGCTCGAAACCGGCGCCCGATCCGCTGATCGAAGCGCGCGCGCGTCTGGGCGGCGGACGCTTCGCTTATGTCGGTGACAGCAGTTATGACGTCCTGTCGGCGCGCGCCGCGGGTGTGCCGGTCGTGGTTGCTGCTTACGGATATTGCGACAAGCCGCCCGCCGAACTGGGCGGGGACGCCGTGATCGGGGCATTCGGCGAGCTCATTCCCGCGCTCGAGGCCCTCGGCGCGCGGTAGCCGAACACGCGGTTGCATCGCGCGGCGGATGGTGCCAACGCCGCATCGCAAGTTTACGGGCGCGTAAAGCGCAAAAGCATTTCAGAAGGACACAAGCCATGACCATCTCGTTCAAGGACAAGGTTGCCATCGTCACCGGCGCCGGCGGAGGCCTGGGCCGCGAGTACGCGCTTGAGCTCGCCCGGCGCGGTGCGAAGGTGGTGGTCAACGACCTCGGCGGTTCGCGCGATGGCACCGGCCATTCGGACATGGCGCTGCAAGTCGTGGAAGAGATTGAACGTGCCGGTGGCGAGGCCGTTTCGAACGGCGCTTCGGTGACCGAATTCGAGCAGATGGAAAAGATGGTCGCCGACGCCAAGCAGAAGTGGGGCGGCGTCCACGTCCTGATCAACAACGCCGGGGTGCTGCGCGACAAGACCTTCGCCAAGATGGAGCCCGCCGATTTCGAATTCGTGGTCAAGGTTCACCTGACCGGCTCGGCGTTCGCGACCAAGGCAGTGTGGGAGACGATGCGCGAGCAAGCCTACGGCCGCATCCTCATGACCGCGAGCAGCACCGGGCTGTTCGGCAA
Organism: uncultured Alphaproteobacteria bacterium; assembly: GCA_963781525.1. Classification (GTDB taxonomy): domain Bacteria; phylum Pseudomonadota; class Alphaproteobacteria; order Sphingomonadales; family Sphingomonadaceae; genus Tsuneonella. The sequence goes on along the minus strand of CAWAGD010000004.1, from coordinate 215,530 downwards.
CTTCGGCCAGGCCAACTATGGCGCGGCCAAGCTTGGTCTCGCCGGCCTGACCAAGACGCTCCAGCTCGAAGGCGGCAAGTACAACATCAAGGTCAACACTTTGTCGCCGGTGGCCGGCACGCGCATGACCGAGGACTTGTTCCCGGAAGAAGCGTTCAAGCTGTTCGCCCCGGAGAACGTCGTACCCGCGGCGCTATTCCTCGTGAGTGAAGACGCTCCGACCAACGCGATCGTCGGCGCCGGCGGCGGCGGCTACCACTCGGCTTGGGTGATGATGAACGACGCGGTGTGGTTGCCGGACGGCGAGCGCACGGTCGAAGGCTTCGCGGCGAATTGGGAAGAGATCTCTGCCCAGACCAACTTGCGTTCGCCCAATTCGGGTGCCGAGCAATCGGGCGCGATCCTCAAGGCGATGCAGAAGGTGATGGGCGACGCTGCGCCTAAGAGCACGCGCGGCTAGCCGTCGCCAGTATTGACACTAACACACTTGGGCTCTCGCTCCCGGCGAACGGGGAGAGAGCGCATGTACCCCGATGATGATTCTCAATCGGCGGTCGCCTCGGTTCCGCACTACTGACGCTCAGTCCTATTAGAACCGATTCGCGGCTCGATCGTCGAGCGGCTACCCGGCGGATGGCAGAACCGCCCGCCTGTGACCGGACGGCTCGCCGCGGCGGCTTAGTCGGACACGGCCTTTACCAGGCGACGCTCGACCGGGGCGAGCACCCCGGCGAGTTCGTGTCCGCGTTTGAGTACCTGGCCGTGCTCACCGAACAATGTCCACATGCCTTGGCGACCGCGCAAGGCCGGGCGCTTTTCAATCCGCGCCTGCGGGCGCTCGGCAGCGCGGCGAAAGGCGGAAAAGGCGGCGAATTCGCGGGTGAAGTCCATCGCGTAGTCGCGCCATTCGCCAGCCGCCACCATGCGGCCGTACAGATCGAGAATGCGCGCCAGTTCCGCGCGGTCGAACGGAACCTGGCTGGGAGCGCGACCGGGGAATGCGACCACGGTTCCCGAAAGCAGACCGCCCGATCCGGGCTTCATCCGCGCTTGTCTCCGCCGCGGCGCATGGCCGGCGCACGCGTGGGCGCGGTTGCCGCTATCGAAGCTTTGAGTTCCGCAATTCCGCGCGCATCGCGGCCAGTTCACTTTCCAGCTTCTCGACGCAATCACGACTGGGTACGCATGGCTCGTCGCATGGGGTTCCGTACGGGATGAATTCCTTCAGCCACTGATCGGCCGGCACCAGCGTCGAACGCGCTTTCAGCCCGATCATCGTCGCACCTTCGGGGACATCGTCGGTTACCACCGCATTGGCGCCAATCCGGGCGCGCTCCCCCACCGTGATTGGACCGATGATCTGCGCGCCGGAACCGATGATGACGTTGTCGCGCAAACTCGGGTGCCGCTTGCCGCCAACCCCATTCGTCGGGTTGGTCCCGCCGAGCGTGACGCACTGGTAAATCGTCACGTTGTTGCCGATTTCGACTGTTTCGCCAATCACCGTGAAGCCGTGATCGATGAACAGGTTGCGCCCGATCACCGCGCCGGGGTGAATGTCGATTGCGGTCAGGAAGCGGCTGAAATGGTTGATCAGCCGGGCAAGGAAATACAGCCGCGCCTCGTACAGCCAATGCGCCGCGCGGTGCAGGCCAACCGCCAGTACGCCCGGATAAAGGAGTATTTCCCAGCGCGAGCGGGGAGCCGGATCGCGCGCGCGGATAGAGTCGAGGTACTCGGTCAGTCGTTCGAACATTATGCGCAAGACTTCCCACCAAACACGCCTCAAAGCAAGCGTGGCTGCTCCGCCCCCTGAACGGTCTCGAGCGCGTCGCGCCACACCGACAGGGTCGGCGGAGTCTTGCGTTCGAGGCTTAACCGATCGATCGCTGCGACGACCGCCTCGATCCCGGCAAAGCTGCGCTCAAGGCGCGGAACGAGGTAGGTAAGTGCGCCCTCGCCGAGCGCAAGGGAGCGCGCCTCGGCATGGGCTGCAATCAGCGCGCCGACCATCTCGTCGTCGGGCAGCCCGATGGCAATGTGCAAAGCAGCGCCTAACCGGCTGCGCAAGTCGGGCAGCGCAATGTCCCACGGGTTGCGATCGGTGACCAGCAGCAGCGTGCGGCCGCTTTCCTGCGCGCGGTTCCAGTGGTGGAACAGTTCGGTTTCACCGACCAAATCGGCGCCGTCGATGGCTTCGATCCTGCCGGCGGCTTCGGCCCACCTGGCGAGCAGCGATTTACCGCTGCGGGGCGGCCCGGCGAGGATCGCGGTGCCGTAAGGCCAGGCACTCGCATCATTGAGGGCGTCGATCGCGGCGCGGTTGGCGTTGCCGATGACGATCCGCGCCGGGTCGTCCGCCCGCCGCGTGGTCAGCGGCAGCGCGATCTGGCTCACCGCCGAGTGTCCACTACCGGCTGATCGAGAGCGTGCTGCCCGACTGGCGCACGGTGTAGCCGCGCGCGCGCAATGCCGCGGCGAGACCGGGCCCGTCACCGGCGAAGCTGACCGTCAGCACCGAAGTGCCGCCGATCGCGGTGCTTGTGACAGACGCACCGCGTACGCCGATCGCCGCGCGAATAGATGCCACCGCGCCCTCGAAAGCAGCAGCATCGGGTGTCGGGACCTGCACGGTGAAGCTCGAGATCACCGCGGGGGTGCCGGTTTCGCTGGGGGCGGGCGTCGGCGCTTCGATGGGTCGGGCAGCAGCGGTCGCGGCGGCGTTGGCGCGGTCCTGCGCATCAGCCGCGCGCCCGAGATCGATCAACCGCTGGATCATCGGATCGATCTCCAGGGTGCCCAGGTTGAGCGTCGGGTCTGGCTTGAGCTTGCCGTCCGCAAGCGCCTGTTCGTAGATCGCGTTGAACCGCAGAACTGCCTGGTCGAGCATCCTGGGCAGCGCGGCCTGGCTCGGCGCAGTCAGGGTGAAGCTGCCGAGAAACGTATCATCGGGCCCGTAGCGCGCGGTGAAAGTGCCGTGCACCGGCCCGCCTGGATACTGGTGATCGAGGTCGGCGATGGCAATCAGCACGTCGCTGGCGCCGAACTGATCGAGCACGTTGCGCCACCAAGTCCGGCTGCGGCGGGTGGTCTGGCCATACGTCAGCAGCAGCGAATCGCTGTTGGCGCCTGACGGGCGGACATAATCGATGCGGCTCGCACCTGGCTGGTATTCGGCCCAAGCGCGCTGCCACGGGTTGCGCATTTCATAGACGGTCTGCGCCCCCGCGGTGAAAGTCACCGGGACCAGCAGCAGCGGGGCCGAATGCGCGACGGCTTCGCCGCGACCCAGCAGTCCGCCCGCGCGCGCACGGTCGAACACGATTCCGAGCCGCCCGATATAGCGGTTTGCGCCAAGTTCTTCGCTCTCGATCACCACCGACGAGACCAGCGAATAGAGCTGGCCGTCGGGGATCGCCGGCCCCCCGATCTTTTTCCACGCGAGCTTCATCGCCTCGCGCCAGCCCTGCTCGCGCGCTTCCTCGGCGGTCTTGGCGGTGACATCCACCTCGACCCCGCCAACCTGGATGTCGCCCGAGGCGGCCACCGCCGCAATTCCGCGGTCGCCGGCGATCTGAGCGAGCAGCGCCTTTCCGCCGAGCACGGCCAAAGCCACCGTGACAAGCGCAGTCAATCCGATCAGGACGGCGCGGCGCGGATCGCGAGCAGGAGTGGGAATACTGGCCATCGGGGAAAGTTGGCGCCTTTTGCCGAAACGGTCATGGAAATCCAAGCGCGTTATCACTAGGCGGCTGCAATGAGCGACGAACCGCGCCGCAACAGCCCTTATACTTACGCCGAAGCCGGCGTCTCGATCGACGCGGGCAACGCGCTGGTGCGCGCGATCGCGCCGCTCGCCCGGGCCACCGCCCGGCCCGGGGCGACGAGCGAGCTGGGCGGGTTCGGCGGGTTCTTCGATCCGCGTGCGGCGGGCTACACCGATCCGCTGCTGGTCGCCGCCAACGACGGGGTGGGCACCAAGCTCAAGCTCGCGATCGAGCACGACCGGCACGACACGGTCGGCATCGATCTGGTCGCCATGTGCGTCAACGACCTGATCGTGCAGGGCGCCGAGCCGCTGTTCTTCCTCGATTATTTCGCCACCGGCAAGCTTGAAGGCGGGATCGCCGAGCGGGTGGTCGCGGGCATCGCCGAAGGGTGCAAGGACGCCGGCTGCGCGCTGATCGGCGGCGAAACCGCCGAAATGCCGGGGATGTATCAGGCCGGTGATTACGATCTGGCGGGGTTTTGCGTCGGCGCGGTCGAGCGCGGCGAGCAAGTGACAGGCGATAAAGTCGCGCCCGGGCATGTCCTGCTCGGGCTCGGCAGCACGGGCGTTCATTCGAACGGCTATTCGCTGGTGCGCCGGCTGGCGGCCGACAAAGCGTGGCGGCTCGATCGCCCTGCCCTGTTCGATCCAGAAACGCTGCTGATCGATGCGCTGCTCGCCCCGACGCGCATATACGTTCGCACGCTGCTGCCGCTGATCCGCGCGGGCAAGATCGACGCACTGGCGCACATTACCGGCGGCGGACTGCTCGAGAACGTTCCGCGCGTCCTGCCAGAAGACGCGCATGCAATGATCGACGCCGACGCATGGGAACAGCCGGGCCTGATGGCGTTTCTGCAAGCGCAGGGCGCGATCGAACCGGGCGAAATGGCGCGCACCTTCAACTGCGGCATCGGCATGGCGCTGGCGGTGACGCCGGAGCTGGCACGCGAAGTTGCTTCCGAACTCGAGGCAGAGGGCGAAAGCGTGACCCGCATCGGCGAAGTGATCGCCGGACCGAGAGGCTGTACTGTCCGCGGCAGCGCCGATACCTGGAGCGCGCGCGAGCCGTGGGAAGCGCGCCATCTTGCGTGACAGGGCCAAGGTCGCTGTGCTCATTTCGGGCAGCGGTACCAACATGGCCGCGCTGCTTTACGCCAGCCGCCTTCCCCGCGCGAACTACGAGATCGTGCTGGTGGCGAGCAACGATCCGCAAGCCGCCGGGCTCAAACTCGCCGAGGCCGAGGGCGTAGCGACGTTTGCCCTGTCACACCGGGGCCTCGACCGCACCGAGCACGATACCGCGATGGACGGGGCTATCCGCGCCAGTGGCGCGCAATATGTCGCGCTGGCCGGCTACATGCGGGTGCTGGGGGCAAAGTTCGTCAGCGCGTGGAGCGGTCGGATGCTCAACATCCATCCCTCGCTGCTGCCCAGGTACCGGGGCCTCCATACCCACCGCGCGGCGCTTGACGCCGGCGACGCGAAAGCCGGCTGTTCGGTCCACCTCGTCACCGACGAACTCGACGCGGGCGAGGTGCTCGGCCAGGCAGAAGTCGCAGTGCTGGCGGACGATGACGAGCGCAGCCTGGCTGCCCGGGTGCTATTTGCCGAACATCAGCTCTACGCCCGCGTGCTGTCGGATTACGTCGCGCGTCCATTCGATGCCGATTGGCTGATCGACGAAGTGCGGACCCGCGCGCTGGCGCTGCCGCAGTCCGAGGAAACAACCAGCCACGGCATGCCCTGTTTCGGAATCGTCAAAGGCAAGAAGTTCGCCTGGGTCTCCGCCGATCATCACAATGACGGCAAGACCGCGCTGCTGGCCCGCATCAGCGGTGCAGACGAGCAGGCGCAGTTGATCGAGAACGATCCGGAACGCTTCTATCGGCCGGCTTATTTCGGCGCGGAGTGGGTCGGCATCCGGCTCGACCTCGGCGATACCGATTGGGAGTCGATCGGAGACTGGCTCGCGCGCAGCTGGCGCGCGGTTGCACCCAAAAAGCTGACGAGCCTGATGGACGCCGCGGACGCTTTCTAGCTCAGTTCCATCGCCAGAGCCTGGGCTATCGCGCGCGCCGGCCCTTAGACCGGCCCGGGGGTCTCCGGCGCTCGGTCCGACATGTCCAAGGTCGCCTCGGGAGAGAACGTCCGGTTGAGGCGAGGCGGGCTGCCTTCCGCCCACGCCTGCCATTCGGAGATCAGGCCGTCCTCGCACCGCGCGCGCCACACCGCGCGTCGGCGGCCTACTTCGGGATTGGCGCTGTCCACCCAACCCCGCATCAGCGCAAACGGATCGCTGTAGCTGGTCGAATCGACCTCGATGCGAAAACCTGGATCGCTGGCAAACAGTTGACGCGATCCCTCGATAACGCGGTCGCGGCCGGTCACCCCTTCGCGCCAGCTGTCGATATAGGTAAAATCTTCGGTTACCAGACCGCTCATTGCGTCGGCATCGTGCGCGTTGACTGCCGCGACGAAACGCGCGGCGAGCGCCTTGCACTTATGTCCCCGACCCCAGAGCATCGGCACGGATACCATGGCAGTCGCAACTGCGACTACCTCATTTGCTAATGGAGCAGAATTTCCGGATCAGCCGACGATCTCATCCGGGGTGAAGAAATAGGCGATCTCGATCTGGGCGTTCTCTTCGGAATCCGAGCCGTGAACCGAGTTGGCCTCGATGCCTTCGGCAAATGTCTTGCGGATGGTGCCGTCGGCGGCATCTGACGGGTTGGTCGCGCCCATTACGTCGCGGTTCGTCTTCACCGCATCCTCGCCTTCGAGCACCTGGACCACGACCGGGCCGCTGGTCATGAAATCGCAGAGCTCGCCAAAGAACCCACGCTCACGGTGCACCGCGTAAAAACCTTCGGCCTGTTCGCGAGTTCATCTGGATGCGCTTGGATGCGACCACGCGCAAACCGGCATCCTCGAGCATCTTGGTGACCGCGCCGGTCAGGTTGCGGCGGGTGGCATCGGGCTTGATGATCGAAAAGGTGCGGGTGACCGCCATGGGAGTGTCCTTGAAAGCGATGTTCGGGAATTGCGCGCGCCCCTAGCGAGACGCCGTAGTGCGCGCAAGGGTTACGCCTTCTTGACCCATTTGCCGTTGTCCTGCGCGAAGTAGCCTCGCGTGACATCCTCGCGAGCGTCGAACTGGCGCCACACGCCGCGGGCGGCTTCGACATCCCGTTCACCGAACAGCAGGATCGTGCGCTCGAATCGGTCACCTTCGTCACGCCACTTTCCATCCGCGATAATCGCGAACCGCGCCCCGTTGGATGCCTCGCAACCGGCCGACAGCAAGATCGGCTGGCGGTCGGCATGCGGCTCGCCTGCTTCGCCATTGGCCAGGAAGGCATCGGGATGGGCCTCCCATAGAGCGCGACTGATCGCAGTGCGCCGCTCGGCATCGCAATCGACAACCAGCAGGCGATCGCCCCCGGCCAGCGCCTTTTCCGCAATCTGCGCGACGATGCGATCGATCGGCCCTTGCGAGAACTGCCAGAAATCGAGCTGCATTCTTGTTTGGCCTATCGCTTTGCTAACTGAGGCCAGGGCGCGATACTATGCGTGAAACCTCAGCTCTCCAGCACGTCTCTTACATAGCGATCGATCAAGCGCACGCCGTAGCCGGTCGCGCCTTTGTCCCACGTCGCTCCTGGCTTGGCCGACCAGACCATCCCGGCGATGTCGCAGTGCGCCCACGGGCGGCCCTTGTCGATGAACCGCTGGAGGAACTGCGCCGCGGTGATCGATCCGCCTTCGCGCGGGCCGATGTTCTTCATGTCGGCGATCGGCGAATCGATCAGCTTGTCGTAGTTGGGGCCGAGCGGCATGCGCCATAGCTTGTCGCCGGTTTCGCGACCCGCCTTCAGCACTGCTTCGGCCAGAGTGTCATCGTTCGAGAACATCCCGCCCTGCTCGGTGCCCAGCGCGATGATCATCGCGCCGGTGAGCGTCGCGAAGTCGATGATCGCGATCGGATCGTGCTCCTGCTGCACCCAGTGAAGCGCGTCGCACAGCACCAGCCGTCCTTCTGCATCGGTGTTCAGCACTTCGACCGTCTGGCCGCTCATCGTGGTGACCACGTCGCCCGGCCGCATCGCCTTGCCGTCGGGCATATTTTCGACCAGCCCCATCACCCCGACCACATTGGCCTTCGCCTTGCGCCTCGCCAGGGTAAGCATCGCGCCCGCGACGGCGCCGGCGCCGCCCATGTCCCACTTCATGTCTTCCATGCCAGGGCCGGGCTTGATGCTGATGCCCCCGGTATCGAATGTCACGCCCTTGCCGACAAAGGCCATCGGGCGGGCCCCCTTCTCGCCGCCGTTCCATTTGACGGCCAGCAGCCGCGACGGGCGGTCGGAACCCTGCCCGACGCCGAGCAGGGCCCCCATGCCAAGCTTGGTCATCTCTTCGACGCCCAGCACGATAATCTCGAGTCCGGCTGCCTCGAACGGACCGCGGACGCGCTCGACGAACGATTCGGGATAGATCACGTTGGCAGGCTCGGTGACCAGCTCGCGGGTCAGCTCGATGCCCTCGGCGAGCGCGGTCGCGTCGGTCCAGGCCGCCTCGCTGCCTCCAGGAGCGCCGACCACGATCGCGCGCGCCAGGGTGACTTTCTGTTCGTCCTTCATCCGGGTGCGATAGGCGTCGTACCGCCAGCCGCGCAGGCGCAGGCCCAGAAGCACCGCGGCCACTTCTTGCGCAGTCAGACCGTCGGCCTCGATGGCAATCGATTCGGCGCCCGAGCACGCATATTTGGCCGCCAGCGCACCGCCGGCTTTTTCCAGATTGGCGATTCGTCCCTCGTCGCCCTTCTCACCCGCGCCGGTCAGCACCACCCGCACGACCTGGCCCCCGCGCTCGGCGAAGCCGTCGAACACCTGGCCGCTGCGTCCCTTGAACCGCGCGGCTTGCGCGCCCGCCGCGAGCGTCGGTTCGAGGCCGTCGGGCAGCACGTCCTGATCGACGACACGAGCAATAATGGGGGTTCCGGCGGGGACGGAAGAAGCGAATTCGATGTTCATGAACACTCCGGCAAGGCAGGGGCCCCAGCGGTCCGACGCGAGCACGCGTCCGGGGGCGGCGATGGCGATTGCGATTAGGCGGCAGTGCTGCGATAGGCAAGCGATGCTCCCCGCTTCGACCGGAACGCCGCAAGCCACGCCTCGCCGCTTGCCCCGCCCGACGCGCCTTAGCGGGCCGGCGAGCGCGTTCGCGCTGGCTCTGGCGCTCGCTGCCAGCCCCGGTTTCGCGCAGGACGGCGCGAGTGACGCGATGGGCACGACCCAGAACCCCGAAGGCGTGCCCCCGCCGCTCTCCACCCCTTTGCCCGCGATCGATCCGGGCGCCCTTCCTGCCGCTCCGACCGACGCGCGGCAGATCAACTTCGAGGCCAACGAGGTCGCGTACGACGAGAACGCCGAGACTGTCACCGCCAGCGGCGCGGTCGTTCTGCGCGGCGAGGACAAGTCCGTCCGGGCAGACCAGGTCGTGTGGAATTGCAGGACCGGCCAGATCGTCGGCAGCGGCAACGTCCGCTTCGTCGATGAAGACGGCAATCAGCTCTATACCAGCCGGATCGAGCTGACCGACAAGTTCGAAGCAGGCGCGATGGAGGATCTTCTGCTCGCGCTGCGCGAAGGCGGCCGTCTGGCGGCGGCCAGCGGTGTGCGCCAGGCCGACGGGACCATCGAGCTGACCCGGGCGGCCTATACCGGGTGCGAAGTGGTCACTACCGAAGGCTGCCCGAGGGAGCCGAGCTGGCGGATCACCGCCGACCGGGTGGTCTATTCGCCGGCCGACAAGCGCGTGCGGTTCCGCGGCGCGTTCCTCGAGCTGTTCGGCGCCCGGCTGATCCCTTTGCCCGGCCTGGCGATCCGCACCGACGGGCGCGCGGTGTCGGGCTTCCTGGTCCCCGATATCCAGATTTCCCGCAATAACGGGTTCGAAGTCAGCAGCAGCTATTACTTCAACCTCGCGCCCAACAGGGATCTCACGCTTACCGGTTATGCGTTTACCGACGCACCGCCCATGGCCAGCGCGCAGTGGCGACACCTGACCGACAAGGGCGCCTATCAGATCACCGGCTACGGTACGGTCAGCAGCCGGTTCGACCCGACCGGCACCATGCTTAGCCCGCAGGACGATTTCCGCGGCTATCTGTTCGCCAACGGCCGCTTCCAGTTCAATCCGCAGTGGAGCGTGAACTTCTCGGCGCGGCGGACGACCGACCGCACTTTCCTGCGGCGCTACGACATCAGCCGCGACGACCGCCTTCGCTCAATGTTCGAGCTGGAGCGAATCGACCTCGATTCGTACCTTGCGATATCGGGTTTCGCCACGCAGACGCTGCGGCTCGGCGTGCCGCAGGGCGAGGTGCCGATCGCCCTGCCGCTGATCGACTACCGCAAGCGGCTCGACGCGCCGATTATCGGCGGCAAGGTCGAGCTGATGGCCAACACGCTGGCCCTCTACCGGCCCGAAGGCCAGGACACGCAGCGCGCGATCGTCGGCGCCCGCTGGGATTTGCGGCGGGTGACCGCGTGGGGTCAACTGCTGACGCTGACCGCGCTGGTGCGCGGCGACGTCTATCATTCGGACGAGAACGGGCTGACCACCACGGCCATCTACCGCGGCAACCCTGGGTGGGAAACGCGCGGCGTGGCGCTGGCGGCGGCGGACGTCGAATGGCCGTTCGTCGGCCAGTTGCTGGGCGGCACGCAAGTGCTCACCCCGCGCGTCCAACTGGTGCTCACCCCGCCGATCGAGAACCTCGCCGTGCCCAACGAGGATGCGCGTGCGATCGACCTGGAAGATTCCAACCTGTTCGCGCTCAACCGCTTCGCGGGCTACGACCGGATCGAGGATCGGCCACGGGTGACGTACGGGTTCGACTGGGAGTACACCCGGCCCAACTGGCGTATCAGCACCACCGTCGGCCAGTCGTATCGCCTGAACAACGGCGGCTCGATCCTGCCCGACGGCACCGGGCTGTCCGAACGGGTGTCCGATTTCGTCGGCCGAACGGACATCCGCTACAAGGATTTCGTCAAGCTGACGCACCGCTTCCGGCTCGACAAGGACAGTCTGGCGGTGCGCCGGAACGAGATCGACGCGACCGTCGGGTCAAGCCGGACATATGTCGAAGTGGGCTACCTGCGGCTCAACCGCGACATCTCGCCATCGATCGAGGACTTGCGCGACCGCGAGGAACTGCGGATCGCGACGCGGGTCGCGTTCGCCCGTTATTGGTCGGTGTTCGGCGCCGGGGTGTTCAACCTGACCGACCGGGCCGAGGACCCGACCTTCAACTCGGATGGATTCGACCCGATCCGTACCCGTCTCGGCGTCGCCTATCGCGACGATTGCCTCGAGATGGGGGTGACGTGGCGGCGCGACTATCTCGAGCAGGGCGATGCCAAGCGTGGCAACACTTTCCAGCTCTATTTCGCGCTGCGCAATCTCGGGTTCCGCTAGCCCGTTGGCAGCTTGCCGCAAACGCGCTATCCGGCCGGCGCACTCAGCTTGGGTTCAGCCGTTTGACGGCAACCGCCCAGGCCGATGAGGAGCGTGCGATGCGCTCCGACCAAAACGGATGACAGCGTGATCGACCAGACCGTATCCAGACTGCTTTGCGGCCTCGCCGCGCTTTCGCTCGTGGCTTCGCCGATCGCTCTGGCGGCGCAGGAAGCGGACGGGCCGAACGGAAATACGCTCGACATCCCCGCGGACGTCGCAATCATCGGGAAAAGCGATCCCAATGTTCGCAAGCCGACCGCCGTGATCAACGGGCAGATCGTGACCGGGACCGATGTCGATCAGCGCGCGGCGCTGGTAGTAGCGGCGTCGAAGACCGAAATCGCTCCCGAAGAATTACAGCGCCTGCGCACGCAGGTTTTGCGCAATCTGATCGACGAGACGCTGCAGATCCAGGAAGCCAGGGCGCAGGAGATCGAGATCACCCAGGCGGAGGTCGACCAGACTTACGCCCGCGTCGCGGCGCAGAACTTCGGCCAAAACGTCGCTGCGATGGACGACTATCTGGCCAAGATCAATTCCTCGCCGGCCTCGCTCAAGCGACAGATTCTCGGCGAATTGGCGTGGCAGCGGCTGCTGCGGCGCAACGTCGCGCCGTTCGTGAATGTCTCGGCCGAGGAGGTCAACGAGATGATGGCCCGGCTCGAAGCGAGCCGCGGAACCGAAGAATATCGTTTGGGGGAAATCTGGCTTTCCGCCACTCCCGAGAACCGTGACAAGGTGCTCGCCAATCTTTCGCAGATCGTCGAACAGCTGAAGCAAGGGGGAAGTTTTGTCGGCTACGCCCGGCAATACTCCGAATCGTCGACCGCGGCTTCCGGTGGCGATCTCGGCTTCGTCCAGCTCGAGCGGCTGCCGAGCGAACTCGCGGTCGCGGCGCGGGCCATGCAACCCGGGCAGCTGGTCGGACCGATCGAAAACTCGGGTGGCTTCTCGATCCTTCTGCTGATCGACAAGAAAGCGATCCTCGTTGCCGACCCACGCGACGCGGTGCTCAGTCTCAAGCAGATATCGCTCAAATTCCCTTCCGGCTTGAGCGAGGAAGATTCGCGGACGAAGCTCGCTTCGTTCACCACCGCCGTTCAGGCCATGCGCGGATGTGGCGATGCGGAATCGGGTGCCGCGGCGATCGGGGCCGAAGTTGCCGGCAACGACGGAATAGTCCTGCGTTCGCTGCCCGAGCAGCTGCAACCGCTGCTGGCCGATCTGCAGATCGGCCAGACCACCCCGCCGTTCGGTTCGGCAAAGGACGGCGTGAGCGTGCTGATGCTGTGCGGTCGCGACGATCCGCAAACTGCCGGCGCCCCCAGTTTCGACGACTTGATGGCCCAGCTCGAGGACGACCGGGTCAACAAGCGCGCCCAGCGCTACCTGCGCGACCTGCGCAACGATGCGGTGATCGAATACAACTGAAGCCGCTCGTCCTTTCGCTCGGCGATCCGGCGGGAATTGGGCCCGAACTGATCGCCGAAGCGTGGACCGCGCGCGAGCGAGAGCAATTGCCGCCTTTCGCTATCGTCGGGGGCGCACACCTGCTTGCTGGCGCAGCGGCGTCGCGCGGCATTTCCATGCCGATCGAACCGATCGCCTCGTTGGCCGAGGCCGCAGATGTGTTCGCGCGCGCACTCCCCGTGGTGGGTTCGCTCGACGGCCCGTGGCGTCCCGGGGCGCCCGACGAGGAAGGCGCCACGCTGGCGCTCGCCTCGCTTGAGCGGGCGACCGGTTTGGCGGTAAGGGGCGAGGCTGGCGGCCTTGTCACCGGCCCGATCGCCAAGTCGCTGCTGGCCGCGGTCGGTTTCCACTTTCCCGGCCAGACCGAATTCGTCGCCCATGCGTGCGGGGTTCGGGCGCAAGACGCGGTGATGATGCTCGCCGGGCCGCAGTTGCGGACGATCCCGCTGACTGTCCATGTTGCGCTCGTCCGCGTGTCCGCGATGATCACGGTCGATCTCATTCGCCGCCGCGTGGCAATCGCGGCCGAGGCCTTGCGCCGCGATTTCGGCATCGCGCACCCGCGCATCGCGGTCGCCGCGCTCAACCCCCACGCGGGCGAGCACGGCCGCATGGGCGACGAGGAGGCGCGCATTATCGCCCCAGCGATCGCGAGCCTGCAAGCCGACGGAATCGACGTCACCGGGCCGCACCCGGCCGACGCGCTGTTCGCTCCGCACGCGAGGACCGCTTACGACGCGGCGCTGTGCATGTACCACGACCAGGCGCTGATCCCGCTCAAGGCGCTCGATTTCGATCATGGGGTCAACGTCACCCTTGGCCTTCCGGTGGTGCGTACCAGCCCCGATCACGGCACCGCGTTCGACATCGCGGGGACCGGCCGCGCCAACCCCGGCGCGACCATCGCCGCGATCCGCATGGCGGGCGAATGCGCCGCGCGGCGGGCGACGATTGGTTGATCTGCCGCCTTTGCGCGAGGTCATTGCCCGCCATGGCCTGAGCGCGAGCAAGGCGCTGGGGCAAAACTTCCTGTTCGACGAGCAACTGCTCGACCGCATCGCGGCAATCCCGGGCGACCTGACCGGCAAGGCGGTGCTGGAGATCGGCCCCGGCCCCGGCGGCCTCACCCGCGCCCTGCTGCGCGCCGGGGCTCGGGTAACCGCGATCGAGATGGACCGCCGCTGCCTGCCCGCGCTCGCCGAACTCGAAGCCGCCTTCCCAGGTCAGCTGCGGGCGATCGAAGGCGACGCCCTCAAGACCGACCACGATACGCTGATGGGCGAACCCTACGCGGTCGTCGCTAACCTGCCTTATAACGTCGGCACCGCGCTGCTGGTGCGCTGGCTTGGACGAGAGGCATGGCCACCGCGCTGGACCAGCCTGACGTTGATGTTCCAGCTCGAAGTTGCCCAGCGCATCGTCGCCCAGACCAACAGCGACGCTTACGGCCGCCTGGCGATCCTCGCCCAGTGGCGCTCGGCCGCTCGAATCGGGATGAAAGTCCACCGCAGCGCCTTTACACCCCCGCCCAAGGTGATGAGCGCGGTGGTCCACATCGAACCCACCGCGATGCCCGCAGGCGTCTCGGCCCGCACCCTTGAACACCTCACCGCAGCGGCCTTCGGGCAGCGCAGGAAGATGCTGCGCCAGAGCCTAAAGGGCATGCCCGGCGCGCTCGGAGCGCTGGAACGCGCAGGGATCGAGCTGCAGCGCCGCGCCGAAACGCTGAGCGTTGCCGAGTTCGTCGCGGCGGCGCGGGAAATGGCCGACCACTCAAACGGCTGCTAACGATCGATTGCGGACGTTCGGCGCCAGAAGCCATGAGCCAGGCTGCAATTAGTCCGGACGATGGGAACGGATCCGGGCCGGCATGCAGGGGCGGTACCCTGCCAACAAATGATGCCGACTGCGCGGATCCAGCCGCGAACCGTGCCCATGGCCGGCTCCCGCATCAGCGAGGCACCCGTCTGCTTGACCGAGGTTCGCACCAGCTCATCGAAAGTCTGGCCTTGACCCGGCACCTGCAAGGCAATTACGGGCGCGGCAGCACGTGAACGCGTTGCTTGTTGCCGGAAAGGGACGCTGATGAAGATTTTGAAGAAGATGGCGCTGGGCCTCACGCTTGCCTCGTTGGCTGCGGCTCCGGTCGTGGCACAAGAGGGTGCCGAATCGTCGCAAACAGACGATGGCTGGCTCGCAGAGGGTGGTTTCACCCAGCTTGCTGTACTGCTTTCTGTCGTCGCAGCGATCGTAATAGGTCTCGAGTTGTTCGACGACAATGATAACCCGGTCAGCAGTTAACGCCTGACACTACTCTCTGCGTGAATTAGGCGGGGCCCCACGTGGGCCCCGTTTTCACTTATTTCACGGCCAAGCGCGAATGATACGGCACGCCGGCCCGCAAGATCAGGCACAGGGACCCGGTTTGAGTTGTCCTGTCCGCTTTATCCAGGCGGAGTTGCAGACTGTCGTACACAGTCAGCACGAACCACAGTAATGGGCCGAAAGGCTCATGGCCGGCGGCTGGGCGATTCACGACTGGAAGCGTGTCGTCGGCTTCCCACCCGATACGGACACCCGCCAGCGGCAATGGTTCGAATACCCCCTCGTCACCGGTCGTGCAGCTGCGAAGGGTGACCGCGGACAAAACCTTTTTCCTACAGCCGGCTTGCTCGCTAGCATCCTCGCCGCTCTTTGCCGCCGTCGAACCTCTTGCTCGGTCCGCCCCCCGGGTCGCACGTTCTCCGCCCGCGTTCGGGATCGAATTTCGAGTGAACTTTGAGTGAACTTTGAAACCGGCGGAGGGCGGTCCAGTGTTCAGCCTTTCGCCTTCGCACGCCAAGCGTGCAGCAGCGGCTCGGTGTAGCCGCTCGGCTGCTCGGCGCCCTTGAAAACAAGGTCGAACGCCGCGCGGAATGCCGGGCCATCCTCGTTCCCGACCAGCGGCACGTAAGCCGGGTCGCCCGCGTTCTGCTCGTCGACCTTTGCAGCCATGCGCCGCAACGAATCCATCACCTGCGCGCGCGTGCACACCCCGTGGAGCAGCCAGTTGGCCATGTGCTGGCTCGAAATCCGCAGCGTCGCGCGGTCCTCCATCAGGCCGACGTCGTGGATGTCGGGCACTTTCGAGCAGCCCACCCCGGCGTCGATCCACCGCACCACGTAGCCAAGCAGCCCTTGCGCGTTGTTATCGAGCTCCTCGCGCACCTCCTCCTCGGACCAGTTGGTTCCTTGCGCGAGCGGGATCGCGAGTAACTCGTCCAGACCCGGCGCTTCGCCCAGCTCCTTCTGCTGCGCGAACACGTCGAGCTGGTGATAGTGCAGCGCATGGAGCGTGGCGGCAGTCGGCGACGGCACCCAGGCGGTGTTGGCACCAGCCTTCAGATGGCCGATCTTCTGCGCCATCATGTCGCGCATCATGTCAGGCGCGGCCCACATCCCCTTGCCGATCTGCGCGCGGCCCGACAGCCCATGCCGAAGGCCGATCGCGACGTTGCGCGCCTCGTAAGCCGCGAGCCAGGTGCTCGTTTTCATCTCCGCCTTGCGGATCATCGGGCCGGCCTGCATCGAGGTATGGATCTCATCGCCGGTACGATCCAGAAAGCCGGTATTGATGAACACGATGCGGTTCCTCACAGCCCCGATGCAGGCGGCAAGGTTGACGCTGGTGCGCCGCTCCTCGTCCATCACGCCGACTTTGATCGTGAATCGCGGGAGTTCGAGCAAGTCCTCAACGGCGTCGAACAAGTCGTTGGTGAAGCGGCATTCTTCGGGCCCATGCTGCTTCGGCTTGACGATGTAGATCGAGCCGGCGCGGCTGTTGCGGTACTTCCCAAGCCCCGCGACATCGTGCGCCCCGACCGCGCTGGTCATCACCGCGTCCATGATGCCTTCGGGCACTTGCGTCCCGTCGGCCTGGAGAATCCCCGGATTGGTCATCAGGTGGCCGACGTTGCGTACGAACAACACGCTGCGACCGGGAAGCGTCTTCTGGTTACCCTCAGGATCGCGGTAAGTCCTGTCATCGGCCAGCCGGCGGGTGACGGTCTGCCCACCCTTCTCGAAGCTGTCCTCGAGATCGCCCCGGATCACCCCGAGCCAGTTGCGATAGGCGGCGAGTTTGTCCTCTGCATCGACTGCAGCGATCGAAATCTTCCAGATCGACAATGGTTGTCAGCGCGCTCTCGAGCACGACGTCGGCGATGCCAGCCGGGTCGCCGCGGCCGATCGGGTGATCGCGATCGATCACGACTTCGATGTGCAGGCCGTTGTTGCGAAACAGCAGGCCTTTGTCGGTCCGGCCGATAAACTGTTCAGGATCGGCGAGCAGCGGCAGCGGATCGCCGGCGAGGTCGCTCCAGCTACCCGTCAGCGGCAGCGCAGAATCGAGGAAGCCGCGCACGGCTGCGATCACGGCGGCCCCGCGCTGGGCGTCGTATCCCCCTTGCCGCGCCGCCGGCGCGTCGAGGGCGTCGGTGCCATAGAAAGCATCGTACAAGCTGCCCCAGCGCGCGTTGGCGGCATTGAGCAGGAACCGAGCATTGAGAACCGGAACCACCAGTTGCGGCCCCGCCATCATCGCGATCTCGGGATCGACATTATCCGTGGCGATGGAGAATTCGCCGGGCTCGGGAACGAGGTAGCCGATTTCTTCGAGGAACCGGATATACCTTGCGGGATCGTGTGGCTGTCCGCGCCGCTCGCGATGCCAGTCATCGATTTGGGCCTGCAAATCTTCGCGCTTGGCAAGCAGTTCGCGGTTGCGCGGCGCGAACTCGGCCAGCAACTCGGCAAACTTGCTCCAGAAATTCGCCGCGTCCTTGCCCAATGGACCCAGCACGTCGCGCTCCACAAAGGCCGCCAGCGCCCTGTCCACCTGCAACCCGGCTTTGCTCACGTACTCGCTCATCGTCCCTCGCATGGTGCAGCCACGCACCAAATTCGCGCGTGCCTTGGTTTAGCCTGTCGTCCGGGGAGGAAGCGAGAGCGCCTATGGCCAAGCCATCGCAGCAATGCAACATCGCGGGGCCGAGCATTTGACGCGCGGCGCTGGGTGGCTAGGAGCGGTTACTAATGAAACAATCGGCCGACCACCTGATCGCCTCGATCGACGCAGACGCCATGCTTCGCCAGGTGCGCGAGTGGAGCGCGATCAATACCGGCACCGGCAACTTGACCGGGCTGTCGCGCCAGGCTGGCGAACTGGCCGATGCATTTTCGGCGCTTCCCGGCGAGATCGAACTAGTTGAGCCGGCCCCCGTCACCGCGGTCGATGCGTTCGGATCGGAAACAGACAAAGCGCACGGCCGGCATCTCGTCCTGCGGGTGCGGCCGGACGCGGAGCGACGCTTGCTGCTGACTGGGCACATGGACACGGTGTTCCCCGCCGATCACGCGTTCCAGAACCAGCACTGGGTCGATGACGTCACGCTGTGCGGGCCGGGCCTTGCGGACATGAAAGGCGGCATCGCGGTCATCCTCAACGCGCTGACCGCCTACGAGGCGACCAACGGCGCGATGAAAGTCGGCTATGACGTCATGATCAATTCGGACGAGGAGACCGGCTCGCTATCGTCTTCCACCCTGATTTCCGACCTCGCGCTGGGCAAGCATGCCGCGCTGACTTACGAACCTTCAGCCTTACCCGATGGAACGCTCGCCCACGCACGCGGGGGCAGCGGTAACTACAGTCTGATCATACGCGGCAAATCCGCCCACGCGGGCCGCAATCCACAAGACGGCCGTAACGCGATCGTCGCGGCCAGCGATTTCGCGGTCCGGGTAAAGGCGCTGGGACATGAGGCGCTGTCAGTCAACCCGGCGCGGATCGACGGCGGATCGGCCAACAACGTGGTGCCCGACAACGCCGTCGTGCGTTTCAACATTCGCCCCAAGACTACCGAGGCGGCGCAGACATTCAACAGCAAGCTCAAAAGCTTGATCCAGGATATTGAGACACGGCATGACGTTGCATGCGCGATCCACGGCGGAATCACCCGCCCTCCCAAGCCGGTGGATACGCGCGCCCAGAAGCTGTTCGATCTTGTCCGGGCCTGCGGCGCGGAGCTCGGCCAGCAGATCGGCTGGCAGCCTTCGGGCGGGGTATGCGACGGCAATAACATTGCCGCTTGCGGGGTGCCGGTGGTCGACACGATGGGCGTTCGCGGGGGCGCGATCCATTCGCCGGATGAATTTCTCATCGTCCCCAGTCTCGCTGAACGCGCCGCTCTCTCGGCGCTGGTGATCGCGCGGCTCGCCTCCGGAGACCTGGCATGAGCTTCCGCCTGCGCGCCGCGCACCCGCGCGATCTGGAACCGCTTTACGAAATGGCCAAGCTGACCGGGGGCGGTTTCACCAACCTGCCGCCTGATCGGAAGGCGCTGGCGGCCAAGCTCGATCGCGCTGAAGCCGCCTTCGCGCGTGCCGACGACAACCTTGCCGACGAACAGTTCGTTCTCGTGCTCGAAAACGCGGAAACGGGCGACGTACGCGGCACCTGCCAGCTGATGAGCCAGGTCGGCCAACGCTGGCCGTTCTATTCGTATCGCCTGAATACGCTGACCCAGCATTCGCAGGAACTCGACCGCACGGTGCGCGCCGATCTCCTCAGCCTCGTCACCGACCTGGAAGGATCGAGCGAGGTCGGGGGGCTATTTCTGCATCCCAGCGAGCGCGCCGGCGGGCACGGTCTTCTGCTTGCACGAAGCCGATACTTGTTCATCGCGATGCACCGTCACCGCTTCGCCGACCGAATCCTGGCCGAATTGCGCGGGGTCATCGATGCGCGGGGCGGCTCACCGTTCTGGGACGGGGTCGCCGGACGTTTTTTCGGGATGACGTTTCAAGAAGCCGATTACTTCAACGCGATCAACGGCAACCAGTTCATCGCCGATCTCATGCCGAAGCACCCGGTTTACGTGGCGATGCTCGACGAGGAGGCGCGCACTGCCATCGGCATGCCCCATCCCAGCGGCCGCGCGGCGATGCGCATGCTGGAAGACGAAGGGTTCCGCCACGACGGCTATGTCGACATTTTCGACGGCGGGCCGACGATGACCGCGCGCACCAGCGACGTGAAATCAGTTCGCGATGCGCGGCCCGCAAAAGTCGCCTCGGTCAGGCTCGATCTGGGCGAGCGCGCCATCCTTGCGACCGGGACAATGGGTAACTTCCGCTCTGCGTTAGGGATGCGTGATTTTGACCCCGACGGTGGGATCGAAATCGACCGCCTGTCCGCAGCCGCGCTCGGCGTCGGCGAAGGCGATGAGGTGTGGAGCGTTTCACGGTGAGTTCCGGGATCGAGCTGACTGAGATCAACTTCGACGGGATCGTCGGTCCCAGCCACAACTATGCAGGGCTGAGCCTCGGCAACCTTGCCGCAACGGCGCATTCGGGTGAAGTCAGCTATCCGCGCGCCGCCGCGCTGCAGGGGCTTGGCAAAATGCGGCACAACTTGGCGCTGGGGCTGGCACAGGGATTTTTCGTGCCGCTGCCCCGCCCCAATTCCGCTTTCCTCAAGCGGTTGGGCGCAGGCCCGCAAGCCGGTAGTACCCTGACCGCAGCCAGTTGGTCCGCCTCCGCCATGTGGACCGCCAACGCGGCGACCGTCAGCCCCGCCGCCGATACCGTCGACGGGCGCTGCCACCTGACGCCTGCCAATCTCGTCACTATGCCGCATCGCGCCCAGGAATGGCCCGACACCGCACGCCAGCTCGCGCTGGCTTTCGCCGACACTGCGCATTTTGCGCTTCACGAGCCCGTGCCGCCGAGCTTCGGCGACGAGGGCGCTGCGAACCACATGCGCCTGTGCGAATCGCACGGCGGACCGGGGGTCGAAGTGTTTGTGTATGGTCGAACAGGCGGTGCCTTCCCGGCACGCCAGCACGAGCAGGCCAGCCGCGCAGTTGCCCGGCTCCACCAGATCTATCCGTCTCGGGCAATCTTCATAGAACAGAACCCCGCGGCGATCGCGGCAGGTGCCTTTCACAACGACGTCGTAGCGGTCGCCAACGAGCGCGTGCTGTTCGCCCACGGCGAAGCTTTCGCCGACCAGGCCAGAGCTTACGAAGCGATCCGCGCGGCTTTCCCTGCGCTCGAGGTGGTCGAAGTGCCCTCCTCCTCGGTCTCGCTGGCCGAGGCGATCCGGACTTATTTATTCAATGCTCAGTTGGTCACCTTGCCTGATCGCACGATGGCGCTGATCGTCCCGTCCGAATGCATGGAAAGCGATCAGGTTTCGGCTTGGCTGAAAACGATGCTCGCGGGCAACGGCCCGATCCGCAGGGTGCTGCCGGTCGATGTGCGCCAGTCGATGGCCAATGGCGGCGGGCCGGCGTGTCTGCGGTTGCGCGTGGTCGCGGATCGCGCGACGGTGGATCCGCGCTTCCTGCTTGATGACCGCAAGGCAGACCGGATCGAAGCAATAGTCGCGCGCGCCTGGCCTGAGCAGATCGATCCCGCTGATCTGGGCATTTCCTCGCTCGCAGAAAGCGTGATCGCCGCACGCCTGTCGCTGCTTGAAGCGATCGACCTCGCCGAACTGGGTTAACGCGCTGGACGCCGCGTCGAGGACGTTTACACTTCCCTCACCGTTAACCTTCGCAGGGCGCGCGGTACCGGTGCTGGCACAGCTCTTGCTCCCTGCGACGTTAAGGATTTCGTGGGACCATGCTGAAGAAGATCAAGCGCCTGTTCGTCATCAAGACCAAGTTCGAAGCGTGCTTGATCATCTTCGCGCTGGCGCTGGGCGCGGTCGAGCGCGGATCCGCCTATCTCGTCCAGTTTCCCGGATGGGGCGGCAAGCTATTGTTTCTGGCGGCAACCGGCTCCGTCTTTCTCGCTGGTGCCAAGATCTTCGATTGCCTGCGGTTCGAGCGGGAGAAGCGCGACCTGGAGGCTACGGCGGTTACCGCCGGCTGATAGTTGCGCCCGCGTCGGACATTCCTGCGGGTGATGTAGATATTTAGCGTCAACAACCTCGTAACCCTGTCGCCGAACCAAGCGTTAGTCGGGCGCGGGTTAGCGCGCCGGTTCGTCGTCTCGCGAGGATAACCCCATGCCCGCCGAACCCGCCGCCAACCACTCGGCCGCTCGCAACCCGCTTGTGCGCGCCTTTACGCGAGGTTCCGTCGCAATCCCCGCAAACGACGACGGTTGCTGGGGCTCCGACAGCCAGGTCCTGCGGGCAGCATTGCTCCATTTCGCGGAACACGGGCTGAGCGCCGCGCAGGCGGCATTCGTCGAAGCCGAGCGCGCTTTCGATGCCGGCGACCGGCACACCGCTTCCGCGTGGGTGAACATTTGCGCCGCGTTCGACAGGCGCCTGGCAGCCAGCCTGGCTGCGCGCGTTGACGCGGTAGGGCCTTGAGGCGTCGCGGTTGAACGAGGTAACTATCGCGTTAACGCTCCTTTGACCTGTCCGCCCTAAGCCGGGGTGATGGCAACAGGCTTCGCGATGCGCTGGATGCGCCTGATGCAGAGACAACTCGGCAGCGGCGACGCGCTTGATGAGCGAGTCCGGCGCACGCTGGTCCGCTCGCTCTACACACAGCCGATCAGTCTCGCCATCGGGGTCTCGACCGGAGTCCTGTCGGCAGCGGTGGCGGCGACGGCCAGCCACATCTTCGTGCTGTATCTTTTCTGCGCGCTACTGGGTGTGATCGGCTTGGCGCGGGTCGCACTCGCATTCGCGATGTCCACCGATCACCTGCACGTCAGCACTCGCAAGCTCGAGGGGCGCTATGCGTTGGGGGCGGTCACTTACGCGCTCGTGCTCGGAATGATCGCCGGTCTGACGATGGTGCTCGGCGCGCCACCGGGCGTGCAAGCTCTCATGCTGGTCAACGCGGTGGCGTACGGCGTCGGCGTGTGCGCGCGAAATGCCGGCCGCCCGGCCATTGCACTCGGCCAGTTGGCCGTATCCGCCCTTCCACTGGCCATCGCCGCGCTATGGGTCGGGACAATGGCGCACCTCTGCATGGCAATCGCGATGCTGCTCCTCATGGGGGCGATGGCCTCGATCGTGACGCACCTGTTTGCCACCTTGCGCGCCGCAATCGGTGCGGCCGAGACGAGCGCGCAGCTGGCCGACAAGATGCAACTACTGGCGCGGACCGACGTGGTCACCGGACTTGCGAACCGCGCTGGTCTTAACCATGCGATCGGCGAGATTTTGGCGGCTTTGCCTCAAGGCGAGCCGCTGGCACTGTTCTGGCTCGATCTCGACCGGTTCAAGGAAGTCAACGACGTCCTCGGCCATCCGGTCGGCGACCGGGTCCTGAGCGAGGTCGCCCGGCGACTGCGCGAGGGCGCACCCGACGACGCTGCCATCGCCCGCTTCGGGGGCGACGAATTCATCATGCTCTGCCGGATCGCCAACCGGCCCGAATGCGAACGTCTCGCCGCGCGTGTGCTGGACGATGTCACCCGACCGATGCGGATCGACGACATACGGCTGGAAGTGCCGTGCTCGATGGGCATCGCCATCCTTCCTGAAGATGGCGCTGACGCGGATTTGCTGATGCAGGCGGCCGACCTCGCGCTTTATCACGCCAAGATCGGTGGCAAGAACCACAGCCGTTTTTACGAAAAATCGATGAGCCGCGACCTTGTCAGGAGGCGGGAGATCGAAGCCGAATTGCGCGCCGCGATCCAACGCGACGAGCTATCGATTTTCTTCCAGCCGATCATCGATCTCGAAACCGGTCGAATCCGCACGTTCGAGGCACTGGTGCGCTGGTTCCACCCTGAAAAGGGCGAGCTCAAACCCGACGAATTCATCCCGGTGGCTGAGGAAACCGGGGTTATCGTGACGCTGGGCAATTGGATCACCGCGCAAGCCGCGCGGACCGCGGTTCATTGGCCCGATGACGTGACGCTGGCGGTCAACCTTTCGCCGCTGCAAATCAAGGCCCCGGGTGCCGCGCTCGGCATCCTGTCGGCGCTGCGGGAAGCCGGCCTCCCTCCCTCGCGGCTCGAACTTGAAGTGACCGAAAGCCTGTTCCTCGACGACAACCAGGCGACGGCCAACTTCATCAACGAACTGTCCGCCGCCGGGGTGCATTTCGCTCTCGACGATTTCGGGATCGGTTATTCCTCGCTTGGCTCGATCAACAAGTTCCCTTTCAGCAAGATCAAGGTCGACCGCAGTTTCGTTTCGGGGCCTAACGTCGGCCGCAAGAGCGAGGCGATCATTCGCGCGGTGGCGGAAATGGGCGCTCGGCTCGACATGGAAATCGTCGCCGAGGGTCTGGAAACGCTCGACCAGGTGCGCGCGGTTCGCGCGACCGGATGCACCCTTGGCCAAGGCTATTATTTCAGCCGCGCGGTGCCCGATTACCTCGCTGCCATGCTGCTGGCGCAAGAGCGCGGGTCCGGCAAAATGCGAGCCGTCGGCTGAGGCTCATGATCGAGTTTGCAATTGCGAACTATTTGCAAAGATAGTTCAGGCGGGACGGCCTTTTGCCGGTTGCAATAGACCCGCCGCAAGCTTAACTCCGCCTCGAATTCGGGCTGCTCCCCGCCTGCGGGACGGGGTCATCTGCCTTGTGACGACCGTTTTCGACGGCCGGTCCCGCGCGACGGAAGGATCAGTATCCCAATGGCTCGCAAGAAGATCGCGCTCGTGGGCGCTGGCATGATCGGCGGAACCCTCGCCCACCTCGCCGCCAAGAAGGAATTGGGCGACATCGTCCTGTTCGACATCGCCGAGGGGATTCCGCAGGGCAAGGCGCTCGACCTAAGCCAGTGCGGCCCGATCGAAGGGTTCGACGCGAAGATCATCGGCACCAACGACTATGCCGACATCGCCGGCGCCGACGTGGTCATCGTCACTGCGGGCGTCGCCCGCAAGCCTGGCATGAGCCGCGACGACCTGCTCGGCATCAACCTCAAGGTGATGAAGTCGGTTGGCGAGGGCATCAAGAATAACGCACCCGACGCTTTCGTGATCTGCATCACAAACCCTCTGGACGCGATGGTATGGGCGCTCCGGGAATTTTCCGGTCTACCCGCGAACAAAGTCGTCGGCATGGCCGGCGTGCTCGACAGCGCGCGGTTCGCTACCTTCCTGGCCTGGGAATTCGGCGTGTCGGTGCGCGACGTGAACGCGTTCGTGCTCGGCGGCCACGGAGACACGATGGTGCCGGTGACCAGCTACACGACGGTCAGCGGCATTCCGGTCGACGATCTGGCGAAAATTCGCGGGATCGCCGCGAGCCGCATTGACGAGATCGTCAAGCGCACCCGCGCCGGCGGCGGCGAGATCGTTGGCCTTCTCAAGACCGGCAGCGCCTATTACGCCCCGGCCACCAGCGCGATCGCAATGGCCGAAGCTTACCTTGGCGACCAGAAGCGCATCCTGCCCGTCGCAGCGTACGTGGATGGCAAATACGGGCTGAATGGCCTTTACGTCGGTGTGCCGGCGGTAATCGGCGCCGGCGGCATCGAGGAAGTCATCGAAATCAAGCTCTCGGACGACGAAAAGGCCAACCTCAAGACTTCGACCGACGCGGTCGAGGAACTGCTGGTGGCCTGCAAGGGCTTGGATAGTTCGCTCGCGTAATGGACGCGTTTCTGATCCTTCTGCTTCTGCTTGGGATGCCCATTGCCATTGTGAGCGGTGTCGAATTCGTCGTCTGGAGATTTGCGGGCTACCGTGTCTTCCAGCTTGTCGCGGGATTGCTCGTTGCCCTCCTTTCAGTGGCGTTAGTTTCCGAAGCGCGGATTTCTGTTGATCCGGCCATGGGCAACTCGAGCTTTTTTGCCTGGATGGCGGTCTTGGTGTGCAGCGTTCTCTTGCTAGGTAACCTCGCTGTTCTCCTTGCTCCCTGGTTTAGTCGAAATTTGGCATGGGCCCGGTCTGTCGAAGCTCGCTTGCCTTCAGAATTTGAATCTATCTCAGGAATTGATCAATGAGCATTCTCGTCGACCGCAACACAAAGGTCATCACTCAAGGGATGACTGGTGAAACCGGCACCTTTCACACCCAGCAGGCGCTCGACTACGGGA
Organism: uncultured Alphaproteobacteria bacterium; assembly: GCA_963781525.1. Lineage (GTDB taxonomy): Bacteria > Pseudomonadota > Alphaproteobacteria > Sphingomonadales > Sphingomonadaceae > Tsuneonella. The sequence goes on along the minus strand of CAWAGD010000004.1, from coordinate 189,750 downwards.
CGCAGATGGTCGCGGGTGTCACCCCCGGCAAAGGCGGCAGCACGCACATCGGCCTGCCCGTCTACGACACCGTGCTCGAAGCAAAGAAGGCGACCGGCGCGACCGCGAGTTGCATCTACGTGCCGCCCCCGTTTGCCGCGGATTCGATCCTCGAGGCGATCGATGCCGATATCGAATCTGATCGTGTGCATCACCGAAGGCATCCCGGTCCTGGACATGGTCCGCGTGAAGCGTGCGCTGACCGGCAGCAAGAGCCGGTTGATCGGTCCCAATTGCCCCGGCGTACTCACGCCTGGCGAGTGCAAGATCGGCATCATGCCCGGCTCGATCTTTCAGCCAGGATCAGTGGGGATCGTCAGCCGGTCGGGCACGCTGACTTACGAGGCGGTCCATCAGACCACCCAGGTCGGCCTTGGTCAGACCACCGCGGTCGGCATCGGCGGGGACCCGGTCAACGGCACCAACTTCATCGACGTGCTCGAACTGTTCCTCAGGGACGACGCGACCAAGTCGATCGTCATGATCGGCGAAATCGGCGGCAGCGCGGAAGAAGATGCCGCCCAGTTCTTGGCCGACGAAGCGAAACGCGGATGGAAAAAGCCGGTGGTCGGCTTCATCGCCGGCCGCACGGCACCTCCGGGTCGCCGCATGGGCCACGCAGGCGCGATCGTTTCGGGTGGCAAAGGCGGCGCGGACGACAAGATCGCGGCGATGGAAGCGGCCGGCATCCGCGTCTCGCCCTCCCCGTCCGAGCTGGGCACGACGCTGGACGCGCTGCTCAAGGAACTCGCCTGAACGCGGGCCCGGCGCGTCTCTCCTGCGGGACCGTCGGACCATCTGGCGCATTACCTCACCGAAGGCAGTCAAACCCGATGGGTAACGAAGCACACGAGTTCCTCCCTGCGGCCGATGAGTCCGGGCCTCAACCGGGTCCGTCGTGGGACAACCCGCGCTGGCCGTTGGTCGGCGGGGAGAGCGAAGATGATCTCACGCAGGCGCTCGACCCCACGGCGATGACGTTGGCGGTCAAATCCGCTGCGGCGCGCGGCGGTTCCAAGCCCGTCAATCCACTGGACGAAAAGGCGGTCGAGCAGGCTGCGGGCGATTCGATCCGCGCGATGATGCTGGTGCGCACTTATCGCGTCCGCGGCCACCTCGCCGCCGAGCTTGATCCGTTGCACCTGACGCAGCGCGAGCTGCCGGCCGACCTCACACCCGAATACCACGGCTTTACCGGCGCCGCGCTCGAGCGCCCGCTCTACGTAGGCGGCACGCTCGGGCTTGAGTGGACCACGATGGCCGAGCTCGTACGCATACTTCGCAAGAACTACTGCGGCCACGTCGGCTTTGAATACATGCACATCTCGGACGTCGAGGAGCGGCGCTTCATCCAGGAGCGGATCGAGGGTCCAGATAAGGTCATCACCTTCACCCCTGAAGGCAAGCGCGCGATCCTATCCGCAGTGATCCGCGGCGAGCAGTACGAGAAATTTCTCGGCAAGAAATATGTCGGAACCAAGCGGTTCGGGCTCGACGGCGGCGAATCGATGATCCCCGCGCTCGAAGCGGTCATTAAGTACGGCGGCCAGATGGGCGTGCGCGAGATCAACTACGGCATGGCCCACCGTGGTCGGCTCAATGTGCTCGCGAACGTGATGGCCAAGCCATATCGGGTGATCTTTCACGAATTCTCGGGCGGCTCGGCCAATCCGGAAGCGGTTGGCGGATCGGGCGACGTCAAGTATCACCTTGGTACCAGCACCGATCGCGAGTTCGACGGGATCAAGGTTCACATGAGCCTGGTCCCCAATCCCAGCCATCTTGAAGCGGTCGATCCCGTGGTTCTCGGCAAGACCCGCGCGCAGCAGGCGATACGCGGTGATCTCGACAAGCACGAGCAGGTCCTGCCGGTCCTCATTCACGGCGATGCCGCTTTCGCGGGCCAGGGCATCGTATGGGAATGCTTCGGGTTTTCCGGTGTCCGCGGCTACAACACCGGGGGCTGCATCCACTTCGTCATCAACAACCAGATCGGCTTCACAACCTCGCCGCAGTTCGCACGATCGAGCCCTTACCCCTCGGACGTCGCGAAAGGGGTCCAGGCGCCGATCCTGCACGTTAATGGCGACGATCCGGAAGCGGTGACGTTCGCCTGTAAATTGGCCATCGAATTTCGCCAGCGGTTCAAGCGCGACATCGTGATCGACATGTGGTGTTATCGCCGCTTCGGCCACAACGAGGGCGACGAGCCAAGCTTTACCCAGCCGTTGATGTACGCGGCGATCAAGCAGCATCCCAAAGTCAGCGCGCTCTACGACGCCCGCCTTCAGCGCGAAGGCGTGGTCAAACCGGGCGATGCCGACGCGATGTGCACCGAGTTCGTCGATCACCTCGAAGCCGAGTTCGAGACCGCGAGCAGCTACAAGCCGAACGAAGCCGACTGGTTCGGCGGACGTTGGGCAGGCCTCAGCAAGCCAGTCGACGCCGAGGAAGCGCGTCGCAACGTCGATACTGCGATCCCCAGGAAATTGTTCGACAGCCTCGGTCGTACGCTGACGACAGTCCCCGACGGCCTGACGATCCACAAGACACTCGACCGGGTGCTCGAAGCCAAGCGTATGACATTCGCCAATGGTGATGGTTTCGACTGGGCGACGGCCGAAGCGCTCGCGTTCGGCAGCCTGGTCACCGAAGGCCACGGCGTCCGCCTGTCAGGCCAGGATTCGGGCCGCGGCACCTTCAGCCAGCGCCACGCGGTGTGGATCGACCAGACCGACGAGCACAAGTATATCCCGCTCACCCAGCTGCCCCACGGCAAGTTCGAAGTCTACGACAGCACCTTGAGCGAATATGGCGTACTCGGGTTCGAGTACGGGTTTGCGATGGCCGATCCCAAATCGCTGGTCTTGTGGGAGGCGCAGTTCGGCGATTTCGCCAACGGCGCGCAAATCATCATCGATCAGTTCATTGCCGCCGGCGAAGCGAAATGGCTGCGCGCAAACGGTCTCGTGCTGCTCTTGCCCCATGGCTATGAAGGCCAGGGCCCTGAACACTCGAGCGCGCGTCTCGAACGCTTCCTCCAACTGTGCGCCAACGACAATCTACAGGTGTGCAACATCACCGTCCCGGCGAACTACTTCCATGTGTTGCGGCGCCAGATGCTGCGGCCGTTCCGCAAGCCGCTGGTGATCATGACGCCCAAGTCGCTGCTGCGGCATCCGATGGCCAAGAGTTCGCTCGCCGAATTCACCGGCGATAGTCACTTCCGGCGCATCGTCAGCGACACGACCGAAATCGCCGACGACAAGGTCAAGCGGCTAGTACTGTGCAGCGGCAAAGTAGCCTACGACCTCATCGCTCTGCGCGACGAGCAAGGGCTGGACGACGTGTCAATCGTGCGGATCGAGCAGATTTACCCCTTCCCCGGTGAAGCGCTCTCGCTTCGCCTGCAGCGGATGGCCAACCTCGAGGAGGTTATCTGGTGCCAGGAGGAGCCGAAGAACAACGGCGCGTGGTTCTTTGTCGAGAGCAACATCGAAGCCGCGCTGATCCGATCGGGCAAGGATTCCATGCGTCCGCGCTATGCCGGCCGCGAGCCGGCGGCGTCGCCGGCCACCGGGTTCGCGAAGCGGCACGAAGAGCAGCAGCGCGGGCTGGTCAGCCTGGCGCTGGGGATCGACGATGGCAGCGCGGCGCTCCGCAACGGCGGCCAAACGCGCGCCGCGAACAAGAAACCCGCTTGAGGAAACACGATGTCGAAAGAAGTCACAGTCCCCACGCTGGGTGAATCGGTTACCGAGGCAACGATCGGCGAATGGCTCAAGAAGCCTGGCGACCCGATCAAGATGGACGAGCCGATCGTCAGCCTGGAAACCGACAAAGTCGCGGTCGAAGTGCCCAGCCCGGTTGCGGGCGTGATGGGATCCTACGCGGTCGAGGTGGGTGACACAGTCGAGGTCGGCGCGCTGTTGGCGACTATCGAGGACGACGTCGCTGCAGGCGAAACGACCCAGTTGGAACCGCGGGAAGAGGCGTCGCGGAACGAGCCACCCGCGCCCGCGCCCGCCCCGGCAGATGCGCAGGCCGATAACGACACTCTGGAGGACGCCGCACCCGCTCAGGCCAAAATCCAGGACCCAGAATCGACGCAAACGCTATCGCCTGCCGTCCGCCGCGCGGTGCTCGAGCATGGCGTCGATCCGACCCAGATAAAGGGCAGCGGCAAGGACGGCCGCTTGACCAAAGAGGACGTGGTTGCCGCCGCCGAAGGGAAAAGGCACCCGGCCCCCGCCGCTGCGCCAGCCGCCGCCGCGCCGGAGCCCTCGACCGTCTCAACTCCGCGAAGCGGCGGGGAAGAACACGATCGGCGCGAAGAGCGGGTCAAGATGACCCGCATGCGTCAGACGATCGCCAGGCGCCTCAAGAGCGCGCAGGAGACCGCCGCGCTTCTGACCACCTTCAACGATGTCGATATGACTGCGGTGATCGAGGCACGCGAGAAGTTCAAGGATACGTTCGCCAAGAAGCACGACATCAAGCTGGGCTTCATGAGCTTTTTCGCCAAGGCCGCGTGCCTGGCGCTGAAGGATATCCCTTCGGTAAACGGACAGATCGATGGCGATGAGATCGTCTATTTTGACTACGTCGACATCTCGGTTGCTGTCAGTGCACCCAATGGCCTGGTCGTACCGGTCGTGCGTGACGCCGACCGCAAGAGCTTTGCTCGGATCGAGAAGGACATCGCCGACTTCGGCAAGCGCGCCAAGGACGGTACGCTGACGATGGCCGATATGAAGGGCGGCACCTTCACTATTTCCAACGGCGGCGTGTTCGGCGGTCTGATGAGCACTCCCATCATCAACCCGCCCCAGAGCGCAGTGCTCGGGCTCCACCGGATCGAGGATCGCCCGGTCGTGCGCGACGGTGAGATCGTCATCCGCCCGATGATGTATATCGCTCTGTCTTATGACCATCGGCTCGTCGATGGGCGCGAGGCGGTGACCGCACTGAAGACGATAAAGGAAGCGATCGAGGATCCCATGCGGATGCTCATCGACCTTTGAGGAACAGGTAAATGGCTGACTACGATTACGACGTTCTTGTCATCGGCGCGGGCCCCGGAGGCTACGTCGCGGCGATCCGCGCGGCGCAACTCGGGCTGAAAACGGCATGCGCCGAAAGCCGCGAGACGCTGGGCGGTACCTGCCTCAATGTCGGCTGTATCCCTTCCAAGGCCCTGCTCCACGCGAGTGAGTACTTCGACGCCGCGGCGAACGGGACGATGGCCAAGATGGGCGTAATCGTCGAGCCCAAGCTCAACCTGGCTCAAATGCACGCGCAGCGGCTCGACGCGGTCAAGCAGCTTACGGGCGGAATTGAATTTCTGTTCAAGAAGAACAAGGTCGATTGGAAGAAGGGCCGCGCCACATTCCAGGATGCGCATACCGTAACGGTTGGCGAAGAGACGGTCACCGCACGGAACGTGATCATCGCCACCGGTTCAACGGTGACGCCGCTGGCGGGAATCGAGGTCGATAACTCGAAGCAAGTGGTCGTTGACTCGACCGGCGCGCTCGAGCTCTCCAGCGTACCGAACAAGATGGTGGTGATCGGCGGCGGGGTGATCGGGCTCGAGCTTGGCAGTGTCTGGCGGCGGCTTGGCGCCGAAGTGATCGTGGTGGAATTTCTCGATCAGCTGCTCCCCGGCATGGACATGGACGTTCGCAAGGAAGCGGCCAGGATTTTCAAGAAACAGGGCATGACCCTGATGCTGGGGCATAAGGTCACCGGTTGCACCGTCAATGACAAGACCGCCTCGCTGACCATCGAGCCCAGCAAGGGCGGCGATGTCCAGACGATCGAAGCCGACTGCGTGCTCGTTTCGGTCGGGCGCAAGCCCAACACCGAAGGGCTTGGCCTCGAAGCGATCGGGCTCGAGCTCAACAAGCGCGGACAGATCGAGACTGATCACGATTTCCGCACCAAGGTCGAAGGCGTGTGGGCGATCGGTGATGTCGTTCCTGGTCCGATGCTCGCGCACAAGGCGGAGGACGAAGGAATAGCCTGCGCCGAGAACATTGCCGGCCAGACCGGCATCGTGAACCACGCGGTCATCCCCGGGGTGGTCTACACTTGGCCGGAATTTGCCGGTGTCGGCCTCACCGAAGACGAAGCGAAAGAAAAAGGGGAAGTGAAGGTCGGCAAGTTCCCGATGCTCGCCAACAGCCGCGCGAAGACCAACCACGAGCCCGAGGGCTTCGTAAAGGTGATCGCCGACGCCAAGACCGATCGCGTGCTGGGCGTGTGGTGCATCGCCAGCGTGGCGGGCACGATGATCGCGGAGGCAGCGCTGGCGATGGAATTCGGCGCCACCAGTGAGGACATCGCCTACACTAGCCACGCGCACCCGACCCATTCGGAAGCGATCAAGGAAGCGGCAATGGCGGTGCAGGGCAAGCCGATCCACATTTGACGTCAATCGATCATGCGCGCATCTCGCCCCAAAGGGAGAGCCGCATGATTGCAAGATTGACCGAAGAGCCTGGCGCGATCCAGCTCGCCGCGCAGATCGCCCGAGGGGACTTGTCACCCCTTGAGGCAGTCGACGCTGCAATCGCGCGGATCGAGGCGCTCGACGGGCCGATCAACGCGGTGGTGGTGCGCGATTTCGAACGCGCCCGCTCGGCGGCGCAGGCGCTTGACGGTCAAAGCGCAAGCGCTGAGCGGCCGCTGCTCGGGGTGCCGATGACGGTCAAGGAGAGCTTCGACGTCGCGGGGTTGCCGACCACCTTCGGGCACCTCGAGTTCAAGGACAACGTAGCGAAGCGCGATGCGCGCGTGGTCACGATGCTGAAGAATGCCGGCGCAATCATCCTCGGCAAGACCAATGTACCGCCCGATCTTGCCGACCTGCAAAGCAACAATCCGGTCTACGGCCGCACCAACAACCCGCACGATCATGCCCGCGTGGCCGGCGGATCTTCGGGCGGTTCGGCGGCGGCCGTCGCCAGCGGCATGGTGCCGTGCGAGTATGGCAGCGACATCGGCAGCTCGATCCGCAACCCCGCGCATTTCAACGGTATTTACGGCCACAAGACAACCTTCGGCTTGGTCAGCAGGCGTGGGCATACCCATCCGATGGCCGGCGGGCGCGATATCCACGACGGGCCTCTGTCCGTGGTCGGGCCGTTGGCGCGCAATGCGGAAGACCTCGCACTGCTGCTCGAGGTAACGATTGAACGCGTGTTGCCGCGCCGCACCAGGCGGCTGCCGGAGATGCGCTTCCTCGCCGTGCTCGACCATCCGTCCAGCGAAGTCGATGCTTCGGTGCGAGAGCCAATCGAGGCCGCATTGTCGGCGATTGAAGGTGCCGGAGCGATAGTCGATCGATCGAGCGACCTGCTACCCGATCTGGCCGCGCAACACGCCAATTACTTGCGCTTGCTGAACACAGCGATGGCGCGTGGCCGGGCCGCACCCGGCGGTCAGGCGATGACCCTTGCGGATTACTATCTGCTGCTCGATGAGCAGACCCGCAATCGTTATGCTTGGGCCGATCTCTTTGCTCACTACGATTTCGTGCTCGCCCCGCCGCTGCCCTTCGTCGCCTATCTGCACGATGACGCGCCGTTGCGGGACCGGCGGATTGCAATCAACGGACGAGACAGCGCGTTCGGCGACGCGCTCGCATGGGCGGGGATCGCGACGTTCCCCAATCTGCCGAGCACCGTCGTTCCCGTCGGCGAGAGCCGCGGCTTGCCGTGCGGGATGCAGGTGATTGGGCGCGAATGGTCGGACATGGATTGTATTGCCGCTTCGGGCTCCATCGGCGAGTTGATGCGCGGCTGACGCGATGGACCCGCCCGCCCTGCCCCCGATACTCGACCTGGCGGGAACCGCGGTGTTTGCACTGACGGGCGCGTTGCTCGCGGCTCGCCTGCGGCAGACGTTCGTGACGATGAGCTTCTTCGCGCTCATCACCGGGGTCGGTGGCGGTAGTTTGCGCGACATGTTGTTGGGCGCGCCCGCCTTCTGGCTGCACGATCCATGGGTGGCGCCGGTAATCTTCGCGACCGCGCTGATCGCCTGGTTCACGCCGCGCAGCTGGTGGGAGAACGAGTTGCTCGAATGGGCCGACGCGGCCGGGCTGGCCGCATTTGCAGTGCTGGGAACAGCCAAAGCGCTGGCCTATGGCGTCGCGCCGGTTCCAGCGGCGGTTCTCGGGGTCGTGACCGGGTGTGCGGGCGGCGTGGCGCGCGATGTCATTGCCGGGGTGCCGTCGATCATCATGAGACCGGAGCTTTACGTAACCGCTGCCGCGCTGGCCGCGGTCCTGACAATGACCGGAGAAATTGCCGGCCTGCCCGATGCAATCACCTGGCCAGCCGCATGGGCGGCCGGGTTTGCGCTGCGGGGCGCCGCGATCCGTTTCCGCCTCGCGCTCCCCACGTACCGCGAGGAGCGAGAGCGGTAGCGGTCAGCCGGAAAAATCAGGCGTAGCGTCGGTATCGTAACGTTCGTCACTGTAATCGGCTTCATCGCCGACCGGACCGCCCGGGTACGATGGTACCACGTCACCGTCCTGCCTCTGCCGCGCGTCCGCATAGCGGTCGTCGTCCCACTGGCGATCGTTTTCGGCGCCGCGGTTTCCATATTGAACCGCGCCAATTCGTCCATCGCTGCCGACCGAACAGGTGAACGGATCGCCGTTGCCGAGACGGCCGCTCACGCGCCAGCCGTCGCCGCTGCGCTCGACGCCATCGATGGTGTCGACTTTTGCGTTCCGCTCGACTTCGCGTGCGCACACGTCCACCGCGCGGTCGATACCGCGACTGCCATCGTAACGGGAATCAATGGATCCACTGCGGTAATCGTAAGGCCGATCGGACGCCGGGTAGCGCTGGGGATAGCGGTACTGGCGGTCACGATTAGAATTGCTGGCTGCGCTCGCAATCGCGGCGATCGCGCCGAGGACGAGTACGCCCGCGACGACATCCCCGCCATCCACGCGATCGCGGTGGCGCCAGCGGCGGTAGTTGTCTGCGTTAACGGCATCGGCATCGAACACCCCCGCAGTTGCGACAGCAGCCGGCGCAGCGCTACGCGGCAATTCGGCGGCAGCAAGCGGCGCGACGGCCATCGACGCGACGGCGACCAGGGCGCTAGCGGAAGCAAAGCGAAAAAGCATGACCTGCAATCCCCTAAAACAGATCACGCGGCACGATGCCGCATAATCCGAAAAGACTGGGCGGCTCAGGCTTGCGAAAGCCTGAACCGCCCCTTGTGTAGTGCAACGCCTGGTTTACCAGCCGCGATAACGGTCGTTGCGAAGCCCGCTAAAATCGACGTCGACCACACGGCCATATTGCACATCGCAGGAGAACCGGCCCTGGTCATAGTTGCGGCCGCTGTAGCGGTAGTTGTAGTCGCGACCCCAGCCGCCGCCCCGCTCGTTGACGACGACGGTGCCCTTGACCCGGTAGCCGTCGCGCTTGCGATCGATGTTGCGGATATCGGTCACGCGGGCGCCATAAGCGCTGCGTTGCACGGCGTTGACGCACTGCTGGACCGCCTGGCGCGAATTGCCGCTGCGATTGTAGTCGTAACGGCTGTCGTAGCGGTCGCCGTAGCGGTAATCGTATCGCCCGTTGTCGCCGTAGTACGGTCCACCATTGGTGTTGTAGCCGCGATTGTTGCCAATCGAGCCGGCCACGGCAGCGATGCCGCCGATGATCAGCGCGCCGGCAATGATGTCGCCCGCGTCGATACCGTCATCGTGACGATCACGCGCCATTGCGGGGGTCGAAGTCATCGCCATCGCGCCAGCCGCGACGGTTCCGAGCAGGGCTTTGGAAATGGTCTTCATGGCTCACCTCAAAAGTTTCGACGGGAGAGGCTCCTTCCGCCTTGTGCCCTCTTTTTAGGTGATCGTCCGTGAAATGAGCCTGAATTGCCGTGACAGCATCCGTTCAGTAAATCGCCGGTGAAAATGAACGTCATTTGGATGTCATGATCGGCGGGGCGTCGCCCGGAGTCGGCGGCAACTTAAGCCCGGTCCATTGCCCGAGGAACGCGAGCACGTCCGCGCCTTCTTCAATTGCCTTGTCGGTCGGCTTGCCGCTGCCGTGCCCGGCGCGGGTCTCGATGCGGATGAGTTGCGGATTCCCGCCCACTCCGGCCGCTTGCAATGCCGCCACGTATTTGAAGCTGTGGCCTGGCACCACGCGATCATCGGTATCGGCGGTGGTCACCAACATGGCCGGATAATCGGTGCCCGAACGGATGTTATGATATGGCGAGTATGCGCGCAGCACCTTAAAGTCTGCCTCGACGCTCGGCGTGCCGTAATCGTCGACCCAGTAGCGGCCCGCAGTCCACCGGTCGAAGCGCAGCATGTCCATCACGCCGACCGCGGCGTGGGCGGCATCGACCAGATCGGGGCGCTGATTGGTCACCGCCCCCACCAGCAGCCCACCGTTGGAGCCGCCCTCGATCGCCAGGCCTTTGGGCGTGGTGATGCCATTGGCCTTGAGCCAGTCTCCGGCCGCTGCGAAGTCATCGAATACGTTCTGCTTGTTGGCGAGCCGGCCGCCGTCATGCCATTCCTTGCCGTACTCCCCGCCGCCGCGGATATTGGCGAGTGCGAACACTCCGCCTGCTTCCATCCACGCCATGCGCGTCGCCGAAAAGCTTGGGGTCAAAGAAACGTCGAACCCGCCATAGCCGTAAAGCAACGTTGGGGCCGGCCCGGTCACATCCTTTCGCTTGGCGATGAACATCGGGATCCGGGTGCCGTCCAAGGACGGATAAAAGACCTGTTCCACGGTGTAGCGGTCGGGAGCGAAAGTCAGCTCCGGCGTCACGAACGGCGTGCTTTGCCCGGTCGAGAGGTCGAGCCGGTAGATCGTGGTCGGGCGGTTGAAGCTCGAATACGAATAGAATGTCTCGGGATCGCCCGGACGGCCGCCGAACCCGCCCGCGCTGCCGAGCCCGTCGAGCTCGATCTTGCGGCCGGGCCTGCCGTCGAGGGAGAAGACTATCGCCTGGCTCGCAGCATCCTTGAGATAACTCACGATCAGCCGGTCGCCGACGATCGAGGCACCGTCGATCGGTTCGGCGCGCTCGGCCACGACGGTCTGCCACTGTGGCTTTTCGGCGGCGAGGTCGACCTTGACGATGCGATAGCGCGGCGCGTCGGCGTTAGTCAGGAACCACGCGGTCTTGCCGATGGTCTCGATCGGATACCACGCATCGTCGAACCCGCCGATCAGAGGGCGCGAAGTCCAGCCGAGCTTCTCGCGCTGCGAAAGGTCGATGACCTGGACCTGGTTACGCGCATCGGTGCCGATATGGCTAATGACGAACGCCCAGCGCCCATCGTCGGATACGCTTACGCTATGGCCGTAATCTCGGTGGTCGGGCGTCGAAAAGACTGGCTGATCGTCGCTCTGCGGGGTGCCCAGCTTGTGGTAATAGATCGCCTGATCGTAATTGAGCGCTTGAAAGTCCTTGCCTTCCTCAGGCTCGGGGAAGCGCGAATAGAGGAAGCCCTCCTCGCCCACCCACGCCAGGCCGGTAAACTTGGCCCAACGGATCTCGTCGCCGGTCGGCTCGCCGCTGTCGACGTCGAGCACGCGGAGGATACGCCAATCGGTGCCGCCATCCTGCACGCTGTAAAGCAGATGCTTGCCTTGCGGCGACGGCGCCCAGTCGCTGAGCGCCGTGGCGCCGTCCTTGGCCCACCCATTGGGATCGAGCAGTATCCGCCGGGCACCTTTTAGCCCCTCCTGCACGTACAACGGACTTTGATTCTGGAGGCCAGTGTTGCCGGTGTAGAAATAGCGAACGCCGCGCTTCACCGGGATCCCGAACCGCTGGTAATCCATAAGCTCGCCGATACGTTGCTTGAACCAGTCGCGGCCCGACAGCGTGTCGAGGTAACCCTGTGTCACCGCATTCTGAGCCACCACCCATTCCGCTACCTTGGGATCGGTGCGCACGTCATTTTCGAGCCAGCGGTAGGGATCGGCGATCGCTTCGCCAAACAAGGTCTCGACCGTGTCGCCGCGCTCGGTGTTCGGATAGGCGAGGCTCGCCGGATCGACCGCCGTGGTGGACATCGTTTCTCCAGTGGATTGCGCGACAGCAGGCGTCGCGAGGACGAGAAAGGAACAGGCGCCAGCAAGCGCGCGGTTGCGAATTGTCATGAAAGCTTCCTGAGATTGCGACCATGTGACTGTACTGAGCCCTTTCGCCGCTTCAATCCCTTACCGCCCAGGCGACCCAAACAAAAAGGGCCGGGTTTCCCCGGCCCTTTTCTTGTTTCGACTGGAGGGAACCTCAGGCGGCTTCGAGCTCGTCGTCATCCTGGTTCATAACGGGGCCGGAATCCTGGCCCTTCGCGTCGATGTCGCGGTCGACGAGTTCGATGATCGCGATCGGCGCAGAGTCGCTGGCGCGGATGCCGGCCTTGATCACGCGGGTATAACCGCCTTCACGGCCGGCATAACGTTCCGCGAGGACCTCGAACAGCTTCTTGAGCTGGGTTTCGTCGCCCAGACGGCCCATCGCCAGTCGACGATTCGACAGTCCGCCGCGTTTGGCCAGCGTGATCAGTTTTTCGACGTAAGGACGCAGCTCCTTGGCCTTGGGCGTAGTCGTCTGGATCTGCTCGTGCTTGATCAGCGCGGCCGCGAGGTTGCGCAGCAGCGCGGCGCGGTGGCCGCTCTTGCGTTGCAGCTTTCGGCCTGAATGTCCGTGACGCATTTCATTACTCCGTTCGTAAAGGGGCCGTGTGAGGTACCCCGGTCCTGGCGGCGATTCCGGGTGCCGCCCCGCCCGTCCTAGCCGAGCAGTTCCTGTTCGAGCTTCTTGGCCATCTCTTCGATGTTCTCCGGCGGCCAGCCGGGGATGTCCATGCCGAGGCGCAGACCCATCGAGCTCAGGACTTCCTTGATCTCGTTGAGGCTCTTGCGGCCGAAATTTGGCGTGCGGAGCATCTCGGCCTCGGTCTTCTGGACCAGGTCGCCGATGTAGATGATGTTGTCGTTCTTGAGGCAGTTGGCCGACCGCACCGACAGCTCCAGCTCGTCAACCTTCTTGAGCAGGTAACGGTTGAGCTGGTTAGCGTCGCTCTCTTCGGGCTGCGCAGCGAGACCGATCATCGGCGAGTTCGACTGCGGGATGCCGTCTTCGAAGTGGACGAACAGCGCGAGCTGGTCCTGCAGGATGCGCGCGGCGTAGGCCACGGCGTCTTCGGGTGTCACGGTGCCGTCGGTCTCGATCGAGAGCGACAGTTTGTCGAAGTCGAGCTCCTGCCCGACGCGGGCGTTCTCGACCTTGTAGCTGACCTGGCGAACCGGCGAGTACAGGCTATCGACTGGGATCAGCCCGATCGGGGCGTCAATCGGCCGGTTGCCGACCGCAGGAACGTAGCCCTTACCGCTGTCGGCGGTCAGTTCCATGTTGAGATTCGCGCCTTCGTCGAGGTGGCAGATCACGAGGTCCTTGTTCATCACCTCGATGTCGCCCGACACGGCGATATCGCCCGCGGTCACTTCGCCCGGGCCGGTTGCCGCGAGCTGCAGCCGCTTGGGGCCTTCACCTTCCATTCGCAAAGCGATCTGCTTCACATTCAGGACGATGTCGGTCACGTCTTCACGTACGCCCGCGAGCGAGGAGAATTCGTGTAGCACGTTCTCGATCTTGATCGAGGTGATCGCCGCGCCCTGGAGCGATGAAAGCAGCACCCGGCGCAGCGCGTTGCCGAGGGTGAGGCCGTAACCGCGCTCGAGCGGCTCGGCGACGAAAGTGGCCTTGCGGCCCTTCGCGGCGTCCTTCACATCGAGGCTGTTGGGCTTCTTGAGTTCCTGCCAGTTCTTGGTGTTGACGGCCATGGATATCCCCTGGGGTTCAAATGCGTGTCGGGCCGGCGCTGGCGATGCGTCCGGTCCGTTAAAGGCGGCGGAGGGAGCGACCCTGCGCCGGGCAGATACGGATCAGACGCGACGCCGCTTGGACGGCCGAACGCCGTTGTGCGGGATCGAAGTCACGTCTCGGATCGAGGTGATCGTGAAGCCAACCGCCTGCAGTGCCCGCAGCGCGCTCTCGCGGCCCGAGCCGGGGCCCTTGACCTCGACTTCGAGCGTGCGGACGCCATGTTCGGCGGCCTTCTTGCCGGCGTCATCGGCGGCGACCTGGGCGGCATAAGGAGTCGACTTGCGGCTCCCCTTGAAGCCCATCATGCCGGCCGAAGACCAGCTGATCGCGTTGCCTTGCGCGTCGGTGATGGTGATCATGGTGTTGTTGAAGCTGGCGTTCACATGCGCGACGCCGCTGGAAATGTTTTTCCGCTCGCGGCGCTTAATGCGCTGAGGTTCGCGTGCCATTGTGCTGGTATCCTGTAACTAGCTCGAGAAAAGATGAAGTGGGCTGCCTTATCGGCGCGCGCTTACTTCTTCTTCCCGGCGATTGCCTTGGCCTTGCCCTTGCGGGTGCGGGCGTTGGTGTGCGTACGCTGGCCGCGGACCGGCAGGCCCTTGCGGTGGCGCAAGCCGCGATAGCTGGCGAGGTCCATCAAGCGCTTGATGTTCATCGCGGTATCGCGGCGCAGGTCGCCCTCGACTTGATGATCGCCGTCGATCGTTTCGCGAATCTGCAGCACTTCGGCATCGGACAGGTCCGACACGCGGCGGGTATGATCGATCCCCAGCTTGTCGGCAATTTTTACGGCCGTGGTGCGACCGATTCCGTGAATGTAGGTAAGCGCGATAATCACGCGCTTGTTGGTGGGGAGGTTCACCCCGGCAATACGAGCCACTTTATATTCTCCATGCTCCACAGGGACTTGGCCGGCCCGTTGCGACGGGTGGCGGTCCCTATCTCATCGCGGTTACCCGACAGCGGCCGACGCGGCCTTACGGCAAAAAGCCCGGATAGAGCGCAATACGATTGCGCCTGCCGGACTCCCCCGCGTTGTCGAATAAGCGGCGCGCTTAAGGCGATTCGCCTGTACAGTCAACCGTCAAGCACGCGCGAACGGCTACGAGCGCCGATTGGCCCCGCGTCGCGATCTGCCCCCGCGTTTTACACCTATTCGATGCTTGGTCAAAGGGCTCGCTCCAAACCCGTTGGTTAAGCGCCGGTTTTGTCACTCGCCGCATCGAGCGCGGGACCGGCAGCGTTTGGATCAGCACTGTCGAACGGCTTCGACGTTGGCTTGGCGAGGGGCTTCGCCGCGGGCTTGACCGGAGGCGCCGCCGCCACGAGCCCGAGCTTATCGGCCAGACGCGCGAGTTGCTGGCTCATCACCGTGTCGACCGATGCCGAGATCTTGTTCACCGGGTAGCGCATGTGCCCGGCGACAACATATTCCCACACCAGCTTTGTGCCCCCGCCCACTGCTGGCTGAAGGGTGATCGTCAGCACCCCATCGACAGGCTCGCTCTGCAACGGGCCGAGCCCGCCGCGCATGCGCAGAACCTTGGCTGGTTCGGCCATCACCACCGTCATGTGCTGGGCGCTTCCCGAGAGGCCGGTATCGGGCGCATTGTCCTTTTCAGGAAGGCGCTCGCAGAAGCATCCTCCGCCCTGCGGCACGAGCGACAGGTTGGCCGCCGAGCCCGACCAGGTATGATCCTTGTCCCACCAATCTGCCGGCTCGATCAGCGCCAACCACGTGGCCTTGGGCGCGGCTTTCACCGTCACGCTGTTGCGGGTGACGAAGTGACCGGCGGAGGTCTCAACCACCTCGGCCGCGGCTGGCGCGCCAAGCGCAAGCGCGAGAGCTACTGCCGGCATTTTCCTGAGCATCGTGAACCCTCCCGTCGGCAGCTTCTATCCCATGCCGGCGCTCGGGGGAAAAGAACTAACCTGCCAGGATCGCCTCGATCGCGTCCGAGACCTGTCCGATGTCGGCCATGCCGTCGATCCGGCGGACGATCCCACGTGCATCGTAGATCGGCAGGATCGGCGCGGTCTTGACTCGGTATTCGGCCATGCGCGTGCGGACGGTCTCTTCGTTATCGTCCGGCCGACGCTTGAACTCGGTCGATCCGCAGCGGTCGCACACGCCGGGCTGGGCGGGACGCTTGTAGTCGTCATTATAACCCTCGCCGCATTTGGCGCAGGTAAAGCGGCCAGTTATCCGGGTAACCAAGGCGTCCTCGTCGACCTCGAGCTCGATCACGTAATCGAGCTGGCGGCCGTGCGCCCCAAGCAGCGTGTCGAGCGCTTCGGCTTGGGCTGCGGTACGCGGATACCCATCGAAGATCGCGCCCGTTTCGGCGCCCATGGCGGTCAGTTCGCTATCAATCAGCCGGGACACGATCTCATCGGAGACGAGTTCGCCACGTTCCATCACCGCCTTGGCCTCGACCCCCACCGGCGTCCCGGCCTTGACCGCGGCGCGCAGCATGTCGCCGGTCGAAAGCTGGCGCATGCCGTGATGCTCGACCAGGCGCTGCGCCTGGGTGCCCTTGCCCGCTCCGGGCGGTCCGAGAAGGATGATGTTCACGCGCGCCCCTCTATCTCACCGGCCACTGGCTCTAGCGCAAACGGCCCTTCAACTTGGCCTTCTTGATCAAGTTGCCATACTGGTGCGCCAGCAAATGCGACTGGATCTGGCTGATGGTGTCGACCGTAACGTTGACGACGATCAGCAGGCTGGTCCCGCCCAGGAACAACGGAATACCGGTCTGCGCGATCATGTATTCGGGCAGCACGCACACGAGCGTCAGGTAAATCGCCCCGATCACGGTTATCCGGGTCAGTACGTAATCGAGATAATCCTGCGTCCGCTTGCCCGGACGGATACCTGGAATGAAGCCGCCGTTCTTCTTCAGGTTCTCGGCCGTCTCTTCAGGGTTGAAGACAACGGCCGTATAGAAGAACGTGAAGAAGATGATCCCTGCCGCATAGAGCAACAGGTAAAGCGGCTGACCGTGCTGGAGGTAGAAGTTCAGCGAGTTGATGACGCCGCCGGTCGTGCCTTCGGGATCGATCGCCTGGCCCGCAAACTGACTGATGGTCAGCGGCAGCAGCAGCAGCGAGCTGGCGAAAATCGGCGGGATCACGCCCGAGGTGTTGAGCTTGAGCGGCAAGTGGCTGCGATCCGCCTGCATCATGCCGCGCTGGCTCTGGCGCTTGGGATACTGGATCAGCAGCTGGCGCTGCGCGCGCTCCATGAACGAAATGAACACGATCAGGCCGACAATCATCACGACGAAAGCGATGATGACGAACGGGCTGATCGAACCCGAACGTCCACCTTCGAACAAGTTGGCCCCGAAGCTCGGGAATTGGGCAACGATGCCCGCCATGATGATCAGCGAAACGCCGTTGCCGATCCCGCGGCTGGTGATCTGCTCACCAAGCCAAAGGAGGAACATCGAGCCACCGACAAGGCTGATCACCGCGGTGATCCGGAAGGTAAGGCCGGGGAACACCACGGCCTGAAGTCCACTCGATGCACCGTAAGCCTCAAGCCCGGAGGCAAGGAACCAGCCTTGGATGGCACAAAGGAAAACCGCGCCGTAGCGGGTATACTGATTCAGCTTCTGGCGGCCCGAAGCGCCTTCCTTCTTCATCGCCGCGAGCGCCGGATGCAGCGAAGCGGCCAGCTGCACCACGATCGAGGCAGTAATATACGGCATGATGCCAAGCGCGATGAGGCTCATGCGCTCGAGGCTGCCACCCGAAAACGTGTTGAACAGATCGAGGATGCCGCCCTGCGTCTGGGCATAGAGCTGCTCGAGTACCAGCGGATTGACACCCGGCAGCGGCACGAAGCTCAGGAAACGAAAAACGATCAGGGCGCCGACCGTAAACCAGATGCGGTTCTTGAGCTCGGTTGCCTTGGAGAAGTTCGCAAGGCTCAGCGAGCTGGCGATATTGTCGGCGCGTGATGCCATGGGATTACCCGAAAATCCTGTTCTGGCGCCAAGGGCTCATTGGGACCCCTCCCGGCACAGGGAGGCTACATAGGTAGCGGGGGTCCGCATGTCGAACCCCCTTCACCTGTTATTCGCTTACTTGGCGGCCGGCTTGCTCTTGGCGGCCGTATTCGCCTCCCGACGCGCGGCCTTTTTCTCGTGCTCCGGCTGCGCCTTGGCGATGACCTCGACCGATCCACCAGCCCTCTCAACCGCTTCGAGCGCGCCCTTCGAGGCGCCGGCGACCTTGAACGAAACCTTGGCCGTCAGTTCGCCCTTGCCGAGCAGGCGGACGCCGTGCTTTGCCGAACGGGCGATGCCAGCGGCTTTGAGCGCGTCGTGATCGACCAGCGCATTGGCATCGAGCTTGCCGGCGTCGATGAACTTCTGGATCATGCCCAGGTTCACTTCGGCGTAGTCTTTGCCGAACGGATTATTGAAGCCACGCTTCGGGATGCGCATGTGGAGCGGCATCTGGCCGCCCTCAAAACCCTTCACGGCCACACCCGAACGAGCCTTCTGGCCCTTCTGGCCGCGCCCGGCGGTCTTGCCCTTGCCCGAACCGATGCCCCGGCCGACCCGCATCTTGCGGTGGCGGGCGCCTTCATTGTCGCGGATGTCGTTCAGTTTCATGTCAATGCACTCGCTTTCGCTTTTGTCGCGCTGGTATTGGTCCTCGCCAAGGCGAAGAAACTTCGGTTAATCGACGATCTCGACCATATGCGGTAGCTTGGCGACCGCACCGCGGACTTCCGCGCTGTCCTCGATTTCGACGACCCGGTGCATCTTACCGAGACCCAGGCCAATCAAAATCTTCTTCTGCGATTCGGGACGGCGGATCGGACTGCCGACCTGCTTGAGCTTGATTTTCGCCATCTGGCTTACTCCACAATCGCTGCGGCTTCGGCTTCCGCCTCGGCCGCGCTCGAACCACCACGACCCAGCAGGTCAGCGACCTTCTTGCCGCGGCGCTGGGCAACCGACTTCGGAGAAGTCTGGTCCTGCAGCGCGTCGAACGTCGCACGGATCATGTTGTACGGGTTCGAAGTGCCGACCGACTTGGTCACCACGTCCGCCACGCCAAGGCTCTCGAACACCGCGCGCATCGGGCCGCCGGCGATAATGCCGGTACCTGCGGGCGCGCTGCGGACGTTGACCTTGCCGGCACCAAACCGCCCCTTGCCGTCGTGATGCAGCGTGCGCCCTTCCTTGAGCGGAACCCGGATCATCTTCTTCTTGGCTGCAGCGGTCGCCTTGGTGATCGCCTCGGGCACTTCGCGCGCCTTGCCGTGGCCGAAGCCCACGCGGCCCGCACCGTCACCCACGACGACCAGCGCCGCAAACCCGAAGCGCTTGCCGCCCTTTACCGTCTTGGACACGCGGTTGATGTGGACCAGCTTCTCGATGATACCATCATCTTCCTCGTCGCGCCCGCCGCGACGATCGTCACGCCGCCCGCCGCCACGATTGCCGCCGCCTCGGTTGCCGCCCGGGCCACCGCCACGGTTACCACCACGGTCACCGCCGCCACGACCGCCGCGCGCACGCGGTTGAGTCGGGTCGCCGCTTTCGGCGCTCTGTGTCTTGGCTGCTTCCGAAGGAGTATCGGCAACTGCCGGTTTCTCGTTGACGACCGCGTTCTGGGTTTCGGCAACTGCCGGGGCCTCGGTAGCGGCGTTCTCGGTGTTTTCGTTCTCAGGCATCATCAGAACTCCAGCCCGCCTTCGCGGGCGGCGTCGGCCAGCGCTTTCACGCGGCCATGGAACAGGAACCCGCCGCGGTCGAACACCACTGCGCTCACCCCGGCCTTCTTGGCGACTTCGGCAATGGTCTTGCCGACCTGCGTGGCGGCATCGACGTTCGCGCCGCTGGCTGAAACACCCAGCGTGCTCGCAGCGGCCAGCGTGCGGCCCTGCTTGTCATCGATGACCTGCGCATAAATGTGCCGGCCGGTGCGGTGGATCGACAGCCGCGGCCGGTCGCCGGCGCGGGACTTGATCGCGGTGCGCACGCGGCGGCGGCGGCGCTCGAAGAGGGAAAGCTTAGCCATCTTACTTCTTCTTCCCTTCCTTGCGGAAGATGTACTCGCCGCGATACGCGATGCCCTTGCCCTTGTATGGCTCAGGCTTGCGCCAGCGGCGGATTTCTGCGGCGAACTGCCCTACCGACTGCTTGTCGATGCCGGACACCTCGATCGTCGTCTGATCGGGGGTCTTGACCTCGAGGCCTTCGGGAACGGCAAGGTCGACGTCGTGCGAATAACCAAGCTGCAGCTTCAGGTTACGGCCTTGTGCTGCGGCGCGGTAGCCCACGCCCTTGATGTCGAGCGTCTTGGTGAAGCCGGCCGTGACACCTTCCACCAGGTTCGACACCAACGTGCGCTGAAGGCCCCAAAACGCCCGCGCGGCCTTGCTGCCATCGGCCGGCATGATCGAAATGGCCCCATCTTCGACTTTGTAGTTGATCAGGTCGGACATGCCCAACGTCAAGGTGCCCTTGGGACCCTTGACCGAAAGCGTGCTGCCTTCGATGTCGGCGGTGACCCCACTGGGGATCGCCACCGGCTTTTTGCCGATGCGGCTCATCAGAATACCTCCGCCAGCACTTCGCCACCGACGTTCTGCGTGCGCGCCTCGGCATCCGAGAGCACGCCGCGGGGCGTCGAGACGATGGTGATGCCAAGGCCGTTGCGCACATTCGGCAGTTCTTTCGAACCCGAATAGACGCGGCGGCCGGGCTTGGAGACGCGAACGAGATGCTTGATCGCAGGCTCGCCCTCGAAATACTTCAGCTCGATCCGCAGCGCCGGATGCTTGCCGCTCTCGTCCTCGGTGAAGCCGCGGATGAAGCCTTCACGCTTCAGGACTTCGAGAACGTTCGCGCGCAGCTTGCTGGCGGGAGTAAGGACGGAATCCTTCTTCGCCTGTTGGCCGTTGCGGATGCGGGTGAGCATATCACCCAGGGGATCGGTCATAGCCATCAGTAGATCCTCACCAGCTCGACTTGGTCAGACCGGGGATCAGGCCCTTGTTGCCCAAATTCCTGATCTCGATCCGGTTGAGGCCGAACTTGCGATAAACGCCGCGCGGGCGGCCAGTGGTGGAACAGCGGTTGCGCACCCGGGTAGGATTCGCATTACGCGGGATTTCGGCCAGCTTCAGGCGCGCGATGAGGCGCTCCGAATCGTCCAACGACTTGTCGTCGGCGACCGCCTTCAGCCGAGCGTACTTGCCGGCATACTTCTTGACGAGCTTCTTGCGACGCTCATTCTTGTTGATGGAACTCAGTTTCGCCATGGACTTAAGCTCTCTTCCTTAAACGGTTGTCACGCGGCAGCCTGCTGCTCATCGGCAGCGGCTTCGTCACGCGGGAACGGGAAACCGAACAGGCGCAGCAGTTCGCGCGCCTCGTCATCAGTCTTCGCCGTGGTGGTTACGATGATGTCCATCCCCCGGACTTTCTCGATCTTGTCGTACGAGATCTCGGGAAAAACGATCTGCTCCTTGAGGCCCATCGCATAGTTGCCGCGTCCGTCGAAGCTCTTGGGGTTGAGCCCGCGAAAATCGCGGATGCGTGGCATGGCGACAGTCACCAAGCGGTCGAGAAATTCGTACATCCGCTCGCGGCGAAGCGTGACCTTCACGCCGATCGGCATGCCTTCGCGCAGCTTGAACTGGGCGATCGACTTCTTGGCCTTGGTGATGACCGGCTTCTGACCAGCGATCAGGGCCATTTCCTCAGCGGCGGTCTGCACCTTCTTCTTGTCCTGGCTCGCCTCGCCCACGCCCATGTTGAGCGTGATCTTCTCGAGCCGCGGAACCTGGAGACGGTTCGTATAGCCGAACTTCTCGGTCATTGCCTTGGCGATCTCGTCTTCATAACGAGTCTTCATGCGGGGGCTGTAATCAGCCATCGATGGTCTCCCCTGACTTGACGGCGACGCGGACCTTGCGCCCGTCCTTGTTCGTTTCGAACCGGACGCGGGTGGGCTTGCCGTCCTTGGGATCTGCCAGAGCGACCTTGGAAATGTGCATCGGCGCGGATTTGCGATCGATGCCACCTTGCGGGTTGGTCTGGCTCGGTTTGCGGTGGCGGGCAGCCACGTTGACGCCCTCGACGAGAACCTTGCTATCCTTCGGCATCACGGCCTGGACGGTACCGGTGCGGCCCTTGTCCTTGCCCGAAAGCACGACGACGCTGTCGCCCTTCTTGATCTTAGCGCCAGCCATTACAGCACCTCCGGCGCAAGACTGATAATCTTCATGAAGCCGCGACCGCGCAGCTCGCGCACGACCGGGCCGAAGATACGGGTGCCGATCGGCTCCTCGTTCTTGTTGACCAGCACCGCGGCGTTGCTGTCGAAGCGTATCACGCTGCCGTCGGTGCGGCGCACGTCCTTGCGGGTACGCACGATCACTGCGCGGTGAACGTCGCCCTTCTTGACGCGCGTGCGCGGCTGCGCCTCCTTGACGGAGACCACGATCACGTCGCCCACACCAGCGGTGCGGCGCTTCGATCCGCCCAGCACCTTGATGCACTGGACGCGCTTCGCGCCGCTGTTGTCAGCGACATCGAGCGTGGATTGCATCTGGATCATCGATCCGGTTCCTTCTCGTTCGGCTTGCCGGAACCAGTCCGGCAGTTCCTAAAAAACTTGGCTCAGTTGCCGGCTTCGGCGACTTCGATATCGGCTTCGACCGCCTGGACCCCGCCCGCGGTAACCCGGTCCTTCACAGCCCAGGTCTTGGTCTTGGAGATCGGCCGGGTTTCCTCGATCCGAACCACATCGCCAGGATGAAACGCATTGGCTTCGTCATGCGCGTGGTACTTCTTCGAGCGACGGATGATCTTGCCGTAGAGCGGGTGCTTCACCTTGCGCTCGACCAGCACGGTCACGGTCTTGTCGGTCTTGTCGGAGACGACGGTCCCGACGAGGATACGCTTTGGCATCGGCTTTCCTTACTTCGCTTCGGCCGAGCGGGCCGAGGCGGTCTGGCGCTCGGTCTGCAGGGTCTTGATGCGCGCGATGTCGCGGCGCACCTCGCGGATGCGCGCGGGGCGCTCCAGCTGATTGGTCGCGGCCTGGAAGCGCAAGTTGAAAGCCTCGCGCTTCAGGTCGACGAGCCGCTCACCGAGCTGATCGTCAGTCTTGGTACGCATATCCTCGACCTTGCTACCGGCAGGTGCTTTGGCGGGTTTTTTCGCCATCACTCGGCTCCCAGGTGGGTGGTATCGCCCAGGCGGGCGATGACTTTGGTCTTGATCGGCAGCTTCATCGCTGCGCGCTCGAATGCTTCGGCCGCGAGCGGACCGGGTACCCCGTCGAGCTCGAACAGGATCCGGCCCGGCTTCACCCGAGCGGCCCAGTATTCGACCGAGCCTTTGCCCTTGCCCTGGCGGACTTCAGCAGGCTTCTTCGACACCGGCACATCCGGGAAGATGCGAATCCACAAACGCCCTTGGCGCTTGATGTGACGCGTGATCGCACGGCGAGCCGCTTCGATCTGACGCGCAGTGACCCGCTCGGGCTCGAGCGCCTTGAGACCGTACGAGCCAAAATTGAGGCTCGTGCCGCCCTTGGCGTCACCCTTGATCCGGCCCTTGAAGGCCTTGCGGAACTTGGTTTTTTTCGGTTGCAGCATGTTCTTGCTCTACCTTAGCGCCGGTCGGATGCCGGACGGACGCCCGAAGTCTGGGCCTCCATCATCAGACGGTCCTGGGCGGTCGGATCATGGCCGAGAATCTCGCCCTTGAAGATCCATACCTTGATGCCGATCACGCCATAAGCGGTCAGCGCCTCGGCATCGGCATAATCGACGTTGGCGCGCAGCGTGTGCAGCGGCACGCGGCCTTCGCGGTACTGCTCGACGCGGGCGATCTCGGCGCCGCCAAGACGGCCGCCGCACATAACCTTGATGCCTTCGGCACCCAGGCGCATCGCCGACTGCATCGCGCGCTTCATCGCGCGGCGGAACGCCACCCGGCGCACAAGCTGATCGGCAATTCCCTGCGCAACAAGCTTGGCGTCGATCTCGGGCTTGCGGATCTCGACGATGTTGAGCTTGACGTCGCTCTTGGTCATTGTCGCGAGCTTGGCGCGCAGCTTCTCGATGTCGGCGCCCTTCTTGCCGATGATGACGCCCGGCCGGGCGGCATAGATCGACACGCGGCACAGCTTTGCCGGACGCTCGATCACCACTTTCGAAATCGCGGCCTGCGGGAGGCTCTCGACTATGTACTTGCGGATCTGGATGTCCTCGCTGAGCAGCTTGGCGTAGTCACGCCCTTCGGCGTACCAGCGGCTGTCCCAAGTGCGGTTGATCTGCAGGCGCAGGCCGATCGGGTTTGATTTATGACCCATGGATCAGGCTTCCTCGCTTTCACGGACCACGATGCGCAGCCGGCTGAACGGCTTCAGGATGCGGGTGCTCTTGCCCCGCCCACGCGTGTGGAAACGCTTCATGGTGACGGACTTGCCGACCGATGCCTCGGCGACGACGAGTGCGTCGACATCAAGGTTATGGTTGTTCTCGGCGTTGGCGATCGCGCTCGCGAGCACTTTCGTCGCATCGCGCGCCATCGACTTCTTCGAGAAGGCGAGAATGTTGAGCGCGTCCTCGACCTTGCGGCCACGGATCAGCGCGGCGACGAGGTTGAGCTTCTGCGCCGAACCACGGATCGTGGTGCCGACAGAAAGCGCCTCGTTATCGCCGACGCGGCGGGGGGCTTTTTGCTTGCCCATCAGCGTTTGCCCTTTTTGTCAGCGGCGTGGCCGGGGAAGCTGCGCGTGGGCGAGAACTCGCCGAGCTTGTGACCGACCATGTCCTCATTGACGGAGACCGGAATGAACTTCTGGCCGTTGTAGACGCTGAAAGTCAGGCCGACGAACTGCGGCAGGATCGTGCTGCGCCGCGACCAGGTCCTGATCGCACCACGGGCACTCTTGTCCTGCGCATCTTCAGCCTTTTTCAGCAGATGCAGGTCGACGAAGGGACCTTTCCAGACGGAACGAGCCATGTCGCTTACCTCTTCTTCTTCGCGTGACGGGACCGGATGATCATCTTGTCCGTCGACTTGTTATGGCGGGTGCGCGCACCCTTGGTCGGCTTGCCCCACGGGGTGACCGGGTGACGGCCGCCTGAAGTACGGCCTTCGCCGCCGCCGTGCGGGTGATCGACCGGGTTCTTCGCCACGCCGCGCGTCAGCGGACGCCGGCCCATCCAGCGGCTGCGGCCGGCCTTGGCGAAGTTCTGGTTCTGGTTGTCAGGGTTCGACACGGCCCCCACGGTGCCCATGCAATCGGCGCGCAGATAACGCTGCTCGCCGCTATTGAGCCGCACGATCACCATGCCGCGATCACGACCGACAACTTGGACGTAAGTGCCGGCAGAGCGGGCGATCTGGCCACCCTTGCCCGGCTTCATCTCAACGTTGTGGCAGATCGTGCCGACCGGCATCGTCCCCAGCAGCATCGCATTGCCAGGCTTGGTGTCGGTTTTCTCACCGGCGACGACGCTGTCGCCAACGGCCAGACGCTGGGGCGCGAGGATGTAGGCGAGTTCGCCGTCCTCGTACTTGACCAGCGCGATGAACGCGGTGCGGTTGGGATCGTACTCCATCCGCTCGACGGTCGCCGGCATGTCCCACTTACGCCGCTTGAAGTCGACGTAGCGGTACTTTTGCTTGTGTCCGCCCGCAATTCCGCGGCTGGTCACGTGGCCCTTGTTGTTACGCCCGCCGGTCTTGCGCTTGCCTTCGGTAAGCGCCTTGATCGGCTTGCCCTTCCACAGGCCGGACTTGTCAACCAGGATCAGGCCACGACGGGCCGGGCTGGTCGGTTTGTAGTTCTTGAGTGCCATTGTCCTGCCCTCAGATCCCGCTGGTGATGTCGATCGAGTCCTGGCCGGCAGCCAGGGTCACGATCGCCTTCTTCATGTCGGTGCGCTTGTAGGGCTTGCCCTTCCAGCGCTTGGTCTTGCCCTTGACGACGATGGTATTCACCTTCGCCACCTTGCGATCGTAAATGGCCTCGACGGCCTCCTTGATCTGCGACTTGGTGGAATCGCCGGCGACCTTGAAAACGATCGCGTTGAATTCCGAAGCCAGGGTCGACTTTTCGGTAATGTGGGGGGCGACGATCACGTCATAATGACGCGCGTCGACCTGCCGCTGCTGCTTAGCCATTGAAGCGAGCCTCCAGCTTTTCGACAGCGGACCGGGTCAAGACCAGCGTGTCATGCTTCAGGATGTCATAGACGTTGGCGCCCATCGCCGGCATCACGTTGATGCCCGGGAGGTTGCCTGCAGCCCGCGCGAACGACCCTTCGACCGCGTCACCGTCGATCACCAGGATCTTGCCGCTCCAGCCATTCTTGTCGAACTGGCCCTTGAGCGCTTTGGTCTTAGCATCGTCGAGGACGAGGCTGTCGACGATTACCAGACCGTCCTTTGCCTTGCTCGAGAGCGCCATGCGGAGCCCGAGAGCGCGAATCTTCTTGTTCAGCGAAATGTCGAAATCACGCTTGCGGGCACCGTGCGCCTTGCCGCCGCCAATGAAGATCGGAGCTGCGCGGTCGCCGTGACGGGCCGTGCCGCCACCCTTCTGGCGACCAAACTTCTTACCCGTGCGCGACACATCACTGCGCTCGCGGGTCGGACGCGCGGTGGCGCGCCGGTTCCACAGCTGCCAGGTCACGACCCGGTGCAGGATATCCTGCCGCGGTTCAACACCGAACACATCGTCGCTCAGCTCAAGATTGCCGGCAGTGCCGGTAACCTGCGAACCGTCGAGTTTCTGGACCTTCACCTTCATGGCTTCAGCCCTCCTTGCCGTCATCGGAAGCGGCAACGCCGCCCTCGGGGGTTTCTTCGCCAATCGCGGCGGTGGTCTCGTCGCCAGCGCCAGATTGCTGCTCGGCAGCGAGCTGCTCCTGCAGTTCAGGGCTGACCTGGTCGTGCACTTCGTGCTCGGCAGCCGCTTCAACCAGACCCGCCGGCGCTTCCTCGTGCTGAGGAGCCGCATTTTTGTCGATCACCGCGCCGGGGAACGGCACACCATCGGGCGCCGAAAGCTTGACCGCATCACGAAGCAGCAGCCAGCCGTTCTTCGCCCCGGGAACCGAGCCCTTGACGAAAATCAGCCCGCGCGTGGCGTCAGTGCGGACGACTTCGAGGTTCTGTTGGGTGCGCTGCTTGTCACCCATGTGGCCGGCCATCTTCTTGTTCTTGAAGACTTTGCCCGGATCCTGGCGCTGACCGGTCGAGCCGTGCGCGCGGTGGCTGACGGAGACGCCGTGCGTCGCGCGCATGCCTCCGAAGCCCCAGCGCTTCATCGCGCCTTGGAATCCCTTGCCCTGGGTATGACCGCTGATGTCGACCTTCTGCCCAGCAATGAAATGCTCTGCGGAGATAGTCGAGCCAACCGGGATCAGCCCGTCTTCGCCTTCGACGCGAAATTCGGCGACGCGCATTTTGAGGCCAACGTTTGCCTTCGCGAATGCTTCGCGCTGCGGCTTGTTGACGTTCTTCTGCTTGGCTTCGCCCGCGCCCAGCTGAACGGCGAAATAGCCGTCGCGCTCGGCGGTGCGGTGCGAGACAACCTGGCAATCCTCGAGCGCCAAGACGGTGACGGGCACATGCCGGCCATCCTCCTGGAAGAGGCGGGTCATCCCGACTTTCTTAACGATCACGCCGGAGCGCATGACCCATTCTCCTTACAGAGGCACACCGGACCATCCGGAGTGCTTGCTCGGCCCTTGGAAATCATACGTCGCCCCGTCCGGGCCAAAGTGTCTCTCGAAAGAGACGAGACGGGGGACGCTAACCCGGCAGCTCGCCGGAGGTATCCCTTGTCCGCGAGCCTTCTGGCTCGCAGCGAAACCGAGCCGGCTCAGGCCAGCTTGATCTCGACATTGACGCCGGCAGCCAGGTCGAGCTTCATAAGCGCGTCCACGGTCTGAGCGTTGGGCTGCACGATATCGAGCAACCGCTTGTAGGTGCGCACCTCGAACTGCTCACGCGACTTCTTGTCGATGTGCGGGCCGCGGTTCACGGTAAACTTCTCGATCCGCGTCGGCAGTGGAATGGGCCCCCGGATCAGCGCGCCGGTGCGACGTGCCGTATCAGCGATTTCGCCAGTCGCCTGGTCGAGCACGCGGTGATCAAACGCCTTCAGGCGAATGCGGATGTTTTGAGCTTCCATGTCCACTTACCGATGCGAAAGAGCCAAGCGAGCCGTATCCGACCCGCAAAAAAGAAAGGCGCGCCCCGTTTTACTCCGGTTTCCCGGTACGGGCGGCCTTCCCTGAATTCTTTTGGACGGGAACGAATCCCTGTCCGGTGGAGGGCCTATACGGATGAGGCGGGTGCCATGCAACCCCGAAAAGGGAAAACTCACGCGCCCACGCAGATCAGAGAATGGCAAAGCAGAAGATCTTGCTAGCCGAGGCCTTGAAAAGCGGAGGGCCCGGCTCTCTTATGAGAACCGGGCCCTAATCCAGTGTACTTGGAGACTTACTTCGTGATCTTTGCAACGACGCCCGAACCAACGGTGCGGCCGCCTTCGCGAATAGCGAAACGAAGGCCTTCGTCCATCGCGATCGGCGCGATCAGCTTGACGCCGATCGTCACGTTGTCGCCCGGCATGACCATCTCGGTGCCCTCAGGAAGGACGACTTCGCCGGTCACGTCGGTGGTGCGGAAGTAAAACTGCGGGCGATAGTTGGCGAAGAACGGCGTGTGGCGACCGCCTTCATCCTTCGACAGCACGTAGACTTCGGCTTCGAACTCGGTGTGCGGGTTGACCGAACCGGGCTTGGCCAGAACCTGGCCACGCTCGACGGCTTCACGCGCGACGCCGCGAATCAGCGCGCCGATATTGTCGCCCGCTTCGCCGCGATCGAGCAGCTTGCGGAACATTTCAACGCCGGTGACGGTCGTCTTGGTGGTATCCTTGATGCCAACGATCTCGCATTCGTCGCCGACGTTCACGATACCTGCTTCGACGCGGCCGGTGACCACGGTGCCGCGGCCTGAGATCGAGAACACGTCCTCGATCGGCATCAGGAACGGACGGTCGACCGGACGCTCCGGCTGCGGAATGAATTCGTCGACGGCCTTCATCAGAGCGTCGATCGAGTTCTTGCCGATCTCGTCATCGCGACCTTCGAGAGCGGCAAGGGCGGAACCCTTGACGATCGGAATGTTGTCGCCGTCGAAGTCGTACTTGCTGAGCAGCTCGCGCACTTCCAGTTCGACCAGTTCGAGGATTTCCTCGTCGTCGACCTGATCGACCTTGTTCATGTACACGACCAGTGCCGGCACGCCGACCTGGCGCGCGAGCAGGATGTGCTCGCGGGTCTGGGGCATCGGGCCGTCGGCGGCGTTCACGACCAGGATCGCGCCGTCCATCTGGGCGGCACCGGTGATCATGTTCTTCACGTAGTCGGCGTGGCCCGGGCAATCGACGTGCGCATAGTGGCGTGCAGCCGTCTCGTACTCGACGTGTGCGGTCGAAATGGTGATGCCGCGCTCACGCTCTTCGGGAGCCTTGTCGATGTTCGCGAAATCAACCGCCGATCCGCCGAACTCTTCCGCCATGACCTTGGTGATCGCCGCGGTCAGCGTGGTCTTGCCATGGTCGACGTGACCGATGGTGCCGATGTTGCAGTGCGGCTTGTTCCGCTGGAATTTTTCCTTGGCCATTTTACTCGTAACCTCTGTCTGGAATTGAATTACACCTAGCCTGCTGACGGCGCCCGGTGAAACAGGCGCCGCCCCTAGACGGTAGCCCCGTCTTAAGCAAGCTTCTCCTTGACCTCCGCGGCGACGTTTGCCGGCACTTCATCGTAGTGCGAGAACTGCATCGTGTACTGCGCACGCCCCTGGGTAAACGAGCGCAGTTCGTTGACGTAGCCGAACATGTTTGCAAGCGGCACGATCGCCTCGACAGCCTGTGCGTTGCCGCGGGTATCGGTACCTTGGATCTGTCCGCGCCGACTATTGATGTCGCCGATGACGTCGCCGAGATAATCCTCGGGCGTGACGACCTCGACCTTCATGATCGGCTCGAGCAGCTTGATGCCCGCCTTGCTGGCTACTTCGCGCATCGCACCGCGACCGCAGATTTCGAACGCGATCGCGCTCGAATCGACGTCGTGGTACGCACCATCGTAAAGTTCGATCGAGAAGTCGATAATCGGGAAACCGACGAGATAGCCGCTTTCGGCTTGCTCCCGGAAACCCTTCTCGATCGCGGGAATGTACTCCTTGGGAATATTGCCGCCCTTGACGTTGTCGTCGAAGACAACGCCCTGGCCGCGTTCGCCCGGCGTGACCTTGACCTTGACGCGACCGAACTGGCCCGATCCACCTGACTGCTTCTTGTGGGTGTAATCGACGTCTACCGGCTTCGCGAGGCTTTCACGATATGCCACCTGCGGCGCACCGACATTGGCCTCGACCTTGAATTCGCGCTTCATCCGATCGACCAGGATGTCGAGGTGGAGCTCGCCCATCCCCTTGATGATCGTCTGGCCCGATTCGTGATCGGTCGAGACGCGGAACGAGGGATCCTCGGCGGCCAGGCGGTTGAGCGCGATACCCATCCGCTCTTGGTCCGCTTTGGTCTTCGGCTCAACCGACAGCTCGATCACGGGATCGGGGAATTCCATCCGCTCGAGGATGATCGGGTGGGCCATGTCGCACAGCGTGTCGCCGGTCGTGGTGTCCTTCATCCCCGCAAGCGCAACGATGTCGCCCGCGAAGGCCTCATCGATGTCCTCCCGGTTGTTGGAATGCATCAGCAGCATACGGCCGATCTTTTCCTTCTTGTCCTTCACCGAGTTCAGATACGTGCCCTTCGACAGCTTGCCCGAATAGATGCGCGTGAAGGTGAGCGAACCGACGAACGGGTCGTTCATGATCTTGAACGCCAGCGCGCTGAACGGTGCTTCGTCGCTGGTATCACGGGTCTGCTCTTCGTCGGTGTCGGGCAGCACACCCTTGATCGCCGGCACGTCGAGCGGGCTCGGCATGTAATCGACCACTGCGTCGAGAAGCGGCTGAACACCCTTGTTCTTGAACGCAGAGCCGCAGGTGATCGGCACGAACTTGCGATCGAGCGTGCCCTTGCGGATCAGCTTCTTGAGGGTTGCAATGTCCGGAATGGTGCCTTCGAGGTACGATTCCATGATCTCATCGTCCTGCTCGACGACGAGCTCGATCAGTCGCTCACGGTACTCGGCAGCCTTGTCGGCCATGTCGGCGGGGATCTCGACGTATTCGAATTCCGCGCCCAGGCTTTCGTCTTTCCAGATGATGCCGCGGTTGCTGACTAGGTCGACCACTCCCTTGAGGCCGCCTTCGGCGCCTATCGGCAAGTAAAGCACAAGAGGAACGGCGCCGAGACGATCAATAATGCTTTGAACGCAGTAATAGAAATCGGCGCCCGTGCGGTCCAATTTATTAATGAAGCACATGCGAGGCACGCCGTACTTGTCGGCTTGGCGCCAGACTGTCTCTGACTGCGGCTCCACGCCTGCGACGCCGTCGAACACTGCGACAGCGCCGTCAAGCACGCGCAAGCTGCGCTCAACTTCGATGGTGAAGTCAACGTGCCCGGGCGTATCGATGATGTTGATGCGGTGCTTGGGGCCCTGCCCGTCTTCAGCCTGCCAGAAGGTAGTCGTGGCGGCCGAGGTGATGGTGATCCCGCGCTCCTGCTCCTGCTCCATCCAGTCCATCGTCGCAGCGCCGTCGTGGACTTCGCCGATCTTGTAGGACTTGCCGGTGTAGTAAAGAATACGCTCGGTCGTGGTGGTCTTGCCGGCATCGATGTGCGCCATGATGCCGATGTTGCGATAACGCTCGAGCGGATATTCGCGGGCCATTATAAATTCCTCGGGGAGTATGCGGGGGCGGCTCGGCTAGGGCGAGCCGGCCCCCATATAGTGATTACCAGCGGTAGTGCGAGAAGGCGCGGTTGGCGTCGGCCATCCGGTGGGTGTCTTCGCGCTTCTTGACTGCGTTGCCGCGGTTGTTGGCGGCGTCCATCAGCTCGCCCGAAAGGCGCGCGGCCATGGTGGTTTCGGCACGGCCGCGAGCGGCGGTGATGAGCCAGCGAATGGCGAGCGCCTGGGCACGCTCGGGACGAACCTCGACCGGCACCTGGTAAGTGGCACCGCCGACGCGCCGCGAACGGACCTCGATCTGCGGGGCGACGTTCTCGAGCGCACTGTGGAACAGCGCGATCGGATCGGCCTTGGCACGGGTCTCGACGGTCTCGAGCGCACCGTAGACGATGCTCTCGGCGACGGACTTCTTACCATCGTACATGAGGTTGTTCATGAACTTGGACAGGATCTGATCACCGAACTTGGGATCAGGCAGGATGACCCGCTTTTCGGGACGACGACGACGTGACATTCTTTCTAACTCCTTCGGAGTGGCCGCTCACATCCGTGAGCGTCCTGCGGCTCCGGCCCGCTCCCCCACCCGGCCACCCAAAGGATACCATGTGGGGTATCCGGGTGGAGCATCGGGCCGGAGCCGGGAGGCGCCGCGCCTAAACCTTACTTCGGCCGCTTGGCGCCGTACTTCGAACGGCTCTTGCGGCGGTCCTTGACCCCCTGCGTATCGAGCACGCCGCGCAGCACGTGGTAGCGCACGCCGGGCAGGTCGCGCACGCGGCCGCCGCGGATCAGCACGACGCTGTGCTCCTGCAGGTTGTGCCCTTCGCCGGGGATGTAGGAGATGACCTCGCGCTGGTTGGTCAGGCGCACCTTGGCGACCTTGCGCAGCGCGGAGTTCGGCTTCTTCGGGGTCGTCGTATAGACGCGCGTGCAGACACCGCGCTTCTGCGGGTTCTGCTCCATCGCAGGGACCTTGGACTTGGCCTTCTGCGGTTCGCGGCCCTTGCGGACCAGCTGGTTGATCGTCGGCATTAAGACTTTCTCTCTTCACCGTTGCTCGACCCACCAGCAAAAGTGGGCACCGGTTTTGCGCCCGGGCGGGTCGAATGAGTGGCGTCACCGACGATGGGAGGAGGGAGAAAGGACCATGCGCGCTGCCGGCGGACACCCGATAGAGGGAGCCGCGAGGCGAAACGATCGCACGAGCCTGAAACACTCCACCCGCGTCACGGACACCGGGTTACTTTGACGGCCGCCCCGAAGCGCTCTCCATGGAGCCGCGCTTCAATAGAAAAGAGCCTTGCGCTTCAAACGCCAGGCCCCCGGGACGACACCGCCAATGTTCAGCTCTATCTGCCCGAGGCAGGCGCCCGATAGGAGCCGGCCTTGGATGGGCGGGCCCTTAGGGGGATCGGGCGGGGGGTCAAGGACGAGCCTTAGTCGGCCAAATAGTCGAAAATCGATAGTCCTTCCGGAACCTCTGCGCGAACGGGCCTTGGCCCCTCGTCAATCATCGTCGAATCGTGCTCGAAAGCCTTGAACTTCAGTTCATCCACCTTTTCCTCAATGGCCTTCAAACCATCGTCGACACGGGTCGCAATCGCCTTATCATGAGGGAAGAGATCGCCAAAAATTGCAAGCTGGAACTTGAGGTCATCGAAGAAATCATCCGGATCTTGGTCAGGATCGAAATTGCTCGCCTCGTTATGAACCCAATCTTCCACATAGCCCGTGAGCTCACTTTTAGCGAACTCGAGAAGTTCCGCTTTATCTTGACCTAGCAGTTGATCAAACTCTAACTCATTGAACAGGAAGTCGATGTCGGCTTCAGTCTCTATCTGCTCCCGAAGCTTTCCGACGAAAGCGGTAGCGTTCAAAATCCGCAAGAAGTCCGAGCCGGAATGCCCTGATTATAAAAAGCGCGAAGGGACTGGAGGACGCCGGACGCCAAATAGTACTAGTATACAGCTTGTCACCGTCAAACTGTGAAACACGCCAACTTGAAAAACTCATCGCTGGCACGACTGAGCAGATATTTCCTCACAGCATCAGGATTTTCAGAGACCATCGGAACCAGTCTCGCTACCAAATCTACGAAGAGTCCTGATGGAATCGCCACTTTAGACCCAGCGACTTCAACCATTCCTGCTGTGACTTCCGGAGCAGTTGGCTAGGTTGCACTCCTAAAACATATAGGTGAACAAGCTCCGGGTCTTGTGCAACGATATCAGCGTAAGCGTCCGCCATAGTAGGATGCCGGAATGTCCAATATCTATTTTCTCCAAATTCCACCAAAGCTACGAAGGAGTGTTTTTTGAGGGCCGCCAGAGCCTGTGAGATATCGGCGCGGGTTACGCCGAAGCGATCATGGATGAGGCGCAACTCGTCGCAATCGATAAGTGGACTTTCAAGACGGCCGCCAGACACAAATATCGCTCCGAGAGCGGCCTGATGGTTAATTGATAAGTCCCCAATCGTATCCGCAAGGAAGCTCTGAGCATTCTGAAAAAAGTCCGCTACGCCAGCAGCAGTGAGCGTCACTTTGCTGGTGAACAGAGGGTCCCCCAGACGCCGAGCCATTTCCGGTCGGAACGAGTTTGCACGCACCAAATTCTCAAGAAACGGAACTAATTTCTTCAGCACTCCCGTATCTTGACCGCCATACTTTAGGTGATTGTATAGTATTCTTTCCTTTTCGAGAGGCCGTCAGCAACTCCACATCAACAATTACTTTACCATCGGAGAATGGACTAATGCCGTCTTTTTAAGATCGCGGTATGCTTGATACCAGATGTAACTCCGGGAGGTCGTTTGAACGGTTGCCGCGATCGGTCGCTGAACGAATAGAGGACAGAACCTTATTCCATCGGTCCATCAACTCAGGCTTATACTGTATGGATCCAAACGCATCATCGATCCAAAATAGTCTGTTCTCCAGCGCCGGGTCCCAGTGATCCAGAAATTCCTCAGGGCTTCGGACAAAATACCTCTACGTCATCGCTATCAGTTGCTGCAATTGACAACGCCGCGGCGATAGAAGTCTTTCCTACCGCGGGGTCAGCCGAGAAGCAGGACAAATCGATGTGCACTTAAGATTGTACGGCATCCTGATGCGACTTAGTAGGTACATAGCAGCGCAAGTCGCCCCATAGCAGCGATAATCGCTTTAGCTTGCTCGACTGATCGGCCGTCGTTTATCCAAGACAGGTCTCCAAGGCCGTAGACACGAGGAACAAGGGCTCTGACCTTATGATGTTCAAGTATTTTAGTTTCTACCCATTCCTTTCCAAATACATACGGCTTATTAACCCCACGGCTGACCAATTCCTTTGCAATCAGTGCGCGATTACCTTCAGTTAGAATACCGTTGCTGAAGAGGATGTACCCGTGAGATTTACCTTCCGAAGCAAGTTTTTGGACTTTTGCGAGATCGTCTGAAATTGAGGATACGGTTAGAGACGAGCCAGCCTTACTGAAATGCTTGACTTGCAAGGTCGTTTGCCGCTCGTCAGCACCGCCCAGCGGCTTATCTGGGATTCCGTAGAAGAAACCATCCCGGCCTTTCGTCGTGGGTTTTTGCCGTTCGGCTTACCGGGCGAGCATACTCGACTTCGGCGATCACACAGGACAAATCTTGGAATGACTTCCAGCCCATAGTGTGAAGCTGAAAGTCCTTCTCAATGCTTTGCGCTTGCATCGTCACAGGGCGCCCCTCCCTCATTTAAACAATTCCATACTAGAAGCTGTCGAGGCTCATTAGGAGAGCCGGCAGAATGCCAAACTAATTTCACTTGTCATCATTTTTTTACGCTAACTCGGAACGGCAGTGGTCGCGTTTAATCATTCTCTGCCACGTAATCTCCTTAGGGTATAACCCCCCACTCACCGCCCCACCCCCGGCGCATAATACGTCACCGAGCCCACCCCGTCCGCCAGCTCGAACTCGGGAAACGCATCGACGCACGCCTGCGCGTCCTCGAGGGTGCGGAAATAGAGCGCCATCGCCTGCCCCTTCACGCTCCACCCGCCCGAATGCGTGGCGCATCGCAGCGGGCCAAGCTCCTTGAGCCAGGCCGTCAGGCGGTCGCTCAGTCCGTACCAGCGGTTGATGTCGTCGTAGGGAATCGCGAGCTTCACGCGGATCGGAAAGGCACGATCATCGGCCTTTGCCTGGGGAGTGGTACGCCGGGTCATATGCCCCACAGACACGCTCCGTTTTGATTCGAGAAGCCCTTTTGTTCGCTTAATGTTCCTAAGCTTCGCGCGACGTTGGCCCTGGGGGGCAGCCGCCCACTAAAGGGCCCTTCGCAAACAAACGAAGGGCCCCGCGCGGACGCGCGAGGCCCGACATTGGCTATCGGCAGCCGCGCCTAGCGGGCGTTCTTGATCCGCTGGCGGATGACCTTGGCCAGCGCATCCGAACCGCTGACGGCATCGCACGCTTCGCCCTTGCTCTTGTTGCTGGCCAGCACATTGACCGCCACGTTGCAGACGTTTGCGGCGACCGACACCGGTACCTGAACTACGATCTGGTTGTCGTTGAGCAGGTTGAGGTCGTTGAGGGCTTTGACCTCGACGTTGTTGAGGATACCCTGCAGGATGACGTTGCTCACAGTGACCGGGATCAGGCCGGCCGGCGCGTTGATCTGCGGCGCGGTGACCTGGGCGGCCGAAGGGATGGCGAGCGAAGCGGCGGCCAGCGCCGTCGCAAGGGCAAATTTACGCATGATGTTCTCTCCTAGGATATTACGTTGGTTGGATGCTCGCATCGGAGCGACGCGTCCCACATCCACCTGGGACGAGGGCAAAACCGTCACCGAGCGCATTGGTCGCTGAACGCATGTTCAGATGGGGCGAACGGGCGCGGCGTTGCGACCAACCGTTTTCCGAAACAAATCTATGAAAGGATTGGCGACGGTAAGCATTTTTCTACACGCGTGAATTCTGCAATCTGCCTGCGGGTGAGTCCGATCGAAAGGTTGCAGCCATGACCCAGCCTACACGCGCCATTCCCCGCCACGCGACCTCGGCGGTCGCTTACGAGCCGCGTCCCTTGCCCGAGAACGACGATCCGCTGCTCGCCTTTGCGCCGTTCATCCACCCGCGCCCGAACCGCAACTCGATCACCCCCGAGCTGCAGCGAAGCTTCGTCGCGACGCTTGCCGCCAGCGGAATCGTCAACCAGGCGGAGCGCTCGATCGGCAAGTCGGTGGAGGCGCTCTACAAGCTGCGCGCGCGGCCGGGAGCGGAAGGATTCGCGGCGGCGCGGGACGAGGCGCACGCGTGGGGGCTGCAACGGGTCGAGGACTGCGCGCTCGAGCGAGTGCTGTCGAGCGCGTCGGACGGGTGGGGCGAGTCCGGATCGAGCAGGGGTGACGGCCTGTGTACATGCTCCTGCAAATTCGCGGGGAGCACCGGGTGGATATTCGCGACTTGCGCCCCGGCCACCCGGTGTACGACCGCATCAGAGGCGAGGTGCTGAGCGAAACGCCGGCGCCGCCCGGCTGACCGGCGGAGCCGATCGCCCGCGCGGCCGTTTCCCCCTTGCCATGTACGGTGAGCACGAGGATGCCGGTCGTCGGCGAGCGGTGGCGGTGGTCGCCACGCTGGTGGTGCACGGCGCGATCGGCGCGGCGCTGATATGGGGCCTTGCGAGCAACGATGCTGTGCCGCGCGCTGCCGGGGATGCGCGGATGGTCGAGGTCGACGTGCGCCAGCCGCCCCCTCCCCCGCCCCCTCCGCCAAGTCCGCGCGCGGCAGCCAACGAGCGCGCGGGGGACGAGGGCGCCAAGCGGGCGGCGTTGCCGGTCGAGGCTCCCCCGGTCTCCGTGCCGCTTGCGTCGGCCCCCGCCGCGCCGGCCGCCGGCGAGGGGCGTGAGTTGACCGCTGGCGCGGGTGCGCAAGGGATCGGCGCCGGGGCGGCGACGGGAAGCGGAACGGGTGGCGGGGGCGAAGGCGGCGCGGCCGGGTTGCCTGCGCGACGCATCGCCGGCGCCTTGCGCGACAGCGACTACCCGCGCGCGGCGGAGGAGGACAGGCTGGCGGGGACGGTCGCGATCAGTTTCCTGGTGCGAACGGACGGGCGGGTCGATCGCTGCACGGTCGTCCGCTCGAGCGGGTCCGTGCTGCTCGACGAATTGACCTGCCGCTTGTTCACCCAGCGCTACCGCTTTCGCCCAGCGACCA
Organism: uncultured Alphaproteobacteria bacterium; assembly: GCA_963781525.1. Taxonomy (GTDB): domain Bacteria; phylum Pseudomonadota; class Alphaproteobacteria; order Sphingomonadales; family Sphingomonadaceae; genus Tsuneonella. Next base: position 151,724 of record CAWAGD010000004.1, on the reverse strand, counting down.
ACGCCGCAGGCGAGGCGGTAGAATCGACGTTGCAGACCAGCTTCACCTGGGGGACGCGGCGGCGTTGACCGGCGGAGTCAGCCTCCGAGCGAGGCCATTTCCGGCGCGCTGTCACGGCCGTACACGTCATCGCGAAAGGCAATGCCGCTGTCGGTCGGGATGGCGGTGAGATAAGTGATGTACACCGGCACGAGGGTCGGCAGGTCGATCCGCTGCTCCTTGCCGGCGGGAATCTTGCTGACCGACTTGCCAAGCAGCCATCGGCCGAGCCGCTCGGCGTCCTCCAGCCGCACGCAGCCGTTGCTGAGTTGGCGGTCGTCGAGCTTGAGCAGCGCTCGCTCGGGCGTGTCGTGCAGGTAGATGCCCTGGGGGTTGGGGAATTCGTATTTCACCTTGCCCATGAAATTGCTGCCGCCGGGCTTTTGGCGCACGTGGGGGCCCGGTGCGCCTTGGGAAACCGCTTTCCAGTCGACTTTCGCGGGGTTGAGCAGCGGTGCGTCGGCGTCGTAATTCGCCAGCACTTCATAGCCGTTGCGCTTGAGCCACTTGATGCCGCCTTTGAGCACCCCGTTGGCGATCGTGCGCTGAACGAGGTCCGGCGGGACGTTCCAATACGGATTGACGGTCGCGTAGCGAATGAAGCCTGCCATCGCGGGTGTTGATGAATCGGGCCGCCCGACCACGACTTTCATCGAATCGACGACCCGGCCTTCTTCGTACATCGACAGACGCGCGCTGGCGGTGTCGACCAGCACGTAGCGTTCGGCAGGGGTTGCGGGCAACGCGCGAACGCGCTCGAGGTTTTCCCAGATCGTCCGTCGCTGGTTAGGGGCGAAGCGGCGCGACGCCATCGCGTCGCGCAGGGGCGCATAAAACGGATGCATCCAGCCCATCTGATCGACGTACGCCTGCAGCGAAGGGGCTTTCGCCGCCGTTTCCAGCACCGATAGCGGCGTTGGAATAACCGGCGCCAGCGCGGCGCTTTCGTATATCATGTCTGCCCGCGGCGCAGCGCGCATCGCACGGACGTAGGCGGTGAACAGCTGCGAAAGCTCGACTTCCGCCTGGGCGATAGCGCCCGGCTTGCCACTCGCTGCGCGGTCGAGATCGCGCCGAACAGACTTGGTCCTCAAGCGCTTGAGCGTCCTTTCATCGAGCGCATCGAACCCGGCACTATCGAGGCGATCGATCAGGCGCACCGCCGCCGGCGTCGCGCTGCCGTCCGACGACAGCCACAGCGGCGCATAGTTGCGCGCCGCGTAGAACTGGCCGAGCTCGTTCGCCTCGTTCGCGATCGCAGCGCTCAACTGCGAGCGCGACGCCGGCATTTTTGCAGACGCAGTGGTGGGCGCGCCGATCGTTATCAGCGCGCCCACGCTTGCAACCAGCACCGCACGGGCGGTTCGCCCAAACCGGAAGTTAGCGGTGCTCGTCATTTGCGGATCAGCCTCGCTCGCCGGTGTACTGGACGGTAGGCTGCTGGTTCGGGGCGCCCGAGTAGTACTGACCTTCGCGTACATACCCGTCGACGCAGCCGTCGTTGTTGGAATCGGCCCACACCGCACCGCCGAGGCCGCCGATGGCCGCACCGATTGCAGCGCCTTCGAGAACGCTGACGCCGCCGATCAGCGCGCCGGCGCCGGCGCCGACTGCTGCTCCCGCAACTCCGGTTTTGAGAGCCGTGCCAGCCACGCTCTGGTTGCGGCAATACGAGGTATCGCCCATCCCGGCCTGGTAGGTGTTGGGCGTGCCTTCATAATACCGGTTTTGATACACGTAGCCGTCGGCGCGACCATCGCGATCGCGGTCGGCCCAAATGGCGCCCGCAAGGCCGCCAGCAGCGGCGCCGATAGCGGCACCGGTCAGCAGGTCGCCGCCAGCGATGGCAGCCACGCCCGCGCCGCCCGCGGCGCCGATCGCGGCTCCGGTTCCGGCGCTTGCCAGCGTGCCGTTGTCATTTCCGTAAGAACTGCACGCGCTGAGCGGCAATGCCGCTGCGGCGAGCAAGACGAGAGAGTACTTCATAGCTTTTCCCTTCGATTTAATCGGATCATCCGGCTTTTCGTCGCAACGCAACGCCTCTCGTCCCCGCCTTGTAACGTCACCCCCGGCGAACCGTTCCATCGCGGCAGCCTCTCGCTCGGTGAGTAATCCACGCGCCGGCAGCGCAAAAGGGCCGTGCGATGGTAGACGCCGCCTCGGCCAGGCGAGCTTATCGCTGCGTGGCCCCGCATCGCCGATGCGGCCTGGTCGGACCTGCGCACCTCCATCACGTACCGTTGCGTCAATGGCAGCGAGCGGCGGTGTTTCCGCGACGGCCCTAGGACCCCGTCAGAAAGGCTACCAGCGTCTTGACCTTCTTCTGCCGCCATTGCGGCAGGGGCGCGACCAGCCAGTAGGCGCGACGGCCTTCGTCGGGGCCCTCGAGAACCGTCAGCCGGCCGGCGGCGACAGCTTCTTCGACCAGCAGCGCGGGCAGCATTGCCTTGCCGAGCCCGGCAATCGCGCTGGATAGTGCCTGGCCGGGGTTGGCGACCAGCACCATCCCTTCCGCTCCGTCGGGCAAAGGCGCTCCGGGCCACGCGATCCACTGATCCGGAGCTTCCGGCGCGGCGACGATCACGCGGCGCGCGGGTGCCAGTTCGATTCCTTCGAGATCACCCGGCCCATCGACCAGTCGGATCGCGACATCAAGATTTGTCTCGGTGAAATCGGCATTCTCATCGGCAATCAACTGCAGGCGAATGCCGGGATTGGCCGCACGGAAAGCGGCGAGCCGGTGGCTGAGCCATTGGGCGTAGAACTCACGCGGAGCTGCAATCGTGTAACGATCGCTCGCCTGGCCGGCCTGCATCGACTGGACCGCTTCCTCGAACTTAAGGAAGCCTTCGCGCAAGGCGTCGAGGCCAGCGCCAGCTTCGTCGGTCAGTTCCAGCCCTTTGCTGGTGCGCCGAAACAGGACGGTGCCGAGATGATCCTCGAGGGCGCGAATCTGCTGGCCGACTGCGGCCGGGGTCACCGCCAACTCGTCCGCCGCGCGGGTGAACGACAAGTGCCGCGCAGCGGCATCGAACACGCGCAAGGCATTCAAGGGAAGGTGCGTGCGCTTCATCGCGGAGGGCCTGTAACGGTGACTGGCTAATTTGCCAATCGGCTGTGGCGGCGCCGCAGCAGAACAAGCCGGGCGCAGGCCTGGCCGGCCTAGCCGGTCTCTGCCGGTGCGGCGAGCGGGAAGAAGGGGATACGCACCTCGAGCGGCCCGGCGCGCGAGCGGTTGAAGGTGTAGAACCCTTCCATCGTGCCATGCGGCGTGGTCAATGGGCAGCCCGAAACATAATCGTGGCTTTGCCCCGGCTCAATCACCGGCTTTTCGCCTACGACTCCTTCGCCGTCGACGATGTTGACGGTGCCGCGCCCATCGGTGATCCGCCAATGACGGCTAACCAGCTGCACGCGGTCGTCCGAGCCATTTTCGATGCGGATATGGTATACCCAAAACCACTTGCCGTCCTGCGGGCGCGATTGTTCGGGCAGGAAATTGACCGCGACGCGAACCGTGATCCCATCGGTGATGGCGGCGTGCTGGAACAGCTGTTTCATCGAGCGAGAAGGTAGCGTTCCAGCCGCCGGGCGCAAGAGGGGCGGCCGATCACAGCTTCGCCATGTCCAATGCGCGGTCTAGATCTTCGGTCAGGTCCTGAACATCCTCGAGCCCGACATTCATTCGCAGCAACCCTTCGGTCACCCCCATCGCCTCGCGCGCTTCGGGGCTCATGTTGGCGTGTGTCGTGCTGGCCGGGTGGCACAGCAGGCTGCGGGTGTCCCCGATGTTGTTCGAGATATCGATCAACTCGAGCGCGTCGAGCAGTGCAAACGCCTGGCTCCGCCCGCCGGGCACCTCGAACGCGAAGATCGGGCCGGTGCCGTGGGGCATCTGGCGCAACGCGATGTCGTGGCGCGGATGGCTCGGCAAACCAGGGTGGAGCATGCGCGAGACTCTTGGCTCGATGAGCCGGCCCAGTGCCAGCGCGGAAATACTCTGGGCTTTGGCCCGCAGGTCGAGCGTTTCGAGCCCCTTATGAATCACCCAGGCATTGAACGGGCTCAGATTGGGGCCGGTGTTGCGCTGGAACGGCAGCAGCACATCCTCGATGAACCGCTTCGAGCCGCACACCGCGCCGGCGAGCACGCGGCCCTGCCCGTCCATCAGCTTGGTCGCTGAATAGGCCACCACGTCGGCGCCGAATTCGAGCGGCCGCTGCAGCACCGGCGAGGCGAATGCGTTGTCGACCACGGTGACGATGCCGCGCGCGCGGGCAAGATCGCAGACGTACTGCATGTCGACCACGTCGAGCGTCGGGTTGGCAGGGGTTTCGAAGAAGAACACTTTGGTGTTCGGCCGGATCGCGCGGTCCCATTCCGCATTGACGGCGCTGTCGATAACGGTCGTTTCGATCCCGAAGCGCGGGCACAAGTGATCGACAAGCCAGCGGCACGATCCAAACGCGGCGCGCGCGGCGACGAGATGGTCGCCGGCCGACAACTGGCACAGCAGCGCGGCGGTCATTGCCGCCATTCCGCTCGCCTGCACGCGGCACGCTTCTGCACCCTCCATCAGCGCGATCCGCTCCTCGAGCATCGCCAGGGTCGGATTTTGCAGACGGGAGTACGTCATCCCTGCGGCTTCGCCCGCAAAACGCGCGGCGACGGTCGCGGCATCGTCGTATGAATAGCCCGAGGTCAGGAACATTGCCTCGCTGGTCTCGCCATGCTCGGAGCGCCAGGTGCCGCCGCGCACGGCACGGGTTGCAGGGCGCCAGTGCGCGGTCGCGGCGCGATCCATTCCGGTGGTCTTTTTCATGAATGGCGCTCTAGGAGCGCGGGCAGGCGTTCGACAATGCCAAACTGGGATAACAATCGCACGCCAACGAAAAACGGGGCCGAATGGCCCCGTCTAACGAAAGCGGTTTTAATAAGCTGATCAGCTGCTGACCGGATCGTTCTTGTCATCGAGCAGGAGGATGGCGCCAATCACGACGCCAATTGCGATGATGATCCACAGCAGGCTTCCGCCAAGCTCGCTTTCCTCAGCGGTGGGCGCAGTTGCGCGTTCTACCGGGGCCGCCTGTGCGGCCAAAGGAGCCATACCAAGAGTTGCAGCAACGAGCGCGATGGGCAGCTTGCGGACGGACATGTCTTCCTCTTCTCTGGAGCGCGAATCAGGTGCTTCGTGTACGCACGATAAACTCTCGAGTTCCGCGGCGAAAGCTATCTCACTCGTCGTCTGGTCGTGGTTCCGAACCGGTTGGTCGCCCCTTCCCCTCATTCCGAAGCGCCGCTATGCGCCTGCTCCAGATGTCGTTGCCGCCGCACCATCCCCGCGATCCCGTTGGCTGGTGCGCAGCGCTCGTGCTGGCGTTCTTCGCCCTTGCATGCGTCCGGCTGGGCATTCCTTCGAAACCGTATTTCGACGAGATTCACTACCTTCCGGCGGCGCGAGCGCTGCTGGCGGGAAGCGATTGGCTCAACCGCGAACACCCGATGTTCGGCAAGGAACTGATCGCCGCTGGAATAGGGTTGTTCGGCGATCGCCCCTGGGCATGGCGCTTGCCAAGCGCGGTGGCTGGCGGCTTCACGCTATGGGCTGCCATGCGCGCGCTATGGTTCGCCTCGCTCAGTCGGTTCGCGACGCTTGCCTATGGGGTGTTGCTGGCCACCGGGTTCATAGTGTTCGTCCATGCCCGGATCGCGATGCTCGACATATTCATGGTCGCAGCCCTTGCGCTCGCTTTTTGGCAGTGCGCGGTCGCGGTGCGCGAGCCCGAGCACGGCCGCCGGAGCCTCGCGATCGCTGGTGTCGCGCTCGGGCTCGCCCTCGGGACCAAGTGGAACGCGATACCGCTCGCGCCGCTGCCTGGCCTGGCGTTTCTTACCGCGCGCGTTCACGCAAACGGATGGCGGGGCGTCTTTGGGCATCGCGGCGCGCCGGTGCCAGGCATCCGGCTGGCCGAAGCTGCGCTGTGGCTCGGCCTCGTGCCCCTGGCGGTCTATGCGCTGACGTATCTACCCGCTTACCTGATCGAGCCCGGAGAAGTCTCGCGTCGGGGTTTTATCGGCATCCACGAGATGATGCTCAGGATGCAGGAAAGCGTCATCAAGCCGCATCCTTACCAGAGCGTGTGGACCGACTGGATCATCGATCGACGGGCAATCTGGTATCTTTACGAACCGGCCGACGGAGCGCAGCGCGGGATCCTGCTGATCGGCAATCCGCTGACCATGCTGCTCGGCCTCCCGGCGATGCTGTGGTGCGCCTGGATCGGCATTGCGCGAAAACGGTTCGATGGATTGGCGGTGTTTCTGATCTATGCCGCGAGCCTGGGGATGTGGATTGTCGCCGCCAAGCCGATCCAGTTCTATTATCATTACTTCGTGCCGAGCATGGCGCTGCTGGCTGGTCTGGCCCTGGCGCTTGACGCCCTGCGCGCGCGCGGTTGGGGTTGGGCGTCGTGGATGACGCTTGTCGGATCAGCCGGACTGTTTGTGTATTTCTTCCCGATACTCGGCGCTGGTCCTCTCAACGGACCGCGGTCGTTCGAACAATGGATGTGGCTCGATAGCTGGCGCTAGTATTTCCCCCACACGAAGCGGCTGGACAGCGCGTAGTTCCAAACCGATCCGATGACGATCCCGGCGAGCGCCGCCAGAACCCAGTGCACGCCCCGCCCGTGGAGCAGCGTTGCGGTGGCGAAGTTCGCCAAAGCGCCGACCGCGCAAGTGGCGCAAAAGCCGAACCAGCCGCGCGCGACTGCGGCAAACCCGCGCAGGCGCTGGTCGCGGTAAGTCAGCCAGTTGTTAAGCCAGAAATTGAAGCTCATCGCCGCTAACGTCGCAAACGCAGTGGCCAGTGCGAAGCCCTCGCCAGCCGCGCGATAGAGCACCGTCAGCACGCTCATGTGCACTGCCACACCGACCGCGCCGACGGTGCCGAACAGCGCGAAGCGGCTGGGGACGACACGCCCAAAGCTGCGGTCGTAAAGACCGACGAGGAACTCGAACGCCACCGCGTTGTCGAGCTTGCTTTCTCCGGCGCGGCGCTCGGCGAACAGCAGCGGGAATTCCTTCACCCGCAGCGGCGGATCGGCAGTAGCGAGCAAGTCGAGCAGAATTTTGAATCCGATCCCCGACAGGCGTGGCGCGGCGGCGCGCGCGACCGGCGTGGGGAGCAGAAAATAGCCGCTCATCGGGTCGGTCAATGTGATCCCGGTGACCTTGCGCGCGAGCCGGTTGGCAAAATTCGAGCCCTTTTCGCGGGTCGCGCTCGACAAGCCCGCTGCGCTCCCGCCTTCGACGAAGCGCGAGGCGACCGCGATGTCGCATCCGCCCTCACGCACCGCCGCAAGCATTCGCGGCAGGAGCGCCGGATCGTGCTGGTGGTCGGCGTCCATCACCGCCACGAAAGGCGCGGCGGTGGCGCACATGCCCTCGATTGCGGCGCTGGCGAGGCCGCGCCGTCCGATCCTCTGGATCGCACGCACGCGGGTATCGTTAAGCGCCAGCGCCCGTGCGGCATCCGCAGTGCCGTCGGCGCTATCGTCGTCGACGACGATGACTTCCCAGCCCCCGGCTCCAAGCGCGGCTTCGATCCGCTCGACCAGGGGGGCAAGGTTGTCGCGCTCGTTGAGCGTGGGCAGGATGATCGCCAGTTCGAGCACCGTCAGAGCCGCGCGATCACCGCGTCGCCGATTGCGCGGGTACCGGCGACTCCGCCCAGGTCGGCTCCGCGAACACCGTCAGCCAGCGTTTGTGCCACTGCTGTTTCGATCCGCACCGCGTCCGCCTCGCGGCCGAAAGAATGGCGCAGCATCATGCCTGCCGACAACATCGTCGCCATGGGGTTAGCCTTGCCCTGGCCGGCGATGTCCGGCGCGCTGCCGTGGATCGGCTCGTACAGCCCGAACGTGCCGTACTCGGTTTGTCGCTCGCCCAGCGCCGCGCTCGCCAGCAGGCCGATCGAGCCGACGCACATGCTCGCCTGGTCGGACAAAATGTCGCCGAACAGGTTGCCGGTAAGGACTACATCGAACTTGCCCGGATGACGCACCAGCTGCATCGCGGCGTTGTCGACGTACATGTGTTCGAGCGCGACGTCGGGATATTCGGCCGCCACCTCGCTCACCACGTCGCGCCACAGCTGGCTTGTCTCGAGCACATTGGCCTTGTCGACGCTGCACAGACGCCGCTGGCGGCCTTGCGCCGCGCGAAAGGCTACGTGCGCGATGCGGCGCACTTCGTCCTCGGCATAGCTCATCAAGTCCCACCCGCGGCGGCGGCCATCGGGCAGGGTTTCGAGCGCCTTGTCGCCGAAATAGACGTCGCCATTGAGCTCGCGCACGATGAGAAGATCGATCCGCGCGGCGATCTCGGCTTTCAGCGCGCTCATGGTTTCGAGCCCCGCGAACATCTTCGCGGGCCGGAGATTGGCGAACAAGCCAAGCTCGCTGCGCAGGCCTAGGATTGCTTGCTCGGGCCGAAGCGCGCGCTCCAGCGAGTTGCACGCCGGATCGCCCACCGCGCCAAATAGCACCGCGTCCGCGGCCCGTGCCATTTCGAGCGTTTCGGGCGGCAGCGGGTGGCCGTGGCGGTGATAGGCCGCAGCGCCGACATCACCTTCGAACAAAGTCAGCCCCGGCAAACCGAGCGCTTCGAGCAACCGCACAGACTCGCGCAATACCTCGGGCCCTATTCCGTCGCCGGGCAGTAGCGCGACTTTCATGGCTTCAGCTTCTCCAGTCGCTCGCCGAGCATGGCGCGGGAGGCCATAGCATCGCCCTTTCGGTCGGCAAGCAGGTAGCGTTCGAGCGGCGCTGCCTGGCGAGCAAACAATTGCAAGAGCGCCTCAACATCGGCTTCGGGCGGGGCCGTGCCGCCATAGCCCAGTTCCCGCAGCACGAGCGCTTCGTATGCCACGACTGCCCGCAACCAGCCGCGGGCGGAAGGCGCATGACAGACGGCGTCAAGAGTAGCCACCAGGGCGTTGTAAATGCCCGGATAAGGATTACGCTCTGGCAGCACCGCCGCCGCCAGCGTGGTCACCCACGCGATCGCGGTGGCCGCGAGCGGCTCCGCCATCCAGGGCCCACGGCTCTCGACCAGTTCAAGCTTGAGAAACGGCAACTGGCTTTCACTACGCGCGGACAGCTCTGCAGCGACGCGGTTGCCCGGGATCAGTACCGGGCGCAGATGCCGGCCCCGTCCGCCTGCGACGTAGCCAGCGACGAGACCGAACTCTTCGGTCAGCACCCGGGCGATCGACGCAGTCTCTCCGTGGCTGCGCGACGCAACGACTATGGCCGGCGCGCTGAGGCGCATTCACTCATCCTGCGGCAACGCAGCAGCCACGCGATCGGCGGTAGCCCGCACCAGCTCGGCAACGCCTCGCGCGGTTGGATGGACATGATCCGCCTGGAGCAGGCTTGCGTCAGTGAACACTCTCGCGCCCACGAACGGCACCAGAGCGATACCGTGCCCCTCGGCCAGATCGCGGTAAATGGTGTCGAACGCTCGCTGGAATTCGGGGCCGGCGTTGGGCGGCGCCTGCACCCCCATAAGCACTACCGGAATACCGCGTTTTGCCAGTTCGCTCAACATCGCCTCGAGGTTCGCGCGAGTTTGCTCGGGCGGCAAACCGCGGAGCAGGTCATTGCCGCCAAGCTCGAGCAGCACTGCGTCGGGCTTGGCATTCTGGCTATCGAGCGTGAACGCGAGTTGCTGGCGGCCGGCCGCTGTCGTATCGCCCGACACCCCAGCATTTGCGATCCGCACGTTTCGGCCATTCGCGCGCAAGGCTTGCTCCAGCTGCGCGGGATAGCTCTCGTCGCGCGATGCGAGCCCATACCCGGCAAACAGCGAATTCCCGAACGCAAGCACATCGATTTGCGGACCGCCAACCTGGGAATTGACGACCGTCGGCGTCTCCGATGGGATCGGCGCGGGCGCCTGGCGCCCGCACGCGGCAAGCAGCAACGCCGAGCCGATTATCGACCAACCGCTTATCCCCATCGTCCACTCTCCTACGGCAGAGATTGCCGCCCCTCCCCAGCTATGCCATCGCGACTGTGTGACAAGTCCTTCTCCGGCGATTTCCGCCCGCAACCTTACTCTTACGCTCGGCACCGCGGCAGCTCCGGTCGCCATCCTTAAGGGGATCGACCTTGAAGTCGCACCCGGCGAGGTCGTTGCCCTGCTCGGTCCGTCGGGCTCGGGCAAAAGCTCGCTCATGGCGGTGCTGACCGGACTCGAGCGCGCCAGCGGTGGCACTCTGACCGTCGCAGGTGCGAACTTTGCTGCCATGGACGAAGACGGCCTCGCCCGTGCGCGCCGAGGGCGCATCGGGATCGTCCTGCAGGCGTTTCATTTGCTGCCCACGATGACCGCACAAGAAAACGTCGCCACGCCGATGGAGCTGGCCGGCATGAGGGGTGCCCGCGACCGCGCGCGTGACGAGCTCGAAGCGGTCGGTCTTGGGCACCGACTCGATCATTATCCCGCGCAGCTTTCGGGCGGCGAGCAGCAGCGCGTCGCGATCGCCCGCGCCACCGCGCCGCGCCCCGCGCTGATCTTCGCCGACGAGCCGACCGGCAACCTCGACGGCGCCACGGGGCACACCATCGTCGACCTGCTGCTGGCGCGTCGCGCCGAGAGCGCCGCGACGTTGCTGGTGATTACCCACGACGCCGAGCTCGCCGCGCGTTGCGACCGCGTGGTGACGCTGGCCGACGGCCGCATCGCGAGCGACGTCACCCGCCCGCAATGACATGGGCCGCCGCCTGGAAAATCGCCCGGCGCGATCTAAGGGCGCGATTCCGCGGGCTTCGGCTATTGCTCGTGTGCCTGTTCCTCGGCACCGGCGCACTGGCGGCGATCGGCACGCTGACCGGCACGATCGAGCGTCAGTTGTCCGATCGCGGGCGCGAATTCCTCGGTGCCGACTTGCAGCTGTCGCTGTGGCAGCGGGCGCCCAATGGCCGGGAGTTGGCTGCGCTCAGTGAACTCGGGGACGTATCGCAGGGCTCGCGGATGCAGGCCATGGCGAGTACCAGTGACGCTGCCGCGCCGGTCGAGCTCAAGGCGGTGGACAACAAGTGGCCACTGTACGGCCGCGCGACGCTCGCCGGTGGAGAAGTCGTCGGAGCACCGCCGGCAGGACGAGCGTGGTTGGCGCAAGGGGCCGCGGACCGGCTCGGGCTGGCGCGGGGCGACGCCTTTACCATCGGCACGGTCCGGCTGACCGTCGGCGGGCTGCTCGACCATGAGCCCGACCGGCTGGGGGAAGGCTTCCAACTCGGCCCGACGGTAATCGTGCGTGCCGACGTGCCCGCGGCTGCCGGGCTCACTGCGCCGGGAGCGATGTACCGGTCCAGGACCAATGTGGCCTTTGCGGAACCGCGCGATGCGAAGGCTGCCGAGGCAGCGCTGAAGACCCGGTTTCCGGCGGCGGGGTTCGAAATCCGCACCCGCGACAGAGGCGCCCCCGGGGTCGATCGCTTCGTCGGGCGAATGGGCGACTTTCTTACTCTGGTCGGACTCGCCGCGCTGGTAATCGCGGGGATCGGGATCGGCGGCGGGGTGTCGTCGTACCTCGACGCGCGGCGACAGTCGATCGCGACGCTCAAAGTGCTCGGCGCGACCAGCGCGGACATCGCCAGGATTTACGCGATAGAGATCGGCGCCGCCACGCTGGTCGGCAGCCTTGCCGGAATCGCGGCCGGGGTCGCCCTGACGCCGCTGCTCGCCCGCGCGCTGTCGGGGCTGCTGCCGGTAGGAAGCGGGATCGTGTTTGCGCCCGGTGCTCTCCTGACCGCACTGGCCTATGGATTGCTGGTCGCGCTGGTGTTCGCCGCGCCGCCGCTGCTGCGCGCGCGGCGCTTTCCCGCGATGGCGCTGATGCGCGAGCGGGTCTCGCCGCTAGGGCGCGACAAAGCTGCGCTGGTGCCGGTGATCGCAGGACTTGGCGCGATCGTTGCGCTTGCACTGGGCACCGCCAAGCAGCCGCTACTGACGGCTGGGTTTCTCGGCGGGGCGGCGCTCGCGCTGGCTCTGCTGGCAGGGCTCGGCTGGGCCATCCGCTTGCTCGCCGCGCGGCTCCCACGTCCGCGCGACCCGTTGTGGCGCGCTGCCCTGGCCAACCTGCACCGCCCGGGCGCGGCGACCGGCACGCTGGTCACCGCGCTTGGATTCGGTCTGTCGGCATTCGTGCTGCTGGCTGCAGTGCAAACCAGCATCGACGGGACTATTGCCAAGCGCGTACCGGCCGAGGCGCCCGACTATTTCGTGCTCGACCTGCCGAAAGACGAGGTCGCCGCGTTTACCGCATTGGTCGAGCGCGACGCTCCTGGCGGCGAAGTTCGCGCAGTGCCTGCCCTGCGCGGCGCAATCCTGGCCTATGGACCTAAGGGTCGCATGATACGCGTGTCATCGCTCGGCGACGAGCTCCCTGACGGCGCTTGGGCGCTACGCGGCGAGCGTGGATTGACGTATGCCGACGCCGTCCCGGCGGGTAATACGGTGACCGCAGGCAAATGGTGGCCGGAAGACTATGCTGGCGAGCCGCTCGTATCGGTCGACGAGGACTTGGCCGAGGCGATCGGGCTCAAGCTCGGCGATTACCTGACCATCGGCGTGCTCGGGGTTGAGCGGCAGGCGCGCGTAGCCGCGTTTCGCCGGATTGACTGGCAGACGATGGGCTTCAACTACGTGCTCGTATTCAGCTCCAACACGCTCGCCGATGCGCCACACAACATGGCGGCGACAATCGAACTCCCAGGATCAGGAACAAAGAGTGCGCTTTTGAAGAGGCTCGTGCGCGCCTTCCCTTCATCGAGCGTGATCGAAACCGGCCCGGTGTTGACCCAGGCGCGGGCGCTGCTTGATCAGGTCGGGCTGGCGACGATGGCCGCTGCATCGGTGGCGGTGTTCGCCGGGCTTGCGGTGCTGCTCGGCGCAATCGCTGCGGCGCGCGCGCAGCGGACATATGACACCGTGATCCTGCGGGTCCTTGGTGCCAGCCGACGGCAGGTGCTGCTGCTTACGCTGGCGGAATACGGCGCGCTGGCGGCGGTGCTGGCTTTGGTGGCGCTTGCGCTTGGCCTCGCCGCAGCGTGGGGCGTGGTCACCCAGTTGTTCGATTTCGAGTGGCTGCCCGGCTGGGGCGCGGTGCTCGGCGTGCTTGCCGGTGGCCTCACGCTGGTCATCGCCTTCTCGATCGCCGGCGCGCTCCCGCTGCTGCGCGCGAAACCGGCGCAGGCGCTGAGAGAGCTTTAGTCCCTCAGCGCCTGCAGGTATTTTCAGGCGAAAGTTTCGGCCTCGCCGACTCCCTTGGGATCAGGTCCGAAGCGGTTGGTCCCGGGAGTTCCCGGCAGCGCCATTAGCACCAGGAACGCGATCGATACCAGGAAGCCGACGACCGGGATCATCCCTCCGACGATAGCCCCAAGGTACCACCACCCACTCATGTCGCGGTCGTGCAGGCGGCGTACTGTGACTGCGATGCTCGGAATCAGGATCGCCAGCACATACAGCACGATCAGCAGTCCCATGCCGCCGAACAGCGCGCCGAACCCCGCTGCCGGCGCCCCGCTGGCATCAGGTTCGAACAGGCCAGCGGCCCCGCCCGCGCCCATCACCACCAACACCAAAACGGTGATGACGATCACGTTGAGCAACGTGAACATCCAGTATTCCATGCGGCGCGAACGTCCGGTGAATTCGGCGTACCGCTTGAACGGTAAGATCATCCAATCCATGTCAAAACTTCCCCTGTCAGTTTCCCCGCACAACAGGGAATCACAAGCCCGCGGCGCACGCAACAAAAAAGGGCCCCGCGAACGGGACCCTTCCTTGTCTCTGCAATAACTCAGCTGCGCTGGATCAGAACTTGAACCGTGCCGAGACACCATAGGTGCGCGGCTGATTGGTGTAGCCCGAAATCGATTCGTCCTGCGCTACCGAATCGAAGATGTCGGTGATGTTGCGATCGTCGAGCAGGTTGCGGCCCCACACGCTCAGTTCCAGCCCCATCGCCATCGCATACGAGAGCGATGCGTTGACGTTGTTGACCTCGCTGCGGAACGGACGCGCCGCGGCCCGCGCCCGGTCGTAATTGAGGGTGCCATTGGCGTTGGTGTCGATGAACGCCAGCAGGCCAGGCTCGACCTGGATCGGCGAAGCGTACGAATAGTCGCCGCGCAGGATCAGGTGGTCTTCGCCAATCGGCTGATCCCACTGCGCGCCGAAAACGGCGGACAGCTTGGGGATGTTGCCAATGGTCTCTCCTGACCGATCACCAAGCGGTGAATTCGGGAAGCTGTCGTACTTGGGGTTGAGATAAGTCATCGCCAGCGACAGCGTGAGTTCGTCGCGCGGACGGACCATGCCGTCGAATTCCACCCCGTCGGTGCTCTGCTTGTCGGCGTTAGAGAAGATGAACCCCGTGCCGGTGAAGGTATTGGTCTGGAAGTTCGAAATCGACTGGCGGAAGAAGGTCAGGTTGGCCGACGCCAGACCCCAGTTGCCCTTGATCCCGAGCTCATAAACCGTCGAGTCCTCGGCGTCCGCGAAGCGAGTGCCCGCGGCGAGGTTGGTCACCGCCAGCCCGGCCGAGCGAAGCGCGGCAGCATCAGCCAACGTCGGGCGGCTGTCACGCGACAAGTTGAAACTCGGCGCCTTATAGCCGGTCGCATACGAGGCATAGACGTTGAGCGTCGGGCTGACTTCATACGCGAGACGCGCGGTGTAGCTCCAGTCGTTGTCACGTACCGAACAGGTTTCCACGGCATTCGGGCAGTTCTGGAACGGCGGCAGGAACTGCAGCGCCCGAAGCGGGAAGAACGGGTTGCCCGTGGTCGTGAGCGGATTGCCATCGGCCGCGGCCTGCTGCGCTGTGATGCCCGCATTGGCCGCCGCGAAGGCCTGGGCCCCCGCCTGGATTTGCGCGAACGCCGCCGGATTGGCCGCCGCGAAGGCCGCCACTTGCGCCGGATTCTGGGCGTTGACCCCGAAGCCGGCCAGCGTTTGCCCGAACGCACCGGCAAACAGTGCTGTCTGGCCGATGGTCGTCAGGTTGAGGCCCGAGAACACGTCCGTGCTCGTCGAATTGGTGACCAGTTCCTTGGCATCGTGCGTATAGTTGGCACCCAGCGTCAGCGTCAGTCCGTCGGTGATGTCGAAATCAACGTTGCCAAAGAGCGAGTAGCTCTCGTCCTTTTGGCGCATGTCGTTGAAAAAGCCCTGGCCGGCTTGGAAGAACCGGTTCGTGAAGTTTTGCCCGGTCAACGCGCTAATCTGCCCCTCAAGCACATCGACATTGGTGTCGTTGGGCGGGCTAGTGGGAGTGCCACCAATCAGAAGATTGGCATAATTGCGGAAATCGGGGCCGTAGACAATCTGATCCTGCGTGTGGACTTTCTCATTGAAATAGTAGCCGCCCAAAAGGAAGTTGAGCCGCCCGTCGAAGTCCGACGCGACGCGCAGTTCCTGCGTAAAGGTCTTCAGGTTCGCCTGCCCCACGTTCGCGCCCGTTGCGGTCCGTGCGCTGTTGAAGTCCACGTCCTGGTCGGCGTTCAAGCGCGTGTCGCGATAGGCGGTGATCGAGGTCAGCGTCAGCGCGCCCATCTCGTAATCGCCCTGGCCCGAAACGCCCCAGTTGCGCACCTTGCTGGTCGGCACGACGTCCGAATAGAGCACATCGGCGTCGGCATCGAACGGGGTCGGATTGACCCGGCCGCCGATGGCCTCGACCGCCGAAGTCGCTGCCGAACGCTGCAGGTTGAACACTGCGCAGCACTTTTCGTCGATCTTGTCGTAATCGCCGATCAGACGGAACTTGAACACGTCCGACGGTTCGAACAGCACCTGGCCGCGTGTGAACCAGCGGTCGCGATTGTTGAGGTCGTCGCCGTTGAACAGGTTGGTGACGTAACCGTCGCGCTTGTTGTAGCCGGCCGTGAGCGAGGCGGCGATTGTATCGGTGATCGGGCCGGTGACGTAACCCTTGACTACCATCGCGTCATAATTGCCGTAGCTCGCTTCCAGGCTCCCGCCGAAGTCGAAGCTGGGCAGCTTGGAAACAATCGAGATGACGCCGGCAGAGGCGTTCTTGCCGAACAGCGTGGACTGCGGTCCGCGCAGGACTTCCACCCGCTGGATATCGGGCAGATCGCTGATCTGGGCGATCGCGCGGCTGCGATAGACGCCGTCGACGAACACCGCGACCGAAGGCTCGAGGCCGAGGTTGTTGCCGCTCGTGCCGAATCCACGGATCGAATAAGTGGTCGCGAACTGGCTCTGGCTTTGCGTCACACGGAGCGAGGGGACAACGGTGGCGAGATCGGTCACGTCGCGGATCTGCGCGCGCTCGATCGTCTCGGCAGTGGTCACACTGACCGCGACCGGCGTTTCCTGCAGCGTCTGCTCGCGTTTGGTGGCGGTGACGATGATCTGGTTGCCGGTCGCCGAGTCTTCGCCATCGGCGTAATTGTCGGCGTCAGAGTTGGTCTGCGCCTGCGCTTCTTGCGCGTCGGTGTCCTGCGCCTGAGCGAGCGCGGGGAATGCAAGCGTGGCAACGCCGGCGAGAAGAGCGAAACGGGCCGGGCCGGCGAAACCGGAAACGGTCTTGATCATGAAGTGAAAATCCTCGTCCGATGGCGGGCGACGCTGCATGCACGAACCATTCGCGCAGCGCGGCGACCTTTTAGCTGACAGCCGAGTCAATAGCGGGGCGCCGGTTGTCGCTCAAGCACGCTCGTCGGACCATGACGGTTGATCGCCGATGTGTGGCGGGCGCGACACATGCGGGAAATCAGGCCGAGGGGAAGCGGCGCGGTCCATTTGCGGCACGCCGAATTTTTCCGACGGCGGCAGGGCGTGCGGCTGCTGGTTGTTTTTGCATCGCCTGTCCGCTAGGGGCGCGCGACTTCGCGTGGGACCCTTCCCCGCCCCTCACGACCAAGAGACATCCGATGAACTTACGCAACGTGGCGATTATCGCCCACGTCGACCACGGCAAGACCACGCTCGTGGACCAACTGTTCCGCCAGTCCGGCACCTTCCGCGACAACCAGCGCGTCGAAGAGCGGGCGATGGATTCGAACGACCTCGAAAAAGAGCGGGGGATCACCATTCTCGCCAAGTGCACGAGCGTCGAGTGGGACGATTCGCATGGCACCACCACGCACATCAACATCGTCGATACCCCCGGCCACGCCGACTTCGGCGGCGAAGTAGAGCGCATCCTGTCGATGGTCGACGGCGTCATCCTGCTGGTCGATTCGTCTGAAGGCGCGATGCCCCAGACCAAGTTCGTCACCGGCAAGGCGCTCGCGCTGGGTCTCAAGCCCATCGTGGTCGTGAACAAGATCGATCGCCCTGACGAGCGCATCCAGGAAGTGCTCGACGAGGTATTCGACCTGTTCGTCAGCCTCGACGCGAGCGACGAGCAGCTCGATTTCCCCGTGCTCTACGCCTCGGGCCGCAACGGTTACGCCAACGAGGACCCGGCCCTTCGCGAAGGCACGCTGACCCCGCTGTTCGAGAAGATCGTCGAGCATGTCCCCGCCCCGCAGGCGGACTTCGACGGGCCGTTCAAGTTCCTCGTCACCCTGCTCGACCGCGACAACTTCTTGGGCCGCATCCTCACCGGCAAGGTCCAGTCGGGCACGGTGAAGGTCAATTCGCCGATCCATGCGCTCGATAACGACGGCAAGGTCGTCGAAGTCGGCCGTGCCTCCAAGCTGCTCGCGTTCCGCGGGCTCGAGCGGGTGCCGGTCGAAGAAGCACGCGCAGGCGACATCATTTCGATCGCCGGCATGACGACCGCGACCGTGTCCAACACCATCGCCGATCCTTCGGTGACCGAGCCGCTGCATGCCCAGCCGATCGATCCGCCGACGCTGTCGATGCGCTTTGCGGTCAACGACAGCCCGTTTGCGGGACGCGAGGGGACCAAGGTCACCAGCCGGATGATCCGCGACCGGCTCGAGCGCGAGGCCGAATCAAACGTCGCCATCCGCGTCACCGAAAGCGCCGACAAGGATAGCTTCGAAGTTGCGGGGCGCGGCGAACTCCAATTGGGCGTGCTGATCGAGACGATGCGCCGCGAAGGCTTCGAGCTCGGCATCAGCCGCCCGCGCGTGCTCTACCGCGAGGACGAGGACGGCAAGCGCACCGAACCGTACGAGACCGTCGTGATCGACGTCGACGACGAGCATTCGGGCACGGTCGTCGAGAAGATGGCTGGTCGCAAGGGCGAGATGACGGACATGCGCCCGAGCGGCGGCGGCAAAACGCGCATCACCTTCTCGGCCCCGAGCCGCGGGCTGATCGGCTACCACGGCGAATTCCTGTCGGACACGCGCGGCACCGGGATCATGAACCGGTTGTTCGAGAAATACGGCCCCTACAAAGGCTCGATCGAAGGCCGCGCCAATGGCGTGCTGATTTCCAATGGCACCGGCGAAGCGGTCGGATATGCGCTGAACATGCTCGAAGAACGCGGCATCCTGTTCGTGCGCCCGCAGGAAAAGATCTATGAAGGAATGCTGGTGGGCGAGAACGCCAAGCCGGACGATCTCGAGGTCAACCCGCAAAAGTCCAAGCAGCTGACCAACTTCCGCTCGACCGGCAAGGACGACGCCATCCGCCTCACCCCGCCCAAGGTGATGACGCTGGAACAGGCGATCGCGTACATCGATGACGACGAGATGGTCGAGGTGACGCCCAAGAGCATCCGGCTGCGAAAAGCCATCCTCGACCCGAACGAGCGGAAGAAGGCGCGGCGCGCGGGAAGCTAAGCGGAGCTTAGCAATCACCAGCTAAGATCAATCGGCTGAATTGGTCTGCCGTGACCACAAGACAGGGCGGCTACGCTGGTCTTGGGGGCGAAGGCATGTCGCTCGACGACGAGGCCCTGGCCGAGATCATGACCGCGCCCAACGCCCGTGCCGCGCAAGTAAGCGATCGACGCCAGCTGGGAGCGCGGCGCGCGCGAGGGGTTCGAACGCCCGGAAGGCTGGGGTTCCTATCCGGGCGAGAATAACTGCCGCTGGCGCACGGCGGGCATCGTGCCGGGCCCCGTTCGAGCCGGCGATGCGGTGGCGCGAGGCGGTGATGGCCGAGCGCAAGGATCGCCGACGCTACTGGGCTGAGAGATGCTCGACTGGGCGTCGGGGCCGTCTTTCATGGCTGGGCAAAGCAGATGCGGAGCCCTGACTTTTTTGCCGGAACGCGGAGCATCCGCGCGCATTCCCCCCGCATGGCGGACCGCACCAAACTGCGCGACAAGCGCATACTCATCACTGGTGGCACCACCGGGATCGGCCGCGAGACACTCAAGTTGCTGGTAGGACACGGCGCCCGCGTTTTGACGTTCGGGCGCGACCCCGACGCACTCCGGGTTGCGCTCGACTATGCCCCCGGCGCGATCGGGCTGACGGCGGACGCGGCGACCAAGGAAGGGATCGCGGAGGTCTTCCGCCAGGTCGACGATAAGCTGGGCGGCATCGACATGCTGGTGGCGTGCGCGGCGCTGGGTGCCGAACCGGTCCATGAGATGGGCGAGGACGACTGGCGCTACGTCATCGACACTAACCTCACCGGATACCTCGCCAGCGCGCGGGCGGCGATCCTGCGCATGGTGCGCCAGGGTGGCGGCCACCTGCTGTTCGTCGGCTCGATCAGCACCGAGATCAAGGCCGAGGGCGAGAGCATCTATGCGGCCACCAAAGCCGGCATTCAGGCGTTCGCCGAGACCTTGCGCAAGGAAGTCGGCGAGAAGAACATCAAGGTAAGCGTGGTCCAGCCGGGTTCGGTCGCCACCGACATGCAGGAATGCACCGACGAGGAGAAGCGCGAGGCGGTCGCCAACGACGAGATGCTCCACGCAGTCGAGATAGCCGAAGCGATCGAGTTCATCCTGACCCGCTCCGAACGCGCCGATGTCGTTAACTTGCGAATCGAGCCGCGGCTGCAGAAGACGTCCTAAGCGCGCGATGGAGATCTTCGTAGGCACGTATGCCGAGGCAGGCGGCAAAGGCGTCTACCCGCTGCGTTTCGAAGAGGGCAAATGGACCCTCGGTAACGCTTTCCACGGCGCCCAGAACGCATCGTTCGGCGCCTATTCGCGGCAGCACCGGGTCCATTACCTCGTCGACGAGCAGCAAGAGGGTAAGGTCGGGGCGTATCGCCGCGAAAGCGGCGGGTGGCGGTCTCTGACAGGCGCGCGAACAGGGGGTCGCGAGCCATGTTACGTCGGCCTCAGTCCGGACGAAAAATGGCTGGCGCTCGCCAACTACGGCTCCGGCAGCATGGCGCTGTTCCGGCTCGATCCGCACACGGGCCTGATCGGGGATCGGGTGACGGTGCGCCAGAATTATGGGCGAGGCCCGGTCGCCGACCGGCAGGATGGCCCGCACGCGCACTGTGCGGTTTTCAGCCCGGACTGCAGATGGCTTTTCCAGACCGATCTCGGCACCGATCAGGTGCTTGCTTTCGCATTCGATGCCGAGCGCGGTGAGCTCGGTGAGACCCGCACGGCATTCCAGGCCCCGCCCGGCACGGGGCCGCGTCACCTCGTGTTCCATCCGAATCGGCCGCTCGCGGTGCTGATGAGCGAGCTGGCAAGCACGCTGACGCTGCTCGAGGTCGGCGACGGCACTTTGCAGCCGCGACAGGTGATCTCGACTCTGCCCGGTGGCTTTGCCGGAGAAAGCCTCGGCGGCCACCTAGCGTTCGACGCTGCAGGAACTTGCGTCTTTGTCACCAATCGCGGGCACGACAGCATTGCCGCGTTTGCGTTTCGCGACGGACAATTGGCCCTGCTCGGCCACACCCAGTCGGGTGGCAAGTCGCCGCGCTTTTTCCTGCTGCTCGAGGACGGGCGCACGATGATGGTCGCACACGAGGAAGGGAACAGCATCGCCGCGTTCGATGTTCAGCCCGACAGGACCCTGATCCAGAACGGCGAGGTCATGGTCCCCGGTCCGGCTTTCATCTTTGCCGGGTGATCCAACGGTTGACGAAGGAACTCTTGATGTCTGAGCTTCAGGGCAAACGCGTACTGATCACAGGCGGCGCGGGCGGCGTCGGTCGCGCGCTGGCCGAGCGCATGGTCGCGAGCGGCGCCCGCGTGCTGATCACCGATCGCGGCGAGCTCGAATTGCGCGGCGTGATCGAGACGATCGGCACCTCAGGATCGATCGAATCGGTTACCGCGGACTTGTCCAGCGCGGCGGGCCTGCAGCGGGTGTTCGAACGTGTCGATGGCTGGCTCGACGGGCTCGACATCCTCGTGGCGTGCGCGGGAGTTGGCTCCGGCCCGCTGATGGAGATGGACGATGCGGACTGGCGCTATGTGATCGAAAGCAATCTGGTCAGCTACGTCGCCTGCACAAAAGCCGCGATCGAGCGTATCAAGGCGAGCGGCACCCGCGAGGGGATGATCATTCTCGTCGGATCGATCAGCGTGCACATCAAGGCGGTTGGCGAGAGCGTTTACAACGCGGCCAAGGGCGGGGTCGCCTCGTTCGCCGAAACTCTGCGTAAGGAGCTGATCCCTGAAGGCATTCGCCTGACCCTGATCGAACCCGGCGCGATCGCCTCGGCGATGCAGCCGTTCTCGCCTGAAGAACGCCAGCGACAGATGGAAGCCTACAAGATGCTTCCGCCGACCGAAGTGGCTGAAGCGATCATGTTCGCAGCCTCGCGCCCAGCGGGTATCGACGTCGTCACGCTGCGCATCGAACCGCTCGACCAGAAGATCTTCTGATTAAAATAAATCGCGTTCACGTTAAGAGCTCACTTTAACCGGAACTTAATTATCTTCGTCGATCCCGGTCGCAACGGGAGGGGGCTCACATCGCAGGGAGCCCCGATATGACGAAGAATAAAGCCGGTCTTATTCGCAAAGCCGGACTGGCGTGCGGATGTTCAATCGCCGCACTTGCCGCCACGCCGGCCCAAGCGCAGCTGGTGTGCCTGAACAGCCCGTTGGGCGTGCTCGAATGCGGCACCGCCGATCCCGCCGGGACGGTCAATCTCCCGGGCGTGCTCCAGCCGGTTACGGTGCAACTGCCGGATACGTTTGCCACCGCCAGCTCGATCCTGGTCGACAGCACCGGGCCGATCGTCCTGAACGGCGACATCGTGGCGACCACCCTGCTCGATAACCAGCCGGCGCTCGACCTTACATCGGATGCAAACATCTTCGCGCACGTCACCACACTCGCGACCGACGGCAACAACAGCCCGGCCGCGCTCCTGCGCGCGGTAGACGGCGTGGTCCTCGTCGCCGATGACACCGTCACCACCGTGGGCGACTTCAGCAACGGGATCGATATCTCCGCCGCAAGCGTCGATGTCACGCTCGACGGGCTCAGCACCGCGGGGATCGAATCCGACGGCGTCCAGATCGTCGCCCTGTCCGGGCCCGCGACGCTCAACGCCAATTTGATCGAAACGCTCGGCAGCGGCTCGACCGACGCGATCCTGCGAGCGGCGGGCGATATCGGCGTCAACGTCGGCGTGCTGCGGTCCGGCGGCGACCAGGCGCTCGGGCTCGACCTGCAGTCCGATGCGACCGCGTGCGCCGTGCTCGGCGCCGGGTCGTGCGACGTTAATGCGATCGTCGGCTCGATCACCACCGACGGCTTCGGTTCGATCGGGGCGCTGGTGGTCGCGGCCGGTGACACCGACCTGGCGATCGACGCGCTGCAGACCAACGGCGACGAGGCGGCCGGGCTCGACCTGTCGGCCGACCCCGCCGCATGTGTCGCACTCGGCGTGGGATCGTGCGACACCGCGTTTACGGTCAACAACTCTGACCACCAACGGCGCGCGTTCGCCGGGCGCGGTCGTGCGCGCGGTGGGCGATATCGACGGCAGCGTCGGCGTGCTGCGCACCAATGGCGACGATGCTATCGGCCTCGACCTAGCGAGCGATCCGACAGCTTGCGTGATTCTCGGCGCAGGAGCGTGCGAAACTTCGTTCAGCGTGGGCCAACTGACCACCTCGGGCGATGGCGCGATCGGCGCGCTAGTGCGCGCGGCCGGTCCGACGACAGCTAATATCGGCATCCTCGAGACCGCGGGCGACAACGCCACCGGCATCGACATCGCGGCAGACCCGAACGCCTGCGTGGTGCTCGGTCTTGGCCAGTGCGTGACCTCGCTCACCGCCGATCGTATTACCACTCTTGGCGACGGCAGTGCCGGTGTGCTGATCGCCTCGCCCGCCGACGTAATCGCGAACCTGGGCATCGTCGAGACTTTGGGCGCCGATGCGCCCGCGGTTTCAATCATAAGCGATCCCCAGGCGTGCATCCTGCTTGGCGCAGGATCATGCGACGCGAACCTGACCGCCGACCAGATCACTACCAACGGCCCAAACAGCGCCGGGGTACTGGTCAACGCACCGGGCCAAATCGTTGCCGATCTCGGCCTGGTGGACACCAACGGAAACGGTTCACCAGCGATTACTTTGATTACCGATCCCGCCGTCTGCATCCTGCTCGGCGCGGGCGCTTGCGGCGTAACGCTTGGCGGTGGCACCGATGGGCAAGGTCCCGATGTCGACACCGACGGCGACGATTCGCCCGGCGTGGTCATCGTCAGCCCGGGCCCGATCGATGCCGACGTCGACGATGTCGACACCGACGGCGACAATTCGCCCGGCATCGACATCGACGGCGGCGAAGGGCCGATCACCGTCGACTTCGGCGACGTTACCACCGACGGTGACAATTCACCCGGGGTGACCGTTGATGGCACCGGCATGATCGACGTCACTGGCGACAGCGTCACCACCGGCGGCGCGAACTCACCCGGAGTTGTCGTGACCGGCGCTGATGACGACGTAACGGTCGATGTTGGGGCGGTGACCACCACGGGACCCGGCTCGAACGGCATCGACGTGACCACCACCACGGGCGACCAGACGATCACGGCGGGCCCGGTCCTGGTGACCGGGGCCGGCAGCAGCGGTATCGTCGCCACCGCGACCGGTTGCGCCAACGTCAGCGTCACCGCGCGGGCCGATGTCACCTCCGCCAGCGGCATCGGCATCGACGCCGCCAGCGCGTGCTCTGTTTCGATCACCACCCTGCCGGGTGCCGACGTGTCCGGTGGCCTGGCGGGGATCGAGGCGACTTCGGGCACCGGGTCGACGATCGTCATCGGCGGCGGGGTTGCCAGCAGCGGCGGCCCGGCGCTCGATGTCGATGGCGGCGCAGCGACCGTCGTGGTCGGTCCGACCGGCAGCATCACCGGCGTGATCGACCTGACCGACAACGCCGATACGCTGACCAACAACGGCATATTGACCGCTAACGCTTCGAGCAATTTCGGCGCGGGCGCCGATCTGCTGACCAACAATGGCGTGATCCGCGTCGACGGTCAGCGGACTTATGCCGGTCTCGAAACCCTCACCAACACCGGCCTCATCGAAATGAGGGACGGAGCGACGGGCGATACACTGACGATTCCGGGCAACTACTCGGGATCGGGCGGTGCAATGCTCGGGGTCGATGTTGCAGGACCCGCAGCTTCGGACCGGCTGATCGTCAGCGGCGCGGCGACGGGCAGCACGGCGGTCTCGATCGCCGCGAATGGCGCGTTCGTTGGCGGGGCAACGGTAGTCGATGCCGGCACCGGCACGACGGCCGGAGCATTCACGCTTCCTGCAACCACCGTTGGCCTGACCGACTACAGGCTAACGTTCAACGCGGCGGCCAACGACTTCCTGCTCTACGGCACGCCGTCCGGCGGCGCACTGAGCGCGGGGCTGATCGCGCAAGGTGCGCGCGAGGTGTTCTATCGCGGGAACGAGGCAGTTGCCGGCCATCTCGGCTCGTTTGGCGATGGTGGCACTGCTGAAAACCCGCGCATCTCGCGCGCAGTTTGGGGCCAGGCCTTCGGCATGGTGCAGGATCGCGATGTGACGATCGACAGTATCGCATTCGGTCAGGCGAGCAGCGCAAACCTGGATAGCCGTCAGGACTGGTTCGGACTGCAGATGGGTGCCGACCTGATCGGCGGCGGCGATTCGGTGCTCGGCCTGACAGCAGGCTACATCGACAGCCGTCTGAAACTGCGGAGCAACCCCGCCGCAATCGAATACGGCGCATGGAACGCGGGGATTTATGGCCGGGCCAGCTTCGGAGCGCTGTTCGTCAAGGGATTGGCCAAGTACGAGCGCTACTCGGTCGACTACCGCGTGCCCACTGCCGGGGTGACGGCTGAAGCCGACGGTGACGGCTGGGGCGGCTGGCTCGAAGTCGGCGCGCGATTGGGCGGCGACACTTTCTTTGTCGAACCGGCGGCGTCGATCGAATACGCGCGGGTCGACCTCGACAACTTCAGCGCTGCGGGGACCGACTTCGGTCTTGACGAGGAGAACGGGCTGCGCGGCAAGGCCGGAGTGCGGCTCGGCGCGGTGCTCGATACCTCGCCCAGCCTGATCACCGCATATGGCGGCGTGCAGGCGATCCACGAATTCGGCGGGCGCGATCGGCTGACCCTGTCGAATACGGGCGGAACGCTGGGCTACGACTTGCCGCGGACCGATACGTACGGACGTGCGACAGTCGGGTTCAGCGCCGTCATGGCCAGCGGGGTGCGCGGCTTCATCGAAGGCAGCGCCGATTTTGCCGGCGGAGTTTCGGGCGGTGGCGCGCGCGCAGGGCTTTCGATCCGCTTCTGAACGATCGGCTGATTAAAGAAGGGCGGGCGCCGTAAGGCGTCCGCCTTTTTCGTGGGTCAGCCAGATAAGGGCGTGACTGGGCCGCGCTGGTCACCGCGCCGCCCGGCTGATAGCAATGCGCCATGCAAACCGGCGTCATTATCTCCCTCGCACTTTATTTCGTCCTGATGCTCGCCATCGGCATCTATGCCTGGCGCAAATCTACCGCGAGCTCCGAAGGCTACCTGCTCGCCGGGCGCGACTTGTCCCCGGCGGTCACCGCGTTGTCGGCCGGCGCATCGGACATGTCCGGCTGGCTGCTGCTCGGCTTGCCCGGCGCGCTTTATATCAGCGGGCTGGTCGAGGCGTGGATCGGGATCGGGCTATTCGTCGGCGCATTGGTCAATTGGATCGTCGTTGCCCCGCGCTTGCGCCGTCAGACCGAGGAGCTCGGCAATGCGCTGACGATCCCCGAATTCCTCGCGAACCGGTTTCCCGACAAGGCGGTCGCGCTGCGGCTGACCAGCGCGGTCATCGTAGTGGCGTTCTTCACGGTCTATACCGCGGCCGGCATGGTCGGCGGCGGCAAGCTGTTCGTGACGGCGTTCGGCGGCGGTTACATGACGGGAGTTTGGGTCACTACCGGGGTCGTGCTGGCGTACACGATGATTGGGGGGTTTCTCGCGGTCAGCCTGACCGACTTCGTGCAAGGGCTGATCATGTTCGGCGCGCTGGTGCTGATGCCGCTGGTGGTGATGTTCGGCCCCGGCGGCAGTGCGGGCGGATCGATCGCCGCGGTGCCGGTCGAAGGTTATCTGAGCCTGACGCATGGCCTGACAGCGATCGGCTGGCTGTCGGCAATTACATGGGGCCTGGGTTATTTCGGACAGCCGCACATCATCGTCCGGTTCATGGCGATCCGTTCGGTCGAGGAGGTGCCACGCGCACGCAACATCGGGATGGGGTGGATGGCGGTGTGCCTGGTTGGCGCAATCGGCCTCGGGCTGGCGGGCCGCGCGTACGTCGAGCGCAACGGATTGACGCTGGCAGATCCTGAGACGATCTTCATCCTCCTCGCCAACCTGCTGTTCCACCCGCTGGTCACCGGGTTCCTTTACGCCGCGTTGCTGGCAGCGATCATGAGCACGATCAGTTCGCAGTTGCTGGTCTCGTCGAGCTCGCTGACCGAGGATTTCTACCGCCTGTTCCTGCGCAAGGAGGCGGGAGAGCGCGAAGCCGTTACCGTGGGCCGCATCAGCGTCGCGCTCGTGGCGCTGGCGGCGATCGTCATTGCGGCGGACCCGGACAGTAAAGTGCTCGGCCTCGTCGCGCACGCGTGGGCCGGGTTCGGCGCGGCGTTCGGCCCGATGATCGTGCTCGCGTTGACCTGGCGCCGGATGACCGGCGCCGGGGCGGTGTCTGGTCTGGTGACCGGCGCGCTGGTGGTGATCGGGTGGATTGTTTTGGGCTGGGACCAGGCGTTTCTCGGCGGACCGGGAGTGTACGAGATCCTGCCCGGGTTCGTCGCCGCGTGGCTGGCGATCGTCGTTGTCAGCGGGGCGACGCGCCGTTCGCCCGAAGCCGAGGCCCTTCCGGCGCCCAATTAGGCTGGTGTTAACCATCATGGGCGAAGCATCGTGCCATGGTTCGCCGCTTCGCCGTAATTGCCTTTGCACTGGCGCTTACCGCTTGCGGTAGCCTCGTGCCCGACAGCCGAGCGCCGGCCAAGCCGCAAGTTCGCGCGCCGCGGCCTGTGGCGGTGACGACCGAAACCCGCCAATGCCTCGCCGCGCTGAACGCCAAAGGAACGGGCTTCTCACCGGTGCCCGATCGCTATTTCGGCGCCGGTTGCTCGAACGTCGGAACCGTCAGCCTGACCGCTTTGCAGGGCGACGACACACGCTTCTCGCTTGCCAACCTGGGCCCTGTATCATGCCCGCTGGCGGAAACGACTGCGGCGTGGGCGCGCTTCGGTGTCGACCGTGCGGCGCGCCAGGTGCTTGGCAGTCCGCTCGCACGGATCGAGACCTTCGGCAGCTATTCGTGTCGCGATGTAGCGGGCAGCGGCCGCCGATCGGCGCACGCCACAGCGCAGGCGATCGACGTGTCGGCGTTCGTGCTTGCCGATGGAAGGCGGGTCAGCGTGCTGACCGATTGGACCGAAGGAAACGCACAAGAACGGCAATTCCTGCGGCTGGTGCACGCCAGCGCCTGCAAGCGCTTCGGTACCGTACTTGGCCCCGAGTACAACGCCGCGCACAATGACCATTTCCACGTTGAAACCGGACGCAGCGGAGGGTTCTGCCGCTAGCCGGCACTCTCGAGCTTGGCCTCGATGCGCAAGCGGACCGCCTCGGCGGAGTGCGCCGCGCCCAGTTTGGTCATCATGTTCGCGCGATGAATTTCGACGGTCCGCGGACTGATGTCGAGTTCGCGCGCGATGGTCTTGTTACTGCTGCCGCGCGCCAGCCAGTCGAGTACCTCACGCTCGCGCGCGGAGAGGATGCCGATCCGGCCACGCGCCTCGATCATTCGCCGCCGGGCTTCAGCGTGGGCGCGCGCTTCGTCGCCGATCCGCGCGAACATCGCGGCGAGCCGGACGGGGTCGAGCGGCAACGGCAGGTAATCGAGAGCGCCGGCCTTGATCGCGGCGACAACCCGCCCGGTGCTCGGAAGCTCGTCCATTGCCACCAACGGAAGCCAGATGCCGCAATCGGCGAGGTAATCGAGCGTTTCGCGCACCCCCTCTGACTGCCCGGTGTCGTGCACCGCGACAACGCCGTGGCGCGGCGGATGTGCCGCCAGTTCTTCGATGTCGGCATAAACTTCGGCGTGATGGCCGAGCGCGAAAGTCGCCCGCGCTAGCTCCGCACGCAGCCGGATGTCGTGTTCGACGAAATGAATGGTGTGTCGTTCTATCATGGGTCTACGGGATGCCCCTTAAACCCAGCGAATAAATCCGCAGTTGGAAGGAAAACGGACCTTTATGCCTAAGTATTAGGCCCTATCCCACGGGCGGGAGCTGCTCCAGATTGGATTTAACTCTCTGCAAAATTCCGTAACTCGAGCGCTATCGTGCTTCGGTGTCATCCGCATAGAAGCTGTAGTCGGGCAGAGCGACAAAGGCCTCTTTCAACGCTTCGCTCCAGCCGGTCGAGATCGCCTGGTAGTATGCGTCCTCGTGGGTAATCCGCCGCTCGTGCGAGGCGCTGAACGAATCGCGGGCGATCACCATGAGGTCGAGCGGCAAGCCGACCGAAAGGTTCGCCTTCAGGGTCGAATCGAAGCTTACCAGCAGGAGCTTTACCGCATCCTCGAAGCTCATCTCGCGGTCGTAGGCGCGGATCAGGATCGGGCGGCCGTACTTGGTTTCACCGATCTGGAAGAAGGGGGTGTCCCAGCTTGCTTCGATGAAGTTGCCTTCCGGGTAAATCAAGAAAAGCCGCGGCTCCATGCCCTTGATCTGCCCGGCGACGATGACCGAGGCGGTGAACCGGCCCTGCCCGGCCTGTCCGTTGGCAGATTGCCGTTCGCAGATCGTCTCGCGCAGCAACCGGCCGACTTCGGTCGCGACCTGGAACATGGTAGAGGCTTCAAACACCGAGTTGTGCCGATCGCCGGGCGCCTTGTCGCGCTCTTCGAGATGGCTGATGACCGCCTGGGTTGTCGCGAGGTTGCCCGCGGTCATTACCGTGATGATCCGCTCGCCGGGCACTTGCCACGAGATCATCTTGCGGAACACCGAGATGTTGTCGACGCCCGAATTGGTGCGGGTGTCGCTCATCATCACCAGGCCCTTGTCGAGCACCATTCCCACGCAATAGGTCATTCTGGTCCCCCCGCTTCGTTCCGCACGACCAGCATGTGTACTCAAAGTGTCGCGCGCGTCACTGTTCCTGCTGCTGCTGCTCCACAGCCACCTTGACGTGCAATTCTTCACTAGTGGCGCCGAAGCTGATCCCGGTGATCGGCGCCGCGTCGCGATAGTCTCGCCCCGTAGCGATGCGCACATAGCGCGGGTCGGGGCTGATGCCATTGGAGACGTCGAAGCCGACCCACCCGAGCCCGTCGATATGCGCCTCGGCCCAGGCGTGCGTGGCTTCCTGCTCGATCCGGTCGTTCATCATCAGATAGCCCGAGACGTAGCGCGCGGGAATGCCAGTCATCCGCGCCGCGCCGATGAAGATGTGCGTGTGGTCCTGGCACACCCCGCAACTGGCATCGAGCGCCTGCTCGGCAGTCGTGTTTACCCCCGTGGCCCCGGTTACGTAGGCTACCTGCCCGCGGATGGTGTCGGACAAGGCATGCAGGAAGTCGAGCCGGCTGCGGTCGGGCGCCTCGAGCCCGCGCACGAGGTGGCGCAGCCGCGGCCCCGGCCGGGTGAGGTCGGTCTGCCCGACGAAGCTCCACAAGGGCAAATGCCCCGAGTGGTGGCCGATGACCCCGGCCTGGTCGCGCGTTTCGACGACGCCCTGGCAGCTGATCGTCACCTCTTCGGCGCCCGGCTCGACCGAAACCAGCGTGACGTGGTTGTGGTGCTGGTCCTCGTATTCGAGCTCCTGGCGCGCCGAAGCGTAGTCCATCGTCCACTCGAGCACCGCCTGGCCCTGCGTGGTCTTGGGAAATAGCCGCAACCGCTGCAGCGCGTGGGCGACCGGTTGGTCGAAGCGGTAACGGGTAGTGTGGCGGATCGCCAGGCGCATGGATGGTCTGCCTTCCTTACCGCTGGAACCGGTAGTCATCGGAAATCGCCGCCGCGATCGCGGCATTGCAGCGGGTGAATCCGGTCAGGAACTGATGCAGGCCCTGTTCGAACACCTGGTCGATCGTCAAATCGGCGAGACTGGTCGCAGAGTTTCGGATCAGCACGCTGCTTTCGCCATCGCGTCCGTGAATGCGCGCCAGCGCGGCAAGGTTTTCGCCCAGCTGCGAGTGGCAATAGGCGAGACTGCGCGGAAATCGCTGGTCGAGCACGAGGAACTGGACGATTCCGCGCGGATCGGTCTGCCCGGCGTTGAGCCAGCGATAGGCGCGCTGGCCCGAAACCGAGCGCAGCACGTGATCCCATTGCCCACTGTCGAGCGGGGTGCCGACGTAGCTCAGCGACGGCAGCAGCAGGTAGTATTTGAGGTCGAGGATGCGGGCGGTGTTGTCCGCCCGTTCGACCAGCGTGCCGGCGCGGGCGAAATTGTAGCCCGCGTCGCGCAGCATGGAATTGGTCATCGCCCCGTGCGCGAGCGTACCGGCCCGCCGGATCATGCCGATGACGTCGCCCACGCTGCCTTGCCCCACGGGCCGCGACATCGCGTCGTCGATCTGCATCCAGCTTTCGTTGACCGCGCCCCACAGCTCGCCGCTGATGGCGTTGCGCACTACCCGGGCGTTGCTGCGCACCTGCCGCATCATCGCCAGAACGCTTCCGGGATTGTCCTTGTCGCGCAGGATGTGGTTCCACACCTGGATGCCGGTATAAGTGCCGTGCTTGTCCCGGTACGCGCGGCTTTGACCGGAGGCATGAATGACCGAGCGCCATTCCTCCTCGGCGGTAATCAGGTCGCGGGTGAGCGCCATCCGCAAGCCCGCTTCGAGCAGGCGCGCGGTGTTCTCCGCCCGCTCCAGATATCGGAACATCCAGAACAAACCGTTGGCAGTGCGGCCTAGCATGAGAGGATCCCGACCATCAGTCTTTCAGCACCCAGGTGTCCTTGGTCCCGCCCCCTTGCGACGAGTTGACCACAAGCGAGCCCTTCTTGAGGGCGACGCGGGTTAATCCTCCAGGCGTGATGTCGATCCCGTTGGGTGAGACCAGCACGTAAGGGCGCAAGTCGACGTGGCGCGGGGCGAGGCCCCGGCGGGTGAATACCGGGCAAGTGGACAGCGCCAGGGTCGGCTGCGCGATATAATTCTCCGGCCGGGCGGTCAGCTTGCGTCGGAACTCGGCCAGCTCGCGCCGGCTCGCCGCCGGACCGACCAGCATGCCGTAGCCGCCCGATCCGTGCACTTCCTTGACCACCAGCTCGGCGAGGTTGTCGAGCACATACTTGAGGGTATCCGGATCGGCGCAGCGGAAGGTCTCCACGTTGGGCAGCAACGGCTTTTCGCCGGTGTAGAACTCGACGATCTCGGGCATGAACGAATAGACCGCCTTGTCGTCGGCGACGCCCGTCCCCGGCGCGTTGGCGATGGTAATCCGGCCGCTGCGATAGACGTCCATGATGCCCGGCACGCCCAGCTTGCTTTCGGGATTGAAGGTCAGCGCATCGAGATAGTCGTCGTCGACCCGGCGATAGAGCACGTCGACCGGCTGGTATCCGCCGGTCGTGCGCATGGCCACCCGCCCGTCGATAACCCTGAGGTCGCTGCCCTCGACCAACTCGGCGCCCATCTGGTCGGCGAGGAAGGCGTGCTCGTAATATGCCGAATTGTAGATTCCCGGGGTCAGCACCGCGACCACCGGCTTGCCGCTGGTTCCCGAAGGCGCGCACGCGGCAAGGCTGCGGGCGAGGCGCATCGGGTAATCGCTGACCGTCTCGACCCCCACGCGGGTGAACAGCTCGGGAAACATCGCCATCATCGTCTCGCGGTTCTCGAGCATGTACGACACCCCGCTGGGCGTGCGGGCATTGTCTTCGAGCACGAAGAAATCGTCCGGCCCGGTGCGCACGAGGTCGATCCCGACGACGTGGGTGTACACTCCGCCCGGAGGGGTAAAGCCGACCATGTTGGGCAGCCACGCCGCGTTGTCGCGGAACAGCCGTTCGGGCACCCGGCCGGCGCGAATGATCTCCTGCCGATGATAGAGATCGTGGATGAACGCGTTCAGCGCGCGCACCCGCTGTTCGATCCCCCGGCTGACCCGGCGCCATTCACCCGCGGAAACGATCCGCGGGACCATGTCGAACGGGATCAGCCGTTCTTCGGCCGCATCCTCGCCATAGACGTTGAAGGTGATTCCGGTGCGGCGAAACACGCCCTCGGTCTCGAGGTTCTTTCGCCGCAGCCACTCGGGCTGCTGCCGCTCGAGCCACTCGGCGTATTCGGCATACGCGGCACGGACCGACCCGTCGGGGTCGTGCATTTCGTCAAACTGTTCGACCTTAGCGCTCATTTGCCCCCTGCCGTTCGTCGTTTAGCCGGCCGTAGCTCGCCCGCCCAGAACGTTGCTCCCAAAAGTTATCCTGCACGCACGTCGAGCTCGCGCAGCACGGCGGCGATCGCCTCGGGATCGTAGGCAAATCCCATGTGAGTGCAGCGAAGCGCCACCTCGCGGTCGCGCTCGCCGGCTATCCCGCGCGCCGCGCGCGGGTGGACGATCCCGTCGCGCGGGCTCCACAGTGCCACCGTCTCGACCGGCGGCTTGACCGACAGCTCGACGGCGACCGGGGGGTTGTCGACCCGGTGGCCGGTAATGAATTGATACGCACGCCAGACGTTGTTGGCGCGCGGCGAATACGAGAACGGTGAGCCCAGCGTCACCACTTTGGACACCGCATGGGGGCGTCGCTTAGCGATCTCACGCGCGAACAACCCGCCCAGGCTCCAGCCGATCAGCACGACCGGTTCGCGGTGGCGCATGGCAAGCTCGTCTACCCGCGCATCGAGCCGCTCGAGCCGGTCAGCGCTCGCGCCCCAGTTGAAGCCCTGCCCCCAATGATCCACCCGGTGTCCCGCTGCTTGTAGCGCCCGCGCGAGGAAGCGCATGCGGACCGGGTGGGTGGCGAAGCCGGGCAGGAGCATGACGCTGCGCGAGGATGCCGCAACGGGGATCGCGGCACGCGCGCGGGCCGCCCGGCGAAAAGGTTCGGCAAACACTGCGAGCTCGCCCAACAGCCGGCGCAGCGAAGGGCGGCCCGCCGCGTCCGGCGCAGGCTCGCGAGCGAGCGCCACCCGCGCGGCGAAGCCATCGCGCGCGCCGGCGACAAGCTCGAGTGCGTTGTAGGCAGGCATCGCGCGGCGTTCTCCTGCCGCAAGCGGGGTGCGCGGCGAACATTAACGTGCGAGCGGCGCTATCGGTTTCAGGCCGCCCATACGCGCGCTGCGGGACGCTTGTGCAAAGTGCAACCGCTTGTCGCACGGCCGTACGTACCCATATCGCGCGGATGGCCGAACTTGTCATCCGTCGCGGGCTGGAAGAGCCCGATACCTCGACCAATTTTACTCCGCACAAACCCGCCCGGCCCGAAAAGTCGATGGGCGGGCGGCCGTTCGAGCTGGTCAGCGAGTACGAACCGAACGGCGATCAGCCGACCGCGATCAAGGAGCTGGTCGCCTCCGCGCTCGCCGGGGAACAGACGCAGGTGCTGCTGGGAGTTACCGGATCGGGCAAGACGTTCACGATGGCCAAGGTGATCGAGCACCTGCAGCGTCCGGCGCTGATCCTGGCGCCCAACAAGATTCTCGCCGCGCAACTTTATGGCGAGTTCAAGAGCTTCTTTCCCAACAACGCGGTCGAGTATTTCGTCAGCTATTACGATTACTATCAGCCCGAGGCCTACGTGCCGCGGTCGGACACTTACATCGAGAAGGAAAGCTCGGTGAACGAGGCGATCGACCGGATGCGCCACTCGGCTACCCGATCGCTGCTCGAGCGCGACGACGTGATCATCGTCGCTTCGGTGTCGTGCATCTATGGCATCGGCTCGGTCGAGACGTATTCGGCGATGATCTTCGACCTCAAGAAGGGCGCCAGCGCCGACCAGCGGGAAATCATCCGCAAGCTGGTCGCGCTGCAATACAAGCGCAACGACGCCGCCTTCCAGCGCGGCAACTTCCGCGTGCGCGGCGACAGCCTGGAGATCTTTCCTTCGCACTACGAAGACATGGCGTGGCGGGTGTCGTTCTTCGGCGACGAGATCGAGGAAATCTCCGAATTCGATCCGCTCACCGGAGCCAAAGGCGCATCGCTCAGCCAAGTCCGGGTTTATGCCAATTCGCACTATGTGACCCCCGGCCCGACGATGAAGCAGGCCAGCGCGGCGATCAAATTCGAGCTGGAGGAACGGCTCAAGGAACTCCACGCCGAAGGCCGACTGCTCGAAGCCCAGCGGCTCGAGCAACGGACCAATTTCGACCTCGAGATGATCGCCGCCACCGGCAGTTGCGCGGGGATCGAGAATTACAGCCGCTTCCTCACCGGCCGCCTGCCGGGCGAACCGCCGCCAACGCTGTTCGAGTACCTGCCCGATAACGCGTTGCTGTTCATCGACGAGAGCCACCAGACCGTCCCGCAGATCGGCGCAATGGCCAAGGGCGACCACCGCCGCAAGCTGACGCTCGCCGAATACGGTTTCCGCCTGCCAAGTTGCATCGACAACCGCCCGCTGCGCTTCAACGAATGGGATGCGATGCGCCCGCAAACGTTCGCGGTAAGCGCGACACCCGGCAACTGGGAGATGGAGCAGACCGGCGGTGTATTCGCCGAGCAGGTCATCCGGCCCACTGGGTTGATCGATCCGCCGGTCGAAATCCGCCCGGTCGAAGACCAGGTGCAGGACTGCATCGAGCAGTGTCGTCAGACCGCCCAGAAGGGCTACCGCACGCTTGTCACCACGCTGACCAAGCGGATGGCCGAGGATCTGACCGAGTTCATGCACGAGGCCGGCCTGCGGGTGCGCTACATGCACTCCGACGTTGAGACGCTCGAACGCATCGAGTTGATCCGCGACCTGCGGCGCGGGGTGTACGACGTGCTGGTGGGAATCAACCTGCTGCGCGAAGGGCTCGACATCCCCGAATGCGGTCTGGTGTGCATCCTCGATGCCGACAAGGAGGGCTTTCTGCGCTCGGAGACCTCGCTGATCCAGACCATCGGCCGCGCCGCGCGCAACGTCGAATCAAAGGTCATCCTTTACGCTGACCGGATCACCGGCAGCATGGAACGCGCGATGGCCGAGACCGAACGCCGGCGTGAAAAGCAGGAAGAATACAATCGCGAGCACGGGATCACCCCGACCACGATCATTCGTGGGATCCAGGACATTGTCGCGCACACCGCCAGCAGGGATAGCGTGCTGGTCGAACTCGGCGATCCGGAACGCAACAACCTCGTCGGGCATAACCTGCGCGCGTACATTCAGGACCTCGAAAAGCGCATGCGCACCGCCGCTGCCGACCTCGAGTTCGAGGAAGCCGGCCGGCTGCGCGACGAGATCAGACGCATGGAAAGCAACGAGCTCGGTCTGCCCGATAGCGAGCACAAGGCGCCATTGGTGGGCCGAAGCGACGCGGGGCGGCCGGGGACGCGAAAGGACCGTTACGGCAAGACGCGTTACAAGAAGATGGGCGGCAAGCCCTAGCGATCGTGCGGCTTCCCTTGCGTATGGTTATCGGGCAGGCTTGCGGGACAGCTTTCAGGGGAAAAATCATGAGAGCACTTGCCGCATTCGCCGCCGTTTCGCTGGTCACGCTCGCCGGGTGCACGACGATGGTCGAAACGCCCGCCAGCCGCATGACCACGCGCGAAGCGGTCACCGCGGCCGTGACTGCTTCCGCACGCGGCACCGAAATGACCGCGCTCGATGAAAGCCGCAAGCCGGTCGAGACGCTCGCCTTCCTCGGACTGCGACCCGGGATGGACGCCGCGGATATATTCACCGGTGGAGGCTACTGGGCGCAACTTATGGCGCATGTCGTCGCGCCCGACGGTTCAGTCACAGCGTACGAGCCCACGCAGTTCTACAAGGGCGAAGGCAAGACCAAGCTCGACGCGCTGGTTGCCGGTACGCCGGCAGCCACGGTCAAGGCGTTCCCATTCGAAGGTTTCACCGCGCCGGCCGCAGCGTTCGATTTCGCGATGATCAATCTCAACTACCACGACCTCTACTGGGAATCGGCCAAGTATGGCATCGGCCGATCGGACCCGGAGGCATTCACCCGCAATCTGTACGCCGCGATGCGGCCCGGCGGGATCGTCGGCGTGATTGACCATGTCGGGCCCGCTGGCGATACCCGCGCGATCGTCGAGAAAAGCCACCGGATCGACCCCGCCGTCGTGCGCGCCGATTTCGAGCGCGCCGGGTTCAAGCTGGAAGCGCAAAGCGACCTGCTCGCCAACCCGGGCGACGATCACGCCAAGGGCGTGTTCGATCCTGCGATTCGAGGGAAGACCGATCGCTTCCTGTTCAAATTTCGCAAGCCGTCGCGCTGAAATTGACGCGCGGCAACGCATTGCCATAGAGCGCCGGGATGATCTGTCGTATTCTGCCGGCGCTCGCGGCGCTCGCTCTATCCTACCCCGCAACCGCTGCCGAGGAGGACGAGCCCAAGGCCGCAGCCCCAAAGGCGGCGAAAGGCTACGTCGCCAACAGCGCGAGCAAGACCTTCAACGGCACCTTCGGCGGCCGCGCGGTGCGCTACACCGCCACGGTGCAGGAGCAGGTGCTCAAGGCCGAAGACGGCGTACCCAAGGCGGCGATCGTCACCACTGCCTATATCGCCGATCCGCGCGACCCTTCGCGCCCGGTGACCTTCCTGTTCAACGGCGGGCCGGGCTCGGGCTCTGTATGGTTGCAGATGGGCGCGTTCGGCCCGAAACGGGTGGCGATCCCCAGCGACGCGCGCGACGATGGAGGCCCGCCCTACCCCATCCTCGACAACCCGGATTCGCTGCTTGACGTCACCGACCTGGTGTTCATCGACCCGGTCGGGACCGGCTTTTCGCACACCATCGGCGAG
This sequence comes from uncultured Alphaproteobacteria bacterium, assembly GCA_963781525.1. Lineage (GTDB taxonomy): Bacteria > Pseudomonadota > Alphaproteobacteria > Sphingomonadales > Sphingomonadaceae > Tsuneonella. The sequence goes on along the minus strand of CAWAGD010000004.1, from coordinate 114,322 downwards.
ACCAAGGGCGAGGATTACTGGGGCGTTACCAAGGATGCCAAATCGGTCGCGCAAGTGATCCGCAAGTGGCTCGACGACAACGGTCGCTGGAACAGCCCCAAATTCCTCGGCGGCGAAAGCTACGGCACCACCCGCTCGGCGGCGGTGGTCGATCAGCTCGAAGGCGAATATAACGACGTCGCGCTGAATGGCGTGATCCTGCTGTCGACCGTGCTCGATTTCGCTGCCGGATCAGAAGCGCCGGGCAATGAGCTGGGCTACATCACCACGTTGCCCTCGATGGCGACCACCGCTCTCTATCACGGCAAAGCAACCGCCGCTTCGCCCGAGGCGTTTGCGCAAGAAGCGCGCACATTTGCCATCGGTCCGTATGCAGCGTTCCTGCTCAAGGGCCAAAGCGCCCCAGCAGACGAACGTGCCGCGATCCGTACCCAGTTGGCGCGTTTCACCGGCCTGTCGGAACAGTATCTCGAGCAAGCGGACCTGCGCGTCACCCCGGGACGCTTCTACAAGGAACTGCTGCGCGATCGGGGGCTGACGATCGGCCGGCTCGACAGCCGCTACACCGGCAAGGACCTCGACAACGCCGGCGAGTATCCGGACAACGATCCCAGCTTTTACGGAATCGACGGGGGTTATGCCGCGGGAATCAATTCATGGATGCGCGATTCGATCGGTTACAAGACCGACCAGCGCTACGTGACGATCGGCAGCGTGGGTCCGTGGGACTGGCGGCTCGGCGAGGGCCGCGATTCCGATGCCTACCTCAATGTCGCGCCATACCTGGGAAGAGCGCTGCGCGAGAACTCAAGCATGCGCATCTTCGTCGGCCAGGGATGGTACGATTTTGCGACTCCGTTCTTCGCCGCCGAATACGCTCTTTCGCGCACCGGCTTTCCGCAGGATCGCATCGAGTTCCATTATTACGACGCGGGCCACATGATGTACGTGCGCGACGAGGATCGCCACAAGCTCGCCGTGGACGTGCGTACGTTCATCCGCGCCCGTTGAGTCGCACTCGGACATGAAGCGCCTAGCCGTCCTGGTCTTGGTGGCGCTCACCGCCTGCCGCCCGCCCGCCAGCGACCGCTACGTCCAGCGGATCGAGCTCACCAGCGACAATGGTCGCCCACGTGTGCTGCTGGCCTCTCCGCAAGTCGACGGCGCGATCTGGGCAGGCGCTGGCGGTCCCGAACGGATCGTGTTCGGCAAGCCTGGCAAGCCGCCGCTGCTGTCACTTTCCTGCACCGGCACCGGCGGTGACCGCGTGCTCGAAATCACCCGCTTTGCCGAGACCGATCCCAAGGCAGAAGGCATGATGGCCCTGATCGGCAACGGCCATGTGGAGCGGCTCAAGATCGATGCCACGTGGAACGGGCGCGGTTGGCTGTGGCAGGGGCGCTATCGCCCTGCCGACACCCGGCTTGACGCGATGACCGGCGTGCGCACGCTGGAACTGACGATTCCGGGTGCCGGCTCCTTGAAGCTGGAGGGAAGTCCGCGTCCCGGCCAGTTGATCGAACTGTGCCGCAGACTCGCCGCACCCGCGGTCAGCGCGCGTCCAGCCCCGTTGCAGCTTTTGCAGCCATTGCCTCAGCCGATTCCTGGGCCCGACTGACCAGCTCATCGGGCGTCAGCACTTGCGGCAGGACCTCGGCGTCCCTGCCCGGCGGGTACCACAAGTAGAGCGGCACCCCGGCGGCCCCCTGGCGATCGAGGAAGCGCGTGATAACGGGATCGCGCCGGGTCCAGTCCCCGACCAGCGCGACGACGCCGGCCCTGGCGAAGGCTTCGTGGGTGCTCTCGCGCTCGATCGCGACACGTTCATTGACTTTGCAAGTCAGGCACCAGTCGGCGGTAAACCACACGAAAACCGGTTTGCCGGCCGCGCGGGCCTTGGCCAATCCGGCTTCCGAAAACGGTTCAGCCTCGATCACGCCTTCGGAACCTGCGACGCCCGGCGCGGCGATCTGGGTCGGCAGAACTATCGCGAGCAGCACCGCAAGCACGCCGGCGGATGCGGCGATCAGCTTGCGGCTTTTCGCGGGTGCCCGCTCGCGCCAAAGCGCGCTCAGCATGACGATCACCAGCAGTGCCAGCGCCGCCGCTCCGGCGGCAAACCATGCGCCACCCAAACGCCAGCACAGCCACGCGAGCGCGAGCGCGGTCAAGCCCATCGGAACCGCCATGACCTTGCGGAAAGTCGCCATCCACGCGCCAGGGCGCGGGAGCATACGCCGCAAGCCTGGGATGAAGCCCAGCAACAGAAATGGTAGCGCCAGCCCCAGCCCGAGCGCGGCGAACAACAGCAATGCCTGCAGCGGCGGCAGCAGCAGTGCTGCGCCCATCGCCGCAGCCATAAACGGACCGGTGCACGGCGTGGCGACGAACGCTGCCAGCAACCCGGTGGCGAACGCTCCCGCCGGTTCGCCGCTGCGGACCAGCGAGAGCGACGGCAGCTCGAACAGACCGGCCAGATTGGCGGTGATTGCAGCCGCCAGGGCGAGGAGCAGCACGATCACCGCAGGTTCCTGCAGCTGGAATGCCCATCCGACCGCCTCTCCCGCCGCGCGCAATGCGAGCAGCACCGCACCGAGCGCCAGCGTCGCGAACATGACGCCGGCGGTATAGGCCAGGCCCTCCGCGCGCGCCCTGGCGTTGCTTTCGCCTGACCGAGCGAGGCTCAGCGCCTTGAGGCTCAGGATAGGGAATACGCACGGCATGACGTTGAGCAGCAGGCCGCCGGCCAGCGCACCGAGCATCAGCAGCCATAACGGGCCCGTGCTGCGCGCACCCGCTAACGGGTCTCCGTTCGCTGGCACAGGCCCCTGCGCGCCAGAAAAGCGCACGCCGTTGCCTTCTCCGAGCGAGAGTATGCCTTCGATCGTAAGGGGATCGGCGGCCGCGTCGGCGAGGGGGATTTCGGCGATCAGCAGGTCGCCGTCGCGCGAAAAGCTTTGGAGCGCCGCGTACTGCACGAGATCGCGCTCGGCGAAGAACACGTGCGGATTGGGCACCGACAGCGTCGCCGGCAACGGGATCGCGACGCGCAGCAGTTTGCCCGCGACGGCATAGCGTGCCGGCCGGTCCAGCAACGCCGGTATCGCGGCGCGCCAGCGATCGAAGCCGGGATCCGCCGCGACGCGCGAAAGATCGAGCGTGAGATGCGCCTGCTCGGGCACGCAGATCTTGTCGGTGCAGGCGAGCCACTGGGCATCGACTGCGATCGAACCGGTATTTTCGACCTCCGCCGACAGGGGTACCGCCACGTCGACCAGCACCGCGTAGGGCCCATCATAGACGTGGTTCATCAAGCCGCCGATGACAAGTTGCTGCGGCACGGGATATTGCAGCTCACCCGCGAGCCAACCCTTGGGGAGTCGCCAGTCGAGCGTCAGGCCGTAGCCTGCATCGCCGGGGTTTTTCCAGTATCCGTGCCAGCCGGGCTGGGGATCGAACGCGATCGCGAGAGACAGCGGCTCACCTGGGCGCACAGGGCCTTCGGTGACGAGGCGCGCGGCGATATGGTTGGCGCGCACCTGCGGTAGCGCTTGCGCCATCGCCATTCCCGGAACCAGGACGGTCAGAAGCGCGCAGATCGCGGCCAGCAGGGGCAAGGTCCTTGCGCGCATCGTGCCTCGCGCTCTAGGGCCAGCCTCAATGGACGACAAGCGCGACCTCGTGATCCTCGGCGGCGGGCTAGTCGGCATGACGCTCGCACTGGCCGCCGCGCGCAAGGGCATCTCCAGCCACGTGGTTGATCGCGCCGACCCTGCTGAACTGACCGCTGAAGGTTTCGATGGGCGCGCCTCGGCCATCTCGACCGCGAGTTGGAACCTGTTCAAGAATATCGGCCTCGCCGAAGGGCTCGAACCGTTCGCCTGCCCGATCGCCCGCATCGCGGTCAGCGACCAGTTGAGGCCAGGCCGGATCGACTTCGTACCCGAGCCGCATGAGGGCTCGCTCGGGCGCATGTTCGAGAACCGCCGCCTGCGCCTTGCGCTCTATGAAGCCGCAGCCAGGGAAACCGCCATCGCCTTTCACCCGCGCGCCGAAGTGCTTGAGCGCGTGCGCGGCCCGCATGGCGTCTCGGCGCGGTTGGCCGACGGGCGCACGCTCACCGGAAGCCTGCTGGTCGGCGCCGAGGGACGCCGCTCACCGACGCGCGAGCAAGCGGGCCTGGAGCTGGCGCATTGGGACTATCGCCACCGGGCAATCGTCGCGGGCCTCATTCACCAGCGCCCGCACGAAGGCACCGCCTGGGAGATTTTCTACCCCGCCGGGCCGTTTGCGCTGCTGCCGATGCGTGACGACGAGGCGGGCAATCACCGCAGCGCACTGGTATGGACAGTCCGCGAAAAGGACGCCGCGGGCACGCTCAAACTGTCCGATCGCGCGTTTGTGGCCGAAGTGCACAAGCGCATGGGGGATATCCTGGGTGTCGTGACCGATGCCGGCCCGCGCGCTTCTTATCCCTTGAGCTTCCAGCACACCGTGCGGATCGTCTCCGACCGGCTAGCGCTGGTCGGCGACGCGGCGCACGGCATCCACCCGATCGCGGGACAGGGCCTCAACCTGGGCTTGCGCGATGTCGGCACGCTGGTCGAGGTGATCGCCGACGGCATGCGGCTCGGACTCGAGCCGGGCGACGCGCAACTGCTCGCACGCTACGAACGCTGGCGCGGGCTCGACAGCATCTCGGTGGCGATGGCGACCGACGGCCTGACGTGGTTGTTCGGCGTGCCGGGCAAGGCTGCCAGCGCAATCCGACGGTTCGGCATGGGCGGGGTCCAGCGCATGTCGCCGCTGAAGCACTGGTTCATGGACGAGGCGCGCGGCGTCTCGGGCGCGCTGCCGGAGTTGCTCAAAGGCTAACCGCCTGTGGGTGCCACGGCCGGGCTGAGCTGCTCGACCGGTTCGCCCGATCCGTTGCGCAGCCTCCGTGGCTCTTGCACCGCTGCGGTTTCGATCAGGTCGAGCGCGCGCTGGGCGCGTTCGTAACGCCGCGCACTGATGATCCACTCGGCCGCGCTGGCCGATCCCGGTAGCATTTCGACTTCGGCTATCGCCTTGTCGACGCGGCCGGTCTCGAGGAACATCCGCGCACGTTCGAACCGCCGCTCGGGCTGCGGCGACGGAGTGGTCTCGCGACGGATCACGAACAAGTTCGATAGCTCCGCGCTCAGGCGACCGAGCGTCGGGCGGCCGGGCCCGTTCTGCAACCGGGGCTGGAGCCCGTCCAGCCGGGCCACCAGCACGTCGCGAGTGACCGGATCGCGCGCGAAATCGAGCACTGTCTGCACCGAATTGGGCTGTGCGTCACCGAACCGCAGCCGCAGCTGATCGCCCAGATAGCCGAGTTCGGCGCCGCGTTCGAGCGCGCGGCGGGTAGCGAATGCGATTAGCAGACCTTCGGCTCGCGCGGCGTTGCCGCCGGCGGCCTGGGTCTGCAAATCAAGCTTGGCGATGCGCTGCTCGGCGGCCGCGATGCGTTGGTCCAGCCCGCCCTGGGTCTGCTCGGCCCGCGCAACGGCGGCGGCGCGCGCGGTCTCGCTGGCGCTAGGCGTCGGCTGCGGGGCCGGCGAGGCGAGCTGGGCAGTGGCCGCGGAAGGCGTTGTCGCGACGGTGTTCGAGGCAACAAAGTATCCGCGCCACGCAAGAATGCCGACCGCCGAAGCGCCGAGTAGAAACGACGCCAGTACGGCGAACATGACAGGTTTCAAAGACGGGCGCGTACGGCCCGTGGACGTATAATCGTTCATCAAGTCCCGTTCCGCGGCCCCCGAGGCTTCACCCCCTGTATGACCGCATCATTGGCATATGTCGCCAGCCAAGGCCAGCAGGGCGGGATCGGTCGGCTCCGGCGCGCTGGCGACTTCCTGCCAGCCGGTTCCTGCCGCCTCGCCGATGCGCGGCGCGAGCGACACGAGCGACACACGGCTGCGGTCGATCCCGCACCGGTCGCACTCCTGGGCAAAGCGCCGTCCCGCTTCGCCTGAATGAAGGAGGGCCACGGCGCCCGAGCGCAGCGCCTCTCTTGCATTGGCGGTCAGTGGCCGCGGCGCGGCGCGATAGACTACCCTTTCCTCGACGGTTATGCCTTCGGGTATCTCGAGCTGCACTCGCTGTTGTCCAGCAAGCCGCAGCAGGCGCACAGGGCCGACCAGCGTGTTGAGCACCGCCTGCAACCCATGGGCCCCAGTGCTCGCGATCGCGAACCCGGCCCTGCGCGCCGCTTGGGCAGTGCGCTCTCCGACAGCATGCACCGGCAACGTCGTCAGCGCGGCCAGAGCCGGCCCGCCGTGGCGAAAAGCGTTAGCGCTGCCGGCTAGAATCGCGTCGAGTTCGAGCCGGGCCGGGCGCCTGCCACGCAACCGGCGCGATCTCGAACAGCGGCGCGGCGATTGCTTCCCACCCCAGCGACCGTGCCAGCGTCAGCGTCTCGCCCAGCCCAGGTTCCGGCCGCAGCACGATCAGCGGGCGGGTCACGGTCCGGTGAAAAGCGCAGCGATGCCGGGTGTGGCCCGCGCCAACAGGTCGGCGGCGAGCCGCGCGGGCGCCTGAAGGTCTCCGACGGAGAAGGTCGCGGTCCCCTCGACCCGCTCCGCCCCGTCCGCGCTGAACAGCGCGGCAGTCATCGCCAGGTGGTCGCCCACGTTACGCGTGAGCACGGCGATCGGCGAGTGACAGCTGCCGCCCAGTGCAGCGAGCAGGGCGCGCTCTGCGGTTACTTCGGCGCGGCTGGCCGCATCGTCGATTGCGCCCAGCCATTCGCGCGTGCGAATGTCGTCCGTGCGGCATTCGATAGCGATCGCACCTTGCGCCGGAGCCGGCAGCCATTCGGCGGGATCGAGCGGATAGCCGACGCCGGTCGCGCCCAGCCGCTCGAGCCCCGCCGCGGCGAGCAAGGTCACGTCCGCCTCGCCCGCCGCGAGCTTGGCAAGGCGGGTAGCGACGTTGCCGCGGATCGGCACGATAATGACGTCGGCTCGCCGGTAGAGCATCTGCGCGGCGCGGCGCGGCGCGCTGGTGCCCACCCGCGCGCCTTCGGGTATTCCACGGATGCTGGCCGCGCCAAGCAGCACATCGGCAACGTTGGCCCGCGGCAATACGGCGGCGATCGTCAGCCACTCGGGCCTGACGGTCTCGACGTCCTTGAGCGAGTGCACCGCGCCATCGATCCGGCCGTCGGCGAGGCACGCGTCGAGTTCCCTGGTCCACAGCGACTTGCCACCGATTTCCGCCAGCGGACGGTCCTGCACTTTGTCGCCGCTTGCCAGCACCGGGACCAGTTCGATCGCGCTTTCGTCCCACGCGAGCGACTGGCACAACCGCGCGCGCGCCTCTTGCGCCTGCGCCATTGCGAGCGGAGAACGGCGGGTGCCGAGGCGAAGCTTGGGGCGAGTTGTGGTGGAATGGGTCATCGCGCTCGCTTGCCGTAGCCAAGCAAATGCCTAAGGAAAAGCGGGATGGGCGTGGTGCTGGGCATAGAATCGAGCTGCGACGAAACCGCAGCGGCGCTTGTCGCTCACGATCGCTCGATCATCGCGCAAGCCATCGCCAGCCAGGACGAAGCGCACGCACCTTACGGCGGCGTCGTGCCGGAGATCGCCGCCCGCGCCCACGCTGAGCGCCTGGCGCCAATGGTCGAAGCGGTCATGCGCGAAGCGCAGATGACCCTTGCCGATCTCAGCGCGGTGGCAGCGACCGCCGGCCCGGGCTTGATCGGCGGGGTGATGGTGGGGCTGGTCACCGCCAAGGCACTGGCGATGGCCGCCGATGTGCCGCTGATGGCGATCAACCACCTCGAAGGGCACGCGTTGTCGCCCCGGTTGGCCGACGCGACGCTCGAATTCCCGTACGCACTGCTCCTGGTATCGGGAGGTCACTGCCAGATCCTGCGGGTCGAAGGCGTCGGTCGGTACCGCCGGTTCGCCACCACCATCGACGACGCGCTGGGTGAAGCGTTCGACAAGACCGCCAAGATTCTCGGGCTCGGCTTTCCCGGGGGTCCGGCGGTCGAACGACTGGCGCGCGAGGGCGATCCGCGCGGCGTTCCCCTGCCCCGCCCATTGGTGGGCAGCGGCGAGCCGCACTTCAGCTTCGCGGGACTCAAGAGCGCGGTGATGCGCGCGCACCAGAGTGGGTTTCACGCAAACGCCGATATCGCCGCAAGCTTTCAGCAGGCGGCGATCGATTGCGTGGTCGATCGATTGCGCCACGCGCTCGCCGCGATGGACCCGGTCGGCGCGCTGGTCGTCGCCGGCGGAGTCGCCGCCAACACGGCGATGCGCGATGCGCTGATGGTGCTGGCGACGCAGAGTGGACTGAGGTTTTCCGCCCCGCCACCTGCGCTGTGTACCGATAACGCGGCAATGATCGCGTGGGCCGGCCAGGAGCGTCTGGCGATCGGCGCGGCAGGCGATCCGCTCGATATCGCGGCGCGGCCGCGCTGGCCGCTCGATCCAGCCGCCGAACCGGTTCGCGGCGCGGGGATCAAGGGTTGACCATTGCAGTTCTCGGTGCGGGCGCCTGGGGCACGGCGCTCGCGCAGATGCTCGCCTGCGACGGGAGCGAAGTTCTGCTATGGGCGCGCGAAAGCGAGCTGGTCGACCAGATCAACAGCGATCGCGTCAACAACCTGTTCCTCCCCTCAGCATTGCTCGCGCCGGGCATTCGCGCGACGGGTAACCTGGCTGATGTCGCGACAGCCGATGTCTTGCTTGCGGTCACGCCTGCGCAACATCTGGCCGCGGTCCTCGGCGCGATGCCCGCGCATCCGCGCGATTTGGTGCTGTGCTCGAAAGGGATCGAAGCGGGCACCGGCCGGCTGATGAACCACGTCGCTCGCGACGCCGCGCCTGGCAGCGCCGTGGCGGTGCTTTCAGGCCCGACATTCGCCTACGAAGTCGCCGCTGGCCTGCCGACCGCTGTGACACTGGCGTGCAGCGGCAGGACGGAGCAATGGGAGCGGCTCGCCCCGGCCATCGCCCGACCTGCCTTCCGCCCATATTACTCGGACGACGTCACCGGGGCCGAGATCGGTGGGGCGGTCAAGAACGTGCTCGCGATCGCCTGCGGAGTAGTCGACGGCCTCGGGCTCGGGCAGAACGCCCGCGCGGCGCTGATCGCGCGCGGTTATGCAGAAATGCTCCGCTTCGGCGAGGCGCTTGGGGCGGAACGCGATACGCTCGCGGGGCTTTGCGGCCTCGGCGACCTGGTGCTCACGTGTTCATCGACCGCCAGCCGCAATTTCAGCCTCGGCAAGGCATTGGGCGAAGGCGGCGATCCCGCTGCCTTGATGGCCGACCGGCGGACGGTGGCAGAAGGTGCGCACACCGCGCCGGTGCTGACCGAACTTGCCGCGCGGCACGCGGTGGCGATGCCGATCGTCACGGCAGTCTATCGGCTGCTCCAGGGCGCTCCGGCGCGCACGATCGTCGCTGAACTGCTTGCCCGCCCGCTCGGCCCGGAAACCGACGCATGACCGCGCAGCCGGACAAGGGCGCGCACGATCAGGGCGATATCCAGGCCCTGGCGAAAGGGGGGAGGCAGAATTTTCTGGGCTTCCTCGTCCGCCTCGTCGGGATGCTGCCGTTTCTGTTTATTGCCGGGCGGCTCTACGGCGCAGCCGCACTCGGTCGCTACGCATCCGCGTTGGTTGTCGTCGAGATTGTCGGACTGATCTGCTCGATGGGCGAGAAGCGCGGGCTCGCCCAGCGGCTCACCGAAGATTCCGAGAGTCGACCCGCAAACATCGTGTTCGACGGTGCACTCATAGCCGTTCTTTCGGGTTTCACTGCGGCGGGATTCTTCTGGCTGGTGCCAGCGCCGATGTTTCCAAGCGGCGAGCCGACCGACCTCGAACGCCTGGTGGTCCTGGCGATACCGGCATACGCATTGACCGAGATCGTGCTGGCGGCGCAGGCCTATCGTTTCGATATCGGGACGACGGTCCGCTCGCGATCGATCGTACTCCCGTGGACATTGTCGATCCTCGCCGGCGCGCTGTACTTGGTCTTTCCTAAATCCGGCCTTCTGCTTGCTTACCTGGGGTCGATTTATGCCGGGCTGGCGACCGGGCTGTGGTCGTTTCTCAGAACCTACGGGTTGCCCAAACAGTGGCGACCCCGCCCCGGGGCGATGGCACGATTGACCGCACGCGCCTTGCCGCTCGCCACTGCCGACGCGATCGAATGGGGCACCCGGCGGCTCGACATCTTCATCCTCGGCTTTTTCGCCGCGCCGGCGGCGGTTGGCGTTTACTATGTCGCGCAGCAGGTTGCCTCGCTGCCGCAGAAGCTGAAGACCAGTTTCGAGCCGATCCTGGGCCCGGTGATCACCCGCAATCTCAAGGAAAAGAACTACGACGCGATCGCGCGGCAGGTATGCCAGGTCGGTTTCTGGATCACCGCCGCGCAGGCTGGCATCGCGCTCGCGCTGGGGATCCCGGGCGAGGCGGTGATGGGCCTGGTAGGGCCGCATTTCGTCGGCGGCACCGGGGCGCTGGCATTCCTGCTCGCGGCCGAAGTCGTCGCGGCGACCGCGGTCGTATCCGAAGCTGCGCTGATTTACGTCGCGCGCGTCCGCAACCTGGTGATTTCGGTCGCCACTATCGGCCTCCAAGCGGTGCTGACCGTCGCTGCGATGATCGCGGTGGAGCGGCTGGGCCTGCCGGAAGCCTACAAGGCGGCCGGCGCGGCGGTCGCGCTGATGATTTCGCTGGGCACCGCCAGCGTGGTCAAGTCGATCGTGCTCGGCCGTATCCTGCAACGGCGGATCAACAACTGGCGCTGGGCGCTGGTGATCGCCGCTGCGCCCGCGATCATCGTCGGCTGGCTGGCGACCCAGCTGCCTGAATGGGCCGAGCTGGCGATCGGCGTCCCTGCCATCCTGCTGGCGTACGGGTGGGTCATATGGCGCTACGGTTTCGGGCCGGAGGATCGCGTGCTGTTCCGCCGAAACCTCGAGCAGGCCGAAACCGAGATCGAATCCCATATCGACGATGCGGCCACGGCCCCTTTGACGAAAGGCTAGATCATGAACGAATTCGTGTCCGACAACTGGGCGCTGCTGATGGTCGCCCTGGCGATCGCCATTATAATGCTGTGGTGGGTTCTCGCCGCCACCCGACGTGCGCGGGTGAGCGTCGATCGGCGCGACACGCTCGACGAAGGCGCCGCACCTGCGACACGCAATCAGGCGCTGATTGACGCGCCGCCGGTAGCTGCAGGTGTCGTCCCGCCGATGGTCCCGCCGATGGTCCCTGATGCGATTGGCGGAGCCGGAGTCGCGGTCGCCGCCGCAGCGCAGGATGCGCGGATCGACGCGCAAGCACAGGCCGACGATCTCTCGCGGATCAAAGGGCTTGGTCCCAAGCTCGCCGCCACGCTCAAGGAGCTGGGGGTCACGCGGTTCGACCAGATCGCTGAGTGGAGCGACGCCGATATCGACAGGATCGACGGTCAGTTGGGCCGCTTTCAAGGCCGTATCCGGCGTGACGATTGGGTAGCGCAAGCAAAGCTGCTGGCCGCGGGCGACAACGCGGAGTTCCACAATCGATTTGGCGCGACCTGACGGGAACGAAGGCAGGCATTGCGGGTTAGAGCGCGGACGATCCCCGTCCCTTCCGGAGTTACCTCATGGCCCAGCAGTGCGTCCTCGTGGCGGAAGATGAGATGATCATCGGGGCGGACTTGTGCCATACTGTCGAAGAGGCGGGATACGAAGTTGCCGGTCCTTACGAGACGTCGAGCTCAGCGCTCGAGTCGCTCGAGGAGCGCACGCCAGACCTCGCCATTCTCGACATCCGGCTGGACGATGGCCTGGTGTTTCCGCTGGCCGAACGGCTGATCGCCGCCAACGTGCCAGTTATCTTCCACTCGGGAGAAATCTCCCCGAACGAAGTCAACGGCCGTTACCCGGGCTCGCACGCGCTCGCCAAGCCCTGCCCGCCCAACGAGATTATCGAAACCATGCGCGAAGCGCTCGCCGCGGCTTAACTTTCAGCGTTCGAGGCCGCTTGCACCGGCGGCGCGGTCCTGCGAAGGCAGGGGCATGACCTCATTCGACTGGCAGGATCCCTTCGCCCTCGACGCGCAGTTAAGCGAAGACGAGCGAATGATCCGTGACGCCGCGCACGCCTTTTCGCAAAGCCAACTCCAGCCGCGCGTGATCGAAGCTTTCGCGGGCGAAGTCGATGCGCCCGAGTTGTTCCCGCTGATGGGCCGCGCCGGACTGCTCGGGGCGACACTGCCCGAGGAATTCGGCGGAGCCGGCGCGAGCTACGTCGCTTACGGCCTGATCGCGCGCGAAATCGAACGGGTCGATTCGGGTTACCGCTCGATGGCGTCGGTCCAGTCGAGCCTCGTGATGTATCCGATTTTTGCGTACGGGTCGGACGAACAGAAACGCAAATACCTTCCCGGCCTCGCCAGCGGCGACCTCATCGGCTGTTTCGGCCTGACCGAGCCCGACGCAGGGTCCGACCCGGGGGCGATGCGCACTTACGCCAAGCAAAACGGTGATGGCTACTCGCTGTCAGGGTCCAAGACATGGATCTCTAACGCCCCGTTCGCCGACGTGTTCGTGGTGTGGGCCAAAAGCGAGGCGCACGGCGGTGCGATCCGCGGTTTCGTGCTCGAAAAAGGCATGGCCGGATTGTCCGCGCCGAAAATTGAAAACAAGCTGAGTTTGCGAGCGTCCACCACCGGCATGATCCTGATGGACGAGGTCAAAGTCGGGGCTGACGCTTTGTTGCCCGAAGTGCAGGGCCTCAAGGGACCGTTCGGCTGCCTCAACCGCGCGCGCTACGGCATCTCTTGGGGCGCGCTTGGCGCGGCGGAGTTCTGCTTCCACGCTGCGCGGCAGTATGGCCTCGACCGGCAGCAGTTCGGCGTGCCGCTCGCTTCCAAGCAACTGTTCCAGCTCAAGCTGGCCAACATGATGAGCGAGATCGCGCTCGGCCTGCAGGCATCCTTGCGCGTGGGCCGGCTGATGGACGAACACAACTTCGCGCCGGATATGATCAGCATCGTCAAGCGCAACAACGTCGGCAAGGCGCTCGATATCGCTCGCCAGGCGCGCGACATGCACGGCGGCAACGGGATATCGGGAGAATACCAGGTTATCCGCCACATGGTGAACCTCGAAACGGTCAACACGTACGAAGGCACGCACGATGTCCACGCGTTGATCCTCGGCCGCGCGATCACGGGGATCCCGGCCTTTTGATCACGCTCCATGCCTATTTCCGCAGCTCGACCAGCTACCGCCTGAGGATCGCGCTGAACCTGAAAGGCCTCGATTACGCGATCGAGCCGGTCAACATCGTCCAGGGCGAACATCGCGCATCGGAGTTCCTGTCGCGCAATCCCTTTGCGGGGGTGCCACTTGTCCAGGCCGATGGTCGCGACCGCGCCCAATCGCTGGCAATCCTCGAATGGCTTGAGGAGGCCTACCCCGACCGCCCGTTGCTGCCGCGGGACACCGAGGATCGATTCACCGCCCGCGAGCTCGCCTACGCGATCGCGACCGATATTCATGCGGTGAATAACCTTTCTGCGATGCAGTACCTCAAGAACGAACTCGGTCAGGAACAGGACGCGATCGACACCTGGTACCGTCACTGGCTGAGCAAGACACTGGTGCCGGTCGAAGCGCGCCTCGCGCAGGTCGATAGCGGCGACTTTCTGTTCGAAGCCCCTGGCTTGTTCGAGGTCGTGCTGATCCCTCAGGTCTATAACGCGCGCCGTTTCGCGCTCGATTTCACCGCCATGCCGCACATCGAGCGGATCGAAGCGGCTTGCATTGCCCTTCCCGCGTTCCAGCGCGCCCACCCCGACAACCAGCCGGATGCTCCCCAATGAAACTCGCCAGCCTCAAGCACGGCCGCGACGGCAAGCTCGTCGTCGTCTCGAAAGACATCACCCGCTATTCGTCGGCCGAGCACATCGCGCCGACGATGCAGTACGCGCTCGACAACTGGGCCGAAGTCGCCCCGCAGCTCGAAGCGCTCTATCGCGATGTCGAGCATTGGACGGTGCCGTGCGGGCGCTTTCACGAGCACGACGCGGCGAGCCCGCTGCCTCGCGCCTACCAATGGGCCGATGGCAGCGCCTATCTCAACCACGTCGAACTGGTACGTCAGGCGCGCGGCGCCAAAGTGCCGGAGAGTTTTTACCACGACCCGCTGATGTATCAGGGCGGCAGCGACGGCTTCCTGGGCCCGCGCGATCCGATCGCGCTCAAGGACGAAACTTGGGGCTGCGACATGGAAGGTGAAATCGCCTGCATCGTCGACGACGTGCCGATGGGGGTGAGCGCCGAAGACGCGGCCGATCACATCAAGCTGCTGATGCTGGTCAACGACGTCAGCCTACGCGGACTCATCCCGGGCGAGCTCGAGAAGGGCTTCGGGTTCTTCCAGTCAAAACCCGCGAGCGCGTTCTCGCCTGTAGCGGTAACGCCGGACGAGCTGGGGGATGCGTGGTCCGGCAACGTCATCAACTTGCCGTTGATGGTCGATTACAACGGTCAGGCCTTCGGTCGCGCCAACGCCGCGCAGGAAGCGACCTTCTCGCTCGCCGACCTGATCGCGCATGCCGCCAAAACGCGGAGCTTGTGCGCCGGTTCGATCATCGGATCGGGCACCGTCAGCAACAAGGGCGCAGATGGCGGCGCAGGCACTCCGGTCAGCGAAGGCGGCGCGGGTTACTCGTGCATCGCCGAAATCCGCATGATCGAAACGATCGCGGGCGGAAAGCCGACCACCGGCTTCATGAAGCCGGGCGACTGTGTCTCGGTCGAGATGCGCGATGCCCAGGGCCACTCGATCTTCGGCAAGATCGAACAGGAAATCATCGCCGCCTGAAGAGGCTTGTGCAGACGCGCTTTCGAACGCAAGGTATCCTCAAAACAGGAGGATGCCATGACCGATCCGTTCGACCTTTCCGGCAAAGTCGCCGTCATAACCGGCTCATCGCGGGGGATCGGTAAGTCGATTGCCGAACATCTGGCCGCGCGTGGGGCGAAAGTAGTCGTCTCCAGCCGCAAGCAGGATGCGTGCGAGGCGGTCGCGGCGGCGATCAACTCGGATCACGGCGCCGGCACCGCGCTGGCGATCGCGGCGAGCATTTCGTCCAAGGAAGCGCTGCAGGACCTGATGCAGCGGACCCGCACCGAATTGGGCCCGGTGGACATCCTGATCTGTAACGCCGCATCGAACCCGCACTACGGCTCGCTCGATACGATCGACGATGCGATGTTTCGCAAGACGCTCGACAACAACATCCTGTCCAACCACTGGCTCATCCAACTTGCGCTGCCCGACATGCGCGCCAAAAAAGACGGCGCCATTGTGGTCATTTCCTCGATCGGCGGCTTGCGGGGATCGAGCGTGCTTGGCGCCTATACGATCACCAAGGCCGCTGACATCCAGTTGGTGCGTAACTACGCGGTCGAGAACGGCCAGCACGGCATCCGCGTCAACGGCATCGCCCCGGGCTTGGTGAAGACCGACTTCGCCAAGGCGCTGTACGAAAATCCCGAGGCTGAAAAGGCTGCGGTTTCACGTACCCCTATGGCTCGCTTGGGCGTGCCCGACGACATCGCCGGCGCGGCAATATTCCTTTCCAGCCCCGCTGCGAGCTGGGTCACCGGCCAGACGCTGGTGATCGACGGCGGGTCGACCGTCTAGCGGCGCTTGCCCCAATTCCAGAAAGCGGTATGCTCGATTCGTGGAGCCGCGCAAAGCGGCCTGCGGGAGAGATGCCAATGGCGTGGGACTTCGAAACCGATCCTGATTTCCAGTCGAAGCTCGACTGGATGCAGACTTTCGTCGACGAGAAGGTCGAACCGCTCGGCTATCTCGGGTTCCACCCCTACGACGTGAAGAACGAGCGTCGCAACGCGCTCGTCCGCCCGTTGCAGCAGGAGGTCAAGGACCAAGGCTTGTGGGCCTGCCACCTCGGCCCCGAGCTCGGCGGCCAGGGCTATGGCCAGGTGAAGCTCGGGCTGATGAACGAGATCCTCGGCGGCGCGACGTTCGCGCCGATCGTGTTCGGCTGCCAGGCGCCCGATACCGGCAATGCCGAGATCATCGCCCACTATGGCACCCCCGAGCAGAAGGAGCAGTACCTCGCCCCGCTACTCGACAATCGCATCGTCAGTGCCTTTTCGATGACCGAACCTCAGGGCGGATCGGACCCTACGAGCTTCGTGACCCGCGCGACGCAAGACGGCAACCACTGGAAGATCAACGGCGAGAAGTGGTTCTCGACCAACGGCAAGTGGGCCGAATTCCTGATCGTGATGGCAGTAACCGACCCCGACGCGGCCCGGCACGAGCGGATGAGCATGTTTATCGTGCCGATCGATACGCCCGGCGTCGAGATCGTCCGCAACGTGGGCGTCTACGGGCAGGCGGACGGCAGCGAGAGCTACGTCCGCTACACCGACGTGCGCGTGCCGGCCGATCATCTGCTGGGCGAACAAGGCGGCGCGTTCGCGATCTCGCAGACACGGCTCGGCGGTGGGCGCGTGCATCATGCGATGCGCACGGTGGGCAACTGCAAGAAGCTGCTCGACAAGATGAGCCGCCGCGCGGTCAGCCGCACCACCCGGACCGGCACGCTGGCCGATTTTCAGGGCGTGCAGTTCGATATCGCCGACAGCTATATCGAACTCGAACAGTTCAAGCTGTTCGTGCTCAAGACCGCCTGGACGATCGATAAGTACCAGGATTATCGCCGCGTTCGGAAGGACATCGCCGCGATCAAGGCGCTGATGCCGAAGGTCTATGCCGACATCGCCAAGCGCTGCATCCACATCCACGGTTCGCTCGGGGTGTCGAACGAAATGCCGTTCGTTGGCAGCCTGATCGGCGCAATGGTGATGGGCATCGCCGATGGGCCGACCGAAGTGCACAAGGTCACGGTCGCGAAGCAGCACCTGAAGCAGTACCGCGACGTGAAGGATCCGGTGTTTCCGGATTATTCGACGATCAACCGGCGTGCGGGGGCGCTGGAGCTGTACCCCGACCCGATCGGCGACATCCAGGACGCCGCGGAGGCGATGGCTTGAACGCTTCACTCGCCCTCGCCCCGCCGCTATCGCGCGCGAACCGGCTCGCCTACGGTTTCGGCGCGACCGCGGACGGCATCAAGAGCACTGCGTTCTCGACGTATCTGCTGCTCTATTTCAACCAGGTGCTCGGGGTGTCGGCCGCGATCGTGTCGACTGCGATCGCGCTGACACTGCTGGTCGATGCGATCGCCGATCCGGTGATCGGCCGTATATCCGACCGGACCCGGTCGCGACTGGGCCGGCGCCATCCGTATATCTACGGGGCCGCCCTTCCGACCGCCCTGTTCTTTGCACTGACCTGGTTTCCCCCGTCGGGGCTGAGCGACCTGATGATGGGGGTATGGATTTTCGCCTTCGCCTCGCTCGCCCGGCTCGCGATGAGCACGTACCAGATTCCGGCCAACGCGCTCGGCAGTGAACTGACGCAGGACTATGCCGAGCGCACGCGGCTCTACGGCCTGCGCTACTGGTTTGCGTACGCGGGCACGTTCGCGTTCGCCGCGTTCGCGCTCAAGTTCTTCTTCGTAGCTACGCCTGAATTTCCCAAGGGCCAGCTCAACCCGGCCGGTTACGTGCCCTTCGCGCTGACCGGCGCCGCGCTGGTCCTGATCAGTATCCTGGTGTGCGGCTGGGGCACGCGCTCGCGCATCCCCTACATCCGCCAGAAGGACGAGCGGCCGGTCATCCCCGGCCTGATGACGCACCTCAAGGAGATGGGCTCGGCGTTCCGCAACCGCGCGTTCCTGACGATCTTCGGCTTCGCGATCTTCAAGTGGACCGCGATCGGCGTCTATGGCGCGACCTCGCTCTATTTCGGAACCTACGTCTTCAAGCTCAGCTCGGGCCAACTCGCGCTACTGACGCTCGACGGCTTTCTGGCGGTATGCATCGCGCTGCCGCTGGCGCCGGTGTTCACCCGCTGGTGGGGCAAGCGCAACGCGGCACTGTTTCTGGCGCTGTTCGGGGTCCTGCTCGGCACCACCCCTTTGACGCTGGTCTACTTTGACCTGTTCTTCCCGCCGGGGCACCCGCTGCTTTTGCCGACTTTGCTGGTGGTCGGCGCAATCTACGGCGCGATGGTGGCGATCAGCCTGATGACCGCCTCGTCGATGCTTGCCGACGTCGTGGAAGACGACGCGGTGCGCTCGGGCGGACATAACGCCGGGATCTATTTTTCCGCCGCCAGCTTCTCCGCCCAATGTGCCAGCGGCCTTGGCATCCTTGCCGCGGGCATCGTGATCGAGATGTCGCGGTTCCCCGCCGGGATCGATCCGGCGAAAGTGACCGAGGCGATGACCGACAGCCTGATCGTCCACTATGTGCCGATGGTGATCAGCTTGTGGGCAGTCGGCTGCGCGCTGATCGCGTTCTACCCGATCACCGAGGCAAAACATCTTGCCAACCTCGACCGATTGCGCGCACGCGAAGCCGAAGCGAATAGCCGAATGATGCAGGATGCGCCGCTCGGCGCGCCGGCGAGATAGGAGAAAGAAGATGGCGACCCTGGCCGAACCCAAAGAAGCGAACGCGGACGATATCTTCCGCGAGGAAGCGCGCGCGTTCATCGCCGAGAATTTTCCGCCCGAGTTGAAAGGCAAAGGCAATGCGCTCGCCAGCGTCGAAGGCCCGACCCGCGAAGGGCCGGCCGAAAAGGCCTGGCGCGAGGCGATGGGCGCACGCGGCTGGGGCGTGCCGACCTGGCCGAAGGAATACGGTGGCGGCGGGCTGACCCGCAAGCAGGCGGCAATTCTCAACGAGGAGATGGCCAAGGCCGGCGCCTACAACCCGATCGGCGGCATGGGCGTGATGATGTTCGGGCCCACGTTGCTCGAGTACGGCAGCGAGGAGCAGAAGCGCGAGCACATCCCCGCAATCGCTCGCGGCGAGGTACGCTGGTGCCAGGGTTATTCGGAGCCCAACGCCGGGTCCGACCTCGCGAACCTGCAGACTTTCGCCGAGGACAAGGGCGATCACTACCTCGTCAACGGGCAGAAGACCTGGACCAGCGGCGGTCAGTGGGCCGACAAATGTTTCGCGATCGTCCGCACCGACCGCAGCGACAAGCACAATGGCATCAGCTTCATGCTGATCGACATGAAGGACCCGGGTGTCGAAGTCCGGCCGATCCAGATGATCAGCGGCATGAGCCCGTTCTGCGAGACGTTCTTCACTGACGTGAAAGTGCCCAAGGAAAACCTGGTCGGCAAGGAAGGCCAGGGCTGGACGATCGGCAAGCGCCTGCTCCAGCACGAGCGGACCAACCTCTCAGGCGGCGGCTCGATGGCGCGGCTGATGGGGCAGGCACTGTCCGACATTGCCAAGAAATATCTCGAGACCGACGCAAACGGACAGCTCGCCGACAAGGTGATGCGCGACCGGATCGCCGATTTCGAAATCCGCTGGCAGTCGTTCCTGCTCACCGCCAGGCGCGCGGTCGAGGAGAGCAAGGCTGCGGGCGGCGTGTCGGAGATCAGCTCGGTGCTCAAGAAGCTCGGCACCAAGCTCGGGCAGGAACGCTCCGAGATGCTGATCGAGATCATGGGCCTGCAGGGCCTCGGCTGGGAGGGCGAAGGTTTTTCCGAAAGCGAGCTTGCCGGAGTGCGCGGCTGGCTGTTCGGCAAGGCGACCACGATCTACGGCGGCTCGACCGAAATCCAGAACAATATCATCGCCAAGCGCGTGCTCGGCATGTTGGACCACCAGTAAGGGAGCGCGCGAAATGGCTATCTTGAACGAAGAACAGGAAATGCTGCGCGACATGGCGCGCGGCTGGACCACTACCGAAAGCCCCGTCGCCGCATTCCGCAAGGTGCGCAGCGAGAAGCCCGCCGAGGGCTATTCGCCCGACGCGTGGAAGACGATGGCCGAGATGGGCTGGGCCGGAATCGTCATTCCCGAAGAGCACGGGGGCAGCGACTTCGGCTGGCTTTCGGCCGGCCTTGTGGTCGAAGAGCTGGGCAAGACGCTGACCGCCAGTCCGCTGGTGGCCACCACGCTGGCGGCAAGCGCGATCGTCCTTGGCGGCAGCGACGAACAGAAAGCCAAGTGGCTGCCCCGGCTCGCCAGTGGCGAGGTGGTCGGCACCCTGGCAATCGACGAAGGCGCACGTCACGATGGCAAGGCCTCGGTCAAAGTGGACAGCGGTAAGCTCAGTGGCATCAAGGCATTCGTGCACGAGGCCGACGGGGCCGACCTGTTCGTGGTCGCCGCGGCCGATGGGCTCTATCTCGTCGAAAAAGCAGACGGCGTTTCGCTCTCGGCACGCAAACTGACCGACCAGCGCAGCCATGCCGAAGTCACGTTCGATGGCGCGGCGGCAGACAAGCTGGAAGGCGGCGGCGACGACCTGCTCGACCAGGTGCTCGACCGAGCGCGCATTCTGACCGCGTGCGAGATGCTCGGCATGGCGCAGCAGGTGTTCGACGTGACACTCGATTACCTGAAGCAGCGGGTGCAGTTCAATCAGGTGCTCGCCAGCTTCCAGGCGCTTCAGCACCGGATGGCCGACCTGTTCGGCGATCTGGCGATGATGCGCTCGGCGGTCGAAGGGGCGCTCGAAGCATTGGACAGCGGGTCCGGCATCGCCCGTGCAGCAACCGTTGCCAAAGCCGAGGCCAACCGGGTGCTCCACATCATCAGCCGCGAGGGCGTCCAGCTCCATGGCGGAATGGGCATGACCGACGAATACGACGTCGGATTTTACCTCAAACGCGCGCGGGTGCTCGAGGCCAGCTGGGGGTCGACCGGGTACCTCAAGAACCGCTTCGCCACGCTGGCGGGATACTGAGCTCAGTAGAACCCATCGGCGAGGTCGCCCTCATCGATGCAGATGAGGGCGACCCGTTCGCGCGCCACGCGCGTTTCGTCCAGGCCAACCTGAAGCGCAATTACGCCGCCAACTTCGTCCACGGCGTACTGGGGATGACGGGCTTCCGGCTTATCTACGCGCCGACCATCATCCCGGCCTATCTGCTCGCGATTACCGGCAGCCCGGCGGCAGTGGGCCTGGGCACCGCCCTGCTCCAACTCGGCGCGACCGTTTCGCCCATTCTTTCAGGCGCGCGAATTGAGCATCGCAGCCATATCTTGCCATATTCGATCCGCGTCGGCTCGATGATGCGGCTGGCGATCCTGGGCATGGCGCTGGCAGGCTGGTTCCTGACCGGCCAGGTCCTGGTGTTCGTCACGCTTGGGTTGTTTCTGTTCCTTGGCTTTTTCAACGGTGCGCAGCGCGTTGCCTTCCAGATGATCATGGCCAAGGTCATCCCGATCGACCGCCGTGGACGGCTGCAGGGCTATCGCAATCTTGCCGGAGGAATGATCGCCGCGGTGCTGGCGTGGGTTGCGGGCAAGTATTTCATCGCCGGCAACTGGCTCGGCAACGGCTATTCAACGACCTTCCTGTTCGCGTTCGTGCTAACCAGCGCCGGACTTGTCGTCCTGCAGACGATGATCCGCGAGCCGGCCGCCCCTGCCTCGCGGCCGATTATCCCCTTGCGCGAGCGCATCCGCCAGTTTCCCCAGCTGCTCGAGGATCGCGACTTCGCACGCTTTATTGGCGCGCAAGCCTGCGCCACCACCATCCGCATCGGCGGACCGTTCTGGACTGTCTACGCCGCGCAGCGCCTGGGGATGAGCGGCGCGCTGATCGGCGGCCTGAGCTTTGCGTTTCTCGGCGCCGATACGCTGGCGAACCTGCTGTGGGGCCCGATGGGCGACCGGCTGGGGTTTCGCGTCGTCTACATCGCCTCGCTGGCGTTAGCCGCGGCGGGAGTGCTGTTGTTGATGCTGTCGGGTACCGCGGTCTCGATCTACGCCGCATTCGTGTTGCTCGGCGTCGGCGGATCGGGCTGGATGCTGGCCGCGACCACGATGGTGCTCGAATTCGGCGCCCACGAGGATATTCCCATGCGGCTCGCTTTCGTCACCACGGCAGAGGGCGCGGTGGCCGCTATCGGCCCGGTGCTGGCCGGCCTGCTGGTAGCCGTGGCCGGGTTCGAACCGCTGTTCGCGCTGGTTCTCGCAGGGATCGCGCTGGCGCTCGCCCTGATGATCTTCGCGGTGCGCGAGCCACGCGGTCGCGAGAGCGTTTGACGAAACGGGGTTTGGCGTTGCCGCGAAAGCGCAGCGCGACGCAAAAGAGCACCTATCCTTCGGTAAATCGGTCGATTGTTGCTTGACATACGGTCGCCGTTGTCATTGAATTTCGAAGAACGGGTATCCGCTGCGAGCGGTCACAAAAAGCCTGTCGTTTATGGGAGAGACCGATGACCAAGTCGAATTTGCGCCACACGTGCGCCTGCTTCGCGCTTACTGCGGGCATGATCAGCGGAACCGCTTTCGCGCAGACGGGGCCCGGCACCGATGCTGCAGTGGAGGCTGAATCAGACGCTCCGCAGATCGTCGTCACCGGCTCGCTGATCCGCGGATCGAGCGAATCCGCTCCGGCCCCGGTTGACGTCATCGACGCAGAGGAACTGGCCCGCCAGGGCAGTCCGAGCGTGCTCGAGCTGATCAAGCAGCTGCCGACTTCGAACGGCGTCATCGGCGATGCCAACCAGTTCGATTCCCGCGCCCAAGGCAGCGAAGGCATTGCCTCGGTCAACTTGCGCGGCCTTGGCCCACAGCGCACGCTGGTTCTATTCAACGGAAAGCGCCTCGCGGTGACCGGCGGCTCGATCGTCGATGTCAACATGATCCCGGGCGCGGCGGTCGGGCGGATCGAGGTGCTGAAGGACGGCGCCGCGGCCACCTACGGTTCGGACGCCATCGCCGGCGTGGTCAACTTCATTACCAAGACCCAGCAGGAAGGCTTCCTCGTCTCGGGCGACTATCGCTACATCCCGGGCTCCAACGGGGACTACGGCGGCGCTTTGAGCTTCGGGCACGAACAGGATGGCTTCCGGGTGTTCATTTCGGGCGGTTATCAGCGCCGCTCCGAACTGCGCACCACCGATCGCGATTTCACGGTGCAGCCATTCGCCAACAACCCGAACGGCGGCTACACCGGCGGCGGCAACCCGGGCAACTTCGACTTCAACGGCCCCTTCGTAGGCGGTAGCGTCTTCTCCGCAGACCAGGGATGCACCGCGCTCGGAGGCTTCCGTAGTCTTCCAGGTTCGACGACCGATCGCTGTTTCACCAACTACGGGCAGTTCGACAACCTGGTGGAGCCGGAGGAACGGTTCCAGTTCTTTGTAGACACCCAGTTCGACCTGACCGAGCGGCTGAACCTGCGGATAAACGGTCTTTGGGGCCATTCCGAAACTCGGATAACCACGTCGCCGACTTATCTTCCGACGTTGCCTCCCTCGGCCAATGCCGCTGGACTGTTCATCGTCCCGCCGGGTGTCCCAGGCGCCGGCTCTCCGGTTACCAGCCTCTTTTCAATTCCAGCGTACGCGCCGGCCCTTCGCGATTATTGCCGGGTCTTTGGGGCGGCTGCAGGTTGCGCCACGGACGCCAACGGCAATCCCACGCAGGGTGCCTCGGCTTTCCCCGTTCTCTTCCGGCCCGCGCTACTGGGCGGAAACCCGTCGTTCCTCAACGGCAAGAACGATCGCGGATCGGCCTTCAGCCCACGCGTGTCGGACCAGGTCTTCTTGTCGGGTGAGCTACGCTATGAACTGACCCCATCGCTCGATCTCACAGGCTCCCTGACTTACAGCCAGTACGACCGAAGCGTCGGCGGCACCGACACGCTAGGCGACCTGCTGCAGAACGCGCTCGCCGGGTTCGGCGGTCCGAACTGCGCATATTCATCCACCGCGTCGCGTGCCGGGCTGACCGCTGCTCAACTGGCCGCACTCGCCGGGACCAACGGCTGCACCTTCTTCAACCCGTTCTCGACCGCCGTCAGTGTCAATCCCGTGACCGGCCAAACCAATCCGCAGTTCGCGGGCAGCCGCAACACGAACGGTCTTTCGACCGCTCCGGGGGCCGGCCTGATCAACGACATCGCTACTGTCGATACGTTCTTCCGCGACGACATCGAATCCCGTACGCGCACCAATCTGTATGTCGCCGACCTGGTTCTGTCGGGCCAGTCGGGCATCAGCCTTCCCGGGGGTGAGATCGGTTTCGCGGTCGGCGGCCAGTATCGCAAAAACACCTATTCGATCCTGTACTCGCCGATAAACAACCTGGCGTTCAATCCCTGCCCGGGAACCCCCCTGAACCCAGCCGCGACCTGCACCGCGCAAACCGGCGCGCTCGGCTTCCTCGGTACCAACCGGGACCGGAGGGTCGAGGGCGACGTAAAGGCGGCGTTTGCCGAGCTGCAGTTGCCGATCACCGAAGCGCTCCAGGCGCAGTTGTCGGCCCGGTTCGAAGACTATGGCGGTAACGTCGGGTCGACCTTCAATCCGCAAGCGCGCGTCAAGTTCGAGCTGACCGACTGGCTGTCGCTTCGCGGCGGTGTCGGCACCACTTTCCGCGGCCCTCCTCCGCAGACGCTGTTCGGAAACGTGACCTCGCTGCAAGTGATCGGCACTTCGTTCCGCGCGGTGGACATCGGCGGCAACCCGAACCTCACCCCGGAAAAGGCGACCACCTTCAGCGGCGGGATCATCGTCGATACCGGCCCGTTCCGGGCAAGCGTCGATTACTTCCGGTATGACTTCAAGGGCCCCATCGAAGGTGAGCCGGTTTCAGGTATCGTGGCCGCACTGTTCGGAGCGAGCGGAAACGCAAATTGCGCCAATCCCGCATACGCGGCATTGGCTGCACGCTTCACCTTCACCGCCGCCGGATGCGGCATCGGCAACGTGACACGCCTGCGGACCCAGATCATCAATACCGCCGACGTTTCGACCTCGGGCATCGATTTCACGGCATCTTACCGGAGCGAGTTTGGTGCCTTGGGCCTCGAAGCCGGTGTCAACGGAACGTACGTGATCGACTACAAGACCGATGACGTAACGGTCGAGGGGATCGTGGTGCAACCGGCGTTCGACGCGGTCGGCAAGCTGAACTTCCAGACGACCGCCTACCCGCTGCCGCAGTGGAAGGGCTTTGCCTATCTCCAGGGCGTAACCGGACCGCACTCGTTGCGCCTGCAGTACAACTACATCGACAGCTACATCGATCAGCGCACAACAATCTTCACTGGCGCATCGAACGCCGGCTCGCTCGCCGGGGCAGCGGTAACCGGGGGCAAGAAAGTCGGCAAGTTCGATACTTTTGACGCGACGTATCGCCTGAACCTTGAGTCCACCGGCACGACCTTCTCGATCTCGGCGCTCAACATTTTCGACAAGGCACCGCCGTTCGCGCGGCTCGACTTCAACTACGATCCGTTCACTGCAAGCCCATTGGGCTTCACTGCCAAGGTCGCCGTCTCACAGGCGTTCTGATCTCCGGCAGCACGCACGCGAACGAAAAGGCCGGGCATCCAGCGGATGTCCGGCCTTTTCTTTCGTCCTGCGAAAGGTCGGGGTTTCAGCCGACTTCGGGCGGATCGGTGAACACCCCGGCGCACAGCGTCCAGGCGTAAAGCTTGACCGCGAGCGCCTGGTCGGGCTGGCGAGCGGCCCACCCGCGCGCCTCGTAAGCCGCGTTTAAAGCCGGCATGATCAACTGGCTCGCCACCAGCGGATCGACCGCGCGAACCGATCCATCGGCGATCCCGTCGGCGAGCATGCCGGCGAAGCGGTTGGCCAGCCGGTTCGAACGGACCACGACGTCGACCCGCTCGTCGCTGGGCAGCGCCTGCAACGCGGTGGTACGCAACAGCGGCATCGGATCGCGGAATTGCAGGTCGATCAGTTCCGCAAGTGCGGAGGCGATCTGGGTCCAGCCATCGGCTTCGATCTCGCCCGCCGCCAGCTGTACGGTCGAAAGCCGGTCGTAACTGCGCTCGAAACACTCGAACACCAGATCGTCCTTGGCGCTGTGGTGGTGGTAGAAGCTGCCCTTGGTGACGTTCAGCGCAGCCGCGATCCGGTTGACCGAGGCGCCGCGATATCCGCGCTGGTTGATCATCACCGTGGCGGATCGCAGGAACGCGTCGCCGGTTTCCCTGTCGGCCTCCTGAGCGCCGCGCCAAGCGCCGCCGGCGAGGCCCTGCGGCTCCCATTGCCGGCCGTTGCCGGCGAGACCGCGCGAAAAGATGTCGAACATGCGCGCTTCGAGCCGGTCGAAATCGCGCCGCGAATATCGCAGCGACCACACCGGCCACCAGAACATCGCTTCGAGCAGGACATGCGCGCGCGCCGTGTCGAGCGAACGCTTCAGCCCTTCGCGGTTCGTACCGAAGAACGAGCGTACGTGATCGACCACCCGCGCGTACTGCGCGAGAAGCGGCGCCTGTGCCGCCTCGTCGAGCGTGCGGATTTCGCTCAGCGCGGTGATCAGCCCGCTTTCACCCCCGCGAATCCGTCGCCTCAGCGCGACATGCGCGGCGATGAATGCGCGCAGTCGGTCGGCGGGCTCGGACTGCGCGGCGGCCTCGCGCGCGGCATTTTCGAGCCAGTCGAGCGTCGCTTCGTAAACCGCGACCACCAGCTTGTCCTTGCGGTCGAAGTAATAGGTGATGCTGGTCGCGTTGAGGCCGACCGATCGGGCGAGCTCGGCAAAGGTGGTGCCCTTGACGCCGAGATCGTTGATCAGCGCCGAGGCGGCATGGATAACATCCTGCCGCCGCCGCTCGAAGCGCTCGGTCTCGCTCGATTTCAATTGGGTCCCCTCTCCCATCGCCAAGCTATAGCCGAGCAGGCTCCTTTTCGAACAGCGCCTTGAGGTCTTTTTTCAGAATTTTGCCGTTGGCGTTACGGGGCAAAGTCTCGTCGGAGAACAGGATGCGCACCGGCACCTTGAACTTGGCGATCCGTTCCGCGACGAATGCCTGCAGCTCGGCCTCGGTCGCCGACGTCCCGGGTGCCAGATGGACCACCGCGGCTGGCTCTTCGCCCAGCTGCCGATGCGGGATGCCGACCAGCGCGACGTCGGTTACCGCAGGGTGATCGTAAAGCACGTTTTCGACTTCGGACGAGTAGATGTTCTCGCCGCCGCGCAGGATCATGTCCTTGGCGCGATCGACGATGTAGCAGAACCCCTCTTCATCAAGCTTCGCCAAGTCACCGGTGCGGACCCAGCCGTCGATGAAAGTCTCGGCGGTCTCCTTGGGTCTGTTCCAATAGCCTTTCACCACCATCGGCCCGCGCGCCCACAGCTCGCCGACCTCGCCCACCGGCAATTCCTGCGTGCCGTCTTCGCTCATGATCTTGAGGTCGGCGACCGCCACGGGCGGCCCGCAACTGGTCGGGCGGTTGAGATAATCCTCGCTCGAGTGGCCGGTGACGGTAGCCATCGTCTCGGTCATGCCCCAGCCGTTGCCGGGGAGCGCGCCGAACACTTCGCGGATCTTGCGCACCAGTTCGGGCGCCGATGGCGCGCCGCCGTAAGCGATCGCCTCGATGCTGGAGAGGTCGTAGTTGTGGCGCTCGGGATGTTCGATCAGTTGCCAGGCGATCGTCGGCACGCCGCCGGTGACATTGACCTTTTCCCGCTCGATGATCTCGAACGCCTTTACCGGGTCCCAGCGATGCATGAAGATCGTCGTATTCCCGGCCGCGACGGTGCCCATCAGCCCTGCCGAGCATGCCGTGACATGGAACATCGGGATCACGGTCAGCGCGGTCTTGGGGGTTGGTTCGGGCGGCACTTCCCCCCGGCGCATGACCGACACCGTGCCGTTGTACGCACCCGAAAAGATGTTGGTGATCAGGTTGCGGTGCGTCCCCAGCGCGCCCTTGGGCTTGCCGGTGGTGCCGCTGGTGTAAAAGATCGTCGCGTCGTCGTCAGGGGCAATCGCGACCGCCGGCAGGTCGGCGTCGGGAAGCCCGGCCCAGGTCATCGGCGCGCCGATGAGCGCTTCGAGATGCTCCGCCGGGCCTTTCAGGTCGCCGGTACCCGCCCGGCTGACAAAGACGTGTTCCAACGTAGGGATCTCGCCCATATGCGGCGCGATCCGGTCCCATCGCTCGTTGTCGCAGATCAGCACTTTGGTGCCCGAATCCGCCAGCCCGTAAGCGAGCTCGTTGCCCGTCCACCAGGCATTGAGCGGCACGCAGATCGCCCCGATTGTTACGCACGCGAAAAACGCCACCGGCCATTCGGGCAAATTCCGCATCGCCAGCGCGACCCGGTCGCCCTTGTGAACTCCGCGCCCGATCAGTTCGTGCGCCAGCTTGGCAACCGCACGGTGGAACGCTGCATAGGTGACCCGCTCGTCCTCGTAGATCACGAACTCGCGGGCGCCGTGGCCGCGCGCGAGCACCATCAGCGCACGCAAATTCTCGGGCGCATTCTTCCATACCCGCGTCTGCACCCCGCCGATGGGTATCGTCTCCATTTCGAACCGCTCACCCGGTGCGGTAAGCTTGTCGCGGATTTCGTCGCGGGTCGCGGCGGGCCAGCCGGGCGGAGGTGTCCAGCCGAGCGCTTCGGCCAGGTTGATTTCAGGCATCCAGTTCCCTCGTGCTTTATCGTCTTTGGCGGGAGTGTATGGTCATAAGACCGTGGCGCGCAAGCGCGCTTTCCTATTGCTGGTATGGCAACGGGCGGCGGAGAGGGTTTGCCCCCGTCGGAAAGCTGGGTATGGCTGAGACGCAGAGTGTTTATGCGCCATGCGGGAGAGAATCGCACCATGTTGGACACGACAGCTTCGGCCGCCCTCGGCTTCGATCAGGATCGCCTCGACCGGATCGAGCCGTTCTTGCGCAAGGCCTATCTCGACACAGGGCGTCTGCCGATGATGCAACTGGTCGTCGCGCGCGACGGACAGCCGGTTTACCGCACCCAGATGGGCACCATGGGCGAAGGCCGCGAACCGCTTCGCGACGACGCCCTGTTCCGCATCGCCAGCATGACCAAGCCGATCACCTCGATCGCCTTCATGCAGTTGGTCGAACAGTGCCAGGTCGCGCTGGAAGACCCGGTGACCAAGGTGTTTCCCGAATTCAAGAACCTGTCGGTTTACGCCGGCGGCGGCGGCAGCGGCGCGCCGTTCGTGCCCGGCGCGGCGGCAGGGCCGATGCGCTTCGTTGACCTGCTCACGCACATGACGGGCTTTACGTACGGTTTCCAGCAACGCACCAATGTCGATGCGGCGTATCGCGAGAGCAACTTCGATTTCGCCCGGGCGCACCTCGACAGCGACGAATACATCGCGACGCTGGCCAAGATCCCGCTCGAGTTTTCGCCCGGCGACCGCTGGAATTATTCCGTCTCGACCGACGTGCTCGGCGTCGCGGTCGAGCGGATCAGCGGCATGCGGCTGGGCGACTATTTCGAGAAGAACATCTTCGCTCCGCTCGGCATGACCGACACCCGCTTCGGGGCGGAAGGCCAGCTCGACCGGCTGGTCGATGCCTACCAGTACATCCCCGGCAGCAAGCCCAAGATGATCGACGCGGGCAAGACCAGCCGGCTCGGCCAGCCGGGCAAGTTCGACAGCGGCGGCGGCGGTCTCGTCGGGACGATCGCCGATTACGAGCGCTTTACCGCGATGCTGGTCAATCGCGGCGCGCTGGACGGTGCACGCATAATCAGTCCCAAGACGCTGGACTTGATGACCGCCAACCACTTGCCCGGCGGGCAGGACCTGACCCAGCTTAGCCAAAGCCTGTTTTCCGAAAGCAATAACGCTGGAGTGGGTTTCGGGCTCGGCTTTGCGACGGTGATCGATTCGGCAAAAACGCTGATGCCGTCGAGCAAGGGCGAATTCTACTGGGGCGGCGCGTACTCGACCGCGTTCTTCGTCGATCCGGTCGAAGCCATCACGATGGTGTTCATGACCCAGGTCTACCCGTCGAGCGCGTACCCGGTGCGCCGCCAGCTCAAGACCCTGATCTATTCCGCGCTCGCCGACAGCCGCGCCTGAGGAGCCTGCCAATGACCGATCCGATTTCCTCCCACCGCGACGGCGAAGTCCTCGTTGTCGTGTCCAACAACCCCCCGGTCAACGCGCTCGGGCAGGCGGTTCGCGCCGGCCTCAAGCGCGAGATCGAGGCCGGCCTTGCCGACGATGGCGTCAAGGCGATCGTCATCCGCTGCGAAGGGCGCACGTTCTTTGCCGGTGCGGACATCACCGAATTCGGCAAGCCGCCGATGGGCCCCAGCCTGCCCGAGACGCTCGACGGACTGGAAGCGAGCGACAAGCCGGTGATCGCCGCGATCCACGGCACCGCGCTGGGCGGCGGGTGCGAAGTCGCGCTCGCGTGCCATTACCGGGTCGCGGTGCCGAGCGCGAAGCTCGGGCTGCCCGAGGTCAAGCTCGGGCTGATCCCGGGGGCTGCAGGCACCCAGCGCATGCCGCGCCTGGTGGGCGCCGAGGCCGCGCTACCTCTTGTCGTTGGGGGAGACCCGATCTCCGCCAAGAAGGCCGAAAGCATCGGCTTGATCGACGCCATCGTCGCCGAGGACAACCTCGAAGCTGAGGCGGTCGCTTTCGCGCGCAGCAAGATCGGCCAGCCCGTGCCGCGTGCTTCGCAGGGCACCGCCAACCAGGACGGCGTCCGCGATCCCGACATCTTCGACCGCTTTCGCAGCTCGCAGGCACGCAAGATCCGCGGGTTCGACGCGCCCAACGCGGCGATCGAGGCCGTCAAGGCTGCCGGCGAATTGCCCTATGCCGAGGGGGTGAAGCGCGAGCGCGAGCTGTTCATGAAGCTGATGACCGGCACCCAGTCGGCCGCGATGCGCCACTATTTCTTCGCCGAGCGCGCAGCGAACAAGATCGACGACGTGCCCGCCGATACCCCGCTGATCCCGATCAAGCGCGTCGGCATCATCGGCGCCGGCACGATGGGCGGCGGGATCGGAATGAACTTCCTCACCGCCGGCATCCCGGTCACGATCCTGGAAATGCAGCAGGACGCGCTCGACCGCGGCACCGGCACGATCCGCAAGAACTACGAGAACACTGCCAAGCGCGGCCGCATGACCGACGACGCGGTCGAGAAGGCGATGGGGCTGCTCAAGCCCACGCTCGACTACAGCGAGCTCGCCGATTGCGACCTCGTGATCGAAGCCGTTTATGAAAACATGGACGTCAAGAAGCAGGTCTTCGCCAAGCTCGACGAAGTGGTGAAAGATGGCGCGATCCTCGCATCGAACACCAGCTATCTCGACATCGACGAGATAGCCACCGCCACCAAGCGACCCGGCTACGTCCTCGGACTGCATTTCTTTTCGCCTGCGAACGTGATGAAATTGCTCGAGATCGTGCGCGGCAAGGAAACCCGCGGCGATGTGCTGGCGACCTGCATGAAGCTCGCCAAGACCATCGGCAAGGTCGCCGCGGTCTCGGGTGTGTGCCCCGGCTTCATCGGCAACCGGATGCTCTCACCCCGCCAGCAACAGGCGCAAGCGCTGCTGATGGAAGGCGCGAACTACTGGGAGATCGACGACGTCCTGCTCGAATTCGGCTTCCCGATGGGTCCGTTCCAGATGGGCGATCTGGCCGGCACCGACATCGGCTGGCACCGCGATCCGTCGAAGATCGAGACCATCCGCGATGCTCTTTGCGCCAAGGGCCGGTTCGGCCAGAAGGCGGGCAAGGGCTATTACGACTACGACGAGGCGCGGAGCCGCACCCCGTCCGAAGAGACCAAGGCGATCATCGCCGACTTCGCGGCGAAGGAAGGCAAGCAGCAGCGGCAAATATCCAAGGACGAGATCCGCGAGCGTCTGCTCTATCCGATGGTCAACGAAGGCGCCAAAATCCTCGACGAAGGAATGGCCCAGCGCGCAAGCGACATCGATGTGGTGTGGATCAACGGCTATGGCTGGCCGCTCTACACCGGGGGGCCGATGTTCTGGGCCGATACGATCGGTCTCGACACCGTCGTCGAAGGACTGGAAAAGCATGACCTGCCGGTCAGCGGATACCTGCGGCGCAAGGCCGAGGCGGGCGAGAAATTCAACCGCTGATCGGACGGGACGCACCGCTTTCCTACAGCGTGAGAGATGTGCCAATCCAGCGCGATGAACGCCGCAGCGCCCTTCCCTGCTTTGCCCGCTTTTGGCACAGCTTGGGGCAAGCCGCCTTTCTTGCCTAGGACAGTGTAACATGCGGTCCACGCCCTCCGATCGCACGCCTGTTATCGTCGGGGTGGGCCAGGTAGTCGAACGTATCGGCGAGCCGGCCTGGCGGGGCCTGTCGGCGGCCGATCTCGCTGCAGCGGCGACTGAGCGGGCGCTTGCCGATGCCGGCGCCGCGCACGACCTGACGCCGCTCGTCGAGATGGTCAGCGCGATCCGCACCTTCGAAGATTCGGGCGCGGCGCCATCGCCATTCGGCAAGCCCGACAAATTCCCGCTCGCGGTGGCGCGGCGCGTCGGGATGTCGCCTGCACACGCCATCCTCGAAGCGGTCGGCGGGCAATCGCCAGTGACCGCGCTGGTCGAAATGGCCGAGCGGATCGCCCGCGGAGAGATCGATGCGGGAATGGTGTTCGGCGCCGAGGCGATCTCGAACACCCGCCATCTTTCCAGCCAAGGCGAAACCCGCGACTGGGCCGAACACGATGAGGGCGAGATCGAAGACCGCGGCTCCGCGCGGATGCTCACCCCGCTCGGCATCCGGCACGGTATCGTCAGCGCGCCGATCGCCTACGCGCTGCTCGAAAACGCGCGGCGCGCCCGGCTTGGAATGAACCGCGAAGACTACCGCAACGCGATGGGCGCTCTGTTCGCACCGTTCAGCGCGGTGGCGTCGGCCAATCCTTATGCCAGCGCGGCGAGCGAGCCGCTGTCGGTGGGTGACATCGCCACCGTCACCGCGAAGAACCGGATGATCGCCGACCCCTTCCCGCTCAAGGTCGTCGCGCGCGACCAGGTGAACATGGGCGCAGCGATGCTGGTCATGTCGGCTGGCGCTGCGCGTGCTGCGGGGGTGGCGGAAGACCGCTGGGTGTATATCCACGGTGCCGCCCAAGCGGCCGAACCCGATATCCTCGACCGCGCCGACCTGGGCGCCTACCCCGCCGCCGAAGCGGCGCTGGATGCGGCCCTGGGCGCAGCGGGCAAGCGCATCGATGAAGTCGAGATATTCGACTTCTACTCGTGCTTTCCCATCGCCGTATTCTCGACCGCGATCGACCACCTCGACCTCAAGCCTGACGACCCCCGCGGGCTTACGGTGACCGGCGGCCTCCCTTACTTCGGCGGCGCGGGCAACGGGTATTCGAGCCACGCCATCGCCAGCGCGGTCGAGCGCCTGCGTGAGCGGCCCGGTGCATCCGCGCTGGTCGGCGCGAATGGCGGCTTCCAGAGCAAATACGCCGCGCTGGTACTTTCGGGCCGACCGGCTGCGTTTGGCGGCTGGAGCGAGGCGGTGCAGCACCGCCCCGCACCGCCCGAACTTGCCGCGCTCGTCGAAGGCAGCGGCACGGTCGAGACCTACACCGTGGTCCACGGCCGCGACGGGCCGACATATGCTGTCGCTGTCGGCAGCCTCCCGGACGGACGGCGCTTCATCGCGCGGAGCGAAGATCCCGTTACGCTCGCGGCGATGGATAAAGGCGACCCGCTTGGCGCATCGATCACGCTGGCGAATGACGGGACAAGCAACGCATTCACACTCGGCGCATGAGCGGCTAGCCTGGCTGCCAAGGAGAGCACGATGACCGACGCTGCCGCGCACGACGATGAATGGGTGCGCCGCCCCGCTGCTGCCGCGCAAGGGACAAACTGCACCGCCGAGCAGTACGAGGCGATGTATGCCCGTAGCATCGACGACAGCGATGGCTTCTGGCTCGACCAGGCCAGCGCCTCGACTGGATCGAGCAACCGACCAAGGCCGGCGACTGGAGCTTCGATCCGGTCGCCATCAAGTGGTTCGAGGACGGCACGCTCAACATCTGCCACAACGCGGTCGACCGCCACGTCGCGGCGGGCAACGGTGAGCGCGTCGCGCTGATCTTCGAGCCGGATGACCCCGCGGTGGATGTCCGCCGCATCACTTACGCCGAGCTTCAAGCCGAAGTGATCCGCCTCGCCAACACCTTGAAGAAAATGGGCGTTTCCAAGGGCGACCGAGTGACGATCTACATGCCGATGGTGCCCGAAGGCGCCTTCGCGATGCTCGCTTGCGCCCGCATCGGCGCGGTTCATTCGGTGATTTTCGGCGGCTTCAGCCCCGATGCGATCGCCGGCCGGATCGAGGATTGCGCCAGTGACTGGGTGATCACCGCCGACGAGGGACGACGCGGCGGCAAGACCGTGCCGCTCAAAAACAACGTCGATGAAGCGCTCGAAAAGGTCTCGAACAGGGGCGTTCTGGTATTCAGGCACACCGGAAACGCCATTTCGATGACCGAAGGCCGCGATCACTGGTATCACGAGCTGTCGCAAGGCGTGTCGGCAGACTGCCCGTGCGAACCGATGGCCGCCGAAGACCCGTTGTTCATCCTCTACACCAGCGGCTCCACCGGCAAGCCCAAGGGCGTGCTCCACACCACCGGCGGCTATGCCGTGTGGACCGAGACGACGTTCCGTTACACGTTCGACTACCGCGCGGGCGAGGTGTTCTGGTGCACCGCCGACATCGGCTGGGTTACCGGGCATAGCTACATCGTCTACGGCCCGCTGCAGAACGGCGCGACCGCGCTGATGTTCGAAGGGGTGCCAGGCTGGCCCGATCACGACCGCTTCTGGGCCACCATCGCCAAGCACAAGGTCAACATCTTCTACACGGCACCGACCGCGATCCGCGCGCTGATGCGCGAGGGCGTCGAGCCGGTTAACCGCCACGACCTGTCGAGCCTGCGGCTGCTCGGCAGCGTCGGCGAACCGATCAACCCGGAGGCGTGGCGCTGGTATTCGAACACTGTCGGCAAGGATGAAATCCCGGTGGTCGACACCTGGTGGCAGACCGAAACCGGCGGAGTAATGATCACCACCCTGCCCGGCGCGCACGACATGAAGCCGGGCAGCGGCGGCAAGCCGTTCTTCGGGGTGTGTCCGCAATTGGTCGACGCCGATGGCCAAGTGCTGGAAGGAGCGGCATCGGGCAACTTGTGCATCGTGCGCTCATGGCCCGGCCAGGCGCGCACTATCTACGGCGATCACCAGCGCTTCGGCGAAACTTATTTCACCACTTACCACGGCAAGTATTTCACCGGCGATGGCTGCCGCCGCGATGCCGACGGGTACTACTGGATTACGGGCCGGGTCGACGACGTGATCAACGTCTCTGGCCACCGCATGGGCACCGCGGAAGTCGAAAGCGCACTGGTGCTCCATCCCAAGGTCGCCGAAGCGGCCGTCGTCGGATTTCCTCACGACATCAAGGGCCAGGGCATCTACTGCTACGTTACGCTCAATGCCGAGGAGGAGCCCAGCGGGGAGCTCGCCGCCGAACTGCGCGGTCAGGTTCGCAAGGAGATTGGCCCGATCGCCTCACCGGACCATCTCCATTTCACCTCCGCACTTCCCAAGACGCGCTCGGGCAAGATCATGCGCCGCATCCTCCGCAAGATCGCGGAGAACGAAGTCAGCGCGCTGGGAGACACCTCGACGCTGGCGGATCCGAGCGTGGTCGAGACGCTGATCGAGGGGAGGCTTAACCGCTAGCCCGGCGCGGCTCCCGCACGCATTCAGCGGACCGCGGTGACGCGATTACTAGGGACTGGGCGAGTTAGTCCGGCGCCAGGCGACCTGCACGATGGGAGAGCGCCGCTTCCAGCAATTTCCCGCGACCTTGCACGGCGCGCAGCGCGGGGCCGGCAAGCTGCCCTTCGCTTTGCTCGATCATCAGTTTCGTCTCTGCGAGGAGCGCATCGATCTGTTCACGGCGCGGGCAGGCGCCCGACAGGATATCGATCACGTCGAGAAAATGCAGGCTCGCGATCGCGTCCCCAGCCGCGTAATTTCGCAATCTGCTGAAGCCCTCCGCCAGGAAGGTCGAAAATTGGTCGGGCCGCACGATGACGCGAGGACATCCCGCTTCGTCCACCCGCACCGGATCGGGCATTTTCCGGCGGGCAAATTCCGCTCCTCCGGCGCCGAGCCAATCGAGGCAGGTCACCGCGGTCATCGGGTCGTTGACGCCCGGCGACAGGGCCCGGGCAGCGATCTCCACAAGTTCGCTCACCAGGAACAGCAAGTCGTTTTCGGGCGTGCGCTTCTTGCCGACTGTCAGGCACCCCCGCAATCGATCGGACCGGTCCTCGTCCCAATCACCTGCGGGGGCCACGTCCGCCAGTGTGCGCCCGGCCGAAATGAAATCGCCGGGACGATAGTACAGTTCGATGACCGCATCGGCATGCTTCGCGAGCTGCAAGATACCGCGTTCGTCTATGCTCTGAATGTAGCCGACCGCCTTGCTTCGGATTGGTACCGCACCGTCGATAGCGACGGCGGGATTGGCTTTTGATTCTTCAGGTTCCGAACCGATTAAGGTCGGGAATCGCGTCGACGCATCGGCAATCAGCTGCTCCCCGATGCGGGCGACGACGTGATTGATGTGGATGCTCTGGGGAACGTGATGAATGAAATAAATGAGCACACCGATCGAGCAGGCTGCGAGCAGCATCGCCACGATGACAGCGTACTGAGGAACGAAGGCGTCGTCTCCGCCGCGGATCGTCCGCAGCACCACGAGGCAATAGAGGAACGTCGCGATGAACGTCCCCAGTGTTACGGTGTTGCCGCGGTCGCTCATGAAGTTTGTCAGAACGCGTGGGCCGTACTGACTGGACGCGTACGATAGCGCGACGATCGTGATGGAAAAAACCACCCCCGCCACGGTGATCATCGAGCCCGCTATCGTCGACAGGATTTCGCGCGCGCCTTCTGGTCGTACCTGCTGATACCAGCTGAGCCCTTCGATCCAACCGTGACTGAACCGTGCGTCGACCCAGATCATCGACACCCCGAGCGCGACGGCGATGACGGCCATGAGGGACGGGATGAACCAGTAGCTTGAGCGCAACCTCTGGAGATGGGCCTCGAGGCGCTCGTTCATGGATGCCGCCGCCGGCATGGTGACTTGGAGCACGGGCAGCGAAATGCTCGCTGGAAATTATTGTAAATCACGGATCTCCTCGGCTCTCCGCACATCCACTGACGTCCACCAGAGTGGTCAGATCGCCCGACTTCCCGGCAACGATCACACTTAGACTGCCATCGGTCTCCAGCACGAGCGCCGAAACATCTTCCAGGTTGCCTACCCCGTGCTTGCGTATCGCCGCCAATCCTTCCGCCGGTGTAACCCGCTCTTCCTGCAAGGCGCGCATGTCGAAAAGCCCGTCCTTCAACAGCAGCCGGGGCTGTGAGCGAACCAGACTTCCAAACGCTTTGGAAGCCACGGACACACGGCTGATAAGGTATTGCAGGCCAAGCAACATGGCCAACGCCAGTAACCCGTCCGCAAACTTGACATCCTTGCTGAGCACGAAGCTTGCAAGCGTCGACCCCAAGGCGACTGTGATGACGAAGTCGAAAGCGTTCAACTTTGCAAGAGAGCGCTTGCCAGCGATGCGCAGGAGCACGATTAATGCTGCGTAGGCCGTGATCGCCGCGAGCGCTATCCGGAGGAGCGCGTAAAAACTGTCGAACAGCATACTGTAAAAAGGACGGGCCGGTCAGACGTTCCGCTTGCGCAATCTTTAGCTCACCGCGTGTCCAACGCCCGGCGTACGGATGCGTTATTTCGCGCGCGGTTCAGCCGCGGGATGCTCCTCCAACCAGCGCGCGAGATCGCCAATCACCTGGTCCTTCTCCGGCTCGTTATAGATTTCGTGGAACAGACCGGGATAAGTGATCACCGTTTTGTCGCTCGCGCCGACGGCGGCGATCGTCGGGCGCGCTCCGGCGAGCGGTACCAGAGCATCGGCTTCTCCGTGCTGGATCAGGACAGGCACGTTCATGCCGGGTGCGTCCTTCAGGTAGCCGGGGAGCGGCGCGAACAGTTCGTGCGCGGTGCGCGCGGGGACTTTGCCGATCGTCACTAGCGGGTCGGCCGCGTAAGCCGCGACCACTTGCGGATCGCGGCTTACGGCCTCGGGCGGGAGCGCCACCGTGCTCATCCCCGGCGCGATGGCTGACAGCAGGCTGACGACCAGCCGCTGCCCGGCGGGCGCGCTGCCGCCAATCAGCGGGCCGGACAGGATCAGGCCTGACAGGTCCTCAGGCCTGCGAAGAGCATAACCAAAGGCGACGTTGCCGCCCATCGAGTGACCCAGGAGCTTGATAGGCTGACCGCCGTGTCGCGCTCGCAC
The DNA here is from genome assembly GCA_963781525.1 of uncultured Alphaproteobacteria bacterium. GTDB lineage: Bacteria > Pseudomonadota > Alphaproteobacteria > Sphingomonadales > Sphingomonadaceae > Tsuneonella. The sequence continues at coordinate 76,010 of CAWAGD010000004.1, read as the reverse complement.
CTCGGCGACAAACTGGTGGAAATCCTCGATCACCCACGCCATCCGGTCGATCAGCGCGCGCTTGCCGCCCGAGCGGCCGTGGCCACGATGGTCGAGCGCGTAGAGCGCGTAGCCTTGCGGCACCAACCGCTCGACCAAGTTGCCGTAGCGTCCGCCATGCTCGGCATAGCCGTGGGCAATGGCTATCACGTCGCGCACCTGACCGTCCGGGAGCCAGCCTTGCGCGTAGAGCTCGATCCCGCCGTGGCCGGTCAGCTGCCAGTCGACCGTCTTCAAGCGAACTTGTCCTTGTTGGGGCCGAGATACCCGAACAAGTAAGCGCCAACCTTGCGCATCTGGATCTCCTCAGCGCCCTCGGTAATGCGATAGCGGCGGTGGTGGCGGAAGATGTGTTCGAACGGCTTGTGCCGCGAATAACCGATCCCGCCGTGGACCTGCATCGCGCGGTCGGCCGCCTCGCATACCAGCCGGTTCGCCCAGTAATTGCACATGCTCACCTTGTCGGAGATCGTCCGCTCGATCTCCTCATGGGGCATGTTGTCCATCTCCCACGCGGTCTTGTAGATCAGCAGGCGCAGCATTTCGCACTGGGTCTTGAGCTCGACCAACGGGAACTGGATCGCTTGGTTGCGCGCCAGTTCCTCGCCGAAGGGCTTGCGGTGGCGGGCGTACTTCACGCTCTCGTCGATGCAATGCAGCGCCGCGCCGAGACTGCTCGCCGCCTGGCGGATGCGGTTCTGGTGGACGAAGCTCTGCGCCAGCGCGAGGCCGCGGCCCTCCTGCCCGAGCATCGCGCTCTCCGGCACCCATACGTCGGTGAAGCTGAGGCGCGGGTGATCAGTGGGCATGTTGAAGGTCCACATCCACTCCTCGATCTTGAGGCCCTCGGTGGGATTGGGGACCAGCAGGCAGGTGATCCCGCGCGCATCGCCTGGCTCGCCGCTGGTGCGGCAGAAGGTCGCGCAGTGCGTGGCGACGTGCATCCCGGTGATCCACATCTTTTCGCCGTCAATGCGCCAGCCGGGCACGCCGCCGCGGGTTTCGCGGACCGCCCTGGTCTCCATCCAGGTGGCGTCGGATCCGTGATCGGGCTCGGTCAGCCCGAAGGCGACGCGGCGCTTGCCCTCGAACCCGCCGAGGATGAACTCGTCCTTCTGCTCTTCGGTCCCGAAGTGTTCGAACATTGCCACGAACGGGAAGTTGCCGACGATCGAGTGTTCGTTCTGCAGATCGTTGTGTAGCCCGAGCCCCCGCCGCGCAAAGCGTTCGCGGATGACCGCCATCCACAAGTTCGAGCCGTCCTTGCCGCCGTACTTCTTGGGCGCGGAAAAGCGCCAGTGGCCGGCCTGGTCGGCAGCCTTGCGCGCGCGACCCAGCAAAGCCTCCCAATCGTGGTTGGGCAGGCCCTCGCGATCCCAGTCGGTGCGCGCATCCTCGCGGCGATGGTCGAAAAAGCGAGTATTGTCGCCCTCGGCGACCAGCGGCTCGATCTCGGCCTCGATGAACCTGACCAGCGCGGCGTAATAGTCTTCCAGTTCCCTCGGTACCGCAAAGTCCATCGCCGTTCGCTCCCGTTTCGTTTCGAGGCGAAACCTATCGCACAAGCGCGGGAGGGCAAGCGTCAGGTGACGGCGCTGCGCACTTTGTGTTCCGGCCGGTCCCATTCGGCGTGCGCCATGACCTGTTCGAGATGATCGACAGCCGCCGCCGCCTCGGCGTGGGTGGTGTAGAGCGGAGTAAAGCCGAACCGCAGGATATCGGGCGCGCGAAAATCACCGATCACCCCGCGTGCAATTAGCGCCTGCATGATCGCATAGCCTTCGGGATGGCGATAAGACACCTGGCTCCCCCGTTCGGAAGGATCGGCGGGACTGGCGAGATCGAATCCCCACCGCTGTGTGAGAGGCCTCATCCGTTCGATGAACAGTTGCGACAGAGACACCGACTTGGCCCGCACTGCCGCCATGTCGGCCTCCAGGAACAGGTCCACGCCCACCTCGAGCGCCGCCAACCCTAGGACCGGCGGGGTGCCTACGAGGAACCGCGTGATACCCCCGGCGGGCCGATAGGCATCCTCGAAGTCGAAAGGCGCTGCATGGCCGAACCATCCGGTCAGCGCCGGCGTCACCCGGTCCTGGTGCCGCTGCGCGACATAGAGAAACCCTGGAGCTCCCGGGCCGCCGTTGAGGTACTTATAGCCGCAGCCAACCGCGAAATCGGCCTTGGCGCTTGTCAAGCCGACCGGGATCGCGCCAGCGCTGTGGCTGAGGTCCCAGACCATCGCCGCACCATGGCGCTGAGCGAGTTGGGTGGTCCGCGCCATGTCGCGCATTCGTCCGGTCTTATAATGCACCTGGGTGAGCAGGACCGCGGCGACTTTATCGTCGATGGCCCCCTCGATTTCGTCAGGTCGAACCATTTGTGCGGTGACCTTGCGCCCCGTCAGCGCGGCGATGCCCTGCATGATATAGGCGTCGGTCGGGAAGTTGCCCCGTTCCGTCAGGATCACCGACCGCTCGGGCACGAGCGAAAGCGCTGCGCACAAAGCCTTGAACACGTTTACCGAAGTCGAATCGCAGGCGACGACTTCTCCCGGACCTGCCCCGATCAATCTCGCGATCTTGTCGCCCACCCGGCCCGGCGCATCGACCCAGCCCGCGGCATTCCACGACGTGATCAGCCCGTCCCCCCATTCGCGCACGACTGTCTGCTCGATCCGCGCCGCGACCGCCTTGGGCCGCGCACCGAGCGAGTTACCATCGAGGTAGATAACGCCGGACGGCAGCGCGAAGCGATCGCGAAAGTGCGCCAGCGGATCTGCGGCATCGCGCTGCTCGGGTGTCATCGCGGCCCACCGTCGTTGCCGAGCGAAACGAGACTGCGCGCCCCGCCCACGACTTGCCGGCCGACCAACTCGAGTTGCGCCCGAGCGCGCTCATCCAACCGGTCACCACCGGGCGAGAACATGTCCGGCCCCACGCGGACCGTCGCTCCCATCGGGGTCGGCCAGCCGCGCAGCGCGTGGACCACGGTACGCAAGGTCTGCATCGTGCTAACCGTCGCCTGATCCCCGTAAGCGGTTGCGATCAGCCCCACCGCGCGCCCGTCGAGATAAGGGCGGCGATCGCCCGCAAGGTCTTCCAGATAATCGAGCGCGTTCTTGACGAGGCCGGAGAGGGTTCCATGATAACCGGGCGCAGAAATCAGCAAGCCATCGGCAGCGCGAACCGCCTCGACCATCTCGGCGCCGTCCTGCAGCGTGTGGCCCGGCCCACGATAATGCGGCAGGCGGGCAAGGTAGCTGCCGTCGAACAGCGACACCTGAGCGCCGGCGTTTTGGGCGCTCGCCATCGCCGCCTTGAGCGCGAGCTCGGTCGTGCTGCCCGGGGATACTGTGCCGCCGATGGCGACGATGCGGGGGGTCAAGCGGGGTGCTCCTGAGCCATGAACTGTTCGAGGGCCTCTCGCTCTTGCGCCGAAAAACGCAAGCCCAGCTTGGTTCGGCGCCACAAGACATCGTCGGCGGTCATCGCCCATTCGCGCTTCTGAAGAAATCGGACTTCGCGTTCCGTCAGCCCGTGGCCGAAGTACGAGCCGCAATCCGCCAGTCCAGTAGCTTCGCCCAGAATGCTGGAGGCGAGCGTGCCATAGGCTTTGGTCATTCGATCTGCCCAATCGGCCGCGAGGAATGGAAAACGCGCCAGCAGCTCCGTCATCAGGCGCGGCTGACCATTGCGCGGGAAGTCTCCACCCGGAAGCGCCGCCCGGTCGGTCCAGTGCGACTGGTCGAGCTCGGGCAGCCGCTCGGCGAGCAGTTCGACCGCCTCCTGCGCCAGGTAGCGGTAGGTCGTGATCTTCCCGCCGAACACACTAAGGATCGGCGCGCCCTCGTGCTTGTCGCTGAGTTCGAAACGGTAACCGCGCGTCGCCGCCTCGGGCTTGTCCGATCCATCGTCGACCAGCGGGCGAACGCCGGCGTACGACCACATCACGTCGGCAGGCCGTACCGGCACGCGGAAGAACCCGCTTGCCCCTTCACATAGATAAGCGATCTCCTCCTCGCTCGCATCGATATCGTCGAGTCCTCCGTCATGATCGCGGTCGGTGGTGCCGATCAGCGTAAAATCGCGCTCGAAGGGAATGGCGAAGAAGATGCGCCCGTCCGGCAACTGGAAGAAATAGGGAAAGGGATGGTCGAACAGCTTGCGGACGACGATGTGCGAACCGCGCACGAGGCGAATCGACCGCTCGGTCGGTTCGCCCACCTTGCGCAGCAGGTCGAGCACTGAGGGACCCGCCGCGTTGACCACCGCGCGCGCGGCGAAGCTACCTTGCGGCGTCCCGATCCGCCAATGGCCCTCGTCGCGTTCGATGCGATTGACGGGGCAGCGGGTGCGCACGTCCGCCCCGCGGTCGGCTGCGTCGCGGGCATTGAGCACGACCAGTCGTGCATCGTCGACCCAGCAATCCGAATACACGAAGCCGTGAATAAACTCGGGCTTGAGCGCCACTCCTGCCGGATGCCGGTCGAGCCGTACGCTATCAGTCCCCGGCAACCGTTTGCGCGCGCCGATGTGGTCGTAAAGGAACAGCCCCAGCCGCAGCAGCCAGCGCGGGCGCAGACCGGGCACGTACGGGAGCACAAAGCGCATCGGCCAGATCACATGCGGCGCGATCGCCCACAGCCTCTCGCGTTCGGACAAAGCCTCACGCACCAGCCCGAACTCGTAGTGCTCGAGATAGCGCAACCCGCCGTGGATCAGCTTGCTCGAAGCCGAAGAGGTGCCGCCCGCCAGATCACCCGCCTCGAGCAACAACACTCGCGCGCCGCGCCCGGCGAGATCGCGCGCGATCCCCGCGCCGTTGACCCCGCCGCCGATCACGGCGACATCAAACTCGGGGTCGCCCGATGTCGCTATCGTCCTTGCGCTCATGCCCGCCTCGCTTGCACAGTAGCGCGCGGCGCGCGAAGGAAAAGCGACCATGACTGCCAACAAGCCCGTTGCCCAGCCGATCGACTGGGACACACTGCCTTACGGCGGCGACCTGTTCGGCGAGATGTACCTTGCCGAGCAGGAGGTGCACGCGGTCACCACCGGGTCGACCGGTCGGGCGGTGGTTCCCGGACTGGTCGCCTGCGGAGTAGGAGCCGCTGCGGCTGCCTGGCTTGCCGAGCACTACGGGTTTCCGATCATCCTGCTCGGCCTGCTGGTCGGGCTCTCACTAAACTTCGTCGCCCGCGAGCCGGGCACCCATCGCGGGCTGGACTTCGCCTCGCGCACGTTCCTGCGCTGGGGCATCGTGCTGCTCGGTCTGCAAGTGACTTTCGGCCAGATCGGCTCGCTCGGCCCAGCCCCGTTCGGCGCACTGCTAGTGGTGATGGCGGCGACTTTTGGCGCAGGGATCGCCGCGGCACGTATGGCGGGCCAATCGCGTTTCGCGGGCATACTCGCCGGCGGCGCGACCGCGATCTGCGGGGCAAGCGCGGCGCTCGCGCTATACGGGGTGATCGGCAAGGACCGGCTGAGCCAGGCGCAATTCGCGCTGACGCTGGTCGGCGTTTCGCTGGCGAGCGCGCTGGCGATGTCGCTTTACCCGCTGCTCGCCGCGCTGCTCGGTCTGGACGACCGGCAGGCTGGCTTCCTGATCGGCGCGTCGATCCACGATGTCGCACAGGCAATCGGCGGCGGCTATGCGTTTTCGGACAGTGCCGGCAGCTATGCGACCGTGGTCAAGCTGTCGCGGGTCGCGCTGCTGGCGCCTGTGGTGGCGCTGGTGAGCGTGGCCATCGGCAGCAGCGGGGGCGCGGCGGGGCGGCCGTGGTACCACAGGATCGCGCCGCCGTGGTTCATCGTTGCGTTCCTCGGTATGGTCACGCTCAATTCGCTGGTCACTTTGCCGGCCGACTATTCTGCCGGCGCTCTGACGGCGTCGAAAGGCCTGTTGCTGCTCGCAGTCACTGCGACAGCGATGCGTAGCCGGATGGATCTGCTGATGCAGATGGGCTGGCGCGCGACAATACCGGTGCTCGCGGCTACCATGGCGAGTTTCGCCGCAGCGCTCGGCCTCGTTCTGGTGTTGCTGTAGACGAATTCACGCGAGCGCCAGCACACTGACCAGAATATTGCGGACCAGTTCGGGCTGACCGCGCGCGCCTGCTTTGGCGTAGATTTTCTTCGAATAATTGCGCGCGGTTTCGATCGTCAGCCCGACTTCTGCGGCTGCTTCGGCGATGCTCATTCCTTGCGCCATCGCCCACGCCAGTCGGGCCTCGCTCGGGGTCAGCCCGAACAGGTCGCGGAGTTGCTCGCACCTATCGGCTGACGAGCGGCGGTCACCATTCAGATAGATGATCGCGACCGAAGTGCGGGCTGCGGAGATCGGACGCTGCTGGACCGGCGAGACAAGCATATCGAGCCACGGATCGCGACTGATGCTGATCGCGTGGGGTCGCGAGCCCGAGTCTTGGGCGAACTGGCGGACGAGCGCCGCAAGTGTCCGGTCCTCGCTCGGCGAGGCTATCGCCAATCTTCCATAGCGGCCGCGGCCAAGCAGGCTGGTGCGCTCGAGCAAACGCTCCGCCTGCGCGTCAAGGTCGACGATCCGGCATCGCTCGTCGAGCGTGATCCAACCGAAGTTGAGCCGCGCAATGGCGTCATTCGCGAGGTCCGACCGAAAGCGCTCGCGCTCCAGCACCACGAAATTGCGCAGCGCAATTTTCAAGTGTGGCGCCAGGGCGCTGAGGATTGCACCCGCACGCGGGCCGAATGGACGCTCGCTGGCGACCGCGAGCCAGGCGTCGACCCCGCTCGGTTCGCTGACGCGGATCATGCGCATGCTCCGCGGATCGTCAGCCCCTGGCAGCCGAGCGCGCGGGTCACCCTCCAGCATTTCATCCAGGGTATAGACCCGTCCCACGCGCAACTGCAGCGATTGTCTTGCATACAGCCGCCGCAAATCGGCTGCGGGCCGCCGCCCCGCGAAAAGCTCAACGACGCTATCGTGCGGCTGATCGATGGGGCGAAAGATCAGGCTGGCATAGTCCGCCTTGGTCCGTCCGCGCACGCGCTCGAGGAAAGACTGCCATAGCGGCTGTTCGAACGCGCCCTGATGCAGCGCGGTCAATAGGTCGGTCTCGTCCTGCGAGGTCAACTGCATAGCGCGCGTTACAATCTCCCATATGGGAGGTCCAGCCTTGCAGCGATTGTGCGACGACCTATTTCGGCTGGGTACACGAGGATCGCGATGAATACGGGCGACGCCAAGGTTTTGACTCACCTCCAACGACTGGAGGCTGAGAGCATCCACATCATGCGCGAAGTCGTCGCCGAGACCGAAAGGCCGGTGATGCTCTATTCCATCGGCAAGGATTCAGCGGTCATGCTGCACCTGGCGCGCAAGGCCTTTTACCCCAGCCCGCCGCCCTTCCCGCTGCTCCACGTCGACACCACCTGGAAATTTCGCGCGATGTACGAACTGCGCGATCAGATGGCGCGTGAAAGCGCCATGGAACTCCTGGTATACAAGAACCCCGATGCCGAGCAACGCGGGATCAATCCATTCGATCATGGGCCGCTCCACACCGACATGTGGAAGACCGAAGGGCTCAAGCAAGCGCTCGACAAGTACGGCTTCGATGCCGCGTTCGGCGGCGCGCGCCGGGACGAGGAGAAAAGCCGCGCGAAGGAACGGATTTTCAGTTTCCGTTCGGCCAATCATCGCTGGGACCCCAAGAACCAGCGGCCCGAGCTGTGGCGGCTTTACAATGCTCACAAAACCAAGGGCGAAAGCATCCGCGTGTTCCCGATCTCGAACTGGACCGAGCTCGACATCTGGCAGTACATACATCTCGAGGACATTCCGATCGTGCCGCTTTACCTCGCAGCGCGGCGACCCACCGTGGAGCGCGACGGAATGCTGCTGATGGTCGACGACGACCGCTTCCGCCTCGAAGAAGGCGAAGAGCCAGTCGAACGCTCGATCCGCTTTCGTACGCTCGGCTGCTATCCTCTAACTGGCGCAGTAGAGAGCGAAGCGGCGACACTGCCGGAAGTAATCCAGGAAATGCTGCTTACCGCCACGTCGGAACGACAGGGACGCGCAATCGACCGCGATGCGGGCGATGCGAGCATGGAGAAGAAGAAACAGGAAGGGTACTTCTGATGGCCGGACAGAACCCATCCTACAAAGCCGACAGTCTGATTGCCGAGGACGTCGAGGCGTACCTCGAAATGCATCAGCACAAATCGCTGCTGCGGTTCATTACCTGCGGCTCGGTCGATGACGGCAAGTCGACCCTGATCGGCCGCCTGCTCTACGATTCGAAGATGATCTTCGAGGACCAGTTGGCCGCGCTCGAAGCGGACAGCAAGCGGATGGGCACGCAGGGGCAGGAAATCGATTTCGCCTTGCTCGTCGACGGGCTGGCAGCCGAGCGCGAACAGGGCATCACGATCGATGTGGCCTATCGCTTTTTCGCAACCGAGAAACGCAAGTTCATTGTCGCCGATACGCCGGGCCACGAACAGTACACCCGCAATATGGTGACTGGCGCGTCGACAGCCGATCTGGCGGTGATCCTGATCGACGCGCGCAAGGGGGTGCTCACCCAGACCCGGCGCCACAGTTATCTTGCGCACCTGATCGGCATCCGCAATGTCGTGCTGGCCGTCAACAAGATGGACCTGATCGATTACGACCAGGCCGCATACGATGCGATCGTGGCGGACTACTCAGCCTTCGCAGCTTCGATCGGGGTCGCGAATTTCGTGCCGATGCCGATTTCGGGCTTCAAGGGCGACAACATCACCACGCTGAGCGAAAACACTCCATGGTACGCCGGGCCGACGCTGATCGAGCACCTCGAAACCGTCGCCGTCGACGCGTCGGTCGATCAGGCAAAGCCGTTCCGCATGTCGGTCCAGTGGGTCAATCGCCCCGACCTGGATTTCCGCGGCTTCTCGGGTCTGATCGGCAGCGGCATCGTCAGGCCCGGGGACGCTATCCGGGCGCTGCCTTCAGGAAAGGTGTCGTCGATCGCGAGGATCGTGACCTTCGACGGTGACCTCGACCAGGCCGTAGCAGGACAGGCGGTGACGCTTACGCTGGCCGATGAGATCGACTGCAGCAGGGGCGACGTGATCGTCGCGTCGGATGCCCCGGCGCAAGTAGCCGACCAGTTCGAATCGACGATCGTGTGGATGGCCGACGACGAAATGCTGCCCGGTCGATCCTACTGGTTGAAGCTGGGCACGCAAACCGTCACCGCCACGCTCCAGGCGCCGAAATACCAGATCAACGTCAATACGCTGGAGCACCTGGCGGCCAAAACCCTGGAATTGAACGCGATCGGGGTGACCAACATTTCGACCGACAAACCGATCGTGTTCGAAACTTATGCCGATAACCGCGATCTCGGCGGGTTTATCCTGATCGACAAGATCTCCAACGCCACTGTCGCCGCAGGGATGCTCCACTTCGCCCTCCGCCGGGGGCAGAATGTGCACTGGCAAGCGCTCGACATCAGCCGCGAAAAGCATGCTGATTTGAAGAACCAGAAGCCGGCGGTGCTGTGGTTCACCGGCCTGTCCGGAGCGGGCAAATCGACCATTGCCAATCTGGTGGAGAAGAAACTGCATCGGATGAACCGCCACACGTTCCTGCTCGATGGCGATAACGTGCGCCATGGGCTCAACAAGGATCTGGGCTTCACCGACGCCGACCGGGTCGAGAACATCCGCCGCGTCGGCGAAGTGGCCAAGCTGATGACCGATGCGGGCCTGATCGTCATCACTGCGTTCATTTCTCCCTTCCGCGCAGAACGGCAGATGGTGCGCGACATGATCTCGAGCGGCGAGTTCGCAGAGATTTTCATCGACACGCCGCTTGCAGAAGCCGAGGCGCGCGACGTGAAGGGCCTTTATAAAAAGGCGCGCAGCGGCCAGCTTGCCAACTTCACCGGCATCGACAGTCCTTACGAACCGCCGCACGATCCCGATATCCGTATCGACACCACGCAGATGACGCCGGAAGAAGCGGCCGACATGATTGTCGAAAGGCTGATCCCTTGAGCGATGCCCTTTCGGACGCCGAGTTGGCGACCCGTCTCGCCGAAACGGCCGGCAAGCTGCTGCTGACGCTGCGAGAAAGCGGCCTGCTCGAAGGCAAGGCTCTGGGACGCGCCGGCGATCTGGCCGCCAACGCGTTTCTTGTCGAAGCGTTGAAACAGCACCGCGCCGACGACGGCATCTTGTCCGAGGAATCGGTCGACGACCGATCGCGGTTGGGCAAATCGCGGGTGTGGATTATCGATCCGCTCGACGGCACGCGAGAGTATTCGGAAGGTCGCGACGACTGGGCCGTGCACGTCGCGTTGGCGATCGATGGCGTCGCCGCGATCGGGGCCGTCGCCTTGCCGGCGCAAGCGATCGTGCTACGGTCGGATGCTCCGCCCCCGGCCCCGGTTCGCCCCGAGCGCTTACGGGTGTTGGTGAGCCGCACGCGTCCACCGACCGAGGCACAGGATCTGGCAAACGCACTCGATGCCGAACTGGTGCCGATGGGCTCGGCGGGGGCCAAGGCGATGGCGGTTTTGCTCGGCAAGGGAGATATCTATCTCCACGCCGGTGGCCAGCACGAATGGGACAATTGCGCGCCGGCGGCAGTTGCGATCGCCGCAGGGCTGAGCGCTACGCGGCTCGACGGATCGGCCCTGCGCTATAACAACGCAAACCCCAGCCTTCCCGACCTTTTGATTTGCGAACGGGGGCTCGCCGCCGGCATTCACGCCGTCCTCGCTCATAACTGAACAAGGCGGCGCAGTATTGGAAAATGGTAGCGGAGGAGGGACTCGAACCCCCGACACGCGGATTATGATTCCGCTGCTCTAACCGGCTGAGCTACTCCGCCACGCGCATTGGCGGGCGCGGGCCCGCTAGGCAGGCGGCGCATTTAGGGGGGAGGCCCGCAGCGGTCAACCGCGAAAGGGCCACCGCTTGACGAACTCCCACGGCCCGCCGCGATACCGGTGCAACGCAAGCCCGGCGAAGGCGAAATCGCGCGGTTCGATGGTGGCGTTGAGCGACTGCTGGAGCGTGCGCGCCTCAACTGGCGAGACCTTGTTCTGAATGGTCACGTGCAGGCGCGGCGTATGTGCGTCTTGTGGAGTAAGCAGGCCGTGGAACCGCTCGGCGAGCCGCTCGCGCAGATCAAGCATTGCGGGGCTGACCAGCCGCAAGGCGGTGCCGGCACCCAGGCTCATTACGCCTTCAAGCCGCGCGGGAACCGGCTTTTGCCTGGCTTCAGCTGTCAGCGCATCGCGCAACTCATCCTCGACGCTCGGCGGCAGCGCGTGAAACAGCGTGACGTGCGCCTGGAGGACATTTCGCGCAGGCGGGAAATACGCCTTGCGCAGCTGATCGGCACGCGATTGCAGCGCCTCGGGCAGCTCGGCGGTGACGATCAGCGGGGCCCCGAGGAAAACTGTGCCGCCCCGCTCGATCAGTCGAGCTCCCCGCGGGCTTTGCGGATGGCGAACCACTTGCGAACGTTGGCGTTGTGTTCGGCGAGAGTCGACGCAAACACGTGTCCCCCCTTGCCGCTGGCGACCATGTACAGCGCGCCTGTCGGCGCCGGATCGAGCACCGCGGCGATCGATTCGCGGCCCGGATTGGTTATCGGGCCATTCGGCAGCCCGCTCATGGTATAGGTATTGTAGCCGTTGACCGCGGCAATCTCGCTCTGGCGGATGCGCCGGCCAAGCGGTTTGCCCTTGGTCAGCGGATAGATGATCGTCGGGTCCGCCTGCAGCGGCATGCCTTGCTTGACGCGGTTGGAGTACAGCCCGGCGACCATGCGGCGCTCGCTCGCTACGCCGGTTTCCTTCTCGACGATCGAAGCCAATGTCACCGCCTGCTGCGGCGTGGATACCGCGATGCCGGGTTTACGCTTCGACCACGCCTCAGCCAGGTAATTTGTCATTGCCGCCTGCATCCGTGCGAGCACGCGCGTGCGCGCCTCGCCGCGCTCGAAGTCGTAAGTGTCGGGCAGCACGGATCCCTCGGCGGGCACCGGGATCGGCCCGGTCAGCAAAGGCTCGGCCATCAGCTTGTCGTAAACCATGATCGACGGCAGGCCCTCGGGCACAGTGACGAAGCGGCGGATGACTTGCCCATGCTGGAGCGTGTCGAGTATACTCGCAGGGCTTGCCCCGGCGGGGATGGCGAACTCCCCGCGCTGGACCGAATCGCCGCTGCCAAGGATCTTGGCGCGCAGCAGGAAGCTGCTGGATGATCCGATCAGTCCCTCATCCTCGAGCTTGCCGGCGACAGAGGTCAGCGTCGCCCCGTCCGGCACCGTAAACGCGCCGTCCTTGTCCAGCGGACCGCTGCCGTACCAGCCCCACGCGAACCAGATCAGGACCAGCGCGCCGAGCGCCACCAACCCCAGCGCAAACTTGCGCATGTCAGTCGACCTTCTTGAAGATCACGCTCGCGTTCGTCCCCCCGAAGCCGAAGCTGTTCGACAGCGCCGCGCGGACCTCGCGCTTCCTGGCATGGTGCGGGACGAGATCCACGCCTTCGGTTCCTTCGTCGGGATCGTCGAGGTTCAGCGTCGGCGGCACCACCTGGTCGCGGATTGCCAGCACGCAGAATATACCCTCGACAGCGCCAGCGCCGCCGAGCAAGTGCCCGATCGCGGACTTGGTGCTGCTCATCGACGCACCGTGCAGGTCGTCGCCAAGGACCCGCTTGACCGCTGCGAGCTCGATCGTGTCAGCCATGGTCGAAGTGCCGTGCGCGTTGACGTAATCGATGTCTTCGGCGGTCATGCCGGCCTTTTTTAGCGCCATCTTCATCGCTAATTCGGCGCCGCGGCCTTCGGGGTGCGGCGCGGTAACGTGGTAGGCATCGCCCGACAGGCCGTAGCCGACGACTTCGGCGTAAATCTTCGCGCCGCGCGCCTTGGCGTGCTCGTATTCCTCGAGCACCATCACGCCTGCTCCCTCGCCCATCACGAACCCGTCGCGGCCCTTGTCGTATGGGCGGCTCGCCTTTTCGGGCTGGTCATTCATGCTCATGTTGAGCGCTTTCGCCTGCGCGAAGCCGGCAATACCAATCGGGCTGATGGTCGCTTCTGCGCCGCCTGCAAGCATGATGTCGGCGTCGTCGTCTCTGATCATCCGCGCCGCGTCGCCGATCGAGTGCGCGCCGGTCGAGCACGCGGTAACCACCGAATGGTTCGGACCCATCAAGCCGTACTTGATCGAGACCTGCCCGCTGGTGAGGTTGATCAGCCGCCCGTGGACGAAATGCGGACTGACCCGGCCCGGCCCTTTTTCCGCAAGAATGAGCGATTCGCTCTCGATACCCGGCAGCCCGCCGATGCCCGATCCGATCGAGACGCCGGTGCGCTCCTTGAGCGCCTGGTCCATGTTCTCGAGCCCGGCGTCTTCGATCGCCTGCCCCGCAGCATCGATCGCATAGACGATGAACAGGTCGACCTGACGCTGGACTTTGTGGTCCACCCGCTTGCCCGGATCGAAGCCCCACTCGTGGTCCTTGGACTTCACCTCTCCGGCGATCTTCGCCTTCTGGTCGCTGACATCGAAGCGGGTGATCGGCCCAATCCCGCTCTTACCCGCGATCAGGTTGCTCCACGTCGTCTCGACATCGCTGCCCAGCGGGGTGACGAGGCCCAGACCGGTTACGACCACTCGGCGCATGTTTCTCTCCGTAAATGCAACAGGCCCGAACCCGGTAAAGGGTCGGGCCTGCCCGGGCCCCGTCAAAGTATTACCTTGATGGGACCCTGATTCCCCGCCGACCAGCCGTCAGGCGAGCGCGGCGGGATGGGCGATCAGCCCTTGTGCTCTTCGATGTACTTGGTGGCGTCGCCGACGGTGGTGATCTTTTCCGCCGCGTCGTCGGGGATTTCGACCCCGAATTCTTCCTCGAACGCCATCACCAGTTCGACGATGTCCAAGCTGTCGGCGCCCAGGTCGTCGATGAAGCTCGCGTCCTGGGTAACCTTGTCGGATTCCACGCCAAGGTGTTCGACGACGATCTTCTGCACGCGTTCGGCGGTATCGCTCATGAGTGTTCCCTCTTGAGTTGGGGTTTGAAAGTTAGCTGTCGCCCTAATGAACGCCGCTAAGGCTGGCAAGTGCCCGGCACATGCGCAAACGCGCGCTACATCGCCCGTTCGCTGGGGGTGACATTGTAGCGCCGCGCTTCGTCCTGCGACAGGCAATACCGGGTACTCGGATTCTCGGCCGACCCGACCGCCTGCTGCTTGTACATCACCTCGGTCAGCAGCTTGCGGCTGACCCCCATGCGAATAAGGAAGTCGTTGTCATCGCTGGCGAGTTGCGCGCTCGATTGCTCGATATCGCCGATCAACTCGACGGTGGCCCTGGTCCCCTCGGCAATCGTTTCCTGGATCACATCGCGTTGATTGGTGTGGGTGAACATGTGAACCATGAACATCCCGCCCGGATCGACCACGCGCCGGTCGCCGCCCATGAACACGAAATTGCACGCCGAAAAGCACGACCACCCTGCCGGGATACGTGTCAACATGCCGGGGAAAGAACGGATCACCTTACCTGCCTCGTTACCCGCCTTGGCATCGCCGCCACTGGAGCGGAGCCAGATTTCGCCGATCGCCTCGTCCGCTTCGATCGCCTTGCGCAAACGTCCTGGGAGCGAAGCGTCGATGCTGCCCTCAGCCAGCAGAACATGCGCGCCGTTTCGTACCGCCGGAGTGAGGGTCATCGGCGACGCCGGACCGAAGTCGGGATTCGCCGGGCAGGAAGGGTTGTCCGGATCGGCCGCGCCGGTCAGCAGCGCGAACGCCGTTACGGCGGCACCGAAACGCAGTTTTCCGGTCACGCTGCCAGCGCGTAGCGGGCGGCGGGAGGCTTGCGGCACATCCGCTTGTCGGCGCGAGTTTCTTCTCCGCTGACGATAATCACGTCTGACACCATGATGCACTGCAGGCCGTCGGCATCGGAATCGTTTCGCGCGACCACTGTCGAAGTGCCGGAAACGTCGGCTCGCGTGCTGGACGTCCACGCAGCCGAGGTGCCGACGGCGACTTCCGCTGAGGAGCCTTCGCCACGCGTTGCGTCGAGCGTGGCTTGCGCAGCTTTTCTTTGCTCGTCGGGATCGAGCTTGCACGCGATGGCGGAGGTTAGCTGGTCGGTCAGGCCGGAGATCGGAACCCAGCTGAACACGCCACCTGCGCGCGATGCAGCGTTGCCGGCGACCGATCCGACGATCGACCCGAAAATCTGCGAACCGGCGCTCTTCTTCTTGCCCTTGGGACAACCGTCGGCGGTTTTATCGGACGGCCGTCCGACTGAGTTCAGCAGGCCGCCAAACTGGGCCTGGGCGGGCACCGCCAGTGACGAAAACACTAGCGCGGCGGCGCCAGCGCCGAAAATGTGAACGATTGAACCATGCATAATCCAACCCCATCCTGCGAAAGACGGGCATGCAGCCGCAAACTCCGCGGCGCGCAATTTATCCCTATCGCGCAAGCGGGTCAAATGGCCGCGCTAGGCGACGAAGGTTACTCTGCGCTGGGACTGGCCAGAGCGCCCGGCACGGGAGCCTTCGGGACATCCGCGAGTCTAACGTGCACGTCTCGCAGCGCGCGGGCCGGCACTTCGCTCGGCGCGCCCATCATCAAGTCCTGCGCGCGCTGGTTCAACGGGAAGGCGATGACTTCGCGGATGTTGGGCTCGTCAGCGAGCAGCATGACGATACGGTCGATCCCCGGAGCCGACCCGCCGTGCGGCGGCGCGCCGAGTTTGAATGCCTCGATCATCCCGGAGAAGTTCGCGTCGACATCTGCACGGCTGTATCCGGCGATTTCGAACGCCTTGTACATGATGTCCGGGCGGTGGTTCCGGATCGCGCCCGATGACAGTTCGTAGCCGTTACAGACGATGTCATACTGCCACGCGAGGATGTCGAGCGGGTCCTGTGTCTCCAGCGCCTCCATCTCACCCTGCGGCATCGAGAACGGGTTGTGGCTGAAGTCGACCTTCCTGGCGTCCTCGTCGTACTCGAACATGGGAAAGTCGACGATCCAGCAGAACGCGAAGGTATCGTCAGGGACCAAGCCGAGTTCCTCGCCTACGCGAGTACGCGCAGCTCCAGCCAGCTTGGCGGCGTCCTTTTCCTTGCCGGCGGCAAAGAACAGGCCGTCGTTCTCCCCGAGCCCGAGTTCGGCATAAAGCCTCTCCATCCCCTCCTGCCCGTGGTTCTTGGCGATCGGACCGCCGAATTCGCCGGACTTGCGGGTGACGTAGCCCAGCCCGGCGAAGCCTTCGCGACGCGCCCACTCGTTCATCTCGTCAAAGAACTTACGGCTTTTTTCATGCGTCGCCGGCGCGGGGATGACGCGCACGACCCCGCCGGATCCAACGATCTTCTCGAACAGGCCAAAGCCGCTCTGCGTAAAGTGCGACGAGACATCCGAGATGATCAGCGGGTTGCGCAAGTCGGGCTTGTCGGTGCCGTACTTGAGCAGCGATTCTCGGTAGGGAATACGCGGGAAGCTGCCGGCGGGGGTCACCGACTTGCCGCCAGCGAATTCCTCGAATACGCCCGCCAGCACCGGCTCGATGGTGTTGAACACGTCTTCCTGGGTGACGAAGCTCATCTCGAAATCGAGCTGGTAGAATTCCGGGCTGCGATCTGCGCGCAAATCCTCGTCGCGGAAGCACGGGGCGATCTGGAAATAGCGGTCGAACCCGGCGACCATCAGCAGTTGCTTGAACATCTGCGGTGCCTGAGGGAGCGCGTAGAAGCGGCCTGGGTGAAGCCGGCTCGGCACCAAATAGTCGCGCGCGCCTTCGGGGCTCGACGCGCCCAGGATCGGCGTCTGGAATTCCGTGAACCCCTCCCCGATCATCCGCCGCCGCAGCGACGCGATGACGTTGGAACGCAGGACGATGTTCTTATGCAGCCGCTCGCGCCGCAAGTCGATGAAGCGATACTTCAGCCGCGTCTCCTCGGGGTAATCTTCCGCCGAGTTGACGATTAGCGGCAGGTCATCGGCGCGGCTCTGCACGGTAACGGCGCGCGCATAGACCTCGATCTCGCCGGTCGGCAGGTTGGGGTTTACCGCCGCATCGGCACGCGCCTTGACCGTGCCGTCGATCGTTACGACCAATTCCAGCTTGAGCTTCTCCAGCACGCCGAGCGCCGCGCTGTCGCTATCGGCGACGATCTGGGTGATTCCATAGTGATCGCGCAGATCGACGAACAGCACCCCGCCGTGGTCGCGCTTGTTGTGCACCCAACCCGACAGACGGACGGTCTCCCCGACGTCGGCCTTCGTCAGGGCACCGCAGCTGTGGGTACGATAGGCGTGCATCTAATTTCTTTCCAATTTGGCGGGTATGGCGCTAGGGCGCGGCGCGCGCGAGCCGGCAAGCGGATAGCGCGCGCTAACAGGGGAACGACGGTAGTTTGTCAAGGCGAGGCCTGACGATGCCGGGCGTCCCGCGGGCGGCACTCCGCTCACGGCATAGAAAAGAACCGATGAAGATACACGATCTGATCACCACCACCGACGCGCTCACCGAACTGTGCGAGCGCCTGGCGAAGAGCGATTTCGTCACCGTCGATACCGAATTCATGCGCGAGAACACCTACTGGCCGGAACTGTGCTTGGTGCAGATCGCCAATACCGAGGAAGCCGCGGCGATCGACCCGTTGGCCGAGGGTATCGACCTCAAGCCGCTGCTCGATCTGATGTGCGATAACGAGGACGTGCTGAAAGTATTCCACGCCGGCGGACAAGACGTCGAGATCATTTTCAACCTCACCGGCAAGACGCCGCACCCCATTTTCGACACCCAGATCGCCACCATGGCGATCAGCCAGTCCGAACAGATCGGCTATGCCAACCTGGTCGAATCCTGGCTCGGCTTCACGGTCGACAAGGGCGCGCGCTTCACCGACTGGGGCCGCCGCCCGCTGACCGAGCGCCAGATCGAATATGCGATTGGCGACGTTACGCACCTGGCCGATATATTTCCGCGCATTCTCAAGAAGCTGATCAAGACCGGCCGTGGCAGCTGGCTCAATGCCGAAATGGAAAAGCTGGCCGACCCGGCGAACTACGCCACCGATGGCGACGCCGCGTGGGAGCGTATCCGTCCGCCCAGCCGCAATCCTGCTGTGCTCGGCCGGCTCAAGGCGCTCGCCGCGTGGCGCGAGACCGAGGCGCAGCACAAGAACATTCCACGCGGCCGGATCATGCGCGACGAAACACTCGCGGACCTCGCCAGCCATCCGCCCAAACAGCAGGCCGATCTGGTCAAAGTCCGCGGGCTTTCCGCCGCATGGCGTGACAACGACATCGGCAAGCGACTGCTCAAGGTAATCGAGAAGGCCGAGCCGATCTCACCGGACGACATGCCCGACAAGCCGCGTCGCGGCGCGCCGCTGGGCAAGGAAGGCGCGCTGGTGGCCGACTTGCTCAAGCTACTGCTCAAGATCCGCAGCCGCGAGATCGACGTCGCCGCGCGCCTGCTCACCCGCAGCGACGAAATGGAAGCCCTCGCGTCCGGCGCGCGCGACCTGCCCGTGCTCAAGGGCTGGCGCTACGAAGTGTTCGGCAAGGATGCGCTCGAGCTGGTGGAAGGTCGGCTCGGCTTCGGGGTCGAGGGCGGCAAGCTGAAGATGACGCGGATCGCAAACGTTGACGCCGACCTTGCACCCGAGGATTTGGCGGCCGAGTAGGGCTCGCTTTCGCGATGTCGACTTACCTCCCCACCATCAAGCAGCTGCAGTACCTCGTCGCGCTCCACGAGCACGGCCATTTCGGCCGTGCGGCGGAGGCGAGCTTCGTGTCGCAATCGACGCTTTCGGCAGGCCTGCGCGAATTGGAATCGCTGCTCGGCGTGACTCTGGTCGAGCGCAGCCGACGGGTGATGCGGTTCACCCCGCTCGGCGAGCAGGTAGTCGCTAAGGCACACCGCCTGCTGCGCGAGGCAGAGGAACTGAGCGATTTGGTCCTGGCCAGCGGCAAGCCGCTGTCAGGCGAACTGCGAATGAGCGTGATCCCGACGATTGCCCCGTTCCTGCTGCCGCGAATGCTTCCACGACTGCGCCGCGAGCGCCCGGCGCTGAAGCTGTACTTGCGTGAGGAAACCAGCCCCGACGCGATCGAGAGCCTCCACCACGGCCGCGCCGACTGCGTGCTGCTCGCGCTGCCGTTCGCGACCGGCGAAGTCGAGACTGCGCATATTTCGAACGACCGGTTGTACGTCGCATTTCCGAAAGGAGAGCCGATCGACCCGCCCGCTGAAATCCCGCCTTCGATGATCGACGAAGGCCGCCTGCTGCTGCTCGAGGACGGCCACTGCTTGCGCGATCACGCGCTTGCCGCTTGCAACCGTCCCGAACTGCGCGCCAATGCGACCATGATCGGTACTTCGCTCCACACGCTGGTGCAGATGGTCGACAACGGCCTCGGCGTGACGATGCTTCCACAGATGGCGATCGACGCAGGGATCCTGCACCAAACCCAGGTCGTCGCCCGCCCGCTCAAAGGCAAAGCCGCCAGCCGCCAGATCGCCCTCGTTTGGCGCAAGAACTCACCGCGCGTTCAGGAGTTCAAGCTGCTGGCCGAGGAACTGCGGGCCGGTTAGCGCCACGGCTACGACCCGCTTTTTGCCGATCACGATGCGGGTTGCGGCTCCAACTGCAATTTGGTGCGTTGGTTGAGCATGACCGACACGATCGATTCGCTGCTCGCTAAAATGGACGCCGCGGCGGAGGCGTTGGACTTCGAACAGGCGAAGCGGTTGCGCGACCGGATCAGCCTGATGCGGGGCGGCGCAACGGCTGCCGAAGTACAGAAAGCCGACGTGTCCGGTTTATTGCGTCAGCGCCCGGGAGCGATGGGGCTTGGCACCGGCCAGCCCCGGATCACGCCGCCAAGCGATTGGAAACCGCCTTCCAAGCCTGACTTGATGACCAAAGGGCGCGGGAATCGCCAGTAAGCGGCTCGGCTGCGGCTTAGCGCCGGCCCTTTTTCTTCTTGCGGGCAGCGTACTTCGCGTCGCGGGCGGCCTTTTTCTCTTCCTCAGTCAGCTTGGGCTTCTTGCTGGCCTTGGCTTCCGCCTCGGCTTGCTTGGCCTCCTGCGCCGCGGCTTCGGCGGCAGCCTGCTCGGCTGCGGCGGCTTCCTCGGCCTGCTTGCGTGCTTGCTCGGCCTGCTCACGTGCTTCCTGCGCAAGCCGGCGCTTCTCGGCCTTGGCGGCTTCGCGCGCGTTGCTTTCGGCGAGACGGCGCGCCTGCTCGGCGGGGTCGATCGGCGGACGCGCCTTCAACTTGGCAAGCGCGTCGATGCGAGCCTGCTGGGCCGCCGCGCGCCGTTCGTTGAAGTCGAGGTCTTTGTATCCGGCCATCATTCCATTCCAAGGGGCATGTCGCTGCGGCGCCCCTATAGCGATGTCGCGCCCAGTTGCCACCCTTCGTGGCCGCATGAGGGAAGATCGGTTAGTCCATGTGCTTGAGGCCGACCCGCAAGTAATCCCATCCGGTCACCAGCGTCAGCGCCGCCGCCGCCCATAATGCGACCAGGCCGGTGAGGTGGATCCACTGCCCCGCGAGCGGCCCGCAATCGTAGCGGATAATACAAGGAGGCCCTTCGATCGCGCCGCCGAGGATCAGCGCGCCGAGGCTGACGAGCTGCAAGGTGGTTTTCCACTTGGCCAGCTTGGAAACCGGCATCGACACCTGCAGCGGCCCGAGAAATTCGCGCAAGCCCGAAACGGCAATCTCGCGTATCAGGATAACCAGCCCGGCGATTACGTGGAGGTCTCCCACATACGGCCCACGCATGTATCCTTGCGCGGCAAGCACCAGGATGACGGCTGCGACCATGATCTTGTCGGCGATAGGATCCAGGAACTGGCCCAGCTTGCTGACCGTACCCTGCGCCCGCGCAAGATAGCCGTCGAGGTAGTCGGTAAAGCCGATTACACAGTAGAGTACGAACCCCACGCCGTAGCCGAACCGCCAGTCCGGCCACCACAGCAGGAAAGCCAGTAGCGGGACCGCGAAGATACGGCTCATGGTGAGAAGATTGGGTAGCGTGAGCATCTGCGCCCTTCCCTAACCCAGAGCGCGCTTGCGCAAAAGCGCCGCCTTTGCACTTGTCGGGCGGGGATCACGCGCTAGACCGCTAGCCCGAGAGGCAATCGGCAAGGATCGCATGACCGTTTCCACGCACATGCTGCGCCGCCGGCGCTTCCTGCCGCTGTTCATCACCCAGCTGCTCAACGCCTTCAATGACAACCTTTACAAGACCGCGATGGTGCTATTCGTGGTCTACACCCTCTACAATTCAGAAGAAGCCGAAGGGATGTTCAGCGCGGTTGCTTCGGCCGTGTTTATCCTGCCATTCTTCCTGTTTTCCGCGCTCGCCGGGCAACTCGCCGACATGCGCGACAAGGCAAGGATCATCCGCATCGTCAAAGCGTGCGAGATCGGCATCATGTCGATCGGCGCGATCGGATTGCTGCTCGCGTGGAAAGGCTTAGGTGTGCACGCGCTCGCGATCCCGCTGCTGATGGTCGCGTTGTTCGCGATGGGTGTGCACTCGACCTTCTTCGGCCCGATCAAGTACGCGATCCTGCCGCAACACCTGCACGACAACGAAGTGCTTGCCGGGACCGGGCTGGTGGAGGCAGGGACGTACATCGCGATCCTGTTCGGAACGATCCTCGCAGGTTGGATCCCGGTGGAAGCGGCGGCCGCAGGAGTAATCGTCACCGCGATCGTCGGCTACCTCGTCGCCCGCCAGGTGCCCGAGGCACCCGCGCAGGGCGAAGTAGAACCGCTCGACTTCCATTTCGTGCGCAGTTCGATCGCGCTGGTGCGGAACACTTCGCACGACCGTCGGGTATTTCTGGCGATCATGGCGATCAGCTTCTTCTGGACCATCGGTGCGGTGCTGTTCATCCAGTTTCCGCCTCTCGCCAAGAACGTCCTGACCGCGAGCAAGGAGGTCGCCAGCCTGTTCCTGGTGATCTTCTCGATCGGGGTGGCGATCGGATCGGTTTCGGTCAACGCGCTGCTCAAGGGGACGGTTTCGGCGCGTTATTCGCCCGGATCGGTAATCGCGATGGGACTTTTCGTTCTTGGCTTCTACCTCGTGTGCCGTGCGTGGGCGCCTGACCCGACCGGGCTGTTCGATGTGCGAGAGTTCGTCACGCATCCGCTAGCGGTTCCGCTACTGTTGTGCCTCTTCGGCATTGCGGTTGCCGGCGGCATGTTCGTGGTGCCGCTTTATGCCTTTTTGACGACATTCGTCCCCAAGTCGCAGACCGCACGCACCATTGCGGCCAACAACATCGTCAACTCGGGAGCGATGGTGATGGGATCATTATTGGCGACGGGGCTGTCGGCCGCCGGACTCGACATCGTCCATCACCTGCTGCTGAGCGCGGCGATGTGCTTGGTGTCGGCGTGGCTGGGGCTGCTGCTGCTACGTGCGGAGCGCGCTGCGCAGGTTTAGACGATGAACACTGCGACCGCTGCAAGACAGGCGAAGTAAGCTCCGACGAACCCGTGCACATCGTCGCGGGTAATCACCCACGAAGGCCGCGTCGAGACAGGCGCGCTGACGTGACATACGTGCGGCGGAAGTGTCGCACGAAAAGGGTGGCGGGCCGATTCATCGGTGAGAACAAGGGAGCGTCGCATGGCAAAGGTCTTAACGGACCGGAAACCATTGCGCTCCCCGGATTTCCGCCACTGTCGCGCTGCGGGACATTAAGCTTGTTCCTTCATCGCGCTCCACTTCTGTCCACAGAAAAAGGGCCGCCCGTTGCCGGACGGCCCTGTTCATTTCCAGGCTGGCGTGGGCTCAGACTTTGTTGCCGAAAGCACCCTTGATCGCGCCCTTGAGGTTCTGCCCCTCGCCCTTGGTCTCCTGAACCTTGCCTTCGGCGCGCGTATCCGCGTCGCCTGACATCTGCTTGGCGTTACCAGCGAGCTCGTTGCCGATGCCTTTGGCCTTGTCCTTCAGTTCGCCCATGAGGGTTCTCCTTGTGTGTATGCGGGAGCAGGAATGCCGCCGTTATCAATTGATCAACGGGCAAGCGGCGTTTGCGGTTCCGGATCAGCGCGCCGACATCTGCAGGATCGTCTTCCATTCGGGCGGGGTTAGCTCAGCCACCGACAGGCGCGATTGGCGAATCATTTCGCTGTCCGCAAGCTGGGGTTCGGCCTTCATCTCGGCCAGCGTCACCGGTCGCGCGAGCCTCTCGATCGGCTTGACCTTGACCGAGGCCCACTTGCCTGTGTCATCGCTCGGATCGGACAGACCGGCGACACTGATCTCGACCACGCCGACGATCTCCTTGCCGATGTTCGAATGATAGAAGAATGCGTGGTCGCCCACTTGCATCGCCGCGAGATTGTTGCGGGCGCGGTAATTGCGCACCCCGTCCCAGGTCCCCTCGCGCTCGGCAACGAGATCGTCCCAACCGTAGGCATCCGGCTCGGATTTCATCAGCCAGTATCGCCGCGCCATGTTTTTCCCTCGTTCGTCTGCCCCGCCAGCGCGAGATTAACCCAATTTTCAACCCCATAGGCAATAGCCGATCATTCGCAATGTCAGGGGGCCTGGTTGCACGACAGGAAAGGCAATACCGGCCGATCAGAGCCACGTGAGCCCATGGGCCGCGCGGAACGCGATCTTGTCGCGCTCGGCATCGCCGTGGCTGCCATCCTGCTGTTCGTGGCAACTGGCGGGCTCGTTCTCCCGCAAGTCGTTCGCTCGTGGATGGGCGTAGGCGCGCCGCCTGATCCACTGTTGGTATCGACGCTACTGCTCAATATCGCCCTCGTGATCTTTGGTTGGCGCCGCTATGCCGAGCTTACCGGTGAGATCGCCGAGCGCCGCAAGGCCGAGGACTTGGCCCGTCAGCTGGCGGAGATCGATCCGCTGACCGACGCTCTCAATCGTCGCAGCATCGGCCCGGCGACCGACGCGCTGCTCGCTGACATACAAGCCGCAGGACTGTCCGCGGCGTTCGTGATGGTCGATCTCGACAACTTCAAGCTGGTCAACGATCTCAACGGCCACTTTGCCGGGGACGCCTTGCTCAAGGCCACTGCCGACCGCATCCGCTTGTTGCTGCCTCCCGACGCGCTGCTCGCGCGCCACGGCGGCGATGAATTCGCCTGCGTCGTGCCCTTCGATCCGCGCAGCCCTGACAGGATTGACCAATTCGTCAGCCTGCTGATCGAGCGGGTCGCACAGCCGGTCGAATGCAACGGGATGATGGTCGAAGTCACCGTCTCGGTCGGGATGGCCGCAGACATCATAACGCGAGGTCCCGCCGTCCCCCCAACGGATGCGCAAACGTTAATCCATCGCGCCGACATCGCGATGTATCACGCCAAGAAACAGGGCAAGAACCGCTCGTTCTGGTTCGAAGAATCGATGGAGCGTGAACTGCGCTATCGTAGCGAGCTCGAGAACAGCGTTCGCCGGGGCATCCCACGGGGCGAATTCGTACCGTTTTACGAACAGCAGGTCGATCTCGTCACCGGGGAGCTGTCAGGCTTCGAGATGCTGGCGCGGTGGGAATCGCCATCCCTCGGGACGATCAAGCCCGAGGTGTTCATCCCCGTCGCCGAAGAAATCGGCGCGATCGCTGCGCTGAGTGAGAGCCTCATCGAGCAGGCGCTGGATGACGCCAAAGATTGGGATCCCAGGTTATCGCTGTCGATTAACATCTCACCGGTGCAACTGCGCGATCCCTGGTTCTCGCAGAAACTGCTCAAGATGCTGGTCCGACATAATTTTCCGCCCCAGCGGCTCGATGTGGAAATCACTGAAAGCTGTCTGCACGACAATGTCGGCGTGGTGCGCTCGATTATTACCAGTCTGAAGAACCAGGGCGTCACCATTACCTTGGACGACTTCGGCACCGGCTTCTCGAGCTTGTCGCAATTGCGAACCCTGCCGTTCGACCGACTGAAGATCGATCGCAGCTTTGTCTCCGAGCTCGATGAGGGGAATATAAGCGACAAGCTGGTGCGGGCGATCGTGTCACTGGGCGGCGGGCTCGATCTGCCGATCATCGCCGAGGGCATCGACAATCTGGCGATTCTCTCCAAGCTGCAGACCATGGGCAAGCTCAAGGGCCAGGGGTACCTGTACGGTCAGCCGGAAAATGGCGAGGCAGTACGCGCGCGACTGGTCGCCCGCGGGCTTCTGATGGGCGACTCCGAACGGGCCGCCCTCGGCGAAGCCGCCGCCAACCTTCGCCAGACCGGCTGATCCCTCTCCACTGGACGCGACGGCTCCCCCCGCATAGAGCCCGCGCGCGATGCGGGTACCCTTCGTCAAAATGCACGGTCTCGGTAACGACTTCGTCGTGCTCGATTCCCGGACCGAGGCTTTGCCGCCGATCGCTCCGGCGATGGCGGCCGCACTGGCCGATCGTCGCACTGGTATTGGCTGCGACCAGTTGATCGTGCTCGAACCGTCCGACGTTGCCGATTTTCGCATGCGTATTTTCAATGGCGACGGGAGTGAGGTGGAGGCGTGCGGCAACGCCAGCCGCGCGGTCGCCCTGGTCCACGGACGCGCCGCGCGCATCGAAACCGCCGGCGGACTGATCAGCGTCGCACCGATCGGACGCGGCGCGAAGGTCGACATGGGCGAGCCGCGCTTCGCCTGGCAGGAAATACCGCTCGCCTACCCAATGGACACGGCCGCGCTGCCGGTCGCGTGGGAGGGGCTGGAAGCACCAATGGCGGTCAACGTCGGCAACCCGCACGCGATCTTCTTCGTGTCCGATATCGAAAGCGTTCCGCTCGACCGGCTGGGTCCGCTGATCGAGCGCGATCCGCTGTTTCCCGAACGCGTCAACGTCAACCTGGCGCAAGTAACCGGGCCAAGTTCGATCGCACTGCGGGTGTGGGAGCGCGGCGCGGGCCTTACCCGCGCCTGCGGTACCGGGGCCTGCGCAACCACCGTCGCGGCGATCAGGCGCGGCTTGCTGACGGGGCGTCAGGCGACCGTGACGCTGCCCGGCGGACCGCTCGAGATCGAGTGGGGCGCCGATGGGCGTATCGCAATGACCGGTCCAGCCGCCGAGAGCTTTCGCGGCGAATTCGACTGGAGCGAGTTCGCGTGAGCGCCGAGGTCGTCTCTCTTGGCTGCCGCATGAACCTCGCCGAAGGCGAGCGCATCCGCGCGATGCTGAGCCAGGAGCACGATACAGTCGTGATCAACTCGTGCGCGGTAACCGCAGAAGCGGCGCGCCAGACCCGGCAGGCGATCCGTCGCGCTCGCCGCATGCGGCCCGGCGCCCGCTTGATGGTGACTGGGTGCGCATCTGAGATCGAGCGCGAATCGATCGGCGCGATGCCGGAGGTCGACGGTATCGTCGCGAACGCCGCCAAGCTCGACGCGCGCGCTTGGAACGTGCCGCCCGGAACCGACGCGCTCACGCCGCGCCACACCCGGGCGTTCATCGCAGTGCAAAACGGGTGCGATCACGCGTGCACCTTCTGTGTGATTCCGCAGGGGCGCGGCGTCAGCCGTTCGCTTCCCGTCGCTGCTGTATTGCGCGAGATTGAGCGCGACCTGACGCATGGCGCGGCCGAAGCGGTGCTGACGGGAATTGACCTGACCAGCTGGGGCCAGGACTTGGCCGGGTCGGTGCGGCTAGGCGATTTGGTAGCGGCGGTGCTGCGCGAATTCCCGAAGCTTACCCGGCTACGCCTGTCTTCACTCGACGGGATCGAGATCGACCCGTTGCTCGAAGATTTGATTGCTGCGGAGCGGCGCGTGATGCCGCACGTCCATTTGTCGCTCCAGCACGGCCACGATCTCATGTTGAAACGCATGAAGCGTCGCCACTTGCGCCGCGATGCGCTCGCCTTGGTCGAACGGCTACGGGATCGTCGACCGGAGATTTCGATCGGCGCCGACCTGATTGCCGGTTTTCCGACCGAGACCGATGAACACCACGCGGCCAACGTCGCGATCGTACGCGAACTCGGCGTGGTTCACGGCCATGTCTTTCCTTATTCGCCCCGCCCGCAAACCCCGGCCGCGCGCATGCCGCAGGTGGACCGCACGCTCATCAAGGCGCGCGCCGGCGAACTTCGCAAGGCCGTCGCCGATGTTCGGAGCGACTGGCTGCAAGCGCAGATCGGCGTCCAGCAGTTGGTGCTGGCCGAGGCTGACGGGACCGGCCACGCCGAAAACTTCGCGCGCGTCCGGCTACCGGCAGGCGTAACGCGTGGAGCGATCGCCCGGATAACCCCCACCTTTATCGAAGAAGGCCTGCTCGCATGAGCGAACCAACCTGGACCGAACGCGTGTTCGGCGGCTTTCGCAAGACCTCCGAAAAGCTCAGCCAGAACCTCACGGGCGTGGTCGGCACTGCCAAGCTCGACGATGCGACGCTCGACGATGTCGAGGACGCCTTGATCGTTTCGGATCTTGGCCCTGCCGCGGCGCGCCGCATCCGCGACAAGCTCGCAGAGAAACGCTTCGGACTCGGCGTTACGGAGCGCGAGCTCAAGGAAGCGGTCGCAGAGGAAATCGCTGCGATCCTGCGCCGGGTCGCCAAGCCGCTCGAGATCGTCGCTTTCCCAAGACCGCAGGTGATTTTGGTAATCGGGGTCAACGGCAGCGGCAAAACCACCACCATCGCAAAGCTCGCGCATTGGCTGCAAGAGGACGATTACGGGGTCATGCTGGCGGCCGGCGACACTTTTCGCGCCGCCGCGATCGGCCAACTGGCCACCTGGGCCGAGCGCATCGGCGTACCACTCGTGCGCGGGGCTGAGGGCGGCGACCCGGCCTCGATCGTGTTCGATGCAGTCAGGGAAGCGACCACCAAAGGCACCGACGCCCTAATCGTCGACACGGCGGGCCGCCTGCAAAACAAGCGCGAGTTGATGGATGAATTGGCCAAAATCCGCCGCGTGCTCGGTCGCCTCAACCCTGAAGCGCCGCATAACGTCATCTTGGTGCTCGATGCCACCAACGGCCAAAATGCGCTGTCGCAGATCGAAATCTTCAAGGAAGTCGCCGGAGTTACCGGGCTGGTCATGACCAAGCTCGACGGCACGGCTCGCGGCGGCGTACTGGTCGCGGCGGCCGAGCAGTTCGGCCTGCCGATCCACGCGATCGGCGTGGGCGAGAAGATCGACGATTTGCGCCCGTTCGATCCTGATCTGGTAGCGCGCGTGATTGCAGGGGTGGCGTGATGACAAGTGAAGGCAAGGGCAAGCCTACGGGCTGGCTAAACGTCGCCGTCGACTACGGTCCGCTGATCGTGTTCCTGGCAGTGTTCAAGCTGTCCGATCCGGGTGGCGACGACATGGCCGGGACCATCGCCGCGATCATCCGCGGGACCGGCGCGTTCGTCGTGGCGGCCGTCGCGGCGCTGCTGTTTTCGCGCGTCAAGTTTGGCCGGGTATCGCCGATGCTGTGGCTCTCGACCGCGCTGATCGTCGGCTTTGGCGGCCTGACCGTGTTTTTTGGAAACCCGTTCTGGGTGCAGATCAAACCGACGGTAATCTACCTGCTGTTCGCGGGCTCGCTCTTGATCGGCTACGCGCGGCGCGCGGCGTTGCTTCAAGTGCTACTGGGCGCGGCCTTCGAAGGCGTCGACCGTGAAGGCTGGCTGAAATTGTCGCGCAATTGGGGACTGTTCTTCCTGTTCCTCGCGGGGCTCAACGAAGGCCTGCGCCACTTCTACAATGCGGACAACGGCGGATTTGAAACCTGGCTGTGGGCCAAGCTGTGGGTGTTCATGCCGCTAAGCTTCCTGTTCACCTTTACCCAGATTCCGATGCTGCTGCGCCACGGGCTGAGCTTCGAGGACCGTGACGAACCGCTGCAGGACCAGCCGCCGACCGATTGAACGGTCAGATTTCGACCTGGCTGCCAAGCTCGACCACGCGGTTGGGCGGCAAGCGGAAGAACTGCATTGCCGTGGCCGAGTTGCGTAGCATCCAGGAAAACAGTTTCTCTCGCCAGATCGCCATTCCCGGGCGCTTCGAAGCGATCAGCGTCTGCCGGCTGAGGAAGAAACTGGTGTGCATCATGTCGAACAAGCCGCCGCATGCGTTATTGCCCTTCAGCGCGGCGGGCACATCGGTCTCATCCATGAAGCCGAAATGGAGCACCACCCGGTAAAGCCCGTCGCTGACGGTGTGGATTTCGAACCGCTCGATTGGGTCAACGTAGGGGATGTCGGCGATCTCGATCGTCAGGATGACGACCCGCTCGTGCAGTACCTTGTTGTGCTTGATGTTGTGCAGCAACGCGCTCGGCACGCCACCGGTATTCGACGCCATGAAGATCGCCGTGCCCGGCACCCGCGTAGCCGAATTGCGCGCGCTTTTGGCGAAGATCGCGATCGGCAGCGCGACCTCGCTCATCCGATCGCGCATCAGCTTGCGCCCGCGCGCCCACGTGGTGAGCAGGGTGAACGCAAACGCGCCGACCACCAGCGGGAACCAGCCGCCGTCGGGCACCTTGGGCAGGTTCGCGGCGAAGAACGACCCATCGACCAGGAAGAACACGCCGGCCACCGGCAGGGCCATCCATAGCTTCCACCGCCACACCGCGACGAACAGCACCGCCATCAAGCACGTGTCGATCAACATCGCCCCGGTGACCGCGATGCCGTAAGCGCTTGCGAGGTTTGAGGAATTGCGAAAAGTCAGCACCAGCAGGATCACGGCGATCATCAGCACCCAGTTGACGAACGGGATATACACCTGGCCGTGCTCGGTCTCGCTGGTGTGGAGGATCGACAGACGCGGCACGAAGCCGAGCTGTATCGCCTGCTGCGTGACCGAAAAGGCGCCCGAGATCACCGCTTGGCTGGCGATCACGGTCGCCGCGGTCGCGAGCAGGACCAACGGCAGGCGGAAAGCGTCGCTCGCCATCACGAAGAATGGGTTCTTGATCGCCTCGGCCGCCGCAGCGGCGTCGAGGTTCATTATCATCGCCGCCTGACCAAAATAGTTCAGCACCAGGCATGGCATGGCAAAGCCGAACCAGCTCAGCCGCAACGGTCCGCGGCCGAAATGGCCCATGTCGGTATAAAGTGCTTCGGCGCCCGTCACCGCGAGCACGACCGAACCCAGGGCGAGAAAACCGAGCAGCTTGTCAGTCATGAAAAACTGGACCGCGTACCACGGGTTAAGCGCTGCCACCACGCCCGGAAAATCGAGGATATGAATGATCCCCAGCACCGCCAGCGTGGTGAAGTACAAAAGCATGATCGGCGCAAAGAGTTTGCCGATGGTCGCGGTGCCGCGCTTTTGAAGAAGGAACAGCCCGATCAGCAATGCAAGGGCGATAGGGATGACGAAATCGCTCAGCCCTTCCTCGACCGTGGTCAGTCCCTCCACCGCCGAAAGCACCGAGACGGCCGGCGTGATCATGCTGTCGCCATAGAACAGTGACGTCGCGAACACGCCGAGCATGACCGCAATCCAACCGCGATTGGTGCCGCCGATCTTGCGGGAGATCAGCGCAACCAGAGCAAGAGTGCCGCCCTGCCCCTTGTTATCGGCGCGCATCAGGATCGCGACGTACTGAAGCGACACGATGATCGTCATCGCCCAGAAGATCAGGCTGACCACCCCCATCAGGTGCAACGTGTCGAGCGTCAGCGGATGCGGACCCACGAAAGTCTCGCGAAAGGCGTAGATCGGGCTGGTGCCGATATCGCCGAAGACGATGCCGATGGCACCGACCGCCAGCTTGACCTTCGCCGACGTCGATTTCCCGCCTGCTTCGCCATGGGCGACCGCCGCGGTCATTGGCTGAAGAAGTCTATCATGAGGGGCGCGGCGCTTAGCACCGCGTCTGGCGCCCGGCAACGCAGAGCGCGCATGGTCACTGGGTTCCCATTTGCGCGATGAGAACGTCCAGTCGGTCGAGCCGTTCCTTGAGCCCATCGCGCCACGGAGCGTCGACCGGCGCGCGAACAAGCATATCGGCCCACAGCTTGCGCGCCTCCACCGGACGACCCGAATTGATCAAGGCGACACCGAGGAAAAAGCCCGGTCCGGGACTTACCGGGTCGACCCGCTCGGCGCGGCTGAAGGCGTACATCGCTGCCGGGGTGAGTTGGCCTTCTGCATTCTCGACCAGCGCGTTGGCGAGCGCCAGCCAGGCTTCGGCATCTTGCGGATTATCGTCGAGCGATGCGCGCAGGATACCGGCCGCATCGGCGAACTGACCACGACGCGCGAACCCGTCGGCCAGAGTAACGAACTGGCTTGGCGGCGCCGGCCCGTAAAGTTCGCGCCGCGCATCGACCAGCGCCACGCCGACGTCGGCCACATTGCCTGCCGCAGCCGCCTTGGGCGCGCCGCCCTGCCCCGGCGAGCCCTGCAATGCGTAGCCCGCGAGCCCGAACAGCAACGCGGCGCCGAACAGCGCCCAGCCGGTGCGCGGCAGGCGCAGCACCAGCACCGCAATTGCGAAAGCCGCCGCGGCGAGCAGGATAATCGGTACGAAGGTCACTGGCGCCTCCCGAACCGTCGCCACATCAGCACGCTTGCCAGCGCGAGCAATACCAGCGGCCCGGCAAATAGCGGCCAAGTCGTTCGGCTGACTTGGGGCGCGTAACTGACGTAGTCGCCGTAGCGATCCATCATCCACTGGCGAATATGTTCCGGCTCCTCGCCCGCGGCAATGCGGGCGCGCACCTGATGACGCATGTCACCTGCCATCGGCGCGTCGCTGTCGGCGATCGACTGGCTCTGGCATTTGAGACACCGAAGCGTTTCCATCAGCCCTTGCGCGCGTGCCTCGAGCGCCGGATCGTCGAGCTGGCGGTAAGCGTAAGGCGCGGGCGGCAGGCTATCCTGAGCCGCGAGCGGCAGCGCGACCAGCACCAGCATCAAGGCTGCGAGCAACCTCATGCCCCGGCCTCGGCCAGCTTCTCGAGGATCATCGGCACCTGTTCGGCGCGGATGTCGCCGATGTGCTGGTAGCGGATCACCCCCTGGCCATCGACAACGAACGTTTCGGGCACTCCGGAACTGCCGATCGACAGTTGCAGTTGTGACAGGTCATCCGCGCCGATCCGGGTGAACGGATTGCCATAACGCGCCAGGAAATCGGCAACGTCTTCCGGCCGATCACGGATGGCCACGCCGACGATTGTCGCGCCTTGGGCCTGCAGGGCGGCAAGCTGCGGCGCCTCTGCCGCGCACGGTAGGCACCAGCTGGCCCAGATGTTAAGCAGCTTGGGCTTGCCATCCTTGAGATCGGCCTGCGCAAGGCCCGGCCGGTTTGGCGAAGCGGCGCGCATTGCAAACGCCGGCACCGGCTTGCCGACCATTGCCGAGTGGACGAAATCATCCTTGGTCTGGGTCAACTGCCACGCGGCCACGCCCACAAATGCCGCGAACATCGCCAGGGGCAAGAAGAACCGCCACGCTTTCATAGTGGGTTCTCGGCTCGCCGCGCGGCGACCTTGCGAACGATGGTGCGGCGCCTGAGGTCTTTCATCACATGCCCGACCAACGCCAGCACACCTCCCAGCGCGATCAGGAGGCCGCCCAGCCAAATGAGGGTCACGAACGGCTTCCACCACAACCGTACCTGCCAGCGCTCGCCGTCGGCAGCTTTACCGAGCACCGCGTAAAGCTGGCCATTCCAGCGCGTGTTGAGTGCACTTTCGGTGGTCTCCTGCGGCGGAGTCCAGAAACTGCGTGCCTGCGGAGCGAGTCGAACCGGCGTGCCCCCGTCATAGCTCGCTAATATCACGCCCTCGAGCGCGTTCCAGTTAGGGCCCGCGACCGGCGTGACCGATTGCAGCGTCACCT
Organism: uncultured Alphaproteobacteria bacterium; assembly: GCA_963781525.1. Taxonomy (GTDB): domain Bacteria; phylum Pseudomonadota; class Alphaproteobacteria; order Sphingomonadales; family Sphingomonadaceae; genus Tsuneonella. The sequence continues at coordinate 43,142 of CAWAGD010000004.1, read as the reverse complement.
GCCACGGCCCTACTTCGGCCGCATCCCCAACCTTGAGCGCGGATAGCTTCTCCTCGCTGAAAGCGCTGTCGCTCGCCATTCCGATCAGCGCGACCGCGATGCCGAAGTGCGCGACCACCATGCCCCAGGTCGCCAGCGGCAATCGGCGCAATGAGCGTCCGCGCAAGGGCAGCAGGCTGGCGATCGCAAGACCCGCGCCCATCGCAAGGCCAAGTAGTGGAAGGATGCCCGGCCCGCCCAGCGCGAACACCGCCACCAAAGCCGCGAGCGCGATCACTCCGGCAAAGATCAGCGGTTGCTGGATGCGCGCCAGTCGATCGCCCCGCCAGCGCAGCAGCGGCCCGGCCGCCATCACCAGCAGCATCGGCAGCGCGAAGATCGCCGCTGCGGGATCGAAGTACGGCGGCCCGACCGAGACTCGCACCCCCATCGCTTCGGTCAGGAGCGGGTAAAGCGTGCCGAGCAGCACCACGCCGAGAATGGCCGAGAGGAGCACGTTGTTGACCACCAGCGCGCCTTCGCGGCTAACGAGCGCGAAACGCTCGCCCTCCGAGATGGTGCTCGCGCGCAGCCCGAACACCGCCAGCGCGCCGCCGATGTAGATCGCCAGCAGGCCCAGAATGAACGCGCCGCGTTCGGGATCGACCGCGAATGCATGGACGCTGGTGAGGATGCCCGAGCGCACAAGGAACGTGCCGATCATGCTCATCGAGAAGGCGACGACGCCAAGCATGATGGTCCACGCTCTCAGCGCATCGCGCGCCGCCAGCACGCTTGCCGAATGGAGCAGCGCGGTCGCGGCGAGCCACGGCATCAGCGAGGCATTTTCTACCGGGTCCCAGAACCACCAGCCGCCCCAGCCGAGTTCGTAGTAAGCCCAGTAAGAACCGGCGGTGATGCCGACGGTGAGGAAGATCCACGCGCCGAGCACCCAAGGCCGCATCGCGCGCGCGAAATCGGGCGTCACCTGGCGCGTCAGCAGCGCCCCTACCGCAAAACTGAACGCAACGGACAGCCCGACATAGCCGAGGTAAAGCGTCGGCGGGTGGAACGCGAGGCCCATGTCCTGCAGCAATGGATTGAGGCCGTTGCCTTCGATTGCCGGCATCGGCAGTCGCTCGAACGGGTTCGAGGCGAACAACAGGAAAGCGTAAAACCCGAGCGCGACAAAGCCTTGCGCCGCAAGTGTCGCCTGCATCGTGCGTTCGGGCAGGCGCCGCTCGATGGCGGCGATCAGCGCGCCGGCGGCAGACATCACCGTGACCCACAGCAGCATCGACCCTTCATGGTTGCCCCACGTACCGGCGATCTTGAAGACCAATGGCTTCACCGAATGCGAATTCATCGCCACCAGCTTGACCGACAGGTCCGTGCGCGCGAACAGCCAGATCAACATTCCAAATGCGAAGGCGCAAACGCAACCCTGAACGATTGCGGCGGGCCGAACCAGGATGGCCAGTTCGCCGCCGCCGGACTCTTCGCCCTGACGCGCGGACAAGAGCCCCGCAACCAGTTGCAGCGCAGCGAGCGCCGCGGCGAGCCACAGCGCGGCAAGACCCAGTTCGGCTATCATCGATTTCGAACGATCATTTGGCGGTAGTTTCCTTAACCACCATTTTCTTCTGCGCGGCGGTCATCTCTTCAAGCTCGCGCGGGACGTAATTCTCGTCGTGCTTAGCAAGCAGCTTGTCAGCGATAAACGTCCCGTTCGCTTGCATTCGCCCGTCGGCGACCACTCCTGACCCTTCCACGAACAGGTCCGGTACGATCCCTGAATAGCGAACCGGGACACGCGCGGTGCCGTCACCGACGATGAAGTCGATTGTCACGCCGTCGGGACGAGTGACGATCGATCCTGCCTCGACCATCCCGCCGAGGCGAACCACGTGCCCCGGCGCCGGATGGTTTTTCACGATCTCGCTCGGCACATAGAAGTAGCTGGCCTGGCTACGGAGCGCCCATGTCGCGATGATCGCGGCGGCGACCAGGGCAACGATCGCCACCACCACCAGCGCGAGCCGCTGATGTTTCGGTTGCAGGCGCGCTTGCTGATCGCTCATCTACCCGATCCATCCCGTCGGCGTTCGGCCCGGCGCATCGCCAGCCAGCTCCAGCCGACCAGCGCCAGCGTACCGATCACGCTCACCGCATAAGCGGCGATCACGAACGGCCAGGGATCGAGCGTCTCGCGCATCAGGCTGCTGCCGGCGCCAGATCCGCCTCGCGCGCCCGGCGGCGCAGGCGGGCCTCGGCCTGGGTCTGGGCGAGTAATGCGCGCATTCGCATCAGCACCACCGCAGCGAACAGGAAAGTGAAGCCGACGGTCGAAGCGAGCAGCGGCCATAGGAACTCCGGGGCCATCGCCGACTTGCCCAGCGACAGGCTGGGGCGCTGATGGATCGAATAGAACCAGATCACCGAAAAATGAATCACAGGCAGATTGACGATCCCTACCAGCCCGAAAATCGCGGGAATGCGGCTTGACGCGCCTTCGCGCGCGGTTGCACCGGCCAGCGCGATGTAGCCGAGGTAGAGAAAGAAAAGCACCAGCATGCTGGTCAACCGTCCGTCCCAGACCCACCAGGTACCCCAGGCGGGCCGCCCCCACAGCGAGCCGGTCACTAGGCACAAAGCGGTGAAAAAGGCGCCGGGCAGCGCGGCGGCACGGCCGGCTATAGCGCTCAGTGGATGACGCCAGACGATCTCCGCCAGGCTCGCCGCGGCGATCGTGGCCCACCCGGCCATCCCCAACCAGGCTGTCGGAACATGGACAAACAGGATGCGCACCGACTGGCCCTGCAGGCGCTCGGCAGGGACTTGCGCCAAGCCCCACGACAGCGCCGCGCCGGTTATGATCAGGCCGAGCGCCAGCAGCCACGGCGTCAGCGGCCGCGCGATGCTTAAAAAGCGCCTGGGATTGGCGAAGCCGTGCATCGGATTACCCTCGGCGACGCTTTGGCAGGAGCGGTCTGGCGCGGCAAGTGGCCGTGCGTGTCGGCGCCGGCTATAAAAGGTCAGCGACCGATCAGGTTTTGCGCCATGCGATCGGCAACCTGATCAGACGAAACGCCGGTGCGGTCGCTTTCCTGCCAGATGGTCCGCAGACGATCAGGAATTTGCGCGAGCCGCTTGCGCACTTCGTTGATGTCACACGGCCCTCTTTGAGTACGGCAGAGATATTCGAGCGCGACCGAAATGATTCCGCCGGCGTTGATCACGTAGTCCGGGGCATAAAGGATCCCGCGCTCGGCCAGCAGGTGACCGTGCTCGGCGCGGGCAAGCTGGTTATTCGCACCCCCGGCCACGATGGGGCAATCGAGCCGGGCGATGCCTTCCTCGTCAAGGATTGCCCCCAGCGCGTTGGGGCTGAACACATCGCACGCAACCGACATGATCTGCTCCGGCGCAACTGCCTCGCCATCGACTTCGCGCGCCAGCGACTTGGCGCGCGCCTCGTCGACGTCGGCAAGCACCAGCTTCGCGCCGTCTTTGTGAAGCAGCCGGGCCACCCCGCCGCCGACGCTTCCGGTGCCCTGCACGGCCACGCGCACGCCGCGCAGCGACGTCTTGCCCAGCTTGTATTCAACTGCGGCCTTGATCCCGTGATAGATGCCCATCGCGGTGAACGGGCCCGGATCGCCGCCCGCCTCTCCCTCGCCGACCGGCAAGCCGGAGACGAATTGCGTGGCTTTCGAAACCGCTACCATGTCGGCTTCGGAAATGCCTACGTCCTCTGCGGTAACGTAGCGCCCGCCGAGTGCCTCTACCGCTCTGCCGAAGGCAGCCAGCATCTCAGGGGACTTGCGGCGGTCCTTGCTCGCCAGGATGACCGCCTTGCCGCCGCCCATCGGCAGACCGGCCATCGCGTTCTTGTAGCTCATCCCGCGGCTGAGGCGCAGCGCATCGCGCATGCCGTCGGCCGGATCAGCGTAATGCCAGAAGCGCGTTCCGCCGGCGCCGGGACCGAGATGGGTCGAATGGAGTGCGATGATTGCGGTCAGGCCAGAGGCACGGTCGTGGACGAGCTGGACGAGCTCGTGATTATCGTAATCCGCATGGTCCCAGAAAGCCGTCATCGAAAAACGCCCCGCGTTGGCCCGCCTCTTGGGCCGCTAAATCGCGGCAATACAACGGGAATGGGGCGACCGAGGGGTCTCGAACCCCCGACCTCCGGTACCACAAACCGGCGCTCTAACCAACTGAGCTACGATCGCCACATGCCCTGCACGCATGCCGTGAGGCGGGGCTGATAGGCCCGCAGAAGGACCCGTCAAGCCGCTTCCCATGCGGGCGAGCGCCTGTTGCATAGCGAGTCCAATTTGAGAAGTGAAAACTGCCTGCCGCCCGGCGCTGCGCAAGATTGTTTCGCGCGGGCGGTTGGCTTATTCTTACGCAGATGGTTCAACCTGGCGAATCCTCGGCCCAAATCCTGCTCGCTACCCCCGGCGTGCAGCGCGCGCCGTTCGACAAGCTCGAGTTGTTCCAGCTTAAGCGTTTTCTCTCCCCCGAACTGTGCGCCGGCCTGATCGAATTGATCGACGCCGACCGCCGACCTTCGACGATCGCCGATGCCAACGGCGACCATTATTTCCGCACCAGCGAAACATGCGATCTCGGTCCATGCGAGCCTGCCGTGGTCGAGTTGGAGGCACGCCTGTGGTCGCTCAATCGAATCGACCCCGCGCACGGCGAGCCGGTGCAGGGGCAGCGCTATGCCGCGGGGCAGGAGTTTAAAGCGCATACCGATTACTTCGAGCCCGGGGGCCCCGATTGGGAGCGGTACTGCTCGGTCGCAGGCCAGCGCAGTTGGACTTTCATGGTCTATCTCAATCCGGTGGAGGCCGGCGGCGGCACCAGGTTTAGTGCCGCGCGCAAGATCATCCAGCCGGAAACCGGCAAGCTGGTCGCGTGGAACAACCGCCGTCCGGACGGACGGCCCAATCCCAACACGCTCCATCACGGCATGAAGGTGCGCAAGGGTGTCAAATACGTCATCACCAAGTGGTATCGCGAGAAGGAGTGGCGATGAGCGGGACGACGATCGTCGGGCTCGCGCGCAGCGGGCGGCACGGCTTTTCCAAGGAACCGTGCCAACAGCTCACGCTGGTCACGGGCCTCGGCGTCGAGAACGACGCTCACGCTGGCCGCACGGTCCAGCACCTGTCACGCATGCGAAATCATCCAGCCGAACCCAACCTGCGGCAGGTTCACCTGCTCCACGCCGAGTTGTTCGACGAGCTTCGAGCCAAGGGCTACGCGATTGGAACGGGCGACCTTGGCGAGAACATGGACACCCAGGGAATCGACCTGCTGGGGCTGCCAGTCGATACGCGGCTCGCGCTCGGGGATGCGGTTGTGCGGATCACCGGCCTGCGCAACCCGTGCAAACAGATCGAGGCATTTTGCCCGGGCCTGCTGGCGGAGATGATCGAGAAGCGCGCCGACGGCACATTGCATCGCAAGTGCGGCGTGATGGGCGTGGTCGAACGCGGCGGCGAGTTGGCGGTCGGCATGCCGATCACAATTAATTTACCTCGCGAGCCACACCGCTCACTCGGGCCGGTTTGAGGATCCGCTTTAAGCAAAAGGGGCGGCCCGCCGGACCGCCCCTTTGCAATCTAAAAGCGAGCGATCAGCCTTTTTTGAGGCTAAGCCCACCGAACCGCTGGTTGAACTTGGCCACGCGGCCGCCCTCCTGCAGTTGCTGCTTGCCGCCGGTCCATGCCGGGTGGCTGGTGGGATCGATATCCAGCTGCAGCGTATCGCCTTCCGCGCCCCAGGTGGAACGAGTCTGGAATTCGGTGCCATCGGTCATCTTGATCGTGATGGTGTGGTAGTCGGGGTGCGTATCGGCCTTCATGGCGTGTCTCCGTAGCCTCGGAACGGTACCGACCGGTCCAGCTGTGGTGGGAAAGGCGCGCGCCTAGCGGCGTCGCCCGAATTTTGCAAGCGCGCCGTCAGTCCTGTGGCGCGTCGGCGATCATTGCAGTGAATTCGACTTCGCAAGTGGTCTTGCCCTCGACGCTTGCGCGTCCCTTGAACTTGCACACCCGGCTGCTCTTGCGGACGAATTCGACCTCCAGGTCGAGTAGACAGCCCGGCTCGACCGGGGCGCGGAACTTGGCATTCTCGATCGCCATGAAGATGACCAGCTTGCCGGTGCCGGCAAGCTCGAACGTCTCGATACCGAGAACGCCGGCGGCCTGCGCCAGCGCCTCGATCTGGAGCACGCCGGGCATAATCGGCCGCCCGGGAAAGTGTCCCTGGAAAAACTGCTCGTTGAACGAGACCGCTTTTACCGCATGAATGCGCTCGCCCAGTTCGATCGACTTGACCCGATCGACCAGCAGCAGCGGATAGCGATGCGGCAGGGCCGCCATCACCCGCCGGATATCCAGCGGCTGACCGGCGGTCCCTGCCACGGGCTCGCTCATCGGGTCGGTTGCGTCTGCGGTGCCGGAGCGCCGGCCGGTGCCGGCAGCGGGGTAACGCTGACCGAAGGCAGCGCCGCGTTGAGCTGCGCCAGGACCTGGTCCGTCACGTCGAGTGCCGCCGCACGCGCGAGCGTGGCGTTTGTATCGAGCGCGATGTTGGCGTTCCGCGCCGTCATCACCTGGGTGTAGATCGGGCTCAGCCGCTCGGTGATCTGACGTAGAACATTGGCCTGAGTGGACTGGATGTTCTGTTCCAATTGCTGCAATTCCTGCTGCGCCGCTGCCTGGCGCTGCTGGAACGCCTGGGCACGCGTGTTCAGCGCGGCCTCGCCCGAGGTGCGCGAAGCGCCCGTCTGGCTACGCAAAGCTGCGGCGGCCTGCTCGATCGACTGCGCCTCGGTCTGCAGCGGCGCGCCGAGTTCCTGCGCCCGTGTGCGCGAAGAGTTGACGAGGCCCTGGAGCTGCGTTTGCGCGGCAACGCACGCGGTGCACTCGCGGAAGATCCGGTCGGTATTGACCACGACGATCACGGCGGAAGGAGCCTTCTGGGCATGAGCGACGCCGGGAAGGCCAAGCGACAACGCAGCAAGCGCCGCGCCGAAAACGGTTTTGTTCATCAGAATTGGGTTCCTACGTTAAAGGTAAAGCGCTTCGTATCATCACCCGGCTGCTTCAAGAGCGCATGGGCAAAATCTATCCTGAACGGCCCGAACGGGGAGTTCCAGTTCACCCCGATGCCGATAGACAGGCGGGGCTTGGGGGTATCGCCCAGGAACACTTCTTGGAACGGCGGGATGGTGTTGAGCAGGGCGGTGTTTGCCGTTCCGTTGGGTGCCGTCGGCGAAGTTACCAGGGTGGTGGTCGTGGTGCCGTCTGCGTTCGTTACTACCTGAGTGAAAAGCGCGTTTCCGCTGGCGTCGCGCTGCGGAAAACTGCAGCCGTTCGGGAACGTGCAATCCTGTATCAGGTCCTCAGGATCGCGGAACGGCACCCCCCACAGCGCGCCGACATCCATGAAGATCGACGGCCGCAGTCCGAGTTCCTTTGCTCCGCTGCCGAGCGGAATTTCGAGCTCGGCCCGGCCAAGATAGTAGTAACTGCCACCCAGCGAATCGTCCGACACCCGCGCGCGGTCGGTAACCAGCACGCCGTCGGTATCGGTTGGGTCGGCGGCATTGGCAATGATCGGCTGGCGCAGAACGCGAGGACCGATACCACGGATGTCGAAACCGCGGATTTGCGGCTCGCCAAGGAAAAACCGGTCGGTAAGGCGCACGCTGTCGCCGCCCAGGCCCTTGATCGCGCCGCCTTCAGCCGACAGCGAGAAGATGAACCCGCCACCCACCGGCCAGAACTGCTGCGCCTTGCCGCGCAGGCGGGCGAACTTGACCGAGCCACCCAGTCCCGCGAGTTCGACGCCGCCCGAAATCGCCCGCCCGCGGGTTGGACGCAGGCGGCTGTCGAGCGAATCGTATACGACGTTGACGCCGAGGATTGAGCTGGTGCGGTTGCCCACGGCCTCACACAGGTAACGGCCCGCAAGCAGATCGTTACAAGCGAAGTTGCCGTTGGCGTCGGGGGTGAAGAACTGGTTCTCGTCGAGCCCGACCTCGTCGTAGTTGAGCGTGTAGCTGCCGATCAGCGACATGTATTCGGTCAGCGGCACGCCGAGGCGGACCTGGCCGCCGGTCGTGGTCTGCTGGAACGTCGTGTTGCGATCGTTGTTCAAATAATTGAAGCTGTTCAGATCGCGGCGATAGATGTCGACGCCCATCGAGATATTGCGATCGAACACGTACGGCTCGGAAAAACTGATGTTGGCGCTTTTCGAATAGCGCGAATAATTGACCCCGAACCCGACCGTCTGGCCGCGTCCGCGGAAGTTGCGTTGCTGGATCGAGGCCGCGAGGATGAAGCTTTCGATCGACGAGAAGCCGGCCGACAGCTGGAGCTGGCCGGTAGGCTGTTCCTCGACGTTGGCCTCAAGCACGATCCGGTCCGGCGTGCTGCCGTCCTTCTGCGCGACCTCGAAAGTTTCCTGGAAATAGCCGAGCGACTTGATCCGGTTGGTGGTGCGCTTGACCTGCAATGAGTTGAACGCGTCACCTTCCACCAGCCGGAATTCGCGGCGCAGGACCTTGTCCTGGGTCAGCGTGTTGCCATTGACGTCAATCCGCTCGACATAAACACGCGGCGCTTCCTTGAGGACGTAAGTCACGTCCATCGTCAGTGCCTCGGCGTTGCGCTTGAACTCGGGCGTAACGTCGGCGAAGGCGTAGCCGAACGTTCCGGCAAGCTCGGTGAACTGCTCGGTGGTGTCCTCGACCGCCTTGGCGTTGTACCAGTCGCCGGTCTTCATCGGGACGTTGCGCGTGAGCGCCTCGCTCGAGAAGTCGCGGATTTCGCTCTTTACGTTGACGTCGCCGAACTTGTAGCGCTTGCCCTCCTCCACGACGTACGTGATGATGAAATCCTGCTTGTCGGGGGTAAGCTCGGCTACTGCCGAAACGACGCGGAAATCGGCGTAGCCCTGAGTCAGGTAGAACTGCCGCAGCTTCTGTTGGTCGAACGCCAGGCGATCGGGATCGTAACTGGTGTTCGAGCTCAAAAAGGTGGTCAGCCGCGCCTGCTTGGTAACCATCTCACCGCGCAGCTCGCTATCCGAAAATGCTTCGTTGCCGAGGATGTTGATCTGCTGGACCTTGGACTTGGGTCCTTCATTGATCTCGAAAACCACGTCGACGCGGTTCTGCGACAGTTCGACCATCTTCGGTTCGACGGTGGCGGCAAAGCGGCCCTGGCGCTTGTAAAGCTCGATGATCCGGGCGACGTCGGCGCGGACTTTCGAGCGGGTAAAGATCTGGCGCGGCGCGAGCTTGATTTCAGGAGTGATCTTGTCGGTTTTGATCCGCTTGTTGCCCTCGAGCACGATGCGGTTGATGACCGGGTTTTCCAACACGGTAACGACGACGTCGCCGTTGTTGTTGACGATGCTCGCCCGCGAGAACAGCTCGGTCGCGTACAGGTCCTTGAGCGCCTGGTCGGCCGCGGCCTGAGTATAGACCTGCCCATCGCGCAGGCGAATGTAGGACACGATCGTGTTGGGCTCGAGCCGCTGGGAGCCCACCACGGAGATCGATCGGATCACGTCAGTTTGACTAGCAGAAGATTGGGTGGCGGCTGCTGCAGGGGGCGTCGTCGGCGCGTCCTGCGCGAAAGCCGCCGCCGGCAATCCGCCGAGCATGGTGCCGCACAGCAGCGACAAGGCCAGCCGGGTCATCCCCGGCCGGGTACGCTTACCGGCGAATTCGCGTGCGATCATTGACGTGGGACTCCCGTCCGAATTTTCAAATTTGCGCGAAGATGCGCCCGCCGCCTGCCGTATCGTCGAGCCCGGTGGCACGTGCGTGCGCCCTTGCCCGATAGCCGGTCCCCAATCAAGCTGTGGAACGCCTGTTGTACTCCGCGCGAACGACCCGTTCGGCCGCCTCGCTATCGCCCGAAGATCGGCAGCGACAGCAAGTCGTTGACGGTGACGAACAGCATCAGCGCAAGGATCATCGCCACGCCGGCACGGAACGCCATTTCCTGACCGCGCGCACCGATCGGCTTCCGACGGACCGCCTCGGCCGCGTAGAAAGCGAGATGCCCGCCATCGAGCGCAGGAATTGGCAACAAGTTGATGAATGCCAAATTAAGCGAAATCAACGCAGCGAAGCTGGCGAAGGCAGACGCGCCGAGACTGAGCTGCTCGCCAGAGAACTTGGCGATCTTGATCGGCCCGCCAAGCTCCTTGACCGAACGCTGCCCGCTGACGATCTGGCCGATGCCGACGACCATCATCCGGACCATGCCGACGCTTTCGCTCGCGGCCAGTCCGACGGCCTGGATCGGGCCGACCGGCTCGAAGCGCAAGGGGCTCGAATAGATTCCCAGCCGGCCGATCCGTGATTCGTTGCCGAACCGGTCACGCTCGACCGTGCTGCCGATTGTCATCGGAAAGCGCAAAGGCTGGCCGGCGCGTTCCACCGCGATGACGATTTTTTCGCCAGGGTGCATGATGACCCGCTGGGTGACGTCGCGAAATTCGCGCACGGGCGCGCCATCGATGCTGACGATCCGATCGCCTTCTGCGAGGCCAGCGGACTGCGCCACCGATCCGGGCGCGAATTTCTGGATGACGTTGGTTTCAGCCGGATCGGCCTGGACGGGCTGGCCGTAAGCCATGAAGAACGCCGCGAAGATCCCGATGGCGACGAGGATGTTGGTCAACGGGCCGGCGAACACGATCAGCGCGCGTTGCCACAGCGGCGCGAAATGGAAGCTGCCGGCCCGCTCATGCGAGGACATTGCCGCGAGCGCTTGCGTGTCGGGGATCGAGGCCGGGTTCATGTCGCCCTTGAACTGGCAATATCCGCCGAGCGGCAGCGCCGAGAGCTTCCACCGCGTGCCGCGCTTGTCGGTGAAACCGGCAATCTCCTTGCCGAAGCCGACCGAAAACGCCTCAACTCCGACGCCGAACAGTCGGCCCATCAGGTAATGGCCGAACTCGTGCACTGTCACCAACGGTCCCAGCAAAAGCAGGAAACCGACGATGTAGAGCCAGAAGGGAGGGCTATCGATCAATTCAGGCAAGCTCCAGCAGTTCGTCGGCGCGCGCCCTCGCCTCGCGGTCGACCGCCAGCACATCATCGAGGCTGGCGGGCGCGGCGGGCATTTGGCGCGAAAGGGTACGCTCGACGGTTAGCGCAATGCGGGTGAACGCAATCTTGCCAGCGAGGAAAGCCGCGACTGCGGTTTCATTGGCTGCGTTAAGCACTGCCGGCGCCGCCCCGCCTGCCTTAGCGGCCTCGCGCGCCAGCCGGGTGGCGGGAAAGCGCGCCTCGTCCGGCGCTTCAAATGTCAGGGTGCCGAGCGCCGCTAGGTCGAGCGGGGCCATCGGGGTCTCCATTCGCGCGGGCCAGGCAAGACAGCTGGCGATCGGCACCCGCATATCCGAGGGGCCGAGCTGTGCCAGCGTAGAACCGTCACGATATTCGACCAGGCTGTGGACCACGCTCTGGGGATGGATGACGATCGCAATCCGGTCGAGCCCGACCGGGAACAAGTGGTGCGCCTCGATGAATTCGAGCCCCTTGTTCATCATGGTCGCTGAATCGACGCTGATCTTGGCGCCCATATCCCAGTTGGGGTGCGCCACCGCCTGCGCCGGGGTGGCGGATTCTAATTGGGCGGCACTCCAGGTGCGGAATGGCCCTCCGCTGGCGGTCAGCGTGATACGTCTCACATCCTCGATGCGGTTGCCGGCCAGGCATTGGAAGATCGCGTTGTGCTCTGAATCAACTGGCAGCATCGTCGCACCGTGCTTCGCGACAGCGGCGGTCATTACGCCGCCTGCGGACACCAGCGCCTCCTTGTTGGCGAGCGCGATCGTGCCGCCCTGTTCGATCGCCGCCATCACCGGTGCCAGGCCGGCGCAGCCGACGATCGCGGCGACCGTCAGGTCCGCGACGCGCGCTGCCGCCTCGACCAGCGCATTTGCGCCGCCGGCCGTCGCGACGCCGCTCCCGTCCAGTGCCGCGCGCAGTTCGGGCAAGCACGCTTCGTCGCCGACGACGGCAATCTCTGCGCTAAATTCGCGCGCCAGCGCGGCAAGTTCGCAAGCGTTGCAATTTGCGGTGAGCGCTACGACCCGCCACCGATCGCGATTGCGGCGGACGAGGTCGAGCGTCGACGCGCCGACCGAGCCGGTCGCCCCCAAGACCGAGATTGTGCGGATCGCAGACGTTTGCATTTAGTTGACCACGATCATGGCCAGCACGCCGACCGCAATGGCGACCGGCAGCATGCCGTCGATCCGATCGAACACGCCGCCGTGCCCGGGGATAAGCCTGGAGGAATCTTTCACCCCCGCGCGGCGTTTGAGCCAGGATTCGAAAAAGTCACCCGCTTGGGCCAACACGGCAAGTGCTGCGCCGAGCAACGCGGCGGAACCGAGGTTCTTAGCGATCAGCGGCAGTCCAAGCTCGAACCGCGGCCCGACAATACCCCCGTCAATCGCGACCACCCACAAGACCACCCACAGCGCCGCGCCGAGCATCCCGCCCATCAGCCCGGCCCAGGTTTTCGATGGACTGATCGACGGAGCGATTTTCGGCCCGCCGATCGCGCGGCCGGTGAAGTAGGCGAACGTATCGGTGAACACGGTCACTCCGACGATCAGCACGATCAGGAAATCGCCCGCTCCCGCGAGCACACCGCCCGCCACTGCAAAATAGACCGCACCGGCTAGGATCGCCGCCAGGCGAAAAGGGATATTCGGCGTCACTCTGACCACTAACAGGATGAATTCGACGAACGCGGCCAGCGCGACCAGCACGACGAACGCCTGGAACGCCAGTCCGCCGGCCACCAGCGCGGTGATCGCCACTGCGAGCATGACCACCGCCGACACCAGCCGGACCGGGAGATCGCTCCTGTTCGCAGGGCCCTGCACGCCGACTTCAGCGTCCGCCATACCGTCTCTCCCGGCGCGCGAATTCGTCGAGCGCTTCGTCTTAAATGCTTCGGCGTGAAATCGGGCCACAGCACGTCGGTGAAAATCATTTCCGCATAAGCGCACTGCCATAGAAGGAAATTGGACAAGCGCACTTCGCCGCTTGTGCGGATCAGCAGGTCGAGCGGAGGCAGCGGCGCGGTATCGAGGTGGCGTCCGATTGCGTCCGCGGTGATCGCGCCCTCATGGGCCGCCTTGGTCGCTGCACGCGCGATTTCATGCTGCGAGCCGTAGTTGAGCGCTACGGCGAGTGTTCGGGATCCGTTCGACGTCCGGTCAAGCGCTTCATCGAGCAGCGTGACGATATCGGGCGCAAGGCCGCGCCAGTCGCCCAGGATGTGCAGCTTGACGTCATTGGCGATGAATTCGGGCAAGTCCGATTTGATGAACTTGCGCATCATGTTCATCAAATCGTCGACTTCATCCTCGGGCCGCTTCCAGTTTTCGGAACTGAACGCATAGAGCGTGAGGCACTCGATCGGCGTATCCTTCAGCGCGCGGACCAGTGACCGCACCGCCTCGACCCCGCGCTGATGCCCGACCACCCGCGGCAGGTGCCGGGCTTTTGCCCAGCGCCCGTTGCCGTCCATGATGATCGCGACGTGCCTGGCACCTGGGCGTGCGACTCCCGCCCCATCGCCCATCATGCCCCTCCAGAAGCCCGACGATGCGTCACTGGGTCAGGATTTCCTTCACTTTAGCAGCCACGACCGCATCGGTCTCGGCGACGTGACTGTCGGTGATTTTTTGGACATCGTCTTCCGACCGCTTGCGCTCGTCCTCCGAGATGTCCTTTTTCTTTTCGTCCTCCTTCAGACTTTCCATCCCGTCGCGGCGGACGTTGCGGATGGCGATTTTGGCCTTTTCACCATACTCGCCAGCTAGCTTCGCGAGCTCCTTTCGCCGCTCTTGGGTGAGATCGGGCAGCGGCAGGCGAAGGGTCTGACCATCAATCATCGGATTGAGGCCAAGGTTGGCCTTTGCGATGCCCTTCTCGACCGCGGTCAGGTTCGCCTTGTCCCACACCTGCACGCTCAACATCCGCGGCTCTGGCGCAGAGACAGTGGCCACCTGGTTGAGCGGCATCATCGCGCCGTAAACCTCGCACATCACCGGATCGAGCAAAGCGGTGTTGGCGCGGCCGGTGCGCAGGCCTGAGAGGTCACTCTTGAGGCTCTCCACCGCGCCGGTCATCCGCCGATCGATGTCGGCCTTATCGTACTTTGCCATCAGGCTTCTCCCTGAACATCGGATTGGACAATCGTCTGGACGCCCTGCCCGCTCAACACCCGCGCAAGATTGCCCTGCTCACGAATCGAAAAGACCACGATAGGGATGTCATTATCGCGGCACAGCGCCACGGCAGAGGCGTCCATTACCTTAAGATTGTCTGCCAACACCGTGTCATAAGTCACGATATCGAAACGCTTTGCCTGCTTGTTCTTTTTCGGGTCGCTGTCGTAGACCCCGTCGACGCTGGTGCCCTTGAACAGTGCGTCGCACTTCATTTCGGCTGCGCGTAATGCAGCGCCGCTGTCGGTGGTGAAATACGGGGCGCCAACGCCCGCGGCAAAAATCACCACGCGACCTTTTTCCAGATGCCGCTCGGCCCGGCGCCGGATTACCGGCTCGCATATCGCGTCCATCTGCACTGCCGACTGCACGCGGGTCTGCACGCCGATCTGCTCGAGCGCGTTCTGCATTGCGAGCGCGTTCATTACGGTTGCCAGCATACCCATGTAGTCGGCCTGCGCGCGGTCCATGCCGGCCGCCGCACCGGCCATACCGCGGAAAATGTTGCCGCCTCCAATAACGAGGCATATCTCCAGCCCGCCGTCCTTCGCCGCCTTCACTTCCTTGGCGAGCTCCGCCACGAATGCAGGATCGATGCCGAACTGCTGACCGCCCATCAGCACCTCGCCCGATAGTTTCAGGAGGATGCGGTTGAGCTTGGGCAAAGCCATCGAACTGGTTTCTCGCGAAAAGGCCGGGCGACCGAGCGCCCTCTCAATCGGCGCCCTTATAGGCAGAGGCGACCTTGCGGCAAGGGTGCAAGGCCCAAACGAAAACGGCCGCTGGATCGCTCCAGCGGCCGTTAATCGATTGGAGGTCTCAGCCGTTGACGGCGGCGGCGACCTCGGCCGCAAAATCGGTCTCTTCCTTCTCGATCCCTTCGCCGAGCTGGAAGCGGACATAATCCGTCAGCTCGATCTCCGCCCCGGCATCCTTGCCGGCCTTGGCGATCACATCGGAGATGGCGGTCTTGTTGTCGATCACGAACACCTGGGAGAGCAGCGCGTTCTCCTTGGCGAACTTCTTGACCGCGCCCTCCACCATCTTGGCCTGGACATCCGCTGGCTTGCCGCTCTCGGCAGCCTTTTCGGCAGCGACCTTGCGCTCCCGTTCGATCGTTTCGGCGTCGAGGCTGTCGGCGTCGAGCGCTTGCGGGAAGGCGGCCGCGATGTGCATCGCCAGCTGCTTGCCAAGCGTCTCGAGCGCCGCTTTGTCGGCGGTGCTCTCAAGTGCGACGAGCACGCCGATCTTACCGAGGCCGGAGGCAGCGGCGTTGTGAACGTAAGGGACGACGACGCCCTGGCCGACCGACACTGACTTGATGCGGCGGACCTGTTGATTTTCACCGATGGTAGCGACGTTCTCGGTCAGGCGGTCGGCGACCGTGCCGCCGTCGGGATAACCAGCGGCCTTGATAGCTTCGACATCGTCGCTGCCTTCGGCCAGCGCGACCTGAGTGACCTTGCGGACGAAGTCTTGGAACTGTTCGTTCTTCGCGACGAAATCGGTCTCGGAATTTACCTCGACGGCCACGCCCTTGGTGCCTTCGACGGCTACGCCGACGAGGCCTTCGGCCGCCGTGCGGCTCGATTTCTTAGCGGCGGTGGCAAGGCCCTTGGCGCGCAATGCATCGACCGCGGCTTCGATGTCGCCGCCGGTCTGCTCGAGCGCCTTTTTGGCGTCCATCATGCCCGCGCCGGTCTTCTCGCGCAGTGCCTTCACGTCGGCAGCGGTGAATCCAGCCATGTCTCTTTTCCTTCTTGAAATGCAGTGTGGCGCCGGGCCGCCAGGCCCGGCGCTCAGGTATCGAATGCGAACCGCGGCTTAGGCTTCGGCAGCAGCCTCGGGAGCGGCGGCTTCCGGAACCGCGGCCTCGGGGGCAGCGGCCACCGGTGCGGCGGCTTCGGCAGCATCAACCTCGGCGGGAGGATTGGCCATCGCGCCAACGTCCTGGCCTGAATCGATCGTCGCACGGCCCTTGCCGCTCGACGCTGCCTCGGCGATCGCGTCGCAGTACAGGCGCACCGCGCGTGCCGCATCGTCGTTGCCCGGGATCGGGAACGCGATACCGCTCGGATCGACGTTCGAATCGAGCACCGCGACGACCGGAATACCGAGCACGCCAGCTTCCTTGATCGCGAGATCTTCCTTGTTGGCATCGATCACGAACATCACGTCCGGAATGCCGCCCATTTCGCGGATGCCGCCGAGCGAAAGCTCGAGCTTGTCGCGCTCGCGGGTGAGCTGGAGGACTTCCTTCTTGGTCAGGCCCGAAATCTCGCCCGAGAGCTGCTCGTCGAGGCTCTTGAGCCGGCGGATCGAGCCCGAGATGGTCTTCCAGTTGGTCAGCATGCCGCCGAGCCAGCGGTGGTTGACGAAGTGCTGGCCCGAACGGCGGGCGGCTTCGGCGATCGGCTCCTGCGCCTGGCGCTTGGTGCCGACGAACAGAACCTTGCCGCCCGCGCGGACCGTGTCCTGCACGAAGTCGAGCGCGCGCGCGAAGAGCGGCACGGTCTGCGACAGGTCGATGATGTGAACCCCGTTGCGGGCGCCGAAGATGTACGGCTTCATCCGCGGGTTCCAGCGGTGGGTCTGGTGGCCGAAGTGGGCGCCAGCCTCGATCAATTGCTGCATGGTGACGACAGGTGCCGCCATAGGTAATTCCTTTCCGGTTGAACCTCTGGAGAGCTGGAATCGCCTGCGGAGATCCCGCGGGCGGCACCGGCATGTGGCGCTCTCCATGTGGATTTATCTGCACCGCCAAAACCGAATTGGCCTTGAATTCGATGCAGACGCGCGGCGCCTTAGCCGTGGAAGTGGCAAAAATCCAGCCTCAATTCGTCGCATTCAAAAATCCGCTGGTCGCGAAAATGCGTTGACCGGCGTGAACAAATAGAGAACATTGTCTCGTATCGGGAACAAATGCCGATTCGGAGTTTTCCACTAGTTGTCCACAAGCGTTCAACGCGGTTGTGCCGACCAATGAGGGTCTCGTGAAATGATCGCTACTTTGCTTGTCGCTCTGTTCGCCACGGTTGCCGTGGCCAGTGCAGTAACCCTCACCGACGCCGTCGTCCGCAGCCGGAATGCGTTCCGGCTGCTGCGCGGCGATCTTGTGCGTATCGACACGCTTCGCCGGGTGACAGTGCGGTTCGAAGGCGACGATGCGCCGCTGCGCATTCCCGCGCTGCGGACCGCTCCAATCAGCCAACGCTTGACGCGTCGAACGGTGCGGACACCGGAACGGCTGCGCGCAGCCGCCTGATCTTGGCGTAGCGCGCCCAGGCATAAGGTAGCAGCGCCAGGTAAACCGCACAGATTGCTATCAACGTCCACCAGGGCTCGAGCAGCAGAGCGGCAAACACCATCCCGACCACAGCGATAAGCCCTAGCCGCACGTCGCGGCGCGGGCGCATCAGCGTCCAGCTCAACGTGGCGACGTTGGAAATCATCAGGAACGCCATCAACGCAGTCCACGGAGCGACCAGTCGCGGATCGCGAAACACGTCGTCGCCCGTCGCCAACCATAGATACATTGGCAGCAGTGCCAGACCCGCGCCGACCGGCGCCGGGATGCCGGTGAGGAATCCGGCCGATTTGTGCGGCTGTTCCTTCACGTCGATCTGCGCATTGAAGCGCGCCAGCCGGAGCGCGCCACATACAGCGAACGCGAGGCTGGCAAACCACCCGACGCGCGCCAAGTCGTCGAGCGACCACAGAAACAGGATCAGCGCCGGCGCAGTGCCAAAGCTCAGCGAATTGGCCAGGCTGTCGAGTTCAGCTCCGAAACGCGACTGCGCGTTGAGCAACCGTGCGATGCGGCCGTCCATTACATCTAGGACGCCGGCAAGGATCACCGCGATGATCGCCTCGCGCCACATGCCCGAGATTGCAAAGCGGATGCCGGTGAGACCGGAGCACAGCGCGGCCGCGGTGATCGCATTGGGCACGACCGCGCGCATGGCCAGTCCGCGGCTTTCCTTACGGCTGGGAAGTGCAATCTCGTCTTCGGCTGCTTTGGGACCGACCCGTGGACGATCCCCATCTTTTGGCCCGTCTATCACTGGTTGACACCTTCGATCAGCTTCTGGGTCCCCGTTTCGGCCAACACGGTCTCGCCCGCGACCACCTTCTGACCGAGCAGGACCCTGGAGTCGGTTCCCGCGGGCAGGTAGACGTCGACGCGGCTGCCGAACCGGATCAGCCCGACGCGCTGGCCGACGGCAATCGTGTCGCCCGGCTTGACGAATGGAACGATGCGCCGCGCGAGCAGGCCTGCGATCTGGGTGAACCCAATGGAAATACCGTCCGCACGTTCAATCAGGACATGATGCCGCTCGTTGTCGTCGCTCGCCTTGTCGAGATCGGCGTTGACGAACTTGCCGGGGATATAGACCACGCGGCGCACCGTGCCGCCGATCGGCGCGCGATTGATGTGCACATCGAACACGCTCATGAATATCGATATGCGAGTGACAGGTCCGGGCATGAGCCCACGCGATCCGCTGCCGTCGTCGACCAACAGTTCGGCCGGCGGCTCGACCTGCGTGATCAGCGCTACCATCCCGTCGGCCGGCGAGACGATCATGCGCTCGTCCTGGGGCACCACACGTTCGGGGTCGCGGAAGAATGCAAGTATACCGAACGTGAGAAAGGCGAGCGGCCAGGCGATCGTTTCCCACGCGAGAAACGCGCAGACAACGCACACCGCCGCCGAGATCAGACCGAATTTGCGCCCTTCGGGATGGATCGACGGCCATTGCCAGCGGGCATCGCCGCGACCTTTGTTGTCGAGTATCTCTCCAGCCATCGGCCGGGCTTAGGTGTTGCGGCGGCGCGTCACAAGCTAAACTGCCGCGCCGCTACCCGGACTTGCGGACGAACACCGTGCCCGCCGAGTAGCCCGCACCGAAGCTGCAAATGATCCCGGTATCGTCCGCGATCAGATCATCGCTGTGCTTGTGGAACGCGATAATTGAGCCGGCGCTGGAAGTGTTGGCATACGTATCCAGCACCGTGGGACTCTCGTCCTCGCTGGCCTCGTGGCCGAGCACGCGCTGGGCGATCAGCCGGTTCATGCCCGCGTTGGCCTGGTGCAGCCACAAGCGGCGCAGCGTCTGTGGGTCGATATTCAGTCGCGCCGCTTCCTCGATAATCATCGCGGCGACCATCGGCACCACTTCCTTGAACACTTTTCGTCCTTCCTGGACGAACAGCTTGTCCGCCTTTCCAGCTCCTTCGGGTGCTGCGCGGTTGAGGAAGCCGAAGTTGTTGCGGATGTTGTTCGAAAATACAGTCTTCAATTTGGTCCCGAGAATATCCCAGTGTCCCTGCGGGGCCAGCGCTTCGTCCTCGACCAGCACAGCTGTGGCAACGTCCCCGAAGATGAAGTGGCTGTCGCGGTCGCGCCAGTTGAGGTGGCCGCTGGTGATCTCGGGGCTTACCACCAACACGCTGCGCGCATTGCCCGCGCGAATGTAATCGGCCGCCGTCTGGATGCCGAACGTGGCCGACGAGCACGCGACGTTCATGTCAAAGCCAAACCCGTCGATCCCCAGCGCATGCTGTATCTCGATCGCCATTGCCGGATACGGCCGCTGCATGTTGGACGCCGCGCACAGCACTGCATCGACTTGCGCCGCGTCCCGCCCTGCTCGTTCGAGCGCTTGCCGCGCGGCCGCGACACCGATTTCAGCCATGATCGACAGTTCTTCGTTGCCGCGCTCGGGGATGCGCGGGCACATCGTGTCGGGATCGAGCACGCTAGCTTTGTCGATCACGTGGCGCGCCTTGATCCCGCTCGCCTTGTCGATGAACTCGACCGAGCTTGGCTCGAGCGGCGCGAGGTCACCCGCGGCGATTGCTTCGCCATGCTCGGCGTTGTGACGCTCGACGTAAGCGTTGAAGCTTTCGACCAGCTCAGCATTCGTGATGGTATGCGGCGGGGTGTAGAGGCCCGTTGCCGAGATGACCGGGCGGTGCGTCGCGTTCATTGCGGCTGCTTACCCGCGGCATAGGCCGCTCACAAGCCACGCGGATTGACAGCGCGACATCGCTTCGCCATTGCGCGCCTCTCTCGCGCCGGCACGCCCTTTTGCAAGGGCTTCAAAGTGACCGACGGACCTGTGTGGACAGGTGGCCGAGTGGTTAAAGGCAGCAGACTGTAAATCTGCCCGTGCAAGCGTACGCTGGTTCGAATCCAGCCCTGTCCACCAACCCCTTCAAGACCGCGCGGCTTGCCCCGCCAGCCGAGTGCTGGCAGGGCCCCGGCCATGGCCAAGGACGACAAGAAACGGGTGATGCGCGGGCGCGCCGGACGCAATCAGGGCGGGCGTGGCAGCGGCCGTGCTGGAGCAGGTCAGGTACGCTTGTGGGGGCGTCACGCGGTCGAGGCGGCGCTCAACAATCCCGAGCGCCAGCATCGCAAATTGTGGGCTACGCGCGAAGGGATCGCTTCACTTGATGGCGAGCTGCCGGCCGATTTTCTGGTTGAATATGCCGACCCACACGATCTCGCCCGGCTGGTCGCGCGCGATGCCCCGCACCAGGGCCTGGTGCTCGAATGCGCCCCGCTCGAAGATGTGTTTCTCGATGACGTGATCGCAACTGCGAACGGTCCGATTATTGTGCTCGACCAGGTGACCGATCCGCATAACGTCGGCGCGATCCTGCGGTCGGCCGCGGCGTTCGGTGCGGCTGCGATCGTTACACAGGACCGGCATGCGCCCGCCGAATCGGGCACTGTTGCCAAATCCGCCAGCGGCGCGCTCGAGGTGGTGCCGTGGGTGCGGGTGGTCAATCTTGCGCGGGCACTCGAGGAGCTGGCGGAAGCGGGTTACTGGCGCATCGGGCTGGCTGGTGAGAGCGAGACGACGCTTGCCGACGCGCTGCCGACAGGCAATGTCGCGCTGGTGCTCGGAGCCGAAGGCGAAGGCATGCGCCACAACATCGCCGGGCATTGCGACGCGCTTGCGCGTCTGCCGATCAGCAGCGCGATCGAAAGCCTGAACGTTTCTAACGCGGCGGCGATCGCGCTCTATGCGGTTGCGACGCGGGCCGCCTGAGGGAAATTAGCCAGGCCCGTTCCGGGGCATTCCGGTCGTAGGATAGCCCGACCGAATGTCGCTAGTTGACCGAATCCTTCAGCAGTTTGCCGGCCTTGAACTTGGGCTGGTTGGACGCCTTGATCTTCATCGGCTCACCGGTCCGTGGGTTGCGCCCGGTCGAGGCCTTGCGCCGCGCGACAGTGAACGTACCGAACCCGACCAGCCGCACCTCGTCGCCCTTCTTGAGTGAACCAGTGATCGCGTCGAACACCCCTTCGACGGCGCTCGCGGCGTCGCTCTTCGAAAGCCCGGCGGCCTCTGCGACAGCACCGATGAGATCGTTCTTGTTCATTCCTTCCCCCGTGGCGATTGGCGCGCTCAATCGGCGACTCTGTGTTGGAGTCGACCCGCGCGAAAGGCTGGGTTTGAAAGGCTTTTGCGCCTCAAGTCAAAGCTAAATCGGACTACGGCTCCCGTCTTTTCCAAACCGCTGAGCGATTTGTGCCGAAACGGGGCGCGCTGCTTGCCGTAGCGTCCGCCGCGATCGGCCCGGCCTCAATGCGCGGTCGCGCCCTCGCCGTGTGACGGCGGGACCGGCTGGCTAGCCAGATCGTCCGCTTCGCTCCAGTCGATCGCCGCAAGCTGCGATACCAGCGCGCGCTCGAGCACCTGATCGACATGCGACACCGCGACGATTTCAAGCTCGTCCTTAATGTTCTGCGGAATCTCGGCGAGGTCCTTCATGTTGTCCTCCGGGATGAGGACCGTCTTGATCCCTCCGCGTAGGGCGGCGAGCAGCTTTTCCTTGAGCCCTCCGATCGGCAGCACGCGGCCGCGCAGGGTCACCTCGCCGGTCATCGCCACGTCCGGTCGCACGGCGATCCCCGAAAGTGTCGAGATGATCGAAGTGACCATCCCCACCCCTGCGCTCGGGCCGTCCTTGGGCACCGCGCCTTCGGGCAGATGGATGTGGATGTTCTTGCGCTGGAAGATGCTCGGCCGGATGCCATAAGCTGGCGCACGCGCCTTCACGAAGCTGAACGCCGCGGCGATGCTTTCGGTCATCACGTCGCCGAGCTTGCCGGTCGTCTTGATCTCGCCCTTGCCCGGAGTGGTGACGCTTTCGATCGTGAGCAGTTCGCCGCCGACTTCGGTCCAGGCGAGTCCGGTGACCGCCCCGACCTGCGCCTCGTCTTCCGACATGCCGTGCTTGAACTTGCGCACCCCGGCGAACTCGCCGAGGTTCTCAGGCGTTATGGTGACGCTGGTGGTCTTCTTCTCAAGGATCTGGCGCAAAGTCTTGCGCGCCAGCCGGGCGATTTCGCGCTCGAGCGTACGCACCCCGGCCTCGCGGGTGTAGTAGCGGATCAGGTCGCGCAAGCCCTCGGTGGTGAGGATGAACTCGCCGTCCTTCAGCCCGTGCGCTTCGATCTGCTTGGCCACCAGATGACGCTCGGCGATCTCGACCTTTTCGTCTTCGGTGTAGCCCTCGAGGCGGATGATCTCCATCCGGTCGAGCAGCGCCTGCGGGAGATTGAGACTGTTCGCGGTTGTGACGAACATGACGTCCGACAGGTCGAGGTCGACTTCCAGATAGTGGTCCTGGAACTTGTTGTTCTGTTCGGGGTCGAGCACCTCGAGCAGCGCCGACGCCGGATCACCGCGGAAATCCTGGCCCAGCTTGTCGATTTCGTCGAGCAGGAACAGCGGGTTGCTGGTCCCGGCCTTCTTGAGGTTGGAAACGATCTTGCCCGGCAGCGAGCCGATGTAGGTGCGTCGGTGGCCGCGGATTTCCGCCTCGTCGCGTACGCCGCCCAGTGACTGGCGCACGAATTCGCGCCCGGTCGCCTTGGCGATCGACTTGCCGAGGCTGGTCTTGCCAACACCCGGAGGGCCGACGAGGCACAGAATCGGACCCTTCAGCTTGTTGGTGCGCGCCTGGACCGCGAGGTATTCGATGATCCGGTCCTTGACCTTTTCGAGCGCATAGTGGTCCTCGTCGAGCACGGCCTGCGCCTGCGCGATGTCCTTCTTAATTTTGGACTTCTTACCCCAAGGCAGCCCGAGCAGCACGTCGAGATAGTTGCGGATGACGGTTGCCTCGGCGCTCATCGGCTGCATCGTCTTGAGCTTCTTCAGCTCGCTTTCGGCCTTGGTGCGGGCTTCCTTCGACAGCTTGAGCTTGGCAATCTTGTCGGTCAGTTCGGCAACCTCGTCGCCGTCCTCGCCGTCGCTGCCGCCGAGCTCGTTCTGGATCGCCTTGAGCTGTTCGTTGAGGTAATATTCGCGCTGCGTTTTCTCCATCTGGCGCTTTACGCGGCCGCGGATCTTGCGCTCCACCTGGAGCACCGACAGCTCGCCTTCCATGATCGCCATGACCATCTCGAGCCGCTTGAGCGGACTGCGCTCGGTCAGCAGCGCCTGCTTGTCGGCGACTTTGCCGGCTAGCGAGGCAGCGATCGTGTCGGCCAGTTCGCCAGCATCGTCGATATCGCTGAGGTCGTTGGCCGCGCCCTCGCCCATCTTCTTGTTGAGCTTGGCGTATTCGCCGAACTGCTCGATCACCTGCCGCATCATCGCCACGACTTCGCTGCCAGCGGCGGTCTCGGCATCCTTCACCTCGACTTCGGCGACGATGAAGCCGCCCTCGGGCCGCATCGCCACCAATTCGCCGCGCGATCCGCCTTCGACCAGCAGCCGCACGGTCCCGTCGGGCATCTTGAGGAGCTGGAGCACCTGCGCGACTACGCCGGTGTCATAAAGATCGTCGT
Organism: uncultured Alphaproteobacteria bacterium; assembly: GCA_963781525.1. Classification (GTDB taxonomy): domain Bacteria; phylum Pseudomonadota; class Alphaproteobacteria; order Sphingomonadales; family Sphingomonadaceae; genus Tsuneonella. The sequence continues at coordinate 19,042 of CAWAGD010000004.1, read as the reverse complement.
CCGAGGGATCGTCGCACCCGGGATCGAGCTGGGCGACCAGGAAAATGTCCTTATCGCCTTCCATCGCCGATTCGAGTGCGGCGACCGATTTCTCGCGCCCGACAAAAATCGACACCACCTGGCCGGGGAAGACCACGATGTCGCGCAAGGGGAGGAGCGGGAAAATCTGATTCATATCGCTATCCGTTTGTGACCCGCGCCCGGCGCTGGTCTCTTGTAGACCGATATGGTGGCTGGGATCGGCGGGTGCAACGGCGGAACGCGCGACATCCCCGTCTTGCGGAATTGCCGCTCAAAAGATGACGGTCACCGTCACCGAATCGCGATATTCGCCTGCGTCCACCGCGCTGTGTTCCGCTTCGACCCGACCATAGGCGACCAGTTGCAGAGCCTGGTCAGGCGCAACCGGGCCGACAACCGGGCCAGCATCCCAGCCTTGTGTGCGGGCGGCGTCGGAATAGATCGCATATGGTACCGATTGACCCGTGTCGGCCGTCATCCGCCGCTGGTTGCCCGCAGCGTGAGCTCCGCTGTCAAGCAACACCTGAACGTCGGCGTTGGTCGTGCAAGCGACCTCGATCGGTGCCTGGGCCTCGGCTGTTGAACCCGCCGTGGCCGCAAACGCCAGCGGCGCGACAGTCACATTGCACGCCGGCCGTACGGTGAACGTGACCTCCAGGGTGCTCGAGGTGGTCCCCGCGTGGGCAGCGGACGAGAAGGCGAACATCGCTCCGCAGATCAGCGCAAGGGCAGATATGGTCTTTCGCATATCCGAAGATGTAGCGAAGCGCCGGATAACGCGAAGTCCCCCTGCCCTAGGGAAAAGTACCCAGTCCCAAAACAGGCCGGCCGCGGCACAAACCGTTACCGGCCCCGGTCAGCTGAAACCGGGGATTTCCAGCCCAGGCGGCAAACCCATGCCGGACTGTATCTTCTGCATTTCCTCGCCGGCGACGCGGTCGGCTTTGCCGCGCGCGTCGTTGAAAGCCGCCGTGATCAGGTCTTCGAGCATCGCCTTATCCTCGGGCACGATCAGGCTATCGTCGATCGCCACGCCCAGGATCCGGCCCTTCGCGGTGCAGCGAATCTTGACTAGCCCGCCACCCGAGACCCCTTCCACTTCGAGGCTATCGAGCTTGGCTTGCGCGTCACCCATCTGCTGCTGGATGGTTTCGGCCGCCTTCTGCGCGGCGGCCAGCATCTCTTCCATCGATTTCATGCTCGTCTACTCCATGGCGGGTTACCGGCGCTGCCGTCATCGGATAGCAGCTCGGCGTCGGGGAAAGCGGCGAAGGCTGCCTCGACCAGCGGGTGCGCGCGCAGGCGGGCTTCGGCTTCGGCCTGCCGGGCTTGATCGCGTTCGTACAGTGTCGGTGCTCCTCCTTCAGCCGCTCGATCGACCTGCCAGCGCTGGCCGGTGAGTTCGAGCAGCGCCTGCTTCAACTCCGGGCCAAGGTCGTCGGAAAATCCCGGCGCCTGCGCGTAAGTGAGACGTCCGGCGACCACTTCGATCGGGCGTACTTGCATCTTCAGGCGCGAGGAAAGGTGGAGCAGCCCGGCCTTGTGCTCCAGATCGCCGACGAGCGTTTCCCAGTCGATCGCTACCGGAGCGGCGGAGTCATGATTTGCGGATTGCGTAGCCGTAGCGGCTGCGGATGCACGCGCGGCCATGTCCTCGAGCGTCTTGGCCAACGTACCGGGGTCAGGCATGTCGCACGCGTGGAGCGCGCGTAGCAGCGCCATCTGCGCCGCGACCAACGGATCCGGTGCGCTGCGTACTTCGTCATACCCCTTGAGCAGAAGCTGCCACAGACGGTGCATCTGGCCCGGCGATAGCCGCGCGGCCCAGTCCTCGATCACGCCGCGCTCTTCGGTGGTCGGCGCATCGGCCCCGCTGCCGCCGACCTGGCACACCGCGATCCGGTTGGTCATGTCCATCAGAGCCCGCATCAGCGCGAGCGGCTCGACCCCAAGCGCATACTGATCGGCAAGCGCTTCCATCAGGCCCTTTGCATCACCTTCGAGCAAGCAGGCGAACAGCCGCCGCTGAGCGCTTTTGTCGGCCAGGCCGAGCATGTCGCGCACTCGCGCGGCGGTCACATGGGGCCTGCTGTCCGGCCCGTCGCTATCGAGATCGGCGTGAGCGATCGCCTGATCGAGTATCGACAACCCGTCGCGCACCGAGCCTTCGGCGGCGCCGGCGATCAGGTGGAGCGCCTCCTCCTCCGCCTCCACATTCTCCTGCCGGCAGATGCTGGCGAAGTGCTGCTGGAGCAGTTCTGCCGGAATCCGTCGCAAGTCGAACCGTTGCGTGCGACTGAGAACCGTCACCGGCAACTTCTCGACCTCGGTGGTCGCGAAGAGGAACTTCACGTGCGAAGGCGGTTCCTCAAGTGTCTTGAGCAACGCATTGAAAGCATTACGCGACAACATGTGGACTTCATCGACGATGTAAATCTTGTAGCGCGCGCTGACGGCGGCATAGCGAACTGCCTCGATGATCTCGCGCACATCATCGACGCCGGTGTTGGAGGCGGCATCCATCTCGATCACGTCGATATGGCGGCCTTCGGCGATCGCGCGGCACGGCTCGCACACGCCGCAAGGATCGATCGTCGGACCACCCTTTTCATCGGGCCCGATGCAGTTAAGCGCCTTGGCGATCAGCCGCGCAGTGCTGGTCTTGCCGACCCCCCGCACGCCGGTCATCAGGAAAGCATGCGCCAGCCGCTCGCGCTTGATCGCGTTGGCCAGCGTGCGGACCATCGGCTCCTGGCCGATCAGTTCGCTGAAAGTCTGCGGGCGGTATTTACGCGCGAGCACGCGATAAGGCTGCGACCCGTTCGCCGCGGGCTTGGCGGACGGAGACGGAGACGAGACGCGAAGAAGCCGTTTCGCCGAACATCGCGTTCTGGCCGGCGGCTTCCAGTTCAGCTGCTGTCGGGGCCGTGTCGTGCTCGTCTTCGGGCGGGGTTTCGCCGAACATGTCCCCGGAATCGCTCATGAGGCGAAACTAGGGATTGATGATCCGAAAGTCATGAGGTGATTGAGGAGCCGGCCGACCCGCCGCAACCCGTTGTGGCTGCTTCCTTCCGGACCTGACCAGGTTGGCGGACGCAAGCGCCCGACCGACTCCCGGGCGGGCATATGGCTGGCGCGGGCACGAAAATCAATTAGCGAAAATTATCCGCGTAAGCCTGCAACTTGAGCCGTCGCGGGGGGGTAGGCTGAACCCGCGCGGGGATGCCGTACTTGTCGGCATAGGCGCGCGCTTCGGCCACGCTGGCGAACGTGAGCACGACTTGCGCCTGGGTGTCGCCGCTGCCGGTCCAGCCCATGAGCGGATCGGGCAAGCGCGCCTCGGATTGTTCGAATTCGAGAACCCATTCATCGGTGCGCGCCTTGCCGGACTGCATGGCGTTCTTTGGGCGTTGGTAGATTCTTGCGGCCATGGATGATCCCTTAAGTCAGCTTTGGCCGCGCGAAAAGGCGTTCTTAGTCTTGAGGCTCGGCTTTTCCGCCCACGGCTCCTCTGGCCAGCGATGCCTCGGGTAGCGGCCCTTCATTTCCTTCTTCACCTCGGTCCAGCTGCCGCGCCAGAAACCGGGCAAGTCGCGGGTCGCCTGCAGGGGTCGGCCGGCGGGGCTGGTAAGCCGGAGCAGCAACGGAGTGCTGCCCACCATCGGGTGCGCTTCAAGCCCGAACAGCGCCTGCACCCGCACCTCGGCGCTGGGGGCATCGTCGGCAGCGTAGTCGATCGGATGAGCAGTGCCGGCCGGGCTGATAAATTCGCGCGGCGCGAGCCGGTCAAGCCTCTGGCGTGCCTCCCAGTCGAGCAGGCCGAGTAGGGAGTCGATTGCCCGCCCGCGCGGCACATCAAGGTCGCGTCGCCCGTCAAGGATCGGGCGGAGCCATATATCAGGCGACTGCCGCAGCGTTTGTTCGGACAGCGCGTCGATACCGGCAAACCGCGCCCGTGCCAGCAACCCGCGCGGAACGATCGTCGGCAAATTTTCGAGCGCCTTTTCGACAAGCAAGTCGGTGACCGCTTGGCGATCTGGCGACGGATCGGGACCGCTGGCGAGCGTGATCGCGCCGATCCGGCGTTCGAGCCGCGCCTCGACTCGCTCCCCGGTCCAACCGAGCACACTGCGCTTCTCGATCCGGTCGCCTAGCGATCTCTCCACATCGAGAGTCTCAAGCGGCAGAGCGGCGGTGATGCGCGCGCCCTTGGCCGATCCCTGGGCGTCGCCGATTGCCAGCCATTCGGCGCGCGCCAACGGGCTGGCTGGATCGAGCAAGTAACCCCGCCCACTCGCTGACAACCAATGTTCGCCCGACGTGCTGCGCCGCCGCGCGAGGTTGTCCGGCAGACCGGCGAGCAGAAGTATTGCCAGCGCAACTGGCTCCGCGCTCGATCGCTGACTGGGGGGCGCAACCGAGTCCGCTTTGCGCGCCCAACTGGCGGCCAGCTTACGGCTAGCCTCTGCCCGCGGCCCGCGATCACCGTTCCACCGCTGGAGGCGTGCGCCAAGGTCTTCACCCCGCCCACCCAGCCCACGCTCCTGCAACAGCAGCGCGAGTTGTGCAGCGGGAAGCGCCGTTCCTCGTTCTGCGCCGGCCAGTACCATCGCCGCATGCGCCGGATCGAGCGGCAGAGCGGCCAGCGCGCGACCACGATCGGTTATCCGACCTTCGCCATCGAGTGCTCCCAGCACCTCCAACCGCGACCGGGCTGCGGCGAGCGCCGAGGGCGGCGGCGGGTCGAGCCATGCCAATGCGCCTGGCTCGCCGGCGCCCCATTGCGCGAGCGCCAACACCAGCGGCGCGAGATCGGCGGTGAGCATTTCGGGCGGGTCGAAGGGCGGGCGTCCCGGGTGCGCCGCCTCCTCCCACAAGCGGTAAGCGACGCCCGGCCCTTGCCGTGCGGCGCGGCCCGCCCGCTGCGCCGCGGCGGCTTGGCTCGCGCGGCCGGTGACGAGGTGGGTGGTCCCTGCTGCCTTGTCGAACTCCGCCCGCCGAGCCAGCCCGCCGTCCACCACTACCGACACGCCATCAAGCGTCAGCGACGTTTCGGCGATCGCCGTCGCCAGCACGATACGGCGGCGGCCTTGCACATCCCGTCCGATTGCCATCCGCTGGCCGGCGGGATCGACCTGACCATGCAACGGACGCACCGGGACATCGGGCAGCCGCGCCTGCAACCGCTCACGGGTGCGCTCGATCTCACCGACCCCCGGCAGAAACGCGAGGATATCGCCATCCTCCTCTCGCCAGGCAGTCATCACGGCAGCAGCCATGGCGTCCTCGATCCGCTCGCCAGCCCGCGAGCCCAGCCAGCGCACCGCGAGCGGCCACGCCTTGCCCGCGCTTTCGATTACCGGTGCATCCTCCCCAAGCAGCCGGGCAAAGCGCGCGCCGTCGATCGTTGCCGACATTACCAGCACGCGCAGGTCTTCGCGCAGGACGCTCTGGGATTCGAGCGCGAGCGCCAAGGCCAGATCACCATCGAGGTGCCGCTCGTGCGCTTCGTCGAACAGCAGCGCCGACACGCCCGCGAGGTCCGGATCCTCGAGCAGCCGGTTTACCAGGATCGCCTCTGTCACGACCAGGATGCGGGTGCGCGCCGACCGGCGGCTGTCCAGTCGGGTGAGGTAACCTACCGTCTCGCCCGCCTTCTCACCCATCATCTCGGCCATCCGCTCGGCCGCGGCGCGTGCTGCGACCCGGCGGGGCGAGGTGACGATAATCTGCCCCCTGCACCACGCCTCGCCGAGCAGCGCGGGCGCGACGGCGGTAGTCTTGCCGGCCCCCGGCGGCGCAATCAGCACCGCGCCGCTTCCAGCACCAAGCGCGGAGAGGAGTTCGGACAGGACCGCGTGGATCGGCAAATCATTCATCGGCTGGACCACCGATCGGGCGCGAATTTAAAACTCCGCCAAGGCCCTCGCCAACCGTAAATAGCCGGAATCCCGCGTTGCAGGCGTGACTTTTGCACGGTCCCGATTGGGCGGAGCGATGGGATAGTGAACGAGGGTTGCCAAAGCCAAGCATAGCCGCGCCTGCCACAGCAGAGTGCAAGTAGGAAAGCTGTCCGTAAGCGGGCAGGCTGGAGCGTGCGGCGCTCAGTATCCCCGCGCAACCGCGAACTCGGCCGCCTCGGCCATAGTCTTGCGTGCCGCGCCGTCGGGAAAAATCGACAGTGCATCGATCGCGCGGCTCGCGAAATGCCGTGCCCGTTCGCGGGTGGCCTCGAGCGCCTTGTGCCTGGCAATCAACCGCGTCGCTTCCGCCAGCGCTTCGTCGCCTTCGCGGTGACCGGCGATCGCCGCTTGCCAGAACTTGCGCTCGCTCTCGCTGCCGCGGGCGTAAGCGAGGATCACCGGCAGGGTCATCTTGCCTTCGCGGAAATCGTCGCCGCGCGCCTTGCCCATCGTGCTCGCATCCGAATCGTAATCGAGCGCGTCATCGACCAGCTGAAACGCGATGCCGAGGTTGCGGCCATAGTCGTCGAGCGCCTGCTCGCGCCGCTCGTCACACTCGGCAACCACCGCGGCGATGCGGCTGGCAGCTGCGAACAGCGCCGCGGTCTTGGCACCGATGATGGTGAGATAGCGTTCCTCGCTGGTCTCGATCTGGCGCTGCGCGGTCAGTTGGTCGACTTCGCCTTCGGCGATCACCGCGCTCGCGTTCGAGAGGATCTTGAGCACCTTGAGGCTGCCGTCCTCGACCATCAACTCGAACGCGCGGGAAAACAGGAAATCGCCCACGAGCACCGTGGCGGGGTTGCCGAACACGATGTTGGCCGCCGCCTTCCCGCGCCGCAGATCGCTGCCGTCGACCACGTCGTCGTGCAGCAGCGTGGCCGTGTGGATGAACTCAACCGCGGCGGCGAGCTTATGGTGGCGCGCGCCGTTGTAACCGACCAGTTCGGCACCAGCGAGCGTCAGCATCGGCCGCAACCGTTTGCCGCCGCCCGCGATCAGGTGGCCGGCGAGCGCGGGGATCAGCGGGATCCGCGATTGCATCCGTTCGAGAATGACCGCGTTGACCGCGTTCATTCCCGGAGCGGTCAGCGCCAGGATCGGATCGAGCGACGGGGCCGCGCTGCGCGCGCGCTTGAGCGGGACGATCTCGGCGGTCATGCGGGGCAAATGGGAGAGCGCAGGGCGCTTGGCAAGCGCGGAATCGCCGCTATCGTGCCGCCGTTATATGACTGACGCGCCCGATCCCGTTCTCGCAGCCTATCGCAAAAGCATCGACAATTTCGATGCTGCGCTGGTCCATATCCTGGCCGAACGGTTCCGCATCACCCAGGCGGTCGGCGAATACAAGGCGACCGCTCAGCTGCCGCCGGCCGACCCCGCGCGCGAGGCGGCCCAGATCGCCCGTCTGCGGGCGCTGGCCGAAGAAGCCCATCTCGATCCCGAATTCAGCGAAAAGTTCATTCGCTTCGTGATCGACGAAGTGATCCGCCATCACGAGCGCGCGCGAGACGCCTAGCCTGCGCGCGGTAGGCTGAGGCGGACAAGCAAGCCGCCCAGGTCTTCGCTTTCGCCCAGCGTCACGCCGCCGCCATAGATTTCCGCCACGTCGCGCACGATCGCCAGGCCCAGGCCCGTGCCCGGCTTCCCGGTATCGAGCCGCGCGCCGCGGTCGAAGATGCGCACGCGCTCCTCTTCGGGAATGCCGCGCCCGTCGTCCTCGACCCAGATCACGCACGGCTTGCTGCCGGGTTCGGCGTCGACCGTGACGAACACACTGCCGCCGCCGTACTTGGCGGCGTTCTCGATCAGATTGCCGAGTATCTCGTCGAGGTCCTGGCGCTCGATCGCGACTTTGGCGGTGCGACTGCCGTCGAGGTCGAAGCGCACTTCGGGATAAAGGCGCTCAACCGCGCGCCGCACCGCCTCGGCGCTTTCGCATACCGGAGTTTGCGCGAGCCCGACCGCGCGCCGGCCGACCGCGCGCGCGCGCGCCAGGTGGTGATCGACGTGGCGGCGCATCGTGCCGGCTTCGCGGATGACGGTTTCTGCCAGGTCGGAGGCTTTGGCCGTCGCGGCGTTGTTGATCACGGTGAGCGGCGTCTTGAGGGCGTGCGCGAGATTGCCCGCGTGGGTCCGCGCCTCCTCTGCCTGGCGCTCCGAATGCTCGAGCAACGAGTTGAGTTCGTCCACCAGCGGCCGCACTTCCAACGGCAGTGGATCGGTTACCCGGTTTGCGCCGCCGGCGCGCATGTGCTGGATCGCCAGGCGGACGCGGCGCAGTGGCCCGAGGCCGTACAAAGTTTGCAGCGCGGCCATCAGGAACAACCCCAGCCCGAGCACCGCGAAGCTCCAGATCAGGATCGAGCGGATGCGGCTGATTTGATCGTTCAATTGCGCCCGTGCCGAGGCGACCGTGAAAGTCCAGCGGCTGTCGCTGTAAGGCAGCGTCACTGTCCGCGCGACCACTCGCAGCGGCTCGTCGGGAAACTGGTGGCTGTCGTAGATATATGGCTTGGCATCGGCGCGGTCGACCCGGACCTGAAGCGTCTTGTCCCACAGCGAGCGCGATGGATAACCTTCGCGCCCCGGAGCGGTGATCTGGAAATACAGCCCGCTGTTGGGCTCGAGGAAACGCGGTTCGCCGATCGTGCGGTTGAAATAGACTTCGCCGTCGGGCCCGATTTCGGCGGACACCAGCATCGCATTGAGCAGGTACTCGAGCTGCTCGTCAAAGTTGTTCTCGACCAGGTTGGTCAGCGTGCGGTCGAGCGCGAAGCCGCCTGCAAGCAGCAGGATCGCGATCCAGCCGAACGCGATCAGCATCATGCGGCGCGCAAGACTCCCCGTATGCGCGGGACCCTCCGGCGAGACTGGCCCCGGCGCGTCTGGCGCGGTCTGCGGATCGGCGGCGCGAGCCGCCGCCGAAGACGCGGAATCAGGACGCGCGGGGCTGCTCGTCGGGGTCGTCGAGGCTGTAACCGAGGCCACGGATGGTGGTGATGACGTCCGCACCCAGCTTCTTGCGGATACGGGTGACAAAGACTTCGATGGTATTGGAATCGCGATCGAAATCCTGGTCGTAGATATGCTCGATCAACTCGGTGCGGCTGACCACCTTGCCCTTGTGATGCATCAGGTAGCTGAGCAGCTTGTATTCCTGGGCTGTCAGCTTCACCGGCTCGCCCGAGTGCGTGACCCTGCCCGAACGCGTGTCGAGCCGGACCGGCCCGGCCGTGAGTTCGCTCGAAGTGTTGCCCGAAGCGCGGCGGATCAGCGCACGCAGGCGCGCGATCAGCTCCTCGGTCTGGAACGGCTTGGCGAGATAGTCGTCGGCCCCGGCATCAAGCCCGGCAACTTTGTCCGACCAGGAATCGCGCGCGGTCAACACCAGCACGGGGAACTTGCGCCCCTCCTTGCGCCACATGCCGAGCACGGTCAGCCCGTCGATCTCGGGTAACCCAAGATCGAGGATGACCGCATCGTATTCTTCGGTGCTGCCCAGAAAGTGCCCGTCCTCGCCGTCGACCGACAGGTCAACCGCGTAACCGTTCTGTTCGAGGGTCGATTTGAGCTGCTTGCCGAGGGTCGGCTCGTCCTCGACGATCAGGATGCGCATGGGTGAGTGGTCCCCTAAGACGAACGGTATGAACGCATGCCCGATGTGGGCGTTCGCCTACAACGCGTCAACCGAGCGGGCGGTTTCCGAACCCGCCCCAGGTGCCTAACGCGTAACGCCGAGCAAGCGCCCAGTGCGGGCGTCGACGTCGACGTATGTCACGTGACCCTTTTTGCTGATGAACTTCAGGCGATAGGCCATCGCGGTCGAATCGTATGCCGGGCCGAGGTACTGCTGATCGGGCATCGTCGGCAACACGCGGCCTTCGATCTGACGCAAGCTGAGCACGTTGCCGGCGCGCATCTCCTTGCGCGCTTCGCCCTGGTCATTGCGCTGCTGGGCGAGCGCGGGCAACCCCGGAACGAGCAGGGCAGCAGCGATGATCGAGGCAAAAAGCTTGGTCATGTCAATGCAGTGACTAGGCGAACCGCATTGAACAACCCGTGAATGCCGCCGCCGCGCCACGTTCAGGCGCGTCAGCGGGTCATCTCGAAGGTTACCGACACGGTCACCGCAGTGCCGACAAGGCCCGGTTCGACCGGGGATGCCTTGGCATCCATTGAGACCGCCATCGCGCGTTCGGCATAGGGCATCGGGCGTCCGGATTGACCGCTTCGCTGACCGACAACAGCCGGACACCGGCGTAACCGGCCCACCGGGCGTATTCGCCTGCCTGAGACTGCGCCTTTTCAAATGCGGCCTTGCGCGCTTGCGCGCGCGGTGCGCTGTCGTCGTCGATCGAAAAGCTGGGCCCGCCGATGTCGGTCGCTCCTGCAGCTACGAGCGCGTCGAGCACTTGCCCGGTGCGGTCGATCTTGCGCAATATCACGCTGACACGGTTCGACGCCTGATAACCGCGAAACACCTGCCGCTGGCGCGCTTGATCGTAATCGTACTGCGCGCCCAAGTTGATGCCAGTGGTCTGGATATCCTCGGACGCGATCCCGAGCGCCTTGATGCGGCTGACTACCGCATCCATTGCCGTGGCGTTCAACTGCATCGCCTGCACCGCGGTGGGGGCTTGCGTGGTCACGCCCGCGCTGACTTCCGCGAGGTCCGGCCTGGCCTTGACCATCTCGGTAACCGACAGCTCGACTAGCGGGCCTTGCGAGGTGACCTGCACATCGGCGGCGCCTGCGGGTACGGCCAGCGCGGCGGCGGCCAGGATGATGGGAGTGCGGATCATGGAAGCTTCCTTATCATTTCACAATCGACGGTGGCGTTGCCTGGATTACGCGCCCGTGAACCGCCTTGTTCCGCCGTATGACCCTCGCTAGGGCCCCCGCTCGATGGCGCAACCCCCGATCCTCAGCTGGGAAGGCCTCGGCTTGCAACAAGCCGGGCGTTGGCTGTTCGGCGGCCCGGATAGCGGTGGCCTCGACCTGCACATCGGACCGCGCGACCGGCTGGCGTTGATCGGCCGCAATGGGGTCGGCAAGACCACCCTGTTTCGGCTGATCGACCAGCAGATCGATCCCGATCGCGGCCAGCGCAAGGTCAAGCCCGGCACCCGCATCGTGCTGCTGGAGCAGGAGCCGAACTTCAACGGGTTTGCAACCCTGATGGACTGGGCGATGGGCGGCGACCGCCCCCCAGCGGTGCACGAAGTCGAGGCGATCGCCGACCAGCTCGGCATCGACATGACCACGCCTTGCGAAGGGGCAAGCGGCGGTGAGCGGCGGCGCGCGGCGATCGCCCGCGCTCTGGCGCAGGATCCGGACCTGCTGCTGATGGATGAACCGACCAACCACCTCGATCTCGCCGCGATCGACTGGCTGGAGGACTGGCTCACCCGCTATAACGGGGCGTTCGTCGTCATCAGTCACGACCGGACGTTCCTCAAGCGCCTGACCAGCGCCACGCTGTGGCTCGACCGCGGATCGATGCGGCGCAAGGAAGTCGGCTTCGGCGGTTACGAAGCGTGGGAAGACCAGGTTTACGCCGAGGAAGCGCGCGCCGGCGAGCGGCTCGATGCGCGATTGAAGCTTGAGGCGCACTGGCTCGAGCGTGGCGTCACCGCCCGGCGCAAGCGCAATCAGGGACGGCTCGAAAAGCTATGGCAGATGCGTGCCCAGCGCGCTGCGATGATCGACCCGCAGGGAGCGGCGAAGCTCAAGCTGGGCAACGAGCCCGAATTCAAGAGCAAATCGGTGATCGTCGCCGAAAAGGTCAGCAAGGCGTTCGGCGAGCGCCGGATCATTCGCGACTTTTCGCTGCGCATCCAGCGCGGCGACCGCATCGGCGTGGTCGGCGCCAACGGCACCGGCAAGACCACGCTGCTCAGGCTGCTTACCGGCGAACTGGCGCCCGACACCGGCTCGGTCGAGATTTCGAAGAAGCTGTCGGGAGTGATGATCGATCAGCAGCGCCGCGTGATGTCGCCCGAAAAGACCGTCCGCGAGGTGCTCGCCGAAGGGGGTGACTGGATCGACGTGCGTGGGGTGCGCAAACACGTGCAAGGCTACCTCAAGGAATTCCTGTTCGATCCGGCGATCGTCGAAACGAAGGTGGGCACATTATCCGGCGGCGAGCGGAGCCGGCTGCTGCTGGCGCGCGAATTTGCCCGCCTGTCGAACCTGCTGGTGCTCGACGAGCCGACCAACGATCTAGACCTCGAGACACTGGACCTGCTGCAGGAAGTAATCGCCGATTACGAAGGCACGGTGCTGATCGTCAGCCATGACCGCGACTTCCTCGACCGCACCGTCACGCTGACGCTCGGCCTCGACGGCAGCGGCACGGTGGATATCGTCGCGGGCGGCTACGAGGACTGGGTCGCCAAGCGCCGCGAGAAGTCGACGCCCTCGCGGGGGAACGGCGGGGCGCGCAGCGTTGCGGTGAAAGCGCTCGCACCCACTGTCCGGCCCGGCAAGCTGACCTACAAGGACCAGCGCGATTACGAACTGCTCCCGGCGCGGATCGAGGAATTGGAGCGGGCAATCGCGCGCGGCGAGGAGCTGCTGGGCGATCCGAACCTGTTTGTCAGTGATCCGCAGCGCTTCGCCACCATCAACCAGGGCGTCGTCAACGCTCGCGCAGAAAAGGATGCTGCCGAGGAGCGATGGCTCCAACTGGCCGAACTGGTCGAAGGCTAAGCGGCGAAATTGCTTGCTTGCCCAGTCCGCGCGCGCAATGCGGGCGCATGACGCCGTCACCCCCACCGGCCCCGCCCAAGCGCATTCAGGACAACATACTGGCGCGGTCTGAGCAACGGCTGCTGCAATGGCTTTGCCCCCGCCTTCCCGCCTGGCTTACTCCCGACGTGCTGACTGCTCTGGCGCTGATCGCCGCGCTTGCCATTGGCGTCGGATACGCGCTCAGCAATCAAGATCCCGCGTGGCTGGCGCTGTCGGTCGCGGGATACTTCGTCCACTGGTTTGGCGACTCACTCGACGGGACGATCGCCCGCTACCGGCGGATCGAGCGTCCGCGCTACGGCTATTTCATCGATCATAGCTGCGACGGGCTGGCGACCCTGCTGATCCTGGGAGGATTGGGCGCCAGTCCCTATCTGCGGGTCGATATCGCGCTGTTCGCGGTCGTGGCCTATCTGCTGATGTCGGTGCACACGTTCCTGCTCGCCAAGGTGTCCGGTGATTTTCATCTTTCGCACTTGGGCGCGGGGCCGACCGAACTGCGCATAATACTGATCGTACTGACTATCGCGATGGGCTGGCTGGGACCCGACGCCGGGCGTATCGCGGGGTTCAACGCTTTCGACATCGTGTTTGGCGCGCTTGCTACCGTGTTGGTCGTGCTGTTCATCGTCCAGACCTTGCGCGAGGGGCGCACGCTCGCCGCTGCCGACCGCGCCAGTCAGACGATTCGGTAAAAGCTGGCGATCCGGTCGAGCGCGAGGCGCAAGACCACCTTTCCACTGCGCGCCGGCCAGGCCATTGCCCGCTCGGCATCGGGCAAGGTTTCGCCAGCGCAAACCACTCGCCACAGCACGTCGGCCAATCCGGGGCCGGCCACCTTCAGCGCACCGTCGAAGCGCGACTTGGCGGCAATCTGCTTTTCCCCGGCGGTCAACCCGCTATCGCCGGTGGCCTTCACGCGCACCGGGTCCCACCGCATCGTCAGGCTGGGCGACAACTGCGCCCGTTCGTAGTCCGTCCGCAGCCGCTCGCCTGCATCGAACAAGCGATCGTCGAGATGCCCGCGCGAGTGCAGCCAGGCAATCGGTGATTCAGCAAGGTTGACAGTCACCGTCCGTGGCTTGCCGCGCGCGTCGCCGGTTCGGCGCGGACCTTCGGAAGTCAATTCACGTTCGACGAGTTGACGGCGCATTCGGCTCTCCTGATGACGAATCCCCGCTTGCCAAAAGAGGTTGCCTGTAGGAAAGCGGAAAACCGATTTGGTTAGGAGACCGGCGTGATCAATCGCATCCGCGACATCCGGCGCGAGAAGGCGATGACTCTCGCGGACCTTGCCGAAGCGTGTGACCCGCCGACCACGCCGCAGACGATCGGCCGCCTCGAAACCGGCATGCGTAACCTTTCGATCCGGTGGATGGACCGGATCGCGGGCGCGCTCGGCGTCGATCCTGAAATGCTGGTACGCTCCGAACGCAGCGCTCGTGCGCAGATCGTCGCGCAACTCACGGCGAGCGGGGCGGATGCGCTGTCCGCGCCTCGCGACGCGCTGCTCCCTAGCGAGCTTGGCGGCGAGGCGATCCGCGTGGTGCTCGCGGTCGACGCGAGCGCCGGCGAATACAGGGCGGGCGATCAATTGTGGTTGCGCCAGATCGCGCCCGCCGACGCCGGCCGTGCGATCAATCGCGATGTACTGGTGCCGCGCAAGGGCGGCCGCTTTGCCTTCGGACGGCTGATCGATCGCCAGGGCGGCCGGGTCGGCATCCTCCCCGTCGGCGCGGGCCAGAAGCAGCTGGTAGTCGACGATCCGCCATGGATTGCCGTCGCCGAGATGCTCGTCCGCCGCCTGTGAGCGCGCTGATCGCCACAGGTGGGCGATGAAGCGCGTCCTGTCGCTCGCGACGCTCTACCCCAACGCTGCGAGCCCCCGCTTCGGCACATTCGTTGCGCGCAGTCTCGAAGCGCTCGCGGCGCGGGGGGACTGGCAGGTCACGGTGATCAACCCGGTCGGCGTGCCGCCACTCGCGCTCGGCCGCTATCGCGCGCTGAAGGCGGCCGCAGTCAATGGCGTGGAGCACGGCGTCGCGGTTCACCGGCCGACTTTCACGCTGATCCCAAAGCTGGGCGGAACGATCAACCCGGCGTTTATAACACGCGCAGTCCTGCCGCTTGCCCGGCGTCTCCATGCCGAGACGCCGTTCGACCTGATCGACGCGCAGTTCTTTTATCCCGACGGCCCCGCCGCCGCGCGCATCGCGAGCGCGCTGGGGCTGCCGCTGACGATCAAGGCGCGCGGGGCCGACATTCATTACTGGGGCAAGACGCCGCGCGCACGCGGGCAGATGCTCGAGGCCGGGCGGCAGGCCTCGGGGCTGCTCGCGGTGTGCGGCGCGCTCGCAGACGACATGGCTGCGATCGGGCTGCCGCGCGAGAAGATCGCGCTGCACTATACGGGCCTCGACCGCGACCGCTTCCGTCCGCTGCAGCACACCCAGCTTCGCCGCCGCCTAGCGCGCGAACTGGCGATCAGCCTGCCGGACGCGGCGCCAGTTCTGACAACAGTCGGTGCGCTGATCCCGCGCAAGGGCCAAGCGCTGGTGATCGAGGCGCTGACCTATCTACCCCAGGATACGGTTCTGATGCTGGTCGGGCGAGGCGAGGAAGAGGCCGCGCTGCGCTCACTGGCTCAGGACCGGGGAGCGGGCCAAAGAGTTCACTTTCTCGGCAGCCTCGATCATGACCTTCTGCCGCTGGTCCTTTCGGCCGCCGATGCGATGGTGCTTCCTTCCGCCAGCGAAGGGCTCGCCAACGCGTGGGTGGAATTGCTCGCGTGCGGGACGCCCTTGGTCATCACCGACGCCGGCGGCGCGCGCGAAGTAGTCACCGCGCCCGAAGCTGGCCGGATCGTCGCGCGCGATCCGCGCTCGATCGCCGAGGGTATACTCGCTTTGCTGGCCGATCCCCCACAACGCGAGGCGGTCGCCGGAATGGCGGAACGGTTCAGCTGGCAGGCCAACGCCGCGGCACTGGCCGCATACTACCAGAGATTGCTCGACTAGACCTCGCCGCGCGCTAGCTTCTCTGCCTGGTTCGGACCTTTATCAGTCGGGACGAAGCTGTCCGACTTGACCCCGAACCAGATCAGCAACGGCGCGGCCATGTAGATCGAGCTGTAGGTGCCGACGAAAATGCCCAGCGTAATCGCCGCTGTAAGGCCGAACAGGCTGGCGGGGCCGAACAGCAGCAGCGGCATCAGCGCAATGAGGATGGTCAGCGACGTCATCACCGTACGCGCGAGAGTCTCGTTAACGGACAAATCAAGCAGTTCGGGCAGCGGCATTCGGCGGAATTTCTTCAGGTTTTCGCGGATGCGGTCATAAATCACGATCGTGTCGTTGAGCGAGTAACCGATGATCGTCAGGATCGCGGCGACGATGTTGAGGTCGAATTCGAGCTGGGTCAGCGCGAAAAAGCCCAGGGTGAGGGACACGTCGTGGAACAGGGCTATCAACCCTCCCACGCCGAACTGCCATTCGAAGCGAACCCAGATGTAGATCGAGATCGCGATCATCGCGAACAGCAGCGACATCAGCCCTGTCTGAAATAACTCGCTGGATACCTTGCCTGACACCGAATTGACCCCGTCGATGCGCATTTCCGGATGCGCCGCCTTGAGTGTCGTGGTGATCCGGTCCGACATCGTATTCGCCAGGTCCGGACGGAGGTCGGACCCTTCAGGCAACTTCATGCGGATCGATGCTTCGTTGGGCTTGCCGAACCGCTGGATGATCGGGTCGCCGTAGCCGAGACCGGCGATCTCGCCGCGCATCGCCGCGATCGGTGCATCGGGCTTGTCGACAAACGTCACGCGGATCATCTGTCCACCGACGAAATCGACACCGAGATTGAGACCCTTGGTAAGGACCATGCCCCAGCTCGCCGCGATTAACAGCGCGCTGACGACGTAGAACGGAACCCGCCACCGCAGGAAGCGAATGTTGGTGTTGTCTGGTACCAGCTTGAGCAGTTTCATGGGTTCGCTCTCGCTCAGATGTGCAGATCGGTCGGGCGCGCCCTGCGCAGCCAGCCGGCGACCCACATACGGGTGATGGTAACGGCGGTGAACACCGAGGTGATTACGCCGATGACGAGGACGACTGCAAAGCCCTTTACCGGGCCCTGGCCGAACAGGAACAGCAACACCGCCGCGATCACGTTGGTGATATTGGCATCGAAGATCGCCCGGCTCGCTTCGGTGTAGCCGACCTCGATTGCCTGAACGACCCGCCTGCCCCTTCGTCGCTCCTCGCGGATGCGTTCGTTGATCAACACGTTGGCATCGACCGCGGCGCCGATGGTCAGCACGAAACCGGCAATGCCCGGCAGCGTCAGGGTGGTATTGAGAACTGCCATGATGCCAAGGATCATCAGCACGTTCAGCACCAGCGCGGCGTCGGCATACACCCCAAAGCGCCCGTAAGTGATCACAATCAGCAGAAGCACGAGCCCGGTCCCGATGCCCATTGCGATCATGCCGCTGCGGATCGAATCCGCACCCAGATCGGGCCCGACGGTACGCTCCTCGATCACCTTGAGATCGACCGGCAGCGCACCCGATCGCAGCGCGATTGCCAACTGGTTGGCACTTTCAGATGTAAAGCTGCCCGAAATCGACGCGGTACCGCCGCGGATCGGTTCGTTGATATTGGGTGCCGAAAGCACCTTGTCATCGAGGATGATCGCGAACGGCTTGTTGACGTTCTGCGTCGTCAGCCGAGCGAATTTGGCCGCGCCCTGCTGGTCGAACTGGATGATGACGACGCTCTCGTTGGTCTGGGGATCCACCGACCCCTGCGCGTTGACGAGGCTATCGCCCTTGATCCCGCCCAGCCGACGCACCGCGACCTTGCTGCCGGCGAACGGAGTGCCATCGGCGTAAGGGAAAATCTGGCTTCCCGCCGGCGCGTTGCCGGCTTCGACTTCGCTTGGCAGCGCGCTTTCGTCGACCAGCTTGAATTCGAGCTTGGCGGTCTGACCGATCAACGCCTTGAGCGCCTCGGGATCCTGCTGGCCCGGAGCCTGCACCACGATCCGGTCGGCGCCCTGGCGAATGATCGTCGGTTCGAGCGTGCCGATCGCGTTGATGCGCCGGTCGATCACGTCCTTGGCGCTGTCCATCGCCTGGTCGAGCGCGGCATCGAGCCCTTCCTGCGTCGGAGTGAGAACGAAGCGTGTCTCGTCAACCACCGCGAGCGTCCATTCACGACGCAGGCCTTCGCCATTGACCAGCGGCAGCATCAGTTCGCGCGCGCGATCGACGTCGGCCGCGCTTTCGACCATGAAGCTCAGCCGCGATCCTTGAGTGGATACGTCGCCGATGCGGACTGCAGGAGTCGCCTGGCGCATCGCGGCACGGACCGCTTCTTCCATCGTTTCCAGCCGCTGGCTGGCGATCTGGCGCGGGTCGGCCTCGAGCAGAATGTGGCTACCGCCAGCGAGGTCCAGCCCGAGGTTGATCGAGGGGCTCGGCAGGCTTTCCGGCCAGCGCATGCCACCGAGCGAGGCAAGCGACGGAAGCGAGGCGAGCGAGACCACGATGATCAGGCTCCACAGCCAGATCCGCTTCCAGCGTGGGAAATCGAGCATGTCGGGTGTTCGCCCCTGTCAGTCTGCTGGCGTCAGTCGTTGGCGGCAGTGCCGGCGGGCGGGATCACCTCGCCGATCGTCTGCTTGACAGCCTTGACCTTGATCCCCTGACCAAGCTCGAGATCGACGTAGTTGTCATCAACCTTGAGCACTTTGGCCACCAGGCCGCCGGCGGTGACGACCTGATCGCCTTTCTTCAATCCGCCGATCTTTTCGCGGTGAAGCTTCTGCTGGCGCATCTGCGGCCTGATCAGGAGAAACCAGAAGATTGCGATCATGCCGACGATCGGCAGCCAGGTGATCCACACCGGAGGCGGAGCGCCAGCGGCCGAGGTGGCGAGAAAATCGAGCATCGTAGGTTCGGTCCGTTCGAACGAAGGAGGGTCACCGGACAGGTAGCAACTTGACCCGCCGCGGCAATGGCGGCGCGCCTAGCATCAACGCCCGGCAAGGGCAATCAGCGGGCGATTTGTGGCCATCTGAGGCACGTTGGTCACGCCTTGCCTTGCACGAACGGCGCACCTATAGGCGCGCCTCCACTGGCTCGGGACGTAGCGCAGCCTGGTAGCGCATCACACTGGGGGTGTGGGGGTCGGAGGTTCGAATCCTCTCGTCCCGACCAGTGGTTTCAATGACTTAGTACCGCCCCCGGCTAAGCAATAGAAGAAAAGTAAGCACGTAGTAAGCACGCCTGTTCT
>CAWAGD010000003.1:0-141577 GCA_963781525.1 uncultured Alphaproteobacteria bacterium | reverse complement strand
TGCGGGCGCCGGGACTCGAACCCGGACGAGCAAGGCTCAGGGGATTTTAAGTCCCCGGCGTCTACCGATTCCGCCACGCCCGCGCGCTTTGGCGCCTAGCGTGGCTATCGTGCCGGAGCAAATTGTCCGCTCGAGAAGTCAGCCGTCGTTGACGACGCGGCGCATTTCCTTGCCGGGCTTGAAATAGGGTACTTTCTTCTCCGGCACGTCGACTGCCTCTCCAGTGCGCGGGTTGCGACCCTTGCGCGCGCCGCGCTCGCGGGTGGAGAACGCACCAAAGCCGCGCAACTCAACGCGCCCGCCATCGGCCAGCCGCTTGGCGATCTCGTCGAAAAAAGTATCGAGCACCTGCTCGACCTCGTCGGCCCGCAAGTCCGGGTTTTCCTTCGCGAGCGCCTGCAGCAGCTCTGACCTGATCATCGCGTTTCTCCCGCTCGCGATCGCGAACCGCTGCGCAAAATGGCAGACCGGAGCCGCGAGCGCAACGGCCCGTTTGCCGGCTCGGAACGCTCAAGTCTCGGCGAGAAGCTCAGCTGGATCGAGGCCGAGCCGGTGGATGCGCGCCTTCAGTTCGGGCCATTCCTCGTCAATAAAGCGCGCGCGCTCTGTGCGGCGGAGCTTTTCGGCGGCACCCGACACGACGTACATGCCGACCCCGCGCTGGACATCCACCAGCCCATCGACCTGGAATTGCTGGTAGGCCTTGGCCACAGTCAGCGGATTGGCACCTTGTTCGGCGGCGAGCGCGCGCACCGACGGCAGCATCTCGCCTTCGCGATAGCGCCCTTCGATGATTGCCGCGGCCACGAGGTCGCGCAAACGCAAGTACACCGGCCGACTCTGCTGGGTCATTACAAGTCCTCGTTCTGGTGCTTCAGTGACATAATACAGCGCGGCGCGTCAAGGTTCCGCGGTCGGGCTGTCCAGGCACGAGACGGTTGCGCTTGAAACAAGTGACTTCACATGGCTGAACGAGGCGTTAGGTTGCGCGCAATCGAGCCGCTGACGGCTTAGCAAACGATAGGGGATCGCATGAAAGACATGGGGCTGTGGCAGGAGGCAGACTGGATCGCGGCGATCGCGGTCGTGGTCTTGGCGATGTTCCTTGCCATTGGCGCGAAGATCGCGATCCAAAAGGAACCTGAATTCGCTGGCCACCCCAAGGGCCTGTATATGCTGTTCTTCGCCGAGATGTGGGAGCGATTCTCCTACTACGGCATGCGCGCACTGCTGATTTTCTACCTCACCCAGCACTGGCTGTTCAGCGACGGCAAGTCGACGCTGATCTACGGCGCCTATACCAGCCTGGTCTACATCACTCCGGTTCTCGGCGGATACCTCGCCGATCGCTACCTCGGACAGCGCAAGGCGGTTCTGTTCGGCGGGTTGCTGCTCGCCGCGGGCCACAGCCTGATGGCGGTCGAAGGTGTCGGCGGGCAGGATGACCCGACAATCAACGTGTTCTGGGCCGCGCTGGCTTTCATCGTCGTCGGTTCCGGCTTCCTCAAGGCGAACATCTCGGTGATGGTGGGCCAGCTTTACAAGCTGACCGACATCCGCCGCGACGGCGCCTACACCATCTTCTACATGGGCATTAACGTCGGCGCGGCGATCGGCACGATCCTGGTCGGCTATCTTGGCCAGACGATCGGCTGGGGGCTCGGCTTCGGCCTCGCAGGGATCGGCATGCTTGCCGGCCTGGTGGTGTTCGTTCTCGGCAAGAAAGCGCTGAGAGGCGCAGGCGAAGCGCCGATGGCACTCACCAAAGGCCGCGAATTCCTGATCTACGGTATCGGTTTCGCCTCGGTCGCGGTGATCTGGGCGCTGGTCCAATACCAGGACGTGATCCAGACCCTGCTCGCGGTGTCGGGCATCGCGCTGCTGGGATACGTGCTCTTCGAAAGCTTCAAGCTGCCCAAGGAACCGCGCGAGCGAATGTTCGCGATCCTGTTCCTGATCAGTCTCAACCCGCTGTTCTGGGGCCTGTTCGAACAGGCGGGCGGATCGATGAACCTGTTCACCGACCGCTTCGTCGAAGGCGTAGGCGAAGGCGGAGTGCCGGCGTCGATCTTCCAGTCGATCAATCCGATCTACATCATCCTGCTGGCGCCTTTGTTCGCGGCGTTGTGGCAATGGCTTGGACGCAAGGGCAAGGAGCCCTCGGCACCCGCCAAGTTCGGACTGGCGCTAGCCCAGATGGGTCTGGCCAACCTGGTGCTGGTATGGGGTGCCGAAGCATTCGGGATCGCCGCGATGACCCCGGTCATCTTCGTGTTCCTGTACTATCTGTTCGCCACCACCGGCGAGTTGTGCCTGTCGCCTGTCGGCCTCAGCGCGATGAACCGGCTTGCGCCGCGCCATCTAGCCAGCCTGATCATGGGTGCGTGGTTCTACATGACCGCAGTCGGCAACTTCGTCGCCGGCAAGATCGGCGAAGCAACCGGTGGCCACGACGGCGAGATGAGCAAGCAGGGCCTGCTGGATATCTACGAGCTATTCGGGTGGATCGCGATCGGCGCGGCAGTCGTCGTGCTGCTGCTCAGCCCGATCGTAAAGCGCTGGATGCACCTCGATACGCTCGAAGACCGCGACCCGGGCGACGATCTGGAAGGCCAGTCGCAGGCCGGGGTCGAAGCACACGAAGCGGGAATCCACCCGGCTACGCGAAACTGACAAGACTACGGGGGCGCGCGGCCGGATAGCTTGCGCGCCCCATCGGTAACGGGGAAACTATGAAACTCTGGCAAACGACATGCGCGGCCCTGGGCGCGCTCGCGCTGGCAGCATGCGCGACTACCCAAGGGGGGGATGGCGACACGGCGAGCACCAGTTCGGCGGTCAACAAGAACCCTTACCCATCGACTTACAGGGCTTATCCCGGCGCGCCCACCGCGCTGGTCGGCGCAACCGTGTTCGACGGCGCGGGCGGGCGGATCGATCGCGGCACGGTGCTGTTTGCAGACGGCAAAGTGGTTGGCGTCGGCGGCGCGGACTTGGCGGTTCCGGCCGGCTACGTCCGCATCGACGGAACCGGCAAGTTCGTCACTCCCGGCATCATCGACATCCATTCGCACCTCGGCGTCTATCCCTCGCCCGGAATAGAGGCAAATTCCGACGGCAACGAGGCGACCGACCCGACCACGCCCGAAGTGTGGGCGGAACACTCCGTGTGGCCACAAGACCCCGGCTTCAGCCGTGCGCTGGCCAATGGCGGGGTCACCTCGCTCGAGATCCTGCCGGGATCGGCCAACCTTGTGGGCGGACGATCGGTCACCCTGAAGAACGTGCCGTCTCGCACCATGCAGGGGATGAAGTTCCCGGGCGCGCCCTACGGCATCAAGATGGCGTGCGGCGAGAACCCCAAGCGGGTTTATGGCGGCAAGGGCCGCATACCGTCGACGCGGATGGGCAACATCGCGGTCGGTCGGCAGACCTGGCTCGATACCAAGAAATGGATGGCCGACGGGCGCAAGGGGCGCGACCTAGCGAAGGAGACGCTGGCCGGCGTGCTCGATGGCGAGATTTTGGTGCAGAACCACTGCTATCGCGCCGACGAGATGGCCATCATGATCGATATGTCCAAGGAAATGGGCTACAAGATCTCGACCTTCCATCACGCGGTCGAAAGCTACAAGGTCGCCGACCTGCTGCGCGCCAACGACATCTGCTCGGCGGTGTGGGCCGACTGGTACGGCTTCAAGATGGAAAGCTTCGACGGCATTCCCGAGAACGCCGCTTTCATCCACAACGCTGGCGCCTGCACGATCATCCATTCGGACGACGAGAACGGCATCCAGCGCTTGAACCAAGAAGCCGCCAAGGCGCAGGCTGCCGGCCGCCGCGCGGGGATCGTCATCCCCGACGAGCAGGTGATCCGCTGGCTTACGCTCAACCCCGCGCACGCGATGGGAATCGAGGCGATGACCGGCAGCCTGACGAGCGGCAAGATGGCCGACGTGGTGCTGTGGAACGGCAATCCCCTGAGCGTTTATTCGCGGCCTGAGAAAGTGTGGATCGATGGCGCGCTGATGTTCGACGCGGACAATCCCAAGAAGCGGCCGGTGAGCGACTTCGAGCTCGGGCAGCCGGGCGAAGGAGACGTGAAATGAGCGCGCGGTTGCTGGTCGGCGCGGCGCTGATCGCCGCCCCGGTTCTTTTTGGAGCCTCGCCGGCCCTGGCGCAGGACTTTGCGATCACCAACGCCACCGTGGCGACCGGTGACGGGTCCGCTCCACTTGACGGCGCAACCGTCGTAGTGCGCGGCGGCAAAGTCGTCGCCGCCGGTCCTGGCGTGGCGGTGCCGGCGGGCGTGCAGACGATCGACGGCAGCGGCAAGTGGGTCACCCCGGGGCTGTTCGCGGCGATGACCGCTCTGGGCCTGTCCGATGCCGAAGGGATCGAGGAATCGGACGATAGCGGCGCGCGCAACTCACCGTTCGGTGCGGCGCTCGACGTGACTCCGGCGTTGAACCCTGCCTCGCAGCACGTCGCGGTCGCGCGCGACGGGGGGATCACCCGCGCGAGCGTTTTCTCGCGGCCCGCCAGTTCGATTTTTGGCGGTCAGGGCGCGGTGGTCGATCTTGGGACCGACCCCGACATGGTCGTGCGCCCGCGCGCATTCCAGCTGGTTGCGCTCGGCGAACACGGTGCGCGGCTCGCCGGCGGTAGCCGAGTGAGCGCCCACGCCGTCCTGCGCAATGCGCTGCGCGAAGCACGCCAGTACGGCACCGATAGCCGCATCCCCGGTGGGGGCGGTGGGCCCCGTCAGGTGAGCACTGGCGACGACATCCCCGTCGATACCCGTCTGCTCGATAGCCCTGCCGAGCGCGACGATGTGATGCTGACGCGGTTCGATGCGGCGGCGCTGATCCCGGTGGTGAACGGCCAGCAGCCGCTCTACGTCGATGTCGAACGCGCGTCCGACATCCGGGCGGTGCTCGCGCTGCGCGGCGAATTTCCCAAGCTCAAGCTGGTGCTGGTGGGCGTCAGCGAAGGTTGGCGGGTGGCGGGCGACATTGCCGCCGCCGGCGTGCCGGTGATCGCCGATCCGGTCGACGACTTGCCGTCCAGTTTCGAACAACTCGCCGCGACCCAAAGCAACGTCGGCCGGATGGTGGCTGCCGGGGTCAAGGTAGCGCTCGGCGGGCTTGCCGGCACGACCGGCGACCAGCCCAAGAACCTTGCGCAATATGCCGGCAACCTGGTGGCGCTGACTAAAGTGCCGGGGGCGACCGGGCTCACGTGGGGCCAGGCGTTCGCGGCGATCTCGTCGGTCCCGGCGGAAATCTCCGGCCAGGGCGGACGCGCTGGCGTGCTTGCGCCGGGCGCCGCGGGCGACGTGGTGATCTGGGACGGCGACCCACTTCAGTTGTCCAGCGCGCCGGAGCGCATATTCATCGACGGGATCGAGCAATCAAAGGCTGACCATCAGTCGCGCCTGAGCGACCGCTACCGCGATCTCGACGATAGCGACCAGCCCAAAGCGTACGACTGGTGAGGCGCTTGCTGACAGGCGAAGGCGGCGCGACCCTCGCGCTCGGGCTCGCGCTGATTGCGGCCGCAGCAGCGATGGCCCAGCCCGTTCCTGCGCCGATCGATCATAGCCAGGATATGGCGTGGATGAGCGCCCAGCAAGCCGCCCTCGCCGAGCGCGCCGCGCAGCCGGGCTGGCAGTCGCTCGAAGGCGGGGTGCTGTGGCGGCGGGTGACCGGCGACGGGTCGGGAGCGCATCCGCGGCCGACTGATGTGGTCACTGTCCATTACACCGGCACTTTTACCGACGGCGCGACCTTCGACACATCCGAAGGAGGCGAGCCGGTAGCCTTCCCGCTCGGCAGGCTGATTCCCGCGTGGACGCTGGCGATCCCTCAGATGGGCATCGGCGACACGATCGAGATCGCAGCGCCCGCGAGCCACGCTTACGGGGTCAAGGGCAAGGGCCCGATCCCCGGCGGCGCGACGCTGTTGTTCACTGTCCGACTGCTCGACATCGGCAAAGGCGGGCAGTAGCTTCTTTCCGATCCGGGTTGCGGCCGGACGGGAGAAATACGATGGACCCTGCGCTCGGCTCCTTGCTGGCGGCATCGCTCGCCTTTGTCGGCACCCACTTTGCGCTTTCGCACCCGCTGCGCGCGCCGATCCTGTCACGGATCGGCGAAAAACGCTTCCTGGCGCTCTATTCCCTCGTCGCGCTGGCGACGTTCGTGTGGATGATTCTCGCCTTTCGGGCGGCCCCACCGGTCGGCCTTTCCGGCTCGGGCGAAATCGGCTGGGTGATCGCCACCATCCTCACTTTGCCCGCCCTGCTGCTGTTTATCGGGTCGCTGCGGGGCAACCCGGCGTTTCCCAATCCGGGTAAGCCAAAGCCGATCGAGCGTGCGCCCAGCGGCGTGTTCGCGGTTACCCGCCACCCGATGATGTGGGGCTTCGCGCTGTGGGCGATCGCGCATATCGCGCTGTGGTGGAGCCTTCGCACGATGATCGTGGCGGCGGCGGTGCTGGTCCTCGCACTGGTCGGAGCGCATCTCCAGGACCGCAAGAAAGCCCAACTCCTCGGCGATGACTGGGCCGCATGGGAACGACAGACGAGCTACTGGCCGCAGTGGCGTTCATTGCTCGGCGCAGGTTCCGTCCTGTGGCTGGTTTCCATCGCGCTGTGGCTGTTGCTCACTTGGACACATATCCATGCTGCGGGGGTTCCGGCGGGGGTGTGGCGCTGGGTCGGCTGAGCTAGGCTCGCGCCTCCTCTACCCCGGCGCTGTTGTGGCGCAGGGCCTTGAGCACGGTATCGACGATGTGCGGGGCGGTAAGCCCGGCCTCGTCGTACTGCCTGGCCGGATCGTCGTGGTCCTGAAACGCGTCGGGCAGGCGCATGGTGCGGATCTTGAGCCCGGCGTCGAGCAGGCCTTCGTCGCTCGCGCGAGTGAGGACGTGCGCGCCCAGGCCGCCGATGCTGCCTTCCTCGATCGTCACCACCACGTCATGATCGCGCAAAAGCCGATCGATCATCGCGGCGTCGAGCGGCTTGGCGAAGCGCAAGTCGGCGACGGTGGTCGACAGCCCTTTGGCCTCGAGCGCGTCAGCGGCTTTTTCGGCTTCGGCAAGACGCGTGCCCAAGCTGAGCAGCGCCACTTTGGTGCCCTCGCGCACGATCCGGCCCTTGCCGATCTCCAGCTTTTGCGGGGTCTCGGGCAGCGCCGCCCCGGTGCCGCCGCCACGCGGATAACGGAACGCGATCGGGCCGCCGTCGTGCTCGGCGGCGGTATAAGTCATGTGGACCAGCTCGGCCTCGTCCGCAGGTGCCATCACCACGAAGTTGGGCAAAGTAGCCAAATACGTCACGTCAAACGACCCCGCGTGCGTGGCTCCGTCGGCGCCTACCAGCCCTGCGCGGTCGATGGCGAAACGCACCGGCAGATTCTGGATCGCAACGTCGTGGACCACCTGGTCGAACGCGCGCTGGAGGAAGGTCGAATAGATCGCGCAGAACGGCCGCATGCCTTGCGCGGCAAGGCCGGCTGCAAAAGTCACCGCGTGCTGTTCGGCAATGCCAACGTCGAACGCGCGCTCAGGATGCGCTTTGGCGAACCGGTCGACTCCGGTGCCCGAGGGCATCGCGGCGGTGATCGCGCAAATCCGCGGGTCGGTTTCGGCCAGCTTGGCCAGCGCATCGCCGAACACGTTCTGGTAGGACGGGGGCCCCGCCGCCCCTTTGGCCTGCTCGCCGGTGATGATGTCGAACTTCTGTACCCCGTGGTACTTGTCGGCGGAGTTCTCCGCCGGGGCGTAGCCTTTCCCTTTTTGCGTGACGACATGGACCAGGATGGGCCCCTGCCCGCCGTCGCGCACGTTTTCGAGCACCGGGATCAGGTGGTCGAGGTTATGCCCGTCGATCGGTCCGACGTAGTAGAACCCCAGCTCCTCGAACAGCGTCCCGCCGGTTACCATCCCGCGGGTGAATTCCTCGGCTTTTTCGAGACCGTGGTTGAGACGGCGGCTGATCTTCGCGGTCAGTCGCTTGGCAATGCTGCGAAGGCCCAGGTACTCGCTCGATGACACCATCCGCGCGAGATATGCCGACAGCCCGCCCACAGGGGGCGCGATCGACATGTCGTTGTCGTTGAGGACCACCACGAGCCGGTCGCCGGCGGCCTCGGCGTTGTTCATCGCCTCGTAGGCCATCCCGGCGCTCATCGCGCCGTCGCCAATCACGGCGATGCCCTTGCCCGGCTGGCCCTTCAGCTTGTTGGCGATCGCAAAGCCGAGCGCGGCACTGATCGAGGTGCTCGAATGCGCCGCGCCGAACGGATCATATTCGCTTTCGCTGCGCTTGGTGAAGCCCGATAGGCCGCCGCCCTGACGCAGCGTGCGGATACGGTTGCGGCGCCCGGTGAGGATCTTGTGCGGATAGGCCTGGTGCCCAACGTCCCAGATCAGCTTGTCGGTGGGGGTGTCGAACACATAGTGCAGCGCGACTGTCAGCTCGACCACGCCGAGGCCCGACCCGAGATGGCCGCCGGTGGTGCCGACCGCGCTGATCATCTCGGAGCGCAGTTCGTCAGCCAGCTGGCGCAAGCTTTCGGGCGGCAGCTTGCGGAGATCTGCAGGCACGTCGACGGTATCGAGCAGAGGTGTTTCGGGGCGCGATGTCATGGGCGGTGCTCTACACTCGCCCACCGAGGCTGTCGATGAAAGGTCTCTGATGAAACCATGAGCGTTCTATGAAAAGCGCCTAAACTAGCGGCATTCCGCACAAAGCCCCCGGATTTCGATCACCGGGCGCTCGGGTTTGAAGTCGGCCGCCTCGGCCAGTCCGCGGACGGTCTTGCTGACCGCGTCGTTATCGATGTGGGTCGCTTCGCCGCATTCGTCGCACACCAGGAAGATGCAGTCATGCAGGCAGCCGGGATGACTGTTGGCGAGGTAGGCGTTGCTGCTCTCGACGCGAAGCGCGAGGTTGTTGGCCACGAACACGTCGAGAATGCGGTAGATCGAGTTGGGCGCCATGCGCTTGCCGCGCCGGGCCGAAACCTCGTCCGCAATATCGTAAGCAGAGGCGGGCGAGGCGTGCGTTGCCAACGCCGCGAACACGTCGGCGCGCAGGTCGGTCCATTGCTCGCCAGCGCGGATCAGCGCTTCCTGCGCTGCGGTGGTGAGATCGGAGCCCGAATGCTCGTGATGAGTGTGCTGGTTGGCCATCGGCGCAATGTAATGCCGATGCGGCCCAAGCGCCAGCCGCGCGCTGTCAGCCGGGGGTGAACGTCGCCTTCCACACACCGGGATACATCGCCTTGAGCGCAGCAACCTTGGGCGCATCCCACCGGCGGATGTAGCCATGGCTCGGATTTTTGTCAGCAAAATCCTGGTGATAGGATTCGGCTGGATAGAAGCCGCCCTGCTCAAGGGTGGTTACAATCGGCCGGCTCCACAGATGCGCGCTCGAGAGCTGGGCGATATACGACTTGGCGACAGTGCTCTGCTCGGCATTTTGCGGGAACAGCGCGGTGCGGTACTGCGGGCCGGTATCGGGGCCCTGACGGTTCTTCTGCGTCGGATCGGTAATCACCGAGAAGTATATCCGCAGCAGTTGGTCATAGCGGATTACGGTTGGATCGTACGTCACCTTGACCGCTTCGGCGTGTCCGGTGTCGCCGCCCGAAACAGTGTCGTAACTGGCGTCGCTCTTGCTGCCACCGGCATAGCCGCTGACCGCGCTTTTGACGCCCTTCACGTGGCTGAACACCGCTTCTACACCCCAGAAACAACCACCCGCGAAGATTGCGGTCTTGAGGCCTTTGCCCTCGGCAGCGATCTGCTTGGCCTGCGGCGCGGAGACGGTCGCCTCCGCCGCGACAGCTGCGCTCTGGCAACCCGCGAGCGCGAGACCGGCGGTGGCAAGCATCAACGAGACGCGCATCATGTGACGGGCGCTTCGATGGTCGCGGCGTGCGCCTGGCTCACCAATCCGTCGCTCATCTGCGGAGCAACATGGAGCACGGCGATCGCCGCGCCCACGGCAAAGCCGACGGCGAAATTGCGGTAGAGGTCGGACTTGAACAGGCGCATGCAATGGTTTCCTTCACTGGGCGATATGGGTAGCGGTCTGACGATTGCGAGGCCCTGAACAGGGGGGTGCGCGAGGTTCATCGGAGGGTGCCGTGCTCGACGCAGCGATAATCGGGGCCGGACACAACGGGCTGGTGTGCGCCTTCTACCTCGCCCGGGCCGGGCACAAAGTACGGCTCTACGAGGCACGTGAGGTAGTCGGCGGGGCGGCGGTGACGGAGGAATTCGCGCCCGGCTTTCGCAACTCGACCGCCAGCTACACTGTCAGCCTGCTCCAGCCCAAGGTGATCGCCGACATGGCACTTGAACGGCGCGGCTACCGAGTGATCGAGCGGCCGTTTGCCAACTTCCTGCCGCTGGATGGCAATTATCTGCTGGTCGGCGGGGGGCTGGAAGCGACCCAGGCCGAGTTCGCGCGATTCTCGCGCAGGGATGCCGACGCGCTACCGGGCTACGGCGCGATGCTCGAGAGTGTAGCGGAGGTGCTGCGTGATCTTGCGCTCAAGGTCCCGCCCGACGCCGCTGGCGGACCACGGGCAATGCTCGACGCGGTGATGCAGTCGCGCAAGGTCGCCGGGCTGCCGCTCAGCGCCAAGCGCGACGTGCTGAGCTTGTTCACCCGGTCTGCGCGCGAGGTGCTCGACCAGTGGTTCGAAAGCGATCCGGTCAAGGCCGCGTTCGGGTTCGACGCGACCGTCGGTCACTATGCAAGCCCGGATGCGCCGGGCAGCGCCTACGTCCTGCTCCACCACGTGTTCGGCGAGGTGAACGGCAAGAAAGGTGCCTGGGGGCACGTGCCGGGCGGAATGGGCACGATCACTCGCACGATGGCCGAAGCGGTGCGCGAGATGGGGGGCGAAATCATCACCCGGACGCCGGTCGAGCGGGTGTTGGTCGAGGGCGGGCATGCTGTCGGTCTGCGGCTGGTGACCGGCGAGGAGGTACGGTCGAAGCGCGTGATCGCCAACCTCGGTCCGAAGCCGCTGTTCGAGCGGTTGGTGCCCGGCAACGCGGTGCCGGCGGATTTTGCCCACGCGATGGCGGGCTATCAAGGCGGATCGGGCAGCTTGCGGATGAACATCGCGCTGTCGGGCCTGCCGCAGTTCGCCCACGCGCCACCAGGGGACGACCACCTAAGAGCGGGGATCGTAATGGCGCCGAGCCTCCGCTACATGGACCGCGCGTGGCGCGATGCGACCGAATACGGCTTCAGCCGACAGCCGATCGTGGAGATGCTGATTCCCAGCCTGGTGGATGCTAGCCTGGCGCCGCCCGGCAGCCATGTTGCCAGCCTGTTCTGCCAACACGTCGATCCCGATTTGCCCGAAGATTGCGCGAACGAGGCGGTCGAGGCGGTGTTCGACGTGATCGAGACCCGCGCACCTGGCTTTCGCGCGCTGGTCAAGCACCGGCAAGTCCACACACCCCGCGCGCTCGAGGCAAAGTTCGGGCTGTGGCGCGGCGACATCTTTCACGGGCGGATGAGCCTCGACCAGCTATGGGCCGCGCGGCCCGTGCTGGGATCGGGCAGCTACCGAACCCCGGTCTCCGGGCTGTGGCTATGCGGCGCGGGCACGCACCCGGGCGGGGGGGTCACCGGAGCGCCGGGCCACAACTGCGCCCACGCGATTCTGCGCGACGCGAAGTGGTGGCGTTGAGTTCGCCGGTACTGCGGGCAAATCAATGCCGGAAGTGGCGCATCCCGGTGAACACCATCGCGAGACCCGCTTCGTCGGCGGCGGCGATGACTTCGGCGTCGCGGATCGATCCGCCCGGCTGGATGACCGCAGTCGCGCCCGCCTGGGCGGCTGCCAGCAGCCCATCAGCGAACGGGAAGAACGCGTCCGACGCCACCGCGCTGCCGACGGTGCGGGGCTCGGGCCAGCCGAACTTCTCCGCCGCCTCGGCTGCCTTCATTGCGGCGATGCGCGACGAGTCCCGCCGGTTCATCTGTCCGGCGCCGATGCCGGCGGTGACCCCGTCCCTGGCGTAGACGATCGCGTTCGATTTGACGTGGCGCGCCACGGTCCAGGCGAACAGGCAATCGTCTAATTCCTGGCTGGTGGGCGAGCGTTTTGTCATTACTTTCAGATCGTTACTGGTTATCGCGGCGTTGTCGCGATCCTGGATCAGAATGCCGCCGGCGATAATCGCCATTGTCTGTCCTGCGCGGCGGGGGTCAGGCAAATCGTCGATCAGGAGCAGGCGCAAGTTCTTCTTTTTGGCGAACAAGGCGAGCGCATCCTCGTCGGCGCCAGGGGCGACAACCACCTCGGTAAAGATCGCGCAGATTGACTCCGCCGTCGGCCCGTCGAGCGGCACGTTGGTGGCGACGATCCCGCCGAACGCCGAGACGTCATCGCAATGAAGCGCTTCGTTCCAGGCGTCGAGCAGCGTCGAACGCTGCGCGACACCGCACGGGTTGGCATGTTTGACGATGACCACGGCCGGCGCCTGGCCACGAAATTCCGCTACGAGCTCCAGCGCGGCGGCAGCGTCGTTGTAGTTGTTGTACGACAGCTCCTTGCCCTGGACTTGCTGCGCCTGGGGCAAGCCCTGGGTGTGCGGTCCGGCCGGCAGGTACAACGCGGCGTCCTGGTGGGGGTTCTCGCCGTAGCGCAGCGTACCGGCAAGCTTTCGCGTCATGCTCACCGTCGGCGGGAATTTTTCTCCCTGATCGGCGAAGGCAAACCACTGACTGATCATCGCATCGTAAGCCGCGGTCGCCGCGAATGCCTTGGCCGCCATCCGCTTGCGGAAAGCCAGCGTGGTCGCGCCGTCGTTGCCCGCCAGTTCTTCCAGCAACCCGTCGTAATCGGCCGGATCGGTGACGATCGTCACGAACGCATGGTTCTTGGCTGCTGAGCGGACCATGCTCGGCCCGCCGATGTCGATGTTCTCGATCACCTCGTCGCGGCCCGCGCCGCGCTTGAGGGTCGCTTCGAACGGATACAGGTTGACCACCACGAGGTCGATCGCGCCAATTTCGTGCGCCGCCATCGCGGCGGCATGCTCGGGATTGTCGCGCACTGCCAGCAGTCCGCCGTGGATCATCGGGTGGAGCGTCTTGACCCGCCCGTCCATCATCTCAGGGAAGCCCGTCACTTCAGAGACATCGCGCACATCGAGACCTTCGGCGCGCAAGGCCTTGGCGGTGCCGCCGGTCGAGACCAGCTCGACCCCGGCATCGGCGAGCGTGCGTCCGAGCTCGACCAGCCCGTCCTTGTCGGAGACCGACAGCAGCGCCCGCCGGATTGCCACATCAGTCACAGACACATCATCCCATCTTCTTCAGCAGCCACGAGAAGCTGCCGCCACTCCGGGGTGTGAGCCCCTGGATCACCAGTTGCTCGATCGGCTGGGGTCGACCCTGGCCATCGACCCACAAGCTTTCCTCGACGCTCAGCGTGACACCTTCGCCCAGTTCCCCGCAACGGAACTGCCAGTAGCTGCCGTCGGGCAAAGCGAGACCCGCGCCGCGGCGATTGTCGGACAGACCCAATGCGATTCCAGGCCCGATGTGAAAGCGAACGGCGAAACCGATCTTGCCGCGCTTGCCCTTCTTGCCCGCGGGGATCAGCAAATCCTCGCCGCGCAGCTCGCTGCCGTCGTCGCGCAAGATCAGGATGCGGCGGTGGAGCAGGCCATGGCGCGCGACATAGCCATCGTGGCTCGCCTCGAGCCGGGTTGCCCCGCCGCCGGCCTTTTCGCCCCCGAGCATCCGGCGGTCAATCTCGACCTCGCCGACACCCGAGCCGAGCTTGCCACCCAGAAGAACCGCGGTCGAGTTGGCGTCGCCGAGCGTCAGCGTCGAATGTGCCGCGGTCGCGCGCAAGCCCTGCTCGATCCGCACCGGCACCTGCCCTCCGGCGAACGCCGCGCCGCCGCAATTGACTACGATTCGCTGCGGTCCATGGCTCAATTCGAAGGCCAGCGTCGAAGCGCAGCCCGAACGGGCATACCGCGCGAGGGGCGGCGGGGCGGCATCGAACTGGAGCACGGCCTTGCCGCCGGTAGCGCGCTGGTAGCCCCACTGGCGCGCGTCCTTGAGCGGCCGGGTGCGCACCCCGCTCGCCAACACCAGCGCCGAAATACGCTCAGCCGGGACCGCGCCTGCGCCCTGCCACGAGCCAAGGCCACCATCGCCGTGAGTGAGCGCCAGCAACGGCGGAACCAGCATGCCGAGCATTGCCTCGATTGCTGTCGGAGGATCGCGCCGCACCGCGCGGTAGCAGGCGCGCACCTCCACCAGCAACGCAATCGCCTCGGCCTGTGCCAGCGGGCTGCGCGAGAGCACGCCGCCATCGTCCGCCACCAACTCGCCCAGCGCGCGGACCAGGCCAGCTTCGCCAAAGAGCCGGCGCGGCTTGCCATCGGGCAATAACAACCCGGCAGCGACGATCGCGCACCATCCCGCAACTTGCCCCAGTCCGTCGCCCGCCTTGCCGACGTTGCGATCGAGCCAGCGAGCGGTCTCCCCCATCGTCTTGAGCGCCCGGTTGCGCAGTCTGGCGTCCGGACCCGACAAGATCAGCGGCGCGTGGACCAGCCAACCGAGCAGCCGCAGCCCGGCGTTCTCGACGGTCCACGCCGGGCCTCTGTTCTGCTTGGATGGAACCGCTGACTTCGCATTGGCCTTGAGCCACGCGGTCAGCACACGCTCTGCGGTGGCGGTGCACTGTTCGCGCGCGGCCGAGGCACATAAATCCCGCAGCCAGGTGAACCCGTGGACGGTGCGCTCGAACGGAGGGGTCAGCCGGGCGGTCGGACCGAAATCCATCTGCGCGATCGGCGCCTTGACCCCGTAGACCAGAAAATGTCCGGCCCGAAGCGCCATGCCTGCCGCGCGGTCGCCGGCGAGCGGACTTTCGACAGTCGCCAGCAGCCGCGCCTTGGCGGGCTTGCCGAACGGCCGCGCGAGCGTCGAGCCCGATATTCCCATGCGATAGGCGAGCCGGATCAGCGCTTCTCCCGGCCCCACCGAGGGAGGGGAAAAATCGGCGATCGCGAGCGCGCGGCCGGGCTCGATCACTTCGCTCGCGGTTTCGCTCAGCACTTGCGCTTCGCTGCCTGCGTGCAGCGGGATGGCCCGCGCGTTTGTCTGCCCGATTGGACGCTTGTCAGTAAGCGCCGCGTTGGCCATCAGCCGAGAGCCTCTTGCAGGCCTTTCAGCGCGGCGATGTTGGCGGCATACTGGCCCGGCCCGCCCTTGAAGCTGGCCGAACCGGCGACCAGGACATCGGCGCCCGCATCGACACACTGCCGTGCGATCGCCGCATCGACGCCGCCGTCGACCTCGAGGTGGATCGCAGGTCCGTCCCGATTCATCGCGGCCTTGTCGATCATCTTGCGGACCGCCTCGATCTTGCGAAGCTGGCTGGCGATGAAGCTCTGACCGCCGAAGCCGGGATTGACGCTCATTATCAGCACCAGGTCGATGTCGTCGATCAGGTAATCGAGCATCTTGGCCGGGGTTGCCGGGTTGAGGCTGATGCCGGCTTGCTTGCCGAGCGCCTTGATCGCCTGCACCGTGCGGTGGACATGGGGTCCGGCTTCGGGGTGGACGGTGATGATGTCCGCCCCGGCCTCGGCGAACGCGTCCAGCCAGCTATCGACCGGGCTGACCATCAAGTGCACGTCGAACGGCTTGGCGGTGTGCCGGCGCAGCGCCTTGACCACCGCGGGGCCGATGGTGAGGTTGGGCACGAAATGCCCGTCCATCACATCGACGTGGATCCAGTCGGCGCCGGCTTCGTCGATCGCACGCACCTCTTCGCCGAGACGGGCGAAATCGGCCGACAGAATCGATGGGCTGATCAACGGGCGGGCCATAATCGGCGCCTTGGGCTCCTCGGGATGCCTTTCAAGCGCTTAACCATCGCTACTAAAGACGCACAAGGCGAAAGCCTGCCCTTTTCCACATGACCCCGGGGAGAATGGCGCGGGCGTGCCAATTGGCGACACTTTTGCGGAGCGAATCGCAACCAGATGAGGTTTTTGCAGGGCAGATCATAATTGATGACGCTCTGGTGGACGGCGCGCGGCGGCCGGTAATTCAGGGCAAATTCAGGCCCGAGGTGGCACTGGGGAATCAATCCCTGGGGCCATTGGATGCGCCGACGGCTTGAGCCGCGCGCCGCGCCCCGCCATATGGACACCTTCATGACGCATCGTTCGCCCCGCCTTCTAATCAGCCTGACCGCGCTCGGCGCGTTGACGCTCGGCGCGGCCGCGCCGCTCCACGCGCAATACCGGCAGACGATCGGTAACGATCTATCGCAATGCCGCGGCGGCGACAGGCCGGCGGTGCTGGTGACGGTTGACGGGGTCAAGGCATCGAAGGGCCGCATCCGCGTGCAGAGCTACCGCGCCACCGCAGCGGACTGGCTGAAGAAAGGCCGCTGGATCAACCGCATCGAGGCTTCCGCGAAGGCCGGGACGATGGCTTTCTGCGTGCCCCTGCCGGCGAGCGGAAGCTACGGCATTGCGGTGCGCCACGATCTCGACGGTGACGGCGATACCGATCTGTCGAGCGATGGTGGCGGGATGTCGAACAACCCGTCGATCAACATCTTCAACCTCGGCAAGCCGAGCTACACCAGGACCGGTTTCACGGTCGGCAATGGGGTCAAATCGATCCGCATCAACATGCGTTACATGTAATTCAGCCGTGAGCGCGCTGGCGCCGCGCGCGCCACACCCGCCACAGCACTGCCGGCGCTGACAGCACCGGGTGTTTCTCGCGCCACGGCGTCAGCGCCACCGGCACGCCGGTGTGCCGTTCGATCTTCCATGCCGCGTAGCGCGCCGCGCCTTCGAAGGTAGTGCTGGCCTTGACCAGCCGGAGCAAGTTGAGCCCCTTGCCGAGTCGCGCGCGCGTGCGCCACCAGGCGAGGATCGATTCGCGCTCGGCGCTGGCCAAGCGCGGCGACAGCTTGTCGTCCACGCGATCGAAGCCGATGCCCTGCGCCGACCAGGCAATCGGCAATAACCCGTCGAAATGTGCCGCGTTGACCGACAGGATGTCGTTCTCCCGGCCCGGTTTTTCGACCCGAAATTCGGCCTGGTAAGTGGCGCGGAACAGCGCCCGCCAGAACGCGCCCGCCGGTCCTTCGCGCGGCCCCAGCGCCGCCGCCAGCCGCGCGGCTGTCTCCGCCGCACCGACGACGGCTGCAATTACCGCTTGGCGGGCAGGGACATCCGCCGCCCACACCAGTGCCGCAGGCTGGACAAATCGCGCCCAGATCGTCGTGTCGCGCGATTTGCCCCGCGCCGCGCGATCGAAAGTCGCCAGCGCCATCGTGGCGATCTTTGCGCGCAGCACGATCCCATTGACCGGCCACTCGCGATACGAAACGCGCGGCCAGATGCGCTCGACCTGCTCGCCCGGAAGCAGCACGTAGAAGTCGAGCACGCCGTCGAGCGAGCCGGTGCGCAAGTTCGATCCGTAGAACAACACCGCGCGCGCGCCCGCTTCGGTCCCCAGATCCTGTGCAATGGCGTGCACTTGCGCCATGACGGCCACGTCGAGCGCAGTCGCCACGCGCCGCTCGAGCGCATCATTCACGGGACCACGAAGCTCAGCGCAGGCCCAGGGGTCAGTTCGTAGCTGCCCGCAGGAAACGCTTCGCCGTCGAGGATGAAGCGATCGCCCAGATCGAGCAAGATCCTGTCGGTCGCGCAGCGGTGGAGGCCAACAGTTTGCAGCCACGGGCTGTCCCACCCCCAGGCGATCGCCGGGACCACCGCCAGCAAGCGGCGACGCGGGTGATCCATCACCGCCAGCTTGAGACCGGATCGTGTGCCGTACGGCTTCATGCCGAACGCGAAGCCTTCGAGCGTCGAAGCCAGCAACATGGTCCGTCGCGCCGGATCGCCCCTGTCGCTGCGGGGAAGCTCGTTGTCATCGAGCCCGGTCCGGATGCGCATCGGAGCGCCGCGGCGCCATAAGTTGCGGTCCGATCCGAAGAACCCCTGCCCCAGCCCCCACACTGCGGTCGCCACTACCGCCAGTCCATTGAACGCCCCTAGCCGATGGGCGTCCTGTCCGGCGTTGACCGCGACCGTGAACAGCCCCGCACCGAATACGAAACCGACAAGCTCGCCGCCGCCGGTCAGATCGCGCACCACTACCGGTCGGCGGACCACGCGCCGGCCATCGCCGAGCGCCTCGATCGCCTCGGCCAGTGTCCAGTGCTTGGGCGCGCCGAGATCGAGGTTGAGCGCGTTGGTCTTGCCCGACGGGACCACCGCGATCGGCGGCCAGTTGTCGCCGAATACCGGCATCCCGGCGGTCAGCACATCGCGAACGGTGCCATCGCCGCCGCTGATGGCGATGCACTGGACGCCGTTCTCGACGAACCCCGCCAGCACCGCGCCCAGTTCTCCACGCTTGGCCGGCGAGGCGACGATCGCATTGGGCAGCGCCTCGGCCGCATCGCGCAGCTTGCGGTTGCGGTGGCTGCGGGGGTTGAAGATCACCCCGACCCTTGGCGGCGCCGATGATGGAGATGATACAAGTGACATCCACTTCGCGCTTAGACGGCGCGGGCTTTTCGCACCACTACACTTTTCCCACTCGTGCCGCGGCGAAGCGCGCTAGCATGCGCGCATGCTTCACCCAGACCTGCTCGATTCGGCGCGCGCGATCTCCCATCAGATCGTGTCCTTGCGCCGCGCCATCCATGCCGATCCCGAACTGGGCCTCGATACGCCCAGGACGATGGCCAAAGTGCGCGCCGCGCTCGCGCACCTGCCGCTCGAATGGCGCGAAGGCGGCGCCACCAGCGGCGCGGTTGCCACGCTCAAGGGCACGAAACCGGGACGCCGCGTTCTGCTGCGCGGCGACATGGACGCGCTGCCGATGGACGAGCACACCGGGCTCGATTTCGCCTCGACTGTGCCGGGACGGATGCACTCGTGCGGCCACGATACCCATACCGCGATGCTCGCCGGCGCCGCGGAATTGCTGTGCGCACGCCGCGACGAGCTCGCAGGCGAAGTGCAGTTCATGTTCCAGCCGGGCGAGGAAGGCTTTCACGGCGCCAAGCACATGCTCGACGACGGGCTGATCTCGCCGTTGCCCGAAGCTGCCTTTGCGCTGCACATCATGCCCAACGCGCGTCACGGCGCCGTAGCGGGCCGCGCGGGCGCGTTGATGGCCAGCGCCGACCAGCTCGACATCGTCGTCGAAGGGCGCGGCGGGCATGCCTCAATGCCGCACGATACGCTCGATCCCGTTCCGGCCGCCTGCGCCATTGTCGGTGCGCTGCAGGCGGTGATCACCCGCCGCTTCAACGCCGCCGACGCGGTGGTCGTCACCGTGACGATGATCGAGGCCGGCACCGCGCATAACGTGATCCCCGACCGTGTGACCCTGCGTGGCACAATGCGCTCGCTGACCCCGCGCAACCGCGAAGCCATCCACCGGCTAGTCACCGAAACCGCCCAGGGCGTCGCGGCGGGCTACGGGCTGGAAGCGAAAGTTACCGTCACCCCGGGGTTCCCGGTGACAATGTGCGACCCGCGCGCCGCCGCCCTCGGCCAGTCGGTGACCACCGAGCTGTTCGGCGAACAAGACTGGATCACCCTGCCCGCCCCGATCATGGGCGCGGAGGATTTCTCCTACGTGCTCGAGCAAGTGCCCGGCGCGATGTTCTTCCTCGGGGTCGCGGCCGAAGGCGACGACTGGCGCAACGCGTGTTCGATCCACAGCCCGCGCATGTTCGTCGACGAAAGCGCGCTGCCCCGCGGCAGCGCGGTGCTCGCCGGCTGCGCGCTGCGCTTCCTCGAGCGCGGGTTCGAGCAGGACATCAATCCATAGGCTTGCGGTAATCAGTTTCTCGCCGCAACTTGCCTCTCGAAGATTCGCCGCGGCAGACGGCGAACGAGGAGAGACGATGGATTACGAAGACAAGTCCCGCGTGCTAGGCGATGCACTAGCACAGTGGGCCGCCGAGACACCCGATAATATCGCCTTGCGCGATGGCGATATGGCGATCGACTGGACCACATACGATCGCCATGTAACGCAGATTGCCAATGGCCTTGCTGCGATGGGTCTAAAGAAGGGCGATAGGGTCGCCTATCTCGGCAAGAACGGCTATCGCGCGGCGGAACTGGTCCTCGCCTGCGCTCGCGCGGGAATGGTGCTGGTGCCAGTGATCTGGCGGCTTGCCCCGGCGGAAATCGAGTACATCCTGAAAGACTGCGACGCGGCCATACTGTTCGTCGAACCGCTCTTCGCCCAGCAGCCGTTCGATGGCCCGCGCGTGACAATGGACCGCAGCTTCGACGCCTGGCGCGACGCGCAATCCGATGCGCCGGTGAGCACCCCGGTCGATCGCGGCGAAGTCTTCCTTATGCTTTATACTTCCGGCACCACGGGCATGCCCAAGGGCGTCATGCTGACCCATCGCAACGCAACGGTGCTACGGCCGATCGTGCAGGAGAGCGGGCTCAGCTGGTTCACCTCCGAACCGGGCGACGCGCTGATCCATGCGATGCCGTTCGGGCATATCGCGGGAGTCGGGTCGGTCGTCGGCGCGGCCAACGCGGGACAGCACCTGATCATTCACACCGAATTCGATGCCGGCCTGATCATTCGCGATATCCAGCGGCACAATGCCAAGCAGGCGTTCCTGGTGCCGGCCGCGCTCGCGATGATGCTCGATCACCCCGACGCCAAGGACGCCGATTTCTCCAACCTGCAGGGAATGGGATACGGCGCGAGCCCGATACCGCTCGATCTGCTCCAGCGCGGCGTTGAACGGTTGCAGTGCGACTTTGCGCAAATGTACGGGATGACCGAGACGTTCGGAACTGTCGTGTGCCTGCGGCCGGAGGACCACGTCCCCGGCAGGGAAAAAGTGATGCGTTCGGCCGGTCAGGCGCTGCCGTCGG
The DNA here is from genome assembly GCA_963781525.1 of uncultured Alphaproteobacteria bacterium. Taxonomy (GTDB): domain Bacteria; phylum Pseudomonadota; class Alphaproteobacteria; order Sphingomonadales; family Sphingomonadaceae; genus Tsuneonella. Next base: position 120,610 of record CAWAGD010000003.1, on the reverse strand, counting down.
TCGGCTTGCGGATCCTCGATGAGCACGGCAACGATGTTCCACCCGGTCAGATCGGCGAGGTGGCGATCAACAGCCCGTCCAACATGGCCGGCTACTGGAACAAGCCCGAAGAAACCGCCCGGGTGCTGTCCGCGGACAACTGGCTACGCACCGGCGACGCGGGCATCCTCGACGAAAACGGCTACCTGTTCATCCAGGACCGCATCAAGGACATGATTATCTCGGGCGGCGAAAACGTCTATCCGGCCGAAGTCGAAAGCGCGATCTACGGCCATCCCGACATCGCCGACGTCGCCGTGATCGGGGTACCCGACGAGCGGTGGGGGGAAGCGGTCAAGGCAGTGGTCGTCCGCCGCCCCGACGCGGTGATCGAGGCGAACGAAGTGATCGCCTACGCACGCGAAAAAATTGCCGGGTTCAAGTGCCCCAAGTCGGTCGACTTCATCGACGCGCTGCCGCGCAACCCCTCCGGCAAGATCCTCCGCCGCGAATTGCGCGCGCCTTACTGGGAAGGGCGGGAGCGGCAGGTAAACTGATAAGACTGGTGCACCCGACAGGATTCGAACCTGTGACCTCTGCCTTCGGAGGGCAGCGCTCTATCCAGCTGAGCTACGGGTGCTGGCCGGTGACCCGGAGGCGGGCGCTTAGCAAAGCGGCCTGTTGCTTGCCAGTCTCTTTAAACGGTGCGGCAACGCCACTTGCCTTCATTAGCGATTTGGCAAGTGCACGGGGTTAACGCTGGTGTCACGATGAACGCGACTCCGACCGATTTCGCCGCCGCCCGGCACGATGGAGCCTCCCTCAGGGGCCCCAGCGCGATGAGCGTGCAATGGGCAGCGCTGCAGGATGCCGCCGCCGCGGTAGCGACGATGGCTGGCCTCGCGGGCGAAAAGCCAAGCGCGCAAGTGCGCAACTTCCCGGCGCTGATCAAGGATCTGGGCGGGTGGCGGCTGGAGCTGGCGACCAACGGCGTCACCGATCTCGCCGCGATGATGACGCCAGGGGTCAAGGCCCTGCTGGCGGTCGCCGCGCGCGGCCAGGACCCAACCGCCGCAGCACTCAGCCTGTGGCGCGAATATCATCATGCGCGCGGTGCGTTGTTGAGCCTCGTGCCCGAGCAGGGCCGGATGGGGCCGCTGCGGAAGGCTTGATGTGTGTGATCGCGCATGCTCGCGCTCGGCCGACACGAATGTTTCCCAGATACGCTTGGGAGCGCGAGCGGACGCCTTCGGTAGGCGATAGTCCGTGCGCTGATTGAGCCACATCTCCCACGGTCGGCTGGTCGCCAACCGGTCTAGCTTCCCAAAGCTGACGATCCTTGACCGAGTTCGCGTTTCGTTCCAACCTGCGCACATGGCTGATTTACCTGCGCTCTCGCTCGCTGCCGATAATCCGTGCGCAGCTTCGGTTGCGCGGGGGATCTGCCGGCTGTTCGCGCGCAACGATATCTGGTGCCTGAGTGAAATGCCGCTGCGCAACGGGCGCCGGGCGGATTTGATGGGGGTCGACCCCAAAGGCCGGATCGTGATCGTCGAGATCAAGGTCAGCCGGGGGGACCTGATCGGCGACGGCAAGTGGCCCGACTATCTCGATTTTTGCGACCGTTTCTATTGGGGCGTGCCGCCGGGGATCGATGCCGCGCTGCTCGATGGACTAAACTTCAAGCCCGACTGCTGCGGCGTGATCGTCGCTGACGGCTACGATGCCGAGATCGTTCGGCCTGCCCCCAGCCACCCGCTCGCCGCCGCGCGCCGCAAGGTCGAGGTCGAGCGACTCGCGCGCGCCTCGCTCCGCCGCCAGATCGTCGCAAGCGATCCGCATTGCGCGCCGTGGGGTCAGGGCTTGTAGTCTCGCCTCTGGCGGGCGCATAACAGCTGCTAATGCTGCTTGCTATCTTCCTGTCCGCGCTGGCGATGACTGCGATCGTGGCGCTGCGCTACCTTGCAGCAAGCGGGCTGTTCGCACTGGCGACGCATCGCGTCCGGCCCGGGCACTACACCGGTCTGGCCCCGCAGATCCGCCGCGAGATCGCCTGGTCGCTTGCCTCGGCCGCGATCTACGGCGTGCCCGCCGGCATCGTGGCGTGGGGCTGGCAGGCGCGCGGATGGACCGCGATCTATACCGACTGGCACGCCTACCCTCTGTGGTATTCGGTCGCCGCGCCGTTGATCTACCTGCTCGCGCACGACACCTGGTTCTATTGGACTCACCGGCTGATGCATCGCCCGCGGCCGTTCCGGGTTGCGCACGCAGTCCATCACGCCAGCCGCCCGCCGACCGCCTGGGCGGCGATGAGCTTCCACCCGATCGAGGCGCTGACCGGGGCGCTGGTGATCCCCGCGCTGGTATTCCTGGTCCCGATCCACCCCGCGATGCTCGGCCTGGTGCTGCTGGTGATGACCGTGATGGGGGTGACCAACCACATGGGCTGGGAGATGTTTCCGCGCAGGTTCGTTCACTCGGCTGCAGGGAACTGGGTGATAACGGCGAGCCATCATCAACGGCATCACGATCTCTATAAATGCAATTACGGCCTCTATTTCCGGTTCTGGGACAAGCTATGCGGTACCGATCGCGGCCTCGCGTAGCGTTCGTCCTTGCCGCCGCTGCGACCCTGCCAGGCGCAAGCCAGTCGGGCGGGGACATCAGTCTGACGGTCACGGGCTTACGTTCGACCAAAGGCCAAGTACTGGTGTGCCTGACGCGCGAGGCGGATCATTTTCCCGATTGCAGCCAAAGCGCCGGCGCACGCACTGCGGTCGTGCCGGCGACGCGCGCCCAAGTAAATTTCGGCCATCTGCCGCAAGGGCGCTATGCGATATCGGTCCTCCACGACGAGAACGGCAACGGCCGGGCGGACAAGACGTTCGGCCTGATCCCGCGCGAAGGGTTCGGCTTTTCGCGCGACGCGCCGGTACGGATGGGTCCTCCATCGTTCGACCGAGCGGCTTTCGCGGTCGAGGGCCATGACATCATCCAGTCAATCAGGATGCGCTACCTGATGTGACTGGAAGGGGCGGGCCGGCAAAAGTCGCGGCGCAACTTAACGGGATGTTTACCACGCCGCCCCACAACCGTTCCGATCGCTTCGAACAGAGGGGCAGCGACCGGTAATGGACACCTTGCGGGGACAATTCGGCATAGTCGACTACGACGAGGTGCCCGACTACGCGCCCGGCGAGGACGATGCCGGCCGCGAACTGCCGCCCAGCCCTGTCGGGCAGGACGAGCGGCGCATGCAGGTGCGCGCCTACAACCATTGGGCGAGCCTGCTGGCCGACCGCAACTTGCCTTCGATCGAGGATCTCGATCCCGACAGCTTGCCTGATTTCGGACCATTTTCGGTGCTGCTCGATTTCACCAACGGCATCGAAGATCCTGCGGTACGCTATCTCGGCGCCGAGCTGGCGGTCGAATGCGACGCGCCTCAGGGCATCAGCCAGCTTTCGAACGTGCCCGCACGTTCGCTGCTGAGCCGCATCACCGACCACTACATGCAAATTCTCGCCAACCAGGCGCCGATCGGGTTTGAGGCCGAGTTCGTCAACCAGCGCGGGAGCACGATCCTTTATCGCGGCATCCTGCTGCCGTTCTCAAGCGACGACGACACGATCGATTTCATCTATGGTGTCATCAACTGGAAGCAAATGGCCGACCAACTCACCAGCGACGAGCTTTTGCTGGAAATCGACCAGGCGCTCGATGTGGCTTCGGCCAATGAGCCCGAGATGGCCATCGAGATCGAACCAGCAACGGCATACGCGCCGCGCAACCCCGATCCGGTAACCGATTGGGCCGATGGCCCCGGTTCCGCCGATGTTGCGCCGGTAACCTTGCCCTCCACGCGCGGCGGGCACGAAAACGACCGTTTTCCGCTGCCGGCGTTCGGCGAAGAAGAGGACTTCGACGAGGAGGACGATGCCGAAGACGATTCTTCCGGCCTCTACGAAGCGATCGAGGCGGTCGACGAGGAGCCCGCCAGCGGGACCCGCTTCGGCTCGCTGCTATCGCTCGGCGGCAGCAAAGTCGGCCGCGCGCCGATCGAGCTCGGGGAGGCAGACCCATTTTCGCCCGATGTCCTCGGCGGCGGTAGCGATTTCGACGAAGATGAAGATTACGACTACGCCGACCAAGATGCCGCGCTTGCCGCGTGGCAATCGCCGCTGCAGCAGGTCGAGCCACAGATCGGAGCGCCAGCAGTCGCCGCGCATGAGCCGGGCGAAGATCCGCCGTTCGATCTGGTTGATCCGATCGGCGAACCAGGCGCCGATGCGTTCGATGGGCTGGTAGCTCTCGCCGACGACGATATGGGTCTTTACGATTGCCTTGCCGCCGCGCGCGAACTGGCGCTGGCCGCACGCAGTTGTGAGGACCGCAGCCGGAGCGCGCTCTACGCCGCGGTCGGCCGCGCTTACGATTTCAGCCTCGCCGCCGCAGCCGAGCCCGAAGCGTTCATCGAACTGGTCGCCGACAGCGGCCTGACGGTACAGGAACGCGCGCCGATGACCCCGGTGGTCAAGCTGGTGTTCGGCGCCGACTACGACAAGACGCGCATCACCGAGTACGCCGCCGTGCTGAGCCATGCGCACCGCATGGGAATCGAGCGCGGCACGCTGGCAGGCCTCCTGAGCGAAACCGAAGGCGGCCTCAAGGGCGTGGTCCAGGCCGAGCGTGACTATCGCCGCGCCGATAGCAGTGAAGCGGAAGTGCGTGAGACTCCGCGCGAGGCTCTGGCGCGCAAGCTGCGCGCAATTGCGCCTTTGGGATTCGAGGATATCGCGAGCGAGGGCGATGAATTCGCGCTCGTGATGATCCGCCGCACCGGCGGCCAGGTGGTCGTTTTGGGTGAAATCGCTGACCTGCCGCTGGTCGAGAAGGCTGCCCGGAAGCTGGTCGCCTGAACCGCGCGCGATAGATCGCTGTTCTTGCCGCGCCGTGCCCGCTAGCGCGGCGGTGATGGCTTTATTCGCGTCCGCTCCCGTCCGCATGCAGCCGTTCTTCGGCTATCGTAGCCCGACGCGCTTGACGATTACCGCGCGCGCCTTGCGCGCCGGGCGTCCCGGCGCCGATCCATTCGCGCGGCGCGGGCGCCTGCAGGCGATGCGCACAATGCTGGCCCAGTTCGCCTCGCGCGAAGTGCCGGGGCTGGCCGTGCGGCTCGAGCTCAGGGCTCCCGGCGGCGCCACCTTCGAACGCGACGGGTTCACCGACAATGAAGGCTACGTCCGCTTCGATGTGGACCTTGCGCCCGAATGGCCGCTACCGCGCGACCCCGCGTGGGAGGTCGCCTGCCTCCACTGGCTGACGCCCGACGGCCCGCAGTGCATCGAGGGCTACGTCCTCGCGCCTGGAACCACGACCCGGCTTACCGTCGTCTCCGACATCGACGATACGATCGTGGAGACCGGCATCACGGGCGGTCCCCGGGCGATCGCGCGCAATTGGCGGCGGGTGCTCGCCGAATTGCCCGACGAGCGCATCGCGGTGCCGGGCGCCGACGTGTTCTTCGGCGCGCTCGGCGGCGGGGCGGTGCTTGCCGAACCGGGCGGCGCGGGTACGCGCTATGCCGCGACCCATCGGCCGTTCTTCTACATCTCGTCATCGCCGTGGAACCTGTTTTCCTATCTCGTCGCGTTCCAGCAAAGCCGCAACCTGCCGCTGGGGCCGCTATTGCTGCGCGACTGGGGGCTCAACCGCGCGACGTTCGGCAGCGACAGTCACGGGGCGCACAAGCGCGCCGCGCTCGATGCCCTGCTGGCGTTCTATCCCGATATGCGCTTTGCGCTGATCGGTGACGACACCCAGGGAGATCTTCCGGCTTATGCCGACACCGTGCAGCTGAACCCTGGACGGGTCGCCGCGGTGTTCATCCGCACCGGCGCCGGTCCGCTGTCGCCCGAAGAGCTCGCCGGGCGCGCGATCATCGAGGCCTCGGGTGTTCCGCTGTGGCTCGGCGCGGACTACGCTACCGGCAAGGAATTCCTGCGCGCCAACGGCATATCCACCGAGGGCGAGACCGCACAGATCGTCAAGGCGGTGCAGGCGCCAGTCAATGACAGCGGGGTCGCTCGATGAAAACAGGCAAAAGGCGCTGGCTCATGATCACCGTCCTGATCCTCGCGGTGCTCACGGTCGCTGGATACGGGGTGTGGCGGTGGGCGGTAGCGCAAGGATCGGCGGCCACGCTCGAATGGATCGATGCGCGATTCTCGCGCGAGCACGGGACACGGCTTGCGGCCGAGGGCCGATACGGCGCGAGCGATCACCAGAACGTCGAGTTGTGGGTGCCCGAGGGCCCGGCGCCCGCTGGGGGCTGGCCGCTGGTAGCGTTCGTCTATGGCGGCGGGTGGCACGACGGCGCGACCGCCGATTACCGCTTCGTCGCGCGCACGCTGGGCAATCACGGTTACGCGACCGCCCTGGTCGGTTACCGGCTGGTGCCCGATGGCCGCTTTCCGGCGATGCTGGAGGACACCGCCGCTGGCGTGCGGTGGACCCGCGATCATGCTGCCGCGGCGCGTATCGATGCAAGGCGGGTGACGCTCGCAGGCCACTCGGCCGGTGCTTACAACGTGCTGATGCTCACGCTCGATCCGCAGTGGCTGGCAAAAGCCGGCGTGCCCGAAGCGGCGATCGCGGGCACCGTGAGCCTGGCCGGACCAGCCGATTTCTACCCCTTCACCAGCGAATCCGCCAAGACGGCGATGGCGACAGCGCTCGATCCCCGGACGACCCAGCCGATCACGTTCGCGCGTGCCGACGCGCCGCCGATCCTGCTGCTCCACGGGACGACCGACGATGTCGTACGGGTGCGCAACTCACGAAATCTCGCGGCCGCTCTGACCAAGGCAGGAGGACGCGTGCAGGAGGTCGAGTTCCCGGGGATGGGTCACGCCGGGATCGTCATGGGCCTGTCGAAGCCGTTTGCGCAGGACGGCAAAGTGATTGATCCGCTGCTCGCCTTCATTCGCGCGCCGCACCCCGCGGTCGCCCCGCAGACGAGTCAGCCGCTCGACGACGGAGCTTCAGTTCCGGTTCAGCGCCAGAACCGCTAACGCCCGGACGCCATGCACACGCTTCCCCGCATTTTCGCGATCGTTGCGGCCCTTTCGCTCACCGCCCAGCCGGCGGCCGCGCAATCGGTGCTACGCGACGCCGAGACCGAGGCGCTGCTCAAGGACATGGCCGCTCCGCTGGTCGAAGCAGCGGGCCTCGCGCCGGGCAATGTCGATATCGTTCTGGTCGGGGATCCATCGATCAACGCGTTCGTCGCCGGCGGACAGGCGGTCTACCTCCATTCCGGTCTGATCGACGCCGCGGACACCGCCGAAGAAGTCCAGGGGGTGATCGCGCACGAGCTAGGCCACGTTACCGGCGGGCACGTGATCAGCTCCTCCCAAGGCGCGGCGACAGCCGGCAGGATCTCGATCCTTTCGATGCTCCTCGGGATCGCCGCCGCAGCGGCGGGTGCCGGGGACGCCGCGATGGGGGTGATGATGGCAGGTCAGCGCGCTGCCATCGGCAAATATCTCGCTTTCAGCAGGGCCCAGGAAAGCTCCGCGGATGCCGCCGGGGTCCAATACCTTTCGAAAGCCGGAATTTCGGGCCGGGGTTCCCTGAGCTTTTTCAAGAAGCTCCAGAGCCTCGAATTCCGTTACGGCATGAGCCACACCGACGAGGACGCCTACGTTTCGACCCATCCCGTTTCGGGCGAGCGGATCACGCGCCTGACGCACGATTACGAGGCCGATCCCGCATGGGCCAAGCCGGGCGATCCGCAGCTCCAGGCGCGCTTCGAGCGGGTCAAGGCCAAGCTCGCCGGCTTCATCCAGGAGCCCGCGCAGACGCTGCGCCAGTATCCCGAGACCGATACCACCGCGCCGGCTCGCCTTGCCCGCGCCTACGCTTTTCACAAGCAGGCGCTGATGGACAAGTCGCTGGTCGAGACCGATGCGTTGCTCAAGTCCGATCCGAACGATCCCTACTACCTCGAGATGGAAGGCCAGGTCCTGCTCGAATCGGGCCGCCCGGGCGAGGCGATCGCCCCGCTCCGGAAGGCGACCGCGTTGACCGGCAACCAGCCGCTGATCGCTACGCTGTTCAGCCACGCGCTGATCGCGACCGAGGATGCCAGCCATTACGACGAAGCCAAGCGGGTGCTGCGCGCGGCGGTTTCGCGCGATCGGCTGAACCCGTTTGCGTGGTATCAACTCGGCGTGATCTACGCCGCCGAAGGCGACATGCCGCGCGCGCGGCTTGCCAGCGCCGAACAACAAGTGATGAGCGGCCAGTATATCGAGGCCCTGCGCAGCGCGCAGGCCGCCGTGGCTGGGCTAGACCCGGACACACCCGACTGGTTGCGCGCCCAGGATATCGCGCTGCAGGCTCGCGGCGAGCTTGAACGCGCCAAGGACCGCAAGTAGCGCAGCCGGATGATCCGGTCCCTGTCTCTCGCGCTCGGCGCGCTCGTCTGCGGTTTTCTCGGTGCGTGGCTGTTTGCGCTGAGCGGGCTGGGAAACAAGGGCACCGAAAGCTACCTGCTCGGTCACCCCGAGATCCTGCCGAAAATGGCCGAGCGGTTGCAGAATCGCGAAGCAGCCAAGCGGCTGGCGGGGGTCGAGGGCGAAGTTGCGCGGCCGTTTGCAGGTGCGGTGTTGGGTAACCCGAACGGAAGCAAGACGCTGGTCGAGTTTACCGATTACGGCTGCACCTTTTGTCGCCAGTCGATCGCCGACGTCCAGGCGCTGGTCGCCGCCGATCCCGACCTGCGGGTAGTGGTGCGCGAATGGCCTATCTTCGAAGGCAGTAACGATGCCGCTCGAATGGCGCTCGCAGCTGCCAAACAGGGCAAGTACGCCGCGTTCCACGACCTGATGTTCGCGCACGGCCCGCCGAGCCCGGCGACGATCGACCTCGCCGCGCGCGGCGCCGGGCTCGACATGGCCGCAGCGCAGGCGTTTGCCGCCTCGCCCGAGGTCACGCTGGAATTGCGCGCCAATCATGAACTCGCGCGCAAGCTGGGCTTCGAGGGTACTCCGAGCTGGGTCGCCGGGAGCCAGGCGTTTTCGGGCGCGGTAGGACGCGAACGGCTCGCCGAGGCGATCGCAAGCTCCGGCGACACCGACGAGGGCGCGTGATCCGTTTCTCCGCCGGTTTGGCGCTGGCGGCGTTCGCGCTCGCTCCGCATCCGGCACAGGCCGATCCTGCGGCCGATCGCGCGGGCTTGATCAGCCTCCAGGCCGACGATTTGCGGTTACAATCAGCCGGCTGGCGGCTGGCTACCACCAACGCCCCCTTCTGCGACGCCGTACCCGCGATCGGCCTGCTGCTGCAGGACATGGCCAATTACGCCGAGCCTGCGCGGATGCGTGCAGCGTCCGGGATCGCGGGCGACATTGCGGTCGAGGTTGCCGTGCCCGGTTCTCCAGCGGCCCTCGCGGGATTGGTCTCCAACGATGAAATCCTCGCGATCGACGGCCGCTCGATGGCCGACTTGCCGCCGGCCAAAGCCAATGACTGGCAGCGGCTGGCCAGCCTGCACGACGCTATCGAAGTGGCGCTTGCGCGTGACGGCGGGGTGGCGATCGCCTGGCGCGGCACCGACCAGGCAACGCACGAAGCGCGTATCGACGGCGTTGCCGCTTGCCCGACCCGGTTCGAGTTGCTCGATGGCGGCGGCCGCGCGGTGGCTGACGGCAAGCGCGTGGTATTCGGCCGCAGGTTCGAAGGTTTCGGCTTAGCCGAGGACGAGATCGCGGCCGCGGTGGCGCACGAATTCGCCCACAACCTGCTCGCTCACCGCAAGTGGCTCAAGGGTGCGGGGCGCAACTGGAAGAATATCCGCCTGACCGAGCGCGAGGCCGACCGCCTGATGCCGTGGCTGCTCGCCAACGCGGGTTACGATCCTGCTGCAGCGGTACGATTTTTCAGAAAATGGGGCCCGGGCAACGACGGCTGGATCTTTCGCGCGCCGACGCACGACGGATGGGACGAGCGCGCCGAATTCGCAGCTGCCGAGCTTCCCAAGATCGCGGCGCTCAAGGCAAGCGGCCAGCCGGCTAACTGGCGCGCCCACTTCGAGCGCCAGGCTGGCCGCTAGACCGACGCGCTAGGCCGCCTTCGCCTCAGCTGCCTTGGCATAAATCGAGTTGATAGGCCGCGCCATTACCCGCCGCACCATCGGTTCGAAGAACGAGAGAGGCTCGCTCTCGTAAGCGGGATCAAACGCCGCCTGGTCGTACTTTTCGCAGAATTCCGCGCACGCTTCGAAGTAGGGATGGTCGCGGAACTGGTCGCGCGAATTCTTGTCCATGCCGAGATAGTGGAAGTAGTAATAGCCCTGGAAGTGCCCGTGGTTCTGGCAAATCCAGTGGACTTCCTCGGATACGAACGGCTTGATGATCGAGGCTGCGACCTCGGGGTGGTTATAGGTGCCCAGCGTGTCGCCCATGTCGTGCAGCAGCGCCATCACCACGTACGCCTCGTCGCGACCGTCGCGGTGCGCGCGGGTGGCGGTTTGCAGCGAGTGTTCCAGCCGGCAGATCGGAAATCCGCCAAAATCGCCGTCGAGCAGCTTGAGGTGCGCCAGCACGCGGTCGGGCAGGCCTTGGGCAAAGGCCATGTACTCACCGCCGATCAGCGCCCAGTCTTCCTGCGTGCCTTCCTTCATCTCGCGGAATTTGGCGCGCTCCGCGGCCCCGTGCAGCGTATCGGACAGCGTTTCTTCCACGGTATCGGGGGTCACATTCATCGGGTCTCTCCTTGAAACCCGTATAGCGCATCCTTCTCCGGGATGCCAAAACTTGTCTGACGGGCGCGTGACATTAGGTTAAGACGCGCGAGCAATGGTCAAGCTGCCTTTCCGACCCGCGCCGTTCTTCGCCGACAAGAACGCCGCTTTCTGGAACCTGCAATTCGCGGGCTGGGGCGGGGTATTCGCCTTGCGCGCGGTGTCGGCGCTGGCCAACGAAGCGCCTTGGGACCTGCTATTGGTGGTGCTGGTGCAGGTCGTCACCGGGTTCGCCATCAGCCTGTTGCTGTCGGTCGTCTATCGCCACTTGATGCAACGCAACGCGCTGGTCACCTGGGGGCTGACCGCGGTCACGCTCGCGGTATCGGTCGGGATTTACGCCGGGATCGATGCCTGGCTGCAGGGAATTTACTTTTCGGCTACCCGCGAGACCACCTTCGCGCAACGTATCGTCGGCCTCGCCTTCCTCGACGGGACGCTGCTGGGGGCGTGGTCGGCGCTGTATTACGCGACCAATTTCTTCCTCCAAGTCGAGGAACAAGCGGACCGGCTCGAGCGACTGGAAGCACAGGCGACCAGCGCCCAGCTGGCGATGCTGCGCTACCAGCTCAATCCGCATTTCCTGTTCAATACGCTGAATTCCATCTCGACGCTGGTCCTGCTCAAGCAGACCGAGCCGGCCAACGCGATGCTCACGCGCCTCAGCGCGTTCCTGCGCCATACACTGGTGAGCGAGCCCGGCAGCAAAGTGACGATCGCGCAGGAAGTCGAGACGCTCAATCTTTACCTCGGCATCGAGCGGATGCGCTTCGAGGAGCGGTTGCGCACCGATTTCCACGTCGAGCCCGAAGCCGCCAACGCCTGCCTGCCGTCGATGCTGCTCCAGCCGCTGGTCGAAAACGCCATCAAGTACGCGGTCAGCCCTCAGGAGGAAGGCGCCTCGATAAGCCTCACCGCACAACTCGTCGGACGGCGGCTGCGGGTCGCCGTGTCTGATAGCGGGCCGGGATTGCGCGAAGGCGGCAGCGGGGCCAGCGGATCGCCGTCGCTTGCGGGGGTTGGCAGGACGGTGTCGACCGGCGTCGGCCTCGCCAACATTCGCGATCGTCTGCAACAAGCCTATGGCGAGGATCATCGCTTCGAAATCCGCAACTCGCCTGAAGGCGGCTTCACGGTGATCATCGAGATCCCCTATGAAGTCGCCGCCGCACGCGAATCTCCAGGCGTCGAACGCCCGCTTCCGTCTCCTTCCGCGCCCGCCGCGCCCGCGCCTGTTCCCCACGCGCCGCATTCGATTGGAACCTCTGCCGCATGACCATCCGGACTCTGCTCGTCGACGACGAGAAGCTCGCTATCCAGGGCCTCCAGCTCCGGCTCGACAAGTTTGACGATGTCGAGATCATCGGCACGTGCGCCAACGGGCGCGAGGCAATCCGCGCGATCAAGACCGAGAAGCCCGATCTGGTGTTCCTCGACATCCAGATGCCGGGGTTCGACGGGTTCAGCGTGGTCAAGGGCGTGATGGAGATCGAACCGCCCTTGTTCGTGTTCGTCACCGCGTTCGAGGAGCACGCGATCCGCGCGTTCGAGGCGAACGCGGTCAACTACCTGATGAAGCCGGTCGATGAAGACAAGCTGGCCGACACGCTCGACCGCGTGCGGACCCGGCTGAGCGAAAAGCGCGGTGCCGAAGAGGTCGAGAAGCTCAAGACGGTGCTGAGCGAAGTGGCCCCCGATGCGGCGGTCGAATACGCCGGTGACGAAACCCCGCCGGAAAGCGCCGACCGCTACGAAAAGCTCATCAACATCAAGGACCGCGGACAGATCTTCCGCGTCGAGATCGATTCGATCGAGCACATCGAGGCCGCTGGCGATTACATGTGCATCTACACCGGCGACAATTCGCTGATCCTGCGCGAAACGATGAAGGACCTCGAGCGCCGGCTCGACCCCCGCACGTTTCAGCGGGTCCACCGTTCGACCATCGTCAACCTCAACCAGGTTCGCCAGGTCAAGCCGCACACCAACGGCGAATGCTTCCTGGTTCTGGACTCCGGCGCGGAAGTCAAAGTCAGCCGCTCGTATCGCGACGTGGTAGCGCGCTTTGTCCACTGAGAGTTGGTCGCTCACGGGTTTCGACCTAAGCCGGTTCGTCCGCGAAACTCTCGCCGAAGACCTGGGTGAAGACCTGCCTGGCGGCGGGCGCGACGTGACCAGCGAGAGCGTGATCCCCGCCGACGCGCGCTTTTCAGGCGTGATGGATAGCCGCGATGCGATCGTGGTGGCGGGACTGCCGGTTGCCGAAGCGTTCTTCCGCGCGCTCGACCCGGACATGACGATCGACGTGTTGGCCGACGAAGGTGCGCAGGTGGAGCACGGCGCGAACCTCATGCGGCTTGAAGGAAACGCCCGCGCAATGCTCACCGCCGAGCGGAGCGCGCTCAATACCGTGCAGCACTTGTCGGGCATCGCGTCGCTGACGCGCGAATATGTGCGGGCGATGGATAATCCCGCCTGCACTCTGCTCGATACCCGCAAGACCATCCCGGGCCTGAGGCATCTTGAGAAATACGCGGTGCGCATGGGGGGCGGGCGCAACCACCGGATGGGCCTGTGGGATGCAGCGATGATCAAGGACAACCACGTGCTTGTCGCCGGCAGCGTGGACGAGGCGGTGCGCCGGGCGGTGGCCGCGGGCGTGCGCGAGATCATCTGCGAAGTAGATCGGCTCGACCAGATCGAACCCGCGCTCACCGCCGGAGCCACTCGCCTGCTGCTCGATAACATGGAACCTGAAGTGCTGCGCGAAGCTGTCGTGCTGGCCACCAGAATCTCGGGTGGCCGCGTCCGTACCGAAGCCAGCGGAGGCATCAACCTCGAAACCATCAAGGCGAAGGCCGCCACCGGCGTCGACTTCGTCTCGGTCGGCCGCCTGACCCAGAGCGCGCCGGCGGCCGATATCGGGCTCGACTTCACGCCGCTGTGAGGCTGGCGGCTACCTTGGCGCTGCTGGCGAGCAGCGCTCCGCTTTCGGCGCAAGCGTATCAGTGTCGCATCCCGCCATCGGTGTCGGTCCCGCAGGTCCGAGCAGATGGGCCTTCGCGCCGCACGTCCATTACCGGGTACACGCTTGCGCTGAGCTGGGCGCCCGAGTTTTGCAAAGGGCGCGAAACGCGCGGCGCGAACGCGGTCCAGTGTTCGGGCCGCAACGGGCGCTTCGGGCTGGTTGTTCACGGGTTATGGCCGGAGGGGCGCTCCGGCTGGCCACAATGGTGCCCGACTGCCCAAAAGCTTTCGCCTGCAGAGGCCGGGCGCAACTTGTGCATGATCCCCTCCGCGCGGATGCAAGCTACCGAGTGGGCGAAGCACGGCGCGTGCATGGTCCGCACCCCGCGCGGCTATTTCCGCGTCACCCGCATCCTGTTCGACAGCTTGCACCTGCCCGACCTAGATTACCTGTCGAAGCAACCCCAGCTTACCGCGGGCATCATCCGCAAGCGCTTCGCTGCCGCCAATCCGGGCTGGCGCGCGGACGCGGTGGGCGTGAAGCTCAACGAGCGTGGCTGGCTGGAGGAATTGCGCTTGTGTTACCGCAAGGACTTCATGCCGACAGCCTGCGATCGCCGGCGCTTCGGCCCGGCGGACAATGCTCCGGCAAAAATCTGGCGCGGCCTCTAACGTCGTTCGCGAAAGAAACCGCGCAGCAGTTCAGCCGATTCACGTTCGCCAATGCCGGCAACGACTTCGGGCCGGTGGAGGCAATGCGGGTGATCGAACACCCGTGCGCCGTGCGCCACCGCCCCGCCCTTTGGATCAGGGGCGGCGTAGATCAGCCGGGCGATCCGCGCATGGACCATCGCGCCGGCGCACATCGCGCAGGGTTCCAGGGTGACGTAGAGCTCGCATCCCGCCAGGCGCTCGTCTCCCAGCAACGCCGCGGCGGCGCGAATCGCCACGATCTCGGCGTGGGCGGTCGGATCGTGGAGTGCGCGCGGCGCGTTGCGGCCTTCGCCGATCACGCATCCGTCCTTGACCAGCACTGCACCGATCGGCACTTCGCCGGCCGACGCAGCCTCGTGCGCAAGCGCCAGCGCGCGGCTCATCGGTACGGGCAAGGGCCAGCGCGTCATGCGCCCCGCGTAGCCATACGCTTGACGATTCGCGAGCCTCTCGGTATGCGCGCGCCTTTCCCGGCACCGCCGAAACTATTTTTGCGAAGAGATTTGTCATGTCGCGCATCTGCGAACTCACCGGCAAGGGCCGCATGGTCGGCAACAACGTGAGCCACGCCAACAACAAGACCAAGAAGACGTTTCTGCCCAATCTGCAGAACGTGACGCTGATGAGCGAGAAGCTCGATCGCAGCTTCAAGTTCCGGGTCTCGACTCATGGTTTGCGCTCGGTCGAGCACAACGGGGGGCTCGACAATTGGCTGCTGAAGACCGGTGACGAGAAGCTTTCGGCCAATGCGCTGAAGGTGAAGCGCGAGCTCAAGAAGACCGCCGAAGCCGCTTAAAGATACGCCGCAAGGCGACTGAAAGCGCGCGGAACCGACGGTTTCGCGCGCTTTTTCGTGCGTAGAGTTTGTGTTTTTCGCGTTATCCGAGCCGCTGGATCCCGTCAGGCTAGAAGTCGCTTAGCGCGGCGGCAGGAACAGCAGCGGATCGAGCCGCGAGTCGCGCCATTTGATCGACCAGTGCAGATGCGGCCCCGTCGCGCGCCCGGTCGCTCCGACATAGCCGAGCAACTGACCCTGCTTGACTGTCTGCCCTTCGCTCACCGCCAGCCGAGAGGAATGGAGAAACGCGCTGTTGAGTCCCATGCCGTGGTCGATGATCAAAAGATTGCCTTCGAGCGTGAACGGCGCGTGTGCGGCAAGCGTGACCACCCCGTCGGCCGGGGCGACGTAGGCGACGCCCGCGCCCGGCGCGATATCGAGCCCTGAATGATAGGCTGCCGGCTCGCCGCGATAAATTCGCTGCGAGCCAAACCGGCCAGAGATGCGTCCCTCGACCGGCCAGATGAAGCTTTGCCGCCAACCTTCGCTTGCGCCGTCCCGGCTGCGCGCGGCCTCGATCCGGGCCAGCTCGGGCCGGCGCAGCGCCATGAACGCCGCGGTCGCGCCGCCCGGCGCGCGCGCGACGTTGACCCGTTCGATTCGCCACTCACGCGGGCTGATCGAGACCGGACTGGTGATCACCCGGCCATCGGAAAGCTGCGCGGTAAGCGTCGCGGTGAGTCCGGCGTCGCGATCGAACGCGGCGAAGAACCGTCCGAGCGAATCGAGTTTGATAGCTTGGCCATCGAGGGTGGCGCTGCGCGTCCCGCCTGGGGCATTCCCGCGGATCCACCCACCCTGTGTGAGCTGGCCTTCGAAAACGAATGTCGTCGGCCCGGCTGGCAGCAGCGGCGCGGTGGGGGCGGGCGTGGGCTTGCGAATCGGTTGGACGATCGCGGTGCTTTCAGGGGCGGCCCGGCTTTCGCCGGCGGCGCATCCGGACAGCGCGACAAGTGCGACGATCGGCGCGACAACTGGCGCGAACGGGCGAATCACTTCGAAAGGTGACGGCGCGTGGCAACCTCGGGCGAGGCGTACGCTTCCTGCCGCTCAACGCTCCAGTAACGCAATTCCTCGAGCGGTATCGCCTCGCCGGTAGCCGAGCACAGCACGTGAGTGCCGGGCCGCATCACGCGGAACCCGTTGGGGCCATAAATCAACTGGGCGGGCTGGTCGCCGGATCGCATCAACATCGCCTACGCCCTAACACCTGACAGTCAGCCGAACAAATCGTCCTGGCCCGGCGATGCCGCCGAGCGTTTCGTGGGCGCGACGGGGCGCGGCTTGCGCTGCTGTCCCGCCAACGGAGCGACATCGAGCACGCCGTCGCGGAACTTGAGCGTCAGCGCCGCCTCGTCGCGTGCCGCCACCGCTTCGGTCACCGTGCGCCCGCCCGCGCCAGTCACCCGCACATAGCCACGCTGGAGGACCGCGTCTGGATCGAGCGAAGCCATCAGCCGAACGCTCGCCGCCAACCGGTCGCGCCCGCGCTCGAATCGGTGGCGCAGCAGTGCTGGCGCAAGGCGGGCGTTGTCGTGCTGCAGCCGTTCGCGGGCCTGAGCCGCTCGATCGCGCAAACCGCGCCGCAGCCGTTCAGCCAGGTCGTCGAGCTTTTGCGCCTGTGGCGCCAGCAGGGCCTCCGGCCGGGGCAGCCCTTTGGCGCGCGCATCCAGTCGTTCGCGCCCCAACGTGACAGGGCGCATGGCGCAGCGCTGCTGGCGCACGCCGAAATCGGCCACCGTTGCTGCCAGTTCGCGCAGCACCGGCACCGCGATTTCGGCGGCAGCGGTCGGGGTCGGCGCGCGCCGATCGGCGGCGTGATCGGCGAGCGTGGTGTCGGTTTCGTGTCCGACCGCGCTGATCGTCGGGATGGTGCACTCGGCAATCGCGCGGACCACGGCTTCCTCGTTGAAGCTCCACAAATCCTCGATCGAGCCTCCACCGCGGGCGATGATCACCAGGTCGGGACGGCGGATTGCTCCACCTTGGGCCAGCGCGCTGAAGCCGCGTATCGCCGCGGCGACCTGGTCGGCGGCGCCATTGCCCTGGACCAGCACCGGCCACACCAGAACATGGGTCGGAAAGCGGTCGGCCAGGCGGTGGAGGATATCCCGGATCACCGCGCCGGTGGGCGAAGTGACCACCCCGATGGTCAGCGGCAGGTACGGCAACGCCCGCTTGCTTGCAGGATCGAACAACCCCTCGGCCGCGAGCCGCCGGCGCATCTTCTCGAACAGCGCGAGCAGCGCGCCTTCGCCCGCCAGTTCGAGCCTGTCGATCACGATCTGGTACTTCGAACGGCCGGGATACGTCGTCAGCTTGCCCGATGCGACCACTTCCAGCCCGTCTTCGGGGCGGAACGCGAGCGCGGTAGCGGGGCCGCGCCACATCACCCCGTCGATCACTGCGCTCTCGTCCTTTAGGCAGCAGTAGAGGTGGCCCGAGGCCGCGCGCTTCACGCCCGATAGCTCGCCGCGCAGGCGAACGAACCCGAAGCGGTCCTCAACGGTGCGCTTCAGCATTCCGGCCAGCTCGCTCACCGTGAGCGGCTCGGCGTTGTCCCCAACGCGACCCTTCGCTACCAGCCCGCCAGCGGTATCCTCAAATTCGGGAACGGGCATGAACATCCTTCTGCTTGGCAGCGGTGGCCGCGAACATGCGCTGGCGTGGAAACTGGCGCAGTCGCGGCTGCTGGAGGGCACCCAAGATAAGCTTTACGCCGCCCCCGGCAACCCGGGCATCGCCGAACACGCAGAACTGGTGGCCCTCGACCTGACCGACCACGCCGCAGTCGCTCGGCTATGCGAGGACAAGCGGATTGGCCTGGTAGTGATCGGTCCCGAGGCGCCGCTAGTCGACGGGTTATCCGACAGTTTGCGGGCGGATGGCGTGCGCGTGTTCGGCCCGTCACGAGCCGCTGCGCAGCTGGAGGGCAGCAAGGGCTTCACCAAGGATTTATGCGGGCGGGCGGGCATCCCGACCGCGGGTTACGTGCGCGCAAGCTCGCTCTCCGAAGCGCGCGGCGCGCTCGAAAGGTTCGCCCCACCATTTGTGCTCAAGGCCGACGGGCTCGCTGCGGGCAAGGGCGTGGTCATCGCCGACACTCGCGAAGAGGCCGAAGCCGCGCTCGGTGAGATGTTCGGCGGTCAGTTCGGAGGCGCTGGCGCAGAAGTGGTGATCGAGGAATTCATGGAAGGCGAAGAAGTCAGCGTCTTTGCGCTGACCGATGGCGCATCGGTGCTCTCGTTCGGCAGCGCCCAGGATCACAAGCGCGTCGGTGACGGCGACACCGGACCGAATACCGGTGGAATGGGCGCCTATTCACCGGCGCGCGTGCTCACCCCATTACTTCGCGGGGAAGTGCTGGAACGCATTATCCTGCCCACCGTGCGCGCGCTGGCGAACGCTGGCACGCCTTATTCGGGCGTGCTGTTCGCCGGAGTGATGCTGACCAGCGAGGGGGCCAAGCTGATCGAATACAATGTCCGCTTTGGCGATCCCGAATGCCAGGTACTGATGATGCGCCTGCAGGACGATTTAGGCGAATTGCTGCTCGCCTGCGCGGAGAACCGGCTTGCGCGGGTGCAGCCGGTCAGATTGAGCAAGCAGGTTGCGCTGACCGTGGTGATGGCGGCGAACGGTTACCCGGGGACGCCGGACAAAGGCGGGGCGATCGATCTGGCGAATGCGGAAGCGAACGGCGTGAAAGTCTTTCATGCCGGGACCGCGCTAGAAAGCGATCGACTGGTCGCCAACGGCGGTCGCGTCCTTGGCGTCACGGCTACCGGGACGTCAGTCAGCCAGGCGCAAGCCGCGGCCTACGCGGCGGTCGACGCGATCGATGCGCCAAGCCTGTTCTTCCGCCGGGACATCGGCTGGCGCGAAAGGGCGCGCGAGACTGCTCCTGGCGGCTGATTGGACTTCGCCGCGCCCGGCTTATATACATCGCTGGAGTCGCGCCTCTCGGGGGAGGGTGAGTCAATGCCGTATCGCCATGGACACTTCTATGTCGGCGTCGTGCTGCTGGTCATTTTGACGGGCTTCTGGGCGAGCTATTTCGGGCCGATTCGCTCAGCCATGCCGGCTGCATTTCATGTCCACGCCGTCACGGCCTCGTCCTGGCTGTTGCTGCTGATCGCGCAAAGCGTCGCGATTCACCGGCGACAGAACGCGCTACACAAAGTGATGGGCAAGGCCAGCTTCGCGCTGTTTCCGCTCCTGATCCTGGGCTTTGCGATGATCATCGGCGTCTCGGCGGCGCGATACGCCGCGCGCGAAAGCGAATTCATTGCCTACCTCGGCCCTTCGTTCGGCATCGGGATGGGTGTCGCGATCGTGGCCTATCTGGTCTTGTTCTATCAGGCGCTCAAACATCGGCGGAATGCGAAACTTCACGCCGGCTATATGCTGGCGACGCCGATGATCCTCTTCGAATCGCCGTTCAGCCGGGCGATGGACCAGTTCTTCCCATGGATGAACGTGATCGGCAGCGAAGGGCCTCGGGGCCTGCTCGACACCATTGTGGTGAGCAACGCGATAATGACCGTTTTCGCGCTCGTGCTTTATGTCCGCGATCGCAGGACCGGCGCGCCTTGGCTGGTCGCGGCAGGGTTTATGACCGTGCAGTCGATCACGATGTTTTTCGCGCCGGACTGGCCCTTGGCCACCGATCTGTTCGCCGCGTATGCGCGTACGCCTCAGTGGATCTCACTTGCGGGCGCGCTCCTGGCGGGCGCCGCGGCCGGCTGGTTCGGCTGGCACGCGGCGCCGGGCAGGCCCATGCGAAAGCCGCCCGAGCGAGCGCTGCCGCAAACCTGACGCGGCGAGGCGGGCGGCCTAGCTACTGCTTCCCGTCGCGCTGAGGATCAACTCAGCCGCGCGCTCGGGGCAATCCCAGATCGGGTAGTGACCGCTGTCCTCGAACCAGACCAGCTGCGCCTGCGGGAACGCGGCGCAGGCGCGGGCCGCCTGGCGGGCCGGGCACAGGCGGTCCTGGCGACCCCAGCCAAGCGTGATCTTTCCCGCGCCAGGCGCCGCGGGCCCACGTTGCGCCGGGCCATGCGCCAGATCGCGGATAAGCGCGGCGACCGTGGGAGTCGCCGCAAAGGATTCCAGTTCGCGCGCCACCAGATCGGGCGGCAGCGCCCACGGACGCGCCGAAAGTTGCGCAAGCAACGCGGTGCGTGTGACGGTATGCGCAGCCAGGCGCGGTAGTTGCCCACGCAGCGCGCGAACGATTCGCAGCGAGGCGCCGAGTGTCCACCGGAAGTAACCGCGCTCCCAGCCCTGCCAGAACCCGCCGGGATCGAGCGCGACAGTGTCGCCGACGAGCCCGCGGCGCGCCAATTCGAGCACCAGCCGTCCGCCGAGCGATGCCCCGGCGACATCGACGCCGTGCAGCTCGTTGTCGCCGATGTAGCGCTCGAGAATGTCGGCAAGGCCGGCGAACGTTTCGCAGCCCGGCTGTGCGGGCGAAGCGCCGTGGGCCGGGAGGTCGATCGCGATTACCTCCCGTTCGGCGGCGAGGGCGGCGCGTACCGGGCTCCACGATCGCCGGCTGCCGCCCAGGCCGTGGACGAGCAGCAGTCTGGGGCCGCTTCCGCTGGTTTCGGCTTCGATCACGCGCAGCTTTCCTTCACCTGACAAGAGGATCAACGATCGCCGCGCTGATCGGCTCCGTCAGGCGCTTAACGGACCGCGTGCGCGCGGGCTAAGTGCGCGCTCAGCCCAGCTTTTCCGCCATCAAAGCCTGCAGGTCCGCCTCGGGTCGCGCGCCATAGTGGCTGATGATCTCCGCCGCGCAGATCGCACCGCGCCGCAAGCAGCGCTCGAGAGGTTCGCCGGCGACATGGCCGTAGAGGAAGCCGGCCGCGAACAAGTCGCCCGCGCCGGTTGTATCGACCACTTTGGCGATCGGTTCGGCAGGCACTTCGGCGCGTTCGCCGCCCCGGATCGCGGTCGCACCATCAGCGCTGCGGGTCACTACCAGCGTCGGCACTTTGTCCTTCAGCGCCGAAATTCCGGCTTCGAAATCGTTGCTGCCGGTCAGCGCTTCGAGCTCGTGGTGGTTGGCGAAAAGGACGTCGATCAGCCCGTCGTCGATCAGCGCCCGGAAATCGTCGCCGTGGCGGTCGATTACGAATACTTCGGATAGCGTGAACGCGACTTGGCGACCGGCGGCGCGCGCCGCCTCGATCGCCCTGCGCATTGCCGCGCGCGGTTCTTCGGGGTCCCACAAGTAGCCTTCGAGGTAGAGCACCTTGGCCCCCCCGATCGCCGATTCGTCGAGCGCTTCGGCGGGCAGGAACTGGCTCGCGCCGAGGAAGGTGTTCATCGTCCGCTGGGCATCGGGGGTCACGAAGATCAGGCAGCGCGCGGTCGGGGGATCGCCGGCGCGCGGCGGGGTATCGAAATCAATTCCGACAGCGCGAATGTCGTGCGCGAACACTTCGCCGAGCTGATCGTCGGCGACTTGGCCGATGAAGGCGCACTGCGCGCCGAGCGCAGATAGCCCCGCAAGCGTGTTGGCAGCCGAGCCGCCCGAGATTTCGCGCGCCGCCCCCATTGCTTCGTACAGGCGGGTCGCACCATCGGCATCCACCAGCGTCATCCCACCCTTGTTGAGCGAAAGCTCGCCGATCAGCGCGTCGTCGCACGCGGCCATCACATCCACGATCGCGTTGCCGATGGCGATGACGTCGTAGCGGGGTTCGTTCACGGCTTATCCTTGCGGTTGAGAAGTCGTCGGCGCGCCTAGCCGCTCGCGCCGCGCGCGCCAAGCGTTGACGGCGGACCCGCCAGCCTTAGACAAGCGTCCAATGATCAGCGTTCCTTCCGCTTTCGCGCGTGCGCTCGGCCAGCTGGGCGACCGGCGAGTGCTGGCCGTGTTGGTCAAGAGCATGGGGCTCACATTGGCGATATTCGGGCTGGTGGGGGTCGCGCTGTGGCAAGGAATGCAGCGCCTGATCGAGCGCTACGCGGCCGGCTACGGAGAACTTGGAGGGTTGATCGGCTTGGTGCTGGCGATCCTCGGCGGCTGGCTGCTGTTTCGCGTCGTCGCCCTCGCCGTGCTGCAGTTTTTCGCCGACGATGTGGTGCTGGCGGTCGAGGCACGCCATTATCCGCAAGCCGCGGCTAGCGCGCGCAAGCTGACCTTTGCCGAGGATGCGCGCAGCGCCGCCGGCGGCATGGCCCGCGCGTTGCTGGTCAACCTGGCCGCGTTGCCGTTCGCTTTGGTGCTGTTGGTGACAGGAGTGGGAACCGCTGTCCTGTTCTGGGCGGTCAACGCCTGGCTACTGGGGCGCGAATTGCAGGACATGGCCTGGCTGCGCCATCGGGCGGATCCGCAATCCGCCCCGCCGATCGGCACCTTGACTCGGCTTGCATTGGGCGGGATCGTCGCGGCGCTGATGCTGGTGCCGTTCGTCAACCTGCTTGCGCCGGTTCTCGGCGCGGCGGCGGCAACGCACTTGGTCCATTCGCGCAAAGGCCGTTCGTGAAACCTCTACTTTTCGTCCCGCTGATCGCCATGCTTACCGCCTGCGGCCCGGCGAGCCGAGTTGCGTCCACCCCTTCGAAAGTGCCCACCTCGCGCGTGGCCACCGTACCGGCCACCCGGCCCGCGCCGCCCGCAACAGGCGGCTTCCGCACCGCGCGCGTGATGAACGCGACTGGATTGGAGGGGGTAATCGGGGTCGATACAGCCGCGCTACAGCGCCAGTTCGGCAAGCCCCGGCTCGACGTGTGGGAAGGCGACGCGCGCAAGCTGCAATTCAGCGGCGAGGCGTGCGTGCTCGATATTTATCTCTATCCACCGCGCCCCGGCGCAACCCCAACCTCGAGTTACATCGACGCCCGACGCGCCAGCGACGGTCTCGACGTCGACCGCGCTGCCTGCATCAAGGCGCTCAAGCGCCCCAGCTAGTTATCGAATTTCCCGCGCGGGGTAACCGCTGGTCCAGGGTTTCCAGCTTCAGGGCGTTGCTTGCCCGTCCGGGCGCGAAGCGGTGCCGGAAGGGATCGATCGGCAAGCCTGTCCTTATACCATGAAGCTTTCGCCACAGCCGCACGCGCCCTTGGCGTTGGGGTTGGTGAACTGAAAGCCGGCGGTGAAATCGTCCTCCACCCAGTCCATTGTGCTGCCGACGAGGTACAGCACGCTCGGCCCGTCGATGTAGAAGGTGCCGCCGGGGGTCTCGATCTTTTCATCGAACTTCGCCTCTTCGGTGACGTAATCGACCGAATAGGCCAGCCCCGAGCACCCGCGGCGCGGGGTCGACAGCTTGACGCCGATCGCGTCGGCCGGCGCGCGCGCCATCAGCTCGGCAATGCGCGCTTCGGCACCGGCTGTGAGCAGGACCGCGGCGGGCCGCTGGCGAAGTTTGCTGTCGGTCATAGCATTCCCAACTCCAGCCGCGCCTCGTCGGTCATCTTGTCGGGCCCCCACGGCGGGTCCCACACCAGCAGGACTTCGGCATCGCGCACGCCCGGTACCGCGCCGACCCGCAGCTCGACTTCGGCGGGCATCGATTCGGCGACGGGACAGTGCGGGGTGGTCAGCGTCATGGTCACTTTCGCCTCGCCCTCGGTGGTCACGTCGACGCCGTAGATCAGGCCAAGGTCGTAGATGTTGACCGGGATTTCGGGGTCGTAGATTTCCTTCAGCGCCTCGACCACGGCTTCGTAGAGATCGCCCCCGGGCTCACCGGCGTGGGCCACGGCCGGCTTTTGCGCCAGGAAGCCTTCGAGATAGTCGCGCTTGCGCTCGAAGCTCGCACGCGGGGTTTCTGCGTCTTCGACGGTCGCGCGGGCGGGCGAGGTGACCGCCTCGACTTCCTCGATCTCGAACTTGCCTTGCTGGTTCATGCGAAAATCCTGCTCATCCGAAGATTCTTCTGGCGCGCTCGATTCCGCGGACCAGCGCGTCGATGTCACTTGCGTCGCTGTAGAGCCCAAAGCTCGCCCGCGCGGTGGCCGGGACGCGGAGCGCATCCATCAGCGGTTGTGCACAGTGATGCCCGGCACGGATAGCGACGTTTTCCTCGTCCAATATGGTGCCGAGATCGTGCGGATGCACCCCCTGCATCGCGAAGCTGACGATCCCCGCGCTATCCTCCGGCCCGAACAGCGTGACGTCGTTCATTGGCCGCAGTGCATCGCGCAAGGTGTGGACCAGCGCCATCTCGTGCGCGTGGATCGCATCGAGGCCGATGGCTTCGACATAGTCGCACGCCGCGGCGAGCCCAATCGCCTCGACGATTGCCGGCGTTCCCGCTTCGAACCGTTGCGGCGGCGGAGAGTAGGTGGTTTTCTCGAAGCTTACCCGGTCGATCATCGAGCCGCCGCCCTGCCACGGCGGCATCGCCGCCAGCAGTTCTTCACGGCCCCAAAGCGCGCCGATGCCGGTCGGGCCGTACAGCTTGTGGCCCGAAAAGGCGTAGAAATCGCAACCGAGCGCGGCAACGTCGACCAGCATCCGCGGCACTGCCTGACACCCGTCGAGCAGCAGCTTCGCGCCGACGTCGTGCGCCAGCCCGGCGGCGCGCTGTACGTCAAGCACCGAGCCGAGCACGTTCGAAACATGCGCCAGCGCGACCATGGTGTGCTCGGGCGTGAGCATCCCTTCGGCGGCGTCGAGATCGATCCGGCCATCGCTGGTGAGCGGGCAGACGTCCACCTGCCAGCCGGCCAGCTGCCACGGCACGATGTTCGAATGATGCTCGAGCTGGCTGAGCAGCACACGTCCCTTGTGCGCGTAGCTGTACGCCACGAGGTTGATCGCCTCGGTCGCCCCGCGGGTGAACACCAGCTCGTCCTCGCGCCCGCCGATGAAACCAGCCACCCGCCGCCGCGCCGCCTCGTAGCCGAGCGTCATCTGCGCCGAACGGGAATACACCCCGCGGTGGACGGTAGCGTAATCGACCCCGATCGCGCGGGTGACCGCGTCGATCACCGCTTGCGGCTTTTGCGCGGTAGCAGCGGTGTCGAGGTAGTGCCACGCAACGCCGTCGGCATCGATAAGACCCGGAAAATCGTGCTTGAATGACCCGCCTTGCAGTCGCGGGGGTGGTTCGGCGGCGAGCGGAACCGGGGCCATGACGCTCATGCTACTTCTCCGAGCGCCCCGAGCGCGGCTTCGAGCAGCGCGTCGGGGGCGTCATGGGCGGCAAAGGCATCGGCGACGAACGCGCGCACCAGCAGCTTGCGCGCCAGTTCAGGCGGCAGGCCCCGCGCCGCCATGTAGAACGCCGCTGCCTTGTCCATCTGACCGATCGCGGCGCCGTGTGCGCACTTGACGTCGTCGGCAAAGATTTCGAGCTCCGGCTTGGTGTTCGCGCTCGCTCCGCGTTCGAGCAGCAGCGCCTTGAAGCTCTGGGCCGCGTCAGTCTTCTGCGCATCGCGCGCGACGGCGATGCGACCGATGAAGTTTCCGGTGGCGGTGCCCCAGTGGACGGCGCGCACGACCTGCGCGCTGGTCGCGTTCGGCTCAGCGTGCGTGACCCGCGTGACGATCTCGCGGGTCACGTTCCCGCCGCCGATGGTCACCCCGCCGAACTGGAAGTGCGCGCCTTCGTGCAGCGTCACCTCCACCTCGAGCCGCGTGTAATCAGCGGCGGAAAGGACCGCGAACAGCTCCGCTCGCGCACCCGCGCCGATGTCGAGCCTGACGCGATGAACGCCTCGAAAGGCATCG
Organism: uncultured Alphaproteobacteria bacterium; assembly: GCA_963781525.1. GTDB lineage: Bacteria > Pseudomonadota > Alphaproteobacteria > Sphingomonadales > Sphingomonadaceae > Tsuneonella. Next base: position 94,609 of record CAWAGD010000003.1, on the reverse strand, counting down.
TCGAGGATAAGGTCCTTGGAACGCACCTCGCCCGGTGCAAGCGTCGTCGCATGCCACGCGTCGAGCGTGGCCGGCGCAAGCGCGGCGATTGCCGCCGGGTCGGCGTAGCGCCACTCCTCGTCGCGGGTGGTGGGGAGCGCGACGCGCGTCATCCGCGGCCTCGCTTGAGAGCGAGTTCGGCAATGCCTTGGCCACGGTGGGCCTTCATGCACGGTTGTAGCGCGGCGAGCTTGACAGCGATCTGGCGCTTTTTCTCCTCGACCGTCGCCTTGCCGTCGGCGATCGTCTTGAGTGCGGCGTATTGCGGCTTCACGCAGGCGAGCATCGAGGCGCAGCCGAGCGCATCGATTTCCTCGTCACCAGAAGTGCGGATCGTTTTGCAGGCAAGCTTGCCGCCCGCCGCGCCCCATGCGCCGCGCCACTGTTCGAGCTTGCCGGCGATTACCGGAACTTGCGCGGCGACTTTCGGGTCGATCTGGCGCGGGGTCGCGGCGGGGCCGGTCGCCTGGACAGCGAACAGGAGGAGAGAAGCGAGCCAGATCATGCCGCCACCGCCTCGTAACCTTCGGTCTCGAGCTGATGCGCGAGCTCGGGCCCGCCCGTGGCGACGATGCGCCCCTTGGCGAGCACATGGACCTTGTCGGGCCGCACGTAGTCGAGCAGCCGCTGGTAGTGGGTGATCAGGAGCACGGCTTTGTCGGGGCTGCGCATGATCGCGTTAATCCCTTCGCCGACGGTGCGCAGCGCATCGATGTCGAGGCCCGAATCGGTTTCGTCGAGCACCGCGAAGGTGGGATCGAGGATGCCCATGTGAACCATCTCGGCGCGCTTCTTCTCGCCGCCGGAGAAACCGACGTTCACCTGGCGCTTGAGCATGTCCATGTCGAGCTTGAGCAGCCCGGCCTTTTCGCGCGCCAGTTTGAGGAATTCCCCCCCCGAAAGAGAATTCTCATTTCGGGCCGAACGCTGCGCATTGAGCGCTTCACGCAGGAACTGAACGTTGGAAACACCCGGAATCTCGACCGGATACTGAAAGCCGAGGAACATCCCCGCTGCCGCGCGCTCGTGCGGTGCGAGCGCGAGCAGGTCGCGCCCCATGAATGTCACCGAACCGGCGGTCACTTCGTATCCCGGCCGTCCACCGAGCACGTACGCCAGCGTCGATTTGCCCGCCCCGTTGGGCCCCATGATCGCGTGCACTTCGCCCGCGCCGATTTCGAGCGTGAGCCCGCGGAGGATTTCGGTGTCGCCGATGGTGGCGTGGAGGTTGTCGATCTTGAGCATGTTACGGGGTCAGTCCGGAAAAATTGGCGACCGCCTGGGCGATCTCGGTGTTGAGTGCGCGGATGGCGCGATCCTTGGCCGCCTCCGCCTCGTTGCCCGAAAGGCCCCGGTTAGCCGCGGCCACGCGCTGATCGCGCACGCGATTGATCTGCGCGCCGCAATAGGCGCGGACCTGGATTACGGCTGCCTCGAGCTGGGTCTGTCCGGTGCCCGACGCGCCCGCCAGCAGGCACCCTCGCAGGCGCGATTCGGCAAGGTCGGCGGGCAGGTCGTCGGCCAGCGCCGGCGAGGCGACGCTCAGCGCGAGAATGGCGGCGGACATTGCGTACTTCATCGCGGCGTCCTTTCGCGGCTGCCCTCGCGCGGCGCAGGGCGGTCGACGCGGGAATAGTTCTGCCGCGGATTGGCGTCGGCGTGGGCGCGCGCCGCGTGGCGCTTGTCGCCCATGCGCATCTTCATGCCGGCGGTAATCCGCGCGAGAACCGCGTCGATGTTTTCAAGAACATCGGCCGCCTTGACCCGCATCACCCGAATTCCGACCGCTTCGAGGCTCTTGTCGCGCCGCATCGCGACGGCCGGATCCACGCCCTCCTCGTCGATCGACACCGCCATGCCGAGCATCGGGCAGCCGAAATCGACGATCGCCGATCCGATCACCGCGTGGCGGGTGAACTTGTACTTGCCCAGATCAGCCTTGGCGAAGCGCTCGGCGAGCGCCTTGTGCGCCGGGGTCGAATGCCGCCGCATGTCGCGCGCGCGGTCGTGCAGCGCGTCGAGCCGCTTGTCGGAAATCTCCCACCCGCGGCCCTTCTTCTTGACCACCGGCTCGCGGGCCTCATCGCCCGACAGAACCTTGAGGGTCTTGCGTTCGGTCACCCCACGCTCCCCTCAAGGCTGATCGCCAGCAGCTTCTGCGCCTCGACCGCAAATTCCATCGGCAGTTGCTTCATCACATCCTTGGCAAAGCCGTTGACGATCAGCGCGACCGCCTCCTCAGTGCCGAGCCCGCGCTGCTGCGCGTAGAACAGCTGGTCGTCGCTGATCTTGGAGGTGGTCGCCTCGTGCTCGATCTGCGCGGTAGGGTTCTTGACCTCGATATAGGGCACCGTGTGCGCGCCGCTGAGGCTGCCGAGCAGCAGCGAATCGCACTGGGTGAAGTTGCGCGCGTTCTCCGCGTTCGGGCCCATGCGGACGAGGCCGCGGTAGGTGTTGTTGCTCTTGCCCGCGCTGATGCCCTTGGAGATGATCGTCGAGCGGGTGTTGCGCCCGTTGTGGATCATCTTGGTGCCGGTGTCGGCCTGCTGGTGATTGTTGGTCACCGCGACCGAGTAGAACTCGCCGACGCTGTCCTCGCCATTCAGCACGCAGCTCGGGTACTTCCAGGTCACCGCGCTGCCGGTCTCGACCTGGGTCCACGAAATCTTGCTGCGCGCGCCCTGGCACAGCCCGCGCTTGGTGACGAAGTTGTAGATCCCGCCCACGCCCTCGGCATTGCCGGGATACCAGTTCTGCACGGTCGAGTACTTGATCTCGGCATCGTCCATCGCGACCAGCTCGACCACCGCGGCGTGGAGCTGGTTCTCGTCGCGCATCGGCGCGGTGCAGCCTTCGAGGTAGCTGACGTAGCTGCCCTTTTCCGCGATGATCAGCGTGCGTTCGAACTGGCCGGTGTTCTCCGCATTGATGCGGAAATAAGTGCTCAGCTCCATCGGGCAGCGCACGCCTTCGGGGATGTAGACGAACGTCCCGTCGGAAAAGACCGCGCTGTTGAGCGTGGCGAAGTAGTTGTCGCGCTGCGGCACGACTTTGCCCAGCCACTTCCTCACCTGATCGGGATATTCGCGGATCGCCTCGCTGATCGAGCGGAAGATGACGCCCGCGCGCTCAAGCTCGGCGCGGAAGCTGGTCGCCACGCTGACGCTGTCGAACACCGCGTCGACCGCGACCTGGCGCACGCCCGCGAGAACTTCCTGTTCGCCGATCGGGATGCCGAGCTTGTCGTAGACCGCCTTGATCTCGGGATCGAGCTCGTCGAGCGAGCCCAGCTCCACCTTCTTCTTCGGCGCGGCGTAATAGTACGCGTCCTGGTAGTCGATCGCCGGATAGCCGAGCTTCGCCCAGTCGGGCTCCGCCATCGTCTGCCACAGCCGGAACGCCTTCAGCCGCCATTCGAGCATCCATTCCGGCTCGTCCTTCTTGGCGCTGATGAAGCGGACGGTGTCTTCGCTGACAGCCCCTTGGGCGCGAATTCGGTCTCGATCTCCGCCGACCAGCCGTGCTCGTAGTCGGCCGCGCGGTCGGCCGCTTCGCGGGCGGCGACGTCGGTCAGTTGTACGTCTTCGCTCATGTCGGATTCCGCCGGCTAAGCTGGATGAGCGACACGCCGGCGAGCGCGCCGCGCAGCGCCTGGTTGACGATCGGCCAGTGCGGGCGGACCGTGCAGTGTTCATCCACCGCGCATTCGCCGCCGTCGCTGCACGCGCTCAGCGCGATCGGTCCTTCGACCGCTTCGACGATATCGGCCAGCGTGATCGCGGCCGCCGGGCGCGCGAGCTGCAACCCACCGCGAGCGCCACGGGTCGAGCGCAGCAGGCCCGCCGCGGTCAGCCGGCTGACCAGCTTGGCGACGGTCGGCGCAGGCAGCCCCGTTTCGGCAGCGAGCTCAGCCGCGCTGGTCCGGCCGCCGCCGCAATGGCGCGCTGCCGCGCCCATCGTGACGACCGCGTAATCGGCAAGGTTGGACAGGCGCATAAAGCGTCGAATACCTAAATCGGAGTGAATTGCTCCGATTACTTAGTCGTCCGGCTAACGCCTTTCAACACGCGCGGCTTTCTTGCGAGTCGTTCGCAGCCATCGGGTTGGAACGGCACCGGGCAGATCGCGTTGGCCAAACACGATGTGCAACGAAGTTCGCGTGCCCCGAGGAGATGGATGATGCCCGAATTCAACAAGGATGGCGGCCCGGTTTCGATGTTGCTCGCCGGCGGCGCGGGCCTGCTGCTCGGCTTGATCGCCAACCCGGCGCGCAAGCTGGCGGTGCAGGCGCCGACGATGCTGAAGGGTGCGTGGGATGAGGCACTCGCGGCCGAGCACAAGGCGACGCTCGCCGTGATCGACCTGATCGACAAGACCTCGACCGACGACACCACGCGCCGCGCGATTCATCTCGCGCAGCTCAAGCACATGATCGCCAAGCACTCGTTCCAGGAAGAGAACGTGGTCTACGCCTCGATGCGCCAGCGCGGGCTGCTCGAGGCGGCGCAACACCTCAACGAGGACCACGGGTTGGTTAAGCAGCTCCTGTTCGAACTGACCATGATGCCGAAAGACGATGCCCGTTGGCTCGAGACGGTCCGCAAGCTCCGCGGAGCGCTGGAGGAGCACATGCGCGAGGAGGAGAACGATCTTTTCCCCAAGTTGCGCGCGGCCCTGAGCGAACAAGAGAACAGCGCGCTTTCGAGCGCGATGAACAAGGAAGGCCTCAAGCTGGCCTGAGACACTGGCCGCATGCGGACGACTCGCCACAAAAAAAGCGGCCCCGGAACGAGTCCGGAGCCGCCGATTAGTAGAGGAACTCGTCGCTGAAAGCTTCGAGCCCTTCGGGTCGCACAGTCTCCCTACCCGAGTCGCGGCCCTGTTCATTGTACGAAAGCGACACGTTATGTGATGTTCGAGTCACATATGTTACTGTCGAGCTACGCCTTTCGGCCCGCACCGCGTGCGCTCGACAGGCGCAGCGAGGAGCGCCATAGCCAGCCGCGCCGATGCTCTACCGTCTCGCCGCGCCCGCGCTGTTCGCACTCGATCCCGAAACCGCGCATCGGCTGACAATCGCCGCGTTGCGTGCCAGCCCCGCGCTGGCTGCTTCGCGAGCGAACGGGCCGCTGGCTTGCGACGTGGCGGGGATCGCGTTCCCCAGCCCGATCGGACTGGCCGCAGGATTCGACAAGAACGCCGAAGTGCCCGACGCGATGCTCGGCCTCGGCTTCGGTTTCGTCGAGGTCGGCTCGATAACCCCGCGCCCGCAGCCGGGCAATCCGCGCCCGCGACTGTTCCGGCTGACCGAGGACCGTGCGGTGATCAATCGCATGGGGTTCAACAACGCCGGCGCGCAAGCGGCGTTGACCCGGCTCGCACGGCGGCCCCGCAACGGCGTGGTGGGCGTCAACCTGGGAGCCAACAAGGATTTGCCCGACCGCATTGCCGATTATTGCGCCGGGGTCGCCAAGTTCGCCCCGGTGGCGGACTATCTCACCGTCAACGTCAGCTCGCCCAACACGCCCGGCTTGCGCGATCTGCAGGCGGAGGGCGAGCTGGCCGCGTTGCTTTCGGCCATCGCCGCAGCCCGGCCGCAGAATGGCCCTCCGATTTTCCTCAAGGTCGCGCCCGACCTGGCGGACGGCGACCACGAGCGCATCGTCCGCGCCGCGCTCGACCACGGTATCGACGGACTGATAGTTGCCAACACCACGATCGGCCGCCCCGCGCTGCAATCGCGCGACGCGGGCGAGAGCGGCGGACTGTCGGGTGCCCCTTTGCGCAGTCTCGCGCTCGCGCAGCTGCGGCGCTTTCGCGCGATTGCGGGCACCGAGCTGCCGCTGATCGGAGCGGGCGGGATCGCGAGCGCGGAAGACGCCTGGGAGCGCATTCGCGCAGGCGCCAGCCTGGTCCAACTCTACAGCGCGCTGGTCTATGAAGGTCCTGGCCTTGCCCGGCGGATGACACGCGGGCTCATTCGGCTGATGCGGCGCGAAGGCTTTGCGTCGATTGCGGAGGCGGTCGGGAGCGAGTAGCGCTGGTCGTCATGCTGCACCGCTTCCTTGCTTCGTTCGCCGTGCTGCCGCTGCTTGCGGCGTGCACCACCGTCCCTGCTCCATCGCCCGAAACCGCGGCATTCGCGCCCGACGTCGGGCTGGTGTCCGCGGCCGACCCGCGCGCGGTCGATGCCGGAATGGCGATACTGCGCCAGGGCGGCAGTGCGACCGATGCGGCGATCGCGACGATGCTCGCGCTGACCGTCGTCGAGCCGCAGAGCTCGGGTATCGGCGGCGGCGGCTTCTTTGTGCGGGGCGACGCTTCGGGCATGGTGGATACGATCGACGGGCGGGAAAAAGCGCCGGCGGGCGCCACCGGTGACTGGTTCTTCGGCCCGGATGGCAAGCCGCTTCCTTTCGGGCAGGCGCAAGCCAGCGGGATGAGCGTGGGCGTGCCCGGCAACCTTCGGCTCGCCGAGCTTGCCCATCGCGAGCATGGCAAGCTGCCGTGGGCGGCGTTGTTCAAGCCCGCGATCGCGCTTGCCCGCGACGGCTTTCAGATCACCCCGCGCCTGCACCAAGCGCTCGACAGCGGGCGCGCCACGGGTGCGCGCGATGCCGATGCACGCGGACTGTTCTACGGCGCCGACGGACAACCGCTCGCGGTCGGGACCACAGTGCGCAACGGCGCGCTCGCCGCGACGCTCGAACGGCTGGCCAGCAAGGGGGTCGACACGTTCTACGACGGCCCGCAAGCCGCCGCGCTCGCCGCCGAAGTCGCCGCCGACACCCCGCGCCCGCGGCCGATGACGCTCGGCGACCTCCAGTCCTACCAGGCGAAAGAACGGCGGCCGGTGTGCGGGATCTATCGCACCTATCGCATCTGCGGAATGGGTCCGCCTTCGTCGGGAGCGACGACGGTATACGCGATCCTCAAGCAGCTCGAACGGTTCGACCTCAAGGCGATGGGCCCCAATTCGCCGGCCTTCTGGCACGTGTTCGCCGAATTGCAGCGGCTCGCTTACGCCGACCGCGAGAAGTTCAGCGCGGATGCCGATTTCATCAACGTGCCGGTCGCCGGGATGACCGATCCGGGCTATCTAGCCGCGCGCGGCGCGCTGATCGCGCTCGACCGTACGCTACCCACCCCTGCCGCCGGTGCAGTCCCGGGAGGACTCGCGTTGGCAGACGGCGACGAGCCGGAGGAGCACGGCACTTCGCACTTCATCGCGCTCGACCGTTGGGGCGATGCGGTCAGCTACACCTCGACCATCGAAAGCGGGTTCGGATCGGGCCTCGTATTCGGCGGCTTCTATCTCAACAACGAGCTGACCGATTTCAGCAATGTGCCATCCGTCGGCGGCGTGCTCGTGGCCAACCGCGTCGAGGGCGGCAAGCGTCCGCGCAGCTCGATGAGCCCGACGCTGGTTTACGACGCGGACGGGCATCTGCTGATCGCGGTCGGCGCCGCGGGTGGCGCGACGATCCCGGTGCAGACCGCCAAGAACCTGATCGCGATGCTCGATTTTGGACTGGCCCCGCAACAGGCGCTGGCGTTGCCGGTGATGTTCAGTCCGGGAGATACCGTGCAACTGGAAAAAGGCACCGCGCTCGCGGCGATTGCCCCGACGCTGCGCGCGCTCGGCCACACGGTGGAAATGCGCGATTTGCCGCTCAAGGCCAACGCCGCGATGCGCTTCGGCGGAGTGTGGGTCGGCGCTGCCGATCCGCGCAGCGAAGGCACGTGGAAGGCGAAGTAGCCCGGCTTGCCGGTGTGCCGGCCGACGCCTAAGCCACGGGCTCGACGGCACGAGACCGTGTAAGGGAGCCAAGGCCTTGCAGCTGAGCGATATCGATTCGGCCAATAACCTCGTCGAGCTGTTCCTGAAGCGTGCCGATGCCCGGGGCGAGCGGCCGTTCCTCGGCGCCAAGCGAGCTGGTGAATGGCGCACGCAAAGTTGGCGCGAGGTGGCCGAGCAGGTTTGCCTGGCGGCCGAAAACTTGCGCGCGCTGGGACTTGTGGATGGCGACCGGGTCGCGCTGGTTTCGGAAAACCGGCCGGAATGGTGCATCGCGGACCTCGCCATCATGGCCGCCGGCTGCGTCACGGTGCCGGCCTATGTCACCAATACCGAACGCGATCACCTGCACATCCTCGACAATTCGGGCGCGCGCGCGGTGATCGTCTCGACCGAGAAGCTGTCCGCCCCGCTGATCCCTGCGATCATGCGGTCCGGTTTTGCGCACATCGTCATCCCGATCGAAAGTATCCGCCAATTCCAGGGTGGTCAGATCGCCTGCCACAAGTGGTCCACGCTGCTGGAGGGCAATCCCGCCGAGGCACGGCGCGCGGTCGAAGCGCGCATCGGATCGATCGGCCGCGGCGATACCGCGTGCATCATCTACACCAGCGGCACCGGCGGCGCGCCGCGCGGAGTGCTCCAGCACCACGGCGCAATCTTGTGCAACGTCGCCGGCGCGGCCGAAGTGCTCGCTGAGGATTTCGGACTGGACGACGACGAGCGCTTCCTTTCGTTTCTGCCCTTGAGCCACGCGTACGAGCACACCGGCGGCCAGTTTTTGCCGATCGGCTGCGGGGCGGAAATCTTTTATTCCGAAGGGCTCGATAAGCTCGCCAGCAACATCGAGGAAACCCGGCCGACGATCATGGTCGTCGTCCCGCGCCTGTTCGAGGTGCTCCGCGCGCGGATCATGAAACAGGTCGAAAAGCAGGGCAAAGTGCCCCATTACCTGATGACCCGCGCGCTCGAGATCGCCGGCCAGCCCGACAAACGCCTGCGTGACCGGCCGATCTCGCTGGTGATCGACAAGCTGCTGCGGCCCAAGATACGGGCGCGCTTTGGTGGGCGGATAAAGGCGATGGTCTCGGGCGGCGCGCCGCTCAACCCGGAAGTCGGCACTTTCTTCGAGGCGATGGGGCTGACCGTGCTGCAAGGCTACGGCCAGACTGAAGCGGGGCCCGTGATCAGCTGCAACCGGCCCAGGGCCGGGGTCAAGATGGACACCGTCGGGCCGCCGCTGAAAGGCGTCGAAGTGCGCATCGCAAAGGATGGCGAAATCCTCGTGCGCGGTGAGCTGGTGATGCACGGTTACTGGCAGAACAAGCCAGAAAGCGACAAGGCGCTGCAGGACGGCTGGCTGCACACAGGCGACATCGGGCATCTCGACGCCAAGGGCCGGATCGTCATCACCGACCGCAAGAAGGACATGATCGTCAACGACAAGGGCGACAACGTCGCCCCGCAAAAGGTCGAGGGCATGCTCACCCTGCAGCCCGAGATCGCCCAGGCGATGGTCAGCGGCGATCGGCGCCCGTACCTTGTCGGGCTGATCGTGCCGGACGCCGAATGGGCTTGCGAATGGGCACAGGCAAACGGCGAGAAATTCAACTTCACGGCGCTGCAGGACTTGCCCGCTTTCCGCAGCGCGGTGCGCGCGGCAGTCGACCGCACCAACAAGGACATGTCGGTGATCGAAAAGGTCCGCCAGTTCGCCTTTGCCGACGAACCGTTCACCACCGACAACGAAGAAATGACCCCCAGCCTGAAGATCCGCCGCCACAAGATCCGCGAACGGTACGGCGCCCGGATGGACGCGCTCTACAAGGGTTAAGTGGCGTTAATCGGCGCGCACACGGCCATTTCTTCGACGAATGGGTCCCGAGTTGATGAGATGTCGCGCTGTAGTTGCGTCGAGAGCATCTAGCTCGGCTTTCATCGTGCTCGCCTGACAGGCGTCGGCGCTCAGATCTTACGTCTCCGTATTGCGCTGGCCGCGCGCATTCAATTTCGGCGCCGCCTTCGAGCTCTTGAAAAGTCCGTTGCCAAGTAAGTGCGGCCGTCGCTCATATCGAGAAGCTGGCGAGAAATGTCGCAGCGCCGCCGAACCGTGCTTGCCGAAATCGACAATCTCGAGCGTTGTGATCAGCGCGCGAAGTCGGGTTCTGGCGCCATTGTGATAAGCCCCCTTTGGCAAAGACACGCCATTGGTGCAAAGCGCACGAATACAATAGGAAAATTGTGATCTCGGCCCGCGCATACCTGTCGAGCATATCGCACCGCGCCATCGCGCGGATGACGTCAGGCAAGGCCTCTTGAGTGACAAATTCTGACTGGGAATCGCAGCTCATGCTTAACGGTCAGTGGCATGACTTACCGCAAGTCTTCAATCACGCCGCTTCGCGCTCGATATATTCCGGAAAGAAGCTCGGCGCCCGGTCCGACCAGCCGGGAGCGGTGGCGGCGGCTTCGCTAAGGCTTTGCAGCAGCACCTTGCGGCGGCTCGGGCGGATTTGCGGGAGCGCGCTGGCGGCGCAGAACGCGCTCGGCAGCCACGGGCGCGCTTCGGCGCCGAGCAGGCGTTCATAGAGAAACCGGAAGGCGGAAAAGCATTCGATCCGCTCCTGCGCGAGATCGAACGCGGCGACGCGGGTGAGTTTGCCGATGAACCCTTCGACCGCCTCGAACGCGGTTTCGCACGGCACGCTGGCGCGCAGCAGCTTCAAGTCCTGGTAGGCGACGTACTGGCTGCGAATGCCCGCGCTCTCGTCGGCGCTGCGCGCCCACAGCTTGAACGCGTCCTGCCGCCCGAGCCCGATGTCGAGGCTGCGGCGAATGTAGCGCTGCTCGGCGCAGGTAAAACCGGCGAACTCGCGCATTTCCGAAATCGTCAGCGACGCGGCATTGGTGACGGCCATGACTGCTTCCCCCTGTTCCGATGGGAAAGTCGCGCAAGATGGTTAATTTCGCGTTAGCCACGGCGAGCGCGTCGCGATTGTTATCGGCCTGGCAGCGGGGCACTTCTGGTGCACCGGTTGCCGCGCGCTGTCGCCGCCGATCATCGGGAGCTTCAGCGCCCCGAAGTTATACTCCAGGGCGGTCGACCCGATGCCGATCGCCAGCCGGAAGCGTGCCATCCTGGCATTGCGTATTCGCGTGACGCTGTCAGCGGCCGCGCCATTCGTCCGCAGACGGGTGTCCCGCCAACATTCACGGCCGAAGCTTGCACGCGGCAATCCGATAGGTCATTGGCCGCGCTTCGACGGACTCGGCTTTTCGCCCGAGTGGCTCGGCCCGGCGCCTATCCCCGGGACAATCCGGCACCTGGCTGCCGTTGATCGTACTTGGACTTCGCAATGCCATCTTTTGCCACGCTTCGCCGCGACTGGTTTTCGAACCCGCGTGCCGACGTACTTGCGGGGATCGTTGTTGCGCTGGCTCTCATACCCGAAGCGATCGGCTTCTCGATCATTGCCGGGGTCGATCCCCGCGTCGGGCTTTATGCCTCGGTCGCGATTGCCATCGTCATCTCCTTCACCGGCGGCCGGCCCGGGATGATATCGGCCGCCACCGCCGCCGTAGCGGTTCTGGTGGTGCCGCTGGTGCGCGATCACGGCGTCGAATATCTCTTCGCCGCCACCATCCTGATGGGCTTGCTGCAGATCGCTGCGGGGATCGCCCGGCTCGACCTGCTGATGCAGTTCATCTCGCGGTCGGTGATCACCGGGTTCGTGAACGCGCTCGCTATCCTCATATTCATGGCGCAGCTGCCGCAGCTGACCAACGTCACCTGGCAAGCCTACGCAATGGTCGCCGGCGGGCTGGCGATCATCTACCTGCTGCCGCGCCTGACAAAGGCCGTCCCTTCGCCGCTGGTCGCGATCCTCGTGCTCGCGGGAATCGCGTACTATCTCGGGGCGCCGGTCAACAAGGTCGGCGACATGGGCCGCCTTCCCCAAGGCCTGCCGAGCTTCGTCCTGCCCGACGTTCCGCTCAACCTGGAAACGCTGCGGATCATTCTGCCGTTTTCGCTCGCAATGGCCGCGGTCGGCTTGCTGGAATCGCTGCTGACCGCGCAGATCGTCGACGACATGACCGACACCGGCAGCGACAAGCGCCGCGAAAGCGCCGGTCAGGGAAGCGCCAATATCGCCGCCGCGCTCGTCGGCGGGATGGGCGGCTGCGCGATGATCGGGCAGTCGGTGATCAACGTCACCTCGGGCGGCCGCGGTCGGCTCTCGACCTTCACCGCCGGGGCCTTCCTCCTGTTCCTGCTGACCGTGCTCGGGCCGTTCGTGGGGCAGATCCCGATGCCGGCGCTGGTCGCGGTGATGATCATGGTGTCGATCGGCACCTTCAGCTGGAACTCGATTTCCAACTTGCGGCGTCATCCATGGCCGTCGTCGGTGGTGATGCTGACCACGGTGGCGGTGGTGGTCGGTACGCACGACTTGTCGCTTGGCGTGCTTGCCGGCGTCCTGTTGTCGGGCATCTTCTTCGCCGGCAAAGTGCAGCGGATGTTCGCGGTCGAACGGACGCTGGACGCGGACGGCCTGACCGCAACCTACCGCGTTTCGGGGCAGATCTTCTTCGCGTCGGTCGACCGGTTCGTCAAAGCCCTCGATGTGCCCGAGACGGCGCCAAATATCGTGATCGACATGACCGCGGCGCACTTCTGGGACATCTCGGGAGTTGGCGCTCTCGACAAGATCGTGGCGCGGCTACGCCGGGATGGACGCTCGGTGAAGGTGATCGGCTATAACCGGGCAAGCGCGGACATCGTCGACCGGTTCGCCCTCCACGACAAGACCGGGGTCGAAATGGGCGTGGTGCCTCACTAGCCGGGAGCCACAGGGCCTCCAGGAACCGCCCATCCCCGGCCGGCGGTCAGATCAGCCCGGCCAGCGGGCTCGACGGATCGGCGTATTTGCGTGTCGCCATGCGGCCGGACAGATAGGCGCTGCGCCCCGCCTCGACCGCCAGTTTCATCGCGTGTGCCATGCGGATGGGGTCCTTCGCCTCGGCGATCGCGGTGTTCATCAGCACGCCGGTGCAGCCAAGCTCCATCGCCACCGCCGCGTCGCTCGCGGTGCCGACGCCGGCGTCGACCAGCACGGGCACGTTGGCGCCTTCGACGATCAGGCGGATGGTCACGCGGTTCTGGATGCCGAGCCCGCTCCCGATCGGCGCGCCCAGCGGCATGACCGCGACCGCGCCTGCTTCTTCGAGCTGCTTGGCGGCGATCGGATCGTCGGTGCAATAGACCATCGGCAGGAAGCCTTCGCGGGCCAGTACCTCGGTTGCCTTCAGCGTCTCGCGCATGTCGGGATAGAGCGTGCGCGCCTCGCCCAGCACCTCGAGCTTGACGAGGTCCCAGCCGCCCGCCTCGCGCGCCAGCCGCAAGGTGCGGATCGCGTCGTCGGCGGTGAAGCAGCCAGCGGTGTTGGGAAGATAAGTGACTTTCTTCGGGTCGATGAAATCGGTCAGCATCGGCTGACCCGGATCGGACACGTTGACCCGGCGCACCGCGACGGTGACGATCTCCGCCCCCGAAGCCGCCAGCGCGGCGGCGTTCTGCGCAAAATCCTTGTACTTGCCGGTGCCGACGATCAGCCGCGAGGTGAATTTTCGTCCGGCGACTTCCCACGTGTCCTCATGATCGCCGCCGCCGACGAAATGAACGATCTCCAGCACATCGCCCTCGGCGAGCGCCACGTGTCCAAGCGATGAGCGCGGAGCGATCTCGCCGTTGCGCTCGATCGCGACTTTCTCGGGGGTCAGGCCAAGCTCGCGCACAAGTTCGGCGACGGTGGTGGCGGCGGTCTGGCGGCTTTCGCCGTTAACGGTCAGTTTCAGCAGAGCACTCATGCTCGCCAGATAGCGAGCAGCGGCAGGCGCGCAAGTTGAGGATGTGCCCAAGCGACACCAGGCCCACGCCGATGATCGTCAGCAGCGCCTCTTCATAGCCGTGCGGCACTGCCAGCGCGCCGCCCATGAACGACAGCCCGGTCATCGCGGTGACGAACGGCGCGGCGCGGCGGTGGCGCAGCGCGCCGAGCCCGATCGCGACCGCGGCGATGACCATTGCGATGGCCAGCCCGGCTTCGTGGATGATCGGGTTGGCGAACAGTTCGCCGCCCAGGCCGAACGCCGAGACCAGCACGATCGTGGCCAGGCAATGCGCCGCGCACAGCGCCGAGAGCGTGATCCCGGCGCGGTCGATCTGTCCGCGAATCGAGGAGAGCATGGTATTCGGCATGGCGCGGCGCCTATCTATGTAACGCTGTATCGTTACGCAAGCGTGCACCGCACGGCCGCCTTGCGATTCGCGCCCGTGCGACGCACAAGCGCGCCCGATGGACACCGCCACCCCCGATCCCACCGCTTCCGCACGCAATCGGCCTGGCGCTATCGCGTGGTGGCTGCTTGCTGTGGCAGTGCTGGTGATCGCGATGGTCGTAGTCGGCGGAATCACCCGGCTGACCGAATCGGGGCTGTCGATCACCGAATGGAAGCCGGTCACCGGCGCGTTGCCGCCGCTCAGCGAAGCCCAATGGCAGGCCGAATTCGCCAAGTACCAGCAGATCGGCGAGTACAAGGAAGTGACCGGGCCGGCAGGGATGACGCTGGCCGATTACAAGTTCATCTACTTCTGGGAGTGGGCGCACCGCCTGCTGGGGCGGGTCATCGGACTCGCGTTCGCGCTGCCGCTCGCGTGGTTCTGGATTCGGCGGGCGATCCCGGCGGGCTATACGCCGCGGCTGGTCGCGCTGCTCGCGCTCGGCGGGACTGCAGGGGGCGTTCGGCTGGTTCATGGTCCGCTCGGGGCTGTCGGGCGAGATGACCGATGTCAGCCACTTCTGGCTGTCGATCCACCTGATCACCGCGCTGTTTACCCTCGCCGGGCTGGTGTGGACCGCGCTCGACTTGTTCACGCTTGCTCGCGATGCGTCCGCGCGGCCGGCGCGCTTGCGCGGTTTCGCAGCTCTGGCAGGCGGTGTTCTGTTGGTTCAGCTCGTGCTCGGTGCATGGGTTGCCGGGCTCAACGCAGGGCTCGCCTCCGATACCTGGCCGCTGATGCAGGGGCGGCTAGTGCCCGAGTACGACACCACCCACGGCTTCGGCTGGGCGGCCACGCATGATCCGTTCCTGATCCATTTCCTCCACCGCTGGTGGGCCTGGATAGTCGTCGTGGCACTCGTCGTTCTGGCGAGGCGGGTGCGGGGGGCAGAGCGCCGGGTCTCGGTCGCGATCCACGCGGCGTTCGGTACGCAGATCGTGCTCGGCATCGCCACGGTGGTGACCGGCGTGGCGCTATGGCTCGCAGTGCTGCACCAGTTGGTCGGTGCGCTGGTGGTAGTCGCGACCGCTTGGGGGGCGCACGTCATCGGCCGGCGCACCTGACGGGTTTCTTGCTGCGCGGTATTATTTTACCTCCGCGCAAACCCGCGGTTTTCCTTGACTGGCACGGGTTCGGCCGCCAAAGGGCCCGCTTCCCGCAGCATCTGCGCGGCCATCTTTCGTCAACGAGGTAGCATCCAGCCATGAAGGCGCTCAGCAAGACCACCCGGTCGATCAAGCCGGCCGAGGTCGAAAAGAAATGGCATCTGATCGATGCCGACGGCCTCGTCGTCGGCCGGCTTGCCACGATCGTCGCCAATCTCCTGCGCGGCAAGCATAAGCCGAGCTTCACCCCGCACGTCGATTGCGGCGACCATGTCGTCATCATCAACGCCGACAAGGTGAAGTTCACCGGCAAGAAGCTGACTGACAAGAAGTATTACAAGCACACCGGCTATATTGGCGGGATCAAGGAAACCACCCCTGCCAAGATCCTCGAGGGGCGCTTTCCCGAGCGCGTGATCGAGAAGGCCGTCGAGCGGATGGTCCCGCGTGGCCCGCTCGGTCGTCAGCAGATGAAGGCGCTGCATCTTTATGCCGGCACCGACCATCCGCATGGCGGCACTCAGCCCGAGACGCTCGACGTCGCTTCGATGAACCGCAAGAACAAGGTCACCGCGTAATGGCCCCCGAAGACACTGGCTCACAGAACACCGTGTCGGATCTCGCCGACCTCAAGACCATCACCGGCGCCCCTGCGAGCGCCGATGGTGCGACCGATGGCGCTACCGCTGCGGAAGCCGAGAGCGGCTCGAAGATCATCACCAGCAACGCCCCGCTGCGCGAGCAGGAGCTCGACAAGCAGGGCCGCGCTTACGCTACCGGCCGCCGCAAGGATGCAGTGGCCCGCGTCTGGCTCAAGCCCGGCAGCGGCAAGATCGTAGTCAACGGCCGCGAGCAGGAAGTGTATTTCGCCCGTCCGACCTTGCGCCTGGTGATCAACCAGGTGTTCGGCCTGACCGAGCGTGCCGGCCAGTACGACGTCATCGCCACCGTCAAGGGCGGTGGGCTTTCGGGCCAGGCCGGTGCGGTCAAGCATGGCATCGCCCAGGCGCTGAGCAAGTTCGAGCCGACGCTCCGTGCGACGGTCAAGGCCGCCGGCTTCCTCACCCGCGACAGCCGCGTGGTCGAGCGCAAGAAGTACGGCCGCGCCAAGGCCCGCAAGAGCTTCCAGTTCTCGAAGCGTTAAAGCAAATCCTCTTTCCGCGACGGCGGATTGGGAAGGGCGGTTCCGCAAGGGGCCGCCCTTTTCCGTTCAGGGGTTGAACCGTTCAGTGAACCGGGGGATCGGTCCGCGGGACCGCACCGACCGGCGCGACCGGGTCGCCTGCCTCGCGCGGGGGCCGCGCGTCTTCGGGCACGTCGTCGATCTTCATCGCCTCGGTCGGTACGTCCTGCAGGTTGCGCGCCTCCACGCACAGCCGGCCGTCCGATTCGAAGCGCAGTTCGTTGAAGCTCTGCGGGGTGGAGCGGATGCGTTGCGACAGCGTCCCCGCACCGATCATCCGCACCGGTCCGTTGGCGGTCGCCTGGGTGATGTCGAACGGGTCGTGGACGTGGCCAGATAACACCGCCGCGACCTCGCGCTTGGCAAGCTCGGCCAGCGCCCTGGTGCCTCCGCGGGTGAGCGCGGTGCCACGCGTGCCGACTTCGACCAGCGGGTGATGGACCGTGACGAGCACTTTCTTGCCCGCCGGCACCGCGTCGATCGCGGCCAGGCACTTGTCGAGCGCAGTCTGGCTTACCCAGCCTTTCGACCAATCGAGCCGAGGCTGCATCCGCACCGTGGTCTTGAGCGGGACGATCGCGACGCCGGGCAAGTCGAGTTCCTTCTCGACCACCGACTCCATTCCGCGGAACTTCTTGTAAGGGTCAAAGAAGCGCTCGATCAGATTGAAATAGGGCAGGTCGTGATTGCCGACTTCGACCGTCACCGGGGCGTCGAGCGAGAGGATCCAGTCGCGCGCGGCGGCAAATTCGCGGGTTCGCGCGCGCATCGTCAGGTCACCGGTGATGATCACTGCGGCCGGCTTGCGCGCGGCGATCTCGTGCGCGACCCAGTCGAGCGCGCGGTTGTGCTCGAGTCCGAAATGGATGTCGGACAAGTGAAACAGCAGCGTTTTATCGGCCATCGCGCAGACCAAGCAGATCGCAGTCGAGCGTGTCGAGTGAAAAGGTCAACGTGCTGCCGCCTTCGGATCGTTCGCCGTCGACCATCAGCGGGATCGGCTCACCGGTCAGCGAACGGCATGCCACCGTCCGCGACACGCCGAGCTCTTCGTGCGGACCTTCGCGAAAATCGCGTTTAAGGATCGCGATGCCCTGCTGCAGGTAATCGCCCAGTCCTTCGGTACCGTACCCGTCCACCGTGATGCCGCTGGGCCGGGGGCACAGCCGCACCCCCGCGTATCCATCCGCGCGACCGCCTTGGGGCCGGGTCACGGCGACCATCGGGCCGACCGTGCTGGTTGCCGCAGCATCCCACCCTTTGACAAGCGCTTCACCGATATTGCTGTCGCGTATTTCCTCGCGCACGTCGGCCCACTTGGCGCCGGGTCCGGCCAGCAACTCGGCGAGCGCGAGCACCCCTTCGCCGCGAATGCAGCTGCGGCGAACCGGCGCCAGCCGGCCGTCGCGCAGCAAGCCGGCGATCGCCAGTGGGTCCCGGTCGCCGAACATTTCGCGTGCGAGGAGATTGAACGTTCCGCCAGGCAGGGGAAGCACCGCGCCGCCGAACCCTTCGAGTCCGCCGATCGTCCTGCTGAGCGTTCCGTCACCGCCGTGAATGACAATCAGCCCCAATCCGGCCGCGTTGGCCGCAGCCGTGTCCGGCGCCCCGTCCTTGCAGTCGACCACCCGGGCTGGCGCGCAGCCCGCGGCCGCGAGTGCCGCGACCAGGTCCTGCAGCGCCTGCTCGTCGTGGCTTCCGCTCGCACCGTTATAAATCAGCCATGTATCGTCAGGATCCCTCATGCCCCAACAAGCGCGGCAGTCGGCCGGGAGTTCCGCGATATCGTCAAACGCGGCGGCTCAGGATCAGCCACGCAGCGAGCGCATTGAGGGCGGAATAGCCGAGATAGGCCCACACCACCCACTGCCAGCCCTGGGTAACCAGTAACATCGCAGCCAGCAAAAGCAGGAATTCGGTTATCAGCGTGATCCGGCCGCCCAGCAGATGAATGAACCACGGGCTGCGGCCCAGCATCGGGTGCCCGCTGCCCAGCACCGCGCCGTGCATGGCGAAATTGCCGACTCCGAGCAGGAAGATGACCACGAGTGCCACAGGCGACCATGTGGGACGCCGTTCGTCGGTTCGCAACGGCGGCCGATCCGCCGTGGTCGGCCGATTGTCGGCCGCGCGAACCGCGGTCGACGCGGCGCGACGTGTTGTCGGACCGTTGCTGAAGACGACCCGCCTGTCCGCCTATCTGATGCTCAGGCGGTTGTTCGTGTCCCCCCATGGAGCAACCGCCGCCACACCAGGAGGAACTTATCATGCGTCACCATCTCATCGTGCTGTCCGCCCTTGCCGTCGTCGTCGCCACGCCGCTCGCCGCCGAGGATTTCAAGGTTAGGTATTCCGACCTCGATCTGCAGACGGCAAAAGGACAGAAAGCCCTCGACCGCCGGATCGACAAGGCCGCGCGCGAATACTGCGGGACTCAAGAACCCGTCACCGGTTCGCGCATCATCCAGCAATCCGCGCACGACTGCTACCAGGACGCGGTTGCCGCGGCGCGCGAGCAGGTCGCCGCGCTGCAAAGCAAGACCCGGCTCGGCGGCTGAAGCTGTCCTCGGTAACGCGGTCCGGCGCGCGGGCCGCGTTACCGTTACCCTAACGCCCCGCCATCGCCTTGACCCTGGCAAGATACGTGCGGCCGATCCGCAACGTCCCGCCATCGCCGAGCTCGATCGACCAGACGCCCAATCCATCGTGCCGCAAGCCGCGGATGCAGTCGCGCCGCAGGATGGTCGAGCGATGGATGCGGATGAACTGGCTAGGATCGAGGCGCGCCTCCAGCCCGGCGATCGTCTGCAGCAACAAGTAGCTGCGGTTTCCGACGTGCAGTCGCACGTAATCGCGTTCGGCGTCGATCCGGCCGACCTGCGCGACTTCGATCCGCAGCAGCTCCGAGCGGTGCGGAACCCACAATTCCTCGAGCCAGGCGCGCTCGGTGTACGCGTCGCCGGTCCCCCGCCGCGCCAACGCGCGGTCGAGCGCGCGGCGCAGGCGTTCGGGCGCCACGGGCTTGAGCACATAATCCACCGCGTCGAGATCGAACGCCTCGACCGCGAACTGCTCGTGCGCGGTGACGAAAATGACCGCCGGCCGCCGCGCGAGCTTGGAAAGCTTTCGCGCCACCGTGAGCCCATCGACTTCGGGCATCGTCAGGTCGAGCAGTACCAGTTCGGGCGACAGCGCTTCGATCAGGCGGAGCGCCGCGGCGCCATCGCTCGCGGTGCCCACCACGCGCAGTTCGGGCATTCGCGCGCAGATCACCTGCATGCGTTCGACCGCCAGCGGCTCGTCATCGACGATCAGCGTACGCAAGCCTTCTTGCGGAATGGGGTCAGTCATTGCTCACCAGCGGCAATCGCAATTCACTGCGGTATCCTCCCTCGACCGGGCCCGACACGATCATCGCATCTTCGCCGAAACGTGCCGCGAGCCGGTCGCGCACGTTGGCCAGGCCGATGCCGAAGCCCTTGCCGATATTCTCGTCCGCGCTTCTGTCCTCGTCGGGCGCACCGGGTCCATCGTCGCTGACGGTCACCACGAGGCGGCCGAACTCGGCGCGCGCGGCGATTTCGATCGTCACCGGCCGGCTGACCGCGGCGACCGCGTATTTGACCGAATTCTCGACCAGCGGCTGCAGGATCATGCCCGGAATGCGCACATTGCAAAGGTCCGCAGGCAGATCGATCCGCGACCGCAAGCGATCAGGAAAACGCAGCGCCTCGACCGACAGATAGTGCCGCTGCAAGTCGATCTCATCGGCCAGGTCGACGTCACCGGTCGGGTCTTCGGCGAGGCTGTGGCGGTAGAAACTCGACATGCCCTGGATCATCTCTTCGGCGCGCTCGGCTTTCCCGGTCATTACCAGCGACGACAGCGAATTGAGCGCGTTGAACAGGAAATGCGGATTGACCTGGTAGCGCAAGCTACGCAGTTCCGCGGCGCGGGCGGCGTTGCGGAAGCGCGCCTCTCGCCGTTCCGCGGCACGGGTCCGCTCGCCCGCAAGCAGGGTAAAATAAAGCGCCGCCCACGCAAGGATCAGGAAATAGCGGCCCAGCGCGAGATCGAGCAGCGCGAGCACCCGCGATCCGCCGCCGTCGCCCGGCAGCACGACTTGTGCACTGGTCGGCCCATCGGGCGCGAGCGGTCCATCGACATCGGCGCCACCGGCATCGGGGACAGGTCCAGTGATCACCACGTTGCCGGCCTCGTCTCGGCGCAGCGAGAAACCCAGCCGCTCGGCGATTTTGGCTTCGACCCGCGCCTGCACGTCTGCAAACACCCTCTCGTTGGCATAAGCGATCAGGCCCGACGCCGGTATCGCCAGGATAAGCGCGGCGACGATCTGCAGCCACAGGCGCCGCCGGTCGAACAGGCGCAGCACCAGCCAGACGACGAAGGTCACTGCGATCCCGGCCAGGCTGACAAGGCCCCGGCGCCACAACAGCTCGGCCTGCAGTTCGAGGCCAACTGCCGAGCGGAAAGTCGTGAGCACGAAGTAGCACGCCCACAGACCCGCTATCGAGGCGATCACAATGCGCAGCGGCACGCGAACAGACATATCCGGATCGGCGCCAGTCATTGCCGGCGATCTAGCCTGAGACAGCGCATCGGCGCCAGCGCCCGCGTCGGACGGGGTCGGCAATTCGTCGAGTGTTCAGCCCGTGGGCAGCAGCGCTTCGCGCGCGATTTTCTCGCGCCACTCGGCAGGGGCGAGAGTGTGGATATTGGCACCGGTGGCATCGACCGCCACCGTCACCGGCATGTCGGTGACGCGGAATTCGTAGATCGCTTCCATGCCCAGGTCCTCGAACCCGACCACGCGCGCTTCGCGGATCGCGCGGCTGACGAGGTACGCCGCGCCGCCGACCGCCATCAGGTAAGCCACCTTGTGGCGGGCGATTTCCTGCACCGCGCCTTGTCCGCGTTCCGCCTTGCCGATCATCGCCAGCAGGCCGAGCTCGAGCATCATGTCGGTGAACTTGTCCATCCGGGTGGCGGTCGTGGGGCCGGCGGGCCCGACCACTTCGCCGAGCACCGGGTCGACCGGCCCGACATAGTAAATCGCCCGGTCCTTGAAGCTGACCGGCAATTCTTCGCCGCGCGCGAGCATGTCGGCGATGCGCTTGTGCGCTGCATCGCGCCCGGTGAGCATGCCGCCATTGAGCAGCAGCCGGTCACCCGCCCGCCAGCTCTGTACTTCTTCGGGCGTCAGATGGTCGAGATCGACGCGCTTGGCGGCGGCGTCAGGGGTCCACTGGACATCGGGCCAATCGCTCAGCCTGGGCGTCTCGAGGAACGCCGGCCCCGAGCCATCGAGCGTGAAATGCGCGTGGCGCGTTGCCGCGCAGTTGGGAATCATCGCCACCGGCTTGCCGGCGGCGTGGCACGGCCAGTCCATGATCTTGACGTCGAGGATGGTCGCAAGACCGCCCAGCCCTTGCGCACCGATGCCGAGCGCGTTGACCTTGTCGAAAATCTCGATCCGCAGCGCCTCGATGTCGCTCTGCGCGCCGCGCGCCTTCAATTGCGCCATGTCGATCGGTTCCATCAGGCTCTGCTTGGCGAGCTTGACGCAGTGTTCGGCGGTGCCGCCGATGCCGATCCCGAGCATCCCGGGCGGGCACCAGCCGGCGCCCATCTGCGGCAGCATCTCGAGCACCCAGTCGACGATCGAATCCGACGGGTTCATCATCTTGAACTTGGACTTGTTCTCGCTCCCGCCGCCCTTGGCCGCGACGTCGATCGAGACGGTGTTGCCCGGCACCATCTCCACCGCAAGCACGCACGGGGTATTGTCGCGCGTGTTGCGGCGGGTGAACGCAGGATCGGCGAGGATCGAGGCGCGCAACTTGTTTTCCGGATGGTTGTAGGCGCGGCGGACGCCCTCATCGACCACGTCCTGCAAGCTGCGGGTCGACCCGAGGCGGCAATCCTGCCCCCATTGAACGAACACGTTGACGATGCCGGTGTCCTGGCAGATCGGCCGATGCCCCTCGGCGCACATCCGGCTGTTGGTCAGGATCTGTGCGATCGCGTCCTTTGCCGCCGGGCCTCGTTCAGCCTCGTAAGCGGCGCCGAGCGCGCGGATGTAGTCCATTGGATGGTAGTAACTGATGAACTGCAGCGCATCGGCCACGCTGTCGATCAGGTCGTCCTCGCGGATCGTCACCGGATCGGCCAATTGAAAGTCGCTCATCGAAACCTGTCCCTTGCCCGTAGATTCATTACAGCTCGATAGTCTCCGCGCAGGCAGGCCGTCAAAGCGCTTGGCGCACGCGCGGCTTTGCGCGTAAGAGCGGGGCGTTGACCCGCTGTGTTATACGATTAATACAGGTTTCGTGAAAATGGCTTCCGTCACCCGCCCTGCCACCGATTTCGATGCCGCGCGGCGCGCGATGATCGACAGCCAGTTGCGCACCAGCGGCGTCAACGAGCCGTGGGTTCTAGCGCGCATGGCAACGGTTCCGCGCGAGGATTTCGTGCCGGCCGCTGCGCGCGAGGCCGCTTACATCGATCGCGCCGTTCCGCTTGGCGGCGGGCGCATGCTGGCGGCGCCGGTGTTTCATGCCCGCATGCTCGCCGAGGCCAGGCCAGTCGCGGCCGATCGCGTGCTAATCGTCGATGGCGGCAGCGGCTATCTGCCCGCGCTGCTCGAAGGCCTGGCCGGGTCGGTCGCGGTCGTTTCCGCCGACGATGCCGTCAAGTCCGCCCGGACCGGCGATTTCACATTGCTGCTGATCGACGGCGCGGTCGAACACATCCCCGCCCCGCTCGCGAAACGGCTGGCGGACGGCGCCCGCGTGGTGACCGGGTGGGTCGACGACGGCGTGACCCGCCTCGCGCTCGGCCAGAAGAGCAGCGGGACGGTCGCGTTGCTGCCTCTCGCCGAAATGGGGATCCCGCGCCTGCCGGCGTTCGACAAGCCCAAGGCATGGAGTTTCTGATAATGGGTCGCTTAACGCTCAAACCGGCACTGTTTGCCGGGGCGGCGGCGACCGCCCTCGGTCTGTCGGCACCCGCGGCAGCCGACACCCTGCGCGATGCGCTCAACGGCGCCTACCGCACCAACCCTATTCTGCAGGGCGCTCGCGCCGAGCAGCGCGCGAACGACGAGAACGTGCCGATCGAAAAGGCGGACGGCCGCCCCAACGCGAACGGCAACGTCACCTACACCGAGTTCGTCAAGCAGAGCTCCACGAGCTTCACCGCACCGGCGCGCG
The DNA here is from genome assembly GCA_963781525.1 of uncultured Alphaproteobacteria bacterium. Lineage (GTDB taxonomy): Bacteria > Pseudomonadota > Alphaproteobacteria > Sphingomonadales > Sphingomonadaceae > Tsuneonella. The sequence goes on along the minus strand of CAWAGD010000003.1, from coordinate 70,911 downwards.
CGCTCAGCGCTGGGATCGACTTGGGCGTACCGATCTATTCGGGCGGTGCGGTCAAGAACTCGGTCAAGGCGGCCCAGACCCGTGTCGAGGCGGGTCAGGCCGATTTGCGCGGGACCGAATTGTCGATCTTTACCCAGACCGTGGCCGCGTACATGGACGTGATCCGCGGCGAGGCGCTAGTGGAGCTCAACGCCAGCCAGGTCGAAGTACTGACGGTCAACACCCAGGCGACCAGTGACCGGTTCGAGATTGGCGACCTTACCCGCACCGACGTCGCGCAGTCGCAAGCGCGGCTGGCACTGGCGCAGGGCGACCTGCAGACCGCACGATCCAACCTGATCGGCGCGCGGGAGGAATACATACGCCTGACCGGCCTCGCGCCCGACGATCTCCAGCCCCCGCCGCCCTTGCCGGGCCTGCCGGAAAGCACGGCCGAAGCGGTAGCGACCGCGCTCGACAACAACCCCGATCTGATCGCTGCCCGCGAACGGGCCAATGCGTCTCAATTCGATATCAACGTCGCCGGATCGACCCGTCTGCCGCGCGTCTCCATCTTCACCGGCGGCGACTACAGCAATTTCCTCGGCACGCTCGGCAGCCCCACACCGGGCGTCAATCTGCCGCAGACGAGCACGGCCGTGCAGGCCGGGGTGCAAGTGTCGATCCCGATCTTCCAGGGCGGTCGCCCGGCGGCGCTCCAGCGCCAGGCGCAAGCGCGTTCGGCCGCGGCGCAGGAGAACGTCATCGCCGCCGAACGCGACGTGATCGCGCAAGTTCGCTCGGCATGGTCGAGCTGGCAGGCCGCGACCCAGATCATCGCCAGCACCCAGAGCGCCGTCGACGCCGCGTCGCTCAGCCTCGAAGGCGTGCGCGCGGAAAGCACCGTCGGCAACCGTACGATCCTCGACATCCTCAACGCGGAGCAGGAACTGGTCGTTGCCCGCTCGCAGATCGTCACAGCGCGGCGCAACGCCTATGTCGCAGGGTTCAGCCTGCTCGCCGCGATGGGCAAGGCCGAGGCGCGCGATCTGGGCCTGGAAGACGACGGCCCGCTGTACGATCCGCAGATCAATTACGACCGGGTCAAGAACAAGTGGTGGGACTGGTCGCGCGATCCCGCGCCGGTCGCCCAGTCGACGCGAACCGTTGACATACCCGCTCCGGGCGCGGACATTCCCGTTAACGATGATTCGACGCCCGGCAGCGGCGTTTACTGAGGCGGGGGCCAATATGAACATGCGCCAGGACGGCGAAGCTTCGGTCGAGGAAATCCTCGAATTGATCAAGAAAGTGATCGCCCGCGACAACCGCGCGACGGCTTTCGACACCCGTCGTCGTCGTGAAAACGAGGGTCTTGCCGATACTGTCTCTGAATCGGCTCCCGAGCCGGCGGACGACGAAGAAGCCGACGAAGTGCTCGATCTGGCAGAGGGCGATTTCGTCCAGCAGGCGCCCGAGGACTACAGCGCGGACCACGACGATGCGATCGAGCCGCCGCTGGTGACCGAAGCTGCGCGCGATTCGATGCGCGAGAATCTTGCCGCGCTGGCGATGCTGGCCGAGCCCGGTGTGCCGCCACAGATCGTGCGTTCGGGGGAAACTTCGCTCGAAGGACTGACCCGCGAGCTATTGCGCCCGGTGCTCGCCGATTGGCTCGACCGCAACCTGCCCGAGATGGTCGAGCGGCTGGTCAAGGACGAGATCGCGCGCATCGCCGGCAAGCGCGGCTAAAGGCGCTTTCTTCTGCCTTGCGCGCGGGCTAGTCCCACGCGCATGAAAAAGAACATCGGGCTCGCAGCTCTTACCGCGCTGTGCGCGATCGCCACCCCCGCCGCCGGCAAGACCAAGCCCGCCAGGGCGGATGCTCGCGCGCCCTTCAGCGCGCAGGACCTCGTCACCCTGCCGCGCCTGGCCGGCGCCGCGGTCAGCCCCGACGGCGCGCTGGCGGTCTTTCCGCTGACCGAGACAGATCCGGTAACCTATAAACGAACCACCACGCTGTTCGTGCGCGGCCTGAACGACGCGCGCGCGGTGCCGAGCCGGCTGAACCTCGGGGGGACCGCCGGCAGCCCGGCGTTCGGGGACGACGGCTGGCTCTATTTCCTGTCCGACCGTGCAGAAGCCGGCACTGACCAGGTCTGGCGCGCGCGGGTCAGCGCCGGTGGCGCGACGAGCGACATCGGGCAGGTCACCGCGTTCAAGGCGGCAGTGGGCGGCTTCGCGCTGTCGCCCGATGCGACCCGCATCGCGGTGTGGGGCGATATCGGACGCAAGTGCGCCAGCTTCGGTTGCGATCCGGACGGTTCGTCCAACCTTCCCGGGCCGGGCAGCGGCCGGCTGTACGATGCCGACGCCGGGTTCGTGCGCCACTGGGACCAGTGGGAGACGCCGGGCGTCTTTGGCCGGGTGTTCGCGTTCCCGCTTACCGCGGGCAAAGCGACCGGCAACGGCATTCCGCTCGATGGGCCTGCGGGCAAAAATGCATTGGTCGGCGACACGCCTACCAAGCCGTTCGGCGGCGGCGAGGAGGTTGCGTGGGCAGCGGACGGCCACGGCCTCTTTTTCGCAGCGCGCAAATCGGACGCCGAAGAGCCGCGCTCGACCAACATAGACTTGTGGTTCAACGACCTTTCGGGCCGCGCACCGATCAACCTGACCAAGGCCAACGAAGCGACCGATACGCTGCCAGCGCCTTCGCCCGACGGCAAGTGGCTGGCTTATGCGGCGATGGCGCGCCCCGGTTACGAGGCCGACAAGCTCACGGTCATGCTACGCGATCTCGCCACCGGCAAGGTCCGTGCGCTGACTACCGACTGGGACCGCTCGGTCGGATCGCTCGCCTGGACGCCCGATTCCAGATGGATCGTCGCGACCGCCGGCGATGTGCTCGATAATCCGGTGTTCCGGATCGATCCGGCGACCGGCAAAGTCGACAAGCTCGATCTGATGGCGGGCAACGAAGCGCACATCGGCGATGTCGTGCCGCTGGCCGACGGCGGGCTGGTGTTCACCCGCAACTCGATCGGCATGCCCAACGAACTCTACCTCGCGCGCAACTGGGCCCAAGCCATCCCGCTGACCGATGCGGCGACCTCGATCATGGGCAGTCGCGCACCGATCGTGACTCGCCGATTCAGCTTCCCCGGCGCCAACGGCGACACGGTGTGGGGCCAGATCACCAAGCTCGACGGCAGGAAAGGCCCGATGCCGGCGATCCTCTATGTGCACGGCGGACCGCAGGGCAGCTTCGACGATTCGTGGTCCAACCGGTGGAATCCGCGCGTGGTCGCAAGCCAGGGCTACGCGGTGGTGTCGGTCGATTTTCACGGCTCGACCGGTTACGGGCAGGCATTCACCGACAGCATCACCAACGACTGGGGCGGCAAGCCGCTCGAGGACCTGCAGAAGGGGTTCGCCGCCGCTGTCGCACTCGATCGCCAGATCGACGGTGACAACGCCTGCGCGATGGGCGCCAGCTACGGCGGCTACATGATGAACTGGATCGAAGGCCGGTGGCGCGACAAGTTCAAGTGCCTGGTCCAGCACGACGGCGTATTCGACGCCCGGGCGATGGCCTATGAAACCGAGGAGCTTTGGTTCGATACCTGGGAGCACGGCGGCAAGACCTACTTCGAAGATCCCGCCGCTTACGAAAAGTGGAACCCGGTCAACTATGTCGACCAGTGGAAGACCCCGATGCTGGTGATCACCAGCGAAAACGACTTCCGTATTCCCTACACGCAAGGCCTCGCGGCATTCACCGCGCTTCAGATGAAGCAAGTGCCAGCCCAGCTACTGGTATTCCCGGACGAGAACCATTGGGTGCTGAAGGGCAAGAACTCGCTCCAGTGGCACGCAACGGTGTTCGACTGGCTCGCGCGCTGGCTCAAGCCCGCCCAGACCTCCACTAAGTGAGCTCCACCGCCGATCTAGCCAAGGCGCGCGCCGCGCTGGCCAAGATCGGCGGCGAGCATGTCGCACGACACATTTTCCTGTGCGCCATGTCGGACAAGCAGGCGTGTTGCTCGCGCGCGAAGGGCGAGCGATCGTGGAACTATCTCAAGCGCCGGCTCAAGGAGCTCGGCCTCGTCGGCAAAGTCGTCCAGCGGACCAAGGCCAATTGCCTGCAGGTCTGCGAAGCGGGCCCGATCGCGGTCGTCTGGCCGGATCGCGTGTGGTATCATTCGTGCGATGAGGTCGCGCTCGAGAAAATCATCCAGCAACACCTGATCGGCGGGCAGCCGGTCGAGGAACTGCGGCTTACCGAAGCGCCGGCAGGTTTCGGCGATCCGGCCTAGTTCCGGTCGTCCCGCGCGTCGCGAGCGTCCGCAACCGAATCGTCGTGCCCGGTGCCGTTGGACATGAACACGAGGCCCATCAGCGCGCTCATCAACATCATCGATGCTCCGATACCGAGCGCGGTGGCGATGTAGAAATGGATCGGAACGTCGCCCACGGTCGCCCACAGATAGGCGAGTGAGGCGATTACCACCGCCAGGGTGATCGCCGACATCAGCCGCATGATCTTCCTGAAGCGCGCCCAGGCGAATGCGGCGCTGTCGGGATCTTCGAGGGGTGACGGTTTGGCCATGGAAAAACCTACATGGGAGCGTGGCGGCGGGGAGGCAATGGTCGGGTGCTGGCGTTTTGTTCGCAACCGTGGCATTCTGCGCGCCGAAGCTGAGAGAAAGGGAGAGTCCCGTGGACATCGCCCATTTGCTGGCCCGCCGCGCCAGCTCCGAAATTATCGTGTGCGGCGTCGATATGCCGATGCGCGAGGCGCTGTCGATCCTCGCCACCCGCCGGATCGGCGCACTGCCGGTCATGCGTGAGGGCCGCATCGCGGGCGTGTTTTCCGAAAGGGATGTGATCTACTGCCTCGAGGTCGAGGGCGAGGCGAGCCTCGCCAAGCCGGTCGGCGATGTGATGACCGCGCCCCCGATCACCGTCGGACCGAACACGCGAGTCGAAGATGCGCTCGAGCTGATGACCCGGCGCCGCATCCGCCACCTGCCGGTGGTGCGGGACGATGCGCAGGGGCCGGTCATGTGCGGGTTCGTGTCGATCGGCGATCTGGTAAAGGCGCAGATCGATGCCATCGCGTCCGAAGCCGAAGCGATGCGGACTTATATCCAGACCGCTTGAGCGAACGGCCGCCAACCCCCATATCGCTTGCTATGACCCAAGCCCTCACCCTTACTCCGAGCGCGGCCAAGCGTGTCGCGGCGATCGCCGCACGGCAGGGCAAGCCCGCTATTCTGCGCCTCGCGGTCGAAGGCGGGGGTTGTTCGGGCTTCCAGTACAAGTTCGATCTCGCCGATGCGACCGAGAGCGACGACGCAGTGAGCGAAGTCGATGGCGTGCGGCTGGTGGTCGATCCGATCAGTCTCGATCTGATAGCCGGCAGTACGGTCGATTTCGTCGAATCGCTCGGCGGGGCGGCGTTCAAGGTCGAAAATCCGCAAGCCGCGGCCGGTTGCGGTTGCGGTTCAAGCTTCGGTATCTAAAGCTCGTTGGATGCGGATCGCGTCCTTCAACATCAACGGCGTGAAAGCGCGGCTCCCGCGCTTGCTTGAATGGCTCGAAGAGCGGCGGCCGACGGTCGCCTGCCTGCAGGAAGTCAAAAGCCAGGACGACGGTTTCCCGTATGAGGAATTCGAGAAGATCGGCTACCAGTCGATCTGGCACGGGCAAAAGGGCTTCAACGGCGTCGCCATCCTCGCCGATGGAGTGAAGCCGGCCGAGGCGCAGCGCACGCTGCCCGGCGATCCGACCGACGAGCACGCGCGCTATATCGAAGCGGACGTAAATGGCGTGCGGATCGCCTGCATCTACCTGCCCAACGGCAACCCTGTCCCGGGCCCCAAGTTCGACTACAAGCTGGCATGGATGGAGCGGCTGCGCGCGCGCATGCGCGAGCTATCCGCCCTCGAAATGCCCGTCGCGGTGGTCGGCGATTTCAATGTCGTCCCGCAGGACAAGGACGTGTGGTCCCCGCTCGCCATGGCGTCCGACGCGCTGATGCAGCCCGAATCGCGCGATGCCTACGCCCGTCTGCTCGGCGACGGGTGGACCGATGCGCTCGATACGCTCAATCCCCGCGGCGGGGTGTGGACGTTCTGGGATTTCCAGGCGGGCGCATGGCAGCGCGACCACGGCTTTCGCATCGATCACATGTTGCTCTCGCCCGAGCTCGCCGACCGGATGATCGCCGCCGGGGTGGACAAGGAATATCGCGCGCGCGAAAAGCCCAGCGACCACGTTCCCGTGTGGGTCGAAATCGCGGACGCGACCTAATCAGCGGTAGAAGACGTGGCTATCGATCGTCGCCAGCGCGATTTTGGTCCGGCTCCAGCTCGGATGCACGTAGCGGGCGTGGAAATAAAGCGCGTCGCCGGCCTGGCTATCCCACAATCCTTCGTGGGCGATACGGGCTATGGCGCTGGCACGATGCCATGCGGCCGAACCGCGATCGATCCGCGGCATGGTGCCACCTCGGACGAATGAGAATTGCGACCGCTGGAAGACGACACCGCAGTAGTCTGACGGGAAGACGCCCGATTCGGAACGGTTGATGATCACTTGGCCAACCGCGAGCTGGCCCGAGAGCGGCTCTCCGCGCGATTCGAAATAGATCGCGCCCGCAAGGCATTCCATTTCTCGCGACAGCGATGCGTCGCTGTCCATGCTGGCGACCAGTTGCTTGAGCGAGCCGGCCTTGGCCGCGACATCGGATTCGTCCGGGGTTGCGATAGGCTGGACCACGGTTTCGGAAACGAAGTGGACCGGGGGTGCCTCGGTTGTAACCTGCGGCACTGTCTCATCGGTCAGGGTCGTGGCAACGACCGGCTGGTTCTCGCTGACTTCAGCGTTTGCGCCCGAACCTTCGGCGGCAAAGAACGTAAGAAAGGCAGTCGCGGCAAATGCCGCGAGCGTGGCACGGTGAAACGTCATTGATGTGTCGATCAAGGCGGTGGGCGCGCACTGTCGCAGGCTGGGACTTCCGCGCGTTATTGGCGCTGAACCTAAGTCCGATTATTCAGCCTGCCGGCTGCCCCCCGTCTGCGCGCTGACTGTCCGACCCCATGTCGTCCAAGCCGCCTGCGTCCGTTAAGGTGAGCGGTCAGGTAATTGCTGCACCTGCGAAGTCAAATTATCGCGGCAATGCTGCGACGAAACGTTCGGAATCCGGGACGTCCGCCTCGATTAACCATAAATCGGGGTCACGCATGCGCCTAGTTTCAAGAATCGCCATAAATTCATGTGGTTTTTCAGGGTCTTGTTCGCGGGTACGACTGAATAAACGGTTCCCGTCGAGTTGCGGCATCCGTTCGTAAAGCGCCGCCCCTTCACCACGACACAAGATTACCAAGGCAATCGTGCCGGCGTCGCGTTCGCCCTTCGCCAGCACCGTTGCGAATCCGCCGAACGATTCGGCCAGTCGCCGGATCGCGTCCGCCTCGAGGTGCGCGGGCAGGCGTGCATCCATCGCTAGCAGTCAGCGTAGCCGGGCAGGCTCGACAGAGCGATCCGCGAGCGCATGAAAGTGCCGGTTCCGCGGCCGATCTCGTCGCCCTCGGCATCGATGAGCCGCGATTCGCTGACCAGCACTCGCTTGCGGCCACTGATCCAGCGCCCTTCCGCGACCACCTCGCCAGCGCGCACCGGCTTGGTAAAATGCAGGTTGAACGACGTCGTCAGCAGGAAGCGGTCGGTGACCAGCGTATTCGCGGCGTAGAACGCGGCATCGTCGAGCATTTTGAAGTAGATGGTCCCGTGCGCCGCGCCGGCCGCGTGAAACACTGCCGGCTCGACTGTGAAGACCAGCCGCGAGCGCCCTTCGCCGGTTATCTCGAGCCGCGAGGGAAACAGCAGATTGACCGGCGCAACGCGATAAAGCCGTTCGAGCGCGCGGTAATGGAGCGCGGCGCCGGTCAACGGCTCGCGCGGCACGTCAGGCGGCGTCACGATCCGAAGCGTTGGTCAATAGCGCGTAAAGCGTTTCCGTGTCGGACGCCTCGCCCAGCGCGCGGTGCATGTCTTCGTCGCGAACCATGCGCGATAGTGCCGCCAGCGCGTGGAGGTGCGTAGCGCCAGCGTTCGTCGGCGACAAAAGCCCAATCACGATGTCGACCGGCAAGCCATCCGCCGCGGCAAAGTCGATCGGCGCGGTGAGCTTCATCAGCGCAGCGATCGGGCGCGCCAACCCCTCGACCCGCGCGTGGGGCAGCGCGACACCCCGCCCGAAACCGGTGCTGCCAAGCGCCTCGCGTTCCTGGAGGCCTTCGAGGACGACCTCCCTGTCGAGCGCGTATACGCTAGCAAAGCGCGTCGCCATCGCGTCGAGGATCGCCGGTTTGTCCGCGGGCGCGGCCACCCACACGGCTTCGGGCAGGAGCTTGAAGATGGCGTTCATGCGCGGTTGGTCTTCAGATCAAGGATTCGACCGGCCGAATGGCAACGGCGAGCGACGAGTACGTCAATGCTTCGAGCGCGCCTGGGTGCGTTTACATCAGGACGCGGGGATATCAGCGCGGCTCCACCCAGCCAACCGAACCGTCGCGGCGGCGATAGACCATATTGTGACGGCCCGTTCCAGCGTTTTTGAACAGCATTGCGTTGGTGTCGCGCAGGTCGAGCATCATCACCGCATCGGCGACGCTCGCTTCGGGAATATCGGCGGTCGTTTCAGCGACGATGATCGGCGAATCGGCTACTTCGATCTCTTCGGAATCCGCATCGGGCGCCTGGAAGATCGTGTACGCCGCTTCTTCCTGATCGGCGGCGAACGCGGTCTGTTCGTGCCGGTCGTGCAGGCGACGCTTGTAACGCCGCAACTGCTTGTCGATCTTCTCGGCCGCCTGGTCGAGCGCCTGGTGCGCGTCCTGCGCCACCCCGTGCGCCTTGAGGATCAGGCCATGCATCACATGGGTGACGATGTCGCAGCTGAACGCGCCGGCAGGCGCTTTGCCGAAGGTGACGTGGCTGGACAGCGCTCGGTTGAAATACTTTTCGACGATTGCGGAGAGGCGGTCGTTCACATGGTTCTGCAGCGCAGCACCGGTTTCGATCTGGTGACCCGAAACGCGAATATCCATCGTCGGTTTAACTCCTGCTGTTGAATCGACCCATCCCGTTGTTGAAACGTCAGGCAGCCCAGATCGCTCCCTCGATCCGACCGATGAAAGCGGCATGTCGCGCAAGTTCTTCGGCTGACGGCGCATGCGGGCGGGGTGCGCGGAACATTCTTTCGCGGATCGGTCCGCCGCCAATGGTGATAACAGTCGTGTCGCTGCCTGCGCCGGCCAATTCGAGCCCGATCTGGCGCCCGCCGGTCAATTCGACATAAACTTGTGCGAGCAACTCGGCATCGAGCAGGGCGCCGTGCTTGACCCGGTGGCTGCGATCGATGCCGTACCGGGTGCACAAGGCATCGAGCGACAGCTTGGCCCCCGGGTGGCGGCGCTTGGCGATGGCTACCGTATCGACCATCCGGCTCATGCACACCGCCTCGAGTTCGCACAGGCTCAGTTCGTGATTAAGGAATGCGAAATCGAACCCCGCGTTATGCGCGATCAGCGGGGTGTCTGCGATAAAGGCGAGCAACTCCTCGCACTTGTCACGAAAACGCGGCTTGTCCGACAGGAACACCGCCGACAGCCCGTGCACCGCCTCGGCTTGTTCGGGCATGTCGCGATCGGGGTTGAAATAGGCGTGGAAGGTGGCCCCGGTGGGCACGCGGTTGACCAGCTCGATGCAGCCGATCTCGACCATCCGGTCGCCCGTCCTGGGATCGAGCCCGGTGGTTTCCGTATCGAACACAATCTCGCGCATGGGAGTTCGTCTATCGGCCGCTGGGGGTGGGCTGGCAAGGGGGTCGGCGCTCGCTCAACCCGGCAATCAGCTTCGACACCATCGCTTCGGTCTCGCGCAGCGAGGCGCCGGTGTCGATCACATACGCGGCGCGGGCGCGCTTTTCCGCGTCGGGCACCTGCAGCGAGAGGATGTGCGCGAACTTTTCGGCGGTCATGCCCGGTCGCGCGAGGACCCGGGCGCGCTGGACCTCGGCCGGGGCCGACACCACCGCGACCGCGTCGACACCTTCCCAGCCGCCTTTTTCGAACAAGAGCGGGATGTCGAACACCACCAGGCGCTCGCCGGCATGTCTATCCATGAAGCCATGACGCTCGGCAGCGACAGCGGGGTGGACGATAGCCTCGAGCCGCGCGAGCGCTTCACGATCGGCAAACACCTGCGCGCCGAGATGCTCGCGCAGCACGCCTTCGGGCCCGGTCGACCCGGGGAAAGCGGCCTCGATCGCGGGCACCAGCGCGCCGCCAGGACCTTGCAACCGGCGGACCACCGCATCAGCATCGAACACCGGCACCCCGGCCGCCTCGAACATCGCCGCGACGGTCGACTTGCCCATGCCGATCGAACCGGTCAGCCCGAGGATGAACGGCTTGCTCATGCGGTCAGCAGCGCGCGCAACTCGGCGTCATGCTCGCGTGGCGCGGCGATCTTGAAAAACATCTCAAAAGCAAGCGCGGCCTGACCGATCAGCATCGCCAGCCCGTCGATGGTGCGGTGTCCGGAGGCGCGTGCGGCCACGAGAAATGGGGTCTCGATCGGATCGGTGACAATGTCGTAGGCGATCGCTCCTGGCGGCGCATGGCTCCAGTCAAACGCGAGCGGCGGGTACCCGGCCATGCCGAGTGGACTGGCGTTAACCACCAGGTCGAGGCATCCGGAACGATCGTCGAACGCAAACCCGGTTGGATCGGCGAAGTGCGTCAGATCGACCGCGTGGTGCTCACCGACGGGATCGAGTTCGTCGAGAATTGCGCGCGCCTTGCCCGGATCGCGTCCGCCGAGCACGATGACGAAGCGCTCTGCCGCGAGCGCCGCGACGATCGCGCGCGCCGCGCCCCCGGTGCCCAGCACACGCGCCATCCGGAACAGATGCGTGCGTTTGAGTTCGCCAGCGAGCGGCTCGAGGAAGCCGGCCGCATCGGTGTTGGTGCCCGTGAGCAGCCGGTCGAAGGCGGGGCACACGGTATTGACCGCGCCGATCGTCTTGGCAGGGTTTTCGACTGAATTGAGATGCGCAATCACAGCCTGTTTGAGCGGCATCGTCACGTTGCACCCCCGCCAGTCGCGATCTTCCTGCCGAACGGCGAGGTATTCGGCGATGCCGCCGGCCGCCACGAGCGTAGCGCGGTACTCGGCGTCGATCGCCAGCTTCGCCAGCCAGAAGTTGTGAATCGTCGGCGACTTGGACTGTGCGATCGGATCTCCGATCACTTCGGCGTAAGGCGCGCTCATCCCGGTAACTCGCCGAGATCGCGCAGCGCCGCGAGCACCGGCAGCAACGGCATCCCGAGCACCGTGAAATGGTCGCCGTCGATCGCCGAGAACAGCTGCACGCCTGGGCCTTCGACGCGGAACACGCCGACGCACTCGCTCACCGCGGGCCATTCCTCGTCGAGATAGCTTTCGATGAAGTCTGGCGACAGCCGGCGTACCGCCAGCCGTGCGACATCGCCGCCGCGCCACACGACCGTACCTTCGCGAGCGAGTGCGGCAGCGCTGTGCAATTCGATGGTACGTTGCGAGAACCACGACAGGTGTTCGGCCGCCTCGTGCCGATTGACAGGCTTGTCGAACCGCCGGCCACCGCAGCTGACCACAGAATCGCTGCCGAGCACCAGCCGCTCCGACCGTTGGCGTGACACTCCCAGCGCCTTTGCTTCGGCGAGCGCGAGCGCAATCGCGCCGGGTTGCGCATCCCCAAGCGTCGCCTCGACCGCTCGCTCGTCGATGGCGGCGGGGAGCACGTCGAAACGCAGCCCGGCCGCTTCGAGCATGGCCTTTCGCGATGCGCTGCCAGATGCGAGCACGATCATAGCGGCAAGCGTTCCGGCGTAGCCTCGCGCGCGCGGCGTTCGATAAGCAGGCGGATGATCGCCGCCGCGGTTTCCTCGATCGAGCGGCGGGTGACGTCGATCACCGGCCAGTCGTTGTCGGCGAACAGCCGGCGCGCGAATCGCACCTCGGCGGCGACGCGCGCGGCGTCGACGTAGTCGCTCTCGCGTCCTTCGGCGATTGTCAGGAGCCGGTTGCGGCGGATCTGGATCAGCCGATCGGGCGCGGTGGTCAGCCCGACGATCAGCGGGTGGCGCAAGGTAAATAGCGACGGTGGCGGCGGACTTTCCACCACCAGCGGCATATTGGCGACTTTGTAGCCGCGATTGGCGAGATAGATACCGGTCGGAGTCTTGGAACTGCGCGACACGCCCGCGAGCACGATGTCCGCCTCCTCCCAATCCTCGTGCGCGATGCCGTCATCGTGCGCGATGGTGTACTGTATCGCATCGACCCGGGCGAAATAGGCGGCGTCCATCGAATGCTGGCGGCCGGGCCGCCCGTGCGCTTCCTGGCCGAGATGTGTCTCGAGCGCCTCGGTCACCGCGTCGAGTACCGGCACCGCCGGCAGCCCGAGCGTCAGGCAGTGCTCCTCCAGCCGGGAGCGCGTCTCGGGGTTAACCAGGGTGAACAGCACCAGGCCTGGCGAAGCGGCGATATCGGGCACGATCCGGTCGATGTGCTGGCGGCTGCGCACCATCGGCCAGAAATGGCGCTGGACTTCGGCCTCGTCGAATTGGGCGAGCGCGGCCTTGGCGATCATCTCCAGTGTTTCGCCGGTAGAATCCGACAGCAGATGGAGATGAATACGCGGCATCGGCACCTGATATAGCGGCCTGTGGACAATGCGCGGCATAAATCACGGGAGGAAAGCGCGGACAACCGGTTGTCGCGTTTCCATGCCCACTACCGGCCCGGGGACCCTGGCGTTGTGGACAGGCCCGCTAGCTTGTCGACAGGGCCGGGATAACGGGGACAACGATCGGTTGACGCTGATTCATCGTGATTCGATGGGCTCGCAAATCTGGCCAGCGCGGGAAAAATCGGGCACGGCGCCGTTGTCCCCGCTTTCCACAGGGCCAACAGACTCCATCATAATACTAAGACTCTATTGGAATTGGAAAAAAGAGCGATGCCTGGCGCGCTTCTCGACACACTGAAAGGGCAACGGGGAGACCGTGTGCCGCTGTGGCTGATGCGCCAGGCCGGGCGTTATCTGCCCGAGTACCGTGCGCTCAGGGCCGACAAGGGCGGGTTCCTTGAGTTGGTCTACGACACCGATGCAGCGGCCGAAGTGACCTTGCAGCCGATCCGCCGGTTCGGTTTCGACGGCGCGATCCTGTTTTCCGACATCCTGATCGTCCCGTATGCAATGGGCCAGGACCTGGCCTTCGCTGCTGGTGAAGGTCCGCGGCTCTCGCCAAGGCTTGCCAATAGCGCTCTGGCAGCCCTGCAGGCGGTGCCAGAGCGCCTCGCGCCGATCTACCGGACGGTTGAGAGGGTTAAGGCCTCGCTCGGCCCTGAGACGACCCTGCTGGGCTTTGCGGGTAGCCCGTGGACCGTCGCAACCTATATGGTCCACGGCGAAGGCAGTCGCGACCAGCACGAAACCCGCTCTCTGGCGTACAGCGATCCGGCCGCGTTCGCTGCGATAATCGAGGCGATTACCGCGGTGACGATCGAATATCTGATCGGCCAGATCGAGGCCGGTGCCGAAGCTGTGCAACTGTTCGATTCGTGGTCAGGCACGCTCGCGCCCGACCAGTTCGAGCGCTGGGTGATCGCGCCCAATGCCACCATAACTGCGGCGATTCACCTGCGTTGCCCGGGCGTCCCGGTAATCGGCTTTCCCAAAGGAGCGGGCGAGAAGCTGGCGGCCTACGCGCGCGGGACAGCAGTCGATGCCGTCGGCGTAGACGAGACGATCGACCCGCTTTGGGCCGCGCGCGAATTGCCGGTGGGGATGCCGGTTCAGGGTAACCTCGATCCGCTGCTCCTGCTCGCCGGCGGACCCGAGCTGATCGCGCGCGCCGAGACGATCCTGCGCGCCTTTGTCGATCGGCCGCACGTGTTCAATCTCGGCCACGGAATCGGCCAATTCACGCCCATAGCGCACGTCGAGCAGCTTATTGCCGCAGTTCGCAACTGGCGGGGGTGACGGCGGAGATGCGCCATCCTAGATGGGGCACATGCAAGGCATACTCGCGATGACCTACCTGTGGCTCAAGGCCGGCCATGTGATCTTCGTGATCTTCTGGATGGCGGGGCTGTTCATGCTGCCGCGCTATCTTGTTTATCACCAGGAAGCCGCTCCCGGCTCGCCTGAGGAAGCGCTGTGGGTCGACCGGACACGCAAGTTGCTCAAGATCATCCTGCTGCCGTCGATTGTCGTCGTGTGGGTGCTCGGTATCCTGCTCGCGACGACTCAGCATCTGTGGGGCGAGGCGTGGCTGCATGCCAAGCTGTTGCTGGTGCTGCTGCTGTCGGGCTATCACGGGTACATGGCGGCTTATGCAAAGAGGCTGGCCCGAGGCGAACGGAAGCTGACCGGCAAACAGTTGCGCCTGCTAAACGAGGTGCCCGGCATCGTCGCCGCGCTGATCGTCATCCTGGTGATCGTTCGGCCCTTCTGACGCCGATTGACGGCGCCGCGCGGCGCGATTATCTCCCGCGTCACCTTTCGGCGCTTTACGGCCTCGCACCATTCGCAGAGGCCCGGTCCGCTTTCCCCAAGCCCTTTGACCGGCCGGCCGCACCTGAATACGGAAAAAATACCGCCATGCATTTGAGAGACCTGAAGAAAAAAGCCCCGGCCGAGCTCGTCGAGATGGCCGAAGACCTCGGCGTCGAAGGCGCCAGCACGATGCGCCGGCAGGACCTGATGTTCTGCATCCTGCGCGAGCTGGCCGAGGACGAGGAATACGAAGAACCGATCATGGGCGTCGGTACGATCGAGGTGCTGCAGGACGGCTTCGGCTTCCTGCGCAGCCCAGAAGCCAACTACCTCGCCGGACCGGACGATATCTACATCTCGCCCAACCAGGTCCGTCGCTGGGGTCTGCGCACCGGCGACACCGTCGAAGGCGAGATCCGCGCACCCAAGGACGGCGAGCGCTATTTCGCGATTACCAGCCTGAAGAGCGTCAATTTCGAGGACCCCGACCAGGTTCGCCACCGGACCAACTTCGACAATCTGACCCCGCTCTATCCGGAATCGAAGCTTACGCTCGATAACGCCGACCCGACGGTCAAGGACAAGTCGGCCCGCGTGATCGACATCATCTCGCCGCAGGGCAAAGGCCAGCGTGCGTTGATCGTCGCTCCGCCGCGGACCGGTAAGACGGTGCTGCTGCAGAATATCGCCAAGGCGATCACCGACAATCACCCCGAGGTGTTCCTGATCGTCCTGCTGGTCGACGAGCGGCCCGAGGAAGTCACCGACATGCAGCGTTCGGTGAAGGGCGAAGTCATCTCATCGACGTTCGACGAACCTGCTACCCGCCACGTCCAGGTCGCCGAGATGGTGATCGAAAAGGCCAAGCGGCTGGTCGAGCACAAGAAAGACGTGGTGATCCTGCTCGATTCGATCACCCGCCTGGGGCGCGCCTACAACACCGTGGTGCCCAGTTCGGGCAAGGTATTGACCGGCGGCGTCGACGCCAACGCGCTCCAGCGGCCCAAGCGCTTCTTCGGCGCCGCGCGCAACATCGAGGAGGGCGGCTCGCTGTCGATCATCGCCACCGCCCTGATCGACACCGGCAGCCGCATGGACGAGGTTATTTTCGAAGAGTTCAAGGGCACCGGCAACTCGGAAATCGTGCTCGATCGCAAGGTCGCCGACAAGCGCATCTTCCCCGCGCTCGACGTCGGCAAGTCCGGCACCCGCAAGGAAGAGCTGTTGGTCGACAAGGACAAGCTGTCGAAGATGTGGGTCCTGCGCCGTATTCTGATGCAGATGGGCACGATCGACGCGATGGAATTCCTGCTCGACAAGATGAAGGATTCCAAGACCAACGAGGATTTCTTCGCCAACATGAACCAGTAGGCGGTGGTTTCGATCGGCCCCCGGCACGCGGTTCTCACCGGTGCGCCGGGGGCGGGCAAGACCACGCTGCTTGGGGCCGCAGCAGCAGCGGGGCTGCACACCTCGCCCGAAGTCGCGCGCAACCTCCTTCGCCAGCCCGGCGGGATGACGCTACGCGCGAACGATCCGCTCGGGTTTGCCGAGGCAATGGCGCGCGCACATGTCGACGAATTCGAAAAGGCGCGCGAGGTTGCCGGGGTTACAGTTTTCGACCGGGGCCTTCCCGATGTCGTCGGCTTCCTCGCGGTGTCGGGCCTGCCGGTTTCAACCGAGATCGATCGGCTGTGCCAATCGTTGCGTTACACCGGCCCGATCCTGCGCGCTCCGGCGTGGCAGGATATCTACCGGCAGGATGCCGAGCGAATTCAGAACTGGGAGGAAGCGCTCGCGAGCGACGCCGCCGTCACCGCGGCGTGGCAGCGCTATGGATACGATGTCATCGAACTGCCGCTGGTTTCGGTCGCCGATCGACTGGCGTTTCTCCGCTCGGCGACGGGCAGTTAGCGCGCTGCAGTAAGCTGTGCGGCCATCAGTTCCCACACTTTGTTGATCGCCTTCAACGGCCGTACCATGACCTTGAAATCGGCGATCATCCCGTCGGCATCGAAGGTGATGATGTCGACGCCGTTGATGTGAACGCCTTCCAGCTCGGTGATGAATTCAAGCAGCGCGTGATCGCCGTTGCTGAATTCGCGCACATATCGAAATTTGTCGGTGTTGAGCACCACACCCGCCGCCGCCAGATAAGCTACCACTTTAGTGCGGCCCTGCTGCGGCGTGTGCACCACCGGCGAATGGAACACCGCATCCTCGCGGATGATCGCCGCCAGATCAGCTGGCTGGTTGCCCGCTTCGAGTACCCGGTGCCAGTTCTTTAGACCTGTTTGCGCGCCCATCTCACTCCTCACCCCTCACCCCGCTCTGGCAAAGCTGTCCGCACGTGCCGCCTCCCAATGGCGGGCATACGGCGTTGCCGCGGGATCGTTTAGCAAGGCGCCGTCATCGAGGAAGTGATGAATCTGGTCGATCGAAGCTGCACGTGCGCTGTCGAGCCGCTCGTAAACATGCGGCGGGGTAATTTGCCACGGATTCTCGAGGCCCATCGCGACGACCATTTCGCGCAAGCCGTGGAGAGTCTGGCGCTGGAAACGGGCGACACGCTCGGCCTTGTCAGGCACCACCAGCCCACGTTGACGGGTTATGTCCTGGGTGGCGATCCCAGTCGGACAGGTATCGTCGTGGCAGCGCATCGACTGAATGCAGCCCAATGAAAACATGAATGCACGCGCTGCGTTGCACCAGTCGGCGCCGAGCCCGAAATTCATCGCCATTCCTGCGCCCGAATGCACTTTGCCCGCCGCGGCGAGCTTTATGTCGCCCTTCAGGCTGCAGCCGACCAGCGCGTCGCGCATAAGCATCAGCCCTTCGCGTAAAGGCGTACCGACGCGATTGGACAGCTCGACCGGGGCCGCTCCAGTGCCCCCTTCCGCTCCGTCGACCACAATGTAATCAAGCCGAATGCCGGTCTCGCGCATCGCCTTCATGATCGCGAACACTTCGTGCGGCTGGCCGATACACAGCTTGATGCCAACCGGCTTGCCGCCCGACAGATCGCGCAGTTGCGCCGCCCATTCGAGCAACCCTGTGGGGGTCGAGAAAGTCGAATGCGCGGCCGGCGAAACGCAGTCCTTGCCCTGCGTCACGCCTCGCGCGGCGGCGATTTCGGCGCTGACCTTGGTTGCCGGCAAGACCCCGCCATGACCCGGCTTGGCGCCCTGGCTGAGCTTGATCTCGACCATCTTTACCTGATCCAGCTGCGCCGTATCGGCGAACTTCGGAGGGTCGAACTTGCCCCATCCGTCGCGGCAACCGAAATATCCGCTGCCGATCTCCCACACCAGGTCACCGCCGTGCTCCCGGTGATAGCGTGACAACCCGCCTTCGCCGGTGTCGTGGTAGAAGCCGCCTGCCGCCGCGCCCTTGTTGAGCGCCATAATCGCGTTCGCGGAGAGCGAGCCGAAGCTCATCGCCGAGATGTTGAGCAAGGCAGCGGAATAGTGCTGGGTGCTCTGCGGGCCGCCGACATCGACCCGCCATTCGAGCGGCGCCGCCTCATTCGGCACGATCGAATGCGCAAGCCATTCGTATTCGTCGGAATAGACGTCGAGTTCGGTGCCGAACGGGTGCGAGTTGAGTTCGCCCTTCGCGCGGGCATATACCAGCGCGCGCTCATCGTGGTTGAACGGTCGCCCGTCGAGGTCGCCCTCGACCACGTAAGCGCGGGCGTAAGGCCGCAAGTCTTCCATGATCCAGCGCACGCGGGCGAGCAGCGGATAGTTGCGCCGCAACGTGTGTTCGTCCTGGAAGAAATCCAGCACCGCGATTGCCAGCAAGGGCAGCGTCACGATCAGCCCCCAGGGCCACCAAAGCGCGAACGCGACGCTCGAACCGAGCAGCACGGCTGGCAGCGCGAACCGGGTCGCGGTGTTGGCCGACCGGCGCCAGCGCGCGCGGTTGATCATACGGCGAGATGCTCGGCGAAGAACTCCTCGGTGCGTCGATCCGCCAGGCGTGCGCCTTCATCATTGCGCCGATCGCCCATCTCGGCGGCAAACCCGTGATCGAGCCCGGGATAATCGTGCAGCGTGACCCTCGGATGCGCGTCTAGCGCAGAGTGAATTGCCGCTTGCGCATCGGGCGTTACGAAATGGTCGGCGCTAGCGATATGCAGCATCAGCGGGTTGGCGATGGCGTGCGATTCATTGAGATGCTGGTCGATCGAAACGCCGTAATAACCGACTGACGCATCGACATCGGTCCGGGCTGCGGCGGAGTATGCGATGAAACCGCCAAGGCAGAAGCCGACCAGGCCGACCTTGGCGCACCCGTCTTGACGCTTGAGGTGGTGAATCAACGCTTCAATATCGCGAATACAGTCATCGGCTTTGAATTGGCCCATGTTTTCCAGCGCCTTCTGGAACTGCGGGGGCACGTCGGGATCCAACTCCTCGCCTTCCGCAAAACGCCAGAAGATGTCCGGTGCGACCGCGAGATAGCCCTTCGCGGCCCAACCGTCGCATTTTGCCCGGATGCCGGGATTGACGCCGAAGATTTCGGGAATGACGATGATCGCGGCTTTTGCCTGGCTGCTCGGCGCCGCGCGGTAGACGGGGAAGTCGCTGCCGCCATTCAATGTCGCAACCCGCGTGACTTCACCCATGATCATCTCCCTTGGCTATTGCGTGCCTAGCTGGCTGCGATGGACTTTGCCAAACCCGTGTGACAGGTGTTTCGGCCCAAACGCAGGAGCGCGGCATGAAGGTCCACATTGAGATCGACTGCACCCCGGACGAGGCGCGGACATTCATGGGCCTGCCCGATGTCGGCAAGGCAAACGAGGTTTACGTCGACCTGATGGCCAAGGCCATGAAGGGCGTCGGCAACATCGACAAGCTACAGGAAGTCGCCAGTCAGATGGCGCCGATGGGCCAGGTCGGGATGAAATTCTTCCAGAGTTTCATGGAAAACGCCGGCGCTGCGGCAAAGGGTGCGCAGTCTGCCAAGGACGACAGGGACGCCTGAGGCGCCGCTGATGAGCCTCGTCGCCGGGTAATTTTCATGGATACGATCTTCGCATTGTCGAGCGGGGCTCCGCCGGCCGCGATCGCGGTGTTGCGCATAAGCGGTCCTGACGCCGGAGAAGCTTTGCAGGCGCTTGCCGGGCGCTTGCCTCCGCCGCGTCGCGCGACGGCGGCCACGCTGTGCGCTGCGGATGGCAGCGAACTCGACCGGGCGCTGGTCTTGTGGCT
This sequence comes from uncultured Alphaproteobacteria bacterium, assembly GCA_963781525.1. Classification (GTDB taxonomy): domain Bacteria; phylum Pseudomonadota; class Alphaproteobacteria; order Sphingomonadales; family Sphingomonadaceae; genus Tsuneonella. The sequence continues at coordinate 51,093 of CAWAGD010000003.1, read as the reverse complement.
ACCCGGCCCCGCCACCGCCACCGGCGAAAATATGGCCGAGCTCCACGTGCATGGCGGGCGGGCGGTGGTCGCGGCGATCGAGGGGGCGCTCGCGATGCTGCCGGGCCTCCGCAAAGCCGAGCCCGGCGAATTTACCCGTCGCGCTTTCACTAACGGGCGGATCGACCTGGCCGAGGCGGAAGGCCTGGCGGATCTGCTGACGGCGGAAACCGAGCTACAACGCCGTTCCGCGCAGGCGATGGCCGGCGGGGCGCTATCGCGTCAGGTGGAAGATTGGCGCACCCGCGTGCTGCTGCTGGGGGCGCAGGTCGAGGCAGTGCTCGATTTCGCCGACGAGGACGACGTTGCCCAGCTGTCGCCGGAGTTCGCAGACAATATTGCCGCCTTGAGGAACGAGATCGGTCAATGGCTTGCCAAGCCACGGTCCGAAGCCCTGCGGGAAGGTTACAGGGTGGTGCTCGCTGGTCCGCCGAATGCGGGAAAATCGTCGTTGTTCAACGTCTTGGTTGAACAAGAGGCGGCCATTACGGCGCCGACGCCTGGGACGACCCGCGATCTCCTGGAACGCTCGGTGGCCCTTTCCGGAGTTCCATTTACCTTTGTCGATACTGCAGGTTTGCGCGATAACGCGATCGATGCCGTCGAGAACGAAGGTATCGGCCGCGCGCGCTCGGCACTTGATCGAGCCGATCTGGTTCTGTGGCTAGGTTCGGAGGGTGCGGGACCGGTGAGCGCTTGGGAGATCGCAGCCAAGGCCGACCTCGGTGTCGTCAAGCGAGAAGCCAAATGTTCGGTTTCGGCTGCGACAGGAGAGGGCATTGCGATCCTCAAGTTACTGCTGATCTCCCACGCCAGAAACGCGCTGCCGGCGCCGGGTGACGCCGCGCTCAATGCGCGCCAGCACGGCATTTTGTCGAAGGTCCGCGATGCACTCGTCGCTACTAGCATCAACCCACTGATTATGGCTGAGGAATTGCGAATCGCCCGCGTCGGGCTGGACAGCCTTACAGGTCGGGCCTCGACCGAGGCCATGCTTGACGCGTTGTTTGGCCGCTTTTGTATCGGCAAGTAGTGTTTCACGTGAAACAGTGGTTTTGACGCTAGCGCTGCGCTCGCTTATCTGGGGGCATGAATCGCTTCGATGTTATTGTCATTGGTGGAGGACACGCCGGCGTCGAAGCTGCGGCCGTAGCTGCGCGAATGGGCGTGCGAACGGGGCTGGTGACCTTCGCGCTCGACGCGATCGGCGCGATGAGCTGCAATCCGGCGATCGGTGGACTAGGCAAAGGACACCTAGTGCGCGAAGTCGACGCGTTCGACGGCGTGATTGCGCGCGCGGCGGATGCTGCCGCGATACACTACCGCATGTTGAATCGATCAAAAGGCAGCGCGGTGTGGGGGCCACGAATCCAGGCTGACCGGGCATTGTTCAAAACCGCGGTCCAGAAGGCGCTTTCTCAACAAGGCGACCTCACTCCGATCGCTGGTGAAGTGAGCGCTCTGATGATGGAGGATGGCCGCGTAGCAGGGGTTATCCTGGCCGATGGTACCCAGATCCACGCGCCAGCGGCCATCCTGTGCACCGGGACTTTTCTCGGCGGGACGCTGTTTCGTGGCGAGGAACGCTTAAGCGGCGGTCGAATTGGAGAGAATTCCGCTCTGCGTCTGGCCGAGCAGTTGCGGGAAGCGGACCTGCCGATGGCGCGCCTAAAGACCGGCACCCCGCCGCGGCTCGACGGGCGCACGATCGACTGGTCCCGTCTGACCGAGCAGCCTTCTGACGCCGAGTTTTGGACCATGTCACCGCTGACACCTGGTAGAGCCAATCCGCAGCTCGCTTGCGCGATCACGCGGACCAACGCCGCAACTCACGACGTCATTCGCGCCAGTCTGCACCGGTCACCATTGTTCAGTGGCGCGATCGGCGCGCAGGGACCACGTTATTGCCCGTCCATCGAGGATAAAATTCATCGGTTTGGTGACCGCGATGGACATCAGGTGTTTCTCGAGCCTGAGGGGCTCGGCACGCCGATGGTCTATCCCAACGGGATCAGCACTTCGCTCCCGAGCGATGTCCAGTTAGCGATGCTGCGCACGATGGACGGGCTTGAACGCGTCGACATGACGGTGCCGGGCTACGCGGTCGAATACGATCATATCGATCCGCGCGCGCTGGACCGCGGACTCCAGGTCCGCGCCATGCCCGGTCTTTATTGCGCTGGGCAAATCAACGGCACCACGGGATATGAAGAGGCGGCGGCGCAAGGTCTGGTCGCCGGGATGAGCGCAGCGGCACACGTGTTAGGTCGCGAACCGGCGGCCCTCGATCGCAGTAACTCGTATATCGCGGTGATGGTCGATGATCTGACCCTTCAAGGGGTGAGCGAACCGTACCGGATGCTGACCGCCCGCGCGGAGTATCGCTTGCGGTTGCGGGCGAACAATGCCTCGACCCGGCTGACGGGGATCGCAAATTCGATGGGATGTGTCGGGCCCGAACGCCGCGCCTGGTTCGCAAAACGCGAAGATCGGCGAGCGCGGTGGCGCGGGGAACTGTCTGCCTCGGTAGCCGGTCGCGATATCGACGGCGCGCGATCCGGATCCGCGGCAAAACCACTATACGAATGGTTGGCACATGACGGTTTGGAAATGTCTGCGTTGGAACGATGGCTGCCCGCCGGGTTTGCCAACGACGAGGTCGGTCTAGAATTGGCCGAAGATGCCACTTACGCGCCATATCTCAGCCGTCATGAATCAGAGTTGCGCGATCTGCGTGCAAGCGAGGCCCTTGCGATCCCGCGTGGTTTTGACTTCGCGACCGTTGCGGGCCTCTCGAATGAAATGGTAGAGCGCCTTACCGCTGCGCAACCAGACACGCTTGCAGCGGCTGGGCGCGTTCGCGGAATTACTCCGACAGCCCTGGCAGCTTTGCTGGTCTATGTTCGCCGGGTAAAGGTCGCAGCGTGATCGAGAGCGAAGAAGGCGCGCTTAATTTCGTAGCCAAGCTATGCGACCAAGCGGCCCTCACGCGCCTTCAAACTCTTGCAACGATGCTGGCTGAGGAAAACACGCGGCAGAACCTGGTTTCCGCGGGGTCGCTAGCATGTGTATGGCAGCGTCATATCGCTGACAGCGCACAATTGCTCGGCCATGTTTCACGTGGAACTAACGCGCTGCTAGAGAAAGATGATGGCCTTTGGCTGGATTTGGGCACCGGGGCGGGATTTCCCGGGCTGGTCATCGCAGCAATGCGACCGGACTGGCATATAGTTCTGGTCGAATTGCGAAAACGCCGAATCGAATGGCTCAATCAGGCAGTGAGTGTCCTGTCGCTTCCGCTTTGTCAGATAAAGGGACAAAAAGTCGAGGAACTCGGGGAGCTAAACGCGAGCGCGATATCCGCGAGAGCTTTCGCGCCGTTGGCGAAGTTAGTGCCGCTCGCTCGGCGCTTTTCCACAAGGGACACCATGTGGTTGTTGCCGAAAGGCCGATCGGCGGCGCAAGAAGTCAATGAGCTTCCGCAGCACCTGCAAGCCATGTTCCACGTGGAACGTTCCGCCACCGATGCGGATTTGGGAATTGTCGTGGGACAGATCATGGATCAAAGCCGATGATAACCATCGCAATTGCTAATCAGAAGGGCGGCGTAGGTAAGACCACCACGGCGATCAACATCGCCACCGCAATGGCTGCAACTGGTTGGAAAACTTTGCTTATCGACCTTGATCCGCAAGGGAATGCCTCCACCGGGATGGGCATTGGCAGCGAAGAGCGCGGAACTTCGAGTTATGATCTGCTGGTCGACGATGCGACGCTCGAAGAATGCACTCAGGCGACCGGGATACCTGGGCTCGATATCGTGCCAGCCACCGTCGATTTGTCGGGCGCCGAAATCGAACTGGTTTCGGTCGAGGATCGAACCGCACGCCTGACAAAAGCGTTGGCCGGGCATAAGGGCCACGAAATCGCGTTCATCGATTGCCCGCCATCGCTCGGCCTCTTGACGCTGAATGCCCTCGGCGCGGCCGATACATTGCTGGTCCCGCTCCAGTGCGAGTTTTTCGCGCTGGAAGGCCTGTCGCAACTTCTCAAGACCGTCGAGCAGGTCCAGCAACGCTTCAATGCTGACCTGGGCATTATCGGTGTCGTGCTGACGATGTTCGATCGCCGCAATCGGTTGACAGATCAAGTGGCGGACGACGTGCGCTCGTGCCTCGGACCACTGGTCTTCGAATCGGTCATTCCGCGCAACGTGCGCCTGTCTGAGGCTCCAAGCCACGGGCTTCCGGCGCTGGTCTACGATCACAATTGCCCCGGTAGCCGTGCCTATATCGCGCTCGCACGCGAACTGATCGGCCGCCTTCCTGCCGAAAGGAAAGCAGCGTGAGCTCGCCCACCGATCCGATTCGCTTTTCCATCCCTGACCGGCCCAAGAATGACACCCGCAAGAAGCTCGGGCGCGGATTGGGCGCGTTGATGGGCGAATCCCGGCGCGAAGAGCCACTCGTAGTCGGACGCGATAGTGGCGAGAATCCCCTTTCTAAATCAGGCACATACGCTCGTGACGGGCTGGCCAGCCTGGCAATCTCGGCGATCGAGCCGCTGCCGGGCCAACCGCGCAAGCGGTTCGACGAAGCCGCGTTGGAGGAACTCGCGCAATCGATCGCGCAGCGCGGGGTGATTCAGCCGATCATCGTCCGTCCGCTCGACGGCGGGCGTTACCAACTGGTCGCGGGCGAGCGACGCTGGCGGGCGGCGCAGAAGGCGCATCTGCACGAAATCCCAGCGCTTGTCCGCGATCTCGGCGAGCGCGAGGTGATGGCCCTCGCGCTAATCGAAAACCTGCAGCGTGAGGATCTCAACCCGGTCGAAGAGGGCCGGGCCTATCAACGCCTGGCCGATGATGAGGGGATGACGCAGGGCGACATCGCCAAGCTGGTCGACAAGTCCCGCAGCCACGTCGCCAACTTGCAGCGATTGCTCCAGCTGCCCGAGGCCGTACTTGCCCTGGTTGAAGAAAGCCGGCTGTCGATGGGGCATGCGCGCGCCCTGATCGGTCACCCCGATGCCGCCGAGCTCGCCAAGCGCGCTGCCTCGCAGGGTTTATCTGTCCGGGATATCGAGCGAATCGTGCGACGGGGCGGCGATGGCGAATCGGTTCGCCGGCCAGCAAGGGTTGCGCGCGATCCGGCCAAGGATGCCGACATCGCAGCGGTCCAGCGCCACCTCGAGGAGTTTCTCGGGCTTAACGTCCAGATCAAGACCGATACCGATCCGCGATCGGGCGCAGTCACCATACGTTACCGCACTCTCGACCAGTTGGACCTCATTTGTCAGCGACTTACCGGCGGAGATATCTGAGGTCCGCCAGATCTGGCGCAGGACAACATTGTTTCCGGGCCGTTTACGTGGCCCTAATGATATTCCACTAGTCATCGCCCCGAGTTTGTTAGGGGACGGGTGTGACGAGGCGTGTGCGCCGTATCACAGCAATGGCGATCGCCGCGGCGCTTGGCGCTGCCGACACCGCTGCGTCTGCCGGCCAGACGACCAGCTCGACCACGGCGACCGTTAAAATCGTTACGGGATGCTCGTTGCAGACCAGGCCTCTAACCTTCGACGCATCGACCTCTATCGGGCAGCAATCCGATTGACGCGATCGACCACCATCACCATCAGGTGCACGCCCGAACACCAATTTAACGGTCGATATCGACAAGGGTCTTTATCCCCAAGGGCTAAACCGCGCAGATGCGCAGTGTCTTGGCCGGCAGCTTCATCACGTATGACGTTTATCGCGACAGCCCGCGGTCTAACGTCTGGGGCAACGGCCAACTGAAAAACGTGTCGGGTAACTCCGGCAGTGGCGCGCCGCTCGCTATTCTCAGTCTACGGCCGGGTTCAGCAGAACCGAACGTGATCCAGTCGGCGGTTATAAAGACACCGCTGGTCGTTACTCTCAATTTTTGAGCTGACGCTTTCCCGAAATGTCTCAACTCGCGTCGAAATGGTTAAGAGTTTACCGCGGTTTAACCCATCTGCCTTAGGTATTCATCCGTATTACGAGCGATAAATCATTGCAATCCTTAGCAATTTGGCAAGTAATTCTACGTATTATGGCCGGGTCGGCTTCAAGCCCGACTGTTAGGGGAATACTACAATGCGTAAGATTGCTCTCGGGATCGCCGCTGCTGCGGCCATCGCTTCGCACTCCGGCCCTGGCCGGCCGTACCGCCACCGGCACCGTCGATGGTTTCGCTCAACGTCAGCTCGGCGTGCAGCGTGACCGCGCAGCCGCTCGACTTCGGCACCACCAACTCGTTCGCCGCCGCGATCGACACCACCTCGGCCACCACCGTCAAGTGCACGCCGCTCGCGGCCTATACGGTGTTCGTCGAGCTACGGCGCCAACGTCGACGGGCACGCAGCGCAAGCTGAAGTCGACCACGACCGCGGCGACTGTCGAACTACGACATCTATTCGGATTCGACGCCGCACCGCCGCTTGGAGCCCGACCGTCGGGCGTACCGGCATCGGCGCCGGCATCGACCAGGCGCTCGACGCTCTACGGCCGAGTTCCGCGTCAGACGACCGCGGTTGCCGCCGGCGACTACAAGGACACCGTCACCGTCACCGTCAACTACTGACCCACAGCCCGAGAGAAACATCGAATGATCCGCCGCTTCCATCTCTCGCGCGCCTTGGCCGCACTCGCGGTCGGCGGATCGTTCCTCTTCGGGATTGCCTCTGCCACGAGTCCGCCGCGCCGGCCGCGCCTTCGCGAGTTCGGCGCGGGCCTTTCCATCTCGCCCGTTGCGCGTCGAAATCGACGATGCGCGCACGCGGCGCGACGGTTATGCTGACCAATACTTCCGACGCGTCCTCTGCCGGTGCAATCTCGGCTGTTCGCCTGGTCCCAGGCCGCCGGCGAAGATGTCTACGCACCGAGCTCGGATCTGACGATTTCTCCGTCCATTACCTCCATCCCGCCGGGAGAGACGCAAATCGTGCGCGTGTTGCGCAGTCGGGGCCGCTTCGCCGGGTGAGAAACGCTACCGGTTGGTCGTCGACCAGCTGCCCGACCCTTCGGCCGCCCGCGCGGGCGCCGCCGAAGCGCGCATCCGCTTTACCGTTCCCATGTTTCTCGATCGCGACACTCGGGACCGCCGCGCCCAGCTCGACTGGCGGATCGGCGACGAGCGGCATCGAACTCGCCAACACCGGCGGAGCGACCGCGCGGATCCTGCAGCTTCGACGTCAAGACAGCGAGCGGCAGCTTCGGTGCCGGCCGGGCGCAAAACGCTCTGCGCTATGTCCTTGGCAACTCGACCATCGCTTGGCCTGTGGAGAATGCCTGCTCGCTGGGGCCGGTGACCGTCACCGCTCGATCGACGGCCGGACAGTCGATGCTCAGCCCCGCTCTACGTGCAGCTAGGCCACTTCTCGCGCTGCTCGCTGCGGCTCGCCGCGCCATCGCTCCCGCACCGGCGCTGCGCAGAGCGACCCGTTCGAGCTTCCCGCCGCGCTGACGGCACAGAGTGTCGAGCAGACCGCACCGGGCGTTCTCGCTGAAATCATCGTCGACGGGCGCACGCAAGCGCCGCATGGTGACGCTGGCCGGCCGCGGCCGCGATGACCATCGATGCCGACGATGCGCGCACCGCCGGCTTGCCGGTACCTGACGGCGCGAACGGCCCGATCAAGCTCGCTCGCTCAACCTATACGAATGGAATTACGATCAGCTGCGCCAGATGCTCACGGTCAAGCTGTTGCCGCAACGACGGCGACAACTTGCACGATTTCGCCGCGCGCAAGCGTGTCGCCAGCGAAAGCCGCTCGCTGCTCGCGCTTCGGGTCGACTATGATTTGACCGCCAGTGCGCTCGCGTCGGCGGTGAGCGCGGGCGGATCCTCGTTGCAGCAGCTGTTCGCGGCAACCTGTCAATGGGCACGAGCGTACGCGCTATCATCATCCGCCCCTCGGCTCGGTCCCGTTCTTCAGGCTCGACAGCAAGGCACGGTTCCTGTCGAGGCCAAACGCTGGTCGCCACGCGGGCGACTTTGTGAGCGCGGGCAGCCAATCGCAGCGGCCGGTGCGCATGGGCGGCATCAAGATCGCATCCGATTTCGATTTGCGGCCCGATCTTGTCACGGCGCACTGCCGGCATTCGCGGGTAGGTCGCAGTACCGACCACGATCGATGTGCTCGGCGGGGACCAACGCTATCGCTGGGGGAAGTTGCGCCAGGCGACTTTACCGTTCGCAACGTGCCCAGCCAACCCGGCCGGGGCGAAGTATCCGTGATCCTGCGCGATTCGCTCGGCCGCGAAGTGGTCCAGACCGCGCGATTCTATGTCTCGGACGAATTGCTCGCACCGCGCACCACCGGATACGCGATCAACGCAGGTTTCGTCCGACGACGATTCGGCTTTGCCAGCAACGATTACGGACAGTTCGCAGCCACTGCCTTTATCAGGCGGGGGCTTTCGCCGTTTCTGACGCTCGAGGGCAGCGGCGAATGGACATCGGGCCGTCCAACATCGGCGCGCGGGCCGATTTCGTGATCGCCAAAGTCGCCATAGCCACCGTCGAGGGCCGCTTCAGCCATGACGTCGACGCGGGCGGCGGTAAGCTGCTGAATTTGGGGCTAGAGTTTGTCAGTGAGTGGTTCGGGGTGGCGCTTCGCGCAACTTTGCCCAGCGCGACTTATCGCGATGTCGCCAGCCGGCTCGGCGACCTGCTCCGCCGCAGCGCGAATGTTCGCAACGCGTATTACCGGGTGGGCGCCGATATCCAGGCGCAACTCGGCTTCGTGCGCAGCGAAAGTCGCGCCGATGCACGGCTGATGCGGGCGAAGGAGCGAATCGATACCGCCACCGCCAGTCTTCAGTTGCCGATTACCAAGCGTATCCGTTTTTACGGCTCGAGCGACTACCGCAGCTTCAACGGCAAGGCGTGTTTGGCCTTTCGGGAGGTCTGTCGATCTCGTTCGGCCCTGCTCGCAATGCGGCGCTTTATGCTCGCCACGCCGGCGATACCAGCACCGCCGGAGCGCGCTACACCCGTGACGACGCTGCCGATGGCGACATCGGCTATAACTTCGGGGCTCAGCTGACAGAAAGCGGGCAGTCGGCAGAAGCCGGAATAGCCTGGCGTGCTCAGATGATGCGGGTCGAAGGGCAGATCGAGGAAGTCGACGGGCGCTTTGCTGGCCGCGCCAGCGCGCGCGGATCTCTGCTGTTCGCCGGTGGGACGCTGTACGCACGTAACCGGTCGGATAACGGCTACGTACTCGTGCGCAGCGGTTCGGTGGCGGATATCCCGGTCACGCTGGAAAACCGCTTTGTTGGCCGCACAAATTCGCGCGGCCGTCTGCTGGTTCAGGACGTGCCTGCGCAGACCGCGGTCAAAGTCGACGTCGCGTCGGACCAGCTGCCCGCGCAAGCGCTGGTGCGCGAGACCGAGCACATGATCCGCGTGCCCAAGCGCGGTGTCGCGCTGGTGGAGATCGACGCGCTACGGTTCATTCCGGTGATGCGGATGCTCGTCGATCAGGCGGGGCAGCCGCTACCGGCGGGGCTGCGCGTGCGGGCGATGCCGTCGACCGAAACCACGCTCACCGGGTTTGATGGATTGGTCGAGATCAACGCCGGCTCTTCTGACACGCGGCTGATCGTGGGAACCCCAGGTAGCGGCTGCGTAGTCGAGCTCGCGGGTATCGACCTAACAGCTTCGAACGACGCACCTCTGCGCTGCGAGACGTTAGTCATTGCCGAGGACGACGCGGCGCCTTTCGGTGCGCGCGCGAAAGCTCGGCGCGGCAAGCGAACCGAGCCGCAAGTCGCGCGACGCGACTAGTTTCAGCGACGGCGCCCGCGAGCGCCGGAGTTATTTGGTATACTTGAGGCGCTTGTCGCGGTGTGCCGCCGGGCGGATCACCCGTGTGCGGGTCACCGCGCGTTCGCGCACCGGCTCTTCAACCCATTCCTCGGTGACGGTTTCACGCACGACTTGGCGCTGCGGCACCATGACCAGCACCGGCACCATCGTGTAGCCGTACCCGTAACCAGGTAGCCGTATCCAGGGTAGACCGTATTCGCGGTAGCCTGCTTCAACTCCGCTCGACTCATGGAGCGGTCGAGGTAGATACGCGCACTCGTCATCGTGGTGCCGGCTCGTTTGCGGCACCGATCGCCGAGCCGACCGCCACGCCGGCAAGACCGCCCACCCCGGCACCCAGCAGGGTCCCTGCGGACGATGCGAATCCCAGGAGCGATTGCCGATCACTCCGCCGGCGAGCGCGCCAAGCAGACCACCGATGACGCCCGCGCGATCCTTGCGATCGACCCCGCGAATGCGGTCGCGGCAATCATCAAGCCAGGCATCGCGGTCGAAGCGGACAGGCGCGACGTATCCGTGGGGCGCATAAGGCGCGCTGTAAGCATGCGACGGAGGGTAGGCGTCCCGGGAAGCGTAACCCGATTCGATGTACGGTGGAGGCGGCGCCATCGGCGGAACGGGCGGCATGGGCGCTTCGATCGGCTCCGCGATGTAAGGGGTCGCTTCGGTGGGCGAGGCCGGAAGAGCCAGTGACTGCACCATCGGCTCGCTGCGAAATACCACCGGCGCTTCGGACGCAGGTTGAGCATACTCATATGTCCTCGCGTCCTGCGCGAGTGCTGGGTGAGCGGCAGCCACCGCGCCGATCGCGGCTGAAAGAGCGAGCATCGGGCGGCTGGATGGCATGCGCATGAAAATCCCCATTTGTGCGCCGCCGAGTCGGCCGCGTTAACGGAAAATTTAGCACTGCCTTAGGCTTGCGCTAAAGATGGCGCGCGAGGCGTGTCCCGAAACGGGCCGGTTACAGCCCGCTTGCGAGCCTTGCGCCAAGCATCTCGGCGAGCGCCTCGATCCCTGCGGCATCTTCTTCATCGAAGCGTGCCTTGCTCGGACTGTCGAGGTCGATCACCGCGATCACCGAGCCATCGCGAACGACCGGCACGACCAGTTCAGAGCTGCTCGCCGCATCGCACGCGATGTGCCCGGGAAAGCTGTGGACGTCGGCCACCATCTGGGTCTGGCCGTTGGCCGCCGCCGCGCCGCATACGCCTTGGCCGAACGGAATGCGGATGCACGCCGGCCGGCCGGCGAACGGACCGAGCACCAGTTCATTGGTGTCCCCTTGCCCTCTTGGTGACGCGGTAAAACCCCGCCCAGTTGAGATCGGGCAGATATTCCCACATCAGCGCCGCGACGTTGGCCATGTTGGCGACTGCGTCGGACTCGCCATCAGTCAGCGCCGCTGCGGCGTTGTGCAACTGGCGGTACAGCTCTGGCTTGGCGAGCGCGGAATCGGGGCGAAAATCGTACATCCCACGCGATGTAGTGCAGCGCGCCGTTGCCGCAAGCCGCGTAGCGCCCTAACGACTGGCGCCATGAGCACCGGCCGCAAAATCCTCGCCACCGTCCTCGTCGTGATCCTTCTGATCATTGGCGTCGTCGCTTACCTCGCCACCCCGGACACCGCGGAGCTGCCGCTTGCGGCGGTTGCCGGGACCGATCCGCAATTGACCGACCCACGCGCCGAGAGCTTTCCTACGGTGGGCATTGCCGAACCGGTCGGATGGAGGGACAACCAAGTCCCCGTCGCGGCCGAGGGGCTGGCGGTAACGCGCTTTGCCGATGGGCTCGATCATCCGCGCACGATGCTGGTGCTGCCCAATGGCGACGTGCTCGTCGCGCTCACCAACCGTCCTCCCGCGAAGGGTTCGAGCGGGATTACCGGGATGATCGAGCGCTTCCTGTTTCGAAAGGCGGGCGCTGGCGGAAAAACCCCGAACCAGATCGCGCTGCTGCGCGATACCGATGGCGACGGCAAGGCCGAGCAACGCGCGATCTTGTCGAACGCGGCGCTGTCCTCGCCTTCGGGCCTGGCGTGGCGGGACGGGACGCTCTACGTCGGCAACCACGATGCGCTGCTGGCGTTTCCTTACACGCTCGGATCGACCACGCTGGCCGGCACTCCAACCAAGCTGATGGACTTGCCGGGCGGCGGCAATCACTGGATGCGAAACGTGGTGATCTCGCCGGACGGCAAGGACCTTTACGTCGCGGTCGGATCGGCTTCCAACATCGCCGAAAAGGGTATCGAGGCCGAGCAGGGCCGCGCTGCGATCTGGAACTACAATCTTGATAGCAAGCGCCAGCGCCAGTTCGCGCGCGGGATGCGCAATCCCAACGGGCTCGCTTTCTCGCCGTGGAGCGGTGAGTTGTGGGCGACCGTCAACGAGCGCGACCAGCTCGGCTCGGACATGGTACCGGACTATTTGACCGACGTGCCGATCGGATCCGATTATGGCTGGCCGTGGGTATGGTGGCGGAACAATTTCGACGAGCGCGTCGATGCGTACCAGCCCGCCGGGTTCAACCCGGACTACATCCGCATGCCGCGCTACGCGCTCGGGCCGCACGTCGCGGCGTTGGGGATGGCGTTCACCGGCGGCGGCGCGACGCTGGGAGATCGATTCGCATCCGGCGCGGTGATTGCCCGCCACGGATCGTGGAACCGCTCGCCCAAGTCGGGCTACGACGTGATCTACGTACCGTTCGACGCGCGCGGCAATGCCTTGGGCAAGCCGGTACCGCTGCTGACGGGATTCCTGTCCCAAGACGGCAAGACCACGCGCGGCCGGCCGACGTGGGTCGCTTTCGCCAAGGACGGCGCGTTGCTGGTAACCGACGACACTGCCGGGATCGTGTGGCGGGTGACCGCGCCAGGGGCAAAGCCTTCGCCGGCAATCGAGCGGGTCAGCGGAAAGCGCATGCCGCCGATGCGCGAACTGCGCGGGCAGAAGGCGTCGTTCGACGACGACTTCGCCCGGGCCACCAACCAGTAGCCGTTAGATGCGCCGGCCGGCCCGGCCGGCCAGCTCGGTGACGAACTGACAGGCGGTGCGCCCCGAACGCGCGCCGCGCCGCCTCGCCCATTCAAGCGCATCGCTCTGCTCCCACGCGAGGCCGAGCGGTTCGGCATAGGCGGCGATCATTGCGAGGTAGTCGTCCTGACTGGCCGTGTGAAATCCGATCGCGAGGCCGAAGCGGTCCGCCAGGGCCTGCAAGTCGTCGAGCGCATCGCGCGGGTTCAGGGGATCGGCCTGCTCGGCGCTGTGGCGCGGCAGGATCGCGCGGCGATTGCTGGTGACGGCAAGACGCACGTTGTCCGGGCGCGCCTCGACGCCGCCCTCAAGCCAGCTGCGCAAGTGGCGCGGGCCTGCCGAGTCGCCTTCGGCGAACCCGAGGTCGTCGAGGTAGACCAGGTAGTTTCGCGATTGCCTGCCGAGCAAGGCAAACAGGATGGGCAGGGTTGGCAGCGCGTCGGCGGCGATCTGGACCAGCGCCAACGCGCGCGGCGCGACGACTTGGGCGGCGATGGTTGCAGCGCGGACCAGCGCGCTCTTGCCCATCCCGCGGGCGCCCCACAGCAGCATGTCATGCGCCGCGCTTCCCGCTGCAAGCCGCGCGACGTTGGCAGCCACAAGCGTCCTTTGCCGGTCGATGCCGACTAGCTGAGCCAAGTTAGGCGCTTCGATATGCTCCACTGCTCGTGCGCCAGCGACGTCCCACACGAATGCGGGCGCGGCGAGCCAGTCGACGTGTCCGGCTGGCGGGGGAGCGATGCGCTCGAGCGCCGCGGCGATCCGCTCGAGCGCGTCGCTCATCCGGCGAGCGCCTCGCTGGTCAGCGCGTAAAGCAGATCAGCCCCGCCGCGCGCCGATGCCGCGAGGCCGAGCGCCTCGGGCACAACGCGATCGAGGAAGTAGCGTGCGGTGACCGGTTTTGTCGCTGCCAGCGACGGCGCGGCGCCATCGCCCACCGCCCGCGCCTGGCGTGCAAGCTGCCACCCCGCGACCGCCACCGCGCTCATCGCGGTGAACGCAGTACTACCGGCGAGGCGGTCGTCGACGCTCGCGTCCGCCCGCATCCAGTGGGCCACCGCGCGACACTCCTCGGCCAGGAGAGCGAGATGGGAATTGCTGCCCGCATCCCGTTTAATGTCGCCGAACAGTGCCTCGAGCACTGCGCCATCCTCAAGGGCCAATTTGCGGGTGACCAAGTCGGCTGCCTGGATGCCGTTGGTCCCTTCGTAAATCGGCGCGATCCGCGCGTCTCGATAGTGCTGCGCCGCGCCAGTTTCCTCGATGAAGCCCATGCCGCCGTGGACCTGCACCCCTAGGCTCGCGACTTCGACGCCGATATCGGTCCCCCATGCCTTGAGCATGGGGACGAGGCATTCCGCACGCGCCGCGGCCGCGGCGTCGCCCAGTGTGCCGCGGTCGACTTGTCCCGCGGTGTAATACAGCAACGCACGCGCACCTTCGGTCAGCGCCTTCATTCGCAGCAGCATCCGCCGCACGTCGGGATGCTCGATAATCCCAACCGGGGTTCGGTCGGACGAGCCGGCGCGGACCGACTGGATTCGCTCGCGAGCATACGACATCGCCGCCTGCGTCGCGCGCTCTCCAATCTGCACCCCCTGGTTGCCGACGTTGATCCGCGCGTTGTTCATCATCGTGAACATTGCCATCAGCCCGCGGTTGGGTCGGCCGACGAGTTCACCGATGCATTCTCCGTTGTCGCCATACGACATCACGCAAGTGGGCGAGGCGTGAATGCCGAGCTTGTGCTCGAGGCTGACGCACCGCAGATCGTTGCGGGCGCCCAGTGTGCCGTCGGCATTGACCAGATACTTCGGCACCACGAACAACGATATGCCGCGGCTGCCTTCAGGCGCTTCGGGCAGTCGCGCAAGAACGAGGTGAATCACATTACCCGCCAGCTCGTGGTCGCCCCAGGTGATAAAGATCTTGGTTCCCGCGATGCGATATTTGCCGCCGTGTTCGCCCGAATCGATCGGCGTAGCGGTAGAGCGCAGCGCGCCCAGATCGCTGCCCGCTTGAGGCTCGGTCAGGTTCATTGTCCCCGACCATTCGCCGCTGATCATCTTGGGCAGGTACGTTGCCTGCTGCGCGTCCGACCCATGCTGCTCGAGCGCGTCGATCGCGCCAGTGGTGAGCATCGGCAGCAAGTTCAAGGCGAAGTTGGCGGTGCCGAGATTCTCGAGCACGTTGCACCCCAGCGAGAACGGCAAACCCTGCCCTCCGTGCTTGGCAGGCGCGGCGATCGTGTTCCAACCCTGTTCGACGTAGTGATCATACGCTTCATCGAACCCGTCGGGCAGCCTGACGACGCCGTTCTCGAGCTGCGCGCCTTCGAGATCTCCGACACGGTTGAGCGGCGCCCATTCACCTGCCGCAAACGATCCGATCCCTTCGACTATGGCGGCGACCATGTCGGGCTCCGCGGTGGCGAAACGCTCGCTCTTTGCAAGCTCACCGATCCCGGCGCAGACTTGCAACGCGAGCAGTTGGTCGGCGGTGGCGGGTCGATACACGCGCGGGTTCTCCTTGGGACTGGCAACGGTCTTCGCTTATAGCGCCGTCCGATGGGCGACAAGCGGGTGACACAGCGGCTGATGGCCGACGCGGCGGGAATCGCGCGGGCGGCAATGCTGATCGAGGCAGACGGTCTTGTCGCACTGCCGACGGAGACGGTGTATGGCCTCGCGGCACGCGCCGACAGCGACGCGGCGGTGGCGGAAATCTATCGCGCCAAAGGGCGGCCGGACTTCAATCCGCTGATTGTCCACGTGCCCACGCTCATGGCCGCCGAGCAGCTCGCGTGGTTCGATGCGCGAGCGCGAGCAATCGCCAGCCGGTTCTGGCCGGGACCGCTCACGCTCGTGCTGCCGAGCCGGGACGGCAGCGGCATCGTGCACGCGGTCACCGCGGGCTTGCCGACGATCGCGTTGCGCTGCCCGGCACACCCAGCCATGCGCGCGGTGCTAGAGGCGAGCGGCGTGCCGCTCGCCGCACCGTCCGCAAATCGCAGCGGCGCGGTGAGCCCGACCAGCGCGGATCACGTGCTGATCACCCTCGACGGCCGGATCGACGCGGTGCTCGACGCCGGACCGTGCGAGCGCGGGCTCGAAATCGACGATCGTCGCCCTGCGCGAGACCAGCTGGCAGCTACTACGGGAAGGACCGATCGCGGCGCGCGAGCTGGTCGCGCTGCTCGGCGTACCATCGTCGGTAGACGCCCCGCAGATCGAAGCCCCCGGTCAGCTCGCGCAGCACTATTCCCCGGGCAAGCCGGTGCGGCTCGACGCCGCCAGCGCCGAAGCGGACGAATTCCTCATTGGCTATGGTGCAATCCTGGGTGACTGCAATCTGTCGGACAGCGGCGACCTGTCCGAAGCGGCGGCGCGGCTTTACGCCTGCCTGCACCAAGCGGCCGAGGCGCCGCATCCGCGGATTGCGGTCGCGCCGATCCCGCGCCAATTGATCGGCGCGGCGATTAACGATCGCCTGCGCCGCGCATCGGCTTAGGTGTCGGGCTCGACCGGGACCTGCGGCATCAGGATGTGAATCTCGGCGTTGATCGACGAGAGGCGGTCGCACGCCCGCCGGTCTCCTGCGAGGCAGGATTTTTGGTTCTTGTCGCGTTCACGCTGAAGTTGGCCAAGGCGCTCCTCGCGCTTGCGAACTTCGCGGCCGCGCTTCTCATCAGCCTCCGATTGGCTGGTGGTCGCCAGGTCGACCGCCTTAGACGCGACCCGAACCGGCGCGGTCGCCACGTCGAATGCAGTCTTGGCCAGGCAGCCCGACAGCGCGAATGAGGCAACTACCAGCAGAACAAGAGACGGGCTGCGCATCGAAAATTCCTTTCGCTGCGCAGCCCGTAGTCTTTCCGGCGTTACCGGGCGATGAACTTATTCAGGCGTGGGAGGGGTGCCCGGAGGCGGTGGCGGAGGCGGTGACGGTGGAGTAGGCGCGACCGGAGCATGTGGACCGACAGTAGTGTCGGCGGCGTCGGCCGCGGAGGCCGTGCCCGCGCTGCAGTGCAGCTTGCCCGAGCCCATCGATTGGATCGTGCACCTGGCGCTGCCGGTGACCGATACGGAGCCTGAACCCATGATGGTCGCCTCGACCGTGCCGTCCGATGCAAAGCTCGCGTCGCCCGATCCCGCGATAGTGACTTCGCCGGTATCGACCTTGAGCCCGCGCATGTCGGCGGTGCCCGATCCGGCGACGGTCAGCTCGAGCGACCTGGCGCGACCGGCGGCCTTGAGCGTCCCCGATCCGGCGATCGTCACTTCGATCTTGTCGGCCTCGATCGCCGCGAGGTTAGCGGTGCCGCTGCCGGCGATGACCGTTTCGGCCTGGCCGGTCAGGCGGTCGGCATCGACCGTTCCCGATCCCGCAAGCGTCAGCTTGCTGAGCTCGGGCAATGTCACTCGAACCGTCGCCTTGCCGCTGATATGCGAGCCATTCTTGCGCATCACCCCGAGCGATTCGTCGTCGAGCGTGAAGCGCAGCGCCTCGACCGCCTGCGGATCGCCGCCGACATCGATCGCCAGCTTGTCGCCCCGGACGACTACGACGTTGTCGGGTCCCGCCAGAACCAGGCTGGTGGGAGCCTGGCCGCCGAGATCGAGCTCCGACAACGGCACCCCATCGCTGCCGTTGATCGAGATGTGCCCGTCGCAGCCCGCAAGCCCCGCGGTGAGCGCCAGCGCGAAGACCGGAGCAACGCCCTTCAATATCTTGTGCAGCATGATCTTTTGATCCTTCGAACAATGACCCAGTCCGTATTGCCTACGTAATACAGTAAGTAGGCTGCTGCAATCCTAAAATGGATAAGCGCCGTCGCGCGAGGGGCCGTCGACCGAAGCTAGGGCGATACTGGTCGATCGGCGGATCAGCGGACACGAAAAAAGGGCGCCTTCCGGTGAGGAAAACGCCCTTTTGCCCGTTCGATGGCCAGAGATCAGCTTTCTTCGGCGGTCTCGTAATACTTCGGCGCGTGTTCGCGCAGCACGCCGAGGATTTTCTGCAGCGCCGTCGGCTCGTCGGTCTTTTCCATCGCCGCAAGCTCGCGCGCAAGCCGGCTCGAGGCGGCTTCAAAGATCTGGCGTTCGGAATACGACTGCTCGGGCTGGTCTTCCGGGCGGAACAAGTCCCGAGTCACTTCGGCGATCGACACGAGATCGCCCGAGTTGATCTTGGCTTCGTATTCCTGCGCGCGACGGCTCCACATCGTGCGCTTGACCTTGGGCTTGCCGGTCAGCGTCTGCATCGCTTCCTTGAGGGTCTTATCGCTCGACAGCTTGCGCATGCCGATCAACTCGATCTTGTTCATCGGGACCCGCAGGGTCATGCGCTCTTTCTCGAACCGCAGGACATAGAGTTCGAGCTGCATGCCGGCGATTTCCTCGCTTTGCAGCTCAATCACACGGCCGACGCCGTGCTTGGGATAGACGACGTAGTCGCCAACGTCGAAGGCGGGTGCCTGGCTAGCCATCAATAATCCTTTCGTGGCGGCGTGCCAGCGCAGGAAACGTCAAGCCCTCCGGCGACCGCGATAACGGTCGTGCGGAAACCTGTCGTTTCGCGGGGTGCGGCGCGCCTTTCTGACCGTTCGCTTCGCCGCCGGAATCGCTATCCGGCGTGCTCGACGGATTATATAACACACTTGCGACAAAATTTCCACCCCGCCGGCTAATGCGGACGGCGATGGTGGTCGGGGCTCGATGGCGGGGAGCTTTTGCGAAATCCGGCTGATCGAACCGCGGACGTCAATCGCCCTCGCCAGGCTCCGGGGTAAAGAACTTCTCGAACTTGCCCTCTTCGCCCTTGTGCTCATCGGCGTCTGCGGGCGGTTCCTTCTGGCTGGTGATGTTGGGCCATTCCGCGGAAAACTTGGTGTTCAGTTCGAGCCATTGCTCGAGCCCGCTCTCGGTATCGGGCAGAATCGCCTCGGCCGGGCATTCGGGCTCGCACACGCCGCAATCGATGCATTCGGACGGATTGATGACCAGCATCGTCTCGCCTTCGTAGAAGCAGTCGACCGGGCACACCTCGACGCAGTCGGTGTACTTGCACTTGATGCAGGCGTCGGTGACGACGTAGGTCATTAGGGCTGGCCCCTCTCAGGCGATTGGTCTTGCTTCGCTGCTAAGGCCGGTTGGCCCTGCGGGTCAAGCGTGCGGTAACAGGCTTGCGCTTGCATTGCCGGGCCGCGCCGCGCCGGGAGCGCGAGCACCTCGATCACCCGCACCCCGCCGGGTAATGGCAGCGTCAACATGTCACCCTCGGCGACATCCTGGCTGGAGCGGAGGACGCGCACACCGTTGCGGCGGATGTGGCCGGCGGAAACCAGCATCTGCGCCAAGCTGCGGGTTTTGGTCAGGCGCAATTGCCACAGCAGCTTGTCGATCCTCATGGCCGGCTCACGATCGCACGAGGCCGGCCAGCGCGGCGAACGCGTTGCCATCGCCGGCCTGCGGCCGATGGGGCGCCACCGCCGCCGGCCGTGACGGGCGCCAGGTCCACCGATCTGGCGCGGGCGGCCCGTATAGGCCTTTCGCTAGCGCGCGGGCTCGCTGCACTTTAAACCCCGCCGAGCCGAGCAGTCGCACCCAGTTGGCGGTATCGAGCCCGGTCGAGACCGCCAGCGCGGGATCGAGCATAAAATGCCGCCCACGCCCTTTCGCGTTGGCATTCACGCGAGCGTCGTGAGCGGCCCGCAGCAGCTTTTCAGCGATGTCGACCCGAACCGCCTGCTTGCCCGCCATGCGATAACCAGCCGGGAGCGCGGCAGGGGCGGCGAGAACGGGAGGCATGTCGGGTGCGAGCGCCCGCCGGTCGATGCCGGCCGCATGAAGAGCCCGCCGCGCGGCTGGCTTCAAGAGCAGCGGTGCGAAAACATCGAGCGCCCCGAAATTGACGCCAAGGCGACGTAAGAACGGTCGCAGCTCGCGGGGGAGGTGCTCGATACCAGCCTTGTCGCGCGGAATCGTGCCATGGCCTGCAATGAGATTGAGCAGCAGCGCGCGCGCCTCGCTGCCCGCCGCCGGATCGCGCGTCGCGGCTTCCAGCGCCGACAGCGGCGCAAGCGGCGACAGGTGCGCCGCGAGCCAAACCTCCAGCGCCTCGAGAAGCACGCGCCGGTCCGCCTCGGGCACTGCGTTCAAGTTGCGCGCCGCAACCAGTCTGGGCCGAGCTGCCGAGGCGCCGGCTTCGAGACGGGCAAGCTCGCTCCCCCGCCAGCATATCACGCCGCCTGACAGCTCGACGCCAAGGTCGCGCGCCAGCGTTCGCGCCCGCTGGCCCAGCAATGCGGGCAGCGCCTTTTCAGCAGCGGCCAACAGCATTCGGCGGTCGGTATGGCTGGCGAGCGGGTCGACCACGAACCGGAACCCTTCGAGATGTCCGATCGGCTCGTCCTCGACGGTCATCACGTCGTCGTCGCCTAAGCCGACCGGGAGCAGCGCGGCGTCTTGTCCCAGACTCTTCATCAGGATCGCGGTTCTCCGATTGACGAAACGCTCGGTCAGGCGCGCGTGGAGCGCGTCGGACAGACGGGCCTCTACGGCGCGGGCGCGCGCGGCCATTTCGTCCCGGGCAAGAACCCAGTCGGGGCGCTGGGCAATATACGCCCAACTGCGGATAGCGGCGATACGGCCCTGCAGGGTGTCGATATCTCCTTGCGGCCGGTCAAGCTCGGCGATCCGCGCAGCGACGAAATCCGCGCCGAGGTGTCCGTGGCGCAAGTCCTGCCACAACCGCGCCACGAACCGCGCATGGGTATCGGCGCCGCTTTGGCGAAAGTCGGGCAGGCTGCACGCCTCCCAGAACCGCCGCACCAGCCCGGGTGTCGTGACATCCGCTGCCAGCGGCTCTTCAGAAAGGCGCTTGAGCACCGCCAGATCGACCGCTTCGGGTGCACGTACCAAACCCGGTTCGTCAGGATGCGATTCCAGATCGGCGATTAGCGTAGGCAAAGTATCGAACCGCGGCTCCGCTTCGCGCCAGAACAACGTGGTCAGCGGTGCAAAACGATGCTCTTCGATCGCGTACACCTCCTCGTCGGTGAACTCGGGACTGGTCCCACCCATGCCGGATAGCGTGCCGAAGCTGCCGTCCTTCTGATGGCGCCCCGCGCGCCCCGCGATCTGGGACATTTCGGCCGGAGTCAGCCGCCGCTGGCGCACGCCGTCGAACTTGGACAGGCCCGCGAACGCGACGTGGGTCACATCAAGGTTGAGACCCATGCCGATCGCGTCGGTGGCGACGATATAGTCAACCTCGCCCGACTGGAACAACGCGACCTGGCGATTACGGGTTTCCGGACTGAGCCCGCCCATCACCACGGCCGCCCCGCCGCGAAAACGGCGCAGCATCTCGGCAACGGCGTAAACCTGCTCGGTCGAGAACGCGACGATTGCGCTCCTCGGCGGCAGACGCGATAATTTGCGCGTTCCGGCGTAAGTCAGTGTCGAGAAGCGCGGCCGGGTGACGATCTCGGCCTTGGGTTCGAGCGCGCGAATCATCGGCTCCAAAGTCGAGGAGCCCAGCAGCATCGTCTCCTCGCGACCGCGTGTGTGGAGCAGCCGGTCGGTGAACACGTGACCGCGCTCGCGATCAGCGGAAAGCTGGGCTTCATCGAGCGCGACGAACGCCAGCGGGCCATCCGGGCCTCCGCCAAGCCGAGGCATCGCCTCGACGGTGCAGCAGAAGTAGCGCGCGCCCCTGGGCTCGATGCGCTCCTCACCGGTGATCAACGCTACCGACTTCTCGCCTTTGATGGCTACGACACGGTCGTACACCTCGCGCGCCAGCAGACGTAGCGGAAAGCCGATCGCGCCCGATGAGTGGCCGCACATCCGCTCGATCGCGAGATGGGTCTTACCGGTGTTAGTGGGTCCGAGAACCGCCTTGATGTTCACAGGCGGCAATGTGGCATCGGCCTGCGCCGGCGGCAACCTGCGACGGATTCGCGAGGACCGGTAGCGGTGAAAAGGTGTTGGAAAATTCGCGAATTAGGGCGTCGTTAACTTCAATCGGGCAGGGAAACGCGGGGGTGACGGGGATACCGTTTGCCAGAATTTGTGGAGGGCGCGTTGTTTCGTTCGCGCGAGTGTGAGGCCTCGGGGCACGGCCCCGCTGACGGCGTGCCGATCTGGCGCGCGGCGGCGCTGACGCACGCGCAGATCGAACCCGCCCCCGAGCCGTGGATCCTCACGCGCGTGCGTTCGCTGGCCGAGAAATGGGATGCGTGGCGTTGGCGCGCCGAGGCCCGGCTGGCGCATGTCGATCTCGCGCCGGACCTTGCGCAAGGCATCGGCAGCCGCCGCTGGTTTCGCGGGCTCGGCACTTTCATTGGTCTTAGCGCCGTCAGCCTTGCGTTCTGGCCCGGGTTCGCGCCGCTCGAAGCCGCTCCGGCCACCCGCGTCGACGACGAAGTGCGCGACGAGTTTCGCAGCCAGATGATAATGCCGCTCGCGCTCGGAGCCGATAGCGGGCGCCACATGGGTGCGACCCGCTCGGTGGTCCCCTTGCGCTCGGCGCCCGAGCGGGCGACGATCGAACTGGTGGCAACGCTGGTACAGGGCGACAGCTTCGGCCGCATGCTCCAGCGCGCAGGGGTCGGCGCAAGCGACGCGGCGCGGGTCGAAGGCCTCGTCGCCCAGACCATGCCGCTGGGCCAGATCGCGCCGGGCACGCAGATTGACATTACCCTCGGCCGGCGCCCCGCCGCCGACCAGCCGCGACCGCTCGACTCGCTCGCGTTCCGTGCTCGGTTCGATCTGGCGCTGGCGATCGACCGCGACGGCGGCGGCCTCGCGCTGGAGCGCCAGCCGATCCGGGTCGACTCCACTCCGCTACGCATACGCGGCCTCGCCGGCAAAAGCCTCTACCGCTCGATGCGCGCAGCCGGCGCGCCGGCCAGCGCCGTGCAGCAATATCTTCGCGAGCTCGGCCGCCAGGTCGATCTCGATAGCGGTGTGAGCCCGACCGATACGTTTGACATGGTCGTTTCATATCGCCGTGCCGCCACCGGTGAGCGCCAAGCGGGCCAGTTGCTCTATGCCGGCATTGATCGCGGCGGCAAACCCCGCACGCAGCTCATGCGCTGGGGCGCCGACGGCCAGTTCTATGAGGCCTCAGGCGTGGGCGAACAACGGAGCGGCCTGCTCCAGCCCGTGCCCGGAAGGGTCAGCTCGAGCTTCGGCATGCGGCGACACCCGATCCTCGGCTACATCCGCCGTCATGCCGGCATGGATTTCCACGCCAGCTACGGCCAGCCGATCGTTGCGGTGACCGATGGCATGGTCAGTTCCGCCGGCCGTGCGGGCGGCTGCGGCAACGCGGTCAAGCTCGCTCACGCGGGCGGAATTACCACGCGCTATTGCCACATGAGCCGGATGGCGGTGTCTGCTGGACAAAGCGTGCGGCGCGGGCAGGTGATCGGCTATGTCGGCACCACCGGGCTTTCGACCGGGCCGCACCTCCATTACGAGATGTACCGCAACGGCCAGTCGATCAACCCGGCGACCGTCGCGTTCGTGACCCGCGCGTTGCTTTCCGGCGAAAGCCTGGCGCGCTTCCGCGACGTGCTCGCGCGGTTGAAGACCGTAGCGCCGGGCGCCGCACTGACCGACATTTCGCCGAGCGCTGCGGAGGCCAAGAACGCAGAACCGGCGCGGGAAATCGACCGGATCGAGCCGAACTAGCGCATGGATCGCGCGTCCCCAGATTGATCGGGGCCTCTGATTGCGGCAACAGCAGCGGCGATGACCGCTGCCTATCCCAACCTCCGCCTGCGCCGGACGCGCTCCTCTGCATGGAGCCGCGCGCTGCACCGCGAGACAGTGCTTACCCCTGCCGACCTCATCTGGCCGCTGTTCGTGACCGAAGGAACCGGCATTGAGGAGCCGCTCGGCTCGCTGCCCGGCGTGTCGCGCTGGTCGGTCGACGGAATTGTGAAACGTGCGAAAGAGGCGCTTCATCTGGGCATTCCATGCGTCGCATTGTTCCCGAACACTCCCCGAACACTGCGTTCGGACGATGGAAGTGAAGCGCTCAACCCGGATAACCTGATGTGCCGGGCGATTCGCGCGATCAAGGACGCCTGCGGCAGCGACATCGGCGTACTGACCGATGTGGCGCTGGATCCCTACACCAGCCACGGGCAGGACGGTTTGCTCGACGCGGCCGGCTACGTCACCAACGACGATACCGTCGCCGTGCTGGTCGACCAGGCGATCAACCAGGCGAATGCCGGCGCCGACGTGATCGCTCCGTCGGACATGATGGACGGCCGGGTGCGCGCGATCCGCATGGCGCTCGAGATGAACGGCCATCCCAACGTCCAGATCATGGCCTACGCCGCGAAGTACGCGAGTGCGTTCTACGGTCCGTTTCGCGATGCGGTCGGTTCGGGCGGTCTGCTCAAGGGCGACAAGAAATCGTACCAGATGGACCCCGGCAATTCCGAAGAGGCGTTGCGCGAAGTCGCGCTCGATCTCGCCGAAGGAGCCGACAGCGTGATGGTCAAGCCGGGCTTGCCCTATCTCGACGTCGTGCGGCGGGTAAAAGAGCGGTTCGAAGTGCCGGTGTTTGCTTATCAGGTGAGCGGCGAATACGCGATGATCGAGGCGGCCGCTGCGGTCGGCGCGGGTGATCGCGACGGGCTGGTTCTTGAAACCCTGATGGCGTTCAAGCGAGCGGGCTGCTCTGGCGTGTTGAGCTATCACGCGGCGCATGCCGCGCGCTTGCTCGGTGACTGAAATTCGCATCACTACCGAGCGGCTGATCCTGCGCCGCGAGCGCGCGGGCGATCGCGATAGCTGGCTCGAACACATGAACACGGCGCAAGTGACCGAACACCTGGGCGGTCCGCTCCCGCTCGACAAAGTCCATGCCAGCTTCGACCGCATGGCCGAGGCCGGCGACTTGCCCTTCCTGCTGATCGAGCGCACCTCCGACGGCGTCCTGATCGGCAAATGCGGCCTGTCGCGCATCGATACACCGTGCGCGCCCGCGGCGCTGCAAGACGAGGTACAGATCGGCTGGACCATTCGCGCCGATTGCTGGGGCCAAGGCTACGCGCGCGAATCCGCGCAGGCGATGATGGCTTACGCATTCGACCGGGCGAAGCGCGAAAACCTGTACGCGCAAACTTCGGGGCGGAATCAGCGTTCGCAGCAACTGATGAACCGGCTCGGCATGATCCGCTTGTTGGAGCTCGACTACGACGATCCGGATTACCCGGCCGAGGAGAACCCGACGATCGTGTTTGCAATTTCGCGCAACGCCTGGAGGGGTGCCGATGGCTGATTTCCGACTTGAGACCGAACGCCTGATCTTGCGCGACTGGCGCGAAGAAGATTGGCCGCGCTTTTTTGCCGGCACCAATACCCCCGACGTCATGCGCTGGCTGGGCGGGGTGCTCGATGATGACGGCATGGCGGCCACCCGCGCACGCGTCGAAGGGTGCGCGTCGGCCAATGGGTTCTGCTTCTGGGTCGTCGAGCGCAAGAGCGACGGCGAAATACTCGGTTTCTGCGGTCTCAAGCGCGCCGACGCCCCGGGTTCCTCGGTCGCCGGGGCGATCGAAGCAGGCTGGCGCCTGCGCGAGGATGCCTGGGGGCAAGGCTATGCCAAGGAAGCCGCCACGGCGACGCTCGACGCGGCGTTCGGTCGCTTTGGAGCCGGCGAAGTGATCGCGCTCACCGTGCCCGGGAACGCGCCAAGTTGGGGGCTGATGAAGCGGCTCGGCATGCGGCGGCGTGAGGATCTCGATTATATAGACCCGCGGTTCGGCGAGGACCTCAACCCGTCGATCGTCTATTCGATCGACCGCCAGGCATGGGAGGATCGCGCATGATCGCCGAACGCCCCGAGCGGGCCGGGGTGAGGATCATCTCGATCAACGGCAAGACCCCGCAGATCCACGATAGCGCGTTCATCGCGCCGGGCTGCACGATCATCGGCGATGTGACGGTCGGGGCCGATTCCAGCGTATGGTACAACTGCGTGCTGCGCGCGGATGTCAGCCGGATCGTGATTGGCCAGCGGACCAACATCCAGGACGGCAGCGTACTCCATAGCGATCCGGAACGGCCGGGCGATCCCGATGGCAGCCCGCTGATCATCGGCGACGACGTGCTGGTCGGCCACATGGTCATGCTCCACGGTTGCCGGGTAGAGGACCGCGGCTTCGTCGGGCTCGGCGCGATCGCGATGAACAAGGCGGTGATCGGGTCGGATGCGATGCTCGCGGCGGGCGCGATGCTGACCGAGGGCAAGGTGATTGCCGAACGGGAGCTGTGGGGCGGGCGACCCGCGCGCAAGATGCGCGATCTCGACGACATGGCCGTTGCCGGGATGCGCATGGGCGTGGCCCACTACGTCGAGAATGCCAAAGCACACGCCGCTGCGATCGCGGCGGATGTTGCGTAGCGCGACTTGGGTTCAGGCGGCTGTGCCTTCGCCAGCGGGCGGCTGGCGCAAGTAGCGGAACATGAAGCCCACGTAGTCGGCTTTGCCCAGCGGCACGCCGGCCGCGCGCAGGATCGCGTAGGCGCTCATCAGGTGAAAGTAGAACTGCGGCAGTGCCCAGTCGCGCACATAGGCGGCCGTATCGAGATCGAAGGTCATGCCGTTGGCGAGCGACAGCTCGACCGGCGCCTCGTCTGTGCCGAACGGGGTTTCGCGCCAGCCTTTGATCAGCGCGCGGGTCGCGGCGATCCGCTCCCGCGAAGCCGACAGCGTGGCGTCGTCGACGTCGCTGGAGGAATAAGCGACACCCGCCGCGCCCGCCATCGCCTCGCCCGGCAGGTTGCACACGAAGCGGATCTGCCGCGACAGGGGGAACATGTCCTCGGCCAGCTTGCGCTCAAGCAGCGCATCGCCGCCATGGTCCGACGCCTTGGCAAGCCAGGCGTCGAGCGAGCCGAGCATATTGTCGTACGTGCTGAGGAGCGTTTCGTTAGTCTGCATAGCCGGCGCGTAGACCGCGCTCAGTCCCTGATCAACGCCTTCAGCGCGTCGATCCGGTCAGCCTCGTGCGGCGGCTTGTCCCACCGTACGCGGTGGACGCGCGGGAAGCGCATCGCGAGGCCCGACTTGTGGCGCTTGCTTTCGTGAACCGAATCGAACGCCAGCTCGAACACCAGGCTGCGGTCGGTCTCGCGGACCGGGCCGAAGCGATTGACGGTGTGCGTGCGCACATGGCGGTCGATCTTCTTCAGCTCCTCGTCGGTGAAACCCGAGTAGGCCTTGCCCACCGGCAGCAGTTCGGCGCCCGCGTCGGGGTCGCCGTCCCAGCAGCCGAACGTGTAGTCGGAATAGAAGCTCGACCGTTTGCCGCTGCCGCGCTGGGCGTACATCAGCACGCAATCGATCAGCAGCGGATCGCGCTTCCACTTGTACCACAGCCCGGTCTTGCGCCCGGCGATGTACGGCGAATCGCGGCGCTTGAGCATCAGTCCCTCGATCGCGTCGTCACGCGCGCCGGCGCGGATTTCGGACAGCTGGTCGAAGTCGATCGCCTCGACCACCTGGCTGAGGTCGAAGTGCGAGGCAGGTAGGCGTGGCATGAGCGCTTCGAGAACCTTGCGCCGATCTGACCACGGCCGCTCGCGCAAGTCGGCCCCTTCGAGGATCAGCACGTCGTAGAGCCGCACGAACGCGGGGTATTCGGCCAGCATCTTCCTGGCGACGACCTTGCGCCCCAGCCGCTGCTGCAGCGCGTTGAAGCTCGCCGCGCCGCCTGCTTCTCCGCCCTGATGACTGCCGCGCACGAGCAACTCGCCGTCGAGCACCGCGTCCATCGGCAGGATATCGAGCAGTTCGGGAAACGTACCCGAGATATCGTCCCCGCCGCGCGAATAGAGCCGCGTTTCGCCCCCCATCCGGACCAGTTGCACGCGGATGCCGTCCCACTTCCACTCGGCCGCGTAGTCGGCGAGGTCGACCACCGTCTCTTCGAGCGGGTGCGCCAGCATGAACGGGCGGAAGGTTGGCATGTTGGCGGTATCGGGCGCATCGTGGCCGTGCGCCGCCCAATTGAACAGGGGCTCATAAGGCGGCGACAGGCCGTGCCAGTGCTCCTCCACCTCCTCGACCGTGACATCGAAGGCCTGCGCGAAGGCGACCTTGGCAAGTCGGCTGGAAATGCCGATCCGCATGGCGCCGGTCGCGAGCTTGAGCAGCGCATAGCGGCCCGAGGGATCCAGCCGGTCGAGCAAGGCCGGCAGCTCGGTAAGGACCGACTTGCGGGTCATTGCCGACAGCAAATCGACCGTTTCCGAGACGCTCGGCGGCGCGGGGTGGGTGTCGGGAGCGGGCCACAGGAGGCTGGCGGTTTCGGCGGTGTCGCCGACGAAGTCGCGGCTCAGCGTCCACAGGACCGGGTCGACCCGCTCCATCAGCAAATTGCGGATGGTGCTTGATTTGACCGCGGGAAAGTCGAGGCCGTCGGTCAGTGCGGAGAGCGCCCAGCCGCGGTCGGGATCAGGGGTGGCGCGCAAGTACTCGGCGATCAACCGCAGCTTCTCGTTGCGGCTGCGAGTATAGACCAGCGCGTCGATCAGGGCGGCAAATTCTTCCATCTAGGCAGCGGCCACCGGCCGCGATAAAGCGCAGCCAGGCCCGCGCGTTCGGCGTCCGGGATCGCTCGAGGAGAATTTCCCGTCATGCGTACCGTTCTTGCCGCTGCCGCTTTGGCGCTCGTTTCCGTTTCGGCTCAGGCTGCCGACACCGCGCCCGCCGCCCAGGCAGCGCCTGCGCGCCTGTCGCTCGACACTCCGGTCGAAGCGATCGTCGCCGACGCCGCCGGCAAGGCCGTGCTGGATACCGACCTGCCCGGCGTCACGACGCATGCGCAGTACGAGATGTTCAAGGGCATGACCTTGCGCCAGCTGTCGTCGATGGCGCCTGACAAGCTGACCGCCGAGGCGCTTGCCAAGGTCGAAGCCGATCTCGCCGCGGTGAAGTAAACCGGGGTGACGTAAGCAGGGGCGAAGGCGCTCAGTCATCCTCGTCCTCGTACCCGACCAGCGCCAGCGCGCGCGCACGGCGCTGGTGAAGCTGGTGCCAGCGTAGCAGCGCCTCTTCGCGGCCGTGGGTGATCCAGGTTTCGGCAGGGTTCACTTCCTCGACCGTGCGGGTAAGCTCGCCCCAGTCCGCATGGTCGGAAATGACCAGCGGCAGCTCGACGTTGCGCTGGCGGGCTCGCTGGCGAACGCGCATCCAGCCCGATGCCATCGCTGTAATCGGATCGGGCAGGCGCCGGCTCCAGCGATCATTGAGCGCGCCCGGCGGTGAGACGACGATCTGCCCGCGCATCTCGTCCTTGGTCGCATCGCTAACCAGACGTAGCTCACCCAGCGGCACGCCGAACTCCTCGTAAAGGCGGCACATCCGTTCCATCGCGCCGTGGAGATAGATCGGGCGGTCGTGCCCGGCGCGCCGCAGCTCGGCGATCACCCGCTGCGCCTTGCCCAGCGCGTAGGCGCCGACCAGAACGCAGCGATCGGGATGCGCGGCGAGCCGGTCGGTGAGCTTGGCGATCTCGGCCTCGATCGGCGGATGGCAAAACAGCGGCAGTCCGAAGGTCGCCTCGGTGACGAAGATGTCGCACGGGGTCACCTCGAACGGCGGGCAGGTCGGGTCGGGCCGCCGCTTGTAGTCGCCGGTGACGACCACCCGTTCGCCGGCATGCTCGAGCAGGATTTGCGCGCTGCCGAGAACGTGACCGGCGGGAACGAACGTCGCATCGACCCCGCCCTTCAGCCGGATGGTCTCGCCATAGGCCACCGGCGTCGCGCCTTCGCGGGTCTGGTAGCGCAGGTCCATGATCGCCAGCGTTTCGGGGGTGGCGATCGACTGGCCGTGGCCGCCCCGCGCGTGATCGGCGTGGCCGTGGGTCACCAGCGCGCGGTCGACCGGGCGCGACGGGTCGATCCAGGTGTCCGCCGGCACGACGTGAATGCCCCACGGTTCGGGCCTGATCCAGGAAAAGGGCGGGCGCACGAGCGATTCAAGCTCGCGCGCGGTCAGGCGTTCCCGAAAGGGCTATTCAGGCACCTTATTCCGCGACGGGGCGCAGCCGCTCGATCAACTGCTTGAGCCCGGGCTTCTGCCCCTGCGCGAGGAGGCTGGCGCGGAACAGGCGGCCGAGGAAGACGACCTCGAGGACGATGAAGGCTGTCAGCACCGCACCCGCGCCTAGCAGTTCGAGCGTCGGAATACCGAGACCGAGCCGCGCGAGGACGGCGAACGGGGTCCATATCGGCACCCATGTCAGCACTTGCACCATCGGCCCGCTGTTGCCGGCGATGATCGCCTGCATCAGGAATGTGACCGGCAGCAGAATGCCCAGCAGCACCGGCATCAGGTACCCCTGCGCCTCGCTCATCGAATCGGCCATCGCGCCGATCGCGACGAAGATGATCGAGATCGCCATGTAGCCGGCGATGAAGAAGAACAGCAGCGTCGCGATCGCCCCGGGCGAAGTCACCGGGGCGAGTGCGGGGCGGATCATGTCGGCAATCGCGCCGTGAGTGGCAAACGCTACGGCCGCTCCGGTCCCGATCCAGACCGCCAGCATCGACATGCCGATCGCCAGCGCGCCGAGCAGTTTGCCGTACATCAGCTCCTCGGGCGTGATGCATGCGAGGATCGATTCGAGCAGCTTCTTGGAGCGTTCTTCGATCGAGCCCTGCAGCATCCAGCTGCCCGACAGCATCAGGCCCATCATCAGGATGTAGGCGAGCGCGAGCGGAACGATCGAACGCACCAGCATCGCTTCCCTGGCGCCGCCGCCGGGGGGAGGCGTGGTCACCGCGATCGCGGGGGCAGCGCTCTGGATCGCTTGCGCGGCCTGCGGCGACAGGCCGCCCCGGGTGAGCAGGCGCTGCCTGAGATCGGCGGTGAGGGTATCCTGGAGCGGGGTCACAAAGCTGTCACGCGGCCGCTCATTGGCCCATAAGCGTACGGTCGGATCGGCCGGGTAGCCCGGGCCGATCAGCACTATCAGGTCGGCATGGCGGGTTTCGGGCGCAGGATCGTTATCGTCTCCATCGGCCTTGAGCAGCCGGTCGACCTCGGCCTGGAGAGCGGGACCCTCGGCATCGGCGAGCGTTTGCGGCGGACTGGCGAAGGAGTATGCGGCGGATTCCGGTTCGAACGCAGGAGTTTCCTCCGGCTTGACGCGCCCGATCTTGGCAAGCGCGGCCTTGATCCCGCCCGCAGCGCGAAACGCGGCGACATCCGCAGGCGTGTAGAGGCGATCGTGAACCGCCCATGGCGCAGCCGGATCGGCTCTCTCCAGTTCGTGCCGCTGCACATAGCGCGACAGATCGGAGAGAACCTGCTGGTCATGCTCGAACGCGAAGCGCTGTTCGAGAGCCGACCGCGCGGTCCCTCCGGCGCGGTCGATCAGGATCACCCTTGTCGTTTCGTCGTCGTCGAGCGAATCGCCGATGATCGGTCCCAGAGCGAGCGCGAACGGGATCAGCAACAGCGTCAGCCAGAAGCTCTTGAGCGCGATGACCTGACGGAACTCGCGCCCCGCCACGAGCAGGATGTTGCGGATCACCGGGCGGTCTCCCCATGGATTTCTGCGGGTGCGCCGACAAGGTGGACGAACACGTCATGCAAGGTCGCGCGGCGTTCCTCGAACCGGCGCAGCGGCAAACCGCTGGCGGTGCAGCGCTGGAGCACATCGCCCGCCTCCGCGCCCGGGTCGAGCGCGAGCGAATACTCGCTCCAGCCGCCGCCGAGATCGGCGCCTTTGCGCGCCTCGGCCACGCCCTCGATACCGGTGATGCCCGCCGGGGCGATCACGTCGATATGGGCAGGAAGCTGCGCGCGCGCTTCGTCGAGCGTGCCTTCGAAGCGCTTGCCGCCCTTGCGCAGCAGCAACAGCCGGTCGCACAGCCGCTCGGCGTGCTGCATCACGTGGGTCGAGAATATCACCGCAGCGCCATTCTTCGACGCGCCGAGAATTTCATCCTCGAGCAGGCCCTGGTTGACCGGATCGAGGCCCGAGAACGGCTCGTCGAGGATCAGCAGCTTGGGCCGGTTGACCAGCGCGGTGGCAAGCTGGACCTTCTGCGCCATGCCCTTCGACATCTCGGAAATCTTCGCCTTGGCCCGGTCGGCCAGGTCGAAGCGAGTGAGCAATTCCATCCCGTGCGTGCGCGCATCGCGCGGGTCCATCCGCTTGAGCCGACCGAAATAGACGATCGCGTCGATCGCGCTCATGTTGCCGTAGAGCCCGCGTTCTTCGGGCAGGAAACCGATCGCAGCGGTGTTGCGCCGATCGGGCCCGCCGCCGAGTACTTCGATCCGCCCCGAGGTCGGCCGAATGATGTCGAGCACCATGCGCAGCGTGGTGGTCTTGCCCGCGCCGTTGCCACCGAGGAAGCCAAAAATCTCGCCCGGCGCCACCGCGAAGGTGAGGTCGTCGACTGCCAGCACATCGGCGAAACGCTTGGTCAGCGCCTCGACCTGCAGAACACTCATCCTCGTTGGACCCCCAAATCCCGTGTCGGGCGAACCCTATAAGATTCAGGGAGGCAATCCAACCGCGCCCGATCGCCGGTCGACAGGCATCGACCGGCGTCGTCGATCAGCCCCCGGTCTTGTCCACGTCCTCGCTGGCTTCGGTCTCAGGCTTGGCCTTTTTCGAGACAGGCTTTTTCTTCTTCGCCGCCTTCACCTTGGGCGGCGCCGGGGTCAGTTCGAATGACGGCCCGCCGTCCTTCACGCTGACATGCACCTCTCCGCCGTCGGACAGCTTGCCGAACAGCAGTTCCTCGGCGAGCGGCTGCTTGATCTTTTCCTGGATCAGGCGGCTCATCGGCCGCGCGCCGTAGAGCTTGTCGTAGCCCTTTTCGGACAGCCAGGCGCGCGCCTCGCTGTCGAACTGGATGTGCACGTTCTGGTCCGCCAGCTGGAGCTCGAGCTGGAGGATGAACTTGTCGACCACCCGCGCCACGGTCTCGCGGCCGAGATAGGTAAACGGCACGATCGCATCGAGGCGGTTGCGGAATTCGGGGGTGAACATGCGCTTCACCGCTTCTTCCTGCGCGTCTTCCTTGCTCACGTCGCCGAAGCCGATGCCCTGGCTGGCCATGTCGGACGCGCCGGCGTTGGTGGTCATGATCAGCACGATGTTGCGGAAATCGACCGTCTTGCCGTGGTGATCGGTCAGGCGGCCGTTATCCATCACTTGCAGCAGGATGCCGAACAGATCGGGGTGCGCCTTCTCGATCTCGTCGAGCAGCAGGACCGCATGCGGCTGCTGGTCGACCGCGTCGGTCAGCAGACCGCCCTGGTCGTACCCGACATAGCCCGGAGGCGCACCGATCAGGCGGCTGACCGAGTGGCGCTCCATGTATTCCGACATGTCGAACCGCTGCAGCGGGATGCCCATGATGCGAAGCAAGCTGACGCGCGACCTCGGTCTTGCCGACGCCGGTGGGGCCGGAAAAGAGGAACGATCCGATCGGCTTGTCCGGATCGCGCAGGCCCGCACGGCTGAGCTTCATCGCCGTCGACAGCTTCTTGACCGCCGCGTCCTGGCCGTAGACGACCTGCTTGAGGTCGCGCTCGAGGTGCTCGAGTGCCTTCTTGTCGTCGCTCGACACCGACTTGGGCGGAATGCGCGCCATCGTCGCGATGACCTGCTCGATCTCGCGCGCGGTGATCTTGCGCTTCCGCTTGGACGGCGGGACCAGCATCTGCATCGCGCCGACCTCGTCGATCACGTCGATCGCCTTGTCGGGCAGCTTGCGGTCGTTGATGTAGCGCGCCGACAGCTCGACCGCGGTCTTGATCGCCTCGGGCGTGTACTTGACCTTATGGTGATCCTCGAACGCGGTGCGCAGGCCTTTGAGGATCTTGATCGTGTCCTCTACCGTCGGTTCGTTGACGTCGATCTTCTGGAACCGGCGCAGCAACGCCCGGTCCTTTTCGAAATGGTTGCGAAATTCCTTGTAGGTGGTCGAGCCGATGCAGCGGATCGTCCCGCCGGACAGCGCCGGCTTGAGCAGGTTCGAAGCATCCATCGCCCCGCCGCTGGTCGCGCCAGCGCCGATCACCGTGTGGATTTCGTCGATGAACAGCACCGCCTCGGGCATCTTTTCAAGTTCGGTGACGACCTGCTTCAATCGTTCCTCGAAGTCGCCGCGATAGCGCGTGCCGGCGAGCAAAGCGCCCATGTCGAGGCTGTAAATGACCGCGTTCTCGAGCACCTCGGGCACTTCGCCCTCGACGATCTTGCGCGCGAGGCCTTCGGCGATGGCGGTCTTGCCGACGCCCGGATCGCCCACATAAAGCGGGTTGTTCTTCGACCGGCGACAGAGAATCTGGATCGTCCGGTCGACTTCGGGCCCGCGGCCGATCAGCGGATCGACTTTGCCCTTCTTGGCTTTTTCGTTGAGGTTGACGGTGAACTGGTCGAGCGCGCTCGCGTCCTTGCCGCTGCTCTTTGGATCGCTCTTGTCCTGCGGCTGACCGTCGCTCTCGCCCGAGCCTTGCGGGGTCTTCGATTCGATTTGCTTGCCACCCTTGCCGATGCCGTGGCTGATGAAGCTCACCGCATCCAAGCGGCTCATGTCCTGCTGCTGCAGGAAATAGACCGCGTAGCTGTCGCGTTCGGAAAACAGCGCCACCAGCACGTTGGCGCCGGTAACGGTGTCCTTGCCCGATGACTGCACGTGCAGGATTGCCCGCTGGATGACCCGCTGGAACCCGGCGGTGGGCTGCGGATCGGCATCGTCGGCGGTTTCGAGCTTCTGGTATTCCTCGTCGAGGTAGCGGCGGACCACTTCGCCCAGTTCGGCGACATCGACTCCGCACGCGGCCATCACCTGGGCCGCGTCCTCGTCGTCGATCAGCGCGAGCAGCAAATGCTCGAGCGTGGCATATTCGTGGCGCCGCTCGGACGCACCCGCGAGCGCGCCGTGGAGGGTCTTTTCGAGGTTCTGGGCGAAACTGGGCATTCGTGTGACTTTCGCTGAGACTCGCTAGCCGGAGCTTGCGAGGGAATATGAGCGGATATGGTTAACGGCGCTTTTACGCCTTCTGCCGGGGAGCGGCTCGCCACCGATATGGGAATGGCCTGGCGAAAATTCGAGGCCACGGCGGGTCACGATTTTGGTGATCCGAACAATGCGTCGGCGGCGCTCCGGTGCGCCGCGACCTTTGAATGATGGGCCCGGA
The DNA here is from genome assembly GCA_963781525.1 of uncultured Alphaproteobacteria bacterium. Taxonomy (GTDB): domain Bacteria; phylum Pseudomonadota; class Alphaproteobacteria; order Sphingomonadales; family Sphingomonadaceae; genus Tsuneonella. Next base: position 15,953 of record CAWAGD010000003.1, on the reverse strand, counting down.
TGCGCGATATCTCGGCTTCGAGCAGCGCGATCCGTTCGATCAGCTCGCCTTGCGAATAGGGCGAAAGATCCTCCTTCGCGAGGAGGCTCGCCGCGTCACCTACCGGGCGGGGACGGTCATCTTCGTCCATGGGGGACAGCATCGCAAGGCGGCGCGCTTGCTGTCAATGGGCGGCGGGGCTAGGCGCACAGCCGCCGCAGGGCGCTGTCGCTTTCGCGCAACAGGGGTGCACGCATGGCCGCAAGGCTTCCCGAGACGATGACCGCGATGGGCTTTGATGCGCCCGGGGGTCCCGATGTGTTCCGGCCGGAGGCTCTGCCGGTGCCTCAGCCGCGCGCGGGCGAGGTGCTGATCCGGGTCGCGTTCGCGGGGATCAACCGGCCCGACGTGATCCAGCGGCAGGGCTTCTATCCGGCGCCTCCGGGCGCTTCGCCTATTCCGGGGCTCGAGATCGCCGGCGAGATCGTCGCGCTCGGAGAGGGCGTCGGGCGCGAGATGCTGGGACAGAAAGTCTGCGCGCTGGTTTCGGGTGGCGGCTATGCCGAATACTGCACCGCCGATATCCGCCATTGTCTCGCCGTCCCCCAAGGCTTGTCACTCGCCGACGCCGCGGCGCTGCCCGAAACGCTGTTCACCGTGTGGCACAACGTGTTCGAGCGCGGCTATGCTCGCGAAGGCGAGACGCTGCTGGTCCACGGCGGCACCAGCGGGATCGGCACGATGGCGATCATGCTCGCCAAGGCGTTCGGGTTGACCGTGATCACCACCGCCGGATCGAGCGGCAAGTGCGATGCTGCGCGCGCACTCGGCGCGGACCGGGCGATCGACTACAAAAGCGAAGACTTCGTGCAGGAAGTGAAGACTTTTACCGGCGGCAAGGGCGTCAATATCGTGCTCGACATGGTGTCGGGCGATTACGTGCCGCGCAACCTCGCCTGCCTTGCCGAAGACGGCCGCCACGTGACCATCGCGGTGCTCGGCGGGCTCAAGGCGACGATCGACATGGCGCTGGTGATGCGCAAGCGGCTGATGCTGACCGGCTCGACGCTGCGCGCGCGTTCTGCCGAGTTCAAGGGATTGCTCGCCGACGAGATCGTCGCCACCGCGTGGCCGCTGATCGTCGACGGCACGATCCGCCCGGTAATGGACCAGACCTTCCCGCTCGCCGAAGCCGCCGCCGCGCACGCCCGGATGGAAGCCGGCGATCACATCGGCAAGATCGTGCTCGAGGTTGCTGGTGGTTGATCTCATCCTTCACGAAGACCCGCTCAGCGGCAATTGCTACAAGATCAAGCTGACCGCGGGACTGCTCGGTATTCCGCTCCAAATTCGGCAGTACGCAATCATGAATGGCGAGACGCGGACCCCTGAGTTCGTGGCGAACGTCAACGCCAACGGCCGTATTCCGGTGCTGCAGGAGGGGAGCCGCTTCCTGCCCGAAAGCAACGCCGCGTGCTGGTATCTGGCCGAAGGCAGCGCGCTGATCCCCGTCGAGCGGTTCGATCGCGCCGACATGCTGCGGTGGATGTTTTTCGAGCAGTACAACCACGAACCCAACATCGCCACGCTGCGGTTCTGGCTGGCGTACGTCGGCGAGGCGCAGCTTAGCGATCAACAGCGCGCGATGATTCCCGCCAAGCGCATTGCCGGGGAGGACGCGCTGCAACTGATGGACGAGCATCTGGCGGATCGCGACTGGTTCGCCGGGAACGCGGTCAGCCTCGCCGACATCGCGCTGTATGCGTACACCCACGTCGCCGAGGCGGGCGGCTTCCGGTTGCGCGAACGCAGGCACATTTGCGCGTGGCTCGACCGGGTCGCCGCGCTGCCTGGCTATCTGGCGATGGCCTGAGGCCGGCTGTCGCAAAACCGTCATCGAGCCTGGCTATGATCGGCGGGAAGACAGGCGGGAGATGCGCGGTGCTGCAGAATTGGGAAGATGGTTTGATCGGCAACAATCCGGGCACTGTGTCGGGCCTGGCCAGACGAGCCCCGCTCGCGCAACTGATGGTGCGCGCGTTCCAGCCGATCCACGCTCGCCGTTGCCAAAGGGAACTCGCCAAGGCCGCCTAACGCTTGCGGAGCGGCTCCGCTTGGCCTAGATCGAATCCACACGGCCGCCCCGAGAGGGGCGGCCTCTCTATTTCCAGGATACATCCATGGCCGACCAACCCACACCGCTGATGCCGCACGCGACCGCCACCTGGCTGGTCGACAACACGGCGCTTTCGTTCGAACAGATCGCCGCCTTCTGCGGGCTGCACATCCTCGAAGTGCAGGCGATGGCGGACGATCTGGCCGGCTCGAAATACACCGGCCGCGATCCGGTTCACGCCGGCGAACTGACCAACGAGGAGATTGCGCTCGGCCAGGCCGACAGCGACTACGCGCTCAAGATGCACAAGGCACCGGTCGCGGTCAGCCGTACCAAGGGCCCGCGCTATACCCCGGTTTCGAAACGCCAGGACAAGCCCGATGGCATCGCCTGGATCCTCAAAAGCCACCCCGAGGTGTCGGACGCGCAGATTTCCAAGCTGATCGGCACCACGCGCAACACGATCACCGCGATCCGCGAGCGCAGCCACTGGAATATCTCCAACATCCAGACGAAGGACCCGGTGACGCTTGGCCTGTGCTCGCAGCGCGAGCTCGACGCGATGGTCGCCAAGGCGGCCAAGAAGGCGGGCATCGAGGAAGACGTCGACGCGCGCAATGCGCGCTTCGGCAGCGATCGCGATGCGCTGCTAGAGGAACTGCGCGCCGAGCGCGACACCAATACCAAGGTCGCCGCAGAAGCCGCGCAGGAAGCCGAAGCCGCTGCGTGGCTGGAAGCAAAGCGCGCCGACGAGGCCGCCAGCCAGGGCTAAGGTTGTCGCGCTTGCCAAGCGACTGAGCGTGCCCCATCGATGCTGACATGGAAGTCAGCATCGCGCCGGCCGACCCAGGGCACCCATCGCCCGCCCACTATCGGCACCCGTGTCCGTGGGACGTTCCGCTCGCGCCGCTGACCGTACCGGACTTGCTCGAACGCGCGGCGCGCGATGTCCCCGACGCGCCGGCGATCGATTTCCTCGGCCGGATTTATTCCTACTCGCAAGTGCTCGATGAAGCGCGGCGGTTTGCATTCGGTTTGCGCGCGCGCGGGATCGGGCAAGGCGACCGCGTGGGGCTGTTCCTGCCCAACGTGCCGATCTACCTCTCGGCTTACTATGGCGCGATGATGGCTGGCGCGGTAGTGGTCAACTTCTCGCCGCTCTACACCGCCGACGAACTCGCCGCGCAGGTAGAGGACTCCGGCGCTCGAATGATGGTGACGGTAGATGTCGCCAGCCTCTTGCCGACCGCGCTCAAGGTGCTCGAAGGCTCGGCGCTCGAGACGCTGGTGGTCGGCGCGCTCGGCGCGATGCTGCCGTGGCCCAAGCGACTCGCGCTGGCGGTACTCGGGCGCAAGAGCGTGACCCCCATCCCTGAGCGCGCCGACGTGCCACAGTGGAACGCGCTGCTCGCCGACCCGGATGGCGACTTGCCGCCGGTCGAACCCGCCGATCTTGCGCTGCTGCAGTACACCGGCGGCACCACCGGGCGCCCCAAGGGAGCGATGTTAACTCACGCGAACCTCGCCGCCAATGCGCTGCAGGTGCTGGCAATCGACCCTTTTGGTGAACGCGACACTATCCTCGGCGTGCTCCCGCTGTTCCACGTGTTCGCCAACACCTGTGTGCTCAACCGGACGGTAGCCAAGAAGGGCTGCATCGCGATGCTGCCGCGCTTCGTCGCGGGGCAGGCGCTTAAGACGCTCGACCGGGTAGGAGCGACCGCCTTTCCCGGCGTGCCGACAATGTACCAGGCGCTACTCGACCATCCCGCGCTGACGAAGACCGAATTCACCTCGCTGAATGTCTGCATTTCGGGGGGCGCTCCGCTGCCCGCGCCGGTGCGCGAAAAGTGGGAGGCGGCGACCGGTTCGCGGCTGGTCGAAGGCTATGGCCTGACCGAAAGTTCAGGCGTCGTGTCGACCAACCCTTACCAAGGTGAGCGCAAGGAGGGCACGATCGGCCAGGTCCTGCCGCACACCCGCGTGCGCTTGCTCGACAAGGAGGACGCGGACAAGCCCGCCCCGCCGGGCGAGCCGGGCGAACTGGCCGTGGCGGGGCCGCAGATCATGCAAGGGTACTGGAACCGGCCCGAAGCGGCCAGGGACGCATTCGTCGAGGTGGACGGCACCCGCTGGCTGCGCACCGGCGATGTCGCGGTGATCGACGCGGAAGGGTTCATCACCATCGTCGACCGGATCAAGGACATGATCGCGGTCGGCGGGTTCAAGGTCTTCCCGAGCCAGGTCGAAGCGGTGCTGGTGGAGCATCCGGCGGTCCGCGAAGCGCTCGTGCTGGGGCTGCCCGACACGTATCACGGCGAGATGCCGCGCGCGTTCGTGACATTGAAGGACGGATCGGCGGCGAGCGGCGATGAACTGGCGACCTGGCTCAACGCCCGCGTCGGCAAGCATGAGCGCGTCAGCGGTGTCGTCGTGCGCGAAGATCTGCCCAAGACGATGATCGGCAAGCTCGACCGCAAGGCGCTCAAGGCCGAAGTACTGGCGGAATCCTAGCCCGCCAGCGTCAATTTCGGCTCGTTGTCGTCGCTGGGCGAGGATCTGGAGAGCGAGCCGGCAACCGGCGCAGCAGCAACCTTTGCGGGCACGCGGTGCGCGAAACGGCCTTCGACTTCGGCGCCCTGCTCAATCGTCAGCGCATCATAGTGAACGTCGCCGTTTATTCGCGCGCTGCGCAGCACGACCAGCTCGCGCGCAGTGATCGAACCGGTGACCGAGCCCGAGAGGCGCGCGGTTTCGGCGGTTATCGCGCCTTCGACGTGGCTTCCTTCGCCCTGGACCAGGCTGGCGCATTGAATGTCGCCTTCGATCCGGCCGTCTATGTGCAAGTCGACGGTCGCGGAAATATCGCCCTTGATGACCACATCGCTGCCGATAATCGAAAAGGTCGATCCGCTCGACGTCTGCCTGTTCATGGTCTGAGGCCTATCCGCGAGCGGGTTGGTCGGGGTGAATTCGTCGGGCTTCTTTGAGAACATGGGGGGCTGCCTCCAGGAAGGGGCGCGGGTTCACCGCGCGGCCGTTGACGCGTACTTCGAAGTGCAAATGCGGGCCGGTCGAGCGGCCGGTGCTGCCGATCGCGCCGATCACGTCGCCGGGCACCACTGCCTGCCCGATGCGCGACGCGAAATGCGACATGTGGGCGTAGCGGGTGATCAGTCCATTGCCATGACTGATCTCGACAATGTTGCCGTAACCCGATTTCTGGCCGACGAAGCTCACCCGCCCTTTGGCGGCGGCATAGATCGGCGCGCCGATCGGCCCACGGAAATCGAGGCCCGAATGCATCGCGGCGACGCCGGTGAACGGATCGCGCCGCACGCCGTAGCTGCTGGTGACCATTTCGACTTGGGCGGGAAGGAACTGGGGAATCCCCGACAGGCTTCTGTCGAGCGCTTCCATGCGAGCAAGGCTCAGCCCGAGCCGCTCGAAGCGCGGATCGATCGAGCCGTCGTCGGCGGTCGACAGTCGTTCGAAAGGTCCGCCCATCGCGCCCTTGCGCGAAGCGCGCAGCATCGCGTTGGGATCGAGCCCGAAACTGCGGATCGCTCGCGCGCTGCGCTCGGCGCGGCGGTCGGCGTAGCGGGTCAGCTTTTCGACGAACGCCAACTGGCTAGCCTCGATCCGCGCGAGAGCGCCGGCCTCGGGGATCAGCGCGCTGACTTTGGATACGGTCTTGCCGGCCTCGCCGGTCGAATCGGTGACGGTTTCGCCGGCTCGTGCATCGGCGGGCAGCGAATCGACCATCTCTTCGATGAATGTCTGGCGGCGCTCGAGGTCGTCGGCGACCGCGCCAATATCGGCCCGATAGGCGCCTACGCGGCTCTCAGCCTTGGCGACGGTGGCCTCGCGTTCGAGCAGCGACATCCGGTCGGCGGCGGCGCGGTATTGCAGCCAGCCCATTACGGCCATCGACAGGCCCCATGCGAGCAGCGCCGCAAGCAGCACGCTCGCGGCAATCATCTGCGCCTTGCCGGTGACCTTGATAAAGCGAACCTGACCCTGCGACCGCATGAAAAACTCGCGATCGGGAAACCAGGCTCGCAGGCGGTGCAAAAAACCGCCGGCGGCTGCGTTCATGAAAGCACGACCCCTATGTCCCGTTCTTATCCCGTCGCGGCGCTTAACCAAGGTTGTTTAATAGGTCGAATCGACTCGCTCGGACTCGGGGCCAGATGGTTGAGTCGTGGGACGAAGCGTTGAGCGGCGACGAAATTTTTGAATCAGAGGCGGGAACCAATCTATCAATCGGCGGTTAGGCGCGACCTCTCCCGGAGTCTTTTTTTCGCGCCTGACACCCCCGCGCGACGCTGCTACGCGCTTGGGTGTCATGGCCGATGCCGATCTTCCGCTAGCCCCACAGGCGTCGGCGCCCGTGGCGCTCGTCACGGCGATGGCACGTGCAGGGCGTGCGGCGCAGGCTGGGCTCGCCCGCCTCGATGGACAGACCCGCGCCGCTGCCCTGCGCGGCGCAGCGCGCGCGCTGCGAGAAGACGGGGCTACAATCCTGGCGGCCAATGGCGAGGACCTCGCGGCGGGAAAGGCTGCCGGCCTCGCCGCGGCCCTGCTCGACCGGCTTCGCCTCGATCCAGAGCGGCTGGCTGAAACGGCTGATGCGGTCGACACAATTGCGGGATTGCCCGATCCCACCGGAGAAGTGATTTCGCGCGATACACGCCCCAATGGTCTCGTGCTTGAGCGGGTGCGGATACCGATCGGACTGATCGGCATCATCTACGAGAGCCGTCCCAACGTCACCGTCGACTCCGCCGCGCTGTGCGTGCGGGCGGGCAACGCGGTCTTGCTGCGGGGCGGGAGCGAGGCGGCACGTTCAAACCGGGCGTTGCACGCGGCATTCGTGCGCGGGCTGGCGTCTGAAGGGATCTCGGCGGCGGCAGTCCAGCTTGCGCCGAATCAGGATCGCGCTTTCGTAGGCGCGATGCTGGGCGCGGCGGGCCTTATCGATATGATCGTCCCGCGCGGCGGGAAGGGATTGGTCGCGCGCGTCCAGTCCGATGCGCGCGTGCCCGTCCTGGCGCACCTCGACGGAATAAATCACACTTACGTCCACGCCCACGCCGATCCGGCCAGCGCGCGCGCCATTGCCCTCGACGCCAAGCTGCGCCGGACTGGAATCTGCGGCGCGATGGAGACGCTGCTGGTCGACGCCGCGTTCCCCGACACGCCCGCGCTTCTTGGCGGGTTGATCGCGGCAGGTTGCGAACTGCGCGGCGATGCGCGGGCACAAGCGATCGATCCACGCATCGCGCCGGCGAGCGCGGAGGATTGGGATACCGAGTACCTCGACGCGGTGCTGTCGGTTGCCGTGGTCGACGGGCCGGACGCGGCGATGGCGCACATCGCGGAGCACGGATCGCACCACACGGACGCAATCGTCACCGAAGACGTCGCCGTTGCCGAACGCTTTCTCTCACAGGTCGATTCGGCGATCGTGATGCACAACGCCTCGTCGCAGTTTGCCGATGGCGGCGAATTCGGGCTCGGCGCGGAGATCGGCATCGCGACCGGTCGATTGCACGCACGCGGACCGGTGGCGCTCGAGGGACTGACGACTTACAAATGGCTGGTGCGCGGCACCGGCCAGGTCCGTGGCTAACAGGAGAACATCCATGCGTTACAACCGTCTCGGCTCGACCGGGCTGATCGTTTCCGAACTGTGCCTCGGCGCGATGACTTTCGGCACCGATCCGGGTCGCTTTGCCAATGTCGCCGGGATGGACCAGGCAGCCTCGACCGCAATGGTCAAGCAGGCGCTCGACGCCGGGATCAACTTCATCGACACCGCCAACGTCTACACCCGCGGACAGTCGGAGAAGTTCGTCGGCCAGGCGCTCAAGGACCTCGGTCTCGCGCGGTCGGACGTGGTGATTGCGACCAAGGCGATGGGCGCGATGGGCGAAGGGCCCAACGATGCGGGCGTCAGCCGCTACCACCTGATGCACCAGATCGATGCCAGCCTCGACCGGCTCGGGCTCGACCACGTCGATCTGTACCAAATCCACGGCTGGGATTCGCAGACCCCGATGGACGAGGCGTTGCGCGCGCTCGACGACATCGTGACCAGCGGCCGCGCGCGCTATATCGGCGTTTCCAACTGGGCTGCGTGGCAAATCATGAAAGCGCTCGGCACCAGCGAACGGTTGGGCCTTGAAAAGTTCGCTTCGCTGCAGGCTTATTACACGATCGCGGGACGCGACCTCGAGCGCGAGATCGTGCCGATGCTGCGCTCCGAAGGGGTCGGGCTGATGGTGTGGTCGCCGCTCGCGGGCGGCTTGCTGAGCGGTAAATATACGCGCGGCGATGACGACAAGAGCCAGGGTGAGGGCCGCCGCGCGGCGTTCGATTTCCCGCCGGTGGAAATGGACCGCGCGTATGGCCTGATCGACGCAATGCAGCGGATTGGGGCAGCCAAGGGCGTGAGCGTCGCGCAGATCGCGCTTGCGTGGCTGCTGCATCAGCCGGCGGTCTCGACGGTCATCGTCGGGGCCAAGCGCACCGAGCAGTTGGCCGACAACATTGGCGCGTGCGATGTGGAATTCAGCCAGGCCGAGTGGGACGAGCTCGACAAATTGAGCCGACTGCCGCGCGAATACCCGGGCTGGATGCTCGGCTTCCAGGGGAGCTACCGCGACGACAAGGTCTCGCCGCGGCGCAAACCGACTTAAGGCATGATCCGCACCGGCCTGCTGGGGGGCAGCTTCAACCCCGCGCACCGGGCCCATCGCGCGATCAGCCTCGCGGCGATCGCCGAGCTCGGGCTCGACGAAGTGTGGTGGCTGGTGTCGCCCGGCAATCCGTTGAAACCCGCCGCGGGCATGGCCCCGCTTGGCTGCGCGGGTCGCCTCGGCCCGGGCGATGACGAAACGCGCGCCGATTCGGGTTACCGCGATCGAGCGCGAGCTTGGCACGCGTTACACCATCGATACCCTGCGGGCGCTCCAGCGCCGCTACCCGCGCCGGCGCTTCGTATGGATCATGGGAGCGGATAATCTCGCGCAATTCGACCGCTGGAAGGACTGGCGCGATATCGCTCGTGCGATGCCGATTGCGGTTTTCGCCCGTCCGGGGTATTACGCTCAGGCCGTCGCGAGCCCCGCAGCGGTCTGGTTGCGGCCCCACCGGGTTACCGCCGCCAGTCTCAAGCAATCGGGCGAATGGAGCGCACCGGCACTGGCATACTTGCGATACGATCCCGATCCGATCTCGGCCACGGCGATCCGCCGCGCCGATCCGGACTGGGCTTTGCGGGTATCGAATGCCGTCATGCGCGACGAGGTCACGCACACTCCGATCACTTCAGAGGAAACCACCGCGCAATGACGCGCGTTGCTCTTCCAGTGACCCACGCCTTTTCCCACAGGAGCACGACTACCGCCTATGAATCAGGCGCAACCGTTGCCGGCCGCCGCCGGCACAATCCGGGGCCGTATGTCCCAGTCTGACCCCTCTGACGGCACTGCCGCCGATCGGCTTCATGCGCTGGTGCTGAGCCAGCTCGATGACGATCAGGCGCAGGACCTCGTTACGATTCCGCTCGCCGGCAAATCGAGCATCGCCGATCACATGGTGATCGCGTCGGGCCGTTCGACGCGCCAGGTCGCGGCGATGGCGCAGAAGCTGGCCGAGAAGATCAAGCATGGCGGGTTCGGTAATGCCCGGATCGAAGGCCTGCCGGCTGCCGACTGGGTTCTGATCGATGCCGGCGACGTGGTGATTCACCTGTTCCGGCCCGAAGTGCGAACCTTCTACAACCTCGAACGCATGTGGGCTTTCGGCGACGACAAGCCCGAGGCTGCCGGCGGATCGGCTTAGTCTGTTTTGCGCGCGCCCATCCGGGCGAACGTCCTCCGCCGCTAATCCTTTCGCTTCGCTCGAGGGCGGCCGCGCGGCAGGCTATCGCCTGCCGGGCACTTCAGCCCATTGCCCTCGCGGTCGGCGGGTCGCCGACCGAGCCGGACGTAGAACATGCTGCTCCACCTTATAGCGCGCGGTAAGATCGGTCGCTCGCCCGAGGCTGAGCTTGTCGCGCGGTACGAAAAGCGCCTGACTTGGCCGTTCCGATCGACTGAGTTGCCCGACACCGGCGGCAAGGCCGCCGATCCGATCGCCCCTCATCGAACCGTGCTGCTCGACGAGCGGGGACGACAGCTCTCTTCGGAGGAGTTCGCGGCCATCCTCGGCCGTTGGCGCGATGACGGGGTGCGCGAGGTGCGCTTCGTGCTCGGCGCGGCAGATGGGCATTCGGATGCCGAGCGCAGTGATGCCGACCTGCTGCTGGCGATGGGGGCAATGACCTGGCCGCATCTGCTCGCCCGCGCAATGCTCGCCGAGCAACTCTACCGTGCCACCACCATCCTTGCCGGCCATCCCTATCATCGCAGCGGTTGAACGCGCTAAGATCGCGCCGATGATCCCGCACCGCGCCCTCCTTGCCACGCTTGCCGCGCTGATCCTCACGGCGCTGCCGGTGTCACAGATGGTCGAGGCGCAAGGCATCGCCGGGTACGCCAGCGTCGATGAGACGCGCTCCGCGCTTGCCCGTGCGCAGGCGGATGCCCGGGCTGCCGCCGGACGCGCGAACCGGCTCGAAGTCGCTGCGCGCGGTGCCCGCGCTTCGGCTGACAAGACCGCCCGTCAGGCTGCCGCGCTCGCGGCGCGCATCCAGCAGGCCGAGGCCGGCATCGCGGTGGCCCACGCCCGTATCGCGTTGGCCCGGCGCGACCGAACGGCGCTCGACCGGCGGCTGGCCGAACGGCGTGGGCCGCTGATCCGGCTGACCGCGGGGCTGCAGAAGCTCGCGCGCCGGCCACTGGCGGTCGCGGTGCTCAAGCCGGGCAGTCTGCGCGAGACGGTGTATTTGCGCGCAATGCTCGAGACGACCTTGCCCGAAATTCGCCGGCGGACCGCCGCGCTGCGCGGTGAACTGGCCCGGGGCCGTGCGATCGAGCACGAAGCGCGCGCCGCGCTCGCGGCGTTGCGATCCAGTAACCGGATACTGACCGAGCGCCGGACCGCGCTCGCCGCGCTCGAATCGCGCCAGCGGCTCGCTTCGCGTGCAGCGAGCGGATCGGCCGCGCGCGAATCGGAACGGGCGCTGGCACTCGCGGAACAGGCGCGCGATCTCGATTCGCTGGTCGGCCAGCTCGATCAGGCAGGTACGCTGCGCCGCCAGCTTGCGGCGCTACCCGGGCCGCTGCTGCGCCCACCCCGGCCGGGCGCCAGCGAGGTGGTCGATGCAGGACCGGCGCCGATCGCCTCTCCAATCGGCGCCCCGATATTCCAGCTGCCCGTCGCCGGGCGCACCGTCAGCGGCTTCGGCGAAGCGCGCGACGATGGCGGCCGCGCGCGGGGCCTGGCGCTGTCGCCGCTAGCCGGCGCGCAGGTCGTCGCCCCGGCGGCCGGGCGGGTCGCCTTCGCGGGCCCGTTTGCCGGGTTCGACCGGATTGTCATCATCGAGCATTCGGGCGGGTTCACCAGCCTCGTCACCGGCCTCGCGCGGGTAGAGGTGAGCGTCGGCGACGAACTCGTCGCTGGGGGGCCGCTAGGCGTCGCGGGCGGCGGCCGGCCGGTCGTCGGGTTCGAGCTGCGCCGCGCGGGCGAGCCGGTCAATCCGCTGGAATACCTCCGCTGAGCGGCGCGAACCTCATCTGGCGTTAACGCCGGGCGCGCGATAGAACGCGCAACAAAGCCAACAGGATCGACCCGCCATGAAGCTTGCCGCCCTCCTCCGTTCCGCTGCCTTGGTCAGCGCGGTTGCGCTGCTGCCTGCCACCACTGCGGGCGTGGCCCAAGTCGATGGCCGCGCGGGGCCCGAATTCGCCAAGCTGTTTGCGGTCTACCAGCGGATCAAGGCGAGCTATGTCGAACCGGTCGACGACGACAAGCTGATCCGCGGCGCGATCGATGGCATGCTCGCCAGCCTCGATCCGCACTCCGCCTATCTTGACGGCAGCGATCTCCAGCGCCTCGAAACGATGATCGACGGCAATTATTCGGGCCTCGGCCTGTCGGTCGTGATGGACGATGGCGCGGTCAAGGTGGTCTCGCCGTTCAAGGGCAGTCCGGCCGACAAGGTGGGCATCAAGGCGGGCGACTATATCACCCACATCGACGGCAACCTGGTCTACGGCGGAGAGCTCGACGATGCGGTCGCCAAGATGCGCGGACCGGCCGGCTCGTCGATCCGGCTGACGATTTTCCGTTCGGGCCGCGATGAACCGTTCGACGTCACCGTGACGCGCGGAGTGATCGATCTCGAACCGGTGACGCACAAGCTCGAAGCGGGCAATATCGGCTACATTTCGGTCAACGAGTTCAGCCGCGACGTCGGTTCGGACGTGTTCGCGGCGTGGAATGCGTTGAAGCGCGAAGCCGGCGGGCGGATGGGCGGGCTGGTGCTCGATCTGCGGCAAAACCCGGGCGGATCGCTCGACGAGGCGGTGGCGCTGTCCGACCTGTTCCTCGACAAGGGCCAGATCGTCTCGCAACGCGGTCGCGCCAAGGGCGAATCGCTGGTTTACGAAGCCGAAAGCGTGTTCAAGGGCGACATGGCGGACGGCGTGCCGGTGATCGTGCTGATCGACGCCGGCAGCGCTTCGGCAAGCGAGATCGTTGCCGGTGCGCTGCAGGATCAGCGCCGCGCGCTGGTGATGGGCGAACGCAGCTTCGGCAAGGGCAGCGTCCAGACGCTGCTGCCGCTGGGACAGACCGCGGCGCTCAAGCTGACCACCGCGCGCTACTACACCCCCTCGGGCCACTCGGTGCAGGAGGGCGGGATCGATCCCGACATTTCCGTGCCGCAGCTCAGCGATCCCGACCTTGCCAAACGCGACAAGTTTCGCCTGCGCGAATCGGACTTGCGCGGGCATCTGGTCAACGAAGCGGCGTTGAAGGACGAGGATCTCGAAAGGGATCGCAAGGACGATCCCCGATTCAAGCTCACTGCGGCTGAACTGAAGGCGAAGGGGATCGACGACTTCCAGCTCAACTACGCGCTCGAAACGCTCCGCCGCGCCTCGCCGAACGCGATGGCGCGGCGTTGATGCGGACTCAGTTCATCGGACAAACTGGCGCAGCGCTTCGCGCTCGGTGTGCCGGCGCTGCTGCTGGGCGGCGCATACTTGTCGCAATACGGTTTTGGGCTGGTCCCGTGCGAGATGTGCTGGTGGCAGCGCTATCCGCATTTCGCGGCCGTTGCGCTCGCGCTGCTATCGACCGCGACAGAACCGAAGCGGTTGTGGATCGCCCTTTCCGCGCTGGCCGTCCTGGTTTCGGGCGCGATCGGCGGATTTCACGCCGGCGTCGAATACGGCTGGTGGGAAGGCCTGACCGCTTGCAGCACGCCCAATCTTGGCGGCGGCGATCCGCTCGAAGCGATCATGAACGCACCGCTGGTGCGTTGCGACGAAGTGCAGTGGAGCCTGGCCGGCATTTCGCTGGCCGGGTGGAATTTCCTGATCTCGATCGTTAGCGCGATAGCGATCCTGCTCCTGCTGCGACGGAAACCCGCGATGACCGAAGCCCCCTCGCACCGAATGATCCGTGTCGACCAGGCTGGCGAATATGGCGCGACGCGCATTTACGCCGGCCAGCTGGCGGTGATGGGCGACCGGGCGCCGCACGCGGGCGAGATCGCAGCGATGGCGCGACAGGAAGCCGCGCACAAGGCACGCTTCGATGCGCTGATGACCGCCAGAGGCGTGCGTCCGACCGCGCTGCAGCCGTTTTGGTCGATCGCCGGCTTCGCGCTCGGGGCGGCGACCGCGCTGATCGGTCCCGAAGCGGCGATGGCCTGCACCGCGGCGGTCGAGGAAGAGATCGACAAGCACTATTCCGATCAGCTCGACGAACTCGAGCGGGCCGGTGACGATCCCGAATTGACCGCGATGGTCGCCGAATTTCGCGAAGACGAGCGCGGCCATCATGCCGCGGCCATTGCCGCCGGTGCCGAGCGCGCTCCCGCCTATCCGCTGCTGACCGGCGCGATCCGGCTCGGCTGCCGGGTGGCGATCCGGCTGGCGGAGCGGATTTGAGGAACTTTGGGGCCGATTGATGCGCTTCACTGAGTGTTCAGCGCAGGTTGGTTCAATGTGCGCCGACCAGACAAGGATAAACCGATGACCCCCCGCCTGCTCGCGCTGCCGTTTCTCGCCCTTGCGACGCTCACCATGCCTGCAGCCGCGCAGGATACCGGCGGTGACAAGGTTCGCATGGTAATCGTCTATGGCAACGACACCGTGCCCGCCGCCCGAAGGCGACGAGATCGTCGTCGTCGCGCACTTGCCCGAAGGCGATCGCTATCGCATCCCCGAAACCCTGCGGTTCAGCGACGATCCGTCGAACATGGCGTGGGCGCGGCGGGTCGAGAAGCTGGAGATGATCGGCAAGTTCGGCACGAATTCATGCTCGCCCGCCGGCTTGGGCGGCTTTACCGGGTGCACCCAGCAGCTGATCGACGCCGCCTACGCCGACAAGCGCGAAGGCAGCGACCCGCGCTTTGCCCAGCTGATCGCCGCCGCTCGCGCCGAGCGCCTGTCGACGATCGACGCCGACGCGGCGGAAACCCAGGCGCGGGTCGAGAGTGCTCGAGAAGGAATACATGGACCGGCTCGAAAAAGAGCGCGAAGGCGCGCTGCCGGGTGAGCAAGGCTGCCACCACGACCAGCGCCGAGCCGCTCGCGCAGCCGCCCCAGCCCTGAACGGGCGGATAGCCGGCTTTTAAGGTTTCGCGGGTAAGCGGCGAGCATGAACCCGCGCAAGATTCTCACCGTCTTCGGCACCCGGCCCGAGGCGATCAAGCTGTTCCCGCTGATCCACGCGCTGGAAGCCGATGAGCGCTTCGTCAGCCGGGTGTGCGTATCGGGCCAGCACCGCGGCATGCTCGACCAGGTGCTCGAGATCGCCGGCGTGCAACCGCACCACGATCTCGACCTGATGCGCCCCGACCAGACGCTCGACGCGCTGACCGCCAATCTGCTGACCGGGATCGGCCGCGTGCTCGACCGAGGAGCGGCCCGATTGGGTGGTCGTCCAGGGCGATACCGCGACAGCGATGGCCGGCGCGCTCGCCGCGTATTACCGCAAAATCCCCGTCGCGCACGTCGAGGCGGGCTTGCGCAGCGGCGACATCCACCATCCGTGGCCCGAAGAGGTCAACCGCAAGATCGTCGGCGCGTTCGCCGCGCTGCACTTCGCGCCGACCGAGACCGCCGCCGAGGCGCTGCGGCGCGAGAACGTCGCGCCCGAGACGATCCACGTCACCGGCAACACCGTGATCGACGCGCTTCACTGGGTGACCGCGCGAATCGCGGCCGAACCGCAGCTTGCAAGCGGGCTGGCCGATCTCGAACGCCGCTTCGCCGGAAAGCGCATCATCGGCATGACCAGCCACCGGCGCGAGAACTTCGGCGAGGGGATGGAGGGGATCGCCCAAGCCGTCACGCGCCTCGCCGCGCGGCCCGACGTGGCGGTGATCTTTCCGGTCCACCTCAACCCCAACGTGCGCAGCGTGATGAACGAGCGGCTGGCAGGGCTCGACAACGTCGCGCTGATCGAACCGCTCGACTACCCGCATTTCGCGCGCCTGCTCGATATCTCGACCCTGATGCTGAGCGACAGCGGCGGGGTGCAGGAAGAAGCGCCCGCGCTCGGCAAGCCGGTGCTGGTGATGCGCGAGACGACCGAGCGGCCCGAGGGAATCGCTGCCGGCACCGCCAGGCTGGTCGGCACCGATCCCGACCGGATCGTCGCCGAAGCGACCCGCCTGCTCGACGACCCGCGAGGCCTACGCGGCGATGGCGCGGGCGCACAATCCGTTCGG
>CAWAGD010000002.1:0-43484 GCA_963781525.1 uncultured Alphaproteobacteria bacterium | reverse complement strand
GCAACGATGCAGGCGTTGCAGGACGCGCACGTCAAGTCGAAGATCGCCGATCCGGCCGGCATCACCGTCAGCAGTTCGATCGAGCAGGGCAAGATCTTCCGGGGCGGCAATATGGGCCACTACTTCGCCTTCCCGAACCACTTCGCCCTCGCGCAGGACCCCACCCAGTCGCAGATCGTCGGCAAGGCGGCGACCGGCATCGTGCCGGGGATCAAGCTCCGCAGCGCCTCGATCAACGGCTTCGAGGGCTATGCCATCAACAAGTTCTCCAAGAACAAGGACCTGGCGCTGGCCTGGGTCGAGTTCACCACCTCGCCCGAGGTGCAGAAGCTCGTCGCGATGAAGTGGGGCCGCCCGCCGGCCTTGCAGTCGGTCTTCGACGACGCCGAAGTCGCGAAGGTCGCGCCGCAGTTCGCCGCCGTCAAGGAGCAGGGCAAGTACCCGGCCGCGCGCTACGGCTCGCCCGTACTACTTCGACCTCGGCACGGTCGTCAACGACTGGACCCTCCGCGTCATCAAGGGCGAGAAGGAGCCGCAAGGAGGCGATCACCGACATCCAGAAGGAAGGCCAGAAGGTCATCGACGATTACTGGGCCAAGGTCAAGTAGCGTAGCTGGATTGCGGGCGGGGCGGGCAGGGGTACGGGGCCGCGTCCCCGCGCCGCTCGCCCACGTCCGCACGCATTGGAGTGTGCATGACGACGGCGCTGCCCGCGCAGCAGCAAGAATCGCGCGCACCGTCCTGGCGCAACGTTTCCACCGCATGGACGAGTCGTATTTCGGCCTGCTCCTGATCCTGCCGACGGCGCTCCTCCTGCTCGTCTTCCTGGTCTACCCGATCGGCTACGCCATCGTGATGAGCTTCAAGCGCGTCGAGTTGACCGTCTCGCCGGACCAGAAGTGGATCGGGCTGGACAATTACGGGCGGCATTCTCGGCGATCAGGTCGTGCGCGAGTCGATCGCGCGGACGCTGGCCTTCGCCGCGATCACCGTGGTCATCGGCGTCAGCCTCTCGCTCATCCTGGCGCTGGTCCTCAACGAGGCCTTCGGCGGGCGCAAGTTCGTGCGCGTGCTGATCCTGCTGCCCTGGGCCGTCGCACCGGTGGTCAACGGCGTGATGTGGCGCTACCTCTTCCAGAGCAATTACGGGCTGGTCAACGCCATCCTCTCCAGTCTGGGGATCATCTCGCACTATCAGGTCTGGCTGGATAGCGCCCCGCTCGCGCTCACGATCGCCGCCGTCGCGACCGCCTGGAAAGGGATGCCGTTCGATGACGCTGATCCTGCTGGCGTCGCTGCAAGGTATCCCCGAGTCGCTCTTCCGGGCCGCGAAGATGGATGGGGCGGGGATCTTGTCGCGCTTCCGCTATATCATCCTGCCGCACCTGCGCAACACGCTGATCTTCGCCATCCTGCTCGAAACGATCGTCTCGCTGCAGGTCTTCGACCTGATCTTCACGCTGACGCGCGGCGGGCCGGGGCAGGGCACGGTGGTGCTCAGCTACCTGGTCTACATCAACGCCTTCGAGCGCCTGAGCCTGGGGCGCGCCTCGGCGATGGCGGTCCTGCTGGCGCTGATGATCATGACCCTGAGCGCGCTCTCGCTGTCGCTGATGCTTCACCCGCGCCGCTGCCGCGTGCGTAGCCGCCGCAGCCTGCGGCAGCGGAGCAGGCGCCGCTCGATGTATCGCTCGTCTCGCCGCGCTGGTTCCGGCCGACGGTGATCTATGCGCTGGTCGTCCTCTTCCTCCTCTGGACCGTGGCCCCGGTGGCCTGGATCGCGACGATGAGCGTCCAGCCGGAGATCAACTACATCTCGGTGCCGCCGCACTTGCGCTGGCAGGATACGAGCCTGCGCTGGTTCCGCGAGACGCTCGCGCACGACACCTACCGGAACGCGCTGCGCACCTCGTTCATCGTCTCCACCGCCACGATGGTCGCTCTGCCTGCTCCTCGGCTCGCTGGCGGCCTATCCGCTGGCCCGGCTGCGGATTCCGTTGAAGAATGCCTTCCTGGTCTTCACCATCGCGACGCGGATGGTGCCCGGCGATCATCCTGATCATCCCGATGTTCCTGCTGATCCGGAACCTGCATCTGCTCGACACCTATGTCGCGCTGATCATCGTCTACAGCACCTTCTTGCTGCCCTACGTGATCTGGATGCTGAAGAACTTCTTCGAGCAGATCCCCTACTCGCTGGAAGCGGCGGCGCGGATGGATGGCTGCTCGCGGCTGGGGGCGCTCTTCCGGGTGATCATCCCGGTGTCCGCCCCCGGCGTCGTCGCGACGGCGATCTTCGCCTTCATCGGGGCCTGGAACGAGTTCCTCTTCGGCCTGATCCTCTCCAATCGCACCGCCGTCCCGATCACGGTCAAGCTCTCCGGATTGGTCGGCGGGCACCTTCCATACCGATAACTCGCTGGTCGCCGCGACGGGGATGCTGGCCATCTTGCCGGTCATCACGCTGGTCTTCATCCTCAATCGCTACATCGTGCGCGGCCTGGTCGAGGGGGTGAAGTATTAGTCGGGGGCGTGCAGAGGTCAGCGGTGGCGACGGCGCATGATACCTTTATTCCTGCGACCGCATGATCCGCGACTTGCGATTCTCAAACGGAGTAGCCAATGAGCCGGGTCGCGCTGCGCGGGTCGTGAAGACTTTCGGCCCGGTCCAAGCCGTGCGCGAGGTGTCGTTCGAGATCCCCGATGGGGCGTTTGTGACCCTCCTCGGCCCTTCGGGCTGCGGCAAGACGACGACCCTGAATATGATCGCCGGGCTGGAGAAGGTCACCCGCGGCGACATCTTCCTGGATGACCAGCGGATCACCGACTGGGCACCGCACGAGCGCGGCATGGCGATGGTCTTCCAGAACTACGCCCTCTACCCGCACATGAACGTCTACGGCAACATGGCCTTCTCGCTGAAGCTCGCCAAGCGGCCGAAGCGCGAGATCGATTCGCGCGTGCGGCGGGTGGCGCAGGCGCTGGAGATCGATCACCTCCTCGAACGGCGCGTCGCGCAGCTCTCGGGCGGGCAGCAGCAGCGCGTGGCGCTGGCGCGGGCGATGGTGAAGGAGCCGAAGGTCTTCCTCTTCGATGAGCCGCTGTCGAACCTCGACGCGGCGCTGCGGACGCGGATGCGGAGCGAGATCAAGAAGCTCCACCAGCAACTCGGCGCGACCTCGATCTTCGTGACCCACGATCAGGAAGAGGCGATGATGCTGTCCGACTATATCGCGGTCATGCGCGATGGGCAGATCGTCCAGTACGCCCCGGCCGAAGAGATCTATCGCCGCCCGCAACATCTCTACGTCGCGACCTTCATCGGCAAGCCGCGGATGAGCACGGTCGAGGGGCAGCTGCGCGTCACCGCCGAGCAGATCAGCTACACCTCGGCAGACCTGCGCCTCTCCTGGCCGAATACAACGCATACGGCCCCATTCGAGGGCCAGGTCGTGCTCGGGATCCGCGCCGAGGATGTGCAATCGTCGCCGGCGACGGCAGCGGCGGCAGCAGACAGTTCAGTGGGCGTGGTGAGCCTGCTCGAACCGCTCGGCTCGGACACCTATGTCGAGATCAAACGCGGGAATACTACCCTTACCGGGCGGGTCGAGCCCGATCGCCGACTACGGCTGGATGACCGTGTTGCGTTCACCCTACCGCGCCCGAAACTGCATTTCTTCGCCGCCGCTACCGGCGAACGAATCGACCTGTAGAGGAGTTGTGATGAAACGTGCCTTTGCCACGGAAGGTCGCGTCGTGGTCCTCGACGTCCCCGAGCCGACCTTGCGTGCCGGGGAAGTCCTGGTCGCCCCCGCCTTCTCCGCGATCAGCAGCGGTACCGAGATGCACATCATCAGCAGCACCGCCAAGCCCGAGACCACCGGGACCGACACCTATCCCGGACCGCGCGCCAAGCCGCGGCCACAGATCCGCAACGGCGGCACACGCTGGGATGGCCCGCAGCCGCATATCGTAGCCCCACCGCTCGCGGCGATCGGCTATAGCCTGGCGGGGACGGTCCTCGCCGTCGCGCCAGATGTCCTCGATATCCACCCCGGCGATCGGGTCGCCTGCTCGGGCAATCAGTGCGCGGTCCACGCTCAGCGGGTGGCGGTGCCGCGCAACCTCGTGGCGCGGGTGCCGGAGAATGTGCCGCTCGACCATGCCGCCTTCGTGACCCTCGGTTCGATCGCCATGAATGGCCTGCGCCGGACAGGCTGCCGCTTCGGCGAGACGGTGGTGATCTTCGGACTTGGATTACTCGGCCTCCTCGCCACACAGATCGCCCGTCAGGCGGGTTTCTATGTGCTCGGCCTGGATCTCGATGAGCGCCGGGTGCAACAGGCGCTCGCCTTCGGTGCGCACCGGGCGATCAACCCGCAGCAGGAAGACCCGCTGGAAGTCGCCTTACAGATGACCGACGGCATGGGCGCGGACGGCGTCTTCCTGGCGGTGGTGACGCCGTCGAGCGAGCCGCTCAATCTCTCCTTCGATCTCTGCCGCCAGCGCGGCAGCGTCGTCGGGGTCGGCCTCTTCGGGATGGAGATCGATCGCGATCGGATGTACGCACGCGACGCGATCTTCTATCCCGCACTCGCCTATGGCCCGGGGCGCTACGACCCGGTCTATGAGGAAGGGAATGTCGATTACCCGGTCGGCTATGTGCGCTGGACCGAGAATCGCAACCAGGCGGCATTCCTGCGCCTGCTGGCCGAGGGGAAAGTGGATGTCGCGCCGCTCGCGCCCATGCGCGTCCCTTTCGCCGAGGCGCCGCGCGCCTACGATCTCCTGCAGCGCCCCGATCGCCCGCCGACGGTACTCCTCACCTACGGTGATGACTGAGTGGCGTCACATTGGCGTGAGCGCATTGGCGCTCACGGGCCGGGCGTGTGCCGAACTATGTAACAGGGAACGACGATGAATATATTACGCGTCGGAGTCATCGGCACCGGGACGGATTGCGCAAGGCTCGCACCTTCCCTGTCTGGCCCGCTTCCGCGATGTCGAGCTGATCCTTTGCGATTTAGTTGCCGACCAGCTGGAACAAGTGCGACGACAATTCGGTGTCGCAACGACCTATACCGACTATCGACAGATGTTGGCAGAGGCCAATCTCGATGCGGTCTTTGTCCTGACTCCGCCGAACGCACTCTTCTACGATTACTCGTGGCTGCCTGGCCGCCGGTATCCCCACCTTGTGAGAAAAGCCGCCCGGATTGTTGACGACGGAAACCCGCGAATTGGCACTGATGGCCCGGCATCATGGCACCTACGGATTTGGTCGGGGTGAATCGCCGCTTTCAGCCGTTATTGAATCAGGCTAAGCGAATGATCGAAGCGAATGGCCCAATCGCCACGGTCATGGTGGAATTCTACCATTTCCACATGGCTATCCTGCGCGAGATGGGCGCTACCGAGGCCGCGCTAGCGCAGGTGCTCACCTCAGGCGGGATCCACAGCGTCGATCTGCTGCGCTATCTGTGCGGCAACGCGACCGAGGTCTATGCGCACAACGAGCAGTATTTCGCTCGGCATACCGACAGTTTCTCTGTGCTGATCCGTTTCGACAGCGGGGCGACCGCCTTTTTCCACAATCATCTGCTCGGCGAGGTGCGCAGCGAGAAACTCACCATCCACGGGAAGCGCGCATCGGCCCATCTAGAGGGGTTAGCACAACGCTGCACCGTCCATCAGGATACCTTCACGCACCAGTTGCACGCTATCCAGCATGTCGATTCATCGGCCCCGCAGTGGGCCTGATTGACCACGGCAACCATACCTGAATGGCTGGTGGGATCAGGATCGCTATTTTCTTGATCTGCCTGTACGACAGGGGCGCCCCCCGACATACCCGGCTTCGAACCTGGACGACGCGGTACGCACGATGGAACTAATCCATGCACTACGCGAACAGGTTAAGGGAAGCATACGGTACACCCCGCTCGCCTAACGGCGACAGGGATAGGAAGGTGGAAACAGGTGACAATACTGGGCATCGGCATGGTCGGGTCCGGCTTCATGGCGCACACCTATGCCGAGGTCGTCGCGAACTACGCCCAGGGCGGGCAGCTCGTCGCCATCGCGGGGGGGAGCCGCGCGCCCGCGCTGGCCGCGCGCTACGGTGTCGCCAGCGAGCCTTCGCTCGCCGCCCTCCTGGCGCGCGACGATATCGACGCGGTCGTGCTGGCCGGGCCGGAGCAGTTGCGCCCGGAGCAACGGCGCCAGGCGGCGGCGGCGGGGAAGCACGTGCTGGCCGAGAAGCCGATGGCGACGAGCGTCGCCGAGTGCGACGCGATGATCGCCGCCTGCGACGCGGCGGAGCGTGCGGCTGATGATCGTCCAGACCCAGCGCTTTCGCGGCGTCCACCAGCGCGCCAAGCGACCTGATCGACGAGGGGCAGATCGGCGCGGTGCGCGAGATGCGGCTCTGGTCCCTCTTCCCCGAGGCCTGGTCGGTCCCGGTCGTCGCATCGCGCCCCTGGTACGCCGACCCGGACGCCGGGCTCTTCATGAGCCAGGGGGCCCACAACTTCGACCTGATGCGCTGGCTGGTCGGCAGCGAGGCCCGCAGCATCTACGCCCGCGTCAACAGCTACGGCGCGCACGGCCTGCCCAATCTCAGCGCGACCGCCATCGTCGATTTCGCCAGCGGCGCGGTCGGGCAGCTCTGGATCAGCCTGGAACTCCCCGGCGCGACCTTCCCCGACAGCCAGTTCCGCTCGCAGGTGGTCGGCGAGCGCGGCCTGCTCGACTTCGACGGCTACACCCACCTCGACATGGCCGCCGGCGGGGACTGGCGGCGGGTCTGGACGCAGCCGCCGCTCGACCCGATGGACCCGCTCGACCCGGTGCGCCTCGGCTCGTTCACCGGCCAGGTGCAGGCTTTCATCGACTGCATCCGCGAGGGCCGCCGCCGGTCGTCACCGGGGCCGACGGCCGCGCGGCGGTCGAACTCTGCCAGGCGGCGCTTCTCTCAGCCCGGACAGGAGAGGTGATCAGACTCCCGCTGAGCAGCGAGGGAGGCCGAGTAAAACGCACGGCTGCCACTTGCACCATCCGCAGCAACGTCCTGACACCCAGGCGGGGAGGCCGCCTGGGTGTCAGGACGAACGGAACAAAGGCGAAAGTGGCAGCCGTGCGGTGAAGCGGTCGCCTCTATATCTACCTCAAGCAGCGTCGCACAACCCACCGAGACCATCTGGTATGACCTATTCCGGCCCGTTCAGCTTCGCCACATGGTCGCGAATTGTCGCCATCGACTCCGCATAGCCGAGCCGCATGATGTTGAGGTCGTTCGAATAGAGGACAAACCGCCCGCCTAGGGCCAGTTCGCGCCGGACGAGATTGGTATTCCACCATTGTGTCCCGGCGGGGATCCCGCGCGCCGCGCAGGTCTGGATAATCGTGGTGATCGCCGCTTGCTGCGTCGGATGTCGATATTGCTCTGGCAGGTCGAGCGAGACGGTCAGGTCATGCGGGCCGATGAAGACCGCATCGATCCCCTTGACCGCGAGGATCGCGTCGAGCCGTTCGACCGCCGGGGCACTCTCGATCATCGCCACGAAGAATGAGTGTCGATTGTACGCCTCCAGGTAGGCGCGCGTGTCGGCATCAGGCGGGCCGCCGTTGGCGATCGCCTCGGCCAGGCGCCAGACCAGGGCATCAGTCGCGAACACCCGTTGCTCGCCGCGACGCTGCCAAGTGGCGCGCGCGTGCAAATCTGCGCTCCCCCTGCGACCCGAGGCCATGTGACGGTGGCCATTCGCAAGCACATCGTGCCTGACCTGACGTTGACGGATTACGTGGCCAGCGGGGCCTTTGCCAAAGTCGGGCTTGCTGCCCTCGCTCAGCGCACGATCGATCAGGAACTGGCCGCCCAACTGGCAGGAGGCGACGTAGCAGGCTTCCTTGCGAACGCCGTCCGCGCGCGCAAGTCGATCCTCATTTCCGGCGGCACCGCCACGGGCAAGACCACGCTGCTCAATGCCTTGCTGAAGGAGGCGCCGCTCGAAGAGCGCCTGGTGCTGATCGAAGACACTCCGGAAATCCAGTTGGTCCACTCCAATGCGGTGGGACTGGTCGCGGTGCGCGGGAAGCTGGGCGAAGCGTCGGTCAGCTCAGCCGATCTGCTCGAGGCAGCGCTGCGAATGCGTCCGGACCGCATTATCATGGGTGAAATCCGCGGGGTCGAAGCGCTGAGCTATCTGCGCGCGGTCAACACCGGCCATCCCGGCTCAATCAGCACGATCCACGCCAGCTCCCCCAGCGGGGCGATCGAGCAGCTCGCGCTGATCGTCGGGCAATCAGGGAGCGATTTGCGCCGGAGCGAGACGATCGCGTACATCCACTCAACCATTGACCTCATCGTTCAATTGGGACGGGATGCTGGGCAACGTCTTGTCACGGCCGTTCAATTTCCACTAATGCCCCAGGATGCCAACCAATCGCTCGCAGTCTGACCGACTGGCTGCGGCACCGCGTCTTGGATCGGCGGCTCGATTAGAGCCGCCCAACGCCATACGCCTGAACCGATGACGACCATTGTCGTACGACCCGGCTCGGGGATCGGTATAAGCTGAGGCCCGACACTCTCGACTTGTGTGCATGCAGGTGGCAGCGCTTGCACCGCGAGCGTAACCGCGTTTTTCAGCGCAGGGATTTGGTTTTCGGCCATCAAAGATTGGGTTTCGGGTGCGACGTCAAGCCAGGCCCCGTTCCATAGCATCACCGCGTCGGCATCCGACCTGACCCCGGCGGGCAAGGCGGCAAGTTCCGCCATCGCGGCGTCATCGGCCTGCAATGCCGCACCGATGACATTGGCCACCGAGCATCCGGTTCCATCGCCGCTACCCGCCGCCGCCGGTGCGGCCGCCAGCGGCGACGCCGGGGCGAGGAGAACGGCCGCGCGCGTTTCGGGGACCGGCGGAACGGTCACTGGCTTAGCAGGCGCGTCCGGTTCGATGTCGTCGCTCGTCAGATCGACCATCGCCAGGGTCTCAACTCCCGGCCTCGCCGAGGGCGCGCGGTTGCTCAAGAGAATCCATCCAACGAGCATCACGTGCGCAGCGACGATTGACGTGAGCAAAATCGCCCGACGGGTACGCTGGCGGGCGTCTACGTGCCGGTTCAGGAACCCAGCTGGCCCGTCGCGCTGTTTGGCACCGTTAAGGTACGCCATGAGATGATCTCTCAAGAACATGCGGTGCGGTACCATCTAAAGCGGCCGATCGATCGCAGGTCTTGGCAAATGGCACCGTAATTAGAGAAAAGCGCACCGTTTGGGTGCGTGTGCTTTAAAATGCACCATCGCGGACGGGGCGGCGCCCGAATGAAGTATCCCGCGCTTGCGGGCCTGAGGACGTCACCGCGATAATCACCGAGTATCGGTGTGCCAGACAAAGATATTTGCGATGTAGGCGGCACGATCGGGCGTGCTGCCGAAGGCCGGGTCGGTCCCGGCGGGCGGTTCCAGGTGGTCAGCCGAGAGGACGCCGACGGCGGGCGCGAGCAGCCCTGCTGCGCCAGCCCGCCCCAGCCACGCAAAGGCATAAGGTAGCGATTTGCGATACTTCACAAAGTAGTCCCGCCAGCCGACCCCAGGGGCATCGATAGCTTGATATCCCTGCGGGCGCTCTTGTGGTGTGCGCCCGTTGGACCCAATTAGTAAGCGCGCTCGCATAGGATGCATTCAGCGAGAAATAGATGAAGCTTGATGGCTGCGCCCGTCGAAATGGCGCCCGGATTTGCCATTCCCTTTGCGGGACATGGCAGATAGGGTTCGCCGCGATGGTGATCGTCATTTTCGCGCCCGAGTGGCAAGCTTGACCAGCGACGATGCGCCGGACGTGCTGGCACAAGATCTCGTTGCTTCGGGGCGCGGGGATCGCACCGCGTTCCGCCGGGTCCATGCCGTCACCGCCGGACGATTGCTGGCGATTTGCATGTCGGTGACACGCGAACGACCTGCGGCCGAGGACGTTCTGCAGGAAGTCTTCGTCAAGATCTGGGCCAAGGCCGCCACTTACGATCCCGAACGCGCGCGTCCGATGAGCTGGCTGGGCACCATCGCGCGCAATTCGGCGATCGACTGGCGCCGATCGCGCAAGATGATGTTCGAGCCGAATAGTGGCGATGTCGAAAACGTGGCATCTGAAACCGAGCTGGTTGAGCACCGTATGATTAGGCAGGAGACCGAAACACGCGCGCTTCAGATGGTCGCGGAACTCGACCGCGATACCGAGTGCGACGTGCGCAGGATCTACCTGGAGGGAATGACATACGCGGAAACCGCGGAGCGCGACGGAGTGCCGATCGGCACGCTTAAAAGCCGTGTGCGCCGAGCGTTGATCCGTCTGCGAACGACATTGAACGATGACTGAGCAAGCAAACATGGAAGGCGATCGCGACACGCTCGCGGCAGGCCTGGCTCTCGGCTTCCTCGCCGGGGCCGAGCGCGCAGACGCGATCCGCTTGCAGCTGCAAGATCCGCAGTTCGCGGCCCTGGTCGCGTATTGGCGCACGGTCGGCGAAGGCTGGCTCGAGCAAGTCGACCCGGTCGACGTGCCGACCGACATGGCCGCGCGCATCGAAGCAGCGATCGACCGCGAATCGGCACCGGCCGCGCGTGAGCAAAGCGGCGCGTTCACCCGTAACTGGGCGCTTACCGCTACCGCCGCATCGGTCGCGCTGGCGATGGGGCTGGCCACGATGATCGGACAGTCGAACGACACCCGGCCCGATCAAGCGCGGGTTGCCGCACAGCCGGCCAACATCGCTCAGATCAGCGGCACCGGCGGTTCGGTGCTGCTCAGTGCGACCTACGATCCTTCGACCGGGGCCTTGCGTCTCCGCGGGGATAGCGCCGACGCAGCAGGCCTCGCGCCGGAACTGTGGGTCATTCCTGAAGACGGCAAGCCGCGCTCGCTGGGCCAGCTGCGCGAAGATCGCATGGAAATCAGCCTCGATCCGGGACTTCGCCGGTTCCTGACCGACGGTGCGACGATGGCCCTGACGATGGAACCGACGGATCGCGTCCGTCACGACGCCCCCACTGGCGCCGTGCTTGGAACGACCACTCTGCAGTCGCTGGATAGCCGACTTCGGACGTAAAGCGGTCGAGGTTCGGCTCAACCCGCGCGCGGGCTACGCCAGCACGGCCGCGATCGATTGGCAGGAGCCCGAATGTCTCGCAAGGTCGAAGTCCATGACACCATGCAGACCGGATACAGCTACCTGCGCTCAGCTCCGATGGGCGCGGAGTTCGATCCTGTATTCACACCCGACCTTACGCCAGCCGAGATGCTCAGCCTCGGGGTCTTTTGCGGCAAGTACATGACGGATTGTCGCGCGGAATTTCCCGCCGGCTGGTTCGCGAACGCCAAGTTCGCCACCGGATCTCCGGACTGTTCGCTCAATTACTTCGGCGTGCGCGCCGGCTCAAGCTTGCGAGTGTGGCGCGCCAAGGGCTGGATCCACCCCGATGATCCGCGTGGCTGGTTCCAGTGGTATTGCCGCTATTACTCGGGCCGCCGGCTGGCGGAGGAGGACCAGCGGCAGATCGGCCGGTGGAAGGCGTTCAGGCGGCACGCGGCGCAGGTCACCCGCAACTGCGAGCCCGGCGACCCGTTCTGCCGGCCCCGCCAGCGGCAAGCGTTGCTGCAATGGGCATATGACAGCCGCCTGCTGTAGCCGGGCGCAATTGCTTTCATGGCCGCCATTGCTTATGTCAGCCGCGCATCAGCCCCGGCCGTGCGCGTCCCCTTTGGCCCGCTCGCCGGGGCGGCTCTTTTTCACGGCTCCCGAAGGAAGCGACCCATGTCATCCCGCCGCCGCCAGGTTTACGAAGGCAAGGCAAAGATCATGTACGAAGGGCCCGAGCCGGGCACGCTGATCCAGTATTTCAAGGATGACGCCACCGCCTTCAACGCCCAGAAAAAGGGCACCATCAACGGCAAGGGCGTGATCAACAACCGGATCAGCGAGCACGTGTTCACGCGGCTCGCGCATATCGGCATTCCAACGCACTTCATCCGCCGCCTCAACATGCGCGAACAGCTCGTGCGCCAGGTCGAGATTATCCCGATCGAGGTGATCGTGCGCAACGTCGCCGCCGGATCGCTCAGCAAGCGCCTTGGCATCGAGGAAGGCGAAGCGCTGCCGCACACGCTGATCGAATACTGCTACAAGGACGATGCGCTGGGCGACCCGTTCATCTCCGAAGAGGAAATCGCCTGCTTCAACTGGGCAAGCCACGAGGAGATGCAGGACATCTCGTCGATGGCGATCCGCATCAACGATTTCATGTGCGGCATGTTCGCCGCGATCGGCATTCGCCTGATCGATTTCAAACTGGAATTCGGACGCATCTGGGACGGCGACTTTGCGCGCACCATCCTGGCCGACGAGATCAGCCCCGATGGCTGCCGCCTGTGGGACATCGTCACCGGAGAAAAGCTCGACAAGGACCGCTTCCGCCGCGATCTCGGCGGCGAAGAGCAGGCGTACCAGGAAGTCGCCCGCCGCCTGGGCTTGCTGCAGGAAGACAACGGCACCCCGGGCGAAGTGCTCGACATGTCCGCCCACCGCGGCCGTCTGCGCACCGGCAAGCCCAAGAAGTAGCGCTCACACCACGTAAGTCAGGTCCATCCCGCTCGCGCGGATGGTGTCGGCGGCATCGGGCATATGATCGCCGTCGACCTGAACCGGGCTGACGTGGCGATCGAACGTCACCCGGCGCACGCTGCGAAAGGTCGCCAGGCCCAGGCGGTCGAGCGGCCAACCGGCAAATGCGGCGGCGGTGAACACGGCAATGCCGCGTCGCGACGGACGCTTCAATACGATCAGCTCGACCGAATCCGCCGCCAGCGCGGCATTGGGCGATAGCCTGAACGGCCCGGCGAACAGCGCGCCGTGGCTGACGATGACCGCCGCAGCCTCGCATTCGAACGGCATCCCGTTGGCAAGCTCGCCCGAAATGACCATCGTGTGACGCGGCCATTCGCGCAGCACTCGCAGCATCGCGACAGCGTAGGCAAGCCGCCCGATGCGCCGCTTCAGCGCGCCCGAAACGCGCGCGACCGCGTGGCTGTCGGGTCCGATCGAAAGGCACGAAACCACCGGCAGATCGCCAAGCATGTAAAGCGGCGCGCGCACCCAGCCCTCGCGACCGCGTGTCCACGCGGCGCATACCTGCTCGGCGAGTTTTGACGGATCGCGCGCATAACCCAACTCTCGCGCCACGAGGTTGATGGTACCCGCCGGGGCAATGCACAGCGGCACTTCGCCCGCGCGTTCCCCGAGCGCCTGGACCGTATCGCGCAGCGTGCCATCGCCGCCGTGCACGCACACCAGCTCCGCTGAGCCCGACAGTCGCACGCCGTGCCGGGTGGTCGACAGCGCCGTTACGATCGCGCCCCGCGCCTCGAACGCTGCGATCAGCGCATCGAGCCGCCATTGGCGAAAGCTGCCCGCGACCGGGTTGTAGACGAGGTCCAGCTTCATGCCGCCGGTTGTTGCCCGGTTCAGCTTATGGCGGCAAGAACGCGGCCATGAAGCTCCGCATCGTTCTCGCCGTGGCTGTATTGTTCGCTGCCCCCGCTTTTGCGGAAGACGCTGCGGCGCCCGCCTGGGCTTTCGAAGCGAGCGATGTGCCGGTCGATCCTGCGTTTACCTTCGGCAGCCTGCCCAACGGCATGCGCTATGTCCTGCGGGAGAACCACACGCCCGACGGCACTGTGCTGGTGCGCTTGCGGATCGGCTCCGGCTCGCTCGAGGAATCCGACGACGAACGCGGGATCGCCCACTTCCTCGAACACATGGCGTTCAACGGCTCGACCCGCGTGCCCGAAGGCGAGATGGTCAAGCTGCTCGAGCGCGAGGGATTGGCGTTCGGCGCGGACACCAATGCTTCGACCGGGTTCGAGGCCACCACCTACAAGCTCGACCTGCCCCGCCCGGACCCCAGGCTGCTCGACACCGCTCTGATGCTGATGCGCGAAACGGCGAGCGAGCTGACGCTGGCATCGGACGCGATCGATCGCGAGCGCGGCGTCGTGCTTTCCGAAAAGCGTGATCGTACGACTTATGCGCTGAAGGAAACCGAGGACGAATGGGGCTTTATCGCCCCCGGCGCGCGCTACACCAAGCGGCTGCCGATCGGCACCGACGCAACGCTCAAGGCTGCCGACGCCGCACGCATCGGCGCGGTCTATCGACGCGCCTACGTGCCCACCAACGCGGTGTTGATCGTGATCGGCGACATCGACGTCGCGCAAGTCGAAACGGCTATCCGCGCGCGGTTTGCCGACTGGTCGGGGCCGCCTGCCCCTTCGCAGCCCGAAACCGGGCCGCTCGATCTCACTCGCCACGGGCAGACCGACATCTACCTCGATCCCGCGCTGTCCGAGCGGATCACCGTGACCGCGCTCTCCCCGTGGGTCGATGAGCCTGACACCATCGCCCGGCGGCGGACCAATCTTCTGGAAGCGATCGGCTATGCCGCGGTCAACCGTCGCCTGGCGGCGATCGCGCGGAGCGAAAGCGCCCCATACCGTGGCGCGGGCTACGGGACCGGAAAGGTGTTCGAAGCTGGCCGCACGACCAACCTGATCGTCGATGCGCTCGACGGCAAATGGCGCCAAGGGCTCGACGCCGCGGTGCGTGAATGGCGCCGCGCGCTCGAATACGGATTTTCCCCTGCCGAGATCGCCGAACAGGTCGCGCGCACTCGCCAGGGGCAAGAGAATGCCGCACGCGCCGCCGATACCCGCAGCAATGGCGCGCTGGTGAGCGCGGTCGAACAATTGCTCAATGACGATCTCGTGCCAGCCACACCGCAAAGCGCGCTCGCAAGGTTCGAGGCTTTTGCGCCCTCGATCACGCCCGACGCGGTACTGGCCGCGCTCAAGGCCGATGCCGCTCCGCTCGACGATCCGCTAATCCGTTTTCAGGGCCGCGTCCCGCCCAAAGGCGGCGCGAAGGCGCTGCGGGCCGCTTGGGAGGCGGATATCGCGGAGCAGATCGCCGCGCCTGATACCGCGCCGGCCGGGGCGTTCGCCTACACAGATTTCGGCCCGCCCGGGACCGTAGTCACCGATATGCTGGAACCGCGCAGCGGAATTCGTACTGTACGCTTCACCAATGGGGTACGCCTCAACCTCAAGCGCACCACGCTCGAAGCCGATCGAGTCCGGTTCGTGCTCAACGTCGACGGGGGCGACCTGCTTAATACCCGCGCAAATCCGCTAGCGACCGCGATGGTCGCGATGCTGCCTGCCGGCGGGCTGGGCAAGCATTCGCAGGACGAGCTCGACAGCCTGCTGGCCGGTCGTACGGTCGGTTTGAACTTTGCTTCGGGCGGCGATACGTTCGTCAGCGCCGGATCGACCACCTCGCGCGATCTTGAACTGCAACTCGATCTGCTAAGCGCAGCGTTGACCGACCTGGGTTATCGGCGCGAAGGCGAGATCCGCTATCGACGCGAGATCGCCAACTGGTTTTTGCGCAAGGATGCGACCCCTGGTGGCGCCTTAGGCGCTGCGATTGGCGGTATCTTATCGGACGACGATCCCCGGTTCACCGTCCAACCCAGAGGCGACTACCAAAAGCTGACGTTCGCTCAGCTGCGCGAGATAATCGGCGACCGGCTGGCCAACGGCGCGATCGAACTCGCACTGGTCGGCGCCATCGACGAAGATCAGGCAATTGCGCTGGTCGCCAAGACACTTGGCGCCTTGCCGGCGCGCGAGCCCGCGTTCGTCGCGCGCGATGATGCGCGCGTGCGCACGTTCACGGCCAACCGGAGCCCGCGGACGGTCATCCACACCGGTGAGGCGGACCAGGCCCTGCTGCAGCTGACCTGGCCGACGACCGACGATGCCGATCCGGCCACCGTCCAACGGCTCGAGTTGCTCGAGCGAGTGATCGACATCGAGCTGACCGACGAGATCCGCGAGAGGCTCGGCAAGGCCTATTCGGTCGGAGCGCGCAGCGCGCCATCGACAGTGTGGCGCGGCTACGGCACATTTGCGGTGTCCGCGCCGGTCGACCTCGCCGACGTCGTTGCGACGAGTGCAGCGATCCAGGCGGTAATTCAGCGCCTGGCCGACCAGCCGGTCAGCGCCGACACGTTCGATCGCGCGCGGCGGCCGCTGCTCGAATCGTACGACAACGCGCTTAAAAACAACGCCGGCTGGTTGCGACTGGCGGCGCGCGCGCAGACCGAAGGCTATCGCATCGACCGCTTCTATGCCGCCAAGGGGCTGATCGAAAGCATCACACCCGCCGATTTGCAGACGACCGCCGCGCGCTACCTGGTGCCGGGGGAAGCGGTCGAGGTGCTCGCGCGACCAGCGGGGGAAAGCGGCGGCTGATGCTTGTCTCGCAGCCGTGCCTTCGCCATAGGCTGCGCGCGTCCCCGCCGTCACACGAAGGGCCGTATCAATGAAAGTCCGCGTCCATGTCAGCCTCAAGCCGGGGGTGCTCGACCCGCAGGGCCGCGCCGTGCATCACGCGCTCGAAGGGCTGGGTTTCACCGGCGTTGAAAACGTACGCATCGGACGCGAGATCGAACTCGACGTTGCCGACGCCACCAGCGACTCCGCGCTCGACGAAATGTGCCGCAAATTGCTCGCGAATATGGTGATCGAGGACTATCGCATCGAGAAGCCGGAGCCGGTCTGATGGCCTTCCGCGCGGCGGTGATCACTTTCCCCGGCTCCAATTGCGATCGCGACATGGCGGTGGCACTCGAGAAAGTCTCGGGCGAGCCGGCGTTGCGGGTGTGGCACGGCGATACCGACTTGCCACCAGCCCTCGATTTTATCGCGGTGCCGGGCGGGTTTTCCTACGGCGACTATCTGCGTTGCGGGGCAATCGCCAGCCGCAGCCCGGTGATGCGCGCTGTAGTTGCGGCGGCGACACGCGGGGTGCCTGTGCTGGGCGTGTGCAACGGCTTCCAGGTGCTGACCGAGGCCGGGCTTCTGCCGGGCGCGCTGATGCGCAATGCGCAGCTCACTTTCACCTGCCGCGCCGCATCGCTGACGGTCGAAACCAGCCGATCTCTGTTCACCGCCGGATACGTGCCCGGCGCGACGATCACGCTGCCGGTGGCCCACCACGACGGAAACTACTTTGCCGAAGCCGACACGCTTGACCGGCTCGAAGGCGAAGGCCGTGTGGCGTTCCGCTATCGCGACGCTTGTAACGGGTCGCAGCGTGACATCGCAGGGATACTGAACGATGCGGGCACCGTACTCGGGATGATGCCCCATCCCGAGCGCGCGATCGAGCCCGAGTTGGGCGGCAGCGATGGACGGGCGTTGTTCGAAAGCGCGGTGCGGGGACTCGTCGCAGCCTAGGCGCGCAGCCGCTGGGGCACGTCGAGCTTCCGGCGGAACAGCAGCAACGCCTCATCCGCTGGCATCGGCCGGCCGAAATAATAGCCCTGAATTTTGGTGGCGCCGAGCTTGCGGATAAGCTCCGCCTCCTCGGCGGTCTCTACCCCTTCGGCCGTGGTGGTCATCTCGAGGCTTTCGGCCATCGCGACCACCGCGCGGATGATCGCGAGGCTTTCCTTGCTGCCCTGGCCGGCGCCGGTGACGAAGCTGCGATCGACCTTGATCGTCGAGAACCTGATCTTGCGCAAATAGCCGAGCGAGGAATAGCCGGTCCCGAAATCGTCCAGCGCCACCGTGCAACCCAGCGCCATCACCTGCTCGAGCGAAGCACGCGCGATGCTCGCATCGCGCAGGAATATGCTCTCGGTCACTTCGAGCTCGAGCCGCCGCGCCTCGAGCCCGCTGGCGGTCAAGGCGCGTACGACGGTCGTCGCGAAGTCCGGCTCGAACAGCTGTTCGGGCGAGACGTTGACCGCGATGCGGATGTGCTCGGGCCAGCGCGTCGCTTCGCGGCAGGCTTGTTCGAGCACCCAGGTTCCGATCGGCACGATCAGGCGGGTGTCTTCGGCGATCGGCACGAACTTGACCGGGCTGATCGGCCCGTGTTCGGCGCTGTTCCAGCGCACCAGGGCCTCGAAGCTGACCACCGCTTCGGTGTTGGCATCCACCACTGGCTGATAATTGAGCACCAGTTCGCGCTTTTCGAGCGCCTGACGCAGTGCGAACTCAAGCTGGCGGCGCTCCTCGGCGTTGGCGTGGAGCAGCGGTTCGTAATTGCGGTGCTCGTTGCCGCCGTCGTCCTTCGCGCGGTAGAGCGCAAGGTCGGCGTTGCGCATCAGCTCCTCGACGGTCTTGCCGTCGCGCGGTCCGATTGCCGAGCCGACCGAGGCGCCGACGTACAGCGTGTGGTGATCGACCTCGTAGGGCTGCGACAGCTTGCCGATGACGCTTTTGGCCACCCGCTCGACGCACCCGCGCTCGGACGCGTCGCGAATGACGATCGCGAACTCGTCGCCGCCCAAGCGGCCGCACAATTCGTTTTCGCCCATCAGCGCCTTGAGGCGCGCGGACACTTGCGCGAGCAGCTTGTCGCCGATCAGGTGTCCAAGTGAATCGTTGACCGCCTTGAACCGGTCGAGATCGATCATCAGGAACGCGCAGCGGGTGCGCCACTGCTCGGCATAACGCAGTGCGTCGCCCAGGGCTTCGGTCAGCATCAGCCGGTTGGGCAACCCGGTCAGCGTGTCGTAGCGCGCAAGATAGGCGATCTTCTCACTCGATTCGCGCTGCTCGGTAACGTCCGATCCGACGCCGCGAATACCCAGGTAAACGCCATTGTCGTCGAGCATCGGGGTGCCTGAAAGCTCCCACCAGCGGTGTTCGCGGCCGATCGCCACTTTGACCAGCAGGTTGGAGAAGCTCTCGCGCCGTTTGAGCCGTTCAGCAAGGTCATGGAGGGAAGCGGGAAACTGGCCGGTCTCCCACGCTGCGCCGGAAATCAGTTCGAGGAACGGCTGGCCTTCGATTTCCTCGACCGGCTTGCCGAGCGCGAACGCGAGCCGCGGGGATGCGCCGCGAACGGTGCGGTTGGTATCGATCTGCCAAAGCCAGTCGGCCTGGTTTTCCTCGAATTCGCGCAACAACAGCGACACCACTTCGCTCTGCTCGGCAACGCCCGCCTCAGCGAGGCAAGCGGTGAGGTGCAGACGCGCGACCGAGGCCACTCCGTACGAAACGGCCGCCAGCAGGATCGCAATCGCCACGGCCAGCGGATACTGTCCGAACCACACAAAGCTGCCGATGGTGGCGATCCCGGTAACCCCGCCGAAGATGACCGTGGCCAGAGGGGCCGCGCCGAGTGCCAGGGAGGAACCGATCAGGAGAACCGCGACGAGCAGCCCGACGCTCGCTCTCTCGGCGTCGCTGCCGAAAAGCGCGAATCCGATCACCGGAATGCACCAGGCGACCGCGACCGACCCGGTCGCCAGCGCCTTGCGGTTGAGGTCCGCGCGGTTGATGCGCGGACGATCGCTTAACGACATGCCCCGGTTTGATCGCAAAGTCGCCACAAGCGCGCCGAGCAAGGCGATGACGAACGTTGACAGCAACGTGGCGGGTGCTTTGCCGAAGTAAACCGCCAGCGTCAGCAAAGCGCAAACGGCGTGGACCGCAATGCGCCAGCGCGAGGTGCGGGTGAGCTGTGCATATTGCAGACCGCGCAGCCGGCCCCAGTCGCCACCTTCGGGATCGCGCAACCCGAGCACGGCGAGCAGCGGCATGTCCACCGGGACAGCGGGCGCGGGAGTGGTGCGATCGATCACCCATCAACCAATGTCGGATAAAGGTTATGGGCGGGTAAACTGCCGTTATGAAATGGAAAAATCGATAGCCGGCGGCAATCGGAAATTAACTATCAAAAGATGTGAGAATCGGCTGTCGTTCGATCATTCGACGGTCACCGACTTTGCCAGGTTGCGCGGCTGATCGACATCGGTCCCCTTCACACAGGCAACATGGTAAGCGAGCAGTTGCACCGGCACCGCATAGACCAGCGGCGCGATCAGCGGGTGGACTTTGGGCATGGCGATCGTCGCCAGGCACCCCTCGCCCGCTTCGGCCAGGCCGTCTTCGTCCGAAATGAGCACGATCTTGCCGCCACGCGCGCGCACTTCCTGCATGTTGGACACGGTCTTTTCGAACAGTGGCCCGCTGGGCGCGAGGACGATCACCGGGACCGCCTCGTCGATCAGCGCGATCGGACCGTGCTTCATCTCGCCGCTGGCATAGCCTTCGGCGTGGATATAGCTGATTTCCTTCAGCTTCAGCGCACCTTCGAGCGCCAGCGGATAGTCCGGTCCGCGGCCCAGGTAGAGCACGTCACGCGCCGGCGCGATCAGGTGTGCCATTGCGGCGATGTCGTCGTCGTGATCGAGCGCGGCGTTCAGTGCAGCGGGCGCTTCGAGCAAGTGGCGGACCACTTCCTGCTCCTCGGCACGGTCCATGCGGCCTTTCCTGACCGCGAGATGCGCCGCAAGCGCGGCGAGCACCGCGAGTTGGCAGGTAAACGCCTTGGTGCTGGCGACGCCGATCTCGGGCCCGGCGTGGGTCGGCAACAGCAAATCGGCCTCGCGCGCCATCGAGCTGGTCGGCACGTTGACCACCACCGCGATCGTCTGACCTGCCTGCTTGCAATAGCGGAGCGCCGCGAGCGTATCGGCGGTCTCCCCGCTTTGCGAGATGAACAGCGCCAGGCCGCCATCCTCGAGCACCGGTTCGCGGTAACGGAACTCGGACGCGTAATCGATATCGACCGCCACCCGGGCGAACGTTTCGAACCAGTACTTGGCGACCATCCCTGCGTAAAAAGAGGTGCCGCACGCAACGATCGTCACCCGCTTGATGGCTGACAAATCGAAATCCATCTGCGGCAGCGCAACGGTGTTGTCGGCCTGATGGATGTAGCTCTGCAGGGTCTGGGCGACCACGGTGGGTTGCTCGAAGATCTCCTTTTGCATGTAGTGCCGGTAATTGCCCTTCTCGACCGCTGCGGCCGATGCGCCCGAGGTGGTAATCTCGCGCGTCACTGGCTGGTTGTCAGCGTCGTAGACTTGCGCGCCGTCGCGCGTGATCACCGCCCAGTCGCCCTCGTCGAGATAGGCGATGCGCTGGGTCAGCGGTGCAAGCGCGAGCGCATCGGATCCGAGATAAGTCTCGCCCTCGCCGTATCCCACCACCAGCGGAGAGCCGAGCCGGGCGCCGATCAGCATGTCGGGATGGCTGCGGAAAGCGATCGCCAGCGCGAAGGCACCGCGCAGGCGCGGCAGCACGGTTTTCACCGCGTCCTCGGGGGCGGCGCCGTTCTCGACCTCGCGGCTGATCAGGTGCGCGACCACCTCGCTGTCGGTCTCGCTCTCCAGCCGGCGGCCGTCTGCGGTAAGCTCATCGCGCAATGGCTTGAAATTCTCGATGATCCCGTTGTGGACCAGCGCGACGTGCTCGGTCGCGTGCGGGTGCGCGTTGTTCTCGGTTGGCGCGCCATGCGTGGCCCAGCGGGTGTGCGCGATGCCGATCGTTCCCGGCGCCGGGTGCGCGGCGAGTTCCCTGACGAGGTTGGCGAGCTTGCCCTGCGCGCGCCGGCGAACCAGTTGGCCCTTATGCACGGTACACAGGCCGGCGCTGTCATAGCCGCGGTATTCCATCCGCCTGAGGCCGTCGACGAGCCTGTCCGCGACTGCTTCCTGGCCGACGATGCCGATGATTCCGCACATAACCCGGTAACCTTGTTCTAGAAAATATATGGGACCCGGACTCCCGGCATTTCTGCCGGGAAATCCCGAGTGTTACGTGTTACCAGAACCCGGCCCCGCGTCTGGGCGGTCGCCAGGATGATGGCATCGGGCGACTTCAGGCGAGGCCGTTCGCGGCGAAGAGCGGCCGCCCGCAACGCGATTTCCTCGTCCATCTCGTCGAGCCCGAAATGCGCCATGAACGCCAACGTACCTCTGACCACCGACGCGTCGCCTTTCGACATTACTTCGGTCCACGCCATCCGGCTGATCCACGGCCGCGCGCCGCCCGACACCGCGCGGTGGATTTCGGCGCGAGCCGCCGGCAACCCCGCGAGCGCATCGATCACGATGTTGGCGTCGAAGGCGAACCCGCTCATGTGCGGGGAGGTTGCTTGGGCTGAGGATACCTTCCGCTGAGCATATCGAGATGGATCTGCCGCTGGCGATCGTCTTCGGCGTCGAACAGGTCAGGCGATTGATCGCGCACATCTTCGTAGTCATCGTCCCATGGCCGCGTCCATTCGGCACGTCGCCGTCGTTCGTGTTCCTGGGGATCGATGGAAATGCCGTGGCGGGCCCACAAGCCGAATCCATGATCGATCCAGCTCCCGTCGCCATCGAGCGGCTGGTCCTTGAACGCGCTGACCGCTTCGCGCAGCACCGATGCGCGCGATTTGCCCTGCTCTGCCGCACGTGCGTCGAGCCACTGGATATCGTCGTCTGGCAGGTCAGCGAGGATGCGGGTCATGATATCGCGATATCATATCATGATATCACTGTCAAACAAGTGTATTAGCGCGCTTCGCGAACTTCACAGCCCGCGGTGCGCGCCGCTTTCCGCAATCCGGGATTGCGAACTGCCGCCAGGGGTTGCTCCTGCCCGAGCGCCGCGGCGATCGGCGCAAAGCGGGTGGCTTCGACGAACGCTACCGAGCGTCCTGCACACACCCGTTCCATGTCGGGTGCCGTCAGTTTGCTCGCCAGCAAGCGGATCGGCCGGCGGTCGAGATAGGGAGGGTTGTAGACAAGGTCCTGGGTGAATTCGACCGGACCGTCATCGACGATCACCACGTCGGCATCGATTGCTGCGATTTCCCGGTCCTGGTGCGCGTACAATCCGCTGAACGAGTGCGCCTGCCACAGCAGCCACGGCGCCGCGATCAACACAGTGGCCGCGGTCGCGATCTGCAGATGGCGGATCCCGATCGCGCCGCGGGAGCGCAAGTCCCGCCAGCCGATGGCAGCCAGGATACAGGACACCCCAACCACTCCGTGCATGTAGCGATAGCCCCAGCCATGCCCCTGGTAAGGGCGCAGCACGAGCTTGCACACGATCAGGACGCCGATCGCTGCGACCATTCCCCACAACCGCTTGTCGTCCGACTTGTGCGCGAAGCGGATCCCGACCACGAGCAGGGGCAGCATGATCAGGTTCTGCCAAGCCAAAAACCGCACCAGGTTCGCTGCGTTGATCCACAGAGATTCGCGCGACAGTTCCTGCAGCGCCCACAGCAGCCGCACGAGCATGAAGTCTTCACCGTCGGACGCCGCCGCCTGCACGCCCAGTTCGCGCAAAGGGTAGATGCTGTAGCGCGCCCAGAACAGGATGCCCGCCGCGTAAGCGATCGCGTAAACCGCCGACCAGCCCCACCGGCGCTGAAGCACGAGCCCGAAAAAAAGGAACGGACCGGCGAACAGCGGATGAAAGACCAATTGGTGCAGTCCGATCGCCAAGAAGCCGACAATGATGGCCGCGATATGCGTGTACCACTTGTCGTGCAGCAAAAGCGCCAGCCACACCATGTTGAGCGCCAGGTGGCCGGTCATCGCATAACTCGTCATTCCGAGCGCCATGACCTGGGTGCTGGTCGCGTAGAGCAGCACGGCGACAAACTGGCTTTCCCGATCATCGGGCAGGACAATGCGTGCGACGCGCCAGGTCGCGATCAGGCCGATGGCGGCGAGGATCGGGTTGGTCCAGGCCGGATCGCCGCCCCGTGCTACCACTGCGTGAAGGGCCGCGTTGACCGGCCGGTACATCGAAATCCAGCCTTCGCCCCCAAGGCTGTCAGGCATGAACAATGCGTTGAGTGCCAGGTGAAGCGGGCCCCAGTCCGCCGGCAGCCGCGCGGCCAGCTTGCCGTGGCCAAACACTTCGGCATCGAACAAAACCATCTGCTCGTCGCGGCTGAATGCGTATCCCCACATGATTGCCTCGTGCCCGACGATGCACAATGCGAGCAGCGCGGCACCGAGCAGGATCACCCGCCTGGCACTGAGATTGCCCGCGCCGGGTTGCGGTGGGCAGTCGATCCGGCGCCAGGCGAGCACGGCGAAAAGCGCGAGCGTCAGCAGGACGATCGGCAAATCCTGATGGGCCAGAAAATAGCGCGGCAGGACCGCCTGGATCGGCAGCAGCGCCATCAAGGTCAGGAGTCCGATCAGCAGCGCCGACACGCGCAGCGCAGCGCGCAAACCTGGTTCGGGGAGCTTGGCCGCTACCATCGGGTCGGGGCCCGCTATGGCCTTTGTGTCGCGAGCTGGGTGCGCGCTATCAGGGCTTGAGTGCATCACCAACTTATGCCGCCATATGGTTAATCAAATGCTCTGATCTGGCTTGCGGCGACGGCCGACACCCCCGACCGCGGGAGAATTTCTACGCAAAGTCCGCCATCTTCATGGTTACCTCGAATTAACCAGGGCGCCGGTAAGCGAAACGCCGAGTGGGGGAAAAGCATGCCGAGCCTGACGCACCAGTTGCTGCGCTCGCGTGTTCTTCGCGCAACCCGGGCGGCCGTGACCGGGTGGTTGCTCGCTTTCGATCGATTCCTGAAACAACCCGCGGCGTGGCCGGTGGCGGTCGCAGTCCTGCTCCTGTTTCAGGGCTTGCTGATCTTCACGCATCGCCCCTGGCTCGACGAGTTCCAGGCCGTGCAAATCGCGGTCGAAGCGCCAGACCTGGCCACTTTGATGGAGTGGTTGGCTTACGAGGGCCACCCGCCGCTTTGGTACCTGTTCCTGCGCGGCCTCGCCCACTTCATGGACCCGCTGTGGACCTTGCCGGTCGCCGCGGCGCTGTGCGCGCTGATCGGGCAAGGATCGATCCTCTTCGCCAGTCCGTTCAGCCGCGGGGAGCGCTTGCTGATCGCGAGCAGCCAGTTCGTGCTGTTCGAATTCTTCACCGTGTCGCGCAGCCTCAGCATGGGTGCAGCCGCAATGCTGGCGGCGATGGCCTTGTGGCGTGGACGCAGCGTCTGGATCGCGATCGCGGTGCTGCCGATGTGCGACTTCCTGCTCGGCGTGGTTTCGGTATGCTTCGCGGCGATCAAATTGCAAGAGCGGGCGATATGGTGGCCGGGCGTGGCGCTGTGGGTGCTCTCGGGATCGCTCGCTGCCTGGTCGGTGATCCCGGCGCCCGACGCGCTGCCCGCGATCAGTAGCGGCAGCCCGGTTACCGAGCTCGCTTTCTGGGCTCTGACCATGAGCAACCTGCTGGTGCCATGGCAGGGGGCGCTCCTTCCGCAGTGGAACGATTATCCCACTGTACTCGTCGCTTTTTGGGGTTGGGCGGCATTCGTCTATTTCGCCTGGCGGCAGACCGAACCCAACCGGTTGCACCAAGTCCTGATGGCAAGCGTGATCGCGCTGACTTTGGTCTTTTCGGTGACGGTCTATCGCCTTTCGGCCCGCCATCTGATGCTGATCGCGTTGCTGCTGATCGTGTTCACCTGGCGCATGCGCGCGCAAGGCGCAGTGCCACGAGCGGGATTCCGTTTGTGGATCGCGATCGCCGCGGTTTGCGGCGTATTTACCGGCGTGTATAATCTTGCCGTGCCGTTCGACAAAGCGCCCGAAGTCGCCAGGAGGATCGAGCGACTGGGGTTGCAAGACGCGCATTGGGTGGTCTTCCCGGTCTCCCGCGCCCAGGGCGTCTCCGCGCTCACCGGGATCGACTTCGAACGGACCGAGCAGCGGTGCATGCAAAGCTTCGTCCGGTGGAACCACCACAGCAAGCTGACCTCGAAGGCCGCGCTCGTCGACTATTTCCGGCGCGAAGCGCGCGAGCACGGGCGAGGCTACCTGCTCAGCGACATCCGTTTTACCGGTGTGCCTGAAAACGTGCTGCAGCCGCTGGCTTCAATCGCGCAAGGTTACGACGGTCAGCCGTTCTACATTTATGTCATCGGCGCTGACATGCCCGCCAAGGCGGTTTCACTGCCCCCGTGCGTGCCCGGCCGGCGGCCCTTCACGCGGCTTTGACCGACGCATCTCCTTAGGAAAAAAATAAGCTTTCCAGCCTATTCACCAATCTTCGCAAAGGGCCCTTCGTATCGAGGGGCGATGACCCGCGCTGGTTTTGACCGACGCACGCCTTGGGGGGCTATCGATGAGCGCTTTCGGACGCAGGAACGGACCCGGAGGAAATGCTCCGGGCGCGCGCCCTTCGTTCGGTGTCGCCCGTCCCATGAAGGGCGGCGTCGGCGCCGCGCCGGCTCCAGCCGCCGGCGGCGAGCAGTTCCCGCCATTGCCGGGCGAAGCCGATGCATTCGACGCTGCGCCCAACAAGGGCGACGCGATGACCCGCCTGACCGACCGCGCGAACCAGATCCACGACAGCAATTCCCAAGTCGGCGGGTTCGAGGCGAGCGTCCACAAGATCAAGGAGCAGGTGCTTCCGCGGCTGCTCGAGCGAGTCGATCCCGAGGCCGCCGCGACGCTGACCAAGGACGAGCTGTCGGAAGAATTCCGCCCGATCATCCTCGAGGTGCTCGCCGAGCTCAAGGTCACGCTCAACCGGCGCGAGCAGTTCGCGCTCGAAAAGGTGCTGATCGACGAACTGCTCGGCTTCGGTCCGCTCGAAGAGCTGCTCAACGATCCCGACATCTCCGACATCATGGTCAACGGGCCCGACCAGACGTACATCGAAAAGAAGGGCAAGCTGGTCCTCGCGCCGATCCGGTTCCGCGACGAGCAGCACTTGTTCCAGATCGCCCAGAGGATCGTGAACCAGGTCGGCCGCCGCGTCGACCAGACCACCCCGCTGGCCGACGCCCGCCTCAAGGACGGCAGCCGCGTCAACGTGATCGTCCCGCCGCTCTCCTTGCGTGGCACCGCGATCTCGATTCGTAAGTTCTCCGAAAAGCCGATCACCATCGACATGCTGCGCGATTTCGGCAGCATGAGCGACAAGATGGCGACCGCGCTCAAGATCGCCGGCGCGTGCCGGATGAATGTGGTCATCTCGGGCGGCACCGGTTCGGGCAAGACGACCATGCTCAACGCCTTGTCGAAGATGATCGACCCGGGCGAGCGCGTGCTGACGATCGAGGACGCGGCCGAGCTTCGCCTGCAGCAGCCGCACTGGCTGCCGCTCGAAACCCGCCCGCCCAACCTCGAAGGCCAGGGCGCGATCACCATCGGCGACCTCGTCAAGAACGCGCTGCGCATGCGCCCTGACCGCATCATCCTGGGCGAAATTCGCGGCGCGGAAGCGTTCGATCTTCTCGCGGCGATGAACACCGGCCACGACGGGTCGATGTGCACGCTCCACGCCAACAGCGCGCGCGAGTGCCTTGGCCGTATGGAGAACATGATCCTGATGGGGGACATCAAGATCCCCAAGGAAGCCATCTCGCGTCAGATCGCGGAAAGCGTCGACCTGATCGTCCAGGTCAAGCGCCTGCGCGA
The DNA here is from genome assembly GCA_963781525.1 of uncultured Alphaproteobacteria bacterium. Classification (GTDB taxonomy): domain Bacteria; phylum Pseudomonadota; class Alphaproteobacteria; order Sphingomonadales; family Sphingomonadaceae; genus Tsuneonella. The sequence continues at coordinate 16,111 of CAWAGD010000002.1, read as the reverse complement.
CGGCTCGCGCCGCACCACCGGGATTACCGAAGTGATCGGCATGGAAGGCGACGTCATCGTCACCCAGGAATTGTTCAAGTTCGAGTATCTCGACGAGAGCGACGACGGCAAGATCCTGGGCGAGTTCCGCTCATCGGGTCTGCGTCCGTACACGCTCGAAAAAGCGCGCATGTTCGGCTTCGACCAGGCATATCTGGAGGCCTGCCTCTAACGAGGGGCTCTACTCGCCTCGGCCTAGCCGGCCGGGGCGCGCTGGCGCCGGCGAAGGCTTCGGCTTGGTTGGCGGCCCTAATAACCGCAAGACATTGCACGGCTGCGCATTTTTTCGGCAAGCCGTCGACTTTATACAATTGCGCTCGGGTCAACGGGCCTATTGGCAAGGGGGACGAAGGACCCCTTGCAATGTTATCCATTTTCACCTGGTCCGCCGATTCCGACGACCCGCGCAAGCCCGTTGACCGTCCGACCGAGCGCTCGCTCGAGCGCCCGCCCCGCTTCGAGGCGCAGTTTGCGCGCTCGTATGCCGAGATGCGTGCCCGCCGGCAGTCGGTCTAGCCGCGGATCAATCCCATCGCGCCAAGCCCGGTAAGGGTAAGGCCGATCACGGCGAAAACCAGGAACAAGCCGGTCCACGGCACCCAGCCCACCCGGTCAATCCGTTCGCGCCGTACACGGCGGCGCTCGGCCAAGCTCATGACCGCCGCGAGCGCGAGAAACGCCACGCCCGCGCCGATCGCGACTTCGGCATCGCTCGCAAACAGCAGTGTTTCGGGCCAGTGCATGCGCCGCAATATGGGACGCGTTGCGCCGGCCACCAGTCCGCTTATGGCAGCGGGGTGAGCAACGATGACCAACGCCCCCAGCTCGCGCTGCTGATCCGCCTCGGCGCGGCGGCGGTGCTTTCGGTCATGCTGGTGTGCGTCAAGCTGCTCGGCGAGTCGGGCGTCTCGCTCACCGAGACGCTGTTCTGGCGGCAATTGCCCACCATACCGATTCTGTTTTTCTGGTTCGCCGCCCGCGGTCAGCTTGCCACGCTCAAGAGCGCCCGGCTGCCGGCGCATGGGCGGCGGGCGATGGCCGGGCTGGCCGGGTTGTTTCTCAACTTCGGGGCAGTCACCCTGTTGCCGCTGGCAGAGGCGACTACATTCAATTTCACATCGGCAATATGGGCGGTGATCTTGTCGGCGCTGGTGTTGCACGAAAAGATCGGCCCATGGCGATGGGGTGCCGTGCTGCTCGGTTTCGGCGGCGTCCTGGTGATAGCGCAGCCAGGCGCCAATCACGTCCCTGGGCTCGGCGCGGCGGTCGCGCTGGGTGCTGCATTCATGATCGCGCTGATCTCGATCCAGATACGCGATCTTGCGCAGACCGAGCACCCGCTCACGATCGTGTTCTGGTTCGCGGCCTTCAGCCTCCCGCCGCTCGCAATCGCGCTGCCGTTCGTGATTACCGAGCATACCGCCTATCAGTGGTCGCTGCTCGCGGGGCTGGCGCTGTTCGGCCTGCTCGGTCAGTTTCTGCTAACCTCCGCCTTGCGCTACGGCGCGGTCGCCAGCGTCATCGTGATGGATTATTCCTCGCTTATCTGGGCTACGCTGTTCGGCTGGTGGGTGTTCGACCGACTGCCGCCGCATACCACGTGGCTCGGCGCACCCTTGATCGTTGGCGCGGGCATGCTGATCGCTTGGCGGGAACATCGCCTTTCGCTTCAGAAGGCGCGAGCGATGGTTGGTGAATAGGGAACCCGTTGAGACCGAAGTCGTTGAGCGATTCAACCACTCGAAACGAGCCTAAGGAAAACAGCCATGGCCAAGAAACTGATCATCGCCCTCGGCGTTGCCGCGATTACCTTCACCGCGACTGCCTGCAACACCGTCAAGGGCTTGGGCCGCGACGTTGAATCGGTCGGCCAAGCCGGCGATCGCGCCACCTGATAAAAGAGCCCGGAGGCTTTCGAGCCTCACGAGGTCGCAAACGACGCCCGTCGGTTCAGCCGGCGGGCGTTTTGCGTTTTCCCGTCCATCCACCCGGACCGCGCGCCCGCCGCTCGCGCACGAACAACCATGCGAGCAGGCCGGCGGGACCGGCCAGGAACGTCAGCAGCAGGAACGGAACTTGCGTGACCCGTGAAAAACCTTTGGCGTCGGCATCGCGCGCGATCCACAGCCCGGTGAACAAGTCGAGCGCCAGGTAGTGAGTCCAGCCCACGACGATCGCCCCCTCTGAGCGGAACGCGTCCTTGATAACGGCTACCGAATAACCGGTAAGGTCCGTCGCGGGCACCCCGGCGTCGCGCACCGGATCGGCCCAACCCGCGATAAGCGCGGCGACCATCGCAACGTATACGAGGCACAGCAGCGCGACCCCGGCGTAGAGCACCAGCGACAAAGGAAACGGTCGGCGCGGCAGCACGATCAGCACGACCCACATCGCCAGCGCGATCGCGTTCGTCAGCGAGAACAGCGTTGTCCACATGCGCCGCCCCTGTTCGTTCTCAGCTTCCGCCCTGCTCGCTGAGCGAGGGCGATCCCGTGGGGGCCGCCGGTTCCTGCCATGCGAGGACGGGCTTGCGTGCGGCGAGCGTCTCGTCGAGCCGTCGCCGGGGGGCGAAGTAAGGAGCGGTCTTCAGGCTTTCATCCCCCGCCCTCGCGCGCTCGGCGAGGGAGCGCAGCGCCACGATCAGCTGATCGAGGCCCGCCTTGCTTTCGGTCTCGGTCGGCTCGACCAGCATCGCGCCGTGGACAACCAGCGGGAAATACATCGTCATCGGGTGGAACCCTTCGTCGATCATTCCTTTCGCGAGGTCGAGCGTCGAAAGTCCTTCGGCAAAGCCTTTGTCGCTGAACAGCGCTTCGTGCATGCACGGGCCGCTCGCGCCGAAAGGCGCATCGAGCAAGTCTTCGCACGAACGCAGGATGTAATTGGCATTGAGCACGGCATCGCCCGAAACCTGCCGCAGTCCATCGGCGCCATGGCTGAGGATATAGGCGAGCGCACGGGTAAACATGCCCATTTGCCCGTGGAATGCCGCCATCCGTCCGAACGTCTGCGGATGCTCCTCGCGGGCGTTTTCTTCCTCGATCAGCTCGATCGTCCCATCGGCGCGGCGCGCGGTGAACGGGAGGGGGCCGAACGGGCTGAGCGCTTCCGACAGGACCACCGGACCTGAGCCCGGCCCGCCGCCGCCGTGCGGAGTGGAGAACGTCTTGTGCAGATTTATGTGCATCGCATCGATGCCGAGGTCGCCGGGGCGCACCCGGCCGACGATGGCGTTGAAGTTGGCGCCGTCGCAATAGACGTACCCGCCCGCCGCGTGGACCGCGTCGGAGATCGCCTTCATGTCGCGCTCGAACAGACCGCAAGTGTTGGGGTTGGTGATCATCACGCCCGCCACATCCGGCCCGAGCCGCGCCTTGAGCGCCGCGAGATCGACCCGCCCTTGCGGCGTCGCGGGAATATTCTCCACCCGGTAACCGGCGAACGCGGCGGTCGCAGGGTTCGTGCCATGTGCGCTTTCAGGGACCAGAACCACCGCCCGCGGATCGCCTCGCGCCTCCAGCGCGGCGCGGATGCACAGGATTCCGCACAGCTCCCCGTGCGCGCCGGCCTTGGGCGTCATCGCGATGCCGTGCATGCCGGTGAGATCGAGCAGCCAGTGGGCAAGCTCGTCGATCACTTCCAGCGCGCCGCGTACGGTGTCGACCGGCTGCAGCGGGTGAACATCGAGAAAGCCGGGCATCCGCGCGACTTTCTCGTTGAGCCGCGGGTTGTGCTTCATCGTGCAACTGCCGAGCGGGAAAAGCCCCAGGTCGATTGCATAATTCTGACGGCTGAGCCGGGTATAGTGGCGGACCGTCTCGGGTTCGGACAGCCCGGGCAGACCGAATGGTTCGCTGCGCGCCAGGCCGCCGAGGCGGTCAGCTCCGGTCCCGGGTTCGGGGAGGTCGACTCCGGTTGTCTGGGTCGAGCCGATTTCGAAGATGAGCGACTCTTCGAGCATCAGCGCCCTGTTTCCGGTCGCTGTTCGGCGCTGATGAGACGCTTCATTGACACTTTCGTGCACCGCCGGCTTCCAGCCGCTCTGGTTCGGCGCGGTCATCGCAGCGCCTCCTCGAGCGCGACAGCGAAGGTTTCGACATCCTCCTCGCTCGTCGTCTCGGTCACCGCCACGATCAGCCCGCCTGACAGCGCAGCCTCGTCGGGGTAAAGCCGGCCGAGCGACACGCCGGCCAGGACTTTGCGTTCCGCAAGATCGCGGACGATTCGACGCGCGTCGGTCGGAAGAACGACGGTGAACTCGTTGAAAAAGCTTTCATTGAGCACCGTCACGCCGGTCACCTTCGCCAATCGGTCGGCGGCGAAACAGGCAAGGCGGTGGTTTTCCGCCGCCAGCGCGCGCAACCCCTTTTCACCCAGCAATGTCAGATGGACTGTGAAGGCCAGCGCGCAAAGACCTGAATTGGTGCAAATATTGCTAGTCGCCTTTTCGCGGCGAATGTGTTGCTCGCGAGTGGACAGGGTGAGCACGAAGCCGCGCTTGCCTTCGGCATCGACGGTCTCGCCGCACAGCCGCCCCGGCATTTGCCGCACGTGCTTGGTATCGCGCACCGCGAACAGCCCCAAATACGGGCCGCCGAACTGCAAGCCGACGCCGATCGACTGCCCCTCGCCGACCACGATATCGGCGCCCATCTCGCCAGGCGATTTGAGCGCGCCCAACGCGACCGGTTCGGTATTGACCGCCACCAGCAACGCGCCTGCCGCGTGGCAGGCATCAGCCAGCGCCGTCATGTCGCCGACCCGGCCCGAGGATGTCGGGATACTGCACCACGACGCAGCCCGTCTCACCGTCGATCGCTGAAGCAAGTGCGGCGAAATCTGTCTCGGCGCTCAGCGTGGGCGCCGAGTGGACCAGCGTGTCGCCGGTGAATTTCGCCATCGTCCTTGCGGTCGAGACATAATGCGGATGGAGCCCGCCGGAGAGCAACGCCTTGCTGCGCTTGGTCACCCGTCCGGCCATCGCGATCGCTTCCCAGCACGCGGTCGAGCCGTCGTACATGCTCGCGTTGGCGACCGCGCAGCCATAGAGCCGCGCGACCTGGCTCTGGAACTCGAACAGCATCTGCAGCGTGCCCTGGGCGATTTCGGGCTGGTACGGTGTGTAGGCGGTGAGGAATTCGCCGCGCTGGATGATATGGTCGACGCTCGCCGGAACATGGTGGCGATAGGCGCCCGCGCCTACGAAGAATGCCGCATCGCCTGCCGCGAGGTTCTTCCTGCTCAGCCGCCGCATATGCCGCTCGACCGCCATCTCACTGGCATGCATCGGCAGGCCTTCGATCGGCGCCTTGAGGTAGTGCTCGGGCGCGACGTCGGCGAACAGCGCGTCGACATCGGGCGCGCCGATCACATCGAGCATCGCCGAACGGTCGGCATCGGTCAGGGGTAGATAGCGCATTCATTCACCTCGTCATCCCTGCAAACGCCGGGATTGCGTTGTTCCAGGTCGGTGCCGGTTCGGGCAGACCCCTGCTTCGCCGGGGTCAGGGCGAGGCCTAAAGCCCCGCCACGAAATCCTTGTAGCTGCCCTCGTCCATCAGCCCGTCGAGCTCGCTCGCATCCGAAATGGCCAGCGTGAAAAACCAGCCGTCGCCCTCGGGCGCGGTATTGACCAGCGCGGGGTCGGCCTCGAGCGCGGGGTTGCCCTCGATGACGGTGCCGCTGACGGGCGAGTAGACGTCGCTGGCAGCCTTGACGCTCTCGACCACCGCAGCGTCGCCGCCCTTGGTCAGCGAGGCGCCCTCGGCGGGCACTTCGACAAACACGATGTCGCCCAGCTGGCTTTGGGCGTAGTCGGTGATGCCGACGGTTGCGGTGTCGCCGTCGACATCGATCCATTCGTGATCTTCGGTGAAATAGCGGCTCATTTGGCAGCTCCCTTGCGATGGTAGCGGTGGGGGACGAAGGGCATTGGCACGACCACGGCCGGCAGGCGCTTGCCGCGCACTTCGAGCTCGAGTTCGGTGCCGGCGGCGGAATGCGGGGCGTCGACGTAAGCCATGGCGATCGGGTGGCCGAGACTTGGCGAGAAACCGCCACTGGTCACTGTACCGACCTTGCTGCCAGCGGCGAACACGTCAGCGCCCTCGCGGGCGGCCATGCGGCCTTCGAGCGCCAGGCCAACCCAGCGACGCTGGGTACCTTGCGCCAGTTCGCGTTGGATGCGTTCCGATCCCGGGAATCCACCTTCGCTGCGGCGGCGCTTGTTGATGCCGAACGTCAGCCCCGCCTCGACCGGCGAAGTGTCGGGAGACAGGTCATGACCATAAAGTGGCAAACCGGCTTCCAGCCGCAGCGAATCGCGCGCGCCCAGCCCGATCGGCTTCACTTCAGGTTGCCCGCACAGCGCGTCGGCCAGGGTTTCGACATGCTCTGCGGGAACCGAGATTTCGTAGCCATCCTCACCGGTGTAGCCTGAGCGGCTCACGCGCAGCGGCACGCCATTCCAGTTGAACGGCCCTGCATCCATGAATGTCATCTCCTCGACGCGCGGCCAACCGTCATTCACCGGCTCGAAGCCGAGGCGTGACAGGGCGGCGGCCGCCTCGGGTCCCTGAAGTGCGAGCAGCGCGTCGTCAGCCAAATGGGTGAGCGTGACCTCATCGGGCAAGTGCTCGCGCAGGTGCCCGATATCGTCCCACTTGGTCGCGCCGTTGACCACGAGGTAGAAATGGTGCGCCGCGTTAGTGACCATCAGATCGTCGAGCACACCGCCGTTGTCGTCGAGCAGCAGCGAGTAGCGCTGCCGACCCGGCTTGAGGGTCGCAAGATCGATCGGCAGGACAGCCTCGATCGCTTCCGAGACGCCTTCGCCGGAGAGCTCAAGCTGGCCCATGTGACTGACGTCGAACAGCCCGGCGTGCGCGCGGGTCCACTCGTGCTCGGCGAGAATGCCTTCATACTGGATCGGCATCTCGTACCCTGCAAACGGCACCATCCGCGCGCCGCGCGCGCGATGCCAGCCGTCGAGCGGCAGGACTTCGGGTTCGATCTGATCTTCGTTATCGCTCACGCGCATATCCCGACAGCGCGGCCGATGACCGAAGAGGCCATCTTAGAACCGCTGCCCCCTCTGTCGGGAAACCTGAGAGTTTGGCCTGCGCAAAAGCGAAGGCTTACACCGTCGGTGGCGCCGCCTTGCGGGCGGCGCGCTTTCCAGAGTGTCGCACGGCCCGCCACGGTCCTTGGGCCTGAGAGTTTCCGGGGCGGTTGCTCCTTCGGCGGCCCCGCAACTTGCGAGACGCTCTCCCATGGCGGACGTCGGAACCCCTCCCTTTGGGAATCGCTTCCGGCGACGAGCGCTGCCCTGCGCGAGCAAACGCCCGCGGTCAATTGAGATTGGGCCGCAACCACCGTTCGGCGGTGGCAATGTCCACCCCGCGGCGCTCGGCGTAGTCCTCCAGCTGGTCGCGGCCGATGCGTGCGACGCCGAAATACTGGCTTTCCGGGTGCCCGAAATAGAACCCGCTGACCGCAGCGGTGGGCATCATCGCGAAGCTTTCGGTCAGCACGATGCCGACGCTTTTCCCCACGTCGAGCAGATCGAATAGCACCGGCTTGAGGCTGTGGTCAGGGCATGCGGGATAGCCGGGCGCCGGACGGATGCCGCGGTATTCCTCCTTGATCAGCGCCTCGGTGGTGAGCTGCTCGCCTGGCGCGTAGCCCCACAGATCGGTTCGAACGTAGCGGTGCAGCGCCTCGGCGAATGCTTCGGCAAGCCTGTCCGCCAGTGCCTTTAGCAGGATATCCGAATAATCGTCCTTGTCGGCTCGAAAGCGCTCCGAATGCGGGTCGATCCCGTGAACGCTGACCGCAAAGCCGCCGATCCAATCGCCCGCCGGGTCGATGAAATCGGCGAGGCACATATTGGCTCGGTCGCGGCTTTTCTTCACTTGCTGGCGCAGGAACGGCAGCGTCACGTGCCGTTCCTCGTCGACCAGGTGAATCACCACGTCGTCGCCGTGGCGCGCGCACGGCCACAGCCCGGCGACGCCTTTGGCGGTCAACCATTTCTCGCCGATGATGCGGTCCAGCATCACGTCGGCATCCGCCTTGAGGCTGCGCGCAGTCTCTCCCACGACTTCGTCATCAAGGATCGAGGGATACGTACCGTGGAGTTCCCACGCGCGAAAAAACGGCGTCCAGTCGATGATCTCACGCAATTCCGCGATCGGCCAGGCGTCGAACACGTGGACCCCGGGCCGGAGCGGCGGCGCCGGCTTGTCGCTCAGGAATGCATCGTAGAAATTGGCGCGCGCTTCCTCGATCGGGAGCAGCACGCTCTGCGCCTTGCCCTCGCGCGCCTCGCGCACCTTGAGGTATTCGTCCGCGGTGTCGGACACGAATGCGTCGCGCTGCGTATCGCTGAGCAGCCGGCTGGCCACCCCCACCGCGCGACTGGCGTCGAGCACGTGGATCACCGGGCCATCGTATGCTGGATCGATCCGCAGCGCAGTATGAACCTTGCTGGTGGTCGCGCCACCGATGAGCAGCGGCATAGTGAAGCCCGCGCGCGCCATTTCTTCCGCTACGGTGACCATCTCGTCGAGCGAAGGGGTAATCAGGCCCGAAAGACCGATCATGTCGGCCTTTTGCTCGATAGCGGTCTCAAGAATCTTCGACCACGGCACCATCACGCCCAGATCGATCACCTCGTAGCCGTTGCATTGCAGGACCACGCCGACAATGTTTTTCCCGATGTCGTGGACGTCGCCCTTCACCGTCGCCATCACGATGCGGCCCTTCGACATGTCGGCGAGCCCGCTCGCTTCCTTCTCGGCTTCGATGAACGGGATCAGGTGCGCGACCGCCTTCTTCATCACGCGGGCGGACTTGACCACTTGCGGCAGAAACATCTTGCCCGATCCGAACAGGTCGCCGACCACGTTCATCCCGTCCATCAGAGGCCCTTCGATCACCTCGATCGGCCGGCCGCCGCTGGCCAGCACCGCCTGACGGGCTTCCTCGGTATCCTCGACCACGAACGCGTCGATGCCCTTGACCAGCGCGTGTTCGATCCGGCGGGATACTTCCCATCCGCGCCACTCTTCTGCCGCCTTGTCCTCGGCCGGCGTGCGGCCCTTGTAGCTTTCGGCAAGCGCGATCAGCCGCTCCGTCGAGTCCGGACGGCGCATGAGGATCACGTCCTCGCACGCTTCGCGCAGCACGGGGTCGATCTGGTCGTAAATATCGAGCTGGCCCGCGTTGACGATCGCCATGTCGAGCCCGGCTGGTATCGCATGGAACAGGAAAACGGAGTGCATCGCGCGGCGCACGGTCTCGTTGCCGCGGAAGCTGAAGCTCAAATTCGACAGGCCGCCCGAGCAATGGACGTGCGGGCAGCGCGCCTTGATCTCGACCAGCGCCTCGAGGAAATCGAGCGCGTAGCGATCGTGTTCCTCGATCCCCGTTGCGACCGCGAAGATGTTGGGATCGAAGATGATGTCTTCGGGGGGGAAGCCGATCCCGGTGAGCAAATCGTACGCACGGACGCAGATCTCGACCTTGCGCTCCTTGGTGTCGGCCTGGCCGGTCTCGTCGAACGCCATCACGACCGCAGCCGCGCCGTAATCCATGCACTTGCGCGCATGCTCGAGGAAGGCCGCCTCGCCTTCCTTCATGCTGATCGAATTAACGATCGGCTTGCCCGACACGCACTTGAGGCCCGCCTCGATCACGTCCCACTTCGAGCTGTCGATCATCACCGGCACGCGGGCGATGTCGGGCTCGGCGGCGACCAGTTTGAGGAAGACGGTCATCGCTTCGAGCGAGTCGAGCAGGCCTTCGTCCATGTTGACGTCGATGACTTGCGCGCCGTTCTCGACCTGGTTGCGGGCGACCTCGACCGCAGCGGTATAGTCGCCCGCCATGATCAGCTTCTTGAACACCGCGGACCCGGTGACATTGGTACGCTCGCCGACATTGACGAAGCGAGAGGATGCATTGGTGGTCAAGTTCGTCATCCCAGCGAAGGCTGGGTTCTCGCGCCTCGCGGTGCGACCCAGCCGAACGAGTTCCCAGCTTTCGCCAGGACCACGCAGTTGTTGATTAAGCAGCCATTGTGAACGGTTCGAGGCCCGCAAGCCGGGTCGCGGTTGCTGGACGAGGCACCTTGCGCGGCGCCAACGATTGCACCGCCTGCGCCATCGCGGCGATGTGTTCCGGCGTATTACCGCAGCAACCGCCGAGAATGTTAACTTGCCCGTGCTCGGCCCACCGGCGCACCAGCGCGGCGGTGGTCTCCGGCTCCTCGTCGTATTCGCCCAGCTCGTTGGGCAGGCCGGCGTTGGGATAGGCCATCAGAAGCGTGTCGGCAATCGCGCTCAATACCTGGATATGCGGTCGGAGCTGCTCGGCGCCGAAGCTGCAGTTGAGCCCGATCGCGACCGGCTTGGCGTGGCGTACGGCGTGCCAGAATGCCTCGACCGTGTGACCTGACAAATTGCGCCCCGACAGGTCCGTCAACGTCAGCGACAGCATCAGCGGTATGTCGCGGCCGAGATCGCGCGCGAGCTCGCGCACACCCATGATCGCGGCCTTGCAGTTGAGAGTGTCGAACACCGTTTCGACCAGGATGAAGTCCACCCCGCCTTCGATCAGCGCTTCTGCTTGTTCGCGATAAACTTTTTTGACTTCGTCGAATGTGACTTCACGGTAGCCCGGGTCGTCGACCCGCGGGCTGAGCGACAGGGTCTTGTTGGTTGGCCCCATCGCGCCCGCGACGAAGCGTCTTACACCATCGGCGGCGGTGGCCGCATCGATCGCCTGGCGAGTGACCCGTGCCGCTGCAAAATTGATATCGGCGACGAGGTGTTCGGCCCCGTAATCGGCTTGGCTGATGCAATTGGCGTTGAAAGTATTGGTTGCCAGCAGGCTCGCGCCCGCGGCAATGTAACTGTCGCAGATCGAGCGGATGACCGCAGGCTTGGTCAGATTGACGAGGTCGTTGTTGCCCTTCTGGTCGCGCGCCAGCCCGGTGTCGCCGCGATAATCCTCTTCCGACAGCTTCGCGCCCTGGATGGCGGTGCCGTATGGCCCGTCCTTGATCAGGATGCGCTGGGCCGCCTCGGCGAGCAGGTCTTCGCGTGCGCTCATGCGGCGTCTCCGGCGGGTCGGCGACCGAGCAGGTGGCAAATCGCGTAACTCAGCTCGGCACGGTTGAGGGTGTAGAAATGAAACTTGCGCACGTCGCCGGCATAAAGCCGGCGGCACAACTCGGCGGCAACGGTGGCGGCGACCAACTGCCGCGCGGCAGGGCGTTCGTCGAGGCCCTCGAACAGCGTGGCGAGCCACGCGGGGATCGCAGTTCCGCACAGCCCTGACATGCGCCGGACGCTGGCAAAACTCATGATCGGCATGATGCCAGGCACGATTTCAGCCGCGACGCCCGCCGCTGCAGCGCGATCGCGAAACCGGAAGAAGCACTCGGGCTCGAAGAAAAACTGAGTGATCGCGCGGGTCGCACCGGCGTCGATCTTGCGCTTCAGGTTGTCGAGGTCAGCCGCTTCGTCGGACGAATCCGGGTGCTTTTCGGGATAAGCCGCGGTCGAAATCTCGAACGGCGCGACTTTCATCAACCCTTCGATCAGCGCGGCGGCGTTTTCATATCCGCCTGGGTGGGGTCGATATCCAACCGCAGCATCAGACGCATCACCGCGGAGCGCGACGATGTGGCGTATGCCGCTGTCCCAGTATGCTTGGGCGATCGCATCGACCTCCTCGCGAGTGGCATCGACGCAGGTCAGGTGGGCGGCAGCTGGGATGCTGGTCTCGGTGATGATCCGCTGGACGGCGGCATGGGTCCGCTCGCGGGTCGATCCGCCAGCGCCGTACGTGACCGATACGAAATCAGGCTTCAGCGGCTCCAGCGTCCGGACGCTGTCCCACAGCGTTTCGGCCATCTTCTCCGTCTTGGGCGGGAAGAATTCGAACGACACGCCGATATCGCCCGGCAGTGAGGCATAAAGCGGTTCGGCCGAGGCGATCGCAGCGTTCATCGCGCCGCTGCCTTCTTGGCCGGGGGCGCGCGTTCGCCGCCGATGCGCGGCACGTGCGGGTCGAGCCGCCGGGCGGTCCAAACCTTGACCGCCAGTTCGCCGCCTTCGATGGTCTGGCTCGCGCCCGCTTCGAACCCATGACGCGCGAGCATTTCGACCATCTGCTCTTCGCCAAAGCCTAGCCGTGCGTGCGCGTGGGTGCGGCGCATTTCCTCGCGCTCGTGCGCAGCGAGATCGACGATAGCGATCCGCCCGCCCGCGCGGCATACGCGCGCGGCTTCGGCGAGCGCATAGTCGGGCTCGGTCGCGTAGTGCAGCACCTGATGGAAAACGACCGTGTCGAAGCTGGCCGGCGCGTACGGCAGCGCGGCGAAATCGCCTTGCACCAACTCGACCCGGCCCGAAGGAAGCCCCTGGAGCCGAGCACGGGCCAACCGCAACATCTCGGGGCTCTTGTCCAATCCGGTGACCTTGCCGGCGACCGGCTCGAGCAATTCGGCAATGCGTCCGGTGCCGGTGCCGATGTCCAGCACGTCTCCCAACGCCTGGCTATTTTGGGCCTCGCCGACGAGCGTATCGAGGAGCGCCTGCTCGACCGCGTCGGCCGGCGCGAGCAGCGCACGGAGACGATCCCATTCACTCGCATGACGGGCGAAGTATTCCGCGGCGCTCTTGTCGCGCGCGTCACGAATGGCAGCCAAGTGGCGGCGATCTTCGGCGCAGGTGTGCGCGAAGCCAGCGTCTTCGTCCTCAGCGGCGGCCAGCAGACGCGCGACCGCGCGTGCGGTGCCTTCGCCGCCTGCTGCGGATTGGCGCAAGAACACCCAGCTGCCTTCCCGCCGTCGTTCGGCCAGGCCGGCATCACACAGGATCGCAACGTGGCGCGAAACGCGCGGCTGGCTTTGCCCGAGCGCGTGCGCCAGTTCGCCGACGGCAAGCTCCATCGTCGCGATCAACCGCATGATCCGCAGCCGCGTCAGATCGCCCAGCGCGCGCATGGTAGCCTCGATACCCATGCAGGATATAAAGATATCATTATATGTGAAAGTCAAGGGGCGAATGCGGTCGGCAGTGCTTCCAAGTGCCCGCCAATGCGTCAGAACTCAGCCTTTACCGATCAACTTGCTCGCTTGCCTCCACCCAAGCCAGTTCCGCGGACTCCAGGTCACTTGTCAGCCCCGCTCGGCGTCGCGCTAGCTCACCCATGGTGAGCTTAGCCAAGTCGGATTGCGCGGACGCCGGCTCGAACATCGCCCGATCAACCGCCGCGGCCTGTTCTTGCAGACGAGCGATCGCGCGTTCCGCCTCGAGAACCGCATTACGCGCGCGCTTTGCCGCTTCGCGATCGCGAGCTTTTCCTTTTCCGCCCTTTTTTGCCTTGCCGCCCGCGCCGTCCGGCTTGGGCTGGTTCCTGCCGAGCACGAAGTCGATGTAATCCTCGATGCTCCCGGCGTACTCGGCCGCCGTGCCGTTATCGACCAGCACCAGTCGGTCGGCGACCAGCTCGACCATATGCCGATCATGGCTGATCAGCAGGACCGCGCCCTCGTAATCGTTGAGCGCCTGGACCAGCGCCTCGCGGGCATCGACGTCGAGGTGGTTGGTCGGTTCGTCGAGCACCAACATGTGCGGCGCATCGCGGGTGATCAGCGCCAGCGCCAGCCGCGCGCGCTCGCCACCCGACAGCTTGGCCACCTGAGTGGTCGCCCGGTGACCGGAAAAGCCGAATCGCCCCAACTGCGCGCGGACGGCACCGGGCGTCTTGCCCTCCATCACCCGGTTCATATGCTCGAGCGGCGTCGCGTCGGACGCCAGTTCCTCGACCTGGTATTGGGTGAAATAACCGACTTTGAGCTTGCCCGATGACTGCATCTCCCCCTCCATCGGGGCGAGTTGAGAGGCAAGCAGCCGCGCCAGCGTGGTCTTGCCGTTGCCATTGCGCCCCAGCAGCGCGAGCCGGTCGTCGGGGTCGATCCGTAGGTTGAGCCGCTGCAGCACCGGCTTGTCACCATACCCGACCGACGCGTGATCGAGGGTGATCAGCGGGGGGCGCAGTTCGTCGGGATTCGGAAAATCGAAGCTCAGGCTCGGGTCTTCCGCCAGCGCGGCAATCGGCTGCATTTTGGCAAGCATCTTGGCGCGCGATTGGGCCTGCTTGGCGGTCGAGGCGCGCGCGCTGTTGCGGGCGACGTAGTCCTGCAATCGCGCCCGCTGGGCATCCTGCGACGCCTTTGCCGATGCCAATTGGCTGGCGCGCTCTGCTCGCTGACGTTCGAAGCTGTCGTAGGCGCCCGAATAGAGCGCCAGCTTGCCGCCTTGCAGGTGGAGAATGGTATCGACCACGTTGTTCAGCAGATCGCGCTCGTGGCTGATCACGATCAGCGTGCCGTCGTACGCCTTGAGGAAGTTCTCCAGCCACAGCGTCGCTTCGAGATCGAGGTGGTTCGACGGCTCGTCGAGCAGCAACACGTCGGGCGCGGAGAACAGCAGCGCCGCCAGCGCGACGCGCATTTTCCAGCCGCCCGAGAAGCTGTCGAGCGGCTGCGCCTGCGCCTCTTCGTCGAAGCCCAGCCCGCTGAGAATGCGCGCGGCGCGAGAGGATGCGGTGTAGGCGTCGATCGCGATCAGTCGCTCGTGAACATCGCCGAGGCGGTCAGGATCCTCGCAGCTTTCCGACTCGGCCAGCAACTCGGTTCGCTCGACATCCGCCGCCACCACCGTATCGAACGGAGATTGCGATCCGCTCGGCGCTTCCTGCGCGATATAGCCGAGCCGGGTCCGCCGGGGCATCTCGACCGCGCCGTCGTCGGCCTCGATCTGGCCGATCAGGACTTTCATCAAGGTTGACTTGCCCGCGCCATTGCGGCCGATCAGCCCGACCCGCGCGCCCATCGGGATGCTCGCGCAGGCATCGGCCAGGATGGTGTTGCCGCCGAGGCGCACTGTCAGGTTCTTGATCGTGATCATGGCGCGGCGCCCCTAGCAGGCGCGCCATGGACCGAACCGCCGATTGGCGGGGAACGCCTGTGCCGCTTTCGCGCTTCCTTTGCCATGCCCGCGACAACCGCACCGTTGACGAGCCGTGCGCGCGAGCAGGCCGTGTGGCGGTGTCTTGTTACGCGGATGGCCCAGTGGGATCCCGATTGGGCAACTCGGATCGGGCTCGAAGCGCCCCCCGCGGTCACCCGCTCGGCCGACGTGGTTGTGCCCATCACCAACCAAGAAGCGTTCGAGGCTTTCGCGGTCGCGCTGCTGTCCGGCAACACGCGGTGGGACCGGATCGAGCGGATACGCGATCAGCTGTCCGAGCCGTTCAACGATTTCCAGCCGGCGGCGTTTGCCGCCCGCAGCGACGGTTCGATCGACAACGAGGTGATGCCGTGGTTTCGCGAGCGCCGCGCCGGCGCGGTCGCCTTCGGTCAGGCCTGCTGCTGGGGCCAGGCAAAACTGCTCGACATGCTGGCCGGCGGCGGTCGCCACAAGTCGGCGCAGGCGTTCATCGCTGCCGCGCTCGCTCAGGCCAACGGTTCACCCGAAGGGCTCGCCATGCTTATCGGTACATCGAAAGAGTGGAAGCTACCCGGCTTCGGCGTCGCGTTGGCAGCGGAGGCGTTGCGGCTGTTGGGCTTCGACATGTGCAAGCCCGACCGCCATGTCCTTCGTGCGATCGGATCGTGGGACTTAGTCCGCTTCGCCCGGTGGGATCGGAAAGGCGAGTTCACCGCGCCGCAGGCCCGGCCACCGGAATTGCTCGCGACGATGCTTGCCGTCCGCTCGCTGGCGAAAGCAAACGCGTTGCAGGTAACCAAGGCCAACAGCGTGATATGGACCGCCGGGGCGGTCTCAGGCGCCCGGCTTACTAATGGGGAGTTCGCTGAAATCGGGCTGGCCGCCATGCTGGCGATATTGATGCTGGGAAAAACTCGGCGTGGGCTGTGCGCAGCGCCATCATCTTCGTGGTGCGAACGCGCTTGGCATGTCGGATGCGGCCTGGGCTGCTCGAGCGGCGCGAAAGGCAGGGCGTTCCGATACGCGACCCCAATATTCGGCGATTT
>CAWAGD010000001.1:0-16184 GCA_963781525.1 uncultured Alphaproteobacteria bacterium | reverse complement strand
CCTCTTTCCCCGACCACTTCACCAATCGCGATCGATCCACGGGATCGTTTCGCGTGGGCTCCCCAGTCTGGCGATAGTGGCTCACGCACCGCGCGTGAGCGGCTCGCTGTTACGGATAGCGAGCGAACACCGTTCGCCCGGAATCGCCGAACGCGACCACTTGGTAAGGCTGTACCCGGCCGCCGGCTTCCATTCCGGGTGAGCCCATCGGCATGCCCGCCACTGCCAAGCCCTTCACTCCGGCGGGCCTTTCTTTCAGCAACCGCACGATCTCGCGGGCCGGCACGTGGCCTTCAATCACATATCCATCGATAACAGCGGTATGGCACGAGGCGAGGTCGGCGGGCACGCCGAGGCGCGTCTTGACCGCGCCCATCGGCTCGTCCTCGCGCACGTGCATCTCGTGCGCCAGGCCCTGGCGCGCGTGCTCGGCCCATTCGCTGCAACAGCCGCAGCCAGGATCGCGGAACATCACATAAGGAGTGGCTTGCGCGGCGCTTGTGCACGCCGCGAGCAGCAGGGAACCCAGGATCGAGGAAGCGCGGCGGAAGCTGAGAGGCGCAGTGATCATCGCACTCTTTTCGTCGCAGCGCGGGTCTGACGCAACCCCCATCCGCGGGCGAGCGTAGCGGCAACCGGAAACTTTAATCTATGATGAGTTGTTTCGCAGTGATGGCCGGACAATCCTCGACCGCCAGAGTGGGAAGCGACCGCGAGTTCGCCCGAGGGCTCGCGCGCGCATTCGCAGGTGCGCTGATTTTCGCCCTGCCGCTGCTGATGACGATGGAGATGTGGTGGCTCGGCTTTTACGCCGACCGCACCCGGTTGCTTCTTTTCGTCCTGCTTAACCTGGCGCTGCTGGTGCCGCTGTCGCGGGTCGTTGGCTTCGAGCGGACCAGCAGTTGGCCCGAGGACATCGCGGATGCGCTGACGGCTTACGGGGTGGCGATCGTCGCCTCGGCGATGATCCTGGCGTTGATGGCGATCATCAGGATCGACATGCCGGCCGGCGAGATTCTCGGCAAGATCGCCATCCAAGCGGTGCCGGCAAGCATAGGTGCCGCGCTCGCGCGCGGGCAGTTCGGTCAGCGCGATGAAGATGGCACAGGCGAAAGTTCCGATCTGGACGGTTCATACGCCGGCGAGCTGTTCCTGATGCTGGTGGGCGCGATGTTCATTGCCTTCAACCTTGCGCCCACCGAGGAGATAATCCTGATCGCTTTCAAGATGACGCCGTGGCACGCGCTTGCGATGATCGCAGCGTCAATCCTCGTTCTCCACGGGTTCGTCTATGCGCTCGATTTTCGCGGCGAGGAAACGCTTCCCGAAGGGGTCGGTGGTCTCGCTGGCCTGTTCATGTTCACGATCGCCGGATACGGGATCGCGCTGCTGGTCAGCCTTTATATCCTGTGGACGTTCGGTCGGACCGACGGCGCATCAGCGGGAGAGATTGCAATGATGGTAACCGTCCTGGGCTTCCCGGCTGCGCTGGGCGCGGGCACCGCGCGACTGATCGTTTAGGAGTTCCATGGCCGATTCGACCGATCCCAAACCCAGCAAACTTCCGCCGCTGGCGATCACAGCAGGCGCGATCGGACTGGCGCTGACCGCGAGCCTGGCGGGCTTTATCGGGTGGCAAGCGGCGCATCAGGCGGAAACGCGCGTGCCCGCGCTCACGGTCGAGGCGGGGGCGGTCCATCGCACGCCCGCCGGGTATGTCGTGGAGTTCGAAGCGCGCAACGGCAGCGCGAGGACCGCGGCTAACGTCGATATCGAAGCATCGCTGGCGGTGCCGGGCGCGGAGCCGCTTTCCAGCACTGTTTCAATCGGTTACGTTCCGGGCAATTCGCAGCATCGGGGCGGGATACTCTTGCCGGCCGATCCACGCAGCGGCGAATTCAAGCTCCGCGTGCTCGGCTACAGCGAACCGTGATCCGTTGGCTTATCCGCCACGCAGCAACTGCACTCCCCAGTCGCGCTCGAACAGGTAGAGCAGGATCCGCGCGGCCCGCCCGCGCGCGCTGTCGAGGCCCCCGTCCCGCTCCATCAGCAACCGGGCATCGTCGTGCGCGATCGGCAGCAGGCGCTGGATCTGCTCGAGGTCGGCGACCCGGAACGGCGTGTCGCCTGACTGGCGCGTGCCGAGCAGTTCACCACCGCCGCGCAAGCGCAAGTCTTCCTCGGCCAGCCGGAAACCGTCCTGCGTTTCGCGCATCAGCGCCAGCCGCTCCTTGCCGGTTTCGCTCAGCGCATCTCCGCGCAGCAGAAGGCAGACGCTTTTCTTGTGGCCGCGTCCGACCCGGCCGCGGAGCTGGTGAAGCTGGGCGAGGCCGAACCGTTCGGCTTGCTCGATGACCATCAAAGTAGCGTTGGGCACATCGACGCCGACTTCGATCACCGTCGTAGCGACCAGCAACTTGGCTTCGCCGCGCGCGAAACGCTCCATGCCGGCATCCTTGGCCTCGGGGCGAAGCTGGCCGTGGACCAGCACCACCGCGTCCCCGAAGCGCTCGCGCAGGGCTGCGTAGCGCGCCTCGGCCGCGGCGATGTCCTCGTTTTCCAGCTCGCGCACCATCGGGCATACCCAATATGCCTGCGCGCCGCTTTCGAGCTGGACCGCCAGCCGTTCGATTACTTCCCCGGTGCGCTCGGTGCTGATCACCACGGTGTCGATCGCCTGGCGGCCAGGCGGCATCTCGTCGAGCCGGCTGACATCCATCTCGCCGTATTGTGCCAGCGTTAGGGTGCGCGGGATCGGCGTCGCGGTCATCGCCAGCGTGTGGGGGGTGACGCGGCCCTTGTTGGCCAGCGTCAGCCGCTGCGACACCCCGAAGCGATGTTGCTCGTCGACGACGATCAGGCCGAGATTGCGATAGGCCACGGTATCTTGAAAGATCGCATGGGTCCCCACGACGATCGGGATGCTGCCATCCTGCAGTCCCATCAGCGTCGCTTCGCGCGCCCTGCCCTTGTCGCGGCCCGTCAGCAGCGCGATCTCCACTCCGGTGGGCGCCAGCATTCGTCGCAACGTGTCGAAGTGCTGGCGCGCGAGAATTTCGGTCGGCGCGAGCAGCGCGGCTTGTGCCCCGGCCTCGACCGCGATCAGCATCGCTTCGAGAGCTACCACCGTCTTGCCCGAGCCGACATCGCCCTGCAGCAGCCGCAACATCGGCGTCCCTTGCGCCAGGTCGCCCTCGATCTCGCCAATCGAGCGCCGCTGCGCTCCGGTCAGGGGAAACGGCAAAGCGAGCTTGCCGCGTAACGCCCCGTCACCCGCCAACGCCTGCCCTTTGCGCCGCCGGTTGTCGGCACGCACCAACATCAGCGCGAGACTGTTGGCGAAGAGTTCGTCGTACGCCAGCCGGTCGCGCGCGGCGGGATGCTCGCCTTTGTGCGCCAGTTGCAACGAACCGGCCCAACCGGCCCACTTGGCGCGGTCGAAATGGCCGGGCTCGATCCACTCGGGCAGTTCAGGCACCCGCGCGAGCGCCTGCGCGGCGAGCCCTGCGACCTTTGGCTGAGTCAGCCCTTCGGACAGCCTGTAGACCGGCTCGTTGAGTGTCGAAAGCAGGCCGCCGCTTTCCTCTGCCACGTGATCCGGATGCACGATCTGCAGCATCTGCCCGTACTGGTCGAGCCGCCCTGCCACCCAGCGCTTCTCGCCCACCGGCAACTGCTTTTTTGCAGTGTAGCTCGCCTTGCCGAAATAGGTCAGCGAGCAGACGTTGCCGAGCGCGTCGTGCGCCAGGACATTATAGGGCCCGCGTCCCGACCGGCCGGCGCGGTGTTCGGTCACGGTCAGCGCTATCACCACCTGCTCGCCGACGCTCGCCTGGTCGAGGTTTTCGATTGGCCGCCGGGTCACGAAGCGATCGGGCAAGTGATAGGCCACGTCGCGCACCCGCG
Source organism: uncultured Alphaproteobacteria bacterium (assembly GCA_963781525.1). Classification (GTDB taxonomy): domain Bacteria; phylum Pseudomonadota; class Alphaproteobacteria; order Sphingomonadales; family Sphingomonadaceae; genus Tsuneonella. Next base: position 12,278 of record CAWAGD010000001.1, on the reverse strand, counting down.
TGAGGCCGAGCTTTTCAAGCGGCTTCAGCACTTTGGGCCCAACACCCTCGAGGGTTTGCACCTCGGCGAACAACGGGTTGAGAATGTCGGGTCGCATCGCGCGCTTAAATCAATTTAAACCGCCCGCGTCACCCCCGGCGGGCGAGAACGTCGTCAGCTTGGAACGACTTTGCCCGTCCGCCGCTTTGTCATCGGAAAAAACGTCTACAGCGCAGCGGAGAAGCACACCATGGCCACCGAAGAATTCACCGACGCAATCATGCTGCTCAAGCACGATCACCGCGAGGTCGAGGAACTGTTCGAGAAATTCGAAAAGGCGAGCGGCCAGGACAAGAAGTGGGAAATTGCCCAGCAGATCTGCAACGAGCTCAAGATCCACTCGATGATCGAGGAAGAGATCTTCTATCCGGCAACCGAGGAAGCGGTCGAGGAAGATCTCTACAACGAGGCGTTCGTCGAGCACGACGGGGCCAAGGTGCTGATCAACGACATCATGGAAAGCGGCGGCCAGGGCGAATTTTTTGAAGCCAAGGTAAAAGTGCTTTCGGAAGAAATCGAGCACCACGTCAAGGAAGAGGAAGCGTCTGGTGACGGCTATTTCGCGCAAGTGCGCGACAGCGACGTCGACGTTAAGGCGCTGCTCGAACCGATGTTGACGCGCAAGAAAGAGCTCATGGCCCTGGCCGAGAGCGGAGAGCTGCCGGCCGCCGAGCTGACCGCGGTCAACGCCGACGCGAGCTGACACTGAACGGGTGACGGGTGCGGCCGTGGCGGGTAATGACCCGCCATGGCCAGCCCCGCCCCCGATGACACCCGCCTCGCCCGCGCCCGCTTCCGCGCGTGGCATCGCGGCACGCGTGAGGCGGATTACATGATCGGCGGTTTCTTCGACCGCTACCACGCAACCTGGTCCGATGAGGATCTTGCCTGGTTCGAAAGTCTCCTTGAAGAAGACGATGTCGATGTCATGGCCTGGGCGCTCGGCGCGCAACAGGCGCCAGCGCGATTTACGGGCCCGCAACTTACCGCGATGCAACGGCTCGATTACGTCGAAATAAGCTGACCCGATATACCTGAATAAGGGAAACCGGTTGGCAAACCGGACGTTCGGCTTATCTGACGCCTTCCCTATCATCCCGCCCGATTTTTCATCGAGCGGGTGGCCACGCGTGCGCGCGACAGGATACCAATGCCCGACCTGCAGAAAATCCTGAAGTCCGACACCCCACTGACGCTCGCGTCGGTGCCGCGCGGGGCGCAGCCGCTGGTGATGGCCGACTTGGCGCGCGCGGCGGGCCACGCGGCCAAAGCCGGTCGCGCGGTGCTGGTGGCGGCAGACGAGGCAGCGATGCGCTCGGTCGTCGATGCGGCCGAATTCTTCGCGCCCGAGCTCGAGGTGATCGAATTTCCCGCGTGGGACTGCCTGCCTTACGACCGCGCCAGCCCCGCGTTGTCGGTCAGCGCCCGGCGCCTGGCTGCGCTCCACCGGCTGCAGAGTCCCCGGGCCGGCGCGCAGTTGCTCGTCACCACCGTCAACGCGCTGTTGCAGAGGGTGCTCACACCGTTTCGGATCCGCGAGGCGGTGAAGGAGCTCAAACCGGGCATGACCATCGCGCGCGAGGCGCTCATCGCGTTGCTCCAGCGCCAGGGCTATTCGCGCAACGACACGGTGATCGACCACGGCGAATTCGCGGTGCGCGGTTCGATCTTCGATGTGTTCCCTTCCGGTCTCGAGGCGGGCCTGCGGCTCGATTTCTTCGGCGACGACCTGGAATCGCTTCGCCTGTTCGATCCCGCCACGCAGCTGACCACCGGCACCCGCGACGCGCACCTGCTGCTGCCGGCGAGCGAGGCGCTGCTGGACGAAGACACGATCAAGCGTTTCCGCACGCGCTACCGCGAACGGTTCGGCGCCAACGCCACGCAGGATCCGCTTTACCAGGCGGTCAGCGAAGGCCGCCGCCTCGCCGGCATGGAGCACTGGCTGCCGCTGTTCGAGGAACGCCTGGCAACGCTTTTCGACCATTTGTCCCCCGACGATCTTTTGGTGATCGACAACGCCGCGCTCCAGGCCGCCGACGAACGGCTGGCGGACATCGCCGACTATCATCGCCAGCGCGAGCAAGGCGCCTATCGTCCGCTGCCGGAAGACGCGCTGTACCTTGCCACGGACGAATTCGCCGCGGCGATCGAACACCACCCCGTCCACCGGGCATCGATCTTCGCCGAGCCCGAGAGCGACAGCGTGATCGACTTCGGGTTCCAGTCGGGCCGCGATTTCGCGCCGGAGCGGGCGCGCCAGGCGGGCGGATCGGGCGACAGCGTCTATGCCGCCGCCGCCGACCACCTGAAAGCCGCGCGCAAGGCGGGCAAGCGCCCGTTGCTGGCGCTGTATTCCAAAGGCAGCCGCGCACGCATCGCCTCGATCATCGGCGAGGCGGGCGCGCCGATGGAGCTCGCCGAAAGCTGGCAGGAAGCGCTGGGCCTTTCGGCCAAAGGCCAGCCGGTCGCGTTGGTGGTGCCGCTGGAAACCGGGTTCGCCAACGACGAGATCGACCTGATCACCGAGGCCGACCTGCTCGGCGATCGGCTGGTGCGCCGCAAGAAGCGCCGCAAGAGCGCCGACGCATTCCTCGCCGAGTTGCAGGCGCTCAATGCGGGCGACCTGGTGGTCCACATCGACCACGGCATCGGCAAGTACCTCGGGCTCGAAGCGATCACCGTCGGCAAATCGAAGCACGATTGCGTGATGCTGGCGTACCACGGGGGCGACAAGCTTTACGTGCCGGTCGAGAACCTCGAGGTGCTGAGCCGCTACGGCTCGTCCGAGGAAGCCGTGTCGCTCGATCGGCTCGGCGGCGAGGCGTGGCAGAAACGCCGCTCGCGCCTCAAGGAACGCATCCGCGAGATCGCACACGAGCTTCTCCGTACGGCGGCTGCGCGCGCGCTGCGCAAAGCGCCGGTGGTCGAAGTCGACGAAGCCAGCTTCATGCCGTTCGTCGACCGCTTCCCATGGGACGAGACAGAGGACCAGGAGCGCGCGATTTCCGAGGTGCTGAGCGATCTTGCCAGCGGCACGCCGATGGACCGGCTGGTGTGCGGAGACGTCGGCTTCGGCAAGACCGAGGTCGCCCTGCGCGCGGCGTTCGCCACGGCAATGACCGGGCGCCAGGTCGCGATCGTCGCCCCCACCACGCTGCTCGCGCGCCAGCATTACGAGAACTTCGCGGCGCGCTTTTCCGGTTTCCCGCTCAAGGTCGGACGCCTGAGCCGCCTCGTCCCGCCCAAGGAAATGACCGAGACGCGCGAGGGCCTGAAGTCCGGCCATGTCGACGTGGTCATCGGCACCCACGCGATCCTGTCGAAATCGACCGAGTTCAAGGACTTGGGGCTGGTGGTGGTCGACGAGGAACAGCGCTTCGGCGTTACGCACAAGGAAAAGCTCAAGCAATTGCGCGCCGACGTGCACGTGCTCACCCTCACCGCAACGCCGATCCCGCGCACGCTGCAGATGGCGATGAGCGGGCTGCGCGAGCTATCGACCATCCAGACGCCGCCGGTCGATCGCCTCGCGGTGCGCACTTACGTGATGGAATGGGACGACATGGTCATGCGCGAGGCGCTGCTGCGCGAGCATCATCGCGGCGGGCAGAGCTTCATCGTCGTCCCGCGCATCAAGGACATGGGCGACGTCGAGGAGTGGCTGCGCAAGTATCTTCCCGAAATCAAGACGATCAGCGCGCATGGACAGATGTCCCCGACCGAAGTCGAAGAGCGGATGAGCGCGTTCTACGAGGGCAAGTACGAAGTGCTGCTGTCCACCACGATCATCGAGAGCGGGCTCGACATCCCATCGGCCAACACCATCGTCATCCACCGCGCCGATCGCTTCGGGCTTGCCCAGCTCTACCAGTTGCGCGGGCGCGTCGGCCGCTCGAAGCTGCGCGCTTACGCTTATCTGACCACGCTCAAGGACACGGCGATGGGCGAAATCGCCGAAAAGCGGCTCAAGGTGCTGGGCGATCTCGACAGCCTCGGCGCCGGGTTCCAGCTTGCCAGCCACGATCTCGACATCCGCGGCGCGGGCAACCTGCTCGGCGATGAGCAATCGGGCCACATCCGTGAAGTCGGTTTCGAATTGTACCAATCGATGCTGGAGGACGCGATCCTCGCCGCGCGTGCGGGCAACGCCGGACTGGAGCGAGAGGTCGGGCCAAGCCCGCAGATCACCGTCGATGCCCCGATCATGATTCCCGAAAGCTACGTGCCGGACCTGACGGTGCGCATGGGACTTTATCGCCGGCTCAACGATGCGCACGACCAGTCGGAAATCGAATCGCTCGCCGCCGAGATGATCGACCGCTTTGGCGCGCTCCCGCCGCCGACCGCCAACCTGGTCAAGCTGATCGAGATCAAGCACCAGGCGATCGAGGCCAACATCGCCAAGATCGATGTCGGCGCCCGCGGCACGCTGATCACCTTCCACAAGGACGACTTCCCCGATCCAAAAGGTTTGCTCGCGTGGGTCGAGCGTGTGGGCGACGATGCCAAGCTGCGGCCCGACATGAAGCTGGTGCTCAGCCGCGCGTGGGGCGACCCGCAAAGCCGCCTGAATGGCCTTTACCAGCTGACCAAGGGGCTAAGCGGGATCGTCCGCCGTCACCAGCAAGTACGCAAGGCCGCCTGACCTGGAGCGAATCGCCTGGTCGATTCGGTAACAATTTCCGCGCCGGCAGGAGACTTGGAGACAATAAAAAAGCCCCGGACCAGCCGGGGCTTTTTGCGTTTGATTAGGTGGCTTTAGCGGCCGCCGTACATATCATGAAACCATTTCCAGATCGACATACGACCTCCTACCTGTTGCCCAATTGGTAACAAGCAGGGTTAACAGATCGTAAACGTTTGGCAAGATATTTAAGCGGCCCTCTCTCCCCGGGACAGTTGTCCGAGCAGTGCTGCCATCGGGATCGCCCTGGAAAAGAAGTAACCTTGCGCGGTGTCGCAGCCCATTTCGCGCAAAAGGTCGACCACCGCCTGGTTTTCGACACCTTCCGCTACGGAAACCCGCCCGAGTGAGTGAATCATCTCGATCGAGGCGCGCACCAGCGCCCGGTCTTCGGCCGAAGTATCCATCGAGGTGACAAAGCTACGGTCTATCTTGACCTCGTCGGCCGGGATTTGCCGCAAGTAGTGTAACGAAGCGTGCCCGCTCCCGAAATCGTCGACCGACAACTTCACGCCGAGCCGCTTGAGCGCGGCCATGTTCTTGGCAACCGTCGCGTCGTTCTCGATCGGGGCCGTCTCGGTGATTTCGAGCATCAGGTTGCTCGCTGGGAAACGGTAAGCGGCTATCAAGCTTGCAACCTGCTGCGCGAACATCGGATCGCGCAAGTCGAGCGCGGAGATGTTGACCGCGATCGAGAACGCCGGGTCGCGGTCGAGCGCGGGACGTGATTCGCGCAGCGCACGGTTGAGTACGAAGCGCGTGATCATGTCGATGCGGTTGTGCTCTTCGGCGCTGGCGACGACTTGCGCGGGCTCGATCGGCCCGCGGGTCGGGTGAACCCAGCGCATCAGCGCTTCGGCGCCGATGATCCGGCCTGTCGCCAGCGACACTTTCGGCTGAAACGCGACGCCGACTTCGTTCTGGTTGATCGCCTGTTCGAGCTCGGACAGGATCTCGAGTTTCCACGCGCGATCCTGGACAACCCCCGCCTCGCTGACCATGAAAATCTTGCCGCCGTGAGCGGCGTCTTCGGCGCTCTGGATGGCGCTTTCGATGCGCTCACGCAGGGGCGCGTTGCGGTTGATGTCGAGCCCGATCGAGGAGGCCACGTCGGGCGCGTGCGAACCGATGGTGATGCTGGTGCGGAACAATGCGTGGAGCCCGCGAACGTGGTTCTCAAGCTCGTCGCTCGGCAATCGGGGTCGCAGCCAAACGAACGTGTCCTTGTGGAAGGCAAACTGGGCGTCGGGCTCGGTCGCGCGCAGCATTGCCTTGGCTTTCATCAGCAGAAGATCGATCTCTTCGCGCTTCAAGCTCGCGCTGATGGTCGCGAAGTTGCGGATCTTCAGCGCGATCACGTCCGACGTATCGGCGGTGCCGGGGGCCTGAAGCCCCTCGATGCGCTGGATTCCGGTTGCACCGTGGTAGGTCGCCTGGGCCAGGCGGGCGAGGCGGAACATGCCGATGGCGAAGCACAGCATAGCCGGCATGACATCGATGCTGATGCTCGCATAGTCGAGCGCGAGCGGAAGCAGGACGAGCGTGCCGCCACACAGGAACGTCAATCGGTACAGCGGTTGCCGCTTGCGGGCCTGGATCACGATGATCAGCGCGGTGAACAGGAATGCCGGGAGCCATCCCAGATCGAGCGGGTAGCCTGATTTGAGCGTCTCGGCCCCAATCACATGGACCAGAACGCCGGGCACCATCGACCGGAGAGGAACCGCGTGGAAATCCGTCGCAGCACGGCTCGAAGGCGAAACGATCACGTCTTTGCCCGCGACCTGGACAGGACCAAGGTCACCGCCATTCAGGACATCGATGTACTCGACCGTCGGGATCGTTTGATAGTCGACCGAGAAATCGACCCGGTATACGCCCGCGGGCAAGTCCACTTGCGCCAGTTCGGCCGAAATCGAGCGGCGATCCTGCCCAAGGATACGGGTCTTGGTCGGGAATATGGTCGACAGGCCCAGCGGCGCTTCGTGCCCGCTCATCGACGCGATGCGCACCGAATTGCGAAACATCGGATTGGGCAGGACGTCAGCGGTCGAACCGTCCGCCTGCTCGACGTCGGCGATAGCGCCGACAACCACGCGCCCCTTGTGGCGCTCGAATGCCGCGGCCAGTTGGCGGTCTTCGTCCGGGGTTGTGGCATCCGCATAAGCGCGATCGAAGAACACCCGCTTGGCGCCAAGCGCGAACAACCGGTCGAGCATCCGCGCGTCATCGCTGCGTTTGGGGTCGCTGACGCCCAGCGCGTTGAGCGAACGGTCGTCCACGGTCACCACCAGCACGCTCTGATCGGCGGGATGAAGCCGCGCAAACGTACGCACCGCGCGGAATGCGTCCTCGATCGGCAGCATGAGGTCGATCGCGCCGGCCACCAGCGCGATGCCGATCGCCCAGGCGGCGATCGTTGCGCGGGCGTTGCGCGGCCTGTCCGACCTGGACGCTCGCGCCGCCGCGCGGCGCAGGCGCCGGCGGTCGGCGGCTGCGCCCAGCGCCGTCAGCGGTCGGACCTGGAATAAACCTCGCATGCGCATCAAGCGCGCTGCCCCTTGAATAGCACGTTACCTTCCGCGCTACCCTAGACGGCCAAATAAAAAGAATTCGTAACCTTAAGATTGAGCGCACAAAGCGAGCGATCGTGAGCAGCTACGCCTGCCAAGGCTTGCTGGCCCGGGACGTCGCCCGCCGATCCGGCCGTCGAGCCGCACGCCGTTGCACACGGCAAACCTTATCCGTTGCTCGTTTTACCGTGATTTTTGTAAGCTGCGCGGTCGAGGAGCAACCCGCGTGACTAGCTCGCGGTAACCCCGGGCGCGCGCTTCTGCACCAGCTCGAACGCCTTCTGGTACCACTCGTTGCCGGGATAGTTCGCGCCGAGCACCGCAGTGTACTTGACCGCTTCTTCAGGAATGCCGAGCGCGAGATTGGTTTCCGCGAGGCGATAAAGCGCCTCGGGCGTGTGGCTGGTGGTCTGATAGTTATCGACCACGTTCTGGAAGCGGATCTGCGCCGCCAGCCAGCTGCCAGCCCGCTCGTAATAGCGGCCGATCTCCATGTCCTTGCCCGCGAGATGGTCCTGCACCAGGTCGAGCTTCAGCTTGGCGTCGTTGGCGTATTCGGTGCTCGGATAACGGCGGATCAATTCCTGCAGCGCGGTGCGCGTCTGCTCGGTGACCTTCTGGTCGCGCGTTACGTCGCTGATCTGCTCGTAATACGACAGCGCGATCAGGTAATACGCGTACGGCGCGTCCCTGTTGCCCGGGTGGATCGACAGGAACCGCTGCGAGCTGGCGACCGACTTGTCGTAATCGCGCGCGGCGTAATAGCTGAACGCGCTCATCAACTGCGCGCGCCGCGCCCACGGCGAATACGGGTGCTGGCGCTCGACCTCGTCGAACAGCGCGGCGGCGATGGTCGGCTGCCCGCGGTCGAGCCGGTCCTTGGCCGCGGCGTAGAGCGTCTCCACATCGCGCGCGACGTAGGCGGTGTCCTTCACCCCGCCCTTGCCGGCGCAAGCCGTCAGGGTGAGCGAGGCGCCGAGCACGGCGGCGGTGGCGAGAGCTTTGAGCGAAGCGCGCGGGGCAGTCTGCATAAGGCGGTGCCTATAGCCGCCACCACGGTGAACGCAAAGTGAAGTTGGAAGCCGCAAACCGGCCCGGCGGCGCGCTGCCACCGGGCCGCGACCAGCGGTTCCGCTCGCGCACTGGCGTGTGCGCAGCCCCAAGGAGCGCGGCGGAGCGACAGCGCCGGAAGGATCGCTCGCCCGGACGGGCGGTCGCAAACGAACGCTCCACCCACGACAATCCCGTTTTCCTACACGCCATTTTTCTGCTTCCTGGCCGGTTTGCCAACCCAGGAGCCGCATCGCATGACCCGCCGCAAGGACCCCGCCGCCGCCCGCACGCCGCTTTGCCGAGATGGAGGCCGCCGGGCACTCCCTCCCCGCGTTCGATCCCGTCCCGCGCAAGTTCCGCCACGATGGCTGGACGCCCGCGCGGCAAAAGGCGTTCATCGCCGCGCTCGCCGATACCGGCAGCGTCAAGCGCGCGTGCCGCATGGTCAACATGAGCAGCGAGGGCGCCTACTGGCTCCGCCGCCAGCCCGGCTCCGAAAGCTTCCGCCGCGCGTGGGAGGCCGCGCTCGACTTCGGCGTCCAGCGGCTGAAGGACGAAGCGTTCGACCGCGCGCTCAACGGCCAGCTCAGCCCGGTGTTCATCGGCGGCAAGCTCAAAGGCTTCCGCCGCATCAAGAACGACCGGCTGCTGATGTTCTGCCTGCGCATGAACGCGAAGGGGCCCGACGGCCGCCGCCTGTCCGCCAGCTACTTCGACCCGAACGGGTTCCGGCTGAGCGGGAGCGCCCTGCCCTCAAGCAGCGTAGCGATAGGGCGACAAGGAACCCTGCCCTCAAGCAGCGGAGCGATAGGGCGACAAGCATACACCATCACCCAGCCCGCCCTCAGCAGCGCCGAGAAGGACGACATGAACGCCGCGCTGATCGAACACTTCGATCCGGTGCAGATGACCCTGCCCGAGATCGAGGCGATGCAGGCCATGCTCGCCCAGGCCGCCGCCCGCCACCGCGCCGAGATGGACGGCCCGCCCGAAGCCGACCTGCAGACCGAGTTCTTCCCCCTCGCCAGCAGCGACTTCAAGGCCGTGGGCGAGCTCGAGGACATCGTCGAGACCGGGGAGGAGCTGGAGGAGTTCGATCCGGAGGAGGATGATTGGCGATCTCTCGAAGGCGAGTAACGCCAAAGCTTGCGCTAGCCAAGCGACGCGTTAGGAGCCGGTGCGCGTCAGCGCATCGAGAGAGGCGGCCGGCGGGTCGGCGTCAGCCGAACCCGTTCGACGTCACGTGACGGACGGAGCGATTGCGCCAGCAATCGCGGAGCGGCGCGTGACGGCGCTGCGCAACGTCAGAAGCCGTGATGCTCCCGGTGCCACGCGAGAAACTGCGGGTGGGGCTGATCTCCATCCCGCTCCGGCACCAGCAAGCGCCTCTTGGGATTGAGCATGGTCTCAACCCCTTCGCGATCATTCACCTTGCGATGGACCAAGATCGAGAGGTCATCGGCAAAGCCAATCAGGCCCCGGTCGAACATCCAGTGCGCGGTGCCCGATAGTGCGAGGCCGTTACGCACGCTGTCCGGCCCGCCGTGCTCGACCGGGCGGATATGCGCCGCCTCGGCTTCCAACCGCCCGCCGCCGTTGACGAGCTTCCATCCCGTCACCGCGCAGCGCCCGTCATAGGCGTGAAGCACCGCGCGGCGAAATGCGCGGTCGCGGAACGGGCGGTTGAGCAGCGTCTGCACGATGGGCCGCTCGATCTTCGAACGGCATTTGCGTGTCCTGCACGCGGTCCAGCGGTTCGAGGTTGCCGACGCGCGGCAGCGTCTCGTCCCCGGGCAAGCCCAGTGCGATGATGCGCGCGAAATCGGAATTGGACAGCGGTGCACGGCGGCTTGCGCGTTGGCCAGGTCGCGCTCAACCGGCTGACCGTCAACCTTGTGCGGCACGGTCGGCTCGAACGGCAGGTAGCTGCCTTCTTGATCAGCGCGCGGTAGTGATCGGCCTTGTCCGGATCGGGAATGATCCGCTCCACCTTCGCCACGGCGAAGAAGCCCTTGAGATTGCGGGATGTTGACCGGCTCGCGATAGACAATCCAGTCGCCGACCATCCGCTTGGCGCGGCTGAGGTAGGCCTTCGGGAACTGGTAGCGCACCTCAGGGATGTCATCGTAGATCGACCCATCCTTGTGCATGAATACGCCGAAGGTCCACTAGGAGAAGTCCCTTCTCAATGAGCTTCGCGAGCCCGCCTGACACCCTTCCCTTCGACCTCTACATTGACACCATCGGTGCCAATTCTGACCTTCGCGGCTTGACCCAGCAATCTATTCAAAGCACCGCCAAGTATCTTCGAATTCCGACCGGTTCCCGGATGAATCCGTTGCGCCAACAGAGACCCCTCGAAAAGCTCTCGAGCAATAACTTCCGGTAGCCCCTCTCCGTTGACCTTTCGAGCTTCAAGGTCACCCTCCACGAGAAAGCCTGCCCTCTCCGTATCTTAAGCGGAAAACGATGGAGATCACGCTCCCAATGACTTGACCAACCGGTAGCGCGAGGACGTCAAGTCGTAGTGCAAACCACACCAATGCGGCAAGACCAAAGTGCCTGCAGAACAATCCTACCCTGAACGTATAATATCTGGCTATTTATTTGATTCGCGATAAGGGCGCTCTTCTGCTCGATAGGCTAGAAACATATCAAGCTCTTAGTTATATCGGAGATGTTGCTATTGAAGCTGGACACATGTCCAATTTCCGAAAATATCATCCATGATATGAACATCGCGGGGACAAAGCGCAAGCACGATCGGGGTGAGAAAGCTAAAATATCGATTTTGTCAGTAAGTTTTGATGAGAGGGCGCGGTGTCCGAAAGAACGAGACGCCATGTCTTTTTGCAAACTGGCGCCTGACATGAGTGTTTTCCCGATCGTCGAGATCGGCTTCGCGAGTTCGAAGAGAATCTGCCTTTTCTAGGAAGATTCCTTCGCCTTAACCTCGAATATCTTCTCAAGCTCCCGCTTTTCTTTTATCTTTTGACTTTCTTGTTCAGCCTCCTTCGAAAGGCTGTTGCGAGTTTTATCCAGATCCTTCTGTCGAGCTGCTGTGTGCTCAATCATCGCTGAGACCGCTTCGGAGGACCCTTATTTACAATCGTCGACGCCTGGCGAAAGCGCGACTTCGGCGTCCGCTCCGCCAGCAATGGGGGGAGCCATGGGAATAAATTTGCTCAAAATAGCTTAAAACAAGTTCGTGGTTTTCGTCAGGTCCGGCCCACCTCCAGTGTATTCCACAAAGGGGATTTCGATGAAGGGATAAGCACTCCCCTCCGGCTGGATTGACGCCCACTCACCTTACCGCGCGTGTAGGTGACGCGGTATCCCATTTTTAGCCCCTGTTGCCCAGTTCGCAGTCGTTATCAAAAAAGTATCGGGACCGATTATCTCGAAGAAAGCTTCATAATCTGGGTCAAACGCTTCCCCGCCTTCCGCGTCGGGTTTCTCCCGAGGCTCCCAAGCTCAAGTCAGCCGATCTGTAGCGTAATCTTCCCATGGGTAAATTGGTCAAAAGAGCGCTGAGTCAGCGCGACGACTTGCTGATCCGAAACTCTTCCGAAGCTATATCTCACCGCCATTTATGCTGCCCCCCCCTTAGCGAACAAACGAAAGTTAAATGCACGGAATAGACTAGTGAGCTCACAGCAGGTCTAGCTTCGCGCGCTGTTCGAAGGGCCGGGGGGCCATTGAAGCAAACTCATCCTGGAGCTCAGAACCCGCGACCAAAATCTGCGGTTTCAATATTTGGTCGATGACATGCTTAGCAGCACGCCCGGGCCTCTGCCGCCACGGCCCGGCTCCGACATGACCTGCGGCCACGCTCCGATGGCCCGTGACGTCGATCCTCGCCGCTAAGCGCCGAGGTCGGCCGATCTCCGCTGGCCTTCGGCCACCAGCTCTTAAGCTCCGGTTGC